>NZ_CP007754.1:0-1200000 GCF_000757865.1 Prochlorococcus sp. MIT 0801
GGACATTCGAATATCCAAAAATAAAACTGTCTGTTAATTTCAATTGTTTATGCTTATGAGTGTTGTGGAAAACTCACTAAAACTAGTTAATAATTATTTTTAGTTTTTCCACAGAGACTAAAATTAGTAGAAAAAATATTTTTTTCCACTTTCAAAATAACTTCTCCACAAGCAAAATTTGAAAAATAATAGATGATTACTATGGTTTCTGTGTTAACCACAGAAACCACAGCCTCTACTACTACTAATTCAATTTCATATAAGAAATAAAGAAGTTGAATAGAAGTGAAAAGTTTTGTTTTTTTTAACGGTATTGCTTTTTGGAAATAGCTATGAAATTCTTATATCAAGGATTTTTATTTGAAATAACAGAATGAAGTTAAATTGTTCCCAGTCTGAATTAAATACTGCTCTTCAATTGGTTAGTAAAGCAGTTTCTAACCGACCGACGCACCCTGTATTAGCTAATGTTTTGCTCGCTGCTGATGAGGTAACTGGTAAACTTCGTCTTACTGGTTTTGATTTAAGTTTAGGAATACAAACTTCAATATCTGCTTCTATAGAGAGTAGTGGTGCTATAACTTTGCCTGCTAAGTTATTTGGTGAAATTGTCTCGAAATTATCTAATGACTCACCTATAATTTTGGCATCAGATGAAAATAGTCAACAAGTCGAGTTAACAAGTAAAAGTGGAACATATCAAGTAAGAGGAATGCTTTCTGATGATTTTCCTGATTTACCTTTAGTAGAAAGTGGTATATCGCTTAAGTTGAATCCATTATTATTATCCAATGCAATTAAATCAACTTTATTTGCAAGTAGTACTGACGACGCTAAACAATTACTTACTGGTGTGAATCTTACCTTTAACGGCCATGGTATTGAATCTGCAGCTACTGATGGACATAGATTAGCTGTTCTTAATTTAAATAATATATTATCTGATTCAAAAGAGACAGATAGTTCAAATAATTTAGAAAAATTTTCTATTACATTACCTTCTAAATCTTTAAGAGAAGTGGAAAAATTTTTAAGTACTTGTGATATTAGTCAACCAATTAATTTTTTTATTGAAAAGGGTCAAGTAGTTTTTATATCTGTCGATGATATTATAACTATCAGGGCTTTAGAAGGTTCTTATCCAAATTATTCACAATTATTGCCTGATACTTTTGAAAAAGAATTAGAATTTGATCGGAAAGAATTTATATCTTCATTAGAAAGAATTGCTGTTTTAGCAGATCAACATAATAATGTTATAAAAGTAACTACTGATGGTTCTGCTAATTTAATAAAAATTAGTACAGATGCCCAAGATATTGGAGCAGGTTATGAATCAATACCTGTCTCTTATAAAGGTGAATCATTTCAAATAGCATTTAATGTTAGATATTTATTAGATGGACTTAAAGTTATAGATTCAAATCTGATTAAATTAAGTTGTAATTCTCCTACTACACCTGCAGTTTTCTCACCTATTAATAGTGATGTTAATTTTACTTATTTAGTAATGCCCATACAAATACGAAATTAATTTTGGCTGTTCCTAAAAAATTATTATTTAGTGATTTATTAAAACATAACGTTCGTTGTGAGAGTGGAATTGATCATGGTCCAGTTATTAGTCCATGGATGCATCCACCTGTTCATAGATTATTAGGATTTATAACTCGTCCTTCTAACTTGAGACTTGACAGAGAGGTGTGGAGATTAGATCAACTAAAAGGAATAAATCAACAAGAAGTGTTTGTAAAAGGTCCTTGTTCAGTTTCTGACGAACAAACCTTAGATCGTTTCCCTACTTTAATGAATGCAAATGTTTTTAATAGAAGTGGTCAAAGAATAGGCTTAATAGCTGATTTTCTTTTTGAGCTAAAGAAAGGAAATATACAATATTATTTAGTTAGTAGATCTAATCCATTTATTCCAGGAACTAGTAGATGGCGTTTAAACATAGCTCAAATTATTGATAAACAGCCAGGTTCTATCTCTTGCGATATTGATACATTTGAAGACCTACCAATACAGAAAGCTAGTTTAAAAGAAGAATTTCTTAGTAAGAGTAGAAAATGGAAAACTCAATTTCAAGATTTAACTCATAACGCTTCTGATAAGCTTGAGGGGTGGATCGATGATCAAATTAGCGAAAGTGATAACGATTTTGTTAATAATTCTTATGAAATATTGAATGACGATGCTTCATATGATGACTGGATAGACAATTTAGATATAGATAGTGCCGAAGAATTTAATAGAATGAATAAACGTAAGAAAAATACAAATTCCACTAATGAAAGAGATCTTGATCCTTGGATTTAAGAAATGACAGTGTCTTTTGAAAATAGTGATTTTAACCAATTCATTAATTCATCAAAATTTCTTGTTGAATATGATGTTATGTCTGTTCTTGAGCAAGAAGGCTTAAAACAATCTGATTATGTAGAAATTTGTAGAAGACTCAATCGGGCTCCAAACAGAAATGAATTAGGAATGTTTGGTGTTATGTGGTCTGAACATTGTTGCTATCGAAACTCTCGACCTTTACTTAAAAATTTTCCCACAACAGGTAGTCGAATCCTTGTAGGGCCTGGAGAAAATGCAGGTGTAGTTGATATTGGTTTAGGGCAAAGATTAGTTTTTAAAATTGAAAGTCATAACCATCCATCAGCTGTAGAGCCGTTTCAAGGAGCAGCAACTGGGGTAGGTGGAATTCTTAGAGATATTTTTACTATGGGAGCTAGGCCAATAGCCTTGTTGAATGCTTTAAGGTTTGGTCCATTAGATGATGAAAAAAATATTAGTTTAATGGAAGGTGTAGTTGCAGGTATTTCTCACTATGGAAACTGTGTAGGTGTTCCTACTATTGGAGGAGAAGTGGGATTTGATAGTAGTTATTCAGGTAACCCCTTAGTTAATGCAATGGCGTTGGGTTTGATGGAAACAGAAGAAATAGTTTGTTCAGGTGCTAGTGGAATAGATTTTCCAGTTCTTTACGTAGGAAATACAACTGGTAGAGATGGTATGGGAGGAGCAAGCTTTGCTAGTTCTGAACTTTCTAAAACTTCACTAGATGATCGACCTGCAGTTCAGGTTGGTGATCCTTTTCTTGAAAAAGGATTAATAGAAGCTTGTTTAGAAGCCTTTAAAACAGGTTATGTAATTGCTGCTCAAGATATGGGAGCGGCGGGGTTGACATGTAGTTGTTCTGAAATGGCGTCTAAAGGTGAGGTAGGAATTGAATTAAACCTTGACCTTGTTCCGGCGAGAGAAAAGGGAATGACTGCATATGAATTTTTGTTGTCTGAATCACAAGAACGAATGCTGTTTGTTGTGAAACCTGGTTCAGAAGAAGAGTTGAGACAATTATTTATAAGATGGGGATTATATGTTGAAGTTGTTGGAAAAGTTTTAAAAGAAAAAGTTGTTAGAGTGATTCATAATGATGAAGTAGTAGCAAATCTGCCCGCATCTGCGCTTGCCGATGATACACCTATAGAAGAACATATATTAATAAATTCAATACCTGAATATTTGCAAGAACATTGGAAATGGACTGAAGATTTACTACCCAAAACTTTAAATGATGGAATTATTAATATAAAAAATAATTTATTTATTAGTTGGAATAATGTTCTATCAGATTTATTAAGTACGCCTTCAATAGCTTCAAAAAATTGGATTTATAAACAATACGACTATCAAGTGCAATCTAATACAGTTGTTTCTCCTGGAGAAGCTGATGCAGCTGTTATTAGGATTCGTTCTCAAAATGATTTTCAAACCAAACCAAAGAAAGATAGGGGAATAGCATCAGTCGTAGATTGTAATGATAGATGGGTTTATTTAGATCCTCTAAGAGGAAGTATGTCTGCTGTTGCAGAAGCAGCTAGGAACTTAAGTTCTGTGGGAGCTGAACCTATAGCAATTACAAATAATTTAAATTTTTCTTCTCCAGACAAAGCAGTTGGTTTTTGGCAATTATCAATGTCATGTGAAGGGATAACTAAAGCTTGCTTAGCATTGAATACTCCAGTTACAGGAGGAAATGTCTCATTATATAATGATACTAAATTGCCCAATAATACCGTTATCCCAATACATCCAACGCCAGTAATTGGTATGGTTGGATTAATAGAGGATATTAATAAAATTTGTAAAAAATCTTGGGTTAAAGCTAAAGATCAAATATGGATGATTGGTCTACCTCTGGAAAATAATATCAATCAAGATCCAAGAATTTCACTATCTGCATCATCTTTTTTAGAGTATATTCATGGATTGAAAACAGGAAGACCTCCAGAAATAGATTTAAATTTAGAAAAACAAGTTCATGCATTTTTAAGAGAAATAATAAAAAAAGGTATTATTAACTCTGCCCATGATTTAGGTGATGGTGGTTTGGCAGTAGCTATAGCTGAATGTTGTATTTCTTCTGGCTATGGAGCAAATATTATGCTCTCTCCAAGTGAATCAAGATTAGATAGACTCTTATTTGCTGAAGGAGGAGCAAGAGTTTTAGTTAGTTGTTCAAGTGATCAAAGCCTAGAATTAAGGAAATACTATAAAAATATTTCCTTACAAGAATCTAATCTTTTTTCAATATCTCATTTAGGTAATGTAAATAATCAAAAAAGACTATTAGTATCTCAATCTAATCATACAATTATAGATGTTAATATTTCAGACTTGAAAGATATATACAAAGACACTATTTATAAAAAAATAACTAAATAAAATCATCTATGAATTATAATTCTAAAATTAAATTTAGGTCACGTAACCAAGGAATATAATCATGTGTGGAATTGTAGGTGTTGTCTCAACTGATCAATGTAATCAACAAATTTACGATAGCTTGCTACTGCTTCAGCATAGAGGTCAAGATTCTACGGGAATAGCAACAATGGATGGCAGTGTTTTTCATATTAATAAATCTAAAGGTCAAGTTCGGGAAGCTTATAGAACTAGAGATATGAGAGCTTTGATTGGAAGATCAGGATTGGGGCATGTACGTTATGCAACTAAAGGTGCTGCTCATAGAGAAGAAGAAGCACAACCTTTTTACGTAAATGCTCCTTACGGAATTATTCTTGTTCATAATGGCAACTTAACTAATACAAGAGAGCTAGAAAAAGAACTTTTTAAAGTTGATAAAAGACATACAAATACATCAAGCGATACTGAAATGTTATTAAATGTTTTGGCAACAGAATTAAATAGTGAAATAAAAGGAAAAGATATAGATCCAGATGATCTTTTTAATGCTGTTAAAAGACTTCATTCGAGAGTTGAGGGATCCTATGCTTCAATCGCTTTAATAGCAGGTCATGGTCTTTTAGCCTTTAGAGATCCTTTTGGAATTCGCCCTTTGGTTATTGGGAGAAGGATAAAAGAAAATAACAAACCTGAGTGGGTAATCGCTAGTGAATCTCTAGTTATTGAAAATAATGATTATGAAATTGTAAGAGATGTTGAACCAGGAGAGGCGATCTTTATAACTTCAGATGGTGAGTTTTTTTCTAAACAATGCTCAGATAATCCACAATTATTCCCCTGTTCATTTGAATATGTTTATTTAGCTAGACCTGACTCAATTATGAATGGTATTTCTGTTTATGAGTCAAGATTAAGAATGGGGGATTTATTAGCAGAAACTATAAAAAAACAAATTTCTCTTGGTGATGTAGATGTAGTAATGCCAATTCCTGATTCTTCTAGACCTGCTGCAATGCAGGTAGCAAGACAGTTAGGTATTGAATATAGAGAAGGTTTTTTCAAGAATCGTTATGTAGGTAGAACATTTATAATGCCTGGTCAATCTTTAAGAAAACGCTCAGTGCGTCAGAAGCTAAACGCTATGAGTACAGAATTTAAAAATAAAAATGTATTGATAGTTGATGATTCAGTGGTTAGAGGAACCACATCTCAGCAAATCGTTCAAATGGCAAGAAGTGCTGGGGCTAATAAAGTGACTTTTACTTCTGCTGCACCACCAATTAGATATCCACATGTTTACGGAATTAATATGCCAAGTAGGAATGAATTGATCGCTTATAATAGAGATATAAAACAAATAGAAAATAATTTATTTATTGATAAAATGATTTATCAAGAAGTAGACGATCTTACTAAAGCTATTACGCAAGGTTCTAGAATAAAGGAATTAGATTTATCTTGCTTTACAGGAAAATATGTTACTGGAACAGTCACTGATGAATATTTAACTTGGGTTGAAAAAACATCTTTGTCTTAATTTTGTTCTGGTAATTTCATTGAAAAACTAGATTTTAAAAACTCATTATTGTTTAATTCTATATTTAATCTATTCTGTTTTTTATATGAACTATTATCAATTTGATCGGTTTTTAATTTTTGATATTTAGCATTATCAGTGCTAATATAAACGTGTTTATTATTTATAAAACAATCAATTACTCTTTCTTTAATTGTTTTATTATCTTTAAAATGTATTCCCATTGTTCCTAATGCTCCTTTTTTGGAAATAGTTATTTCTTTAATTGAATGTTTTATGAAATAACCTTTATTAGTTATTAAAATTAAATCTTTATTTTGTTTTTTTTCTTCTTCTTTGAAACTTAAGGCTTTAACTATATTTTCATTTGGAAATAATTTTATTATATTTGTTCCTTGAGCTAATTTGCTCATCAATGGGAAATCATTTTCTACTATTTTAATTTTAATAATTCTTCCAATATCACTCACTATATACAAATAGCTATTCTCTTTACAAAGAATGCAAGATTGAAGCTTTACACTGTCTTTTAATTTTAAAATCGTAGTTGACCGATTAGAAATATCACTAATCTCATTGATTGAAATTCTTTTAAACTTTCCATCAGTACTTATTAATCCTATACTTATATCTTGTATTTCTGTTAGTGGAATAAGATTAATTATTTTATCATTTTCTAAACCTGCTGGTAAAAATCGTTTTAGAGGGCCGGGTTTTTGTCCTGCAAATTCCCACTTAATAAGACCTATTTTACCTTCTTGACTAACGGCTAATATTTTGGGCTCATCTTTAATTGGCCATATTAGCTTTGCAGGGAGAATATCTTTTCTTTCTTGATCACTTTCTTTTAACTTTAATTTTTTTATTGTTAGTGAAGGAACTATTTTTATTTCATTATTCGATTGTATAATTATTTCAGAATCCGTTGATAATTCTTTTAACGCATTTATTCTTTGAAGTTCTTTATTTGGTCTTTGATTTGCCATTTTTTCAGCAATAAGAGCATCTCCACCTTCTATTAATTTTGTTCTTCTTTTACTACCAAATCTTTTTTTAAGATCTTTTAGCTCTTTAATCATAACTTTCATTAAATTTTCTTTGTTATTAATTATCAATTCGAGTTCTGCTCTCTTATTTTTTAAATCTTTTATTTCATTCTTTAGAGAATCTTTTTCGAGACTTGTAATTTTCTTTAAAGGCATACCGAGGATCCCATCTGCTTGCCTCTCATTAATCTTTAAGCTAATAATTAAATTAATTCTTGCTTCAGTTGTATCTTTAGAATTTTCAATCAAATCAATTACTTTTCTAAGATTATTTGTAGCTTGGATTAGAGCCTCTACTATCTCTTGTCTATTTTTAATATTTTTAAGTAAATAATTACTTCTGAGTAAAATAGTATTTTCTCTAAATTCTAAAAAATTATTTAATAATGTTCTTAACGTAAGTTGTACTGGCTGGCCATTAACTAATGCAAGTAAAATGGCACCAAAGTTGCTTTGTAAAGCAGTTTTTTGATACAAAAAATCTAGAATTTTTTTTGGATCAGAATCTCTTTTAACTTCAACAAGAATTCGCATTCCATCTCGATCACTTTCATCTCTAATATCTGCTATTCCCGAAACTTTTCCATTATTTACAAGGTCAGCTAATTTTTCAATCCAGCCAGCTTTGTTTAATTGATATGGTAGTTCTGAAATAATAATCCCACTTCTTTTGTGTTTACCCTTTCCAGGATTAATTTCTTCAATGTGAGCTATTCCTCTCATGGTTATACTTCCTCTCCCTTTTGTGTAAGTTTCTTTTATTCCGCTACTTATCAATATCTCACCACCCGTTGGAAAGTCAGGTCCAGGTATCATTTCTAATAATTTTTCTTCGTTTAGTGAAGGTTTTTTTATTATTGCTATTAAGGCCTCTACTACCTCATTCAAATTGTGTGGAGGAATGCTTGTAGCCATTCCAACAGCAATCCCTGTACTTCCATTTAAGATGAGGAAAGGTAATTGAGCGGGTAAAACATCTGGTTCTTGTTGTGAGCCATCAAAATTTGGTGAAAAATCAACAGTTTCTTGATCTATTTCACTTAAAATTGCATCGTTAGATATTGGCGCAAGTCTAGTTTCCGTATATCTCATTGCTGCAGGAGGATCATCATCAATAGATCCAAAGTTTCCGTGACCATCAAGAATTGGATATCTTGAATTAAATATTTGAACTTGTCTTACAAGTGCATCGTAGACAGCTTGATCTCCATGTGGATGATATTTGCCAAGAACATCTCCTACAACACGAGCACATTTCCTGTAAGGTCTTTCGGGCGTAAGTCCTAATTCGTGCATTGCAAAAAGAATTCTTCTTTGCACCGGTTTCAATCCATCTCTCGCGTCTGGCAATGCTCTCCCAACGATTACGCTCATTGCGTACTCGAGATAAGAACGCTGCATTTCCTGATGCAACGATATAGGTTTCAGCCGTTCCTTGGCCATCTTGAAGTATGAAAGAGGCCTAAATTTCTTTGTTTAGGTTACTAACTAATTTGCCAAAAACCAGCTTTTTGTTAAACATTAACTCATTGAGTTTTTTCTCTAGCTTCTCTAACTACTTTTTTCATTTCTTTCGTTTTAAAAAAAAGTTTTGCTGACTGTTGTAACTTTCTTCCCCACAATTGTTCAGATTGATATTCAATATCAGCATATTGTGGATTATCTATTAAAGCATTTTTTGCTATGTTTAATGATTCAATTGACTTTCCTTTCGTTGAATAGATTGAAATTGCTAATGCAAGTCTAGGCTCAGCATTATTACTTAATTTTGCTGCTAATTTAAATTTTGAGATAGCTTCTTTTTTTTTATTAATTTCATAAAGAATGAGACCTTTATTATTAATTACTTGCCAAAAATTAGGATTTAATTTAATTACTTTATTGTAAGTATCTAATGCTTTAGTATATTCTTTTAGCATAAAATATGCATTTCCAAGTTGGAAGTAGCCTGTTTCATTTTTATTATCTAAAAATAATCCTTGTTTAAGCATTAAAATAGCATTCTTAAGATGTTTTGAATTCATATATATAGAACCTTTAGTAAAATATATTGAGGCATTTTTAGGATTTATTACTAAAGCTTTATCCAATGATAATAATGCTCTATCACTATCTTTTGATTTCAACTGTGCTTCTGCAAGAGCCATCCAAAGAGTTTCTTCTTTAGGATTTAGTTGTAATGCAAGTTTTAAAATTTTAATTGCTTCTTTATATTGACCAAATTGAATCAGTTGAATAGCTGTTTTTCCGATTTGTATTGAAGTAGATTCAAATTCTTGTTGGTTTGGTTCGTTAATCTTTGGAAAAAATGCAATTGACGAATTAGGTATAAAAAAACTTTCAATTAGACTTAGACTAAGTAAATATTGAAAAATTTTTGAAGTTTTCATCATAATCATTTTTATGTATTCTTTGATATTGAATCTATATTCCTACGCCACATCCATGGCTTAATTCGTTTTAGTGCTGAATTTTTTAAACTTTCTTTCCATCTTGAATCATCCCATGACAATAGATCTTGTTTACTTGTATTTAATATCCATTCAGATGGCTGAAGATCCGGTTCTGCTGTGCTCGGAATATTGTTTTGGTTCCATGGACATACATCTTGGCAAATATCACAACCAGCAATCCAATTGCCCATTTTATTAATAATGTTTTTTGGTAATTCTTGATCTCTGTTTTCTAAGGTGTGATATGCCAAACATTTGTTTGAGTTTATAATAAATGGTTCTTCTATTGCTTTAGTTGGGCAGGCTTCAATACATTTTTCACACTCACCACATATTGGTTTGGAAGGCTTATCAGATTCTAAAACTTCAGTAGATAAGAGATGACCTAAAAACATCCATGAACCAATCTCAGAGTTAATTATGTTGCTGTGTTTTCCAATCCATCCAATACCAGCTTCTTCTGCCCATGCTTTATCTAAAAATGCGCTTGTATCAACACATATTTTCCATTTAGCATTTGGTCTTTCTGTTTCTAAAAACTTAGCAATTTTTTTTAATTTTTTTTCAATAATTTTGTGATAATCCTTTCCCCATCCATATCTGGCAATTGATATGTCTTTAGGTGCTCTGTCAGTATCTACATAGTAATTAAGTCCAACAGCAAGAACACTTTTTACCCCTTTGAGAAGGCTTTCTATATCTTTTCTTCTTGGGCTCTTCATCCATTCCATTTTTGCTTGATGGCCTGCTTGTAACCATCTTTCTAATGAAGCGGTTCGAAGTTTGATTCTTGAAGATCCTGGAACTTTTGCAATTCCTACTGCATCAAAGCCTTCTTCAAAAGCTTTTTCTTTAATTTTTTTTGCCAGATCAATAGAATTTTTCAAGATTGGAGCTAGTTTTTCATGAATAATGCTTTTGCCTTTCATTAAAAGGTTTTTTAGTCAATTCCGACTTTATTAGGAGCTTTAAATGCTTTCTTTTGATGTTTTATTTCTATTAATAGCTTAAATTATTTAATTAATGCACTTAATTTGGTTAGATTGTGTATATATATATTTTTCGGACTCTCTTTATTTGGTGCAGTCCTCTCCCAAGGAAGATCTGACTCTTGGCTCAAGGCTTCAGCAGGATCTTAAAAACGACCTAATAGCCGGTCTTTTGGTGGTTATCCCCTTAGCTACCACTATTTGGTTGTCTACAATTGTCAGCCGCTTTGTTTTGGCGATATTAACTTCAATACCAAAACAATTAAATCCTTTCATTACTCTTAATCCTTTATTGCAAGACCTTATCAATCTTGCTTTGGGTTTAACCGTCCCATTACTCGGTATTTTGTTGATAGGTCTTATGGCCAGAAATTTTGTAGGGAGATGGTTGCTTGAGTTTGGGGAAGGAACTCTGTCTCGAATACCACTTGCTGGATCAGTTTATAAAACTCTTAAACAACTTCTAGAAACCTTTTTGAGAGATAATTCAACTAGATTTCGCAGAGTTGTGTTAGTTGAATATCCCCGAGAAGGTTTATTCAGCGTTGGTTTTGTGACTGGTATTGTTGGACCATCTTTACAAACTGAACCAAAGCAACCTTTGTTAAGCGTTTTTATACCTACTGCACCAAACCCTACAACTGGTTGGTACACATTAGTGCCAGAAGATTCTGTTAAAGATTTAGATATCACGGTTGAAGATGCTTTTCGAACTATTATTTCTGCTGGAATTGTAAATCCTGATGATAGGAGTAACTCTACAAATACATCTTTTTCTAGTTTATTTTCTCAGTTAAGAGCATCATCGTCGTAAGGCTTTTAGTTAAAGTTATGCAATTAAAATCAATTTCCAGAGAATTAGCTCTTTTACTCTTAGGACAAATTAAAAAAAAAGATATTAATAAATTAAATACTGAAAGTTTACTTAGTAAAGCAATTGAATCTTTAACTCAACATTGGCGAGAACAATTAGATTCATGTGCATCGCAATTAGAAAAAGCCAATCAGGAATTATTGGATAGTGAATTTCAAGGAGATGCCGGATTGTTAATTAAATCTCGAAATCATTTGAAAACTTGCTTGATTGACTCAGAGAATATACTTAACTGCTTGTCTGAAAGTATCGAATTACCAAGATTACTAGCTTTAGTTGATCAAAAGGAAATACGTGATTTCGCTCTGAGGCGTGTTAATTTAGTTATTGAAAAGCAAGATGAGATTGATCATAAGCTTGATAGCGTTATGGAAGGTTGGCGTTTAAAAAGATTACCTAGAATTGATAGAGATATTTTGAGATTGGCATGGGTTGATTTAATCGATTTTAATACTCCTATGGCTGTTACCTGTAATGAAGCTGTAAATCTGGCTAATCGTTATAGCGATGAACAAGGACGAAGAATGATTAATGGAGTTTTAAGGAAACTTCAAAATTCTGCTTTAATACTAAATTTGAAATGAAAGACGATTTCTCTCAGAACAAACAGAATTCTTCTAATGTGGAGCAAAGTGAGAATTCATCTTCTGGGATTGATGACTCTTTAGATTGGGCAAAACAAGTTTATTTGCAACTGAAGCAAAAGCAAAAAGAGGAAAAAGAGTTATTTCAAAAAGAAATTGAAGAAAAAGAGATACTGAATACTAAAACAAATATAAACGAGGATTTTAAGTCAAATAGTAAAGTTGAAAATAGATTGAAAGTTAGTCAAGAAACACAAGGAGAAGATCAGCCTCAACTAGGAGATTTTGACGATACTTTCACATGGTCAGCAGAAGTTTTAGCCGCTCAAGGTAAAAAAATTGATCAATTTTCATTAGATGAAATTGATTGGCTCAGCAGGCTGAAGCGAGGATTAGAAAAAACTCGTAAAGGCTTTGTTACTGATTTATTAGATAAATTAGGCGACGATCCACTTACTCCTGAAGTTCTTGATGATTTAGAAACTCTTTTACTTAGAGCAGATGCTGGAGTTTCTGCTACTGATCAAATTTTAGAATCTCTAAGAACTAAGTTAAACGAGGAAGTTGTTGAAGCTTCTGAGGGTTTGCGTTTTTTAAAAGAACAACTAGTCAATGTTTTAGAAAAGCCAATCAAAGATAGTGGTGTTGATTTACTTTCTCCACAAAAAGGTTGTTTAAATATTTGGATGCTAGTAGGGGTTAATGGTGTTGGGAAAACGACGACTCTTGGTAAATTGGCAAGTGTTGCAAAAAGAAGTGGTTTTTCAGCAATGATTGCTGCTGCAGATACTTTTAGAGCTGCAGCTGTTCAACAAGTCAAGGTATGGGGTGAAAGAACAGGGGTTGAAGTTATTGCAAATGAATCTAAGAATGCCGATCCAGCATCGATAGTATTTGATGCTATTGGTGCAAGTAAGTCAAAGAATATAGATCTACTATTGGTAGATACTGCAGGAAGATTACAAACGAAAAATAATTTAATGGAGGAATTAAAAAAAATTAGAAAAATTATCGATAAACTTGCTCCTAAAGCAAATGTTGAATCTTTACTAGTGCTTGATTCTAGTCAAGGTCAAAATGGGCTAAGGCAGGCTCTAGCATTTGCTGATTCAGCAGAATTAACAGGAGTAATACTTACAAAACTTGATGGATCTTCTAAAGGAGGTGTTGCTATGGCTGTTGCATCAGAAGCAAAACTTCCTGTCAGATTTATCGGAGCTGGTGAGAAAATTAGAGACTTGAGACCATTTAATAGTTTTGAGTTTATTGAGGCACTTTTAACTGTTAAATGATTTTTAGAAATTTTGTGTATATGTTGCTAGGTTTTAATTTCTTTATTGCCGGAGAATTGTGAAAGAAAATTCTCCAATTTCAGAACAACAAAGTCAACACCCTAATAACTTCTTATCAAGTGCTGCTTCCAAGTCTTTAAGCGATTTGGTTCACAGTCTTTCTCAAGAGCAAATTGTTAATCAAGATTTATTGCTTTCATTGAGCTTTGCTTTGCGAAGTTTTACTAATTTACAGCGTTTTCTTGAACTTATTCCTCTTCTTATTACTCAATTAGTTGGCGTTAAAGGATCATTGTTAATTTCATTTCAAGATAATGGAAGTCTTTGGCGGGAACAGTTACAAATGGTTCCTATGGATGAAGATCAGGAACTCTTTAGAAAATTATTTCTTTTAGAGGAAGGGAAGAAAACGGGTTTTGGCATGCAGGAAAAGAATATTGAAATGTTAGATCGCTTAGTTGAAAGACATTTTGAATCTTGTAATGTGATCGCTACATCGATAGTTTCGAGAGGAAGACCGCGAGGTCGATTATATGTATTTGATAAAAAAGAGATTGTTTTAGGAAGTAATGTTCATCGAAAATATATTCAAATAGTTGCTGATCTGACCGGAGTAGCTATAGAAAATGATGCCATTTTTCAGGTGATTCGTAATCATGAAAAAGTTGATAGACAAATAAGTATTGGCGCCGAAATTCAATCACAATTATTGCCAGATCAATGTCCAGTCATTGAAGGAGTTGAATTAGCTGCTTGTTGCAGGCCAGCTTTTCAAGTAGGTGGTGATTATTACGATTTTATGCCCACTCGCTCAGATTTAAATGAAACAGCAAAAGCTAGTGGGCGGTGGGCTTTTGTGATAGGTGATGTTATGGGTAAAGGTGTTCCTGCTGGATTGTTGATGACTATGCTACGAGGGATGCTTAGAGCCGAAGTTTTAACAGGATTACCCCCTGATGTTATTTTGCATGACTTGAATCAATTAGCTCTTGAAGATTTGACTCAATCACATAGGTTTGTAACTTTATTTTATTCGGACTTTGACGCTCAATCAAGAAAATTACGTTTTGCTAATGCAGCACATAATCCTCCTTTACTTTGGAGCGCTAAGTCAAAATCAATCCATAGATTAGACACCCCTGGTCTATTAATAGGTCTTCAACCTGAAGCGGAATATGGATGTGGGGAGATATTTCTTCAGCCTGGTGATGTTCTTCTGTACTACACCGATGGTGTTACTGAGGCACCTGGTATTTCGGGTGAACGTTTTGATGAAAATCGTTTAATAACTTTTTTAGATAAATTTGCTAAGGAAGGCTTGGGGGCTAAACAAATATTAAATAAACTTTTTGAAAGATTAGATGGTTTTGTTGGTGTTAGTGATCATCATCTTGAAGATGATGCATCAATGGTGGTTTTAAAAGTCAATGATGAATTAACGGTTCCTGAATTAACTTAGTAATCACCTGACAATTGCGAAGACTCTTGCTTTATTTATATTAGTAATATGGAAAAAGCATTGAGCAAAACTTGGAGCGAGAGATTTGATAAAGGACTTAATCCTTTTATAGAAAAATTTAATGCTTCAATCGATTTTGATATTTGTTTATTAGAAGAAGATTTGGATGGATCAATTGCCCATGCACGTATGCTTGGAATCCAAGGGATTATTACCAAGGAAGAGGCCATTAAATTAGAAAATGGTCTTCAACAGATTAGAAAAGAGGCATCTGATGGTTTATTTCATCCTGTCATTTCAGATGAAGATGTGCATTTTGCAGTAGAAAAAAAATTAATAGATTTGATAGGCTCGGTAGGAAAAAAACTACATACTGGCCGTAGTCGTAATGATCAAGTTGGAACAGATCTTAGATTATGGCTAAGAAAGCGTATTGATGAAATTGATATGGATTTGGAGCGTCTTCAGATAGCTCTTTTTTTATTAGCAGAAGAAAATCTTTACACGCTTATTCCTGGTTATACGCATTTACAAAGAGCACAACCTTTGTCTCTGGCGCATCATTTATTGGCATATATTGAGATGGCACAAAGAGATAGAAACAGATTGAAAGACGTAAGAAAACGAGTGAATATTTCCCCGCTAGGAGCAGCTGCTTTAGCAGGAACATCTATTTCTATAAGCAGAAAAATTACTTCTTCAGAATTACACTTTCAAGATATTTACGCTAACAGTTTAGATGCTGTAAGTGATAGAGACTTTGTCGTAGAATTTTTAGGAGCCTCTTCGTTAATTATGGCTCATTTAAGTAGATTATCTGAAGAAGTAATTTTATGGGCATCGGAAGAATTTGCATTTATTCAATTAACCGACCGATGTGCTACCGGAAGTAGTCTTATGCCTCAAAAAAAGAATCCTGATGTGCCAGAACTTGTTCGGGGTAAGTCAGGAAGAGTATTTGGACATTTACAAGCTATGCTTACTATGATCAAAGGATTACCTTTGGCTTACAATAAAGATTTTCAAGAAGACAAAGAAGCCATTTTTGATAGTGTTAAAACAGTTAAGAATTCCTTGGTTGCCATATCAATATTGTTTGAAGAAGGTTTAATTTTTAGAAAAGAAAGACTTAATCACGCTGTTTCATCAGACTTTTCAAATGCCACTGACGTTGCTGATTATTTAGTGGCTAAAGACATACCATTCAGAGAGGCTTATCAATTAGTCGGGCGAATTGTAAAAACTTCTTTAGAGGAAGGGATTTTACTAAAAGACATTACTTTGGAAAGATGGAAAACATTTCATAAATTTTTTGAAAAAGATATTTACGAAAAGCTTTTACCGTCAAGTGTGGTTGAGTCTCGTTTGAGTGCTGGTGGAACTGGATTTGAGAGAGTTCAAGAACAGCTTCTTTCTTGGCGAGAAAAATTATTTAATTAAAAAATTCGTTATAAATCTATTTTAGGGCTTTCGGTATTAAAGTGTTTAGTGATAACTCATTTTAGAGTTATTAATTTTGGCTATTCATAGCCGATTAGTTACATTTTATTTTAAGTCAATTTTCAAGTGAGTATTTTTGTCGGCAACTTGCCCTTCCGCGCTGAGCAGGAAGATGTCATGGAATTGTTTTCTCCCTTTGGGGAGGTGTCAAATTGTTCTTTACCTTTAGAACGAGATACGGGACGCAAAAGAGGTTTTGCTTTTGTTGAGATGGCTGATGAAGCAGTTGAAGCTTCAGCAATTGAATCTCTACAAGGTGCTGAGCTCATGGGCCGTCCTTTAAGAATCAACAAAGCCGAACCTAGAGGGAGTGCTCCCAGAAGAGGCGGCGGTGGCGGCTATGGCGGTGGTGGCGGCTATGGCGGTGGCGGTCAAGGCGGTTATGGCGGTGGTGGCTATGGCGGTGGCGGTCAAGGCGGCTACGGCGGTGGCGGTCAAGGCGGCTACGGCGGTGGCGGTCAAGGCGGCTATGGCGGTGGCGGTCAAGGTGGCTACGGCGGTGGCGGTCAAGGTGGCTACGGCGGTGGCGGTCAAGGTGGCTACGGCGGTGGCGGTCAAGGCGGCTACGGCGGTGGCGGTCAAGGTGGCTACGGCGGTGGCGGTCAAGGCGGCTACGGCGGTGGCGGCTATGGCGGTGGCGGTCAGTCTGATCAATCAGCTCAAGATAGACCTTCTGGAGCCAAAGGCTGGGAAGATCGTAGTCATGGTAATGCTTCTCAAGATGTAAATGACTTTGATCAAGGTCGTAGTAGAAGAAGAAGAGGTGCTTCGCCTGAAGGGGGAGCTGACTCTACTGCAGATTATGGCGGCGCAGAATCTTAAAGATTTCGTTTATTTTTTTATTGCCCAGCATCTTCGAGTTGTTGGGCAATTTTTTTTAAAATGGAAATATCAGCTTTCTGAGTTTGACATTTTTCACTTAATTCTTGTCTCAATATTTTTGCATTAGGAATATTTTCTATCAGATTTAAAATGTGTCTAGAAATTTGCCAAAGACGTCCATCATTCTCTAAATGCTTTTGAGCAAAAGGAATAAGCTTTTTTATTATTTTTGATCTTGATAAATATTTTTCTTTTTGTCCAAAAATTAATGAATCAATTTTTGTCCAAAGAAATGGATGAGAGTATGCAGCTCTTCCCACCATTGCTCCATCAAATACTTTGAGAGCTTCAATGGAATCATTAATCGTATTTAGTCCACCGTTCAGCTCAATAATTAATTCCGGCCTGTTATTTTTTAATTTTTGAACTCTTTCATATTGAAGAGGTGGAATTGTACGATTTTCTTTTGGATTTAATCCATTAAGCCAAGCTTTTCTTGCATGAATTATGAATCTGTCTGCTCCTGCAAGTGAACAAGTATCAACAAATTTTAGAAGATAATCATCACTGTCGAGATTATCAATACCAAGCCTGTGTTTGATGGTTATTGGTTTATTGCATGATTTCTTCATTTTCTCAATACAATCAGCCACTATCTTTGGTTTTCCCATAAGACAAGCTCCAAAGTTGCCAGATTTTACTCTCGGACTTGGACATCCAATGTTTAAGTTAATTTCGTCATAGCCCCAATCTTCAGCCATTTGAGCTGCTTCAGCTAAAAGTTTCGGGTTGTCTCCTCCTAGTTGTATGGAAATAGGATGCTCAATCTCATCAAAATCTAATAATTTATTCCTGTTTTTGCTGTAATGGAGCGCTTGGGCCACAATCATTTCAGTGTAGAGAAGCGATTTTTTGGTGATCTGGCGCATAAGGACACGAAAATGCCTATCTGTGCAATCCATCATTGGAGCAATACTTAATCTGTAGTTAGCTATTTCATTTGTTTTTAAAGAATTGGAAATCATTTTTTATGAATTAATTTTTTCAACTTTTAGGGAGTAAATTTTATTAAGATTCACTGACTTGAGAAATTTCTTTGAAGCGTAGATTTTTTATGTTTGGACTTTTGAATACTCTTTTTGGTTTTACTATCAAACCAAAAAGCGCTTTTGCCTCCTCTAAACCTATGGAAAACTATAAAACTCTAACTGATGCAGACTGGGAAAATCGTTTACCCAAAGACGCTTTTTACGTCTTACGAAAGGAAGGAACAGAGAGACCGTTTTCAAGTCCATTAAATGATGAAAAAAGGAAAGGAGTTTTTCGTTGTGCAGGATGCGGTCTTGCTTTATTTTCTTCAACAACAAAGTTTGACAGTGGAACAGGCTGGCCAAGCTTTTTTGATCATTTACCGGATGCAATAGAGACAAAAACAGACTTCAAATTAATTGTCCCCAGAACTGAATATCATTGTCGACGATGTGGTGGGCATCAAGGACATGTTTTTAATGATGGTCCAAGACCCACTGGTAAACGATATTGTAATAATGGTGTAGCTCTTGCTTTTGAAGTTGATTCGTAAATGATTATCTTTTCTATTCAAATAGGTGTGGGCTTCCGTAGCTTGTACAAAAAACCCTTTGCAATCAACATGGTCTAAAAGCTGATTGAATTATATGAATTCAGACGTTTCCTCTTCCGAATATGAATTATCACAAGATGGTTCATCACAAAATAATCCCAGTGAAAATTCTGTAAGTTCTCCTAAAAGTAATGAATCAGTTAATCAAGTTGAGCTTTCTGATAATCCCGACGTAGAGCCTCAAGTGAAGAATGATTCGGTAGATACATCAAACGAACAATCTTCAACTAGTTGTGATTCAAATATTAAAGGTTCAGATACTGAAGCAAGATTACAGCAATTAGAAAAAGAGCATGAAACTTTAAACAGCCAATATATGAGAATAGCTGCTGACTTTGATAATTTCCGAAAGCGACAGACGCGTGATCAAGATGATCTAAAAATTCAACTTACTTGCACAACCCTTAGTGAAATACTTCCTATTGTTGATAATTTTGAAAGAGCAAGGCAGCAGTTGAATCCTGAGGGTGAAGAAGCTCAAGCATTACACCGAAGCTACCAAGGGCTTTACAAACAATTAGTTGAAGTTCTTAAGAATCTTGGCGTTGCTCCAATGCGAGTGGTTGATCAGGCTTTTGATCCGTCTTTGCATGAGGCAGTTATGAGAGAGCCCAGCGATGAAAAGGCTGAGGATATTGTGATTGAAGAATTACAACGGGGTTATCACCTTAACGGTCGTGTTTTAAGGCATGCCTTGGTTAAAGTTTCTATGGGTCCAGGCCCGAAAGCCGTTAATGAAGAGATTCCTGATCAGAGTGCTTCTAATCAAGAACTAAGTGAATCTGTAGATGGTTCAACTAAAGATGAGAATTAACTACATGATGATCGAAACGGAATTGAATTTGTTTAAATGTACTAATGGCTGATTTTTACGATCTATTGGGTGTCAGCAGAGATGCTGATGCTGACACTTTAAAAAGAGCTTATAGACAGCAAGCTCGGAAATATCATCCTGACGTCAATAAGGAAGCAGGTGCAGAGGATAAGTTCAAAGAAATAGGCAAAGCATATGAAGTTTTAAGCGACTCTCAAAAGCGAGCTCGTTACGACCAATTTGGAGAAGCTGGAATAGGTGGGGCCGCTGGCATGCCGGATATGGGAGATATGGGTGGCTTTGCAGATTTGTTTGATACCTTTTTTAATGGCTTTGGTGGTGCTAGTTCAGCTGGAGGTTCTCGCCCTCAAAGACGCGGACCACAACAGGGAGACGATTTACGTTACGACCTAACGATAGATTTTGATAAAGCTATTTCTGGACAAGAAAAAGAGATTACGGTCCCTCATTTAGAAACTTGTGATGTTTGCAGAGGCACTGGGGCTAAGAAAGGCACTGGTCCTGTTACTTGTCCTACATGTAGTGGTGCAGGTCAAGTAAGAAGAGCGACTCGTACACCTTTTGGAAGTTTTACTCAAGTCGCTGAATGTCCAACCTGTGGTGGTACTGGACAAGTGATTAAAGATCCTTGTAATGCTTGTGGAGGGAAAGGGGTTAAACAAGTAAGAAAAAAATTAAAAATTAATATTCCTGCTGGTGTTGATAGCGGAACACGATTAAGAGTCTCAGGAGAGGGTAATGCTGGATTAAAGGGTGGTCCATCTGGAGATCTATATGTTTTTTTAAAAGTTAAAAATCATCCTAATTTAAAGAGAGATGGATTGACAATTTTATCTGAAGTTAATATTAGTTACCTTCAGGCAATTTTAGGAGATACTATTGAAATAGAGACTGTAGATGGCCCTACTAAATTGCAAATTCCAGCAGGAACCCAACCTAACTCTATTTTGAATTTAGAAAATAAAGGGGTGCCGAAACTAGGCAATCCAGTTGCTAGAGGTAATCATCAAGTCTCAGTAAAGATTAAATTACCTACAAAATTATCAGATTCTGAAAGAAATTTATTAGAAGAATTAGCTGGACATTACTCTGCACGTGGACCTCAACATCATTATCATAAAAGTGGCTTATTTAGTAAGTTATTTGGTAAATAATAGTGGAGAAAAATATCTTCATTGATCATTATTTAGATTTGAGTGGCCTTCCTTGTCCAGTAAATTTTGTTAAATGTTGTCTGGCTTTAGAAAACTTATCGTCAAATCAAGTTTTAAAAGTAGATCTTGATAGAGGCGAAGCAGAAACTAGTGTTATCGATGGTTTGCAAGAGAAAGGTTATAAAGTAAAAATATTGACTAAACACTCTAAAAAAGTATCTTTGATAATATCGAGTGAATAAAAATAAACCTAATAAATCTAAAGGTATTGTTGTTGCACTGAAGGCAAATTTTTTAATTGTTGAGATTGACTATTTAAATTTTAAGGACGATTCATTTGATCAATTGTATGAAAAAATTAGACTTTTATGCACTCGAAGAAGTAAGTTAGATTATCAAGGTTTATTTATAGATGTAGGGGATATAGTTTCCGTTGAGTCTATAGATTATAAAAACAAAATAGCTGTAATTTCAGAAGTGGGGCCGCGAAAAAGTTTTTTAAAACGTCCAGCGGTGGCAAACGTTACTTTATTATCTATTTGTATCTCAGTTGATGAGCCTTTATTTGATATTGAGCAAACAAGCCGTTTTTTATTAACAGCTGAATGTGCAAATATAGAGCCTTTAATAATCTTAACCAAAATAGATTTAATTACAAAGAATGATTTAATTTTATATATAAATAAATTTAAATCTTGGGGGTATGATTGTTTACCTGTATCTATATATAATTCTCAGGGTATTGATTCATTAATAGAACGATTTCGAAAGACAAAATTAACTGTTCTTGCGGGTCCTTCTGGAGTAGGAAAGACAAGTTTAATTAATCATTTAATCCCATCCGTTTCTCTACCTACTTCAACTGTTTCAAAAAAATTAAAGAGAGGCACACATACGACTAGACATGTCGAACTTTTTGCAATTGGAAATGGTTCACTTCTTGCTGATACACCAGGGTTTAATCGTCCAGAAATAGTATGTGAGCCAACTGGTTTTGCTTCTTTGTTTCCTGAGTTTCGAACACAGTTAGCCACATCACAATGTAAGTTCCGTAATTGCTTGCATAGAGATGAGCCGGGTTGTGTAATTAATAAAGATCTTGAAAGATATTCTTTTTATCGTGAGAACCTTGAGGAAATGATTAATTCTCATCTCCCATACCAGGCAGGTTAAGTTTGAATCCACCGGTTAAATCTTCCATTCGCTCTTTCATTGTCGAAGTTGAAACTTCGTGAGCGGATTTCATAGCATCTAATATGGCTTTTTCGATTATTGCTTTGTCTTCAGAAAGAAGAGATGGGTCAATTTTTACACGTAAAGGTTTTTGATTCCCTGACATCCATATCTTTGCCCTATTGTCATTATTTGTGCCCTCTATTTCCATAACTTCAAGCTCTTCTTGAAGTTTTTGGGCATTTTGCTGAATTTGTTGTGCTTTTTTAAAAGCTTCTGTGAGTTGTCCAAAATTTGGTAGTCCGAATCCAGCCATGAGAATTTCCTATTGTTATTGATTTTAGGGTTTAAATTTAAAAGCCACATTGTTTAACTTCTGTTTCTAACAAGATTCCATAAGAATCAAAAACTCTTTTCTTGACATATTTAATCAATTCTCTGACGTCATAAGAGGAAGCTTGGTTTGCGTTAATTATAAAATTTGAATGTATTTTGGATATTTCTGCTCCACCAAAACGAAATCCTTTTAAACCAATTTCTTCAATTAATTTTGCAGCTTTCAAAGGTTCTGGATTACGAAAAACACTGCCGCATGTTTGAGCTTGATAAGGTTGAGTTTTTAATCGATGATTTAAGTTTTCATTTGTGACCTGTCGAATTTCTTCTGCATGACCTGACATCAGCTTGAGTCGAGCAGAGATAACAATTAATTTTTCATTTTGAAGCAGACTGTGTCGGTATCCAAAATTGAGATCCTTGCCCTTGATCATTTTGTATTCACCTGTCAAAGATAGCGTTGTAATACTCTCGAGATAGTTAGATATGCAATCTTCTTGTGCCCCAGCATTCATAACTACAGCCCCACCAATTGTTCCTGGTATTCCTACAGCCCATTCGAAGCCATGAAGTCCACTCGCAGCCGCTTTTCTCGCCAGAGTAGGAAGCATTTCACCGCTAAGGACTTCGATAATTCCATTGTTTTTATCAATTTGAATTCCTTTGAAATTACGCATACATAGACTTAAACCTTTAATTCCTTTGTCATTTATTAAAAGATTTGATCCAGCACCAATAATATTGCAAGGAATTTTTTTCTTATTTATCCAAGTAATTAAATAATTAATTTCTTCTATATTTTTTGGTTGAGCAATCCATTCTGCAGGACCCCCTATTCTCCAAGTAGTGAAATTTGATAAGGAAATATTTTTCTCTAATTTAATGGAATTCATTTATTAAGCGGCTATATTATTGCTGATTAATTTATTATTGAGTAATTCTAAAAATAGATTTTCACATATTAGATTAATATCTCCTGCTCCCATTATTAAAATCAAGTCTTTTTCAAGTGTATGTTTTTTTATTATTTTTATCACATCTTGATTGTTATCTGGTGTATATATTTCTAGGTTAGGTTTAATTTTTTTTAACTCATCTCCAATATTCTTATTATTTATATCTTCGACTTTATCTTCTCCAGCAGAGTAAATTGGAGTTATAATTACTAAATCAGATTGACTTAGACTTTTTGCAAATTCCTTTTGAAACTTTTGAGTTCTACTATATCGATGTGGCTGAAATATGGTAACTAATCTTCTAGGCAAAATTTTTGAAAGTTTATGTTTTGTCTTGATGATAGTAGATGCAATTGATATTGCAGCATCAATTTCGCTCGGATGATGAGCATAATCCTCAACTATTAATCTATTTTGCCATAATCCTTTAAATTCAAACCTTCTTGAAGGGAGCTTTAAATTCTTAATTCCTTCTTTTATATCTTTGAAAAGAATTCCAGCTACTCTGCATGCAGCTATTGCAGCTACTGTATTGCTTAAATTGTGTATTCCAGGAACTGGTATTTTTATAACATCAATAAACTTTTCTTTTTCATAATACTCTGCAATAATTTCATATCCATTAGATTCTTTCGGAATTAGTGCAAAATCTATATTATTAATTTTTTTAATCGAAAATAATTTAGAACTCTGTATATTATCTCTAAGATTTTCACAATCAAAATTAGTAATTAAGCATTCACACTTTTGAGCAAATTGTTTCATTGTTTTTATTAAATCTTCTAGATCTAGATAATGATCAACATGTTCAAGTTCTAAATTCGTAATCAATCCGATATTTGGATTAAAGTTTACTAACGATCCATCCGATTCATCTGCTTCTGCGATCAAAAATTCACTATTGCCAAAATTGTAGTTTTTTTTGTAGAGAGGTATAATTCCGCCTATGATAGCCGTCGGATTCTTATTGGCATATGAAAATAATGTTGTAATGTAAGTACTTGTAGTTGTTTTGCCATGAGATCCTGAGACAATTATTGATCTTTTTTGTTCAATTAAAAAGGCCAATATTTCAGAACGATGTTTAATTGTTAAATTATATTTTCTTGCTTTAGATAATTCTGAATTATCTCGATGTATTGCTGAACTTCTAACAACTAATATATTTTTTCCATGGACTTTAAGAATTTCATCAATATTCGATTCTGCTTGGGTTGGAAAGGTGTGGACTTTATTTTCTGCTAATTTCTTTAAAGTTAGGTTTTTTTTCTGGTCAGAGCCAGAAATTGAATATCCTTTTTTCGCGAGAATCATTGCTAGAGCAGACATACCAATACCACCGATTCCAATAAAATGAATATGAGTTGGTAACTCTGTTGTTTTCTTCAATTTCACTTCAGTGTCCTTAGAAAGATAACTCTTCATTGATTTAAAGGCACATTTTTTAAAGAATTAGAGAGTTTTTGTACTTTTTATGTCCTTAACGCTTCAATTATTTTTCAAAATGCGCAGAAAATGATCATCGTTCTGTATGATTAGCGGCCAGTAGCTTGTGCGGTTTTACCGTTTTTGAAATGACCTTGCGTGTAGCGATTAATGGATTCGGAAGAATTGGACGCAATTTTATGCGTTGTTGGCTTAGTAGGGGTGCAAATACAAATATTGAGGTGGTCGGCATTAACGTCACTTCTGACCCAAAAACTTGTGCACATTTGCTCAAATATGACTCTATTTTAGGTGCTATAAAAGACGCCGAAATTTCACATACAGACGATACATTTCAAATTAATGGCAAAACTATAAAATGTTACTCAGATAGAAACCCTTTAAATCTTCCCTGGAAAGAGTGGGGAATTGATTTAGTAATTGAGTCAACAGGCGTATTTAATACAGATGTGGGTGCTAGTAAGCATCTACAAGTTGGGGCTAAGAAGGTCATTCTTACTGCACCTGGTAAGGGTGATGGTGTAGGTACATATGTTGTTGGTGTTAACGCTGATTCCTACTCTCATGAAGATTTTGATATCCTCAGCAATGCAAGTTGTACCACCAATTGTTTAGCTCCAATCGTAAAAGTTTTAGATCAAAAGTTGGGAATTAATAAAGGGTTAATGACCACGATTCATAGTTATACGGGAGATCAAAGAATTCTTGATAATGCTCATCGCGATTTACGTCGTGCAAGAGCAGCAGCAATGAATTTGGTCCCTACTTCAACCGGAGCGGCAAAGGCTGTTGCACTTGTTTATCCACAAATGAAAGGGAAATTAACTGGTATTGCGATGCGAGTCCCTACTCCTAATGTTTCTGCAGTTGATTTGGTTTTTGAATCAAGTCGTAAAACTAGTGCTGAAGAGGTCAATTCATTATTGAAAACTGCTTCACAGGGAGAAATGAAAGGAATCATTAAATATGGTGATTTGCCTCTGGTTTCTACTGACTATGCAGGAACGAATGAATCAACCATTGTTGATGAAGCTTTAACAATGTGTATCGATGACAATATGGTCAAAGTTTTAGCTTGGTATGACAATGAGTGGGGTTACAGTCAAAGGGTTGTTGACTTGGCTGAAATTGTTGCTCAGAAATGGAAGTAAAAATTAAGTTATAGCGCTAAAAATGTCGAAATCTACTGGATTGGTCAATTTTAGTTTGTTCTAAATTATCCCAGAAAATATTGGGTTTACCTTTTTTGATAAACCCAATAATTTTGGCATGTTTTAATTTATTTGATAATGACTTTGCCCATTCTTTAGGAAGACTCAGTATCAATTCATAGTCCTCACCACCATTCAGGATCCATTCATCCCAAATATCATCTTCTGGCCAGTCGGGATATTTGAGAATAGAAGTTTTTGATAAAACTGCTTGACAATTACTGGCTTGGCAAATTCCTCTAATTGATTCAATTAGTCCATCGCTGCTATCAGTTCCTGCGGCTCTCCAACTCGTTGATTGAGGTTTACAAGCTATTAATGCTTTGAGTGCTTTTAATGCAGGATAGGGGCGTTTGTGTGCTTTGACAGCCTTATTAATCAGCTCAGGACTTAGGTGGGATTCACTTGGCAGTTTCTCGGATGTTAAAAGGGCCAATCCTAGCCTACTTAATCCATGGAATCCAGTGCTAACAATGTAATCTCCAGGTAAAGCATTTCCTCTATGTAGTCTGGGTAGATTCATTTCTCCAATTGCTGTAATTGAAATCATTTTTGTTTCTCCGCATGAGCAATCTCCACCGATTATTTCTCCTCCAAATTCTTGCATTGCTTCCCACATTCCTTCATATAGATTCTCAACCCATTTCCAATCTGTGTTTGGCGGCAAAACAAGCCCAACAGTAAAGGAAATTATATTTTCTGAGCCGCTGCAAATAAGATCAGAAATATTTGTGGTAATACATTTCCAGCCAATATCTTTAGCATTAGATATTTCATCTGAAAAATGAATTTTTTCTACAAGTAAATCAGTATTAATTAATAAACTTTTATTTTTTGTATTTATTTCTGCGACATCATCATCTATTTGTCCGCAGCGCATAAACTTTTTTAAACGATTTAGTAATTCTATTTCACCTAAATCTTTAATTGTAGTTGTCACTTTGTTTCAAATTTAAGCTTTAAGTTTTAGATTTTCTGAACCATTTAATACTGTAATCGAGATAATTTTATCATCTACTCCAAGTTTATTTAATATTTCTGAACCTTCTATGACGTAGCCAAAAGCTGCGTTTCTTCCATCAATAAGATTACGTCCAGCTGGATTTAATTCAGCTTCATATAAGAAGAAGAAAAACTGCGATGAACCATCATTTAAATCTGTATCAGAGTGAGCCCAGCCAAGTGTTCCTAAAGTTGCAAATGGAAGAACTGGGGTCTCAGTGTAAAGACCAACGTCTTCAAAAGTTTCTCCATAAAGTGTATCTTCCAAACTAGAAGTTCTTATTTCTAATGGAACTCTTCGCAACTCATTATTATCAGGGTCTATATATCCAATTGTTTCTCCTTTAGGATCCCCAGTTTGAAGAATAAAAAACTCTTCAGCCCTATTGATTGGTAAACCATCGTAAAAACCTTTCATTGAAAGATCTATAAACGCACCAGCTGTAAGCGGAGCATTGTAACCATCAATAATTGCATTCATATTTCCTTTTGATGTTTTAATTTCTACATTTGCTCTACCTAAAAGTCTTGGTAGATTATTGTATTCACTGGGTATTTTATATGGGAAATTTTTTGTAATAAGAAGAGATTCTATATCATCAATTGTTTTTAAGCTTTGACGCCTTACGTCAAGAAATGAGACTTTATTTTTTTCGTTCGCTATTTGACCTAACTCATCAAGCTCTTTTTTCAAATTAGAAAGTAGATTAGCCGCATTTTCTCTATTTTCCTCTGGCATTGAATCAAGAATTTGATTTTTTTTGTTACTGACTAGGAATTGACTTCTTGAAGTGGCTTTGCTGATAGCTGACCATCTACTTCCTCGAAGATCTTCACTGGTATCTTCTAGTTTGTTTTGTAATTCACGTAATTCTTTTTGGTCAATCGGTAAAGAATTTCTTAATATTGCGTATGGATCTTTCAATCGATTACCATTTGGAAGGCTTGCAACAGCAGGGTCAATCCATGGAGAGCTTAAAGAAAACAGGATTGTTATCAGGGCAAGAATGCAAATCTTTTTCGCCATGTTAATTCTATGTTTTGCATGACTTTGGCACAGACTTATGATCGATTGGTATCTTTTGTGTGAATGATTTCAAGTAACGACTTTCGCACTGGCACTACGATCGAGTTAGACGGTGCAGTTTGGCGTGTTATTGAATTTCTACATGTCAAGCCTGGTAAGGGTTCTGCCTTTGTTAGGACCAAATTAAAGGCCGTCGTGAGCGGTAGTGTTGTTGAAAAGACTTTTAGGGCTGGGGAAATGGTTCCTCAAGCTCTTTTAGAGAAATCAAAGTTGCAACACACTTATATGGACGGAGATGATTTTGTATTTATGGATATGACTTCTTATGAAGAAACTCGTCTATCAGCTAAACAAATTGGTGAAAGCAGGAAATATCTAAAGGAAGGTATGGAGGTTAATGTAGTGTCTTGGAATGAAAAACCTCTTGAAGTTGAATTGCCCAATTCAGTTGTTTTAGAAATAAAAGAAACTGATCCTGGCGTAAAAGGTGACACTGCTTCTGGAGGAACAAAGCCTGCAATCTTGGAAACAGGAGCCCAAGTAATGGTCCCATTATTTATTTCAATTGGTGAGAAAATTCGAGTAGACACTCGAAATGACAGTTATCTAGGCCGAGAAACACAATGACTATGAATCTTGATCACGAAGAGCTTCATCGCTTATTGGCAACTTTAGCTGAGAGTGATATTCAAGAGTTTCGACTTGAGGGAGAAGACTTTTGCTTGGAAGTTAAACGTAATCTTGGGACTTCTTCAGATTCAATAACTTCCAATAGGAAAATCACTTCAGAAGACATTGATCCACCACTAACCCCAACTCAATCTAAAATTGATGCTTCTCCTGTACAAAGCACCCCCCCTCCTTCCGTTCCAGGATCACGCTCTGATTTAGTTGAAGTTACAGCTCCTATGGTTGGGACCTTTTATCGAGCACCAGGCCCTGAAGAGCCCCCTTTCGTGGAGATTGGGTCCAGAATTACTGTAGGTCAAGCTGTTTGTATTCTTGAGGCAATGAAATTAATGAACGAATTAGAATCAGAGGTAAGCGGTGAAGTTATTGAAATTCTTGTAGAGAACGGAACACCAGTCGAGTTTGGTCAAGTTTTAATGAGATTAAAACCTGTGTAAATTTTTTATTTATTGAGAAAGGAGCCAAGCATTATTCATTGCTGCAATCATACTTTTTTCTCTTGCTTTGAATTTTCCTGCAATATCAAGAGCAGTCCCATGATCAGGTGATGTTCTCACAAAAGGCAACCCAAGAGTTGTGTTAACAGCTTCATCAAAGGCAATTAGTTTGACAGGGATCAGACCTTGATCGTGATACAAAGCGAGTATTCCATCAGGTGCATTATTTTGACTTGAGGCGGCATTCCATGCATTTCCTGATGAAATCCAACAGGTATCTGGAGGTATGGGTCCACTAATTTTGATGCTTGGATTATCTAATTTCCATTCATTTAAAATAGGAATGATTAAGTTTTGTTCTTCTATTCCAATTTTTCCTTCTTCCCCTGCATGTGGATTTAAGCCGGCTATTTGTATTGATGGCTTTTCTTTGAACTTACGACAGAAACTCAACAAGGTATCTAATTTATGCCTGATCAATGCTTTTGTTAAAGTATTATTTATTTTATTAAGTGGTATATGTGTTGTGGCTAATAAAGTATTAAATCTCCATCCATTATTTGGTGAGATAGCTGTAAAAAGCATAGATGTTTGTTTATTAGTTAATTTACCTAATAAATCAGTTTGCCCTGCAAATTTATGACCAGCTTTATGCCAGGCAATTTTAGAAATAGGTGCTGTTACTAGAGCATTAGCTTTTCCCTCGGAAAGTATATTAGTTGCATTTACAAGCCATTTAAAGCTCGCTGAACCAGAATATTTGTCTACTATTCCTGGAATAACTTTATTTTCTAAAGGGATATCGATAATATCAAGCTTGTTCGGATCGGGAATATTATCTATTCCATGCTTAATTAACTTTGAATAGGTTTCATGAATATTATTTTCGCATCCAACAAGCAAAGGCTTTATATTTTTATTTAACCTCTTAGAGCCAAGAGCTTTTAATGTTATTTCAGTCCCTATGCCTGCAGGATCTCCTAATGAAATAATAAGTTTAGTTTTCTTTTCTTTTGTATTTTGAGATTTTGTCATGTTTCGATTTTTTCTTTGGGGTTTTAATTTTTTAGCCAAGTGTTAAGTAAAAGTTGGCTTGCAATAGATTGGAATAAGTTTTTTAAAATATTGGGTTAATTTCATTTGACTTTAATTATTTAGTAACTAGGTTAAAATGACTTTTAAAATACATTTATTAATGATAATTTAAAAAAATAAAGATTATTAATTCATTTTTATATGCGAAAAACAATTCTTTAACCCAGATTTAAAATCAGGATAAATTAGAGAATAGCCAAGTTTTTTACATAATAACTCGTTATCAACTTTTCTATTCTCCTGCCAAAAAGATATTGCCATTGGACTCATTGTTGTTTGCGCAATTTCAAAAGGTACTGTTGATGGTAGAGATTTTTTGGCTATTTTGGCTGCGAAATTAAGCACGTCAAGATTACTTGCTGGCAAGTTATCGGCTACATTCACTACTGATGGAGTTCTCCCTTGAAAAAAGAGATTAATTAAGAATAAGACAGATCCAGCAATATCATCGACATGAATTCTTGAAAAAACTTGACCGGGTTTATCGATCATTTTCGTTGTTCCATTTAACAGGCTTTCAAATGCAGATCTTCCAGGCCCATAAATTCCTGGTAATCTGAGTATTTGAATCGGTAGCTTTGTATCTAGCCATTGTTTTTCACAGGACAATCTACGAATACTTCTTTCTTGTTGAGGGTTTGGAGACGTATTCTCATTTACCCAGTTACCTTTTGAATCTCCATATACACCAGTAGTTGATAAATAACCCACCCACTTTATCTTTTTTGAATTTAGTAATTGATTTTTAAGTTTAAGAAGCACAGGATCTTCTCCACTTAATAAAGGAGGTATACAACTTAAGACATGTGTTGCTCCTTCCAGAATTTCATTAGAAAATTTTTGATCGGTGTTAAATACAAAATCAGCTCCTTTGCTACCTTCTTTTCTCCGGCTGCATAAAACTTTTACTCCTAAATGCCTTCCTACACTTGCGATTCTTTGACCACTAAATCCACCTCCAAATATGATTAATTTTGATCTAGGCGGTAGAGGCTCAGATCGCTTGACAATATCTTGAATCATTAGTACAAATGTATTATGTTGATTATTTAGCAATGATTGCTTCTTATTTAAAGCCTAGTCTGAATTCCTCTAATGGCGCTAGGAAATTAAGGAACTATAAAAGAATATCTGAACAAGACAAAAATCAGATCATTATAAAACCCATACTCGCGTCAATTTGCTTTCTTTTTTGCATCATTCTTGTACCAGAAAAACCTTCTAACTTGACTTCGATTTGTGAAAAATATAATTCTTCTGCCGCTTGTCAAGTTTGGTAGAGTTTTAAGCTGCTTGCCAAGAATAATCTTCATTTGATCGCGATTTTGAATTTTTACGACTCTCATTAGGTTTAGGCTCAGCCCATTTTAGAAGCCTTAAAGCTAAACGTATGTCTCCTTCCGTCCAAGCTCTTATTGCCATAGATCGTCTTGGGTCGTAAAAACGTTGTTTTCTGTACCATTCAAAAGCATCATTATCTGTTTTGCTTCCATTACATGAGAGGCAGGCAGGCACACAATTTTCAGTAGTGCTTAACCCACCTCTACTTCTAGGTAGAATATGGTCAATTGATTCTGAATTTTTCCCACAATAAATACAATTGTTTCCGGTGAATTCATGTAATGATTTGCGCCATCTTCGATCACGTAGCTTTGGGCATAGATCTTCTAAGAAAACCGCATCCCTGTTATGCATGTGTAGAAATTAGCTAGTTGAATTTTGCCTTGATAGACCGATAAGTCAATGTATCGGATATTGCAATATTGTACTTTATAAGATTTTTTTTTAAATTGACTTTGAATTAGATCTAAAGTCTTCTTGTTTATATTAAATTAACTAATAACTATAACGATCTATATATTTCCCTTTTGGAGTTTTCTCTTCACTTTCCCCTGAAGAAGTTACTTCATTTCCTAATTCTTTATCATTATTAATTCCTATAGAACTCGAGTCACCCGTATATAGATCACCTAAATAATTAATGCAATCTGCATATTTTGTAGGATCTTGAACTACTTCTTCAACAATTAATGAAGCAGCTTGTTTTGGGGAAGTTTTGAATAAACCTTGTTTTTTATTTTTTATAAATTGATAGGCTGCTTGCCAGCTTGGTTCATGAGTATTGCCCCCATTCCTCATGAAGCAATATATATCTGCTCCATTTGTGACTGCTGCGTTAATTCTTAATCCTAAAGTGCTGCTGCAGAGTAAACAAATTATTGAAAGTGGTAAAAAGTTTCGCTTTATCCCTAATGGCATGATTTTAAGAGAATTATCAAATTTAAATTATCTATTTTTTTTGCTTCTGTCTAGCGTTAGTTAGTATTAGTTTTTTTTTATCGCATAAACTTTACGACATTGACTTTGGAAAAATTGTATATAAAAATATTGAATGAGATTTTGATTTTTTTTATATCTATCTTTCTTTTATTGTAGTTCAACAATATTTTTTGTGCCTACAAAAATACTAATGAATGCAGTTCAAGTGAAAAATAGATATTTTAAAAGAGGCTTATTTGTTCTTTAAAAATTTATCTAAGTATGCTGAGGAAGAAAATTTACAATCATGTGCTGGCTTGTTTTTCATAATTAGATAAAAGCTTTTAGGGAAGGACCTCAAGTGCTTCATCTAATTAAAACAATAAAGTTAAAAGTTATTCTATTGATCTATTAAATATTATTCTTTATTTAGTACTGAAATTGTTTTTGCAATTCCTTGACCAATGGGGACGTTTAGTTTGCCCATTTTATCAAGAGTACTTTCTAAAGCTGATATGACACTAATAATATCTCTATTATTGACAAAACCCAAATGTCCAATTCTAAATATTTTTCCTTTTAAATGATCTTGACCTCCAGCAAGGAGTATGTCGAAATCATTTTTTAATGCTTTTCTTATACTTTCAGCGTCGATATTCTCAGGTTTAACAGCTGTTATCGCTGGACTTCCAAAATCTTCTTTTGTAAATAACTTCAAACCCATTGCTTTTATTCCTTCTTGAGTTGCTTTCTGATGAAGAGAATGACGGGCAAATATATTATTTAACCCTTCTTTTTGCATCATTGTGAGTGAAGCTTCTAAAGCAAAGTATAAATTTATTGCAGGGGTAAAAGGATTGCTATTTTGATTAACTGTCTTTAAATATTGTTTTAGATCTAAATAAAATTTAGGTAAATCAGATTTATTATTTGCTTCCCATGCTCTTTTGCTCATAGCAACAAAGCTAAGGCCAGGTGGAATCATGTAACCTTTTTGAGAGCCTGAAGCTATTACATCTATTCCCCAGTCATCCATGGGGATGTTACATGCACCAAGACTTGTTACACAATCAGCAATAGTAATAGCTTGACTATGATTTTTTACTTCATTATTAATCGATTTAAGATCATTAATCACTCCTGTTGAAGTTTCTGAGTGAGTTAAAATAACTGCTTTAATTTTTTTATTAGTGTCTTCTTCAAGAATCTTTTTGAATTGATTTGGATCAAGAGGAGTTCCCCAATCAGCTTTGACTACTTTTACATTTAATCCATATGCTTTTGCTACTTTTACCCATCTTTCACCAAATTTTCCATTATCGCCGCAAATGACTTGATCACCTTTGCTTAATGTATTAATTATTCCTGCCTCCATTGCAGCTGTCCCACTTCCTGTAATTGTTAGGACGTCTGCAGTTGTTTGGTGAAGCCATTTGAGTTGCTCAGTTGTTTTTTGAACAATTTTTTGAAAATCTCCACTTCTGTGACCAATGGGGTGTTTACTCATGGAACTCAAAACATTCTCTGGAACCGGTGTCGGTCCAGGAATCATTAGATTGAGTTTGTCCTGCATTTACTTATTTAAATCTAGATTACTATTATTTTAAAAAATTATTTAGGGAATTTCCTTTATCGTCAGCTCTTCCAATGATTTGAATCAATTTACTCTTCCCGTTTGGGTCGTTGCGGCTGCAAAGTCAGCAACAAACACTCTTATTGGCAATAAATTTTTGGATAATGAGAGTATTGATTTACCAAATAAAGAAGAATCGATTACTGTACCTATTTCTTCTTCTGCTTTACTTGATAAGGGTGATAGATCTTTAGCAGTAACTCATTGTCAGTCTGGATTGGCTCTTGACATAACAAGAGGAGTAGAAATCTGGGCATATGTTCAATTTAGTAAAACAAGTTTTCAATCTAAAAGGGTAGTTGAAAATGGTTTCCCCGATTGGCTTGATTTTCATGCAGGTTTTGGAGTAGGTAAATTGCAAGGATCCGGTCAGCCATGTATATCTCAGTTTGCGCGTGATTTGCTTTGTATGAACCTATACCCCCTTTTGCCCAAGGGTAATTTAATTAAAGTCGAAATTATTTTACCTGAAGGGAAAGACCGTGCATTAAAGACAAGTAATGAAGCCTTTGGAGTTGTAGATGGATTGTCTCTCATTGGGACACAGGCGGAGGTTCAAATTAGTGCGTCTCCCGATCAGTTGAAAAACTGTAAAGAGATCTTGGAACACAAATGCTCTGAAGCAACATTTGATGGATGTCTGACTTTTGTAATTGGTGAAAATGGAATGGACTTAGCAATGAAATATGGACTTCCAGCTAATCAAATTATTAAAACGGGGAATTGGTTAGGTCCTCTTCTTGTTGCTGCTGCAGAAAATGGAGTCAAGAAACTTTTATTATTTGGGTATCATGGAAAACTGATAAAACTGTCTGGTGGCGTTTTTCATACACATCATCATCTTGCCGATGGAAGGATTGAAATTCTCACCTCACTTGCATTTAGAGAGGGCATCTCATTTGATTTGATTGAGTTAATAAGTAAATCAACATCGGTGGAAAATGCTTTATTGACCCTTGAAGTTAGTAACCCAGAGGCTGTGTCGTTGATTTGGAGAAGGATGGCCAAAGAAATTGAAATTAAAAGCAGAAACTATGTGAATAGATACTTGTCTTCATCGATGGAAATAGGATCTGTTTTATTTGATCGTAAAAGACAAATTCGTTGGGCTGGTTTTGACGGGTTAAAACAAATTAATTCTTTTGGGTTAATTCTTAAGCGATAGGCATATTCCTATTCTCTTAATTAGTCTATTTGATAAGAATGTTTCATAAGGATTCATCAGGTTGATATGGCTTCAATGATTTCAGCTGAAAAACGTAATCCAGCAATCGTAATTCTCGATTTTGGTTCTCAATATTCAGAATTAATTGCTCGAAGGGTTAGAGAGACAGAGGTTTATTCATTAGTTATGAGTTACACAACATCTGCTGACCAATTACGTCATCTCAAGCCTAAGGGAATTATTTTAAGCGGAGGCCCTGGATCTGTTTACGAAGAAGGTGCTCCATATTGTGATCCAGAGATTTTTAATTTAGGGATTCCTGTTCTTGGTGTTTGTTATGGAATGCAATTAATGGTTCATTTGCTAGGAGGATCTGTAAAACCTGCTACTGGCAAAGCCGAATATGGAAAGGCTCCTTTAGAAGTTGATGATCCAACAGCGTTATTAACTAATGTTATAAGTGGATCAACAATGTGGATGAGTCATGCTGATTCAGTTCAGAAATTACCCAATGGATTTGTCAGATTAGCTCATACTTCAAATACTTTAGAGGCAGCTATTGCTTTGCACGATAAGAGTTTTTATGGAGTGCAATTTCATCCCGAAGTTGTTCATTCCACTCATGGAATGGTTTTAATAAGAAATTTCGTATATTTTATTTGCTCCTGTGAGCCAGACTGGACAACAAATTTATTTATAGATGAAGCTGTTTCTCAAGTAAAAGAACAGGTAGGCGATAAAAAAGTTTTATTGGCTCTATCTGGTGGAGTTGATTCATCAACTCTTGCATTTTTATTAAACAAAGCCATAGGACCTCAATTGACGTGCATGTTTATTGATCAAGGTTTTATGAGAAAAGGTGAGCCAGAATTTTTAATGTCTTTTTTTGATGAGAAGTTCAAAATTAATGTTGAATATATCAATGCCAGAGAAAGATTTATTTCAAAATTAAAAGGAGTAACTGATCCTGAGCAAAAGCGTAAAATCATAGGTAGAGAATTTATTCGGGTTTTTGAAGAAGAGAGTCTTCGATTGGGACCTTTTGATTACTTGGCTCAAGGTACGCTTTATCCAGATGTAATTGAAAGTTCTGGAACAAATATTGATCCAAAAACTGGCGAACGAATAGCGGTTAAAATCAAAAGTCATCACAATGTAGGAGGCTTACCAAAAGATTTACAATTTAAATTGGTAGAGCCATTGAGACGTTTATTTAAAGATGAAGTCAGAAAAGTTGGTACATCACTGGGATTGCCTGATGAGATTGTTCGCAGACATCCATTCCCAGGTCCAGGATTGGCTATCAGAATTTTAGGAGAGGTTACTCATGAGAAACTAAATTGTTTAAGGAATGCAGATTTAATTGTGAGAGAGGAGGTTAATAATGCAGGCTTGTATAACCAGATTTGGCAGGCTTTTGCTGTCTTGTTGCCTGTGTATTCAGTTGGAGTAATGGGAGATCAAAGAACTTATGAGTGGCCAGTTGTTGTTCGTTGTGTTTCTAGTGAGGATGGAATGACCGCTGATTGGTCTCGTTTACCGTATGAAGTCTTAGAGAAAATTTCTAATCGAATAGTTAACGAAGTCGAGGGAGTTAATAGAGTTGTTTTGGATATAACAAGTAAACCACCAGGAACTATTGAGTGGGAGTAGCGGGAACGTCTACTTTCTAGTGATAACTTGATTTATATGGTTTTACGTAGGTTTTACGTGAGAGGTATGATGAGGATATAACTAGGGTTTTGAAGTGTCAGTTTTACGTGGGTTTTACGTGGCACATTTTCACCGTCTCCATGAAGAAATCGTAGAAAGATGCTTTTCTCTACACAACCAAATTATTTTTATACTTGTGAAGAGGTCTGATTTTCGCTTTACAAACCCAGAATAGATACATTCCCCTGAAAGTATTAGGATGTTTCTCTTCAAACTTTGCCCAGTTTTGTAAGTTTGTTTAGGAGGCGATGTCTTTGTATTTATCAGTTTGGGTAAGGATTTCAATCGCAGGTTTCAGCATATCTTTATAGTTCTTCCATCCACCAATTGATTTTGAATTGATTGGGGAACGAACTTGAACACTACTTGCCGTAGATACTGAGCGTGGATTTAGATGCGGTGTTAAAAATGAATCTTGCCATTTCCACCCTAACCAAGAGATCAAGGATTTAATTTCTTCCTTAGGATTGTTGACTAATGAGTCATAATTTAGGTCATATATTTTTGATTTAAATCTATTCTTATATTTTGTCATTAAGTCTTCTTGATCTAAATAAACTCTTGTGCAATCAACCAAGCAAGAGGAATAATCATTTCCATTAGCAAAATGTGTTCTGTAAATTGAAAGAATATTATCTAAAGGATTTCTATAGCAGTGAATAATGTATGCGTTGGGTATATGACAATGAATAATACCTGCGTATTGGTAGTTGTATAACCATTTGTTGGTTGTGATATTCATTTCCGTCTTATTATTTACTTTTTTCTTATATAAGTCAGCAAGATTTATATCTTGTTTAGACTTCTTATACTCAAGGAACGATTCCTCAAGAATATTAATTTCACCTAGATCATATACATCATTGCTCATACTAAGAATTGATTCCAATAATGTAGAACCACATCTAGGCATTCCTACAATAAAAATACTCTGAGAAGAATTTCTTGATGCTTTTTTATTAATTTCTTTCTTATCAGACTCAATAAGTAATGCTTTAGATTTATTGAACCTTATTTTAGGTTTAGATGGGTTAATATCAAGTTTTAATTTATTCGCTAATTTAAGGTATCTAGAACTTTCCTTATAATTTTTTTCCTTATGCAAAATATTTGCTATTGCGAAGTAAATATCAACTTGATTCTTTTGTAATTTATTTTTTAAAATATTTTTTGATAAGAGTTGATCCTGCCATATCTTATTCTCATCAGAATAGTTAATTAATGATAGTGAATAGTATGCTTTTGCGAAATCAGGATTAAGTTCAATTGCTTTGCGGTATGACAATTCTGCGTCTTGTAATTTACCAAGATCTCTCAATACATTCCCCAGATTGGAATGCGCCATTGCGAAATCAGGTTTGAGTGCAATTGCTTTGCGTTGAGACAATTCTGCATCTTGTAATTTGCCGAGATCTCTCAATACATTCCCCAGATTGGAATGCGCCATTGCGTAATCAGGTTTGAGTGCAATTGCTTTGCGGTATGACAATTCTGCATCTTGTAATTTGCCAAGATCATTCAATAAGACTCCCAGATTGGAATGCGCCATTGCGTAATCAGGTTTGAGTGCAATTGCTTTGCGGTATGACAATTCTGCATCTTGTAATTTGCCAAGATCTCTCAATACATTCCCCAGATTGGAATGCGCCATTGCGAAATCAGGTTTGAGTGCAATTGCTTTGCGGTATGACAATTCTGCATCTTGTAATTTGCCAAGATCTCTCAATACATTCCCCAGATTGGAATGCGCCATTGCGTAATCAGGTTTGAGTGCAATTGCTTTGCGGTATGACAATTCTGCATCTTGTAATTTGCCAAGATCTCTCAATACATTCCCCAGATTGGAATGTGCCATTACGAAATCAGGTTTGAGTGCAATTGCTTTGCGAGTAGATAATTCTGCTTCTTGTAATTTGCCAAGATCTTTTAATATGATTCCATAATTAGAAAAAACTCGGTGATCATTAAAACCTTGATTAATAAAATATTGATAATATTTTATTGCTTCTGAAATATTTCCTTTTACATTAAACTGAATTGCTTGATTAATTATTTTTTCTTGAGAAAGTTTAGAAATAGTATTGATATTAATAGTAAGATTTTCTTTGATTTCTCCTGAAGCAAATGGAACTGGAAATGTTTTTACTTCAGTGACTTTCTTCTTTTCTCCTCCTTCTTGAGTAGAACTATCCATCTTCTCTTATCTTTTCTCTCTTTTGGTTTTTCCGATTTTACTACTAATTTCAATCCTGATTAATTCTTTCTGAAATCATTTATCATTTATAGAGCGAGAATAAAAAGTAGGTCTGTATATTATTTCGCTACAAAAGCATCATTGAGTATATTTTTTCTTGTAATCCATTGGCACGACTGGGGTTTACGTGGGTTTTACGTGCTATGTATAAAGATGAAATCCGTTGGTATGACTGGGGTTTAGGGGTGCTCTTTTGCAAAGGACTATTGAGTGGGAATAGTTTAGGGCAGTCAAACCCAGTCCACCACTCAAAGTGCTTGTTCCACGTGAGTTCCACGTAGAAATTTAAGTGACAGAGTGACAGGGATTTGAAGAGTAAGTTCCACGTGTCACCTTCTCTGTAAAGACATCGTAGATAGTTCATTTTCTCTACACCTATTATTTTTAGTCAAATTACGATGGTTCTTAATTTTGAAAATCAATTGACGATTTCTCTACGGATTTAAAAAATTAATCAGACCCAAAAAGTACATTGCATGAAAAAGGGGGCGAGATTTTGGTCGCCCCCTTTGAGTTCAGCACTCATAATTCCAACTGAACTTTCCATCCGTACTAACCAACTTTGACCTACTGGAACGAAAGTGCTAGAACTCCTGATTTCTTTTTAATTCTTCTAAGATTCAAATTCAATCGTTAGAAGTACCTGATTAGGTCTTATGGCAAAAACTGAAAATGATCTTGATATTTACTATGCAGTTGGGAATGCCAATACTTCTAGGCAAGAAACTGAGATCGGAGAAATTATTAAAAAACGAAATTCATTGGGATGGAAATTAGTCTCTACCAGTACTGCTGTGGTTGATACGTCTAATCAATTCTCTAATTTGTATCTTTTTTGGGAAAAATAATATGAGTAAGGGAAAAGAGAAATTCAACGTGACGCAGGGTATGACTCTTTTGCTGCTAAAAAAACTTTCTTTGCCTGCAAACGTAGTTTTTCTAATGATTCTCTTTATTACTAACCCATCAAACAAGATTGGTTATGAGGATGAGTAGGCACAACAAAACCTGACCTAAAGCAGTTCTTTTTGAAGATCAGTCGCAAGTGTTTCCTTGTTCCTTATTGACTACTTTTTTAAGATGACTACTTATTCCTTTTCCAGTATTTCACTTCGTCCTCCTTTGAAAAGTCCATATGATAAAGAACAAAAGTTTATTTCTGCTCTATGCAACTATGCATATTTTCGTAGAGAAATCGTTGAAAGGTGTTTTTCTCTGAAATATTCAATATTTTTATACTTGTTAATTAGTCAGATTTACGATTTACAAACCCAGAACTGATACATACCTTCGAAGGTATTGGGATGTTTTTCTTCAAACTTTGCCCAGTTTTGTAAGTTCGTTTGTTTTTTATCTTCTGGGAAATATTGCTCATAGATCGATTTAATTTGTTTTTGAAGCAAGAATCCAAGAAACTTTAATTCATTAGATTTGAGAATTTCTTGTAGTTGCTTAATGTTGAATCTATGTTCCTGTGCATGAAAACAAAGATCACGGCAAGAAGAAAGTGTATAGAAATCAGAACTCTTTGTTAGAGAGTTTATTTCTGGTGTTTTTCCGGAAAAGATAGTTTCTCTAAAATTACGAATATGGTCCTCATTTGTTTGAAGTTTTTTGCTGGCAATATAATTCCTTGCTTTAATAATATTTTGTCTTGCTAATTCGCTATATAAACCCAATTTAAGAAATCCATTAGTTTTTAAAACCCCTAATAATGCTTTCAAACCTTTTGAGGGTTCATCCATATGATGTAAAACCCCTGAACATAAAATGATATCAAATTTTTCCTCTAGTAAATTAACTTCTAAGATATCCATTTGAATCAATTTAACATTATTGATTTCAAGTTCTTTTATTTTTCTTTGGGCATAAGAAAGACTAGACAAACTTAAATCTATGCCAGTAATCGTAGCATGGTTATAAATTTTCGCATGTAAAATCTGTTGACCTGTTCCACACCCAGCAATTAGAACTTTTAATTGACTATTTTCAGATTTGAAATTGATAGAACTAGGTTTTATTTCATTATTTATTGCCTGTGTAATAGATATCTTTTGACTTTCTAAATTATTCCCATACCTCCATCTAGGATATGGATTTTTCTCATATTGTGATTTTACTTTTCGAGAAATATAATCATTTATTCTACCTAGTTTTTTTATATTCTTAGACAAGTCAATTTCTTCTAGAGGTTCTGATATTTGTATGTTTATTAATTCTTTAAAACTTTGATTTGAAGAATTAAAAGATTTCAAAGATGGTATCCTATCCAGGAGTTTATATAAAGAAAAATAACAAGATAAAATTGAAATATTTATCTCATTTAATTCATTATTTTGGCATCTTTTGATGATATTATTTAGAGATATATTTTCTTCTTCAGTTAATGAGAAAATATATTCGTTAAGGAAGCATTGTTTTCCTAAAGTAATAATAAATTGTAATTCATAGTAATTTATTTCTTTTTTATTCTTTGCAATTTTAATGCATAAATACTTTCTTAAATTCGTTAGCAATTTCTCAAATCTAATATCCTGAAAAGTTATTTTTTTAAGGGCATTGATTATGACTTTATTATTAATTATTAATTCTATCTGGGAACATTCTGAATCTAATTTTTCTAGTTTACTGATTATTTCATTGTTATATACATAGTTAAATGAGTTTATTAATTCTTTATGAGATATATCATTTCTTTCTAGTAGAAGATTTAATATAGTTTTCACTTTTGATTTGCTTAACTTTGACGTATCAAAATCTCTAAGAAATTCCGTTATGAAGGAATAAATATTAGGATATGTTGGATTAATTTTAATTATTTGCAAGTAAGAATCAAATGCTTCTTCTAACTTGCCAACATCTGTCAATATTATCCCCAGATTTAAATGTGCTTCTGCGAAATTAGGATTCAGTTCAATTGCTTTGAGGTATGAGATTTCTGCGTCTTGTAATTTGCCAAGATCTGTCAATGTTATTCCCAGATTGTAATGTGCTTCTGCGAAATCAGGTTTAATATCAATTGCTTTTCGGTGGCATAATTCTGCATCTTTTAATTTGCCAAGATCTCTCAATGTTATTCCTAGATTGGAACGTGCTTCTGCGAAATCAGGTTTAATATCAATTGCTTTTCGGTGGCATAATTCCGCATCTTTTAATTTCCCAAGATCTCTCAATATCACTCCATAATTAGAAAAAACTTTGTGATCCTTATAACCTTGATTAATAAAAAGTTGATAATATTTTACCGCTTCTGAAACGTTTCCCTGTAAATGAAACTGGATTGCTTGATTAATGATTTGTTCTTTAGATGGTTTAGAAGAAGTATTTGTATTAATAGTAAGATTTTCTTTGATTTTTCCTAAATCAAATGCAACTGGGAATGTTTTCACCTCGGACATCTTCTTCTTTCCTTCATCTTCTTGACTAGAAAGATCCATCTTCTCTCCTGGTTCTTTTGACTTTACTACTAATCTCAACTCTTATGACTTCTTTCTGAAATCATATACCACCTATAGAGCAAGAATAAAAAGTAGATCTCTATATTATTTCTTTACGTATATGACCAGCTGACAAAAACATAGATGGCCACATAAATCGTAGAGAAATAATATACTACTTCTCTACATTTTATAGTTCCACACGAAAAAACCTTAAAAGTTATGGCATTTTCATTTTCACACCATTTCCACACCGCATATTAAGTGGTGCAAACCATATGCACCACTTAATAATTTCCATAGTTGCTATTGAGTGGGAATAGCAGAAACGTCTACTTTCCAGTGATAATTTGATTTATATGGTTTTACGTAGGTTTTACATGAGAGGATAGAGAACCTATGGCTAGGTTTTGGATGGGTCTGTTTTACGTAGGCTTTACGTGCTATTTGTAAAGATGAACCCCTTTGTTTGGTGCTTTAATTCGATCCATTTTGACTCTCTTTGTCGGTTTAGTGATGGGGACAATACTAATACAAATGTACTATATTTATCTATTAGGTCAAGTCACTTATTTTGTTCCATTAAAGAAGGGAGCGAGATTTTGGTCGCTCCCTCTGAGTCAAGCACTCAACTGACTGAACTTAAATTTTCATCCTTTATTTACTTTGACCCACAGAAGGTGCTGTGACTTCTAATTCATTAATTAAAAATCCAGATCAGGTAGAACATGAGAAAAAACTCCTGTTTAACCAACCACCCAATAATCTTTGTGTTTTCTGAGAATGAGTTTGAGAAGATCGGGAATCATTCGTTTTACCTCAATATTTCAACTTTAAGTAATCAGGAACAAGGTGTGGAAGTGTTCCAAGTGAGATTAAAAAGACAGAAAACCAAAGAAAGATCGATGAAAGAGTATTCGACCCATTGGATCTGAAACTACGTGTTGTTTGCATAATTAGACCTCCTGTTAGTTCAATGTTTTTTAGTAGTCCATTGAGCAGTTGCCAAACTGCAAGCATTCATTCTCATAATCGACCTCATCAAAATCAGCTTCATAATTCGAAACCAGATCGCACCAATCGTTCCCTTGCATCGGAACTCCACAAGATTTCGAGAATGTTTCTTTTACGTCTTCGATTGCATGTTTAAAAGGATTACCGCATGCCATGGTTTGACCTCCTAATAGTGCCTTGATTTATATCTACTCCTCCTAATAAAAAATATCTATAGGACAAAAACCCTAAAGTATTAACTCTGATTACCCTACAAAGAAAAAACCCTGCAACTAATCAGGGGTTTGGGTTGTTCCGACCATTGCAGAGACCGCACGAAAGGTGACTCTGTTCACATCAGGAGGTGTGAGATGTCTCCTTAGAGTCAATGTACATTTCCCTTTTTTTAATATCTTCGAGAGTGCTATTACTCTTAATTTATATTCAATACCACTAATCAAAAATATCTATGCAGAGAATCCAAATGTAGAAATACCTTGGTGTTCTCACCCCTATGAATTTCCATTTAATAGGAGTAGAACAAGATCAGGAGTCAAAGCACTTCAATTTCTGGGGTGATGGACTCGAAGGGGAGAAATACATGCCCCCTTACTTCATTTGAGGTATCTCTATGACTAGAAAAAGAGACAAGATTTGGACAGCAATCATTGCAACTAGACAATGGTTCACCAAACTTTTTACTAGTGAGGCAGATGCTTTAGTTGATAACTTCGGAAATAATCCACCACCAGAGATAGGACCTCAATCTTATTCGGGAGATATTCACGATAAAGGAGACTGATTGAATTCATTTAAATTGCATTAAGAAAGGGACCCTGCTGCTTCAGCGACCTTGAGTCCCTCTCTTCATTGACAGAACGAATTTTGGTAAGGAGTTGTTCTGCTTTTCCTTTTCTAATCAATTTCACAAAGGTTCTGCATCCGAAAAAATTCCTAATTAGATATCGTCCTCACTGTTTCCGAATGGGTTGTATCTGATATCAAAAATCAAAACTACTGCTGTGCTTAAAAGCAGTAATCCAAAAACAACTTGGGGAGGTGGAAATATCATTAGACCACTCTAGAAAAGGCACAAAAAAACCGCCCAGTTCTGTTAGGGCGGTTTCTTTGTGAGATCAGGCGCAAGTGTTTCCTTGTTTCCACTGCGGAGGATCTCAACTCCTCACAAAATAAACTTAATCAACATGACTCTTAGAAGGAATCCTGAGTATTTGAGTTCTTGAACTGTCACATATGACAATTCTTGTACATAAGGTATTAAAAAAGCACCCCACTTAAGCGAAGTTGAGTGCCTTTTTATAACAGAACTATTGTGTGAGGAGTTATTCTGTTATTTCATTTCTACTCCTGCATGCACCTTTTGTCACTACTAAAAAGATAAACTGATGAGAACCTACAAAATAGGAATAAGAACAAAGGATCCAAGAATAAAAAGTGGCGACCTTGCACGAGTTCTATCAATCATTAGATCCTGAATCAAATAAACTTTCTGAGTGGATTTGTGAAAAATAGAAGATTATGGATGAAACTTGGTTAAAAGAACTCAATCAAAGAAATATTGAGTTGGAAGGAGAAGATAGGGCGAAATGGGATGGTGCAACTGTCTCTGTTTCCTTCTCAGTTTTAAACAAATTAAGTCAGGCAGAACAAGGGAAATTTGAGATTACTGAATTCAAAAGAGCAACGAATGAAATTGAGCATTGGGCACGAGTAGAAGAAATATGCGATTTCTTTGGAGTTGTAGACCCTGATCTAGCAGGAGATGTCTATGTCAGAAAGTTCAAAAACTTAACTGTAGATGAAGAGAGTAAATGGATGGATTTAAAAGATATTAATGACGAGATGCCTGAGGGTTTTGGCGTAAAAATCGATCGGAGTTAAGGGAAGGCAAATAATTGTTTGCTCCCTTGTCAATGAAAATATTTGCTAATTGACGGTTCCACGTAAGGTCCATGTGGTAAAACAGGGGAGCAAATCCCTATATACCACTAAATAATTCAAGTAGGTGCTGTGCTATTGGGTAGGAATAATACTGACTACTAAAACGTAGTTATAGACTTAAAATATATATTCCCCGTGAGTTCTCTGTGAACGTGAACTGAGGAAGTGACAAGGGTTTTCAAGTGCTCTGTTACTCGTGAGACTTTGTCACCTACTCTGCAGAGAAATCGTAGAAAGATGGTTTTTCTCTACAAAATTAAATATTTTATGGTGTGGACTTTTCAATTTTCCGTATTACACGCCCAGAATTGAAACATTCCTATGAAGGTCGTGGGGTGTTGCTCTTCATGTTTTGGTCACGTTTGTAAGTTTGTTTGCGTCTTGTCTTTTCCTTAAATTCCTATTAATTTCACCGCAACTTGCTTCGTCATATAGGAGATCGCCAAAACTTCATAACTTAAATTATTATTAGAGCAAAATTCATTGAGTGCTTTATATTCATCCTGCTCCCAATTTTTATTAATAATAAACTCATCAAATATTAAAATTGTATCTTTATCTATGACAGACTTTGAATAGTTCAAGGCACAAATAGTAGAAGAATATAGATCGGCATCAAAATTGATTAGTGATGCGATAGGTCTAGGTTTGGAATAAAAAGTTGGAAGTGTTTCTTCAAATTTACCTGCTATAAATGTTCCGCCATCAATGTTGGGAATGACTCCATCTGCTGAATAAAATCCTTGTTTCTCTTCATGCCAATCTTCTGGTAAGCCTTGAAAAGTATCAAATCCATAACCTTTTTTGAAGGTATTAATTAAGTACTGAAAGGATTCACCTCGCCAAACACCAAACTCATAGAAAGGGCGATCTGTTTTGCTTTTATTAATCATACTGTCAAATAATGCCCATCTATGAAAAAACAATTCAGGTAACTTTGGTAAAGTAGAAACCCATTTTAGGGAACGGATTGTAGGATGATCTTTATAAATTGATTGTATAAGATTATCAAATAATGATTGATAACCTTGATGTAATTTTAGACCACTTAGAGAGAGTTTTGCTTCTAAATGATTTTCATCTATTTTCAAGCATTGATTAATCCTTTCTTCTGCTTCCTCAATAGTATTGGCTAATCCATATAAATTCCAAGCAGCTTCAGCGAAATCAGGTTTAAGTTGAATTGCTTTGCGAAATGACAATTCTGCTTCTTGTAATTTACCAAGATCACTCAATATGATGCCCAGATTGGAATGCGCCTCTGCGTAATCAGGATTAATTTCAATTGCTTTGCGATATGAGATTTCTGCTTCTTGTAATTTGCCAATATTATTTAATATGTTTCCCATATTTAGATGCGCCATTGCGAAATCAGGTTTAAGTTGAATTGCTTTGCGAAATGACGATTCTGCTTCTTGCAATTTGCCAAGATCTTTCAATATGTTTCCTAGATTGGAATGCGCCTCTGCGAAATCAGGATTAATTTCAATTGCTTTGCGATATGAGATTTCTGCTTCTTGGAATTTGCAAAGATCTCTCGAAATGGTTCCCAGATTGTAATGCGCCTCTGCGAAATCAGGATTAATTTCAATTGCTTTGCGAAATGACAATTCTGCTTCTTGCAATTTGCCAAGATCTCTCGAAATGGTTCCCAGATTGTAATGCGCCTCTGCGAAATCAGGATTAATTTCAATTGCTTTGCGAAATGACAATTCTGCTTCTTGCAATTTGCCAAGATCTTTCAATATGTTTCCTAGATTGGAATGCGCCTCTGCGAAATCAGGATTAATTTCAATTGCTTTGCGATATGAGATTTCTGCTTCTTGCAATTTGCCAAGATCTTTCAATATGACTCCCAGATTGGAATGCGCCATAGCGCAATTAGGATTAATTTCAATTGCTTTACGAGTAGATAATTCTGCTTCTTGTAATTTGCCAACATTTTTTAATATGTCTCCCAAATTTACATACGCATCTCTGTACTCAGGATTAATTTCAATTGCTTTGCGAAATGACAATTCTGCTTCTTGTAATTTGCCTAGAGTTTTTAATATGACTCCATAATTACAAAAAACTTTGTGGTGAGAGAAACCTTCATTAATGAAATATTGATAATATTTTTCTGCTTCTGAAATGTTTCCTTGTGAATGAAACTTAAATGCTTGATTTATTATTTGTTCTTTAGAAGGTTTCGAAGGCGTGTTAGTGGAAATAGAGATATTCTCTTTAATTTCTCCTAAACTAAATGGAACTGGGAATGTTGTTATTTCAGTGACTTTTTTTTTAACCTCTTTTATTGGACCGGATTCTTCCACTATGCCGTTTTTATCTTTTGATTACTGGACTTTACTACATACTCCAATCCTTGTTGATTCTTTCTGAAATTATTTTGGAACTGATAGAGCGAGAAGAAAATTAGGTCTCTATATTATTTCTCTATAAAAGTTTCATTGAGTGTATATCCCCTTGTAATTTGTTGGTATGACTTGGTTTTAGGGGGTCTTCTTTTGCGAAAACCTTTTGAGAGGGTATAGTTTAGGGCAGTCAAACGTTGTCCACTACTCAAAATATACTTCCACTTCCACTTGTCACCGTTTCTATTGAGAAATCGTAGAAAGTCGTTTTTCTCTACATCTACTATTTTTAGTCAAATCTATAGGGATCTAAATTTGGAACATTAATTGACGATTTCTCTATATATTTTTCTGTATTCACTACTTAAAAAGCACAAAAAAACACCCCTTTGGATGCTCTCTTAGCACAGAACAATGTATTCTAATCAAGGATAAATTATGGCGAGGCTTCAAAAAAGACGTGATCATTTAAATAAGAGATAGTTAGGGTCCAATGTCATTTGAAGTTACTTACAACGGGGATATTCAATACGTTAAGGTTTTCTACTCAACTGAAAAAACGAGAGCTGGAAAATATTATGGCGAGTTTTATAAAAAAATGGATGCAATAGCTAGTGACTTAAAACGCCTTAAACAGGAACTTGATGAAGATAGTGAAAAGGCAGCGAAGATTGCTAAAGATGCTGCTAATAAAGCACTTTCTGAAAGATTTGGCTCACTTCGATACATTATTGATGAGCATATATGGGATGAAGACATGGTTATCAGCAAGATTCTTGATGACAGAAAAGAAGAGATGTTGGCATTAGCACAGAAGACTTTTAATAATGAAGTTCTTCTTGAAGAGGATGGGGCAGAGGAATACAAAATTCACTTGGCTGAAGGAACAGTCGAAGTTGATGGTGAAAGTGTAGAGACATCGATAATGGAGTTTTTTGATTCTGACGACTACCACGTATCGAATGAGGCAAAACTAGAAAAATTGGAACAATTGGATTGGTTTATAATCTGGTCGAGAACCGAAGCAGGAGAGTTTAAGACAGAGGGTGGACTACACGAGGGGAATTTTTCATCAAAGGACTTAAATATGGAAAATTGTTTGCTTACTTACCGAGATTTACCTCTTGTTACTCCCTCTAATGGCACGGACATCTTCAGTAATGAACTTGAAATTCATTTTGTAGATGAAACTAGGGCAACCCTTGAGATCAGTGAAGCTTAAGTGGCATTTTTATGAATTTGATGGTCTACTAATTCCCAACTATTGCAAATTAGTTCTCTTCGAGTTCTGTTGCAATATCTAAATTGATTTCTTTTGTGTCTTTAATTTTGTGGGACTTCCTTCAATAGTCTTTCAGTAAAGTTGACTGAATAAAGGTGGGAAATTAGTTGTTGATTTTGGATCAGGGTAAATAACACTCAAAAATCTCTTTGTGAATAAACTAATCAACCTGTAATCGTTGGTCATGCCTCTAGTCATAGTTCGTTCATTCATCCGTCTCTTGGATAATTCAAAAGATCCAAAAAGCACCTTTTTACTAGTATTGAACAAGGTGCTTTTTGCTCAAGAATGCTTTCGTGAGTGACAATCTTAGTACAGATACACTCTTTCGGCGTTTAGTGTCGTCAAGTAATTTGAGGAAAAATCAGAAAGATTTGCCTAACTTGTATGCATTCCTATTTCATTTTACGGGAAGCTATGAATGAATTACGTCTAAGAATCTATAAGGAGCTAATAAATAACTCACCAGGAGGCAGAACTTCTGTATCCAATAAAATCTGTGGTGTTACTATTTTTATTTCGATTTTTTTTGCTGTTATCATTACTGAAAACTCAATCGATTATCAATTTGGAGATCAAATAGATTTTTTGGATTGGATTATTGGCGGTTTGTTTTGCGTGGAATATCTTTGTCGTTTATGGGTCGCACCACTTGAAAAAAAGTACGGACAAGGTTGGAAAGGCGTTTTGCGTTATGTAATCTCACCATTGGCAATTATTGATGTAATTGCAATCGTCCCATCTTTTTTTGGTGTTCGTGCCGAATTAAAGATTCTTAGAATTATTCGTCTTTTAAGAATATTGAAAATTGGAAGAAGTGAAAAATTTAAGCAGAGTATTTATCACTTTAATTATGCACTTCGATCCAAGAGTCAAGAACTACAAATTTCGACTTTTTATACAGTTTTACTTTTGTTGATTAGCAGTACTTTTATGTATCTTGCTGAATCTTCTATTCAACCAGAATTGTTAGGTTCAATCCCAAGATGTCTTTGGTGGTCGATTACAACTGTCAGTGCTGTTGGATATGGAGATTCAATACCAGTTACAGCATTTGGAAAAATAATTGCATCGATTACTTCTCTTATGGGTATTGCTGCAATTGCAATACCCACTGGAATACTTGCATCTGGATTCAGCGAATCAATTGGTGTACAAGATAAAAAGAACAAAATTTCTAATGTAGTTCAGCTTCCTACTAATACTGATTAATAATGATATTCAAATCAAAAACGGAAAATAATTTACTGAATATGAAGCTATAGATTTAATGGTGTCATTGAGTGGAACTGACGCAAATTCAGAAAAGGAAATGGAGATGTTGCCATAGCTCTCTATCGCAGAAAGATTGAAAGGAGTATTTGGACGAATACTGGATAAACTATGAAATAAAAAATGGGATAAAAAATAAGTGCATCACATATCTGTTATCAGTTGATTAGTGGAATAACCCTTTAAATTTGTTGATTGAAAACTATTTACCGCCATTGCAGAAGCGAACTGCATTAGATGAACTCTTGCCTGTAGCTTGTACCTCTTCAACACATTCAATGAATACGTTCGATTCTTGTTTGAGAGAACAAAAACTAATGGCGATAGCCGCAAGAGCCACAGCAGAAAGAACACTAGAACCTAGTTGAATAATGCCATAAGCAAACATCGCTTTACTTTTCCCTCCACACTTCTTTTTGTCAGTTTTATTTTCTTCAGTCATAAGTGATTTGGTTAATGTTTAAATTTAATTGATTTGGTGGTTTAATTATTTCATAAAAATGTCGTGAATACCGTTCTACTTGCTTGTTTTGGATGTTGTTTTTTCTAAATTTAAATAATGTCATAAAAACCGCGTCGTTATGACCAAGGCGGTTTTTATGAGATCGGGCGCAAGTGTTTCCTTGTCTCCACTGTGGATGATCTCAACTCCTCATTAAAAATTTATTTGCACATTTGATGAACAAACTCAAATATTGGCAGGTTGCTTTATTGATTGTCATATGTCAGCATTCGTAAAAGTAGTCATTAAAAAAGCACCCTCCTTGCAAGAAGATGGGTGCTTTTTTAAACAGAACGATTTGGTGAGGAGTTGTCTTGTTAAATTTATTTCTACTCTAATGAAGAGTTTTTGTCACTACTAAAATGGAAATGACTTAGATCATGAAGGTAAATTGTTTTATACCCTTCAAGATTAATTTAGTCTTCTGCGTTCTCAAACTGTTTTGCTAATCTAAAACCTTTTCTTAGAATTAAATATATTCCGTATAAACCAGCAATTAAGGGAAGAACTATTAAAGGGTTTAGACTATAATTAGAATAGTCTTTCACACCATCAACATATTCGATTCCTGAGCATTTCAAATAAAGAAAACTTGTGAAGATAATTCCCCAGCCAATGATGGAGAGAATTCCTCCTTTTTTGTCACCTTCATAAAATCTATCTAAACCCCATCCCCAACCAATCGCAAGGATCACTCCTCTTGTGATAGCATTTTTTTCTTGCTTACGTAACATTGCTTTTATTTGAGTATGTTCATCATGAACATAACTGAATAATTGTTATTTCGCATCAACTGACTCAAGAAGATACTTGTTCTTGTGAGAATCTGAATATCGTTTGTCAAGATAATTAGTATGAAATCGTCCGATATAGCTTTCCAGTTAATTAAACAAAAGAGAGAATTAGACTGTAATTGATCAGAATAAATTTTATCTGTACTTTTTTAAGTTAGATCAATTGTAAGTATTCCTAAGTTGAGTAATCTTATTAGGGGGGTGGTCTCCTACTAAAAAAAAAGATAACTTAGTTCAATGGCCTATTACTTTTGATAGTTGCACATCAGACTGATTCGCATTTAAGCCGACGGCTTCAGAAGGATAGTATTACTATCTCAGGAAAGGTTATTTACATTAATCCCTTTCTGTATTGGCGACGCTTCGATAACAATACTGATAGATGGTTGAGAGAGCCTGGTCAGTTAGGGGAGGAGCAGATCAATCTCAATAGAGCTCGTTTTTATCCTGAACTTGATTGGACTTTTCTTAGAGACGAAGAGCGGGTTATTAAAGACGCGGCAGTTGAAATGTTTTTAAAAACGCTTGAATTAATAAGTACTTTTCACCCTCATCTCACTGCAGGACAATTATTAGAGGTAGAGAGAAAAATGGCAGTAACTAAAAAAAAGTCGTTTGAACGTTGGGTAGAAAAATCTTTTAGAAAAAAAATTAATCAAGCTTCAAAAGAGCGCAATAGGTTTGCTAGAGAACGTTTGATAAGAGGTTGGAAAGAGTGGTTGACTCTTGAAACTACCCATCAAGCTTTTTTGCCATTTGCAGCAATAATTGTGATGTCAATCTTTGCTGGTTGGTCCATAGGTATTTCAAATAATAGTTGTACTCCATACTTTTCAACCTCAGAAACAGGTATTCTTAAGTAGCATTCAACGAGCCATTATGGCTAAAGATCAATTAAAGGATTTCCATTTATTTGCAATGGAGTCTGCTTTGCCATTTGGTATGGGCATTATTAAAAATGCTAAAACTGGTGGATTAAAAAAAATAATGAATGTAATTAAATCAAAAGATCCATTTTCAGAATTCCAGGTTGATGGCGAAACCTCGGCAAAGAAAGTGAGGGATAAGATTGATCAATTGATTCCTGGCTTGGGTTATCCAGTTGTTTCAGTTGATGTAACTGTTGAAGAGAATTATCCTGATCATGACATCAATGATCAAGATTCTTTAGTATCAACTTTAAATAGAATTGATAATGACTTAGATTATTTGAGACGTATGATTAGTAATGACTCATTGAGTATAGATGATTAATAAATATTCTTAATTTTTAGACATGAAGAAAAAAGAAAAATTACATCTTAGTTCTAAAAAGCATGTAGGTGCTTTTAATCAACCTCTGATTTTCTTTTTGTTTATTTGTTTAATTTTTTCAGTAACAGGTGCGCGTCTTTTTTGGATACAAATAATTAGGGGACCATACTATAAAAAACTTTCAGAGGAAAATAGAGTCAAGCTAATTGCTAATCCACCAATACGAGGAAGATTATTAGATCGTAATGGCGTAGTTCTTGCCGATAATAAACTCTTTTACTCATTATCTATTCAACCTAGACTTCTAACAAATAGTGATTGGATTGATCTAAGAAATTCTCTATCTGCTTTATTAAATGTTTCTACTGATCAATTAGAGATTGCATTTAATAGAAGTAATTCTGACACTCCTTATAAAAAAGTACTTTTAACTGATTTATCGGTGGAGCAGGTTATTAGGTTTAAAGAACAAGAGAATAACTTGTATGGTGCTCAAATTGATATTGGTTTAATTAGAAACTATCCATATAAGTCTTTAGCTGCACATGCTTTGGGTTATACACAGCTGATAACTCAAAACGAGTTTTCTAAGCTTTCAGAAAGAGGATATAAACTATCTGATCGAATTGGACGGAAAGGTATAGAAGCTGCTTTTGAATCTCAATTGAGAGGTACATGGGGAGGTGAAATGCTTGAGATTGATTCAATAGGTACGGTTCAACGAAGCCTAGGTTTAAAGTTGCCAAAAGCAGGCAGGGATATCAAATTAACTCTAGATTTAGAGCTACAACGTACGGCAGAAAAAGTTTTATCCGATAAAACTGGTGGGGCAATAGTAGCTATTGATCCCCATACTGGTGCAATACGAGCAATTGCTAGTCAACCCACTTTCGACCTTAATTTTTTTTCTCAGCCTTTTACCAATAAAGAATATAACAATCTTTTTTTGTCATCGAACCTTCCTCTTTTGAGTAGGGTATTTAATGCATACGATCCAGGAAGTACGTGGAAGCCCATAACTGCTATGGCAGGGATGGAAAGTGGCAAATTTCCTGCCAGTACAAAATTATATACGGTTCCTTGTATTACTTATGGGAGTCATTGTTTTCCAGAATATAATAAAAGAGGTTTTGGTTGGATTGGATACGAAGATGCATTGAGAGTCTCCAGTAATACTTTCTTTTACCAAGTTGGGGTTGGTTCTGGTTCGAAGGCTTTATATGATGCGGCAACTAAACTTGGCTTTGACAATTACACTGGTATAGAAACTTTTATTGATGAAAATAAAGGTTTAGTAGGGAATAAGAAATGGGCTGATGAGGGTCGTGGGTGGGGAAATCCTGGAGAAACGCCTTGGATCGTAGAGGATATGGCTAGTGCATCTATTGGGCAATCTGTTGTTTTAGTTACTCCATTGCAATTAGCACGAGCATACGCAGTTTTTGCAAATGGTGGCTATTTGATTACTCCTCATTTAGTTAATGCCAATATAAACTGGAGATCAGAGAAATATTTAAAAAAAGTAGATATTAAAGATACGACACTTGACACAATTCGTCGTGGGCTTCGTAAAGTAGTAACTAGTGGTACTGCTATGGGAATCAATCTAGATACATCTATTTTACCTCCGGTTGCTGGTAAAACTGGTACAGCAGAAGATAGTAGTGGAGGTGCTGATCATGCATGGTTTGCTGGCTTTGCACCTTATGACTCTGGAGAAATTGTTATTGTTGCATTTGCTCAGAATACTCCTGGAGGAGGTTCAGTACATGCTCTCCCTATGGCAAGAAAAATGTTGCAGTCATGGTATGAGGCGCAGACTTCTAACCAATCAAGTAGTGGTAAAAATGATGAATAGATTTAATTTGTGTGATTAAGTTGTAGTAGTTGATTTAGAATAGCGTTGATTGATTTATCCTCAGCAACTTTTGATTTGTTCGTAGCTAATTGACGACCTAAGACTAAAGCCCCAAGGTGGGTTAATTGAATTCGCATCGAAAGTAATAACTCCATACATCCTCCTCCAGAAAAACTTGCAATTGCAATTGGACGTTCGTTGAATAAACTGCGAAAATCTTTTCCTTGCACAGACAGCCAAGCTATTGCATTTGTAAGAATTGGAGGAATTGAGCCGTTATATTCAGGTGCACAAATGACCCAGTGTGAGTGGCTCTCCATTTGAGTATTGATCGAATTAAGATTTTCTGGTGCTTTATCTTTTGAATCATGACGTGGATTAAATATAGGTAAATCATTTTTTGATTCTGTCAAATCAAGTAATTCGCATGAGTAATTGAGTTCTTTGCCTGCGGCTAGAAATCTTTTGGCTAATTTGAGATTTTCACCATTACTAGCAGCTATAACAAGAAGCTTTTTATTAGACATTGTGAATCAACAGGGAAGTGTAAATGGATGATGTCATTTTTGTAATGGATCTAGTAGTTCGCTCCGGTTTTTCGATGATGAACTGCTGTTACTCCATCTTTTTTAATGACTTTTCCATGTTTAATCTCAGCATATATCAGCCAATGATCCCCACACTCCATTCGTTGATTAACTGTACCCTCCAGCCACGCTAAAGCTTCGTTTAATAATGGCTGATTGCTTGGACTTAATTTGATCTCAAGATCGGTAAATCTATTATCTCCAGGTTTAAATGATTGGAGAAATTGTTTAAGGAGGCTTTGGTGATTGTTTTGCTCTAAAATGTTTAGAGCAAAGTTATCTCCTTTATGCAGTAAGTTTTCTACAGCTCTTTCTTTAGCAACTGCAATCGTAATACCAGGAGGAGAAAAGCTTGCTTGACTAACCCAACTTGCAACCATAGCTCCGCTAATCATATTATCTTTATCTCCTTTTTGAGCAGTCAATATACATAGTGATCCAACGACTCTTCCAAGTGCATTAATCTTTGGATCACTTTTACTTGTATTTAAACCGACATTAGCTTTTCTTTGTTGACGTAATTTTGAGTTAATTAATTTCTTACCAAATTGGATACCTGTTTCTTCAAGTTTTTTAATCATTAAAGGATCGGGACTGAATTTGATTTTGATAGGTTCGAATCCAAATTTAAAGCCTCCATCTTTTAATTTTTTTTCAAGTAAATCAAGGGCTTCTCCACTCCATCCATAACTCCCAAATACTCCAGCCGGCTTTCCTCTATCTCCCTCAGCCAAAAGCGAGCCAAGTGCAGAAACAATCGGGGTGGGTGCATGTCCTCCTAATGTTGGCGATCCAATTAAATATCCATCTGCTTTACGAATTTCAGTGACTAAGCTATCTGATGCGGTGAATTCACAATTAATTATCTTAACTTTGACCCCTGTTTTACTAATTCCTCTAGCAATTGCATCAGCAATAGCAGCAGTATTTCCATATGCACTAGCAAATAATAGAGCAACTCTTAAGTTGCTGTATTTTTGGCTTTCTCCCCAGCTTTGGTAGTTGTTTAATAAACTCCTCCAACTTCCGCTAATTGCAGGTCCATGCCCAGGTATTATCGTATCAATCTCAAAGTCTTCAAATTTTTCGATAATACTATTCACTTGCGTAGACATTGGTGCCATTAGACAATCGAAGTAATGTCTTCTCTCTTCTTCCGTGCTACTACTGTTTAATTCAGCCCAATTTTCTTCATAAATATGTGCACCAAATAATTTATCACTCATCAACAAACCAGTTTGCTTTTCAAAAACAATTAATCCACCAGGCCAGCGAGCTGTTGGCGCGGGAATGAAATTAATCTCAAAATGACTGTCGAGTGACAGAGTTTCTAATTGCTTAATGATTTGTATATTTGGAAGAACTTCAACTGTCTCCAATGCTTCTTGAGGATTTGTATTTTGCGATGGTTTTCGTAAATTCCAAATCTCTTTGAATAATTTTGCACCTGGATTAGAACAAATAACCGTTAAATTTTTATACTTCACATTCATTCTTTTCACAAAAGCTACTTTATTAGGATTGATATGACCCATGACTAACTTTATTGCAGAAGAATCACTGCTAATTAATGTCTCAAACTCTTCTAAAAATTCTTTTTCAAATGTTAAACCAGGAGGATGAATTAAAACATAATCATGTGATTTACAATGTTCATCTTTAGAAGACTTAAATAAAAAAGAATTAGTGCAACTACCTTTTTCAAGAGAATATTCAACTTCAAATCTTGTTCTTTTTGGGTTTAGGCTTCTTAAGCAAATGAAGTTCTCCTCAATTGGAATCTGAATGGTTTTTTTTATGAAAGTATTTAAATTTGATGAAGAAATATTGTCTACTATCATTGTTAATAATTACTACCAACTCTTCTGTGATGAACTGCTGTTTTACTTAGAGTATTAGATAAATTACCTTTTTCAACTGATGAATAAATGATCCAATGATCTGTTGTCTCCATTCTTTGCATAACTTTACATGAAAGGAACGCTAGCGCATCAGACAGAACTGGTCCCCCAACTGCAAGATCATTCATTAATTCAACTCCTTCAAATCGATTAGCACCTGGTGGAAAACGTTTTAAAAAGTGTCTGAAGAGATGCAAATAGTTATTTTCTTGAAGGATATTGAGAACAAAACGATCATTGACTTGTAATAGTGATTCAATAGCTCTATCTTTAGCTACCGCTACGGTTATTCCTGGTGGTTCAAAACTTGCTTGACTAACCCAACTTGCGACCATCGCACCGTCTCGACTGTCCGCCCCTTCACTGTCTTTCGCTGTAACAATGTAGAGTCCACCGCTTAAGCAACCAAGTGCTTTATTTAAGTCTCCATCAATGCTTTTAGTAGCAGCTAAATTTTTCTTTCTAGTAAGAATTTGACCTAAATCTGTACCAGCTTCTTCAAATTGTTGATAAATACTTTTGTTTGGCTCGTCATGAACTCGAAGTGGTTTAAAAGCTTCTTTTTGTCCAAGCTTTCTTAATTGGTTGGTAATAAAGTCTATAGGCTCTTCATTTCCGCCATAGGAGTCATAAGTCGCTACCCACTGCTTTTGTTTTAAGGATGCAAGTAGAGTTCCAATATTGCTTTGTAATTCTGAATCAGATTTGATAGGCCAAGTTGGTACAACGACTGCACTTGCTTCACTAATTAAAGCACTTAACTCTTGAGTGTCTGAAGCAATAAGATCAACTAATTGGACTGGAGCGTTTGCCTTGCCTATACCATGAGCAATTGCTTGACTAAGTCGATCACAAAAACCATATTGGCTCAGATAGCAAACCACAGCGTAATTTTCGCCTGTACTTCTTTGCTTACTCCATTCTCTATAATTATTCAGCCATAACTGCGTATTAAAATTAAGGATTGGCCCATGTCCAACACCAATAGTATTGATAGTTGGCAATGCATCAATTTTTTTTAATGCTTGAACTACGCTGCGGGCATTAGGACCCATGAGGCAGTCGTAATAAAATCGAAAATCTTCATTTAATAAACTTGGATTTTCGTCATATAATTTTTCTGAGCAATAATGCAAACCAAACGCATCACAAGTATATAAAACTTGTGTACCGTGATCAAAAGAAAAAATAGTATCGGGCCAGTGTAGATTTGGTGCACTAATAAATTCAATTTTATGTACGATTCCACTTATTGAATTAATTTCTAAATTGAGTTCTTCTCCACTTTTGACTGCTCTTGACCTAAAAGGTTGATGAATTTGATCTTCAAGGAATTTTATAGCTACTTTAGATGCGACGATTTCAATATTTGGGTTTAATTCAATTAAATATTTTATGAGTCCTGAATGATCTGGTTCTGTGTGACTGACTATTAAATAATCAATTTCTATTGGATTGATTTCTTGTCTTAGTTTTTCAAACCAAATATCTTTAAATTTTAAATGACTTGTATCTATAAGTGCAGTTTTTTTACCTCTTATTAGAAAGCTATTATATGTTGTCCCATTTCGAAGGCCAAATTCAATATCAAATCTGCTTCGATCCCAATCCAATGACCTTAAAGTATGTGTATCTGTAGCAATTTGTTCATATTGCAGTGAAAGCTTAGGAGTATCGCTTTTCTGATTTTCTAAAGCTGTTGATTCAGTAAAAATCATGTTCCTAAAGCGATTAATTGAAGAAAGCTGGACAGTCGCAACAAGTCAGATTGCTAAGTGAAAATACCTAGATCAGCTCAAATATAATAGGATACTGAGGATTGCAAGTGTGATACTGCTTCCCGTAAATAGTATTTCTTTGCAATAGATACTGTTCTTGATTGCCTTTTTTGCGTATTTTTCTCTTTCAAAGTCTCACGGGTTTCTATTTTGTTATTGTTTAAGGGTGAGTTGAGCAAATTTGACGTTTTTTGTGATTGTTTTCAAAAACCTTTTTAGAGATAATTTTTAGGTATGGAAAAAAGTTCTTCCTCTTTAATCAATCCGCCATCTCTTTCAGGAGATGAAATAAGAGAGGCATTTATAAACTTTTTTGTGCAACACAATCATAAAAAACTAGCAAGTTCTTCTTTAATTCCAGATGATCCAACAGTTTTATTGACAATTGCAGGGATGCTACCTTTTAAGCCTATCTTCTTAGGACTAAAAGAGTCTTCTACTCCGAGGGCAACATCCAGTCAAAAATGTATAAGAACAAATGATATTGAAAATGTAGGAAGAACTGCGAGGCATCATACTTTTTTTGAGATGCTCGGTAATTTTTCTTTTGGTGATTATTTTAAAAAAGAGGCAATTCAATGGGCATGGGAATTATCTACTGAGGTTTTTCGACTAAATCCACAAAATATAGTCATTAGCGTTTTTAAAGAAGACTTAGAAGCAGAACAAATATGGAAAGAAGTTGTAGGGGTTGATGCAAAAAGAATCATCAGAATGGGTGCTGCTGATAATTTTTGGTCATCTGGAGCTACAGGACCTTGCGGTCCATGTTCGGAACTTTATTTTGATTTTAAACCCGAGTTAGGAAGTGATGAAATAGATCTTGAAGACGATAGTCGATTTATAGAATTTTATAATTTGGTTTTTATGCAATACAACCGCGACTTAAAGGGCAATCTTGAACCATTGGCGAATTGTCATATTGATACAGGAATGGGCTTAGAAAGAATGGCTCAAATTTTGCAGGGCAAATCTAATAATTATGAAACGGATCTTATTTTTCCTCTCATTGAGGCAGCGGCTTTATTAGCTCAAATTAAGTATGAAACTATAGATGAAAAAAATAAAACATCATTAAAAATTATTGGAGATCATTGCAGGGCTGTTACTCATTTAATTTGTGATGGTGTAAGTGCTAGTAATCTAGGGCGAGGCTATATTCTTCGTCGTCTCATACGGCGTATGATTCGACATGGTCGACTGGTAGGCATTAATCAGCCGTTTTTACCTCAACTGGCTGAAATTGCTATTGAGTTGATGAAAAATGCTTATCCTCAATTACTTGAGAAAAAGAAAATTATTCTTAATGAGTTAAAAATAGAAGAATCTCGTTTCCTTGAAACGCTTGAACGGGGAGAGAAACTTTTGGCAGAGATAACAGCTCATGAATGTGATCTTATCTCTGGAGCGCAGGCATTTGAGCTTTATGATACTTATGGTTTTCCTTTGGAATTAACAGAAGAGATCGCGAATGAAAAAGGTATTTCTGTTGATACTAATGGTTTTGAGAATGAGATGGCACAGCAACGTAAACGTGCAAAAGAGGCTTCTGTCAGTATTGATTTAACTGAAGAAGGTTCAATTGAAAGAGAAATTTCTTTATTTGATGAAACAAGATTTCAGGGCTATGAAAAATTAGAAACCATTTCAACTGTGATAGGCATTTTTAAAAATAATGAATCAGTGAAACAAGCTGTTCAGGGTGATTTAGTAAAGATTATTGTTAATAGAACGCCTTTTTATGCTGAGTCGGGTGGCCAAATAGGAGATAAAGGCTTAATAACGTCTAAGAATCTTGAGGTATCCATCGAAAATGTTAGAAAAAAGAAGAATATTTATATTCATTCTGGATGTGTTAACACTGGAGTTCTAAAAGTTAACTCATCTGTTCAGATGAATGTTACTCCATCTTTTCGTCAACGAACTACATCAAATCACACTGCTACACATCTATTACAATCAGCTTTAAAGTTATCTATTGACTCAAGTATAAGTCAAAGAGGCTCTTTAGTTTCAAATCATCGATTGAGATTTGATTTTAATGCTCCACAACCTTTGACAATAAAAGAACTTGAAGATGTGGAAGTACGAATAAATCAATGGATTAACGAAGATCATCCAATTCAGATTAAAACAATGCCAATTAAGAAGGCTATGGCTATTGGTGCTTTGGCAATGTTTGGTGAGAAATATGGTGACGTAGTACGTGTTGTAGATGTTCCAGGCGTTTCTATGGAGTTATGCGGAGGAACCCATGTGACTCGCACGTCACAATTAGGTACATTTAAGATTATTAATGAGACAGGTATTGCTTCAGGTGTCAGACGAATAGAGGCCATAGCGGGTCCATCAGTTTTAGATTATTTTAATGAACGTGATTTGGTAGTTAAGGAGTTAAGTAAATCATTCAAAGTTCAATCATATGAAATTGTTGAGAGAGTCTCATCTCTTCAACTGGAATTGAAAGATAAAACAAAAGAACTTATCAAAGTAAAAAATGAACTCGCTTTGGCGAAGGCACTGGGTTTAGCGAGTTATGCAAAATCTGTTGGTAAGAGTAAATTATTAATTAGACGTTTAGATGGAATTGACGGATCTGGATTGCAATCTGCTGCTTCAAGTTTGATAGATCATTTAGGCAAGTACTCTGCTGTTATTTTTGGAGGCATTCCAAATCAGGAGATTGATAATAAATTAGTCTTTGTTGCGGCATTTTCTCCTGATTTAGTCTCAGATGGTTTACATGCAGGCAAATTTATAAGCGGGGTTGCAAAAATGTGTGGTGGTGGTGGTGGTGGTCGTCCAAATCTCGCCCAAGCTGGTGGTAGTCAACCTCAATCGTTGGATCTAGCTTTAGAAAAAGCTAATGAGGATTTGACTCAACAATTCTCTTAATCTAGCTCTGTAGGTAAGTACTTTGTCGGAGGCTTGCCTCTACATGCTCTATTAGTTTTTGTGCATCATGGATTTTTAGATGCCCGCCTTGGATAGCTAATTCGCTTGATTTTCGTAATCGTTCTAATAATATTTCTGGATCATGTTCCAAATATTCAAGAACATTTGATTTTGTATTCCCACGAATGACATGCTCAACTTTATAGTTCCCTTTTTCTGTAAATCTTATATGGACTGCATTTGTACTCCCAAATAAATTATGTAGATTTCCCATTACTTCTTGATAAGCGCCACCTAAGAAAAGACCAATTAGATATTTTTCGTCTTGATTAAATTCATGAAGAGGTAGCAAATTTTTAATTTTTCCATTATCAATAAATTGGTCAAGCTTTCCATCTGAATCACATGTTAAATCTGCAAAGTGACCAAGTTTTTTCGGTTCTTTGCTTAGCCGATGGATTGGCATAATTGGAAAAACTTGATCAATGGCCCAAGTGTCTGGAGCCGATCTAAATACGGAAAGGTTTGCGTAATACGTTACGGCTAAGCTTTCACTTAATTTCTTTAGTTCTTTAGGTAGAAGTATGTTTTTTGGTAACTGATTAACTATTGTTTTTGCACAGGCCCATGTCAACTGCTCAGCTTTTGCACGTTCAACTAAATCTATATAACCTAGTCGAAAAGCTGCAAGTGCATCTGCTTTAAATTTTAGAGAATCATTCCATGCTTCTTGTAGTTTGGCTAAATCTTCTTCTTGCTTAAGTTCTAGAGAATTTATATGGACTAATGTTTCACGTAAATTTCTGACAGAGAGACATTCTTTTTCGTCTTCTTTAGGAATGTCAGAAGGTAACGAATTTTTGCCTAGAATATTGAAGATTAAAATCGAAAAGTGACTCGCAATAGCTCTTCCACTCTCTGTGATTAAAGTGGGTAGTGGTATCTTTTTTGATTCACAACATTCTTTAATTGTTGCTACTACATCATTTGCATAATTTTGAAGTGAATAGTTAGTAGATGCTATTGAGGCAGTTTGACTTCCATCGTAATCAATTCCTAAACCACCTCCAACATCTAAGTATCCCATAGGTGCCCCAAGATTAATTAATTCGGCATAAATTTGTCCGGCTTCTTGTAAGGCATCTTTTAAAACACCTATATCATTAATTTGACTCCCTAGATGAAAATGTAAAAGCTTTAATTCATTGAGAAGATTTGCTTCTTTTAACCTTTTGATTGTTTTCAATATTTCTGGAATTGAAAGTCCAAATTTTGACTTGTCACCAATCGAGCTACTCCATCTCCCACTGCTTTGACTTGATAGCTTGGCTCGCATTCCTATGAGTGGAGATGCTCCCAGTAAATTACTAGATTTGATTATAAGATCAACATCACTTGCTTGTTCTATAACTACTATAGGTTGACGTCCAAGCTGACGTGCTAAAATAGCTGTTTCAATATAACGTTGATCTTTATAGCCGTTACATATGAGTAAGGCTTGAGGATCTTCTAGGATTGATAAAGCAATTAGTAACTCTGGCTTGCTTCCAGCTTCTAAGCCAAAATTCCATTTAGAACCACAGGTGATTAATTCTTCAACTACGTGACGCTGTTGATTACATTTGATTGGAAATACACCTTGGTATTTTCCTTGATATTGATAGTCATTAATCGCTTTTTCAAAAGCTTTGTGTAAGTTTTTTAAGCAGTCTTCGAGAATATCGTCAAATCTTATTAAGAGAGGAAATTTTAGTTTTCGACTTTCAAGTTCATCTAAGAGTTCCATCAAATCATGAGATTTATTTTTGGAACCGTTAGGACAAATACTAATATTCCCTTTTTCATTGATAGTGAAATAACCCTTTCCCCATCGATCAATTCCATAGAGCTCTGAGCTATTTTGGATAGTCCAAGAGAGAGATTGGTTAGTATTTTTCACAGCCATTTATGCGATAACAAAGTTGCCAAGTTTTGATCATTCACGATTAATACAATTAAATCTAAGAACAGTTTTATTAAGTGTCATGTTTTACTTGCCAAGAGGGCAGTTTTAGGAAGACTATGGCTTCATATTATTGAATATCGCAATGACTTTGGAAAGAACCTTTGTTGCTATCAAGCCAGATGGTGTGCAAAGAGGTTTAATCGCTGAGATTCTTGGTCGTTTTGAAACTAAAGGGTTCAAATTAGTAGGCCTAAAGCAACTAAAACCAAGCAAAGAACTTGCTGAAAAACACTACGGTGTTCACAAAGATCGTCCTTTCTTTTCAGGTTTAGTTGATTTCATAACAAGTGGACCTGTTATAGCTATGGTTTGGGAGGGTGAAGGTGTTATTGCAAGTGCGAGAAAATTGATTGGAGCAACAAAGCCTCTTGAGGCAGAACCTGGAACTATTAGAGGTGATTTAGCGGTGAATATTGGTCGTAATGTCATTCATGGTTCTGATGGTTCTGAGACGGCAGTTTTTGAAATCAACTTATGGTTCCAAGAAAATGAACTTGTTGATTGGACTCCATCAGATCAAGTATGGAGAGTTGAATAAATTATTTTTGAACTTCAAAAGCTTTTTGTTAGTGGTTTTTAAAATCTGTCCCAACTGAATTGGGACATAAAAGTACTTTCTTCATTATTTAAAGGGATCGAGCAAATTGATTTGCCTATTAATTCTGAAGTTATCGCGGCCAATAGAACCCCATTGCGATGATGCCCTGTAGCAAGCCAGAGACCATTAATTGATGACATTCCCATTAATGGTTCTTCGTCTGGTGTGCATGGACGAAAACCCCACCATCTCTCCATATGAGGTAATTGATTAAGTTCAGGAATAAGAGATTGAATTCCTTTTTTTAGATCGCTTTGTCCTTTTGGAGTCAGTCCTTTCTGGAAGCCTGCCTCACGCTCACTAGTTGCACCTACGATTATTAGACCGTCATCTCTTGGAACCAAGTAAATGCCAGGCCCAAAAACAATTCTTTTCAGGATCTGTTTTGGCCCCTGAATAGATAACATCTGGCCTTTAACAGGAAAAATAGGGAGTGTTTTAAAAATTTGTTTGCTCCAAGCTCCGCAGCAGAGAACTCCTTTTTCGCTTTTTAAATGCTTGATATTTCCATTAATGTCTTTAATTTTGACTCCATGAAATGCGCCTGATTCTTTCAGGATTTCAATAACTTCTACTCCTTCTTGAAAGTGAACACCTAATTCAACACAAGCTTTTTCAAGTGCTCTCATTAAAAGTCTTCGATTATCGATTTGACCGTCTTGTCTAAAAAGTAAACCTGCTTTCCATTTCTCTGAGAGTCCAGGAACTTCTCTAAGGAGCTCATTCTTTTTTAGCTTTTCACCAAATTTGTAAGTTGGGTAGGATTCACATTCTTTCTGGTTTTCAAACGGAACAACAATTCCGCAAGTTTTGAGACCACATGACATTTTGCTATTTGACTCAATGCTTTTTATCCATGCTGGGTGTCTTCGAAGACTAGTTTGACCAAGATTTAATAAATTACCTTGCAACCCTTCAGCATGAGGAGCAAGCATTCCAGCGGCAACAAAGCCTGCGGCTTCGTTTCTGCTTCTACTTAAAACTTCTACATGTTTGCCTCTTTGAGCAAGTTCATGGGCTATTGCAAGACCCATTAATCCTCCTCCGAGGATTAACAATGGTTTTTCATTTAAGCCACCCATTGCTTGAATTTAGAAAATGTTATTTTCAATGTTTTAGATTACGTTAGCTTCCATGACAGAGCTTTTCTTTCATAAGATTCACATATCTAGGTCAAATTAATGACAGAATCCAATGTTTCATGGGAAGTGGTAATCGGATTAGAGACGCATGTGCAGTTGGGGACTAATAGCAAAATATTTACCAGCGCATCAACAAATTTTGGTGACGATCCAAATACTCATATCGACCCAGTTGTTTGCGGATTACCAGGCACTTTACCAGTTTTAAATAAGAAGGTTTTGGAATATGCAGTAAAAGCAGCAATGGCTTTGAATCTAAATATTGCTTCTCATAGCAAATTTGATAGAAAGCAATATTTTTATCCAGACCTACCAAAAAACTATCAAATATCTCAGTTTGATGAACCTATTGCAGAAGATGGTTGGATAGAGGTAGAAGTGGCTGAAAAAGGCAAAGAAACTTATGTCAAAAAAATAGGTATTGAAAGACTACATATGGAGGAGGATGCGGGAAAACTTGTTCACGCAGGTAGTGATCAATTGTCAGGTTCCACACATTCTTTGGTTGATTACAATAGGGCAGGTGTGGCACTAGCTGAAATAGTTAGTAAACCTGATTTAAGAACAGGTAGAGAGGCTGCGGAATATGCAGCTGAGATTAGAAGAATAATGCGTTATTTGGGAGTATCTGATGGGAACATGCAGGAAGGTTCTTTGCGTTGTGATGTGAATATTTCAGTCAGACCGACTGTTAACGACCCATTTGGCACAAAAGTAGAAATAAAAAATATGAATTCATTTTCGGCTATTCAGAAAGCTTGTGAATATGAAATTAAACGGCAAATAAAAGCTTATGAATCCGGAGAAGAAGTAAAACAAGAAACGAGGTTATGGGATGAAGGTAAGCAACTGACTAAAAGTATGAGATCCAAAGAAGGCAGTAGCGATTATCGTTATTTTCCTGATCCTGATTTAGGTCCGATAGAAGTCAGTAATGATTTAAAAGAAAAATGGCGTTCAGAATTACCAGAATTGCCAGCTGCAAAAAGAAATAGATATTCAGCAGAGCTCGGTCTTTCTATTTATGATGCACGAGTTTTGACTGATGAATCTTCAATGGCTAAATACTTTGAGAAAGTTGTTAATGAAGGTGGGGCAGCAAAATCTTCAGCAAATTGGATAACAGGAGATATAGCAGCCTATATAAAGTCTAATAAATTATCATTTGATCAATTAACCTTTAAGCCAAATGAATTAGCAGAAATGTTAAAAATGATTGATTCTGGAGAAATAAGTGGAAAAATCGCGAAAGACATTTTACCTGAACTATTAAATAACGGTGGTTCCCCAAAGCAATTAGTCCAAGAACGTGGTTTAGGTATGATTGGTGATCCAAAAGTGATTGAAGAAATTATTGATCAATTGATCGTTAGGCATCCTAATGAGGTTGAATCTTTCAGGGCTGGGAAGAAGAAACTTTTAGGTTTTTTTGTTGGTCAATTAATGAAGGAAACAAAAGGGAAAGCGGATCCAAAACTCGCAAATCAAATATTAAATAAAAAATTACAAGGTTAGAAATTATATAATTTTTTTAATTGCACTTTCCAAGTCTCATCATCATTAGAATTATTAATTACATAATCTGCAAATTGTTTTTTTAAAGAGTTCTCCCATTGTGCATCAATTCTTTGATTTGCCTCCTTAAGACTTAAATTATCTCTTGACTGAAGTCTCTTTAATTGCATGTTCCTAGGGCACTCTATGTAACAAATCTCACTACATAAACCTGTATAATTCTTTTCAAATAGGAGTGGAATGATCAAAATTACAATTGAATTTGATTTCAATTTCTCTAATTCTTCTTCAATTCTTTTGTTGACGAATGGATGTATTACTCCCTCCAGCCATTTTTTTTCAATTTCATTTTGAAAAACTATTTTGGCTAATGCTTTGCGATTAATAATTTGATCATTTTGACTTGAATTTTTAATTATTTTACTTCCATATCTCAAAAAGACTTTTTTGGCTATTTGACTTTCAGCACTTAATGCTTCATGAGCGTATAAGTCAGCGTCTAAAATAGGCCATTGCTTGGCTTGAAATAGAAAATCTCCAATGATTGTTTTTCCACTGGCGATACCTCCAGTGATGCCTATTCTTCTTTGCCTGCCTTTCCATCTAAGACAAAGTTTGTTTGTTTGTTTTTGGTCAATCATTAATATTGATAGTAAGTGAAAAATGCTCTTCTGAATTTGAGTCTTTTGACATCTTCTGTATGGTCTCCAATATCTGGTGGTATTACTGCCCCTGATGGTTTTTTAGCAGCTGGCATTTCCGCAGGATTGAAGCCTTCTGGGAGGAAAGATCTTGCTTTGCTATATGCACCTGATGGTGCTTGTTGCAGTGGGACATTTACTCAATCAGTCACTCGTGCTTATTGCGTGGATCTATGTATTGATCGAATCAAGGCATCTGAGGGAAAAATACGTGCTGTAATTATTAACTCTGGACACGCAAATGCTTGTACAGGTAATCGAGGCAAAATTGATAGTGAACTGATCACACATGAGCTTGCTAAACGCTTGGGATTATCTAATGAAGAAGTTTTAATATGTTCCACCGGTGTGATTGGAGAGGCAATACCTGTTGAAAAGGTTCATAGTCACTTGGATCAACTTGTAAACAGTTTAGATAAGGAGGCATACCTGGATGCAGCAAATGCAATTTTGACAACTGATCTTCAGGTAAAGCAAATTGCATATCAAGCAGTTTTAGGAGGAAGACGAATATCTATTGGAGGAATGGCTAAAGGTTCAGGTATGATTCATCCTTCAATGGCAACAATGTTGAGTTATCTTACCTGTGATGCAGGAGTAGATCATGTTTTATGGTCAGATATGATAAAGCGTGTTGCAGAATCATCTTTTAATTCCATTACAGTTGATGGAGATACGAGTACTAATGACACTTTTTTAGCTTTTTCTTCTGGAGCAGAATTAGATCCAAGATATTTATCAATCCTTGAAGAGGGACTGTATTTAACAGCTCAACACTTGGCTAGAGCTATTGCAAGGGATGGAGAAGGGGCTAATTGTTTGATTGAGATAAAGGTTGAAGGTGCTTCAAGTGATTTAGATGCTCGTGTCATAGCTCGTACAATTGCTTCATCTTCTTTGGTTAAAACTGCAGTCAATGGTTCCGACCCTAATTGGGGAAGAATTATTGCTGCACTTGGTCGTGCAGGTACTTCTTTTAATTTCAATGATGTCAAATTATGGATTGGACCTTATGAAATATTTTCTAATGGCACACCTTTGGATTTTGATAAACAAATTGTGAGTAAGTTTATGAAAGCAAGATTAACAGGCAAATATTTGATCGATGATCTTATCAGGATCAGATTAAGGATAGGGAAAGGAATAGGCTCGGCTACTGCTTGGGGATGTGATTTGTCTGAGCAATATGTCCATATCAATGCCGACTATACAACGTAAGTAAGACCCATTGCAGCACAGTGGATCTCAGCGATAAGTATAGCAAATAAAACACTAATAAAACAGTGACGTCGTTATGACTGGGATTTGGTCAAAAAAAGCGGTTTTTATTTTGGTGTTTTAAAAAAATGATGTCTCTATACCACTCTTTTCTTTGAGTTCGGCAAGAGAATGAACTTCTATTTTGGAAGTGTACCAATTTTCTGTTTTACCTTTAACTAGTCCAACTTCTGTTCTTAACCATTTTTTCAATTTTTTCTCGATTGCCTCTAGTTCATTACCATCATGTGGTCCTTTTGTTTGAAGTTCACTCCAACCCCTATCAGAGTGATATCTAATTCTCTCTTTAATATGATTGGTAATGCCAAATTGTTGTTCCCCTTCTCTTTTCATCAAATAAAACCAAGTAGGTTTATCAGGATCGAACCCATATTCCGCACAGGTACGACAACCCGTTCCCTCCCTTGTTCTCTTGTCAACTGCTGCCTCCCAAGTATGTCCCTTTAGGCATTTCCATGGCATCTTTTTTTTACTACCAAAAAGCACAGTTGACGGATCCCATCCATCTGCCTCCTTTGCAATCTCTGGACTCTTGCTCTGGAGGTCATTGAAACCAACACAAAGTTTTTTACCAGCGCAAAACGGACAACTGTTTCCGTTCTTGGTTCTTTTGTAAACAGATGCCTCCCACTTGTGTCCCTTAGCGCATTGCCAAGGCATTTTTTTTAAAGCACCAGCAAGCACAGTTGAAGGATCCCAACCATCTGCTTCTTTTGCAATTTTTGGAAACTTGGTTAGTAGGTCATTAAATCGAATCCATACTTTTCTATTCGCACAAAATGGACAACTACTCTTTTTTGCTCTAGTCCTTTGAGCAGGGGTATTAATCCATTTGTGTCCCTTTATGCATTTCCAAGATAATCGTTTAGAGGAACCTGCCGTAACATACGAAGGATCCCAACCATCTGCTTCTTTTGCAATTTCTGGAAACTTGGTTAGTAGGTCATTAAAACCCCTACAGATTTTATGTTGATTACTGCATACAGGACAGACTGATCCCACTCGGGTTCTTTTATAAACCGATGCCTCCCATTTGTGTCCCTTTATGCATTTCCAAGATAATCGTTTAGAAGAACCTGAAACAACAGTAGACGCATCCCACCCATCTGCCTCCGCTGCTACTTCAGGATGCAGCGTTAATAAATCATTTACACCAACAATTACTTTTTCTTGAAGCATAACTAATGTTAGTTTATCTAGTTACTTTCAATATTTTTGAATATTGATCTGCATAGGCACAGTTTCTGCAACTTGGATGTGATTCAGGAATTTCATGCTGGTTTATAAGGACAAGCATTTGCTCAATCTTGTCTTCGATCCATTCCTTATTCCAGTTGTAAGGAATTAAATATTCATCAAAATGCATCGTTGCATGAAATCCATTTTCATCTGTTTTGGCATTGCAAACTAAAAAATAAGATGTTGGATCAACATCAAATCCCATTCCTGATAGCAGATAAGCGTAGAAGTCCATTTGGATTTTGTATCCGTCATGAAATGCATCATCTAAATAATCTTGCTTAGTGACGACTCCATTCTTTGCTTGAGATTTATAGTCAACTACAATCAATTTTTTTGTTTTCGTATCTTGCCATATATCGTCTATACCTCCCGATAAAATAATATTTGTGTTTTTGTAGCGAAGTCTCAATCCATGATGTAATGCATCTCTCCAGTTATCCATTTCAGGATGATCAAAAGGAACCAAATGTCCTAAACCATTTTCTTTGAATAATCGGTGAGGTTTTTTATTCTTTCTGCTCTCATCAAATTCTTTTTTGAGTAAATTGTCTACTGTTGAATTTAATGTCCATCCAGGAGTTTTTGGCGTTTCTAAACCCGAAACCCGATCGAGATAAAAACATCTTAGACACGTAAGAAAATCGGAGAATTTACTTCTACTCATTTGAAAATCACTACTCTGCCTTGGAGAGTAAATTGATTTTTTTTTAACTCGTTTTCCAGTCGCTTTTGCGAATCCTTTTTTGGGATGTCTTTTTAAATCAATCATGATCTTTAAGGTTTTTACGAAAAAAATTAATAATGAGAATGGTGATAACTGTTCAAAATCAAATCAAGTTCAATATTCATTTATCCAGCATTCGCCGTTTTTCCACTTTCTATGTTGCGTACGGATTTCTTCAATATCTTTTTCGGGTAATTTGCTCTCCATAAGATCAATTAGATTCGTAATTATTGACCACGCTTCATAGAGTTCTTCTTTCTTGTCCTCAAGTTGAGATATCAGTACAATCTTGGATGTTTTGATTTTGGAAGACATTGCTAAAACTACGTTGTGAAGAGACCATATCAAGGATATATGAGATTGGAATCAACTCTTAAATATTTTTTAATATTCGTAAGTTCTTCGTGAAAGTTATATCTTGCAGGGTGTAAGACGTGTCTTGCATTGGTGTACGATATGTCTTGCAAAGTGATAGATATAGTAAACAAAATATTAAAGTAAATTTATATTTTAGGAAACATAATTACCTGAACTATTTAATTGATCTATCATAGTTATGCCATTTAAAAGTTAATCAAATAAATGATCTATATTATGCTTTATTTATTATTTACATGCGCCATAAATAAAACACTAATAAAACGGTGATGGGGTTATGACTAGGTTTCGGGCGGTTTTAACAGAAATAAAACACTAATAAAACAGTAATGACTTTCTTGAGATTGACTGCTATGACTAATATTTTGTAGTTATATTTGTATCAATGCCGATTATACGACTTAACCTAAGATCTATTCCACTGGAATGGATTTGAGAGATTGCTTTTTCAAATATACCGCTTTTATACCACTTGAAAATATATCAAGGATTTAATTTCTACCTTTCTAATGGTGTAAGTCACTCTATTTAACTATTTTAATTTCCACTTTGACCAAAGTGTGATTAAAGTAATTAGTTTGCTCCTATTACTTTAATTTGATTACCAGCATCACTTAATTTCATCAACTCGTTTTCATACTCATCAGTAAACGTTTCGACTCTTCTTGCGTAAACAGCATCTGCATTTAAGTCTTCGATCATTTCATAACCAAAGAATTCCAATAATTCCTCTTGATTCTTGAAACATCTATCACTCCACTCATAATTCTTGTTCCCCTTCGCATTTTCATACTCATAGCACTCATAAAAATAATCAGTTCTATACCGCTCTACTAATGCAAACTCTTTTTGCTCTTCCATTGGGAGTTTGTCGTAAATGCTCCAACCAATTATCAAGACTGGCATGTGTTTACATCCTCAACTTTTTTATTCCACCCCTGAAAACTTGAATTGGAATCGGGTGCTGGTTGTTCTCGAATGCCTTTTAACTTTTTCCATCTGATGTAGAGAGCGCCAAGCAACCAACTTTTAATTAATGACTTTGTACCATTATTTAATTGGTTCTCTTGTTTCTTATTGAACTTTTCTGAATCAAGAAGTTCTTGTTTCCAATCTATTTCTTCAGTCATTGACTTTTGCTCTCAACTTGTAGAAGGTTTCTTCACATCGACAAGAAATACCTTTGTATTCATCTGGGAAAGATTTCATCCAAGTAGGAATACTCATCGTCACGGGATAACCACCTTTAATGTGAAAGACAACCTCTTTCTTTTTTGCGTCTATGAAATGCGGAGGAAGACTCATGTTGCTATCTATTTATTTCATTAATACCTTTCTATTAACTACTCTACAAAAGGGATTTCTTGATTTTGCGACCTTATCCGCATCCTCAAATTTGTCTACATGTACTATTTCTTTGATGACCATTCCTCCAACGAAACAAGAAACTTCAACTTTCATTGTTGACCTCCTCCCAGTCGGGAATTAAGAGTTCATCTTTAATTGATACGTCTATGAAAACCCACTCTCTTACTTCAAGCAACAGATATAGTTTCTTTTTTTCAGATTCGCTTTTCTTTATTTCTAATTACTGAATTAGGTTTGTAATACGTATCAACGCCGACTATACACGATAACCTAAAATCCATTGTACTGGAAGAGATCTTGAGGTCTAGTTTTTCTAAACTACCACTTGAAAATATATCAAGGAATTAATCTTTACCATTTCTTGTAGGGTAAAAACTTTCCACACATTGAAACCTTCACTCTGTCACCTTTCGGATCTTCGACTTTATCTACATTGATTGTAAAATCTATTGCACTCATTATCCCATCACCAAACTTTTCTTGAATAACGTCTTTCATTGGCATGCCATAAACTTGCATGATTTCATAAAAACGATATATCAATGGATCAGTGGGAATTACTGGATCTAGTGATCCTTTTACTGGTGGAGTTGTCAATATCTCTTTAAGTTCCGTACCAAGTCCTAAAGTAGTTAATAATTTATCAGCCTCTTCATCACTGGCAGTTGATTGTCCATAAAGAAGACTAGCAACCCAGACTTCATCTAGTCCTAATAGAATTCCAATATCTGCAAAGGTTAATCTTTTTTCTTTTTTTGCTTTTAATAATAATTGAGTTGATTCAGGAAATGACATAGAAACAAATTTAACAACGTAAAGAAAGGTATATCTAACGAGAGATATTCATTAGATAGGTAATTAACTAATACGATTAAATCTTGATTGTTTCAGTTAGAATAGTTACAAAATTGCATGATTAATAATGTATGCAAATTAACAATAAAAATTGTATTTTTGTGCGATCGAGTTCATTTATTTTTATGGCTAAAATTTTAAATCTTAGTAGACTTCTAAAAATTTTTATAATAAATCATATTTTGAATCCTCCTTTATCTCTCTCCAAAGGTCTCCTAATGATTGATTGAAACCATTTAATCGGAGGAAACTTCTAGATTGATTAACTCTATCTTGAATAAGTTTTTCCTGCGGACTCATTTCACTAGAGGAATCAGACATTTTTTAAGCCTAATAATTAATAATATTAATAATGAATTTTCTTGAATATCATGACAAGTGATAGTCGCTACAATATAAGCACTTCTAATAGTTAATCATCATTTTCATTTCTTTAATATATTGGTGAAAATTATCTATATAAAATTGATATCTACCCTTTTGTACCGAAATTTATTTAAAGTAAATTAAAATAAGTAAAATTTTATATTTATATTATCTACATGAGTTAGTTATATACTACTAAAATACCGGTAAGTCTTCTATGAATGGGTTTTCGGGTGAAAAACTGCAAATATACCACTAACTTAATCCTTGCAATCAATTGCTGTCACTGGGTTTTGATTCTTATGTACGTATTAATGCCGATTACACGACTTAGCTCGTAAATGTAGTCATATGAATTGATTGTAATTGTAAATATTTTTTTGGTCACACTTTGGTCACAGTTGATTTAAACGTATCTTTTCAGAAATGATTTAAGTATTCTCAAGATTTATTGTAAGACTCTTAGAGAACTTGCTTAGACAGTAAACAACAAGGAGCAATAAAAAACGAATTTGACAGCTCAGATATAAGGAAGTTTAGAAACTTTTAAAATGATTTTAATAGCTCTAAATAATGCATAGAATCTTTAATTAACTGAAAATAAAAATGATTATCATATACATAATTAATAACCAAGTACCCTAATTATGAAATTTAAAAATGATTATCATTGTAATTATCTATGGACATAGAAGTTTATATCCCCTTGTTATAATAGACTTTTAACTCTTCTTATATTATAGTTAGAGATGTAAACAAAAGTTACTATGATTAAAAATTTCTTTAAGTATAGAGTTTTAAGCTATGCAATTATTTCCAATGGAAATGAAGAAGAATTATGTCCAGGATGTGGCTGTGTTTGTCCCTGTGAATGTTCAGAATGCGACGTTTGTTCACCTTGTAAAGATCATTAATCTTAATGCGATTACACAACGTAACTCCTGATCTATGTTATGCCAATTGATTGTAGGGATTAATTTTTTGGTCATACTTTATTCACCTTTGATTTAAATCTATTTTTTTAGACTCTCTGCTCAAAGAACAATTAGTGAAGTTATTACTGAGGTTCCAAGGGGAAACAGCCATTGGAGGTAACGGGGAAAAGCGGTGAAAATCCGCTACTGTCCCGCAGCTGTGAAGTATCGATATTCATCGATATCAGTCAGAACGCCCGCCTTATTTCACAATTCGACGAGGATCGATCTATGACGTTTCCCTATTTTGGGCGTAAGCAATTTCTTGCAGCTTTTCTTCCACTCTTGTTTTGGTTGACTTTTTTAGTTGCTCCAGTGTTCGCTCATCACCCTTTTGGTATGGGAGATAGTGCTGGGCTGTCAGCCTGGCAAGCTCTGCTTAGTGGCATCGGGCACCCATTACTTGGACCTGATCATTTGCTTTTTATGTTAGGCATCGCCCTTCTTGGGATCAAAAAAACGAAGCAATGGGTGTTCCCTCTTTTAGTGGTTGGCTTGTTAGGTAGTGCATTAGTGCAGTTGCAGCCATTGCCTGATGTAATGTCTGCCTGGGCAGAAGCAGTTGTGTCTTTATCTTTAGCCATAGAGGGGTTAATTGTTCTAAATCTTTTGAGCTCAAAATGGCTATTGCCAATGTTCGCTTTACATGGCTATTTACTTGGAAGCACAATTGTTGGTGCTGAACCGACTCCTCTCATAGGTTATTTTTTTGGTCTTCTTCTTGCACAAGGATCATTACTTTTAGTTGTAACAGCAACATCTCAAAAAGTGATCAAAAAGTTTGATATTAATAGCCGTAATTTGGTGGCTGGTATTTGGATAGGTATAGGACTTGCCTTCTCTTGGGTTGCTATTATTCCATAGCATCTATTAGATAAGATTAGTTTTGTTTCTTCTTCAGCTGCTCTTCTAAAAGCTTTTGTTCTCTTTCTTGCTTCGGTGGCAATGGTATCTCGATATCGCATAGATCTAATTCGAAAACTCCTCCTGTACTAAAGTGATTGGTATCTGATTGTGATGGCTTAGGTAAGAGAAGTGCAGTGGTAAGAGCTACTATTACGAAGTTATTCATTAGTCAACCAAACCCTGTCATTTCAGTAAAGAGAGCTTTGTTCTCGGCTGACTCTGCAAAGCCAAGCAGTGCTTCGTATCTTGTTTCAGCTCCGCTATTAAGTTGACCTAACCAATAAATCAAACCACTCGTATCAGCCTCACGACCTAAAACATTTTTATAGAGAGTATTGACATAGGTTGAATCAGATACATCTTCTCCATAGCGTTGTTTAAATTCTGCAGACCCTAAAAAGGAGGAGGCAACCACTCTGATTGTATTTCTACCAGAACTGAAATTATCAATCCAATACTTCAATCCATCCGCATCAGGAAGACGCTTGAAGGAAGCGTTATAGAGGCGGAACATACGACCTGAATCTGTATTTAAACCAGTGACTTGATCAAATGTGCCTTTGATATCTGCGATTGCACTCACATCATGGAATGAACTTGTAGTTGCTTCTCCCGTAAATTGTAAGGATGGGTAGCCAGTGATGTCGTCATACCCAGAATCAGTTTTGATTTGATAAACGCCATTACCTTTGTTGTAGAACTTATAATCACTAAATTTACCGCTATAAGTTTTAACAACGTCTACTTTTGATTCCTCTACGGTTTGATCAGAAAATTGAATGTATTCAATATTTTTGAGCGTATCAGTTCCATCAGTTGTTCCTGTTGTTCGTTGATCCGCGATTTGTAAGGTGTCTGAGCCACGGGTAAAGGAGTACTTAGAGAAGCTGCCAGAGTAGACAATGGTGTCTGTACCCGCTTTCCCATCAATCGAGTCATTACTACTTGTGCTTTGTATAATGTCAGTGCTAGATGTTCCTGAGATTGTTGCTGTGAACTCTTCCAGATCATTAACTATAAGTGTGTTGTATAAATCAGGAGAAGTTAAACCTTTTGCATCAGTGACTCTGACAACAACTGTATAAGTACTTTGAGCCTCATAATCAGGTGAAGTCTTGATTTTTAATTGATTACCATCTATATAAAAATTACTGTTACCTGAACTTTCTACATAACCACCAATTAAGGAAAATGTATGAGTATCTGATTGATCTTCATCTACTGCTGAAATAATGGCAACTGTTGAATCTGCAGCAATATTTTCGTCAAAGTAATAGGAGGAGAAGTTCCATGACGTAGGTGCTTCATTGAGATCCTTGACAGACAGAGTGAATGCTTCGGCATAGGTTTCACCACCACTATCAGTTGTTTGTAAGCGAATCTTGTAGGAGGATTTTGTTTCGTAATCCGGAGAGGCTTTAATTTTTAAGGATGATCCATCAATCGTAAAGGAGCTGTTATCTGTATCATCAGTACCGGTGACTAAAGAGTAGGTATGCGTATCGGATGTATCATCATCTGTCGTAGAGAGAGTTGCGACCGTAGAAGCAGCAGCAATATTTTCATTAAAACTGCTTGAAGATAAGGTTAATGCTGTAGGTGTTTCATTGAGATCATTCACCGAGAGTGTGAAAGCTTTAGCGTAGGTTTCACCACCACTATCAGTGACTTGTAAGCGGATATTGTAGGAAGACTTTGTCTCGTAATCAGGAGAAGAATTTATCTTTAAATATGTTATTGCTACTCCTTTATAGATGGTGAATAAACTGTTATCGGTGTCACCATTACCACTGATTAAAGAGTAGGTTCGTAGATCGGAAGTATCAGCATCTGTACTACCTATTGCCGAGACGATTGTAGAGGCAGCAATATTTTCATTGAAACTTGTTGAGATTAATCGAAGGTCTGTAGGCGCTTCATTAACATCGGCAATAGTAGTCTCAATCCATTGATTAGAAGAATTCCCAGCGAGGTCTGTCGCTTTTACATATATCGAATAAATGCCATTGGAATTGCTATCAAGATGATTTTCATAATCAGGAGCATTATTAAACGTTAATAGACCAGTAGTGGAATTAATTGAAAAGAATGTGGGGTCATTTCCTCCATTAATTGACCAAGTAACAGCTTCGTTGGCAGTAAAGGTATGAACAGTTGTCGTATTCTCATTGATTGTTTTCTTACTATTTTCCGCACCAGCACTTCCTGAAGGACCCGTAATTAATGGTGCAGTTGTGTCTTCATTAACATCTGCAATGGTAACTTCAATCCATTGATTAGAAGAATTTCCAGCGAGGTCGGTTGCTTTTATATATATCGAATAAATGCCATTGGAATTGCTATCAATTTTATTTTCATAATCAGGAGCGTTATTAAATGTTAATAGACCAGTAGTGGAATTAATTGAAAAGAATGTGGGATCATTTCCTCCATTAATTGACCAAGTAACAGTTTCGTTGGCAGTAAAGGTATGAACAGTTGTCGTATTCTCATTGATTGTTTTCTTACTATTTTCCGCACCAGCACTTCCTGAAGGACCCGTAATTAATGGTGCAGTTGTGTCTTCATTAACATCTGCAATGGTAACTTCAATCCATTGATTAGAAGAATTTCCAGCGAGGTCGGTTGCTTTTACATATATCGAATAAATGCCATTGGAATTGCTATCAAGATGATTTTCATAATCAGGAGCGTTATTAAATGTTAATTCACCAGTAGTGGAATTAATTGAAAAGAATGTTGGGTCATTTCCTCCACCAATGGACCAAGTAACAGCTTCGTTGGCAGTAAAGGTATGAACAGTTGTCGTATTCTCATTGATTGTTTTAAAGGACTCTGATGCTCCAGCACTTCCTGAAGGACCCGTAATTAATGGTGCAGTTGTGTCTTCATTAACATCTGCAATGGTAACTTCAATCCATTGATTAGAAGAATTCCCAGAGAGGTCGGTTGCTTTTACATATATCGAATAAATGCCATTGGAATTGCTATCAAGATGATTTTCATAATCAGGAGCATCTTTAAATGTTAATAGACCAGTAGTGGAATTAATTGAAAAGAATGTGGGATCATTTCCTCCATTAATTGACCAAGTAACAGTTTCGTTGGCAGTAAAGGTATGAACAGTTGTCGTATTCTCATTGATTGTTTTCTTACTATTTTCCGCACCAGCACTTCCTGAAGGACCAGTGATTAATGGTGCTGTTGTGTCTTCATTAACATCTGCAATGGTAACTTCAATCCATTGATTAGAAGAATTCCCAGAGAGGTCGGTTGCTTTTACATATATCGAATAAATGCCATTGGAATTGCTATCAAGATGATTTTCATAATCAGGAGCGTTATTAAATGTTAATTCACCAGTACTAGAATTAATTGAAAAGAATGTGGGGTCATTTCCTCCATTAATTGACCAAGTAACAGTTTCGTTAGCAGTAAATCTATGAACACTTGTCGTGTTTTCATTAATGGTTTTAGAGGACTCTGATGCTCCAGCACTTCCTGAAGGACCCGTAATTAATGGTGCAGTTGTGTCTGCTGTTGAGTCTTCATCACCCCATAAACTCTTTAATGCTTCAATGTCTACAAGAGAAAACCATGATTGATATTTACCCCATTCATCAGGGGCTCCATATGCCATCGCTGTTTCTTCTACTGTCGTAGAATATGTTGTGCCATAAACATCTCCATCGTTATTACTAAACGGATGCTCTAAATGAAGTGCATGACCTAATTCATGAAGAATTAAATGTTCCCAGAAATTACTTCCTTTATTTTTATAATGATCATTATTCTTTGAAGTCAATGCAACTTCATGATTCATATATCCTAAAGAATCTGTTTCAGGATTCATTTGACCAGCATAACTAGATCCTGTTGTTGCATATGTATGTTCATAGATACTTATATTGGCATCTGTTCTATTAAATACGTATTGAAAATCTACACCTAAAATATCATCTAATTTAGCTATTGTTTCTTTTATAAAATCTATTCTATACGAAGGCATATTAAGAGCATCTATATAATAATTGTTATAAGTAGTTGAAACTCCCTCAGTATCAATCCATATATTAATTGTATTATTATTTATTTTAACGTTATCGTACCAACTTGAATCTTGTGTTAGATGATAATATTTAAGGCCAGAAGTTTGAGTAGTATTATTACTATTACTATTACTATTACTATTATTATTTGAATTTAGAGTATTAAATGAATCAGATAAATTTACTTCACTATGAAGCAAGGAGATCAGTTCTGGATTAGAAGAATTGCATAGAAAACACAATTGAGAATTCTCTCAGTTATTTTTATTGTATATCCTTTGTATACTTTATAGCTAAATGATCGCTCCTTTGAAATCTTTGAAACACCAGCCAACGCAAATGGTTCGACTGACGTGTCTTATTAAATTTATTTGGTCTATTTAGTTTCATTAGTTTTCATTTTTAATTGTTCTTCTAAAACCTTTTGCTCTCTTTCTTGCTTAGGTGTCAAAGGTATCTCGCTATCGCCTAGATCTAATTCGAAGACTCCACTACTACCCAAGTGATTGGTGTCTGATTGTGATGGGGTAGGGAGGGAAGAGGAGTGTGGTGGTGAGATCTAGTTGTAAGAGTTTGTTCATTGCTTATCCGAAACCTGTCATTTCAGTGAAGAGAGCTTTGTTTTCTGCTGATTCAGCAAACCCTAAAAGCAACTCATATCTCGTCTCTAAACCACTATTCAAGTTTCCTAACCAATAGTTATAACCTTCTTGGTCATATTCCCTACCTAAAACATTGACATAGAGAGTTTCAACATACTTAGCGTTCGTAACATCTTCACCATAGCGTTGTTTAAATTCAGCAGAAACAAGAAAGGATGATGCCACTGCTCTATCATCATTTTCTCCAGATGTGTATTTGCCTATCCAGTACTTCAATCCATCAGAATCTGGAAGCCTTTTAAAAGCAGCGTTATAGAGACGGAACATCTTTGCGTCTTTTGTATTTAACCCAGTTACTTGATCAAATGTTCCTTTAATATCAACAATGGCACTGATATCTCTAAATGAGCTGGTTGTTGATTCTCCTGTAAATGTTAATAATGGTAGTCCTGTGATGTCATCAGTTGTTCCTGAGTTTGATTTAATCTCATATGATCCATTACCTTTATTGTAGAATTTATAATCACTAAAAATACCGCTATAGTTTTTAATAACGTCTACTTTTGATTCTTCTACTGTCTGATCAGAGAACTGAATGTATTCGATATTTTTTAGAGTATCGGTACCATCATTTGTTGCGGTTGTTCTTTGATCTGCGATTTGTAGTGTGTCAGTACTACGTGTAAAGGAATAATCAGCAAATTTTGATGAATAAATACAAGTATCGGAACCTGCCCCACCATCAATTACATCATTTCCACCAGACCCTGTAATTGAATCTGCTCCATCTAGTGCATTGATTTCATTTGCCTCACTTGTTCCATTAATAATGTCTGATGAATCAGTGGCTGAATTAGAAGTAAAGGTAAGCTCGGCTGCTACTAGTGAATATTCGCGATCTCCGAGAATTGATAGCGATGAGCTCATTATAAGTCTCCATTTATTTGCCGAGTTAGAAAATAGTAGTCCAGTTGGATCAAGATAACTCTTTTCTGGAGGAGCCAAATTTGTCTCATTTATTTCCCAGGTGAGCCCATCATTAGAGACTCCAACATAAATTCCTTGGGATTGATCTGGAAGTGTTACAGGTGAGGAAGACATTATTGCTATCCAATCATTGTCCTCTGCTTTTAAAACCTCAAAGTCAACATATCCCCCTTCCACTCTTTTCCCTGAATCTACTAAAAAGTTTGTTCCTTTTGTAGTTGTTGAAGTTGCACTGAGGATAACTTCATTGGCTAGTGTGGTCGCTTCAGTATCTGATTTTACCCAGTATATTCTCACTCTTCCATCTGGAAGAACAACTGAATCCGGCACACCCCAAGCCTCATCACCGTTGTGTGAGATACCTGTTGATGAAACTCCAGACAGACTTAATCCATCCTTTGAGATTAATGCTGTAAAAATTTCATGTTTCCCCGAATTAGGGTCCACTTCTATGTAATAGGCTCTACGTATTCCTTCTGTGGTGGTAACAATTGTAAGGTCTTGTATGAAATTAATTTGTCCTTCTTGGGTTAATTTAAGATTAGTAGACATTGCAGCAATCGTTACTCCACCATTGCCGGTGTAATAGAGTTGATATGCTTCACCACTATTGTCTACATCATTTTCCAGGTGAGGACTGACACCAAGTGTGTCAAGTTCTTGAATATTCTTAAGTGACCAAGTCATTCGGAAGTTGTTCCAATGCTCATTTAACTAACATATTACTTTTTATAGTTATAGAGAATTTTGGAAAGTATTTGTTGTATTTCCTTTAATAAATCAGTAATCCTGCGGGATATAGATTGCATTTTGGAATAGCTTGATTAATTCATTGAAGTGCATCTTTTCTTTCTTCTTCAACTTCTCTTCAAAAAGCTTTTGTTCTCTTTCTCGCTTTGTTGTCAAAGGTATCTCGCTATCGCCAAGATTTAATTCAAAGACTCCTCCAGCACCAATATCTTCAGCAAATGTGAACCCATCAATCAATTCATTGATTCGGTTCAAAGGAGGAATTAGCTTTGCAGTTTTAGATCATGTCTTCACGATGGATGTGAGTGTGCAGCTGCTTATTTTCGTGTCTCAGAAGGTGCAATTGCTATATGCCTTAAGTCACTAACTGCTGTTGATATCTAGGGGTGCTGGCAATGAAAAGTAAAAACAGCATTCGACGCATTATCAGATTCACCGATGAAATGGGAATATCTCGAGTAAAAAGAATCTAAGTTGAAAAGAAGAGAGCAGGAAGCCAGCTTAAAGGTTTACAAAGAAAAGAAATATAGATAGTGCAAAAAATCCTATAAACCTTTGTTTAAATATGGAACCAAGAGATGGAAGCTCAGTCAATTCTGCTTCAGCCAATTAGAAAGTGAAAAAATCCTCTGTTCGTTTTTGCTGAACCTGTAAAAAATTATTATTTTCGGAACTATTGTTAGTTGATAATAATGGATCATTATAACTGATTTTTTTTATTTTAGTTTGAGATTGATTTGATGATTTTATTTGAGCTATTGATAATAAAGATTTTGTCGATTGATTCTCTGTCTTGATATTGACATGACTAGTGTTCACTCCTTTATATAAATTTTGGATAGTTGGGATCCTTAAAAGACTTGAGCCTCCTATGGCTACAACAACCAAACTACCAATCCCCCAAAATTTTGAAGGTGGTATGAAATTTAGTTTTTTAATATTTGGCTTTTCTGATTTTTCGTGATTCACTGTTGCTGACTCAAGAGTTAATTGATCCTCTGGCTTTTCTTTGACTAATTCAAGATGTAAATTATCGTCTACTTTTTCGACAAGTTGATTTGTTTGATTGTCGAGAATGTTGTGAAAGTAATAACCTATGAATGCAAAGACAGTTAATAGAAAAAGTATCAATATTGCATCTGTAGGAATTGAAATTGTACTTGTATCGGTCAACTCAAGCTCAGTGATTCCAAGGGACATTTAAAATCTACAACTCTATTTATTAAAACTACCTCTAAAAAATATGGCTAGACTTCTTTACTTATCTATTTAATTTCAATGCGTATTAACACTGGCTAGATAATTTGAAAGCGTGATTAGTTTTAGACAGAGTGTGATTAGTTGGCTTCTATGACTTTTATTTGATTACCAGCATCACAGAATTTCATCAACCCCTTTTCATACTCATCAGTAAACGTTTCGACTCTTCTTGCATACACGGCATTTGCATTTAAGTCTTCGATCATTTCATAACCGAAGAACTCAAATAATTCCTCTTGATTCTTAAAGCATCGATTACTCCATTCATAATTCTTGTTCCCCTTCGCATTTTCATACTCATAGCTCTCATAAAAATAATCAGTGCCATAACGCTCTACTAATGCAAACTCTTTTTGTTCTTCCTCTGGGAGTTTCTCATAAATACTCCCCCCCATTATCAAGACTGGCATAAGTTTGTATCTTCAATTTTTTTATTCCACTCCTGAAAACTTGAACTGCAATTAGGCATTTCTGGATCTGGTCTGATACCTTTCAACTTTTTCCATCTGAGGTAGAGAGCGCCAAGCAACCAATTATCAGTTAATGACTTTGTACGATTTTTTAATAGGTTTTCTTGTTTCTTATTGAAATTTTCCGAATCAAGCAGTTCTTGTTTCCAATCTATTTTTTCAGTCATTGACTTTTGCCCTCAACTTGTAGAAGGTTTCTTCACACCGACAAGAAACTCCCTTGTAGTGATCTGGGAAAGATTTCATCCAAGTAAGAATTGCCATTGTCACGGGATCACCTTTGATGTAAAAAACAACCTCTTTGTTTTTCTCATCTATGAAATAGGGAGGAATATTCATCACACTTTCCCCCATACTTCTTGATCTCATTCCAGTCAATTGTGACTGCGCCCTTGAAATCATGACGAAACGATTCCTTCATGATTGCTGGAATTACCAATCAATCTGGATAGATATTATGCAAATAAAAAATAACTTCCTTCTCTTCTTTCAAAACAATGTAATCATTTAAACCCCTTATGTTTTTTTAGTCATGCTGATTCCTTCTCATCAAAATTAGGAACCGTCAATACATCATCTATTTCTTCAGAAATCGGGTTATACATCCACTCACCCATTTCACATAGAAGATGGAACCTGTCTTGAGGGTTGAGAGTTTTCATTTTCTCGCAAGCATTCACCACACATTCATCCATTGCATTCATTATTTCTGTCTTCTTGCTCATACCTCTATCAACACACATTATGTTCAACAATAATTCTTCGGAAGGTTGATCAAGCAAGTCCAGTTTGTTTCCTAATTGAACGATAATAACAACCTTCGTATCTTAAACGCAAAACCAAACTTTCTTTCTCATCATTTGTCTTTGGTCTGCCTCCAATATTTCCTCCTATTTCTCTTCTATGGTTAATGCTCTCTTGAGTTCTCTCAATCACCATCTGATGCTCTACTTCTCCCAGGCCAGATAAAAGACCAATGATGATTGGAGCAAACTTTCCAAGTGCTCTGGTATTAATCATTCCATCCGTTGTCCTTACATGAATGCCTTTCTCTTGAAGGTCGTAAAGAGTATTGATGCACTGCCTCTGATTTCTAAAACCCCTATCCAATTTGGTGAATACGATTTCTTCCCCTTCCTCAAAGGTTCCTAATGCTGCCTCGAGTTGTGGTCTTGCTTTATCCGCACTTGAGACAGTCTCCTGAAAAACAACAACGCAACCTCTTCAACTTGAGCAACAATAGAGATTTGTTTATTGGCGAACTTCCTCGTATAGCCGATGCACTTGTATTCAAGTCTGTCTCTAAACAGTAGTTTTCCTCTGGTGAACTTCTTTTTTATTGACCTGTTCTAGAAACTATGGTGTTTCTTATTGAATTACGTATGTAATTATCCTGCCAACCAAACAGTCTTTGAGTTTGATTACCACACCCTTTTTGGAACACAAATTTTTTCCAATATTTAAGATATTATTTTTGTTATTGCCATCTTGGTCTTGGATATATAAGAATGGGAATACAGAACAACTCCTCACACATAGTTCTGTGCCAAAAGAGCATCCAATAGGGTGCTTTTTTAGTGCCTGTGCCAATCAATAAACCCTCCTGTTAAGGATTTATTCTTAATCCTCTTCCGGTAAATTCTGTGTGTGAGGAGTTGAGATCCTCCGCAGTGGAAACAAGGAAACACTTGCGCCTGATCTCACAAAGAAACCGCCTAACAGAACTAGGCGGCTTTTTTGTGCCTAACGAAAGACACCGTTAAGTAAAATTACTTATAATATGTTATGAATTTAAATTTATAGATGATCAAGAAGTACCCCTTCCTTCCTTTCTTTATCTTTACTGCTTTTGTTGCAGGTACCGCAACAATTGGTCTTCCAGTATTTGCTTGAGTTGGTTAATTTTTCTAGAAAAATATATTTATAAATGACCATTTTTAACTACAAAGTCCTACGTTCTAATACGTCAAGCAATTCAGTTATTATCTGAATTGCTTGTTATAAGATTAGATAAATCTTTTGTTTTTAATAGAGATAAATATGAGCAATATGAATCCAACCATTAGTTCTAACTGCGGTTATTCTCTCTCCAATAGCAGATGGAGATCATCACATCCATAATTTTCCTTACACTCATCGCATGTATTGCAGACCAACTCACCATCAAGTATTAGTTTCTCGCAGTTATCGAACAAGCGGAGTCAGTTGTCGTTCTGCTATTTCAACTACAGGGTGATTGATTAGAAGTGGTCTTGCCGCAGCAATTTCCAAGAAATATGCTTCCGCATGATCTATTCCTCTAGGTGCTGTTCTAGGTATGGGTATTGCAAACGCTGATTGCTAATTAGGAATTTATCCTGATGCAGACTCTTTGAGGGTTTGAGTAGAAAGCAAAAGCAGAACAAATCCTTACCAGTGTTAGTTCTGTTAACACAGAGAGAAAGGGACTCAAGGTCGCTGAAGCAGCAGGGTCCCTTTCTTCATGCCATGAAAAAAGGGGTTTTGTCTCATGTTCTTCTGAGCCAGATTTGTTTGGAATGAATTAGGAGTTCTAACACTTCCCTTCCAGCAAAGGGTTAGCAAGGAAATGCCTGAATTTTCTAAATGATACAAAAGTGCTGAACTCGAAAGGGGCGATACAAACTCGCCCCTTCTTAATGTCAAAAAATGATGACCAGAGCAACTAGACAGAAAAAGTATGTTTTATTAGTTTGATCCCCGTCGCAAACGCAAGCAAGCAAAGCAGGAGTGAGCGGTGCTTTTTTTATCTCTACTTCGTCATCCCTCTGATTACTGACTTCACCAGAATCTTTATAGGAATGAATCCACCATCAGATATCAGTTACATGAATGAAGAAGCAAGAGAAGCACGTCCAACTCCTTCAGATTGCTTAATCGCTCGAACTAAAGATTTTATTCTTCTTCCTATCCGTGACAAGAAATCTGTGATGGTTTCTCCGACTGTCTTTAATAAACTTTGGTTTTGCGCTGAAGAAGGTATTCCAACCAAATTAAAGAACACAAGAAGACTTGACTACGAAGGTGCTCATGAGAAACTGAGATCCTTGGTAAAGGTAGAAAGATCAAACCAGCAGAGGAATGTCTTAGGTGGGTTGGATCAAGTTAGATTTACACTTTTCCACTTTATATAGTTCTGCTTTTGAATTATTCTTTTTTTATAAATAGATCTTCACGCCTGCAAGAATAGATTGACTAGATTCATCAGAGATTCGTACATCTCCAAATGTTATGTCGTCATAGATTCTATATGTATATTTTATATCTAAAATAGTATTATCAGTGATTTGATAACCAACGCCTACCATGAAATCAGTATTTAGCACCGTATCTTCATCTGAAGCTACCTCATGTTTTGTACCTCCAATGCCTACTCCGAGAGAAGTAACAAATTTAGAATCATTATTAAAATCCATGAAAACATTTGCTACCCATGTTGATGAAATAATATCAACATAAGTTGAGCTCTTTGTTGTATTTTCAAAATCTGCTCCACTTCTATTATATAAACCTTCAATTCTAAATCCTCCAAAGTCATATCCAAGACCAGCCTGCATTTCTATTCCAGGATCAAAACCTAATGTTCCTGTTGCTCCTCCAAAATCTAAATCAGTAGATTGACTTACACCTAAATAACCCGTGGCGTATATACCTTTTAAATCATCTTCTGCCAAAACAGGAGAAGATAATGCCGTAATAAATAAAGTAATAACACCCAACAACTTCTTAGAGAAACTCATGAAAACCACCTAACTTTAAATAGATTAATCTATACACATAGATAAGCTAGTTCAACTAGAGAGGTTCTCGATTTGTCACGTACTTCTCATAGGTAATTCTCAGTTTAAAAGTAAAGCTATTGTTGTTAACACTAGAATTAAAGTGAAGAAAAAGAAGAAGAAGAAGAAGAATATTTCATGACCTCTAAAATCCAATAGCCAGCTATAAAGGGGAAAGGGAAACAGGCTAAGTTGTTAATTTATTATGCAAATAATTCTTCAAGAGGTGGAGAAAAGAAAGAGCCATTGAATTTAAAAAAGAGATTCCACAACAAACGACTATTAATCAAGAGATGTCTTATCTCAGAAGAGTCTTTTCAGAAGTGGCTGTAACTCATGGATTTATTAGTAAAGATACAGTCCCTGATATACCATCTATCCGATTACCAAAAGATGAAAAACACAGATGAGATAACCTAACTGCTAAAGAATGGGAAGAACAAGAAACAGTTACCAGGCTCAATTGGATCAAAGGAACAATAAGAATCCTCAATGAGAATTACATAATCAACAAAGATAAGAATAGAAAGTATCAGACCAGATCAAATCAACCCTTTGGAGAGAAGAGAGGTAAGAAGCAATTAATCTATAGAGAGCTTGCTTACTTAGCAATGAGAGTGGCTATGGATACTGGGATGAGAACAGGTAGCTTACGGAAATTAAAATGGAGCGATATCGGTGAGAACACCGCAATACCAGAAAAGAAAGAAAGATCTGGGTCAAAATTGATGTGCCAGCTTAGAAGACCAAAACAGGTAGGTCTTACTGGGTTGCAGCTCCCATTGCCAAGTTCTAAGAACGAAGACGAATGATCACTAAATACAAAAAGATGGATTACTATATCTTCACGAATCAGGGTTCAGGTAAACAAATCAGTGAGAGAATTTGGCAAGATTCAATTGCTGATCTGTTAGTCGAAGCAAGACCTGCAAACTTGAGAAAAGATTTACTCTTAATATTTTGCGAATAGGAAGCCTCAAAAGCTGTTTTATAAATAGAGCAATAACCTGTAATTATTTTAGGAAAGAAGCATTGAGACTATCTCGAACTCGAATGGGATCGAAAAATAAAGCAATGAGATACTACAAATACAATTTAATCACCAAATCGATAATGCTTACGGACTGCCTTATGAACATCCCATCTACAGTCCATACCAGCCGGAAAAACCACTAAGTCCCCTTCACCAAACTTCACAGGTTCTCCTCCCTCAGGAGTAACTGTGACTTCTCCCTCAAGCAACAAGCAAGTCTCTTGGTCGTCATAAGTCCAATCGAAAGAGCTTGTTTCACACGTCCAGATTGGCCAGTTTTTAATACCTAGCTCATTAACGGTACTCTCAGGACAAGGAGAGGTGACTGCTATAGACAAGAGATAAAAAAATAGTGGACTTCTTTTTTAGCTCCTCATAGAAACAGTTGTCTAATGACTACTCAAATTTTTGAAGCCATAACCCTGAAATACCAGAGATGATAAGTTTTTTTAATCTATACTTGTAGTCCAATCAGTCATTCGTTTTATTGGCATAGAACAATACTTTAGTTAATGGATTCAGCTAATCAAATCCAAGCCCTCGTTGACGAAGTAGAAAAGAATCCAGAATACAAAATTAGCGAACAAGAAGCTAAGGGTTTCCTGTCAGAAATTAAGCGACTTACAAAAGAAGATAAAACAAATATGCCTCCCTTGGTTGTGATAATAATGGCTTATATCAACATGCTTTTTCCAGAACTAGATGAAGTGAAGGTCTGAGAAAAAGTAAAAAAAATAAAATAGATTTCTCTTCACTATTAATATATAAGCTAGGACCCTATTGACCACTCATACCCCCTGGCAAGTCGCTACTAAGGTCGCAAAATCAAGAAATCCCTTTTGCGGAGTAGTCAATAGAAAGGTATTGATGAAATGAATAGGTAGCAACATGAGTCTTCCTCCCTATTTCATAGATGAGAAAAACAAAGAGGTTGTTTTTCACATCAAAGGTGATCCCGTGACAATGGCAATTCTTACTTGGATGAAATCTTTCCCAGATCACTACAAGGGAGTTTCTTGTCGGTGTGAAGAAACCTTCTACAAGTTGAGGGCAAAAGTCAATGACTGAAAAAATAGATTGGAAACAAGAACTGCTTGATTCGGAAAATTTCAATAAGAAACAAGAAAACCTATTAAAAAATCGTACAAAGTCATTAACTGATAATTGGTTGCTTGGCGCTCTCTACCTCAGATGGAAAAAGTTGAAAGGTATCAGACCAGATCCAGAAATGCCTAATTGCAGTTTCAACGTTCAAGAAAGATAACCGTACTAGTTAATTAACTCATTAACTAAGTTTCCTAGCCAAAATATTTAACAAGTTGTGTGGGTTGGTCAATCACCTACAAGTGCTTGAAAAGGTTTTGCAAAGCGCCTTTTTGACACTCAACTAGAGCTAGGGGAATTGTTCTGCATAGCAATTTCCCTCTCTCGCTTAGCAGTTAGTCAGACTTATTGCAATGAGCTACCACAATGCCTCTTTAAACTTTTCGCACGCATCTACTAGTCATAATGTTGCACTGGTTGAGAAGTCTGTTTCTGTATGAGATACAAATGCAGCGTATAGATAATTAAGAGCTAAGGCTTTAGATACATAGAACTGATGAACAAGGCACAAAAGATACTTAGTAGAAACGTGGCTATTGACTTAATCAAAGAATCAGAGTTGATCTGGAAAAATTAGTGCTTAAATAGTTTTTTTTGAACTCTTGCTTTCCCAATAACTTTATGCAGAGTCAATCATTTTGACTATCTCGCTATCAGGACAACCAGTTTGCTCTCGCAATAATTTGCATTGAGAATTGATATCTCTCCAGATTTCTCTGATTTCTACAAACTGTTCATCAGTGAATTGGAAGTTACTCATGTTCTCGAACTCTTTAAAGTTTTCATCAATTTGTGTCAGTTTTTATGGACACCTTCCCTTGAATTGCGAAGATGAACGTATGAAAAGCATTTCTAAACTTTTAGCAATTAGTATCGTTGCAATTTTTGTCCTTTCTGCCTTTGCAGGATTGTTTGGAACACTTTTATCGCGCTAATCAATTGTTTTATGGTTTATAAAATCATCAGGTACGATAAAGAATCCGATGAAATTACTTTGCAATCATTTAACTGCTATGACGAGGCATATGATCTGTTAGAAGAGATATACTCAGATGTTTGTTGTTCTGATGCTGATTATGGCGACCGTCCCTATTATGAAATTATTGAAGTAGAAAAGTGAAACTGACAGAGAGTCAATATCTGCTATTTGTTTGTTATCTAAATAGGCTTGATTTTAGTGGTTTTAGATCTCTTTGTCTTATCTTTGGTAAAGGAGCCATCATTCCTATGATATTTAAAATGCTAATTGAGTACTAGATGTTTAAGCAAGAGACTATTTTGGAATATTTAAGCTCATCTGAGGGGATTAATAAAATTATTGTTGGAATTATTTTAGTGGGAACTATTAATGCCATTTTCATAGCTTATAGCGTTAGAAGCACTTATGGGGCTGCCAAAAAAGAAAGAGAAAAACTAAAAATTCAACAAGATAAAATCGATAAATTGTCCCCTAAACAAGAATAGAATATATGTCTATTTTAATACTATGGACTAAGGCATCGAGGTGTAGACGACTGTATATGAAACTTGTCATTTCGTTTATATAGAGTATATTTTTTTATGCCAAGCTTTTGCATTGTTTATGGCTGGATTTGTATTTAGTTGATTTTTTTCTTTAGAAGATCGTATCTCCTATGGGTTCTCTATAACTTAAAAGCTCAAGTGGTTAATTTGGATTATCTCTCTTAATTAACTTGTTATGAGGTAAAAATACTTGAGCATATCGAATTGAGATGAATAAATTATCATCTAAATATTGGTTAAGGGTGTTCATATCAACTTGTGGATGGATTGATCCTCAAAACTCAGGTTAAAGTTTTTAAAATTATCGTTAAACTTTAAGTGAGTAACAGCCCAGATATTGAAGAATTAATAGCTGATTCTATGACAGGTCTCATGATTCGAGCTGAAAGACTTAATGAATTTGATCAATTAGCTATTAGTGAAGAATTTAGAGAGTGGTTAAATGAGGGAGTAAGAGTCCAGGATGTCTTGAAATTAGTGACTATTAAAGAATAATCATAACTTGGAGGAGAAATATTCATGCTGCAATTTTTTCAATATCTAATAGTTTAGCGATATCAATATCTACATCATCTCCTTCTTCTTTACGTTTTACGAACTTATCAAAGTCAATTACATTACGATTGTTTCGCTTGAGTTCAGCACTTTTATTTAGGTAATCTAGTGAGACTAGAAATACAGGAATAACGCAGAATGGAATAACTAAGATGTAAAACTCTAAAAGCATTTTAATTAATTATGATAAATTTAGCTTTACTTAGGTAGACAATGATTGCAATAGGGATGATACTAATTTGCTGCTTTCCTTATACGATATTAGCTATAAGAAATTAGATGATTTTTGTAGTTATTCATTTTTAGGTGAGTTTTTGAAATAGAAATCATACTGAGTGCTTAGTTCATGATTGGTTTAGAAGCCTTTTATGCAGCTTTATCTTCTAGTCGACCATATCGGTATCTCATTATGTCTATAATTTGATCCTTTGTACTCCAGCTTTGAATTTTATTCTTAATGATAAGTAGTTCTGACTCAGTGAGTTCAATACGTGATCTATCAAGATTTCTCATTTAGTTAAATATTTGTAGCAGTGATGATGATGATTTGCAAGCAGAGCAGTCAGAAAAGGGTAATCATGGAGCTTCAGGATATGGTTGGATGAATCGATCTTCACATGTCTATTGAGCTTGTCAATTCCTTTCATGTGCTAAACAACAACGACCATTGACTTAATAGATAATTCATAACATCATCATTTCTTACCTCTTATCCTCAAGAGTAAAAATATTATTTGGTTTCAATTATCTTCTTAAAGCGATCTATATTATGCAACTTTTGAATCTTCCTTTTCATGTAACTCTCTCTTGATCTTGGAATGTTTTCTGCCAATCTTGTATTGCCTATGGAATAAATCTAACTGGTTAGTGTCATCATTTGTAGCCTTAGTTTCTATCTCTGCTATTGGTTTAGTCATTTGACTCCATACAAAAAGCATCGCAAGTGCAGAGACTAGCAATGGAAGATATGCTTTAATCAAGCTGACGACTACTAAGGTAGTTATAAAACAAAGAGAAAAAAGAGTCCATTTATGAATCCTAGTGTTTTCTAGTTTTTTCTTTTTTCTTTTTGAAGAAGGAATAATCGGCAGATCAGGAGTCATTCGTTATTGAGTTGTAGGTGTATTGGCTTAGAAGATTTAGTAATTGCTTTATCTGCTGTAATAAATATCTGTTTTTAAATGAGCTTTATCTGATACATGTTTTGCTACTCGATTTACATAGCTTAAAATCTTTGGACCGTGTAGATATCGGAGATACTGAATTTGATAATGACACAGAAATTCTATTTTAACTAGATAATTTTTAACAAATTCAATCAGGCTTGTAAATGTTTCTGAATGAATCTCCATAGATTTGAGTAGTTTGCTTATTTTTTTTACGATTCATGAGCAGCACCGTTTTTTTATCTATTCATTACTGAAAAGGCATTTGTTAGCTTTTATCAGTAATTTTCTCTGTTTGCTTATTTAAAAATACAATAAATAAGTTAAGTAGAAGATTTTGTAGATCTCGGTTTCTATTTATATAAAAGATAAGAAAAATAAGATTCAACTTAAATTCCTTTATGTTATAAAGAAAATTTAATTTTCATTTGGATTAATTTATCAAAAGGAAACTTCGGAGTTTCATAAAGAAACAACTCAAATAAAACTTGTGAAAAATAAAATTATTAAATTAGTGAAGAAAATACAGAATATTTCATATGTATGTAATACCCAAGCAAAATATTACTTTTTTCTAATTCGTTATTTGAAGAACTAGATAACTCTTATAAGGAAATATTGATTGGATTCGGTGTGGATTCGCTGGTCTAATAAAATAAAATTTCTGTACATCAAGATCAGATAATTAAGAAAGTTTTATAACATCTAAAGGCAATATAGTCTCTGTCACAAGACCTGAATAAGTTTTATTTCTTGGGGTGATTATAAAGATCAGACTATGATCTGATTTTATTATTTGATGCTTGGATTAGGAGAAGGAGATATGAGTATCTTAAACTTTTATTTAATTTCACAGCGTAGTTCTGCTAATGCTTCATTAGGAAGGCCAAGGAAAGTATCTAAGATCTTATTACCAGTTTTAGGGATAATGGAAATACCTACCAACTTTATTTTTCCATTATTTTGAAGAACATGACCTTCTCCTTCGTGTAATTTACCTTTTACTTTTCCTGATGTGAGCAAGGTCTTAATTATTAATTTAGGAAACTTAAGCATAGATCCAATGCTAAAAAGAAAATAGGATTCAAATTTCAATAAGACTTCTCCAGAATTCATATTAATAGTTCCTTTTAGCTGTTCCATAGACATTTCTATCTTGAAACCTGGAGGTAATGGAAAAGATAAAAATTTAGTTGTTTTTGAAGTAAGAGGAGGAATTGAGAATGTTTTAGATGAAAAGTTGATATGTAGGAGTTTATTTTTCTGATTTGGAAGTAATGTCGCTTCGCCTCCTCCCCCATAAGCGTTGTAGCTAAATGGTGGATATTTACCTATTACCAATCGACATCCCTCTAAACTCCTTAGTTGCATAGAGAAATTAATAACTCTTTTTTCATATCCTATTGGAAATCAATCGTTTCAACAAAGTTATCGAAATTTAGTCTTACGTCATTTACAGCATTGCACCAATAAAGATTAATTAGGAATTGATTTTTCTTTCTCGTATAGATTGCATAGATTCTTCCAACCTCTATTATTTGGATTGATTGATATAGATTATTAATTTGAGTTGAAAATTTAGTCATTAGCGATTTTCCTTTAATCACCTGAGCCTAGTTTTTAAGATCAAAGTTGAATTTTCTAATTAAATCATTATGTGCATTTGGTCATCCCTCTCATAATTGTGCACTTCATAAATTATAATGATGTATTAAAAATTGTGATTGATGCCTGACAGCTTAACTCCAGATTGGTCTTCAGAATTTGAACACTATAAGAAACTTTCCAGAGAAGTAGTTACCAATGAGGATATAATCAATTTTTTTAATCAAAACCAGAAAGCTTTTTATCTTGATAGCTTTTCTTCAAGTTGGGCCAATATGATGGAGGCATATGAAGTGAAAGAGAGTTTAAACTCAGATCAATTAAATAATCTTGAAGAAATGCAATGGCAGGAAATGCCTGACTCATTGAAAATATTTGCGTATAACTTTTGTATTAAGAATGGATTTTGCTTTACTGGAACATCTAGTTAATGTTGTAATTAATTTTATTAAGTCATAGTTACAAAAATATCATCTATAGTGAATAATTTATAAAGTTTTCATGAGTAATCTTGAGGTTTATCAATATTTTCTTTCCTTTTCTCTTTTAATCGTTTTCGATTAGAAATCCATGATTTAAAGTTTTCATCTTCTACTTTTTCTCTCCACTCTTTAGATGATATGGGCAGTTTTGTTTTTTTCTTTTTTTTTGTAAACGTTAAATATAAATTTAGATAAGCAGCTATTACTAAAAGAAAAAGAAAAATGGTATTGATATTCATTTGTTTAGAGTTTTCTTGTATATAGGTTCAGGATAATCAACTTGATCTAATAAGTGTATGATTAACAAGATTAGGTCAGTTTAAAAATAAGAGTTGTTAATTTTTTTTTCCCTCCATAACCAGAGGCAACTTGTATTAATTGGGCTGTCATCTTTTCAAACCTTTAATACTTGAGAAATAATTAGATCAAGTCATACTATAGACATAAGGAAAAAACAAGTCATGTTGCAAAAAAACGTTTTAGGCACTGAACTTAAATCATGTTGCTGCAGTCCTATGACTGGATGGTATCGAGATGGATCATGCAGAACAGATATATCAGATCAAGGAATGCATACTGTTTGTTCTGTCATCACTGAACAGTTTCTTACTTACAGCAAAGCTCAAGGAAATGATCTATCAACGCCTCAAATGGGCTTTCCTGGCTTAAAAAAAGGCGACCACTGGTGTCTTTGTGCTCCTAGATGGAAAGAAGCATTTGAAGATGGAATGGCTCCTTTAATTGATCTTGAAGCAACAGAAGAAAGTACTTTGAAAATTATTAACCTTGAGACATTAAAAAAATTTTCACATAATGGATAATTTATGGATAGTAAACAACTTATATAAAAAAAATTGTGCTGCGAATTCATTAACCAAAGTGTTATTGCAATAATTTCGTATGTAATATCAATCACACATAATAAGAACAATATGTATCGCTAAAGTGGACTAGACTAAAGACTTTGGAAAAAGATTTCTAGAAATTCAAAATAAGTCTAAAGTTGAATCAACACTTCATATATTTCAAGCTAGACAGAACAGAATAGATATTTAATCTTGCTTATTACATCTTCTTGTCTTCTAATAAAAGAAATATTAACTAGAATTTCAATTGGAAATGAGGTAACCCTTTAAGAAAGGATTTATATCAATGAATATGCGACGAAGAATCAAAGCTTGTCTAGTTGGATCAGAAAAGCCTCACGAATTCAAAGACAAGATCAAATTTCAAATCAAATCGATGAATTGCTTAATGGACTTGATCTAAGTTCAAATGAACACTACGTAAATACAATCTCGATCAAGATGATCTTGGAGAATGGTTTTCTGGAGCGCGTTTATGGATTAGTAGAAGCTAGAGTTTGGACATAATTAAAGACTAGAAATTAACCATAAAAACCTAAATATTTGTTGGACGAAAAATCAAGCGGCTTTCTTATCACCTTTCTTTTCTAGCTTTAAGAGATCAATAACATTAGAACTGATTGGTTGAAAATCTTCTTCCTTCGCTGAAGCAATAGAATCTTTCATCAAAAGTTTGACAAGTGCAGTTATTGATGAAGTCAGCAACTTTAAGCTTTCAAGAATATTTCCTAGCTCTTTAGTAATGTCATCTTGATGCTTTCCTTTACTCATTAATGTTGAGATAGTCCAACCAGCCAAGCCTACAACAAGTAGAAAAACAACCGTAATCATAATAATAACAAATACAAATCATATATATCTACTCCTCATAAATAAAGCAAGACGTAAAACATAAATTCTTTGAAATTTTGATAAATCTAAAAATTTTTCTGATCTTCTTTAATATTTCCATAATGAGAATATTATTTATAAGACATTTTATAGATCAACTCTGATTCAAAAAATTTACCAAACTGAGTGAACTATTCATTGCCGACTCTACGCCTCCATAACTATTCATATCAAACCAATCCCCACAAAAGCCAATCTTACTACTATCAGACCACTGTAATTCTTTGGGTAATAAGTGATTAAGAGGTTGAGAAGCTCTCCAATCCATCTTATCAATAAGGCTTGCTTCGGAAAACAAATCCAAAAATACTTTATAGTTTGTAAATAGTGATTTCAAAGAATTGATTATATTATTAATATTGATCTCGGGTAGATTATTTATATAAAAGCAGTGTAGGGCAATAATAATAGATCCATCGGATTGTCTTTGAAAAATAATTCTTTCGAAATTTAAATCCTCTTTAATTACATTTGAAAAGATTATTTGTAAATATTGATTATTAAAGCTTTGGACTAAAGACAAATTAGAAACATAAAAAATATAAACTTTTCGCATGATATAAGTCAATTTTCTTGTTTCTTTTAATAAAGTATCCACGACTTTATCTTTTCCTGGAATAAAGGCATCTCTAAGTGGTAAAGAGGTGATATTCAGAATTTTTAAACATCTTGGATGTGCTATTAAAGAACTCGATAAAATCAAATTTTTGGATTTAATAAGTATTCCATTATTAGCTTTTACCTCCCATATGTCATTTATATGTTTAATTGATTTAATTAGTGTTTGAAATGAAAAATTTATTTTTTTGCGGTTAATAGATTGATTGATTATTTCCTCACAAAAGTTTACCATTAAGGGAGAACTCCTATAAATTAAATTAGCATTCAATGCTTTACTTAAAAGGCCAAATTCATTAATTAATAAAATATCTTTTGAAATATCTAGCAATTTTTTTGACTCTATTAATGGCGAAACTAATTTTAATATATCTTCTGAAACATGTTTGCTAAAATTAATAGATGGTAAACCATGATCATATTCAAGAATTTTATTTTTTCTTGATTGTCTGGTTGTAGCTCGCCCACCAATTCTTCTTCCATGTTCAACTAATAATATAGAAATATCAGGAGATTTTTTGTTCAGAAGTGATGCAAACGTGCAAGCAGATATTCCTGCACCTATGACTATAAAATCATAGATAGTAGTCATTAGTGTGGTAAATATAAATCACGATTACTTGCTATTTCTCCTTCTTCTTTGAAAAAGTCTCTTAAAATAGCTTCTTCATTATTAGTAACGTATGTACCACAATCATTTCGAATTCTTCCTATTGTAAACTCCCAAAGATCCTCTAAAAATTTATCATCTTCAGGAAAGGCGACAAATTTTAAATAAGTATTATTTAATGCAAACTCACTTGAAGATTCTGACGAAAATCCTTTTTCCTTAGCTTCGCAGAATTTACTTGCAAATCTTTTTCCAACTGCATTTTGAGCTGCCGTTAAATCCAATTCTAATGCTTGTGAAATTGATATCTGCAAGAAAAAAATGACAAAGAACCCTAAAATAATTACTATAAAAGATTCTTTTGTATTTATTTTCATAATAAAAATTACAAATTTCTTTTATAGAACCAATAACTAGCTATTAATAATTATTTACTACTTATTAATAGCTAGTTAATAATTATCATACGCAATTACATTATATATAAAAATAAAAAAAGTGACTGCAAATAATTTAAATCCACAAATTATTAGCTTTTCAGAGCAATTATATTAATCTCTACCACTTACAGGTATTAATAGCATTGATGCTTATTTTCATGAATCGAATCGTGCAGTGGCATGGAATAGTGATCGATATTTAGGGCCGGCATATTCAATTAATGGCTCTACTGCCGTTTTTTCTCCAACTTTGCGGATATCAATGGCGTACTTAATTCGGGTTTTACGCCCTCACTGCTAATTTAATAGCTTGCAAACCAATTTCTTATACAGATTCTCAAAAAGTAGATATAGGTAAAGGATTTGGCGCAATAAACGCATTAGCTAATCTTACTTTTGTATAGGTTTAAAAGGTCGGAAACAAAGTCGGAACAATACGACTTTGTTTTAATAGTCTTCTCTTCTTTTCTTTTTCCTCTGAGGGTTTTCTTGCATAATCCTGTAATTATTTAAAGTTAATACATTGCATGTACGAAAATCCAAAAGATTTGCGAAGGTGTTGATGTATAGTACACTAGTATTAGTTTTAGTTGTTCGAAGTGGAAATTCTCTCTACCCTTTTTATTTTGCAAAGCATACTATTGATTGCTTCAAGTGCTATGTCTTCGCGTTCAAGTAATTAAGTTCTTATTTAGTCTGTTTAGATTTTTGAAACGTACTAACTTGTTCGGTATTCCCCTTCTCGTTGAGTTGATCTACATAGTTAATGTTATTTTTATTTATAGACATGAATTCTGGCGCTGAACGTTTCAACGGCTTGATGGCGATGTTAGGCATAGTTGCAGGTGTAGGAGCATATGCTACTACCGGCCAATTCATACCAGGCATTTTCTAACTTTCATATTCCCAAAAAAATAGTTAATAGATAATTTAAATCTATTAACTATTTTCGTTTTTAAATCGACAATTTGATCTGTAATTAAATCAGTCTTGATTTGTTTCTTCTGAACCGTTTAACGCAGGTGCATTCATTCCGTCATAGTCTGGTCCAACCATAACTCCTACGATTGCAAATAAAACAATAAACGCAATGCCTACAATAGGTGCTGTCGGTGCTGGGGTTGATAGTAAACCTCCAAAAAGTAATTGACTCATGAGACTGATATAAAGGATTATCTTTTTAGCGAAAAAATATACTCAACGTGTAACATAAACAAATTTCTACTTTTTTTATTTATCTTTGTTGCAACATAAATAGTTTGAATATTTAATTCTTTGGTCTGAATAATTTGTATTACATGATTGATTGGAGTTTCTCTCCTTTGGAATGAGCTGTCCTCTTTCTACAATCATCTTCAAATCTTTATTTTTTTCTAAATTTGTAGATTAATTTATCGACTTAGATTTTTTTTGCTATCATTTTTACATGTTTATTTACGGAGGTGATCCATTGTCGCATCTACTAATCGGTCAAGAGTCAATGGCTAGAAAAAATTTTGTTTTTTCTGTTACTTTTGCCTCGAACGGTTTTATTATTAATAGATTTATATAGTTAGATTTGTATTTAGCTATTAATTTTTAAGCCAGCTGCTTAGCAGCTGGCTTTTTTATGCTAAAACTCCTTTCCAGATCTATATTTGTATTCGGATAATCCAAATTCAATATTTTTTAGTAGTCTCTTGAAATATATTTTAAAAAGGTTAGGCTAAAAGCATATAAGTCACCATCTTATTTCGATGTCAAATAAAGAAAGAATTGAAGTTGCAGAACAAAGGATAATTGAGTTGAAAACTTTAATTAATCACTGGAAGACAAGTAATATTTCATCAAGAAGAGCTACTGTAGATTTTGTCGATGCCATTCTTTCTGATAGAGATGGTACTCAAGCAGCCTAATTTATTAAGTTCTAGTAACTTTAAAATTTACGGTAAACAACATGAATTAACTAAACTACTAAATATTTTTGAATAATAATGAAAATTAGCCGTAATTTAATCTTGAAACAATATATTTGGAGTGGTTTACATAAATTAACTAATAGCTTTAGCATTTTAAAAGTTAATAATCTTGGAAATGGGTATGTAAAATGTATTTGGGAAATTGATAAGATTGATAATTTCCGGATTGAGTTTAGTAATAGCTGTTTTTGTGCTATCAGATTATTTGATATAAGTAATAATAGAAGGAGAAATGATTCAACTTGTATTATGAAAGAGATTGAGATCAGTAAATATCAATCTTCTATCACATTTCCTATCCCCGTAAACAAAGGTGTATATTATTTTGAGTTTGGATATCGTAAGAAAGATGGTAGTTGGAGAAAACTTGCATATCAGAAGTTAAACTTGGGGTATAGGATAAAAAAAATTCAAAATCTTGATAATGATAATTGGTTTGATTCTATAATAAGAAATAATGAGCTTGGTCTACATGAAAAGGCTTATCAAATTTCATTAAATACTGCAATTGGTGGTTCTGAGAAAGTTTTTAAAGAATGATAAAAAACAAATCATTAAATTAATTCTTCAGATGAGACTTTTTATATTAATAAAATCTTAGATCAATTTACAGACTGAAGCGAGCTTTGGAGATTACTTGTTCATAAAAAAGATTTCTATTGCATTCGACTATCTTGAGAATTAACAAGCAAAGTAATATTTAATTTTTGTAGGGTCAAATATTCTCTTAGTATCTTTTTTAGATATAAATTATTTATCTATGAGGATGTGAATTATTCATGAAACTTACTTTATTTAATAATAATTTTTCCCTTCAAAGTTGTATTTTCTATCAATACGAATGATTTTTGTTTTAAGCTTGTGGAAGCTAGATACTTATTTTGACTACTTATTTAATTACTGGATCCAATAGAGGTATTGGTTTAGAACTTGTTCGACAATTGAAAGATAGAGGAGAGGATGTGATAGCTACTTGTAGATCTACTTCTCCAGAATTGAATTCCTTGTCAGTAAGAGTTGAGACAAATATTGATATCACTTCAGGAGACTCTGTCGTTAAGCTTAGAGACAATTTAAAAGATTCTAGTATTGACGTCTTGATTCAAAATGCTGGAATTGCAGAATTTAACTCTCTTTCCAATTTAGATCCTCAAAGTATTGTTCATCAATTCGAGGTAAATGCATTAAGTCCTTTATGTTGTGTTCATACTTTGCTCAGTAAGCTCAGTAAATCTGCAAAAATAGCTTTAATAAGTAGTCGTATGGGTTCAATAGAGGACAATAATTCTGGTGGTTCATATGGATATAGGATGTCAAAAGTTGCTTTATGTATGGCTGGCAAATCTTTATCAGTTGATTTAAAGCCTAGAGGTATTTCGGTTGGAATTTTACATCCAGGTTTAGTCAGTACTCGAATGACAGGATTTACTTCTAATGGTATTCATCCTACAGAATCAGTCAAAGGACTAATTGATAGAATTGATGAACTTACACTTGAAAATACAGGTAACTTCTGGCATTCAAATGGCGAGGTCTTACCTTGGTAAAAAAAATTTTTATATAATTATTTAACGCTTGAAATTATACCCTTCCTAATGTTTCTCTTAACTTTTTAACAAAGCTAATACCAACTCCGGGTATCGTTAAAAGTTCTTCATCAGAAGCAGAGATAATTGATTCAGGTGTCAGGTATCCTGCTTCATAGAAATTATTGCAGTTTTTTGTTCCAATGCCAGGTATAGATGTGAGGTTTTCAGACCTATCTGAAAAGTCTCCTTTTTGGACGTTAAAAATACTTAAAATGTTTAAAAGATTCTTTTTTGTATTTATTAAAATTTTTTTAATCAACATATTTTTTTGAAATCATATTATTAATATGCATTAGAAAAAACTTCTTGCAAGTATAAATACTTTCCTTTGATGATTGAATTACCAATTATTATGTAAAGATGTATTTGAAGATACAAAATTGACTCATATGTATAGATTTTTCTTATAAATTTGCTTGTTCTTATTAGTATTACTTGATTAATCTTCTGGTTGCTACTTGACTTTTGAATGAGATCCTCCAGATTGTTTTTAGATGTAAATCCCTTCCTTTGTTCATAACTGTATGTGGCCAAAAAGGTGGAGTAGCTAAAACTTGTACCTCAATTCATCTCGCAAGTGTATGGTCTTCCGAAGGGAAAAATGTTTGTTTAGTTGATGCTGATAGAAACCGATCGGCTCTTGCTTATGGTTTAAGAGGTAATCTTAAATTTAATATTGTCCCTGTAGAGGCAGCTGCCAAAGCAACAAGATTCTCAGAAATTGTTATTACTGATGGACAAGCAAGTACTGATGAAGAAGAATTGAAACATTTAGCAGCTGGTTCTGACCTTGTTCTTTTGCCTACAGCGCCAAAAGCAAGATCGGTTGAATTAACCGTAGAATTAGCCTCTTTGTTAAAACAGTTAAATATTCCTCATGCAGTGTTATTAGTTAAGGTTGACTTCCGTCAAAGGCGAATTGCAAATGAAGCAAGAGAAGCCTTACAAAAATTTGACTTAACTGTATTAGAAGGTGATATCCCTTTACTATCTGCTTTTGATAAAGCAGAAAACCAGGGATCAGCTGTGATTGATGCAGTAGACGATAAAGGTCGATCCGATCCCAGGCGAATGTCAGGTTGGTCGGCCTATTGTTCCATTGCTCAACAAATTCAATGCCAGATTTCGAAGCACTTGTTAGACATCAACAAACCAGTCGAAGACCTGCCACTGAGCGCTTAAAACTAGTTGAACAACTGCCTATATCTACTCAAGCTCCTACCACTGATGGAAAAAACCTTAGTACATTATTTTTTGGCTTAATCGGAGGATTACTTGGATCAATTATTGGAACAGGGCTAATTTTTTATCTATCAACTAAAGAATTGATAGATTTTAATATTCTTTTTTAAAGTTTGATTTTAGTCAAACTTTTTTTATTTATAAATTAGATTCGTGTGTTCTTTTTGCTATTTCTACCATATTAAAAAAAGTTTGAGATTGCTTCAGTAATTGTTGGTAATCTCCAAATGCAACTATCTCCCCCGCGTTAAATTCATATATGCAATCTGATCTCTCAATTGTAGATAATCTGTGGGCAATCGTGACTATTGTGCAACGTCTACCTATAATTTCTATTGCGTTCATTACCTCAGCTTCTGTTCTGTTATCTAAGGCACTAGTTGCTTCATCTAAAACTAATAATTTTGATTGTCTATAAAAAGCTCTTGCTATTGCTAGTCGTTGTCGTTGTCCACCAGACAATCTGATACCATTTTCACCAACTGAGGAATGTAAACCCATTGGCATTTGTGATACCAAATCTGCTAATTGAGCTGCCCTAAGTGCATCCCAGACTCTTTCATGATCAATTATTTGTTCATCTAAACCATATGCAATATTTTGAATAATATTGCTATTTAATAATGTAATTGATTGGGGAACGTAAGAGCAACAATCCTGCCAAGCAGGCACTTCTGTATCAGTTACTGCAACTCCATCCAATAGCAAATGTCCGTCTGTTGGTCTCAGAAGACATAGTAATTGATTCGCTGTGGTGGTTTTTCCACTTCCAGTTTCTCCTACAAAAGCTATTCGTGAACCAATGGGAATAGTCAGGTTAATGCTTTTTAAAGTGTATTCGTTGCTGTTGGGATACTTATAACTCAGTTTCTGAAGTTTTATGTTGTTTCTCGGCTCAATCCCTTCTTTTTTCGGTACGCCTATGGATCTTTTAGTTAGCCTAGTAGAAGGAAGTTCTATCAACTTTAAGATCTCCTCTAAATCAGGTATTGATGCACGCATTGAAGTCAATGCTCTAAATGAATCTTGTAATGGCGGAGTTAGTTTTAATGCAGCTACTGCAATCGTTGCTAAGAATGGAACTATCTCAATTAGTATTGAATCGTTCTTTCCAGTGATGTATGGGAAAAGACCAATAGCAAAAATTAAAGTGATACCAAAAGGCTCTATCAATGACCTAGGTAATTCAGGTAAAACCTCAGCTTTCCAAATGAAAGGGAAAGAGCTTTTGCTTGCTAATTTATACCTTTTTTCGAAGTAAGGTTCTGAGCTAGTAAGGTGAACATCAATAATTGTTCGCATTGATTCTGAGAGAATATTATTTGTTTCTTTCTCTAATTTGATTCTTTGACGAGAAGAATATCTTATGAAAGGTGTTATAAATAATGAAATAAATATATAAAACAATAAGAGACTTATTATTAAATAAAGAGCTATCGATTTTGCGATAAAAAGAACAGCAATACATATAAAAGTAATCACACATAACCCACTAGAAATCTGAAGTATTGGTTTGACTAGAAATTCTGAGACTCTAGAAATGTTGATTAAAACTTTTGATGATAAATCAGATTTTTTCTTGTTTAAGAAGAATTCGTATGATTGAGATAATAATTTTTTCTGGGCTAATTCTGATAAGTCCTTCCACACTGCTACCCGAAGTCTTTCTTGTGATGCTTTAAGAAATAATTTCGAAAATGAGGCTAGCCAATTCATTGCTATATATATGATGACTAGACTGATAACCTTTGTTTTTGGATCTTCAGGTATGAAATTTTGAAACGGTAAGGGAGGTTGATTAGGTTGGCCTATGAAAACAGTAAATAATCTAGAAACAAGTCCAACTACAATTACATCTACTAATCCAGTCAAGGCTGCTACAGGAATTAATTTCAACAGAGACCTTCTTCTTCTGACTGGTAGTGCCTTAAGCAGGCGCATTAATAGATGATATGTTTTGCTAGTACCAATCATTTTATAAAATTACTTAATTTTGAGAAATTATTTATGCTTATTCAGCCAGTTCCTTGGGTGTTTGGTTATGAGTTTTAACGCCAATGCTATTAAAGGCACAAAGAAAATTTTGAAGAAATATGCTTCAGAGATTATTAAATTTATTTTGATTTGACTATTATTTAAGCTTGATTTACATTTAAATATGGATTAATATCTTTGTTGGGATACAAAATATCCCAATAAGATTAATATAATTAATGGCATTAAATAAATAATAATTATAAAACCAGATAAAAAGATAAATATAGTTAAAAAGATAGAAAATCCTATTAAAATAATTCTCAGAAGTCTTTTGATTCGATTTAGCCAAAAGATACCTTTAAGTTTTTCTAGATTGATTTCTAATTGTCTACGACTAAGATATAGTTCCTTAAGTTGTGTTTGGTAGCAATTAATTGAGTTATTTAATTTTGTTTTGTATACATTCTTTCCAATTTGTTCTATAAAATTATTCGTTTTTGAGAATGTAGAACGTAATTTTACAATCTGTGCTTCAACTAGCGCTTTGTTATTCTCAAAGATTTTTTGATCAATCTCTATAATTTTAGTTTGGATTTGATCTTCTAAGGAAAAATTTTCATATGAATTATATTGCACAATTTGATGACTACTATTTTTTTGATATTTAAAAAATTTAAAAAAGTTTGCTCTCAACATTTGACTGACTATTATCTAAGATAGATATCTATGCGAATATTATAACCATGACTTCTATCGTTTTTAATGGGAGCTACATAACTAAAAAAAATACAGGTATTGGAGTTGTTTCTAAGGAGTTACTATATTCTTTTTCATCGAATAAAATAACTACACTCATCCCAAAAGATATAGGTATAAAAGGTGATATTTATATACCTAATAACTTGTCTCCAGGTTCTGGCTTGAAAAGTCATTTTAGACGACTCTACTGGCTTCAAGATTCTGTTCCAAAATTAATGAATAATTTAAATGCTGAATATTTTCTATCACCATTATTGGAAGCGCCATTATTTTCTAATATTAAATCTATTGTTTTGGCCCATGATTTAATACCAATTAGGTATCCTTCGATATCATTTTTAACTTTATATCATTTAATTTATATCCCTCTAATTTTAAAACAATCAAAGTTAATTTTATGTAATTCTATATCTACTGCTAATGATTTACATAGATTTTACAAGGTTCCTATGCATAAATTATTTCCAATCAAGTTAGGATTTGATAATAAAAAGTATTATCCAATAAAGAAAAATCGAAAAAAATTCTTTCTTATTATCGGCAGGCATAATCCACATAAAAATTTAGTAAGGGTTATCAAAGCATTTGCACATGCCAAAATTAATGGTTATAAGCTTATTTTTGTAGGCCCTTTTGATAAAAGGCATACACCAAGCCTTCTAAAACTAATTGATAAATATAATATTAAAGATTTATGTGTCTGGAAAGGTTGGATTAATGACGATGAAAAATTATCTTTATTAAACGAATGTCACGCACTTATTATTGCCAGTCTTTGGGAAGGATTTGGCCTTCCAGCACTTGAGGCAATGGCCTGTGGAACCCCAGTTATCGCTTCTGAAAGGGGAGCGCTTCGCGAAGTTATTGGAAATTATGGTTATTTTATTAATCCATTCAATATTCAATCAATAGCTTCTGCGATGAATGCAGTCATAAATGATAAAAAATGCTTTGAAAAAGCTCTTCAAGAGGGCCCATCACGAGCTGAGTCGTTTAATTGGTTGGATACTGCTAAAACTATAGAAAAAATTATTCAAGAAATCGATTAATCTTTCTTTTCTCGGTTGTCAGTGGAAAGGTAATTGAGGCTATGTAAAACATTTAAACTATTAATTATTAAAAGCAATTCTATTATTTGGTTTGATTATTATTCAGATTCATAAAATTAACTCGTGATTACCTGAAACTACTTTTTCTAATATAGCTTCGTTTGAAACTTACAACTGCTATTATATTACTTCAAGTCTATTTTTAATATGCCTAATAAAAAATCGAAAAAAAAATTAACTTCTAAAAAAATTGACGTAAATAAGGAGAACCAGGCAACACCTAAAACGGCAAAGATTGTCCTCTTTGTATTTGGAGTAGGACCTTTAATTCTTATGGCCTTATTTTTATTCTCAAATGGATTTTTCAATTCTCCTTGATAATTCAATAAATCTTTAGATGAGGAACTATCGTTTTTTTTCTTATTTGAAAATCTTTATCCAAATCTTTTTTCCTTTGTCTTCTTTTTATAACATCATTTGTTGATTGATCGATATATCAACCATTTATTTTTTGTTTCTAGCTAAAATTTGTTTTTATAGAACTTCTAATGCAACTCTATTTGGTTGATTGCCAGTTCACGGATAGTGATAATCAAATTGCTGCTTATAAGCAGTTTGTAAAATTTTGGGAAAATGGAGAGATGTCTAAACAAGATAAGTTTGACGGATTTGAAATGCTATTTCGTGTTCACGCTCCTGGAGAGGGTCGAGTTGTTATTCTATGCAATGCAAATGGTGATAAAGAACTTTTTCAACATTTTGCCCCCTGGAGAGCTCAGTTTGGTCTCGATATGGAAATTACTCCAGTTATTAGTTGTCAAAATGTTGTGGACTATCACAAAGAATTATTCGAAAAAATTTCTTGAATGTACTCAACAACTCTATTAGCTATTTAAAACCTGATTTTAATTTATAAATTGAAGATAAAGCTTAAAATACTTTTTTATCTGTTTGAGATAGCGTTTTCACTTGTCCATATATTTTTAAAGCCTACTTTATCCTTGAGTAATTGAACAGGTAGACTAATTAATATTCCTAATGCAATCAAAGCAAAAGAATCGGTTGTGAATCTAGCTATGCCCCAATCTGATGAGGCTAAAGCAAAAATAGATAGATGCATGGAATTAATTTTTTAAAAAATATTATCAGGCTGTTTATTATAAATTTAATTACTTATTAAAAATTATTGTATTGAAGATTGTAAGAAAACCTTTTCAAGATGAATTGATTTAATCGCTTATAAATCTAAATCCTCTCTGCGCTTTATAGCTCTAAAAGTGAATTTGAATTTCTTTTTTATGAATAGAACGCTTTTATGCTTTTCGATTTCACTGTTTCTTCTGCTATTTAGGGGAAATGAATCTTGAAAAAATGGATTTTGTTGTTCTTGCAAAAGTAATTAAAAAGGACGCCTTCCAGCGTCCATGGATCAATTGGGTAATAAGGCTGACCTGACCCCATCTCCTAAAAGATCAAGCAGCAACAGGGGCTGTTTGACGGGAGAAACTAACGATGTTGTTAGCAGTTATGGTTTTGCTCTGACCGAGCAGGCTTCAGTCACTCTCCTGATACCCCGTCGAAGCCATTGCAGCCCCATTTATGGAGCTGAGCGGAATCGAACCGCTGTCCGAGATACTGGTGTGAATCACCTAGTCCATTAGAAAACAGACAAATACATTCTGACAGATCTTTTGGAATTAATCGATTAGTGTTTGAAGATCTGCTTTACCTTTTTTTAATAACTTAAAAGTAATGAAAATTGTTGCATCTATTTCACAAGGTCTTGAAAAAGAGGGTGCAAAAGAGTTGATAGAACTTGGAGCTAAATCAGTTAAAGCTTCAAGGAGGCATATATCATTTGAAGCTGATAAGGCTTGTTTATACAGAATACATTTAAGAGCTCGCTTGTCTTTTAGATTTTTAAGAGAGGTTGTTAGATTTCCTTGCCATGGTCCCAATGAACTCTATGGTGGTGTTCAAAGGTTAATTGATTGGGACAATTGGCTTAAGCCTACACAAAGTTTTCGAGTAGATGTAACTGGATTTGGAGAAGGATTATCACATACTCATTTCACTGCTTTGCAGGTGAAAAATGCAATTATTGATTTACAAAGAGACCGATTGGGTTCACGTTCAAGCATTGATTTGAACAATCCAGATATTTGTTTTCATTTACATTTGTCAAATTATCAAGCTGTTTTGAGCGTTGATGGTAGCAACTCGAGTCTTCATAAAAGAGGGTATAGACCAGCCCTTGGAATAGCTCCGATTAAGGAGACATTGGCTGCAGGTTTAATGAGAATGACTGAGTGGGATGGTACGAATAATTTGGTAGATCCATTATGTGGTTCCGGAACATTTTTGATTGAAGCAGTGAGCATGTTGATTGGAATTGCATCTGGTGTGGATAGACAATTTCTGTTTAAGAATTGGCCAGATTTTGATATCTCTATTTGGAATAAAGAATTAAAAATGGCACAGAAGAAGATAAAACCTTTAAATAGAAAGTTACCTAAGATAATTGGATGTGAAGTTGATGAAATGATTGCTCATTCTGCTATTGAAAACGTTAGAAAAGCGGGCTTAGAAGATTATATAGAAATAATTAACTGTCCTTTTCAAGAATTTCAATTACCCCCTGGATTAGGATTTTTAATTTGTAACCCTCCTTATGGGAAAAGAATAGGAGATGAAAATCAACTACCTAATCTTTATAAACAATTAGGAGCATATTGCAAGGAAAAAGCTTCTGGCTGGGAACTTTGGTTACTTAATGGGAATCCAAAACTAAGTAAATATTTAGGGATGAAAGCTAGTCGACGCTTTCAAGTAAATAATGGTTCAATTGATTGTCGATGGTTGAATTATAAAATTAAATAATTTAATTTTTGCCTAAAACAGCTTTAGTAGTTTTTGCGATTCCCTCCAATGTTTCTGGAAGGTAAGGACCTTTTGCAAGATATCCTCCAATTCTTAGACTAATCCCAGCTAATATAAGATTTAAAAATACTAAAGTTAAAATTGTTGATTTGCTATCTGTTTGAAGTAAGTCTCTAAGCCAATATCCGAGAATCAATTCAGATCCAACTAGTGCAAATAACATCAATACCCCACCAGTAGCTAAGAAAATTAAACCACTTATCAGGCGGCGTTTTTCTTTGTCCATTTCTTGCAGTGCTATGCGGACATGAAGGTCCATCACTGAACTTGCTAATGCAGTAACTCTTGCGGCAGCTCCTATCCCTTTTTTGCGTTCTGAGTTGGTCATTAATTTCTTCTGCCTCCACCTAGCAGTATGCCAAATAAAACTCCAATTCCAGCAGCAATGCCTATGGCTAAGAGGGGTCTTTTTCTTACTGGCTTTTCAATTCGTGGTCTTAGCTTACTATTTAACTCATCTAAAATATCTTCAAGCTGTTTTTCGAGAGGCTCCAAAGACTCGGCTAGCCCTCTAGTTGTGTTAGTTGCTGAATGGAAAATTTCTTCAAGTTGTTCTTGCACTCCAAAACTGTTTTTTCCTGAATGAACAGATATGACATTGATTAAATCTTCGAGACTGCCTTTAGTTGCTTCTATTGTTTGTTTAGCTAAATCTGGCCATCGCTCTTGAATTTTTGGCAATAAGTTATCAAACTGCTCATTGAACCACTGTTCTGGTGGCTTATCAGCAATAGCTTCTTCAGCTTCGACTGAATTTGATGATGAAGAGGGTGAGGAATTCACTGATTCCATAAACCTAAAGGTTTATTAAAGAATAGAGAAATATTTCCCTAATCGAAACCCCTTAATACAATTCAATTTTAAAAGTTGCCTCACAAGAATTCTTTTTTTGAAGTCTTAAATGTTTGAAGTCCAAAATTTCATAAGGATATTTCGTCGTCTTTGCTTACAAATATTGCTATTCGAATACGTATAGTGCTAAACGTCACTGGTATCTTCTAATTGACCCATGGGCGTCGGAATTTCATCAATGGTTTTTGCCTCTAATACAATCCCTACTGATTTTGGCTTAGTTCTAGCTGCAATTGCAGGTGCTGGAAGCCTTCTTTTAATTGCTTTAAGGTTTGTCCCTGAGGCTAAAAGCTAAAAAATTTATCATTAAGCATTTTCTATTTAGGAGATTTATCTCCTGAATAATTTTTATGGAAATTTCCTGTTTAGTTTTTTAATATTTTTCAATTGAGTAATCTTGGTAAAAAAAATGTTTCTAGGTGGGTTTTGTTGAAACACATTGGATCACCAGATGATATTAAAGGTGTCCATTATGATTTGCTTGTGGAAGATAAAGAATTTTGCAAAACATGGCGCTTGAGTGATATTCCGTTATTGGATGGACCTTATGTTGATTCTGTTTATACTGCGCCTCATAATCTTTCCTGGCTTGATATCAAAGAAAAAGTTGTTTCAGGAAATAGAGGAGTTGCAAAGAGAATCAAGCAAGGTATTTTTTTGCAATCTTTTGCATCACTGGAGCGTAATTCGATAAATTTATCGTTGGTATGGGACAAGCTTGAAGTGGATTTGTTATTGGATGAAAATGGTTGCAGACTTCTCAGTAAGAAAAAGTAATTATTTCTTATGAGTTAGAAGGACTTGAGTTTTTTTTATATATCGCTAAAGTCATTCTTATTGTGTATGGGTTCTGTTGGTCCATATCAACCACGTAGATTTGTCTCATTTCAAGTCCTTCGGTGGATCGATGTCGATTCCACTTGAAGAAGGCTTTACTGTTGTAACAGGTCCAAATGGTTCAGGTAAAAGCAATATTCTTGATGGAGTTTTATTTTGTTTAGGGCTTGCAAATAGTCGAGGCATGAGAGCAGACAGATTGCCTGACTTAGTTAATAGTGGCGTATTAAAAGCTGGAAAATCTTCGGAAACCAAAGTAACTGTCAAATTTGATTTAAGTGATTGGAAGCCTGATGAAGCCGAAGAAGGGATAGAACCTACTGAGGAAGGACCTTGGATTAAGCCTGATCAAAAAGAATGGACTGTATCAAGAAGATTAAAAGTTATGCCAGGAGGGTCATATGCCTCCACTTACAGTGCAGATGGTGAGAATTGTAATTTACAGCAATTGCAGACCCAATTAAGGCGCCTAAGAATCGATCCTGAGGGAAGCAATGTTGTTATGCAAGGAGATGTTACTCGAATTGTTTCTATGAGTAATAAGGATCGTAGAGGCCTGATAGACGAACTTGCTGGTGTTGCACTATTTGATACACGTATTGATCAAACTCGTACCAAGTTGGATGATGTTTATGAAAGACAGGAACGTTGTCGGATTGTTGAACAAGAACTGATTCTTTCAAAACAGCGCTTGCAAAAAGATTGTGAGAAAGCAAGTTTATATAAAGATCTAAAAAATCAATTATTAATTGGCAAACAGCAAGAATTAGTTTTATCTTATGAAAATGCCAAAAAGGGACTGGAAAAATTAGATATAGATCACCAAGAATTGCTTAAAAAAGAAAAAATAGATTCAGAAAATTTACTTAATCATGAAAATGATTTAAGTAAATGCATAGAAAAATTAGATATTTTACAAAAAAATGTTAAAGACCTCGGTGAAGATCAATTGCTTGACGTTCAAGGTAAATTAGCAGGGATTGAATCTCAACATAGAGAGCTAGAAAGACAAGGACTGAATCATAAAAATGAAGGAGAAAAATTACAGGAATCTAGAAATAATCTTCTACAGAAAAAGAAAGATTATCAAACTGATTTGCAAAGTAAAATGAATGAGATAAATCCTAAAGAACTCGAAGAAGCTGACTTAAGATGTAAAGAAGCTCAGGCTTGGGTTGACTCCTCTAGAAGGAAACTTTCAGATGTAGCTGGTCGTTCTGGTGAATGGATAGAAAAACATCAGAAAGCGAGAGATGACCTTAATAAAATTCGATTGGAATTAGATCCTAAAAGACTAGAGAAACAAAATATTGAAGAAAGTTTATTGCAATTAAATGTTATTTTAAAAGAGTTAGAGACTGATCAACAAGCTGATGAATCTTCTAATAAAAAAGTACATATAGAAATTAGTAATTTGAATAAAAAATGGGATGATATTTTAAATTTACTGTCTCTTAAAAAAGAAGAATTTAAAATATTAGTATCCGAGAAAGGTATACAAGAGCGCACTAAATATAGATTAGAGAAAGAACAAGTAAAGCTTCAAAATGATATTGCACGTTTAGAAAGTAGGAGAGAAATGATATCCGAAAGTCGAGGTACAAATGCAATAACTTTGTTATTAGAGTCTGGTTTAGAAGGTATACATGGGCCTGTTGCTAATTTAGGTGAAGTGGAAGATCGTTATAGGATTGCTCTTGAAGTAGCAGCTGGCGCAAGGCTTGGACAGGTTGTTGTCGATAGTGATCAAATTGCTGCAAAATCAATTGATCTTTTAAAACGAAAAAGAGCTGGAAGATTGACGTTTTTGCCTCTTAATAAGATTTTAAAAAACTCTCATAACAGGTCTGATGTATTTCAGAGATCTGTTCACACTAATCTCAATAAAAGCACTGGATTAATCGGCAAGGCTATTGATTTGATTCAATATGATTCAATATATAAAAATGTTTTTTTGTATGTATTTGGTGAAACAATTGTTTTTAATGACTTGTCATCAGCTCGTAATCAAATTGGGATAAAAAGATCTGTTACTTTAGAAGGCGAATTGCTGGAAAAGAGTGGAGCGATGACTGGTGGAAGTTTAAATAATAGAGCCTTGGGTTTGAGTTTTGGAAGAGTAAAAGATAATGATGAATGTGATCTTTTGAAGAATAGATTATTAGAAGTAGGTGAGACTTTAAGTAATTGTCAAAAGAACGAAAATCAACTCATCCATAGGCTAGAGAATCTTAGAACTCAGCTCAGTCAATTAGAACAAGAAAAAGCAGCACTTGATGCTGAAAGATTAACTTCTAGAAGATCAAATTCACCATTATTAGAACGCCAAAGTCATCGCTCCAAAAGAATTAATGATCTAAAAAAATCTAAAAAAGAAAAAGTATTTCAATTAGAAGCTATTAATTTGAGTATTAAACCTTTAGAGGACGTTTTGTTAGAAATTGAGCAGGAGGAGAAAAAAATAGACAAATCAAGTGACTCATCTGTTTGGTCTAAATTACAAAATGATCTAGAAAATGCTGATAAAAATCTACTTACTTTTAGAAATAAAAGAGATGAGATTTCAAATAAGCAATCCCAAAATAAGCTTGCAATTGATAGATTAAATGATCAAGAAACTTCTTTAATAATGGAAGAAAAACGCTTAAAGGATTCCATAGATACACTTGCTTCTGCTCATATAGCTTGGCGTGAGCAGAGCAAACTACTAGATATCAATCGGCAAGATTTGATCAATCAACAAAAAGATTTAGAAACTCGTTTTGGGGAACAACGAAGAGAAAGAGATTGCGTGGAAGCTGATGTAGCTAAAAAACGATTGACTTTACAAGAAATGCAATGGAATCTCCAACGTGTAAGGGAAGATCAAAAAAACATGAAGGAAGAAATACGAATGGAAACTATTCGCTGTACTGAATTAGAGAAGAAGCTTCCTAATCCAAAGCCTTTGATTTCAGATGAGATAAGAGATAATGGTTTAGATGCTTTACATTCTAAATTGGAAGCTTTGCAGAAAAGAATGGAGGAATTAGAACCTGTCAATATGCTTGCATTGGAAGAGTTGTCTAAATTAGAAGAGAGATTGAATGAACTTGAAAATAGACTTCAAGTTCTTACTGATGAAAGATCTCAGTTATTGCTTCGAATAGAGACAGTTGCAACTTTGCGACAGGAGGCCTTTATGGAGGCTTTTAAAGAGGTTGATATACATTTTCGTGAAATTTTTGCAAGTCTCTCTGAAGGAGATGGACATTTGCAGCTTGAAAATCCTGACGAACCTTTGGAAGGTGGCTTGACTTTGGTCGCTCATCCAAAAGGTAAGCCTGTAAGACGTCTTGCCGCTATGTCAGGTGGAGAAAAATCTTTAACAGCTTTGAGTTTTCTTTTTGCTTTGCAACGTTTTAGACCTTCCCCTTTTTACGCCCTTGATGAAGTAGATAGTTTCTTGGATGGAGTCAATGTTGAAAGGTTAGCGGCCTTAATTGCTAAACAAGCTGAACAGGCACAATTTCTTGTAGTAAGTCATAGAAGACCTATGATTGGAGCATCAATGCGGACTATTGGGGTTACGCAAGCAAGGGGAAATCATACTCAAGTTGTTGGGTTGCCAATCGCAGCTTGATTGAATTTACTAAGATGATTCAATATGGTTCTACTAATCTCATTTCTGCATATTTGAGTTGACCAACACGCAAGCCCCACAAGAATCAACATCTGCTGTCCCCAGTGACAGATTATGGCTTCGTTCTGAGTTGATGGGTACTCAGGTTATTACACGTGATACTGGACGTAGATTGGGTCTTGTAGGAGAAGTTGTTGTTGATATTGATCGTAGAGAGGTTGTTGCTTTGGGACTACGAGATAATCCCTTAACACGTTTTTTACCTGGCTTGCCAAGATGGCTTCCTCTTGATCAGATTCGTCAAGTAGGTGATGTGATTTTAGTTGATACAATTGATTCCTTAAGCGAAAACTTTGTTCCTGAAAGATTCAATAAAGTTATTAATTGCCAGGTTATTACTGAATCTGGAGATCAGTTGGGGAGAGTACTTGGATTTTCTTTTGATATTGAAACTGGAGAATTACTTACTTTAGTTATGGGAGCACTAGGTGTCCCTTTATTAGGCGAGGGGGTCCTCAGTACTTGGGAGATGCCTGTTGATGAAATTGTTAGTAGTGGTCCAGATCGAATAATTGTTTATGAGGGAGCTGAAGAGAAATTAAAACAATTAAATAGCGGTTTCCTTGAAAAGCTTGGTGTAGGTAATTCGGGATGGGAAGAAAGTGAACGAGAAAGGTACAGAGTTAACCTTGTCCCAGTTGAAAATCAATTAACTTCTGGTGAGAGTGCAAATGATGATCAAAGACTTCTAGAACAATCAGAGGAAATGTTTGAAGAAGAAGAAGAGATGGAATACGTAGAATTAGAAGATTCAGAAGAACAACAATATGATAAAGAATTAAGATATTTAGATGAACCTAATCAGTCTTCAATTTATTCTGAAATTGATGAAGATGAAGTAAATTATAGTGGATCAAAATTTAAAAACAGATCTGATAAATTTCAGGCTAAAATGACCTCTCAAAATACACAGAATAAATCCAAAATTTCAATAGAAGAAGAACCTATGGATGTCGAACCTTTAGAAAAATTATCGAGAAATAATTCTCAAGATATGATTTCTAATGATAAAGAACTTATAGATATTGAAGATCCCTGGTGATTAATCTAAAAGCTTTTTTTCTTTAAGAAGATCAATAATTTGATAACAAAATTTTTTTATTGCTCCTTTACTACCTCTTAGTGATTGTAAATCTTCTTTTTGGCCAGAAAGCCTTTTAGGTGAATTTAGCCAGTCAATAGTTTCTTCAGCTATTTGTTTGGGGGTTATATTGCCAACTCTTTCTGGGACAATCATCTTTTTTGCATATATATTTGGCCAAGCCATATATCCTCTTTTTTTCAGTTTTATAAAGCTAATTAATAGCCCTAGGCACCTTTTTAAAATTGGTAATCTAGCTATTAAACCTAGAAATCCATCCCATGCTTCCATAACTAAAATGTGTTGAGTAGGAACAATAACTATCATTGGAATATTTAATGATCCCAGCTCAGCAGTATTTGCTCCTACTGTTGTTAGTGCTATATCACACTGGCTTAGATCACTATATGCTGGATGATTTTCTTGTATTACAATGGCTGTTGAATTATTAGTTGTCAAAATTCCTCTTCCTTCTTTTTTTTTGGCTTTAGTAATTGATTTTATTCCAGATTTATATTGTTTTGAAATTGGATTTTTTCTACTACCAAAGTATTTAATTTCATTGATATTTGTGGTAGGAGCAAGAGGTATTAGAAACTTACAATCTGGCATTGATTTTGATATTTTATCTGCCACATCAAGAAAAAAAGGAATTCCAACTTTTAGTTTGGCACTTTTTGAACCTGGTAATAAGGCAATCCACTTTCCAGAGGGGAGTGGATCATCAACTTTTGCACTATCAGTTAAGTCAGCTGTCAGGTCTCCTATTACTGAACAACGAGGTTGAATTCGTTTTGGTAATTTATCAACAATCCTTTCAGACATCGCAACAATTCTATTATTCCAAAAAGGCCATCTGACTACCCACTCCGCATATGTCATATGTAAATATCCCAATCTTGCTGAAAGTAAAACGCTCCAAAATTGATCACCTCCTAAAAAAATTACTAACCCGTTGGATGGCCATGAACCAAATTTTTTAGGGTTTAAAAGAAGCTCCCAGAAATTTTTTGCTTTTATTATTTTTTCAAATTGCAACCATTTTTTGGCAGCAATAATTTCATTACCAGTTGCATTAGGGCATGGAACAAGTACCAAATTTAAAGATATTGAAGAGTGATGTACTCTTGGTTTTAGATTGATTTGATTATGAAGTTCTTTAGCAAGTGGCTTCACCCAAGTCGCTAGTTCACCAGGTCCATTTGAGACAAAAATAATTGCTAAAGAATTAGGACTCATTTATTGATGAGCATCAGTTTTTAAGAATGCGGATGGCGAGACTTGAACTCGCAAGGCCGAAGCCACATGTTCCTTAGACATGCGCGTATACCAATTCCGCCACATCCGCAAGTTAACTCAGTTAAGCACTAAGTTACTCTGATCATAATGCTTAACCTATTAAGCTTCTACTTAATGGGTTTCAATCTTGGGCACCAATCCTGATACTATCCGGCTGAGGACTTGATAATTTTGAATGCCCATAGGCAAACTGCTCATAGCTAATCGTGGCGAAATAGCTTTAAGAATTCTCCGAAGCTGTCGTGAGATGGGGATAGCTACGGTTGCTGTTTACAGTACTGTTGATAAAAATGCCTTACATGTTCAATTAGCTGATGAAGCTGTATGCGTTGGAGATTCGCCTAGCAGTAAAAGTTATCTAAATGTTCCAAACATACTTGCTGCAGCAACTTCAAGAGGAGTAGATGCTATTCACCCTGGTTATGGATTTTTAGCTGAGAATGATCGATTTGCAGAGATTTGCGGTGACCACGGACTTATTTTTGTCGGCCCATCTCCTCATGCAATTCGTTCCATGGGTGATAAGTCGACAGCTAAATCGACTATGCAAAATGTTGGAGTGCCTACCGTCCCTGGAAGTGAAGGCTTGCTTGATAGTGTTTCAGATGCATCCAAGCTTGCCTCTGAAATGGGTTATCCAGTAATGATTAAAGCAACTGCGGGAGGCGGTGGAAGAGGCATGCGTTTAGTAACTCATGCTGATGAATTAGAGAATCTTTTTAAAGCTGCGCAGGGGGAAGCAGAGGCTGCATTTGGCAACCCAGGATTATATATGGAGAAATTTATTGATCGCCCAAGGCATGTAGAGGTTCAGATTCTTGCTGATCGATTTGGTAACGTTGTTCACCTCGGAGAAAGAGATTGCTCAATTCAAAGACGGCATCAGAAATTGTTAGAGGAATCGCCAAGTCCAGCTTTAGATGATCACCTAAGAATAAGAATGGGAGAAGCAGCTGTTGCAGCAGCAAAAAGCATCAACTATGAAGGCGCTGGAACGGTTGAATTCCTTCTTGATAGGAATGGAAGTTTTTATTTTATGGAAATGAATACTCGAATACAGGTGGAACACCCTGTTACTGAGTTAGTGACTGGTATGGATTTAATTTCAGAACAATTACGTATCGCGGGAGGAGAAAAATTACAATTTGCTCAAGCAGAGATCAAGCTGGAGGGACATGCAATTGAATGTAGAATTAACGCAGAAGATCCAAGTCATAACTTTCGACCTTCTCCAGGAAAAATTACAGGTTGGTTACCTCCTGGTGGGCCTGGTGTCAGGGTAGATAGCCATGTTTATACCGGTTACGATATTCCTCCTTTTTATGATTCCCTAATAGGAAAATTAATTGTTTGGGGGAAAGATAGAGAAGCTGCACTAAAAAGGATGGAAAGAGCTTTAAATGAATGTGCAGTCACAGGAATTACTACTACAATCGATTTTCATTTGAAATTACTTAAAAGAAAAGAATTCATAGATGGAGATGTTCATACAAAGTATGTGGAACAAGAAATGTTGTAAATAGCTATGAAGATCAAAATATAATTTGAGTTAATAAACCTTGTTGACCAAGAAACAATTCGCGAAAAAGACTTAAGAGACCTACCCAAATAATCGGAGTAACATCAACGCCTCCTATCGGAGCAACAATTTTTCGAGTAAACACCAATATAGGTTCAGTTGGTAAAAAGATAATTGGCCAAAAACCAGTTCTTAAATCTATTTTTGGATACCATGTCAAAATAATTCTTAGGAGGAAGGCAAGGGTAAGTGCACCTATTAAAAAAACCATTAAAAAATGTAGGGTTGGAAGACTTTTAATTAACAGAGGCATCACAAAGCTCAAAGCATTCTTGAATAGATGGTCTAAATCATCTTTTATTGCTTAAGATTACTCGGTCTTGCATAAGAATTAGCTGAAATGGCTTTTCATTTATTAAATTTGTTCCTTAGTGCTGGAACTTCTAGTGAAGCTGCTACAAGTTCTGCTGTTGGAATGATTGGGAGTTTTCTTGCGGCTGGAGCTTTGATAGTTGCACCTGCTGCGGCTGCATTGATCTGGGTTAGCCAAAAAGATGCATTGAGTAGATAGCCCTAGCAATCACCTATTTATGCCATAGACTGATCACAATAAGGTTGGTTTCAACCTGAAAATGTTTATTTAAGAGGGCAAACTTGGTCAATGCCAGTCTCAATTGGGCCAGCATTGTTGGCATAGTTCTTGCTGTATGCGGAGCTGGCTTATATTTTCTTAGATCTTTTAAGCCAGCATTGGCAAGGGATTATGATGTCTTTTTTGCCGCTATTGGTTTGCTCTGCGGCGGAATTTTGTTTTTTCAAGGGTGGCGTTTAGATCCCATTCTTCAGTTTGGACAGTTTTTGCTTGCTGGGACCACTGTTTTCTTCGCTTATGAAAGTGTTCGGCTGAGAGGTATTGCAACAGATCAAGCACGAAGATCTTCATATTTTGATGAAGAACCAGAGTTGCCCAGATCTTCAAGAGGAGGTTTGTCTGATGGAGACTCTGATAGGAATTATGATCGATTTGAGCAATCTCAACCCATCAATAGAAGATTTTCAGGTAGAGATGATTATCAAGAAGAATATTCAGATGATGAAAATTATGGAAGACGGCCATCGAGGGCGGCAATCCCTGAGCAGGCTGTAAGTCGAAGGCCAAGAAATATTAGTTCTTCAGAAATCAATTCTCGAGGAGCTGAGAGAGACAGGAGAATGGAACGATTTAATTCCGAATCTTCCTCAGATAGATCATCAAGCTTTGGAGATAGGAGAACTAGCCGACAAGAAACTAGGCAAGGGACACGTCCTTCTGCCAGTGGCCAAACATCAACTCGTAGAAGAAATGGGGCACCTCCTAATTTCTCTCAAACATCATCTTCAAGGCTAAATTCTGATAATTCAACTAGGCCCTCTGCGGGATCTAATAGGTTTTCTAAAACTAACAACGTTGAAGATGCTGCTTTTTCTAGTGCTGAAAAAGGCGTAAGACGAGCTAGTAGAAGAAGTGCAAAAAATTCTGGTTCAAACCCTGCTAGTGAAAGACGATCTTCTAAAAGTTCTTATTCATCATCCACAAGAAAGGCGAGACCAAGAGATAACAGTTCAAGATTTGATGATTAATACGATAATAATTATCTACTAATTATTCCAGCCCATTCCAAAAAAGAGATTCTGCTAAGTCCTTCAACAAGTAGAACTGCCATTAGACCTATCATTGCAAATCTTCCATTTATTCTCTCTGCATAGCCAGTCCAACCAAATTCAGGAATATCATTTGTGGTTGCGCTAGGTGAAAGATTTTTAATTTCTGAATCAGTTTTTTCTGGCTCAGTTGACTGACGTTCTTGGGTTTTTTCAGTATTTGAGTTCATAGAAAAAAACTAGTTTTCAGTAAATTGGTAACTTTCAGCAGGCAATAATCGCCAACCTTTGTTCTCAGTTATTTCAAGCACATTTTCATGATAGTTCTTCAAGGTTGGCCTATGACCGACGCTAATGCAAGCCATCTCGCGTTTGTTAAGAAGTTCATAAAGATGTTTTTCTGTATTTACATCTAATGCACTTGTTGCTTCATCTAAAACAACATATTTCGGGGAATTCAGCAAAAGTCTTGCGAAAGCAAGCCTTTGTTGCTCTCCCAAAGATAATAGTCTTTGCCAATCTTGTTTGATGTCTAGGTCAGGATACCTTTGGATAATTTGAGGTAACTTGACTTCTTCTAAAACGGCTTTTAGATGATCGTCACTGAATCTGTTTTTATCTAATGGGTAACAAAGCTGTTCTCTCAATGAGCCAAGAGTCATGTATGGTTTTTGTGGAATAAAAAGTAAATCACCATTTGAGGGGGTTTCTATCTCACCAGATTGTATTGCCCATAGACCGCTAATGGCTCTAAGTAAAGACGTCTTACCGCAACCAGAAGGCCCTACTACAAGTAAACTTTGACCTGTCTCAAGACTTAGATTTAAGTTATTAATTAGGTAATTATCTTTCCCAGGGGTTTTAATACTTACATTCTTGAGAAGAATAGAATCCTTGGTTTTAATTTCAACTTTAAAGTCATCAAATTGGTTGTTTCTAATCTCATTCATGTTTGATTGAAATCCTTCAAGTCTTCCTATCGAAGCTGAGAATCTAGCTAAAGCCTCTATTTTGTAAATAATAAAAAATAATGAACCTTCAAGAAGGTTGTAGTTCAAATTGGCTTGTTGAAAGCTTCCATAGTCCATTTGGCCGCTAAGAATTGGTCCTGCGAGAATAATGAAAGGAATAAAGACACTTCCATAAATTCCTGAGCGTTGGAGCACTCTTAATAATGCTTCCCATATTATTAAAAGATTAAAGTTATCAACTACAGACTTTAGTCTTCTACTTACTTCTTTTTCTTCTTGATTTTCACCAGAATAAAAAGCAATTGATTCTGCGTTGTTTCTTACGTGGACAAGACCGTAACGAAAATCAGCTTCAAAACGTAGTTGATCGTAATTTAATTTAAATAGTTTTCTACTAGCAAAGAGTAGTAAAGATGAAACTAATGTGGCATAAACAATTAGGGCAAGTGTGAGTTCTTTACTTATACTTAGCAAGATAAAAATATTTAGTGAAAATACTAATAAAGAATCAAAGATATTTAACGATAGATCAATTGTTTGAGCAGTAAAGTCTCTTGCGTCTTCTGTAATTCTCTGATCCGGATTATCGACATTCGTGTCAGATTCATCGTTGGGATTTAGTATATAATATGTTCTATCATCTAAATAGTCTGTTATTAGGCTTTTGGATAACCACTCTCTCCATAAGAGCTGTAGTTTTGCTGAAAAATAAAATTGAAAGCTTCTTATTGGAAGTGCTGCAATAAAACAAATTCCAAGAATCCACAAATTTTTATAACTTTCACTTTCATCCTTTTGAATTAAGGCATTAGTTATATCTCTAACAAGAAATGTAATTCCAGCGTTAATTCCATTAACAGATAATAGCATTAAAATAATTACTCCTAGCAAAAGCCAGGGAAGCCACCCTTTTTGCCTTAACTGACCACGAACTGTGATAAATGAAAAAATTCCTAAGGCAAACAAGCTCGAAATTATTATTCCCGAAGGACCATTCCAAATCACTTTTAAGGAATTTTGAACTCCTCCTAAAAATTGGTTGGTTACCTCTGGAGCTAAACTCGTTAACAGGCTCATTAAACCTGTGAGTAAAAATAGAACTGTTCCGCCTACGCAAAATAATAAAGCTATTAATAAATAGAAAAATAGCCAACCATTGTTATTTGTATAAGGTAGAAAATATGGCTGAGTAAGCTTTCTTAATTTAATTAGTTGGCTTACTAGTCCTTTTTGAGCTTTAGAAATTGATGAGGTCATATTATTTTGATTATTTCAAATTCAATAAATACTTGATTTGCAATAAGGATAAATTGTTTTTCAAATTTAAATTTGATACTTTTTAGAGCAAAAACTCATCAAATTCATTTATTTCTATATCTTAGCTAAAGCCCAAATATGTTTTTATTATTTTTGGTATTGGTAGCGAGGAAATAAGCTGCATATCAAAAGAATGAACCCCAGGAATAGTTTGATCTAATACCCAAATGAGCAAAAAAGGGGCATTCAGGATTATCTGCCATTGCCATTTGTAAGTTAGAATTGACCATATTTTTTTTAAAATAGATTGTTGGTTCTCACTAAGATTTGACCATAAATCTTGTAAATTTGTGTTTGCTTTAGTAATAATGCCGTTTTTATTTTTAGCAGTTTGGGAATCCATCGAACAATATTAATTAACTATCTTATAGCGCATGAATGGGTGGAGATGAGTCATCAACTAAGCCAGTAAGGTAATCGTGCTGATAGATCAAGAAAATCATGAAAAATCAATTATTTATCCAGGTGGCCAACTTAATTTCCTTCCTCCAATGATATGAATATGTAAGTGAAAGACTGTTTGACCTGCTTCTTCACCTGTATTAATGATGGTTCTCCAACTTTTTAAACCAGCAGCGTTGGCAATTTCGGTCCCTTTTAGAATTAAGTGCCCTAGTAATTCTTGATCTTCTTTTTGTATATTTTGCAGACTTGGAATAGGTTTTCTAGGAATTATTAAAATGTGAGTAGGTGCTTGAGGGGTAATATCTTTGAAAGCTAGACATTTGCTATCACTAAAAACCTCATCACATGGAATTTCACCACTAAGAATTTTATCGAAAATTGTTGTCATTGAATTTTAGGAGAGAGCAATAATAAGAATCTAATTCGATTCTTTATAACTTGAATTGAAAAGATTCTTTCAACTCGTTTCTTTTATTACATCGCTTTGATTGAAGTTATTCTCATTTAATTGTTTTTTCAGCTCTTCTTCATCAGTTACTTTATCAACAAAACAGACACCATTTAAGTGGTCTATTTCGTGCTGAATGCATCTTGCCATTAGACCGTCTGCATTCATTTTTTTTGGTCTACCCATTTCATCTCTATAACTTAATTTGATTGAGGAGGGTCTTAAAACATTGAGGTAAACTCCAGGGATACTTAGACAACCTTCTTCATATGTATCTAAGCTTGCACTAGATGAAATTATCTCAGGATTTATAAATACCATCGGTGGGGAATTTGGATCTTCAAAATTTAAATCAATAACTAACAATCTCTTTTGTATTCCTACTTGAGGTGCTGCTAAACCAATACCTTTTGAAGAATACATAGTTATGAGCATATCTTTCGCTAACTTTCTAATTGAATCATCAACTTTGACGATACGATTAGCAGGAGTTCTTAAGGCCTCGTCTCCCAGTTGATACACCTTCAAAGGGGGATTCTTGACAGGTTCTTTAGAAACTGAAATTGAGGGCTTCTTTTTTTCTGCATTTTTTGCAAGTTGAGCAAAACTGCCAGCCAAATGAGTCTTAAGACAACAACTTTTACACTTTACTTTGTTTTAAGTTCAATGAGTGCATTAATCATTGACTCTCAACATCAATGAAGAACAAAACAATGAGAATCTTGGATGCTGAAAAAGTTTATGGAGAAGCCCCAATATTTAAAGAGCCTCGAATAATAGGTGATTGGGTTTTATGGTTGGAACAAAGACCAAACGAAAAGGGAAGAACTACAGCTTTAATTAGACCTTGGGGACGAAAAGACCTATCACCTCAGGAGTTAACACCTTATCCAAGTGATTTAAGAACAAAAATTCATGGATATGGTGGTGCTCCGTTAACAGCTACTCTTGATGGATCAGATCTAATATTGACTTGGGTCGACAATAAAGACAACAGCTTATGGATGAGAACTTGGTTTTATGATGAAGAAAATGAAAAATCTTCCTCTTTTAAATTCATACCTAAAATAAAATCAACTTGTCTTACAAAAAAACATAATTATTTTCTTGCAGGTGGCGTGATTGACCTTGAAAAAAATATTTGGATTGGTTTGATGGAGGATGAAGAAGGGGATCATATAGTTTCTTACTCTCTGAAAAAAACTGAGCAATATCCAAAATTTATTTATTCATCTCAGGAATTATTAGGTTATCTCGCCCTAAATTTTAAAGATAGAAAGTTGGCATGGATTGAGTGGAAAAATACTTCAATGCCTTGGGATTTAAATGAATTAAAAGTTGCTAAATTGGACGAGAAAGAAAACATAATTAATCTAGTAACTTTGAATAATAAATATTTAAACTGTACAGATAAAATATCATTTTTTAATCCCATTTGGTCCGAGACAGGTGACCTTTTGGTTGCTGAAGATAGTAGTGGCTGGTGGAATATAACGCAGATTAAAACTGATTTTAATAATAATTCAATTACTATTTCCCAGAATCAATGGACTATTGAGGCTGAAATTGCTTTTCCACAATGGCTCCTTGGGATGTCGAGCTTTTCCTGTGTGGGGGATGATGTCGTTGGGGCTTTTGCTCAGGAAGGAATTTGGACTTTAGCTCTATTTCAAAAAAATGGATCTATCAAGACTTTTGAGCAGCCTTTTATTGAGTTTTCTGGTCTTCATTCCCATCAAAATCGACTTGTTGCAATTGCCAGTAGTGCAGAAATTGCTGAAGGGATTTTTGAAATGGATTTATTGAATAAAAGTTGGGAACATACTCCTGCCTCTTCATTTAGCTTGGATCCAAAGGAAATAAGTATTGGCGAATCTTTTTGGTTTATCGGATCGAATGAAGAGAAAGTTCATGCTTGGTATTACCCTCCTCTTAATAAACAAATATTGTTACCTCCATTGTTGGTGAAAAGTCATAGCGGACCTACTGGTATGGCTCGTTGTGGATTGGATCTTGAGGTGCAATTTTGGACATCAAGAGGTTGGGCGGTCGTAGATGTTAATTATGGGGGCTCTTCTGGTTTTGGCAGGGAATATAGAGATCGATTAAGAGGTAATTGGGGAGTAATCGATGTTATGGATTGCACTAAGGCAGCTCAGTCATTGATTGCATCTGGTAAGGCTAATAAGAACCGTATAGCTATTATGGGGAGTAGCGCATCAGGTTTTACAGCTTTAGGTTGTTTGATATCTGCTGACATTTTTAGTATTGGTGCATGTAAATATGCTGTAACTGATTTGATTGGCATGGCTAATTCAACGCATAGATTCGAAGAATTTTACTTAGATTATTTAATAGGTAATATAGAAACTGATTATGAGAAATATCTGAGAAGATCACCAATAGAAAATGTGCAGTGTATCGATATGCCATTGATTTTGTTTCATGGATTAAAAGATAAAGTTATACTCTCTGATCAATCTATTGCAATTAAAGATGAATTATTAAAACGTAAAATTCCAGTGCAAATTAATTTATATGAGAATGAAGGTCATGGATTTAAGGATGGTAAAATAAAAGTTGATGTATTAAAAAAAATAGAGGCTTTTTTTAATACAAATTTAAATATTTAAGAATTTTTCTTTAAAAAAGAAATTACTGATTTTAGTTCTTCAGTAAGAGTATCGATTTCTGATGGAGTAGATGTAAAGCTCAAGCTTGCCCTGGCTGTGCTCTTTATCCCATAGAATCGATGGAGTGGTTGGCAGCAATGATGACCACTCCTTATGCAAATATTGTTGTTATCAAGTAACTCCGCGAGATCATTGGAGTGAATTCCATTTATGTAAAATGTTGCTAATGGTCCTCGATCAGGCTGAATTTGAGGGCTAGGTCCAAGAATATTTAAATTATCTATCTCCTCTAATTTTTCAAAAAGATATTTTGTTAATTCTTTCTCGTAATTATTGATTTCGTTTAATCCAATTGATTGTAAGTAATTAAGTGCAGTTCCCATACCGATTGCTTCTCCTATGGCTGGAGTACCCGCTTCGAATTTGTGAGGTAAGTCTGCCCAAGTGCTTTTATCCTTGAAAACTTCATTAATCATTTCTCCTCCACCAAGGAAAGGAGGAATTTTTTCTAAAATTTCTTCTCTACCCCATAAAAAACCTATCCCAGTGGGACCGCAAAGTTTATGAGAAGATCCTGCTAGAAAATCAATACCTAGTTTTTTAATATCTACAGGCTTATGAGCAAGACTTTGACAAGCATCTAAAAGAACTAAGCTACCTTTTTGATGTGCAAGATTAGTAATTTCCTCGATAGGGTTACAACAACCTAGTGTATTGCTTACGTGAACAAGACTGACTATTTTGGTTTTATTACTCAATTTTTTTCTAAAATCATCAAGATCTAGTTCTCCATTTTTGTTAATATCGATATAAATAAGCTTGCACTTTCTTGCTTTGGCGATTAATTGCCAAGGAACGATATTACTATGGTGCTCCATTAAACTTATTAATATTTCATCGTTTTCCTGAAGTTCATAATTTCCCCATGTATAAGCTACAAGGTTAATAGCTTCCGTAGCATTTCTGGTGAAAATAATCTCTTTTTCATTATTACTATTAATAAAATTGGCTGTTAATTTTCTTGAGTTTTCAAACTTTTCTGTTGCAATTGCACTTAGCTGATGAGCACCTCTATGAACATTTGCATTTTGAAAGCTATAGTATTTATTTAAAGAATCTATAACTTTTCGTGGCTTTTGACTGGTAGCTGCGTGGTCTAAATATATTAAATTATTTTGATTTCCGTTAAATATTGGAAAATCTGCTCTACTTTTTTCAGCAATATTTTTTACTAAGTTTTTCACTATTTTATGTCTTTCATTAATTTCTTAACAAAGTTCCATTTTTCAGAACTTTTAGGTAAGTGTGAAATAACTTCATCATAATATCCTTTTAATAATAAAGAATTAGCATGTTCATTATCTATCCCTCTACTAAGAAGATAAAATAATTCCTCATCTTGAAGTTGGCTTACAGTTGCCCCATGGGTACATTTAACATCATCAGCAACTATTTCCAATTCTGGCTTTGTATCGATTCTAGCGCGTTTAGAAAGTAGTAAATTTCTACTTAGCTGCGCAGCTTCTGTCTTTTGAGCCTGTTGCGGGACTTCAATTGAACCATTAAAGATGCAATGGGAATATTCAGATGCCACGGCTTTTTGTAATTGATCAAGCTTTCCATTTGGGCCTTCAAATCTTATTAGAGAGTGGGTAGCTATTTGTTCGTTTGATTTTGTGACTTGAAGATTTTTTATAGTTGTTGAAGCTTCTCCTTCACTTTGAATTATTCTTGGTTCGAATCGGGCATAATCCCAACCATGATGTATTGAATGAAGAGAGTATTGACTATTTTTTGATTGTTCTACGGCTACAGTGCAAATTGAAGAGGATTCTTTCTCTTCACCTAAAGAAATTATTCCATGAGATAACTCGACTTTTGATTCTAGTTTTATTTCGATTAAGTGATTCTGTGCCGAATTATTATTACCTAGAAAAACTTGTAACAGATCTAATTTTGCTCCCTCTTCTAAAAGCAGAAAGATTCTAGTTGAGATTGACTTTTTCTTTATCGATGGAATTACTATCTCTAATGATTTATTGAAATTACGTTTAACTTTCAAAGCTAAAAGTTCTGAGCTTGATGCCTGATTAAGACATACTGATAAGTCATTTTTTACTTGAGTTGACTTAACTATTTTTCCAAGATTCTCTTCAATTTCTTTATCATTTAGTTTCTCAATTCCATTGGATAAATTAATATTTATAAATTGATTTCTATTAGAATTAATTATAATTCTTTCGCTATTTTCTTCCTTCTCAGGAAATTTAGATTTAACATCTTCGCTTTTAATAATTGTTGGTAAAGACAAAAAACTATATAATCTATTGAAGTTGCATAATCGCCAGGCTTCATCTTTATTGGAGGGCATTCCATTCTCTAAGAGTAATTCTCTCCCTAATGATTGTTCTTTTTTTAAACAACCTTGTGTTGGAGGGAGAGAATTAAGCCATTCTTGGCAAAGAGTCGATGATTTCAATTTACCATCTCCTTATCTTTCTTATTTTTGTCGACGAAGTCATACCCAGATTTTTCAAGGTCAATTGCTAGTTCTTTGTTGCCAGTTTTTATTATTTTCCCATCAGCCATGATGTGTACAAAGTCAGGAGTTATTTCATCGAGCAGTCTTTGATAATGTGTTATTAAAATCGTTGCCGAACTTGGTTTCGATAGTTTATTGATCCCAGATGCCACAATTCTTAGAGCGTCAATATCAAGACCTGAGTCAGTTTCATCGAGTATTGATATCAATGGCTCCAAGAGAGCCATTTGAAGAATTTCGTTGCGTTTTTTCTCTCCGCCAGAAAAGCCCTCATTGACGCTTCTTCCAAGAAAGGAAGGGTCCATTTCTACTATTTTCATTCTTTCTTTGACTAGATCTTCGAATTCAAAAGTGTCTAATTCACTTTGAACTAATTCTTTTCTTCTTGAATTTGTGGCAACTCTTAGAAACTCTAAATTACTAACACCAGGAATTTCTACTGGGTATTGGAAACCAAGGAAAATTCCAATTCTTGCTCTTTCCTCAGGGGCGAGCTCGAGAATATTTGTGCCTTTAAATTGTATTGAACCTGATAGAACTTTATAAGATGGATGCCCAGCTATAACTTTTGAAAGTGTACTTTTACCGCTCCCATTTCGACCCATAATTGCGTGTATTTCTCCTTCTTTTACTAATAGATTGACTCCATGAAGTATCTCTTGATCTTCAACACTCGCATGAAGATCTTTGATAGATAGGATTGTTTCTGAAGTTGATAGAATCACTAAATTAGAGGGAAATTTGTAAAGGTAAAAAGTATGATTTTAATTTCAATTTATCCAACTGAACCCTCCAATTTTAGCGCTAGTAGTTTATCTGCCTCAGATGCAAATTCCATAGGTAATTCATTGAAAACATCACTACAAAATCCACTAATTAACATTGAAACAGATTCTTCAAAATCAATACCTCGACTTTGTAAGTAAAAAAGTTGATCTTCTGAAATTCTACAAGTGCTAGCTTCATGTTCAATATTAGACTGAGGTTGCTTGGATTGAATATATGGGTATGTATTTGCACTGGCTTTGTCACCGATTAACATAGAATCACATTGACTGTAATTTCGAGCGCCCTCAGCATTCGGGCTGATGGATACAAGACCTCGATAACTATTCTTAGATTGTCCAGCACTAATACCTTTGCTCACGATTTTTGACTTTGTATTTTTTCCTATGTGAATCATTTTTGTTCCAGTATCAGCTTTCTGGAAATTGTTTGTTAGTGCAATTGAATAAAATTCTCCAATTGAACTGTCTCCTTGAAGTACGCAACTTGGATATTTCCACGTAACAGCAGATCCTGTTTCGACTTGAGACCAGCTTATTTTGCTTCTCTTCCCTCTACATTCACCTCTTTTAGTGACGAAGTTATATATTCCTCCAACACCTTTTTCATTGCCTGCATACCAATTTTGCACAGTTGAATATTTAATAGATGCATCATCTAGCGTGACGAGCTCAACTACAGCAGCATGTAAGGTATTTGTATCAAACATAGGAGCTGTACAACCCTCTAAATAACTAACAGAGGCAGATTCTTCTGCGATAATTAAAGTTCTTTCGAATTGGCCAGTATCTCCAGAATTTATTCGAAAATAAGATGATAATTCCATGGGACATTCGACCCCTTTAGGTACATATACAAATGATCCATCACTAAAAACAGCGGAGTTTAGAGCTGCAAAAAAGTTATCATTTGTAGGAACAACTGTGCCCATATATTTTTTAATTAAATCTGGATGTTCAATAATTGCTTCACTAATAGAACAGAATATGACTCCATGCTCAGCAAGTTTTTCCTTGTATGTGGTTGCTATGGAAACACTGTCAAATACTGCATCTACAGCCACATTAGATAATCTTTTTTGTTCGCTAAGTGGGATGCCAAGCTTTTCAAAAGTTTCAAGTAACTTAGGGTCTACTTCATCTAAACTCTTCTTCTTAATATCTTGTTTTGGAGCTGCGTAATAAACTAGATCCTGGTAATCTACTTTTGAATAAGTTAGTCCGGACCAATCAGGCTCTTTCATCTTTAACCATTGCTCATAAGCTCTTAGACGAAATTTTAATAAAAAATCTGGCTCATTCTTTTTTGCGGAAATCAACCTAATAACATCTTCATTCAACCCTTTTGGGATCTTTTCTGTTTCTATTTCAGTTGTAAAACCATATTTGTAAGGTTGGGCAACAATTTCTTCGACGGTATTAGTTTGGGTCATTTTATTTTGATTAAATCAAGTCGTAGTAGTTTTTATTTATGAAAAGTTTGGCTTTCAAGTCCCAAGATAATCTTCAATTATGACATTTGGGGCTCATTATTAGATCAGAGTGTTTTGATAGTTGGATCTAAATAATCATTCTAAGTCAAATCAAGAGGGAAAACCTAGTGTTAAGAAAGTAGTTTTAATCAGATATCACCTTAAGGCAAAATGCTTGCAATCGGTTCAAGCTTTAATTGTGCTTAAAAAAATTCTTAATCTTTTTGAAATTCTTAGAAGAGATTTTGAATAAATTCAAATAGATACATAAATCCTTATTAATACTATTGTTCTTGCTTATTCATTCCTTTTTTGAACTTGCAATAGTTAATGAATGACTATCTATATCTTGCTTGTAAGTGGAAAAAAATAAGATAAAATCTATTAAAAGATAAATATTCTTTTAAACTTTTTAGAAAGAGATGCTCCCGCTGCCAGATGATGGAATCTAGCTTTGTCGATAACTCGAAAAATAGTCCCTTGAGTAAAGAGGATATAAATTTGATTGGCTTTACTAACCTTTCAGCTACTGAAAAGCATCATTTAAGGATGCTTGCACATTGTTTGCAATGTTTTAAATCTATGAGTGAGGACAATACAAGAGGATTGATCCCAGCAAAGGAAGAATGGCTTGAATGGTGTTTGAAGAATCCCATCATGATGAAAGATGACGAGTTTGTGCAGGTTATGTTCGAGCAATTTTCTGGAGCAGCTAGCCAGCTGGAAAGATTGTCAAATGATTTAAAAGTTGCTCCTTTGGATTTGTCATTGAGAAATTTAATCGACGCATATGAAGATGAAGTTTGAAATCCTTCTGGTTACTAGATGAGGAGAAATTTATTTTGAGAGGGTGATCCCAAAGAAAAAAGTCATAGAAATATTCAAAATTTGGTTTAATTTTTTGGGTTGACTTTGAAATTCGTCGATTAATAATGAACTCCTGATTTTTAGTTATAGCAACGCTTTTTGACTGTAGATACCACTTGTTGATCTTTTCTTGGGGTCAGTAGATGCTGACCACACCAACGAGAAGAGCAAGTTTTATCACATACTTACCGCACTGATCCCAAACAAAAAATGGAGGTTTATGAGCGTGACTTTTGATCAAGAATCCCTGTCACGTTTAACACTTCGTCAGCTACGTATTAAAGCTAGTGAATTAGGTATTCCCCTTTATAGTAGAAAATCAAAGGCTGATTTAATTAAGGGTGTTTTGCTCTACGAAGAACAAAAGGAATTAGAAAAACAGGTTCTCAATACTAAAGCCGAACCATCTAGCGAAAACACATATACAAGTTATTCAGAGACTAAAGTCGTTTTTCTTCCTCGTGATCCTGATTGGGCATATGTATTTTGGGAGATATCAGATTCTGATCGTTCCAATGCTCAAAAAGAAGGTGCTATTAGGCTTTGTTTGCGTTTAGTTGATGTCACCAATAAAAATAATGGAGAAGCTAATCCTGGAACTCTTCAAGAAGTTGTTGTTGATAGTCACAGTACCGAGTGGTACTTACCTATTCCCTTAGGTGGAAGAGATTATAAGGTTGAACTCGGTTATCGAATTGGTCATAAATGGATGTCACTTGCGCATTCATCCTCAGCCAAAGTACCCTCACTTCATCCAAGTGAACAAATTCTTGATCAATTTGTTCCTTTTAGCTTGGAAGCCCCAGTTACCTCCCCTGATCCTGCGATAGATACTATTGCATCAGAACAACCAGACCCAGACAGTGGTTTGCATGAGCGCCTGTATCAATCAGCGACTACAAAATTTAGAACTCGAAGAGTTGGTTCAGAAGAATTCCAAGAGGGTGTTCCAAGAGATCTAAATTCAAATAATGAATCTGGTAGTGGTCTTTGGGCTAGTGGCTTGAGTGAGTCTGGTATTGGAGGTGTTCCTCAAGCACGTTCTTTTTGGTTGGTAGCTGATGCTGAATTAATTGTGTATGGAGCTACTGATCCCTCAGCTAAATTGTTTATAGAAGATGAACAGGTCCCGTTAGCAAATGATGGAACTTTTAGATTGCAAGTCCCATTCAGAGATGGTATTCAGAATTATTCAATTAAAGCTATAGATAAAGATGGCGTTGATTCAAGAAACATAACAATGAAATTCGAAAGAGTTACTCCAGTGGATAACACAAATCCAAATTCCAAAGCTGAATCAGAATGGTTTTAAATCTAAGCCCACTTAATTAATGGTTCGCTTAATTGTTGCTTTTACTCCATTAGTAGGGGCTATTGTTTTTCCTTTATTAATTCCTACTACGATTGAGCGTTTTGGTCTTGGTCCTGGCGTTTTAGGTGCGTTGATATTAAGTACTCTTTGGTTTATCGCAATGCTTCGTACTTCTGAAATGCCTCACTAAATTCAAATAGTTGTCATTTCATTTTCGATTCATTTTTTAGATCATTCATTAATTTATTTTCAAAGTGTTTTCTTCAGAATTTAGCCAACTTACAGTCAAGTTAAACTCGCCTTTTACTGATCAGAAACCAGGTACTTCTGGATTAAGAAAAAGTACTTTGCAGTTTGAAGAGGCACATTACCTTGAGAGTTTTATTGAATCAATCTTGTGTTCCCTTCCTGGGGTAAAAGGAGGGGTTTTGGTTGTGGGAGGTGATGGTAGATATGGCAATAAAAGAGCAATTGATATTATTATTCGGATGGCAGCTGCTCATGGAATTCAAAAAGTCATAACAACTGTAGATGGGATTTTATCGACCCCTGCGGCTTCTAATTTAATTCGAATCAATAAAGCAATAGGTGGAATTATTTTATCTGCTAGTCATAACCCAGGTGGACTCGAAGGTGATTTTGGAGTCAAGCTAAATGGCTCAAATGGTGGACCTGCCTCAGAATCTTTAACTGATGAAATTTATAATTACTCCAAGAATCTTAAAGAATATAAGATCATAAAATGTCAATCAAATAATTCTTTTTCACTCGGTAAATATAAATTAGCTTCAATGATTGTCGAGATCATTGATGGAATAGACGATTACTTAGATTTAATGAAAAAAATATTTGATTTTGATTTGATTAGTTCCTATATCAACAATGATTTTCCGATCGTTTTTGATGCATTAAATGCTGTTACAGGTCCATATGCAAAGCGTCTTTTTGTTGATCATTTAGGAGCTACTGCAGAAACAGTAAGAAATGGAAAACCTTTGGAAGATTTTGGAGGTCTGCATCCTGATCCAAATTTGACTTATGCAAAAGATCTTGCTGATTTGCTTTTAAAAGGGAATTTATTTTCCTTTGGAGCAGCATGTGATGGGGATGGAGATAGAAATATGATTTTAGGACGTGGTTGCTTTGTAAATCCTAGTGATAGTCTTGCAATTTTAGCTGCTAATTACGACTGTGTACCAGGTTATGCCAAAGGTTTATCGGGTGTGGCTCGTTCCATGCCTACGAGCTCAGCTGTAGATGTTGTGGCAAAACATTTGGGGATAAATTGCTTTGAAACGCCTACTGGCTGGAAATTCTTTGGTAATCTTTTGGACGCTAATCAAATCACTCTGTGTGGAGAGGAGAGCTTTGGGACTGGAAGTGATCATGTAAGAGAGAAAGATGGATTGTGGGCTGTTCTCTTTTGGTTGCAGATACTTGCGTCAAAGAAAAAGTCTGTTTCTGAGATAATGAAAAATCATTGGCTATTTTTTGGTCGTCATTACTATTCTCGACATGATTATGAATCTATTCCATCTGAAGTTGCAAATTCTCTTTATTCTAGATTGAGCAATATGCTTCCCGCTTTGATAGGTGAATCTTTTGCTGGAAGGACGGTTGAAAATGCTGATAATTTTAGCTATACAGATCCAGTTGATGGTTCAATTACGCTTAATCAGGGTTTAAGAATTTTATTGGATGATGGTAGTCGAGTGTTAGTGAGACTGTCTGGTACTGGTACTCAAGGAGCTACCTTAAGAGTTTACTTTGAAAGCTTTGTTCCAAGCGATGGTGATATCACTCAAGATCCTCAGTTAGCTTTGGATCCCTTAATTAAAAGTATTGATGCTCTAGCTGAGATTGCAAAACGAACAGGGATGTCCGCTCCGACAGTTATTACATAGATCAAAAACCTTCAATTTGAAATCATCAAAACAACTTTATAAGTTTTTTTTTGCTTTTAGAGTATCAAAAATGTTTGTTTATTAGCTTTGGCCAAAGATCTGTTTGCTTTTAATGGTGAACAGCTAATACAGAAAAATGCTCCTTTAGCTGATCGCTTACGGCCTCAAACACTGGATGAATTTGTTGGTCAAGATCACATTCTTGCTCAAGGACGTTTATTGAGACGTTCAATTGTTGCTGACAAAGTAGGCAATTTATTGCTTTATGGACCTCCTGGAGTTGGTAAGACTACTTTGGCTAGGATTATCGCATTCAATACTTTATCTCACTTTAGTGTTGTAAATGCAGCATTGGCTGGCATCAAGGATTTGAAATCTGAGATAGAGTCGGCAATCGATAGATTAAATAAATTTGGTAAACGCACAATTTTATTTATTGATGAGGTTCATAGATTTAATACTGCTCAACAAGATGCCTTATTACCTTGGGTTGAAAATGGAACTTTGACCCTGATTGGGGCTACAACGGAAAATCCATATTTTGAAGTAAATAAAGCTTTGGTAAGTAGATCTAGATTATTTCGTTTAAATAGTCTGAATTCAAAAGCATTACATCAATTGCTGCAACGAGCTTTGAATGATAAAGAAAGGGGATATGGGTTGAAATTAATCAATTTAGCTAGTGAAGCTGAGGATCATTTGGTTGATGTGTGTAATGGCGATGCACGCATTTTGCTTAATGCGCTTGAGCTTGCTGTAGAGAGCACTATTGCAAATCAAGATAGTTCAATCAGTATTGATCTCAAGATTGCTGAGGATTCAATTCAAGAACGAGCGGTTTTATACGACAAAAAAGGTGATGCCCATTTTGATACCATCAGCGCTTTTATTAAGTCATTAAGAGGTTCGGATCCTGATGCGGCATTGTTTTGGCTTGCTCGAATGTTGGAGGCTGGAGAAAGTCCACGATTCATTTTTAGGCGTATGCTCATCTCAGCAGGAGAAGATATTGGTCTTGCTGATCCCAATGCAATTGTCGTAGTTGAGTCATGCGCTGCGGCTTTTGATCGAATAGGTTTGCCAGAGGGCATTTACCCACTGGCTCAGGCAACTTTGTACTTGGCTGCAACGGAGAAAAGCAATAGTGTGAAGGCTATTTTTAAGGCAGTTCAGAAAGTTAAAGATTCCCACAAGCAAAATGTTCCATCTCACCTTAAAGATGCAAATCGAGATCAAGAAGCTTTTGGAGATGGCATTGGTTATAGGTATCCCCATGCATTTTCAAAAAATTGGGTTCCACAGCAATATTTGCCAGATACTTTGCTAAACGAGATTTTTTGGGAGCCAACTGAAAATGGATGGGAAGGAAAAAGACGATCTCTTTTGAATGAGAGAAGATCTGAACAGTTGGCTTCATTAATTGAAGTTGAGCAACAAAATCCTTTAACTATTACATCTGGCAAAGCTGATAATGATTTGGAAAAATGGTTATCTCGTCAAGTTTTGAAAGAGGAGAAACGATTAAAAAATTTGATTTCTAAATTATGGTTAGGTATTTCTTGGAAAAAAAATCATAGAGTTTTAGTTTTAGCACCTAGTTCTTTGCTTTGGTCATTAAAGCCTTTAAGAGAGACATCTGAAGGGGGCGTTGTTTTGGCTGTATCAGAAGATAATCATCCAAGGCTATTAGCTGAAATGGAAACTTTAGCGCCTATGGAGAGACCAACCTTAATTGATTCAAAAGTTGAATCAATTAGAAAATTAGAAGACAATCTCAAGTTTGAGGTAATTGGAGGAAGGATTCCTTGGAGAGTTTTTTCTGAAACAAATTTCTTTGAATTGTGGCCGATTCTTACTGAAAAATGTGTGGTGAATACAGAATTAAGTTTGATTATAAGTAACCCATGTTCTGGCCCTGCTTTTTCTTTAAAGGAAAGCTTAGAGTTGTATAGTAATAAGAAAAATCCTGATTTTTCATTATTGAGTGATTTGATTTGTAAAGAAGAGAAGTGGTTAAATAAGCAAGAATATAAAAAGAAATTTATTCTACAATTAGAAAAATTAGGCTGGAATATTTCTTCTGAAGAATGGACTGAGTTTGTATATCAAAAAGTTGATGCTAGTATAATTAAAAGGTGGCTTAATAAAGGAAGTGAGTATCGAAAAATTATTCTAAAAAATTGTGAGGAAGAAACATTAATTAGATTGCAAGAGTTATTTCAAAGATTGGATGGCCAGATTATAAAACAAAAGCTTATTCACACTAAATTTCTTGCTAAGAATAATAATTAATCTAGGCAAATTATTGGCTTATATATTGTTGAATCTTCATCTAATGCAATTGCATACGTCCATTGATCATAATTTTGTTGGTAAATTTTTACTTTGTGACCAAGTTTTTTATGATGTGCAAATGATGATTTATTCTTCCAAATCCATTGATTGATATTATTTGCTATTTTTCCTCTCTGCCATTTAACTGCGGCTTCTATTATTACCCATCTTTTTAGTACTAGTTCTTTTGCTTGTCTTGGAGATAAATTTTCTATTTCGCAATTCTCATATTGAGTGAAAAAACGTTTTGACAATTTATAAGCTTGAAACTCTCTATCCTTTCTTTCAATATCAACCCCAATTTTTCCTGAGGACCATCCTATTAATAAGGCATCAGCACAGTGACTCATGCTGATATGACCCCATCCTGCAGCCAATAAAGGCGGTTCTCCAGGATCGGCTTTGAGAGGTATATCTAAAGGGTCTAAGCCTGTAAGGTTGGACATTACATGTCTTAGGCAGCCTCTAGAAAAGTGATAAAGCAAACCTCTTCTTGGTGTTAACTTTTGAACCCATTCTTTTTCTTCGCTGCTTATTGGTAAAAGTTTTGATGGCATCAAAAAAAGCCAAAGACCTAGTACTCTTTTATTGTTTCTTTGAGTTGTAATCATGACTCTCTGTATAGGTGATTCTGCACCAGATTTCACTCTTCCTAATCAAGATGGTGTTGATATCAGTCTCTCATCATTCAAAGGTTCGAGAGTAGTAATTTATTTTTATCCAAAGGATGATACTCCTGGTTGCACTAAAGAAGCTTGCAGCTTTAGAGATAATTGGGAGCTTTTCAAATCAAACAATATTCAGGTTTTAGGAATTAGTAAGGATGCCTCAAAATCGCATATAAAATTCATTGATAAACATAAATTACCTTTTACACTTTTAACCGATAGTGACCCATGTCCTGTTGCGACATTATACGAAAGTTATGGCTTGAAGAAATTTATGGGTAGAGAGTATTATGGAATGATAAGACATACTTTTGTTATAGATAAAAATGGGAAAATAGAATTAATCTATTTAAAAGTAAAATCAGCAAATATGGCTAATCAAATTTTAAATGATCTTAAATTGAATTAATTTTCTGGTCTACATCAATCATTCCTTCTAGAACTAGATTAGGACAATGATTGATATTAATATGTGTATTTTTAAGTTCATTTAATATCAGTGGAGCATCACCTCCGCACATCCATATTGGTAATTTTGTTTCCTCGAATATTTTTAAGATTAACCCTAATAAGCCATTCATTGCCCCTCTGACCATTGCATTTTTAGTTTCATGTTGAAATGTCTCTATTGGGATTGTCTTGATGATTGGATTTTCTAAATTTAATGAACCATTTGCCATAGAAGATAATTGAAGTCTTAATCCAGAAATTAATTCCCCCCCAGCGAATACACCTTTTTTTGTTATTTTTGTGACGCTCATGATTGTGCCTGCATCAATAACAATTAAGTCTTGCTCTTTGCTTTTGAAAGATGATTGCTTTTTATAAGCACTCCATGAAGCTAGAGCTCTATCAATCCCTAAATTAGATGGAAGATTGATGAGCGGAACATCATCTAAATTTATTTTTTTTGAAGGGCATAATTTAATGTTCTCAGGGACGGAACCAACTGAGGCCCAAATTAACTGTGAATAATCATTATTTTGAAATTCGATAGGATTTGGCGAGGTATGAAAATATTTCCAATTTTTTTTTCTCTTGCTTGCCCAATGCCATCTTGTATTCCCAATCATTAAGTAATTTTTTTCTAAAAACACTAGCTATATTCCTTCTCCCAAAAAATTATTTTCATCAACATGAATTCCACACTCTTCACTGACCCCTCCAAATCTAGTTGTTCTTCCTTTGGAATTGTTATTTTCTGCTACGCTTGAATGCCAATCTCCAACAGTAGAATAGCCTTTTTCAAATAAAGGGTGTTGAGGTAAATTATTATTTTCCATGTAATAGAAAATATCTTTCTTAGTCCAGTTTAGGAGTGGTCGTAGAGTTAAACGGTCTCTGATGTAATCAATATGTGACATGGATTCTCTGTTTTTGGTTTGCCCTTTACGAACACCACTAGCCCAACAAAGAGCGTCAAGTTCTGATAAGGCGTTTTCTAAAGGTTCAATTTTTCGTATTTGGTGATATTTATTTAGATCTGTTAGTTCGCCAGTTTCCCAAAGTTTTCCATACAATGCTTCCATCCTGGCTGGTGAGATAGAGCTTTGGACTACGTATAAATCTAATTCGAATAGTTTTGTTAGTTCTTCTGCATAGTTATAAGTTTCTGCAGGTAGATAACCAGTATCTATCCAAATTACCTTTGGTTTTTTTCTAGATTTTAAAGCCACTGTCATATGAAGTAAAACAGCAGATTGGATTCCAAAACTGGTTGTTAAAACAAATTTCTCATCAAATTTCTCATAGGCCCAATGAAGCTGATCTTGAGCAGCAAGTTTTTCAAGATATTTACTTGTTTCATCTACTGATTCCACCAGAAAAGGTTGAGCAAAGTTTGTTGATTCTCTCAAATCACCGGTGTAATTGTCTTGGGATTCTTTCTGCATATTTGAGAATGAAATGCCGAATCGGTCAAAGTTTGTTTAGGGTCTTTTAAATCATCTTAAATCTAGTCCCTATGGACTTGAACAATTTGAAATCTGAACCAATAGTTGTTGTAGGTGGTGGCTTCGGAGGACTGGCTACTGTTCAAGCTTTGTTAGCCAAGTCAGATGGCACTTCAGTGATTTTGATTGATGAAGGCAATAGATTTGTTTTTAAGCCATTGCTTTATGAGTTATTAAGCGGTGAGCTTCAATTATGGGAGGTGGCACCTCAGTATTCTGATTTAGCTTCAGAATTAGGATTTATTTTTTTACAAGAATGTGTAGTTGAGATTGATGAAGAAGCAAAAAAGGTAATCACTTCATCTGAGATTGAAATTACTTATTCTCAACTTGTAATTAGCACTGGAGTGACAACTAATTATTCCTTCCTAGACAATTTACAGGACTATGCTTGTGGCTTTTCTAATTTAAATGATTTTCGAATCATTAAAAATTTAATAATTAAAATAAATAATTCTTCGGAATATACCAATCCTATAGTCATTGCTGGAGCTGGTCCAACCGGTGTTGAGCTTGCATGTAAAATTTCTGATTTAATAAAAGATCGGGTTGAGATATATTTAGTTGATAAAGGAAATAAAATTCTACCTAATTGTAAATCATTTAATAGAGAAAAAGCAATTGAATCAATAGGTAAGAGAAATATTAGAGTTTATTTAGACTATTGTATAAAATCTGTTGGTAAAACTTTTTTAGAACTTTACAGCACTGATAATGAAACAAAAAATTTCATTAAAATTGATTATTCTACTTTATTATGGACTGCAGGATTAAAACCTTCTAAATCAAAATTTTTGGATCATTTTTTGAATGAGAATCAGAAGATTAAAGTAAATGAATTTATGCAAATGGATGAATATAAAAATATTTTTTTCGTTGGAGATATCACATTTTGTGAAAATGCCCCCTTCCCTTCTTCCGCTCAAGTTGCAATGCAGCAAGGTTCTTTAGTGGCTAAAAATATTATTTCTTTAAGGAATGGAAATGAACTTCAACCATTCAAATTCGAAGATCTTGGAGAAATGTTGAGTCTTGGTATTGGTAATGCATCTATTACTGGATATGGAATTACCTTGGCAGGATCACTTGCGTTTGAAATTAGGCGTTTTGCATATTTAATGAGAATGCCAGGGTTTCTTCTATCGTTTAAATCCTCTGGTTCATGGCTATTTAGTAAAAAAATAATTAATCGTTTATTTTCCCAATCTGCTTAGCTCCTTTACGCAGTAGTCTTAAAATTAATACTTGGACAGAGTCAGTTGAAAAGGTTATTAATTTAATAATATGAATGAAATATTAACTGTTTTTGAAAATCCAAAAGCTGTCATAACTTTGGCAGTGTTAATTAGTGCAGTTTGTTTATTCGTAAGTAGTGCTCTAGCTCCTGAACTTACTGGACTTTTGAGTGTTGCATTATTAATGGCAACAGGAGTTCTTTCTCCTCAAAAAGCATTGGCTGGGTTTGGAAGCCCTGCGTTGATTACATTGATGGGCTTATTTGCTGTCTCTGCTGCACTTTTTAAAAGTGGAGCGCTTGATCGTTTAAGAGAGTTAATAGCTTCTGAAAGTATTCGAACTCCGCGTAGGTTAATAGCTTTACTTGGATTGGTTGTTGCTCCTGTTTCAGGCGTTGTTCCTAATACTCCAGTGGTTGCTTCGCTTTTACCAGTTATTGAGGCTTGGTGTGTAAAGCGAAAATTATCTCCTTCTAGAGTTTTGCTGCCACTATCTTTCGCTACAGTTTTAGGTGGCACTTTAACTCTTTTGGGGAGTTCAGTAAATTTGTTAGTGAGCGATATTAGCGATCAACTTGGATATGGTTCTTTTGATCTTTTTACTTTTACTGCAATAGGTATACCTATATGGTTGCTTGGGACAGCATATATGTTGTTAGCCCCTCAATCTCTACTACCTGATAGAGGAAGAATTAGTTCAGAGTACGGAGGTAGTTCGGATCAAACTGGTTATTTTACGGAAGTCACAATACCTTCTGGTTCTGAATTAGTTGGAAATTCCTTGAGGAATAGTCGCTTACAAAGAAGATTTGATGTCGATGTTTTAGAAATACAGCGAGAGAATGAGAAACTTTTACCACCTTTGGCAGATCGAATAATTCAATCTGGAGATCGCTTGTTGATAAGAATTACACGCTCAGATCTTTTGCGTTTAAAACAAGAACATACAGTTCAATTAACTAAAAATTTAAAGACTGAAAAATTCTTTTTTCTATCCAATACTGATGAAGGCCAACAAACTGTAGAGGTCCTTTTGCCAGCTGGCTCAACCTTGGCTGGCGCGAGTTTGCGAGAACTAAGATTTAGGCAAAGGCATAATGCAACTGTTTTAGCTTTAAGACGAGGGCAGCAAACTGTTCAAGAACGATTGGGACAAGCAATTTTAAGAGAGGGGGATGTACTACTTCTCCAAGCACCCAGAGATTCAATTAGAGGATTGCAAGATAGTAATGATCTACTCGTTTTAGATCAATTTGATAATGATCTACCAACTGTTACAAGAAAACCCATAGCAATTGGTATCGCAATTGCTATGTTGATTCTTCCTTCACTTACTGATTTGCCTTTGGTTGCTTCGGTTTTATTGGCAGTAGTTGGAATGGTTTGGGGTGGATGTTTAAGGCCCGCAGAGGTTCAAAGATCAATTCGACTGGATGTCATTCTTTTGCTTGGATCTCTCTCTAGTTTTAGTGTCGCAATGCAAAACACAGGCCTTGCAGATGCTTTTGCGAATATTTTAATTTTTATATTGAAAGACCTATCTACTTATTCCGCTTTGCTAGTAATTTTTCTCTCGACAACAATATTTACTCAATTTGTCAGTAACGCCGCCTCAGTAGCTCTTTTGGCGCCAATTGCTGTTCAATTGGCGCCAAATATGGGTCTACCTCCTTTGGCTTTATTGATAACAGTTCTTTTTGGTGCTAGTCAATCTTTTCTTACTCCTATGGGTTACCAAACAAATCTTATGGTATTTGGACCTGGGCGTTATCAGTTTTTAGATGTCACTAGATACGGCGCTGGGTTGACCATATTGATGACGTTTCTTGTTCCTGGTTTAATTTTGCTAAAGTATGGCATTTCCTAAATATGATGGATATGATTGTTAATTTAGAAAAAAATCCAACGTTTAGATTTGATTTTGATTGTTTAATCTTTTCAGAATTAGTCTCCATTTATTGTCGAAAAAAGTGAGTATTAGGCAAGAAACTTATAGAAGGCTTACGGTCCCACAATTTACAGTGGTAACGGGTTTACTTGTGATTACTTTTGGAACATTATTATTAGCTACACCTTTATGTTCTCATGCAAATATAGGCTTGTGGGAGGCATTTTTCACGGCAACTTCTGCTGTCACAGTTACTGGATTATCTATTATTGATATAGGACTAGATTTAACATTTTTTGGACAAGTAATTTTAGCTATTATGTTATTAACTGGGGGCCTTGGTTTAATGGCTATTACTACATTTTTGCAGGGCTTTATTGTTAGTGGAACAGAATTAAAAACACGTCTTGATAGAGGGAAAACTCTTGATGAATTTGGAGTCGGTGGTGTGGGAAGAACCTTTAGAGGGATTGCAATTACAGCATCTATTCTTATTTGTCTTGGTGCTATTACTTTATATTTTTTTGGTTTCAATAATATAACTAGCTCAAGTGAGAGGATTTGGGTATCAATTTTTCATAGTATATCTGCTTATAATAATGCTGGATTTAGTTTATGGTCTAATAGTTTACAAGATTATAGAAGTAATGGGGTAGTGAATTTTGTTTTAATTACTTTAATTATATTAGGTGGTTTTGGATGGAGGGTAACTAATGATATTTGGATAAATCGTAGATCTTTAAAATTGAGAAATTTAAGTCTTCATACACGTTTAGTAATTAGATCATCTTTTATATTAATTTCTCTGGGATTCTTCGGATTGCTTTTTACTGAATCGTTAGCTAGGGGTAGCTTCTTTTCGTTCATGAATTTCGATAATCGTATTTTAACCGCTTTATTTACTTCAGTTAGTGCGCGAACAGCAGGCTTTACGAATTTACCTATATCAATTGAGAATGTCTCTGACTCTGGTCTTCTATTGATAATGTTTCTTATGTTTATTGGGGCAAGTCCAGGCGGTACTGGAGGAGGAATTAAGACGACGACTATTGCTGCATTAATGGCAGCCACAAGAGCAACTCTACGTGGTCAAAATGAAATTATTATTCGTAATCGTCAGATATCTGACAAAGTAATTCTTAAAGCTGTTGGCATAACTGTTGGTTCATTTTTATTTGTTTTAGTTATGGCTCTATTATTAAGTTTGAGTAATGGATTTAATAGTACAGAGAATTTTTCATTTTTAGAAATGCTTTTCACTTGTATTTCTGCTTTTGCAACTGTAGGTTTTGATCTGGGCGTGACCTCTAAGCTAGGACATGTAGGTCAATTAATTCTTATTATTGGAATGTTTGTTGGCAGATTGGGAATCCTTTTATTCTTGAGCGCTGTGTGGCAAGCTTTTAATAAAAGTAAGCTTCAACATCGCAATCGAATTGGCTATCCGAGGGAGGATCTCTATGTTTAAGGAGGACAAATCATGAGTGATTGGTGGCAATGGTCTCCCATAAAAGCGAACCAAAAACTCGGGTTTGCTGTAGTTGGAATTGGGCGTTTTGGAAGCGCAGTTTGTAGAGAGCTACTGAGAAATGGTGCTGATGTTTTGGCTGTAGATTTCTCAGAGAAGGCAATAGAGGAATTACGTCAACTTGAGCCAACAATTGAAGCGAGGGTGGTTGACTCAACCGATGAAGAGTCTATGAAAGAGGCAGGTGTTCTAGAAATGGGGACTGTAGTAGTAGGCATTAGTGAGCCAATTGAGGCAAGTATTACTACAACTCTTATTGCTAAAGATACAGAGGGGAGTTTAGTGAAGCAGGTTATTGCTAGAGCAACAAGTGATCTGCATGAAAAAATGCTGAAAAGGGTTGGTGCTGATCGGGTTGTATTCCCTTCAAGAATGCAAGGAGAAAGATTGGGTCTTGAATTGGTTAGACCTAATTTGATTGAAAGATTAGAACTCGATGATAAAACCGGCATTGATGAGATTAAAGTGCCTGAGGTGTTTGTAGGACGTTCTTTACGAGATTTGAATCTTAGAAAAAATTATTTTGTCAATGTCTTAGCCGCTGGCCCTGCTCAACTATTAACTGTTAATCCTCCAGCGAAATATATTTTGGAGAAAGATCATGTCCTTGTAGTTATGGGTTCAATGGAAGATCTTCAAAAGCTGCCTCAAACTTAATCTATGCGTGTATTGGGTTTGATGAGTGGTACTAGTGCGGATGGAATAGATGCAGTTTTAGTTGATTTTCAAGGGGATCCTTCACAGCCAAAATGGAAAATTTTAAACACACGCTCTTATGCATATCCTTCATCAACTAGAGAAAAAATAATACAAGTAGGTCAAGGATTAAAAATCAATAGCAAAGATTGGCTCGAGTTGGCTGAGGAAATTACTGAATTAAATGCGTTTGCTGCAAAAACTTGTGACCCTGATTCAACCGCAGAGCTTGTTGGATGTCACGGCCAAACTTTATTTCATAGAAGTGTAAAAAAATCTAAAAGAGGAGGAAGCCTTCAAATTCTTTTAGGACCTTTACTTGCACATCTTTTAGATCAAATTGTTATTTATGATTTTAGATCTAAGGATATTGCTTCAGGTGGTCATGGTGCTCCTTTAGTAGCTTTAGTCGATGAAGCCTTAGTTGGAAGGTTGTATGGATGGAGAGGAATCCTAAACCTTGGTGGCATTGCTAATCTTACAATTATTCCACCTAAAACTGGCATTGATAAAACTTCTGAATGCTTAGGTTGGGATTGTGGACCGGCTAACTCTTTAATTGATTTAGCTATTAAAGAAAGTACAAATTCATCTTTAACTTTTGATAAGGATGGATCATTAGCATCGCTAGGGATTCCTAAATTAGAAATCATTGAAAAGTGGTTGAGGGATCCTTTCTTTCATCTAGAACCTCCACGATCTACAGGTAGAGAACAATTCGGTTTTCAAGATTTACAAAAAAGAAAAAAGGAATTGGGTGATATATCAATAGAAGATTTAATATCAACATTAACTAGATTTACCGCATCAATTATCTCTCAAGATTTAGATAATCTTTTTAAGCTTAAAAAGATACGTTTAATTGAGCTTTTGGTTGCTGGAGGTGGAAGTAAAAATCTATTTTTAATGAGGCAACTACAAAAACAATGTTCTGGTGTTCATGTTCGTCAAATAGATGAAATTGGTATTCCATCACAATACAGAGAGGCACTAGTTTTTGCGACTTTATCTTGGTGGAACTTTTTAGGAAAAAAAGTTAACCCGAAGTACATCACTGGAGCAAATAAACCTATTTTATATGGACTACGAGTTGATCCTTGAGTTGACTGATTTAATAGTTAATTTCTTTTGAATTTTAATCTTTTCGGAATGCCTTTTAATCTTTGTGTTTTTTGTTTTTCTAATGCTTTTATAAAATTTTTTGTTTTAGTTTCTTTTGTTTCTAATTCTTTAGATGCTGAACTTTCTTTCAATTCGTGATACTTGACTCCTTCTTGAATTAAAACTTTTGCCATATTACTCACAGTTCTAGATTCTCTTTCGGCTAATTCTGACAACCTTTCACATAACTCTTCTGGCAGAACTACTTGTATGCGGGGCGATTTTTGCTTCCCGTTAGATGAGTTTTGACGAGTAGCCATGCGTACAAAGAACTACTAAGTAGTAAATAGTGTACACTTGTACGCAAGGGTAGTATCCTTGTGTATGATGCTTACTAATCTGGCTGGTTTTGCCTCATTAACCTTTACTTAAAAATTTTTTGATTTTAAAGGAGTATTTCATGTCTAAGCCATCTCTTCCTCAAACATCCAAAGCTCTTTCTGCGAATGTTGTTGCCGATAAAGGAACTGTAAAACGACAAAGAAGGAAAAGTCGTAGTAACGGTAAGAATGGAGATGTTCTAATTTCCGCTGTTGTGAGTTCTTATTTATTGACTCATTTACATCATGTTTTGCAAAGAGCGGAATATGGGGCTAGCAAAGAAGGAAGATCCTCTCATGCTGCAAACTTTGCTCAACTCCGTAAAGTCCTTTGCATGGATGCTAGAAGCATGAAAGATGCGTCTGCATTAGGTTTGAAGGAAAGTGATTTAGATGCATGCAATGAATCTACTGGTTTAGAGACAAAAGCTGCATAATTGCATATTCTTTAATAACTCGATGTTTTTCTCATGAGCGGCAATGCTGCAGAGCTTTATAAGCTTATTAATGCAGATCCAAATAAAAAACAAGATCTTTTTCGTCAAGCACTTCAAAACCCAAAAGGTGCTATGCAAGCTATATGTGCATTTGGGATTGAAAAGAATTTGCCAGTTACCTCAGAAGAGGTAAAAGAGTATTTGACTACAGTTGATGATTTTGATACAAAACAATGGCTTTTAAAGGCTAGAGGTGGGCTGTAATCAATTTTTGAATGAAGAGTGTATTTCTGCATTTTGACTATTTTCTCTAACTCCTCTTCTTTCATAGCCGCCTCCGCCTGCCATTGTCCAAAAAAACCAATAACTGGGAATTGCAAGTGCTGCAGCTAGAACTAAGGCAGCAATTTGTTCGAGTCTTAACATGGCTTACTTAGGTAATGTAATTTAAATCAGTTAGCATTTTTTTAAAGCTAAATGATTCAAGATAATTCACTTGAGGTCTTATTGAAGTGTTGCGACTAGAGAAGATTTGTAAAATTTATCCCACTGGCGAAGTCTTGAAGGATGTCAGTTGGGAAATCAGAAATGGAGAAAGAATTGGTTTGGTTGGAGTCAATGGAGCAGGTAAATCAACACAATTAAAAATTATTGCTGGATTAGAAGAAGCAACAGATGGAACTTTGATTAGTGAAGGGGATCCATCTATTGCATATTTAAAACAGGAATTTGATGTTGATCTTTCAAGAACTGTTAGAGAAGAGTTATTTGAGGCATTTAAAGAAGCATCTGACTTACTTCGCAATCAAAAAGCAATTCAAGAAAATATGGAATCTGAATTGGCTTCAAAAGATTTAGATTACCTGGATTTATTAATCAAAGAATTAAGCGTGATTCAAAGCAAATTTGAATCAATAAATGGGTATGATTTAGAATCTAAAGTTGAAAAGTTATTACCCACTATTGGTTTTAACCAAAATGAAGCAGACAGGCTAGTCGGAGACTTCTCAGGTGGCTGGCAGATGAGAATAGCTTTAGGAAAAATTCTATTGCAAAGCCCTGATTTATTGTTACTCGATGAACCAACTAATCATTTAGATTTAGAAACGATTGAATGGCTGGAGAACTATTTACTTAATCAGAAAGTTGCCATGGTAATTGTAAGCCATGATAGATCTTTCTTAGACAAAGTTTGTACTAGAATTGTTAATACCGAGAGAGGTCAATCTAAAAGCTATCTTGGAAATTATACGTCATATCTTCAACAGAGAGATTTTGAATTGGATTCAACAAAAGTTGCATATGAGAAACAACAGAAAGATATACAAGTTCAAAAGGCATATATAGAAAGATTTCGAGCAAGTGCTACAAGAAGTACACAAGCTAAAAGCAGGGAAAAGTTATTAGACAAAGTTGAAAAAATAGAAGCTCCTGAAAAAAACTTGAAAGGACCTAATTTTAAATTTTTGAATGCACCCCGAACTGGTAGGGATGTATTAAGTATTAAGGATTTAACCCATAGTTATGAAGATAATATTTTGTTTTTAGGAGCTTTCTTAGAGCTTGAACCTGGAGAAAAAATAGCATTTTTAGGCCCAAATGGCTCTGGTAAATCTACTTTACTGCGACTTATTATGGGTTTAGAAGAACCTGATGAAGGTTCTATTATGATAGGGAAATATAATATTATACCTAGTTATTTCGAACAAAATCAAGCAGAGGCCTTAGAATTAGGAAAAACAGTAATTGAGACAATTTCTCAATCTGTACCGAATTGGACTCAAACAGAAATTCGCTCTTTACTTGGTAGTTTTGGTTTAACTAATGATTCCGTTTTTAAGGAGGTCAGCCAGATAAGTGGAGGAGAGAAGGCAAGACTTGCTTTAGCTTTAATGATTATTAAGCCATCAAATTTGCTTATTCTTGATGAACCGACAAACCATTTAGATATACCTTCAAAGCAAATGCTAGAGCAGGCATTGTCTAATTATGATGGCAGTGCATTAATAGTTTCTCATGATCGATATTTTATTTCAAAAGTTGCAAACAAGATTGTAGAAATAAGAGATGGTCAATTAATTAAATATCAAGGTGATTATAAATACTATAAAGAGAAAAAAATGGAAGAAGCAAAGGAAAAGGAAAAAGAATTACAATTAGCTGAACGTGAAAGAAAAAGGTTGGCTAATCGAGAAAAACAGAGAAAAAAGAAAAAAAATAAATAAAAGTAATTATTACATTAAATTTTTCAACTTATACTTGAAGATCATAAATATCAACTGGTTTGATGATTTTTATAGACTCTATATTCTCTCTAAGTATTTTAATTCTTAATGTCGACTGTAAATTATTTTTATTGATTTTTTTTACGACATCGGCTGGAGTTGAAATTTTTTCATCGTTGATTGAAATTATTAGATCATTTACTTTTAATCCACCTTTTTCAGCAGGACCATTTGGCATCAAATATGTAATAATTGCTCCATTTTCTGTTTGGGAAAGAAAATTACTTTTTTGTTTGATATTGGTTGAAAGTGTTACTCCTATCATGGGATGCTTGGCTCTGCCACTGGTGATTAAATCTTTGGCGATTTTTCTAGCTCTATTTATTGGTATTGCGAAACCTAATCCTGCTCCTGGTCCTGAGCGAACAAGAGTATTAATACCAATCACTTCTCCAGAAGAATTTAATAATGGTCCACCAGAATTACCAGGATTAATAGCTGCGTCAGTTTGAATTAGATCTATTCTTTTGTCGGATATACCTAATTGAGCAACATCTCTGTTGAGATTACTAATTATTCCAAGAGTAACCGTATTTTCAAGTCCAAAAGGGTTTCCAACTGCAATTGCCCAATCACCAACTTTTAAGTTATCGGAGTTTCCTAATTGGGCAGTGGGCCAAGGACCTTTTGCTTTGAGTTTAATAACTGCAAGATCTGTTAAAGAATCTTCTCCCACAACATTTCCAACCACTCTTCTTCCATCTGATAAACCCACTATTAGTTGATCGGTTTTTTCTATTACATGAGCATTTGTCAGTATTAGACCTTCTTTAGAAAAAATCACGCCACTACCTTGCCCTTTTTCAATTCGAGATCGTGGAACTTGAAGGCCTCTTAGACCAAAGAATCGTTCAAGATATCGATCATTCAAGATCCCAGGAGGAAAAACACCTTCACTTGAAGATAAAACCTGACGCTGTGTTTCAATTGTGACCACTGCATCTCCACTGAGATTTAATGCTTGTGAGACGAAAGATTGTTGATTGTGATTTTGTGTGGATAACAGTGAAGCTTCGCTTGAATGAAGAGGAGTTTCATATCGGAAGTTAAAAAAAATAAGAACAATTAAAACAAAAATTTTAAAATACTTTTTTTGGCGTAATTTTAGGGATCCATATAATATGCTGTTTTCATCTAATCCATGCATGGTTTTCGGAAAGGGATTAGTTCTTATTATCAAAATAATTATAGCTAATTTGGAAATTGAAACGCCCTCTAATTTTATTACCCTAGATTTTTACTAAATAACTTTTTTTGAACTTTCTTTCCTCTAGAATAATAATCTGATTTATTCTGTGATTGACAATGAAACTAGAACGACTTCAAAACTTAATCTGAATTAATGCATTCAGTTTTTGATTTATCATTTTTTGCAAATGTTGAGCAATTTTCTACCTTTTGTATATGGCTTTTCAGTTGTTGTTTTGTTGATTTTGGCTGCCAGGATAATGCTAAATGGTTTTTTCTCAGGTCAAGCATCATTTAAGACTCAAGATTCATTTTCAAAGAAAAAAGTCGATGATCGAACAGGTTTGGTTACTGTTCATCCTGAGCTTTTAGATAAAAATGGAAGCATTACTGATGAAGATTTGCTCACAGTTCGTTTTTCTAAGGACACTGATCATCCACAATCATCTGAAAAGCCTTCTGAATAATTTTCATTAGATTTTTTGGGTTTGACATTACATAGTTATCTAAGAGGTTTTTAATTTTGGAACAAAGAACGCGCATAGTCGCTGCAGTCTTGAAAAACATGAAGTTACCTCCAAGGTTTCGTATCAGATTATTAAAGGAAGATCCAGTAAGGCTTGAATTAAGTCTTACTCCAGCTTATGGAAAAGATCCGATTCAAGTTGGGTTGGTAGAGTCCCTTGATTTGGTTGCTAGAAGAGACAGAGAGGGAAGAATGCCTAGAGATTTACAAGGGACATGGGATTGGACTGTAAGACATGGAGAAGTTAGTACTGGTGGATGGAATCCTTATCTAAAAGAAGCTCTGCAAACGATGTTCGAAACGGGATTACCAGCAATTATTTACGAGGAACTAACTGGAGAGGACTATCATCCAGTTGATGGTGCAAGACATGTTAGATAGATATTGAAAACTCTAAAGAATAAATTAATTTCAAGAGTCAAAATATATGTTTTCTCATTTTGAGCTTTTGTTTAGTATTATTGAGTTGATTTCGATTAACAAATGAAAGATAACTTCGAACCTCGTTATGGATTTGTAAATTTTGCTGAGATATGGAATGGACGTTTGGCCATGATGGGTATTTTAATAGGTTTAACAACAGAACTTTTAACAGGGCAAGGAATTTTAACTCAGATGGGAATCGGTTGAAAAACTAATTGTTAGTTTTTTATTTTTAATAGTTTGACTGATCTCAAAAACGCTAGAAAATCTTTAAGTACATATAGTGTTAACGAGTTAAACGAATCTATAGGTTTATTACTAGCAAGAGGCTTTGCACCAAAATTTATACTTAAAGCCACAGTTTCTAAATCGCAAATTAAAAAAGGTCATTTATGGTTAACTTTCACGGACGGGAAAGCAAGTATAGATGGAGTTGCGTGGTCATCAACAATAAAGTCTTTAAAATTTTTACCAAAGCAAGATGATGGTGTTGTCATTGTTGGTAAATTAAATTTCTGGGAATCTAAAGCAAGAGTATCGGTACAAGTTTTTGATATTCGACCAAGTATTTCTACTGTTCTTAAGAAGTTCGAAATAGTCAAATCAAAACTTTTTAAAGAAGGTTTGATAGACGATTCTTTACGAAAAAAATTGCCAAAATACCCCAATTCAATTGGTATTCTTACAAGTGTTCCAAGCTCTGCTTTAGCTGACATGCTTAGAACATCTAAGGAGAGATGGCCATTAACGAAACTGCATATAATTCCTATTCCTGTTCAAGGAAATAATGAAAATAAATTGATATCAATTTTAAGTAAATTAAAAATAAATAAGTTAAAATTAGACGCTTTAATTATAGCTAGAGGAGGAGGCAGCAGAGAAGATTTAATGTTGTTCGATAGTGAAATCATAGCCAGAGAAATCGCAACATTATCAATACCAGTAATTACAGGAATAGGTCATGAAGATGATTTAACTGTTTCTGATCTTGTTGCAGACCATAGATCTGCTACTCCAACTGCTGCTATTGTTGATCTTTTACCATCAAGAGAAATTGAAAAAAATAAGTTTTTGCAAAATAAAAAAATACTTAAAGATTATTTGAAATTGTTTTTTCAGAATACCAAGAAATCATTAATTACAAAGAAATCTTTTTTTAAATCTCATTCTCCTCGTCTATTAATTAAAAATAAAAGAACAAGAATAAATTATATGTACGATATTTTGAATGCACTTTCTCCAAGAAAATTGTTAAAAAGAGGTTTTGCTCTAATTACTAACGAGTCAGGTGATTCGATGTATAGTATCAAAAATGTTAAGGAAAATGATAAGTTAATAGTTCAATTTTTTGATGGAAAAATTACTGTTGAGGTTGATACTATTGATTATGATCAAATATAAATTCATCGAATCAAATTTGTTATTATGTCAATTGCAGATTAATTCATCCCAAATCATTTACTAATGTCTAACAAAGCTACTAACAAAAAAAATATTGAGATTTTTAAGAAAGATATTAATAGATTAAGTTACGAAGAATCTATATCCGAACTGGAAACTATCTTAAATAATGTACAAGATGAAAATATTTCACTGGATGAAATACAGATTAATTATATTAAAGGTCATCTACTTCTTAAACATTGCGAAGAGCTCTTGCACTGTTGTGAACAAGAAATTAATGAAATCAATCCAGAATTTTTAGAATTAGATTAATTTATAAATCTAACTTTTCGGATTTTATGTCAATTGTTGCGGCACTTGCTGGAATGTTTTCTAGAATATCTGCGTTTTTTGTTATGGTTTTTCCACATATTGGACAAATCGTCTGATTATTTAGAAAGGTTGAGCCACAAGCTTCACAGGTTTGTACTTTTGATTGGATTCTTTTCCATGTAAACCATCCAATTCCTCCTAAGATTAATGGTATTATTGTAATAATAAGGAATATTCCACCTGCTAAATCAATAATAAATTTCCCAGCTGGTGTAGGTAAAATAATAATTAAAATAAATACCATCCAAATCAATGAAGATGGCTTATTCATAAGTAATTTAGAGATTTATTTAAATATTATAATTTAAATTTAGATGCTTGTTTCAATGATGTTTAAACGTATCGTTTACGACGCATGCTTGCAATGACAACACTCCAACATTGACCAAAATAAATAATTACTCCTACCATCCAAACCCAAAGAGTTAATACTAGTACTCCGCCAATGAATCCATAAGCTTGAAATCTTGATCCCAACGAAAGGATACTTCTACTAACTGCCAAATTTAGAATTGTTAGCAAAGTTCCAATCATCAAAGCTCCTGGTATTAGTGGTTTTAAAGGTACTCTTCTACTTGGGAGTAAACCTTGTAAAAGTAGTGCCATGGTTGAAAAACCTATTAGAGGAAGTATAAATTGACCTACTTGAAGTACAGGTATTTTTGTAATTGCATTTTCAATCCAAGGGGTTGTGTTGGCTAAGTCTTCCAAAACTGCTTCGGGAATCAGACGAATATTTGCACTGATTTGATCGATAACCATCAAAATCCCAACTAAAAGAACGACAAAAAAAGCTTCAATACGATTTCTGATAAATCGAAACGCTTGAATTTTTAATGGATCCGGCTTTGATTTAACTGGTAGTACGTCTTCCCATAATCGATCGGCTCCTCTTTGTAATGTTAGATATGCATTGCCAGCAGTGATCATTAAAAACATTGCCCCAAGAATTCCTGCTCCAAAACCCTGATTAATTAATTGTTCTAAAGTTGAAGAGACCAAAGCTATTACTTCAGACGGTAAAACTTCAGCAGTTAATTCAATTATTCTTTGCTCTATACCTTGCTGTTTTCCTAAAAACCATGATGCAACTGATAGGGAGATTAGTAATATTGGAAAGAAGGACTGAAGAGTGTAGTAAGCAAATGCTGCGCTTAAATCGACGCAATCACACTTAGACCATCTTTCATAAGCTCTCCAGAGACTGCTAAAAAACCATCTTGCTTTTTTATTCCAGTTCAGGCCCACTTTATTTATAAAGCATTTGTTATCACGCTAACTCCTAAGGAGAAGATTTTTCTTAGTTGAATCAGTAGATTTAAAATCATAAATTTTTTAATGAAGCTAATTTTATTTAATGAAAAAAACAAAGCACAAAGTGAATTAACTATCATGAATCAAGGCGGTAGCCCATGGCAGCATGTTGTTTAATTGATCTTCAGAGGATGCTGTTAGTAATGGAAAATTCACAGAAGTAAGATCTGTACCAGAGAGAATATCTTTTGGATTAGTTTCCAACCAGTTGATAAGACAATTAAGTTCCTCGAGTATTAGCCATGCAGCTGCAATATCCCATATTTTTGGTGTTGCCTCTAAAGCAGCAATTGTTTGACCTATGGCAACACTAGTCATATTTAAACTGGATACCCCAAGTAGTCTTATTTTTCCTGGAAAAGGCTGCTCTGGTTTCATTTGTAAAACTTTAATTGAGCGGCTACAAAGAGAAATGCAGTCACTATTTTTTTTGAAACGTGATTCAGGCTTAAGTGGCTTGTCATTTAGCCAAACTCCTTTTCCTTTTATGGCGAAAATTCTTTTTCTCAGGGCTGGTATGTCCAGGAAGGCTGTCTCAGGTTCACCATTTGTGAAACGTGCTATTGATATAGCCCAGTAAGGAATGCCTGCTGCAAAATTAGTTGTGCCATCGAGTGGGTCAACCACCCAATATTCACTGGAGCTAGGAATTGACTTCTTACCTTCTTCACTCAGAACGCCTTCTCCTGGAGCAATTTTTGATAACCCTTGAACTATTGTTTTATCACTCCACCTATCACATTCTGTAATAAGTGTTCCATCAGCTTTTATATCAGAGTTGATTTGTCCAAAATCTTGAAGTTGACGTGTTCCAACTTCATCAACTAAATGATGAATTGATATAAGTTGAGCTTTGCTCAGAGGTTTAGATATTGGGTTTTGATTCATTTTTATTTAGTTAGAAGCTATAGCTGACATAAAGGAATTAAATTCGATTCATAGAGGTTTGATTCGCTGTCTATGTCGCTTTGATTTTGTTGATTGACTTTGATATCACATGGCTTGATGTTATCTAAACCTGTTTGTCTACTTAAATCAGCTAATAAAGTGTTGTAGCTAGTTACCGAAATAATATAACGAACCTCGGAATCAGTTAAATCTCTTTGGTTATTTACAACTTCTCGTTGTGTAGTAATACCTGATTTGTATCTAAGCTTGGCAAGTCTTAGAGACTCTCTCGCAGATAAAACTTCTGTATATGAAGCAGAAATGTTTAGTTTGGCCGACTCTAGTTTGAAGAATAATTCTTCAACTTCTTTTCTGATTTGAGCTCTTCTTGCAGCAAAATCCAGTTTTGCTTCTTTTGCTTTACTTTTATTGTAATTATACAAAGATCTTGAATTGCCTCCATCAAAAATAAACCATGATGCATTTAGCCCAATGGTGTTGGAGAAATTGGAAGATTTATTATTGGTGTTTGGGGATATCTGATTTAACTCACCTTTTGCAAACGAAGAGGTCGATGTATTTACGATGCTTAATTTTGGTTTGCTAGCAGCTAGTGCAGCATTGGCATTGTTATTATTAATTGATATATCCAAGAGAATACTTTCAAGTTCTTCTCGTGAATTATAAGCAGCTATAATACTTTCTTCTAACGATAAATCCCATATACCTGTAACTTGAGTTTTTGAACCAATCAACGGCGTTACATCTTCTGGAAAATTCAGTATCTCAGCAAGAGATCTTTGACCAATTTTTTGATCTCCGAATTTAATATTAAATAATTGCTGATCTCTAGCTAATTGTGTTTTCGCCTCTAGAACTTCTAATTTTGTACCAATTCCTGATTCAAATCTAATTTCGGCGTCTTTTAAACCAAGAGTTGATGATTCAATTGATTTCTTTGCTACCTCTATTTCTTCATTGGCTTTTTGCAAATTGAAGTAACGTTTTTTTGCCTCTAATTTTAAGTCTCTTAAAACTATTGAATAGGAATATTTTGACTTTTCCAAACTATCTCTAGCTGAAGCTATCTCTGGGACTCTCGCAGGATTAATTAAATCCCATTTGATTTGAGCTGAGATAGATGAACTCCATTGTTTACTTGAAGTGTCTGGTATTAAATTTGATTCATTATAATTATTAGATTCAAAATATTGAGGAATGCCATTAGCTGTTAGGTTTAATGTTGGGTACCAGGATGATAATGAACTTCTTAATATTGATTTAGCTTGGTCAACTTTTTCTAAGTAGATTTTAATTGTTCGGTTATTATTTATAAGTATATTTTCTAACTGATCAAGCTTAACTTTTTGATAAGTTTTTACTAATACTTCGCGCGATCTAGAGGGTAAAAAAAGATCTTCAGGCGAATTTAATTCATATAAGACTCCTTGTTGTTTTTGACTTTGACTTAGGCTTTTCCTTGAGTCTCCTTTTACCTTTATATTTGAAGTTATTTTTTGCGAACTTGTAGCCCACAAAGGATTTAGCCCAGATATAAATAAACCTGCAACAATTAGAAACTTTCTCTTCACTCTCCTCATAGTTATAAGAAAAACTGAGATGGATTTGGTAAAGCAATTATGCTTTACCAAGTGCTTTGTTCACGATGTCTTGTGCATCATGGACAATTCTTACAGATACATTAAGTGACAAAGAGAGCTCTTGAAGTGTCATGTCATCAAGAAAGATTTTTTCACCTTGCCTTAGCATGACAGATGGTATAAGTAATTCATCGCCTAATTCCTTGCCTCGCAGTCCTTTTATGAGGTCTTGGCCTGTGAGTAGGCCAGTAACTATTTGTTCTTGCCCCCAATAAGGACTTGGAAGCCCATAAAGATGGAGTGCGAAATTATTTATTTTATTTATTCGCTTGCAAGGCTTCTGTAATTCATTTTCAACAAGTTTGCCAACAACCCAGCTGCAGGTTTTCTTTTGATCAAGTTTGGTTGGCAGATCTCTTGTGGCTTCATCCATTGCTCTAAGAAAACTGCGAATACTTCCTACTCCATTCTCTTTTTGAGGTAAATCTTCGTAAGAATTAAGAGTGGGTAAAGCCTTCTTCGCTATTAAATACCATTCGTCAGATAACCAAGCAAAACGGGACCCTGTTGATTTATAAAATATTCTTTGCATTGGCTCAACTTGATTGATTACTTTTGTCGCACAATCAGGATCCACGGGTATCAGCCCGTCATTACTGGGTCGAAACCTTGTTAGTCCAACTGGAACTACAGCTGCTGAGAGGACTACGGGGAAATCTCCTTGCGCAAAACTATATAGATCATTGATGGTTCGTTCTAAAGCTTTTCCATCATTTATTTCAGGGCAAACAACAATTTGAGCATGAATTTGTATTCTTTTTTTTGAGAACCAAGCTAACTGATTAAAAAGGTCAATAGCTTTAGGATTTCTTAGTAATTTCGACCTTAAAGAAGGTTCTGTTGCATGCACTGATACAAATAAAGGAGTGAGTCTTTGTTGATCAATTCTCTCCCAGTCTTTTTCGGAAAGATTTGTAAGTGTTAAGTAAGAACCATATAAAAAACTTAGCCTGTAGTCATCATCTTTTAGGTATAGGCTTTTTCTTTTCCCTGGGGGTTGTTGGTCAATAAAACAAAATGGACATTGATTATTGCATTGTTTTAATCCATCAAATAAAGCTTCAGTAAAAGCAAGTCCTAACTCATCGTCGTAATCTTTTTCAATGTCAATTGTATGTTGGTTATCTTTTTCATCTAATATTATTAGTTGAATATTTTCTTCAGCCATAAGAAATTTGTAATCAATAAGATCTCTTGGCTTTACACCATTAATACTAATTAATCGATCTCCAACTTCAAATCCAAGCTCCTCGCCTATAGAACCTTCTTCGATGGAGGCAACAACAGCAGGTTTAATTTTGTTTTGAGTTATCTTTAATGTGCTCATTTAGGCTCCTAAACAAGAAAATGAATTTTTTATACTTCTCGGGTGGTTTGAAAAAATTAAATTGATCTTGAAGAATCATTTATTTTTTAATATTAGTAAATTTTCAACAAAAAGTAATTAAAAAGATTTTTTTGAATCATCTTTTTTTATGAGTATTTTTAAAACTTGACCTTGAAAAGCATTGTAATCATGGCAATTAAGCAATTTTAAAGATTTTTTTTTAAACTTTATTATTTGTATTCCGAAGACTGTTTGGTATGGGTATCTACTTGAATGTAAATTCATAGAAGGTTGAGCTGAAAACCAACTCAGTTTTATTAATTCTGATTTACTCAAACAATCCCACCAATCCCATAAATCAAGAGACGTCCTACCTGTCAAAGCCAAGGACATTGCAATTTTGGGCTAGCACAATGGTTGTCCTGCCGGTTTTTGTTCAGGCTCCATGGGTTCATGTGTTCCCTTTCTCAGCTTTTTTATTTAGTTTCATAATTTTTTTTCTTGGATTTTATTTACTTAAATTTTGTAGTAATAGATGGTCCTCTATTGGTTCGCTATTGGTTGGTGTGAGTTGGAGCTGGTTAGGAGGATGTCTTTTTTGGGGATGGTTAAGAGCTCATCCTGTGTGGCATTTGCCTGTTGAGTCAATAGCTTTACCAATAGCAGTAAGCCTCTTACAGACTCAATGGAAAATCGGGGCCAGTTTTTATTTGGCATCTCTATTAGGAACTGCTTTTACTGACGTAATGATTGTTTTAACTGGTGTCATGAAGGCTTGGCCTGAAGTTGTAGATGCGCCTTTTTCAGAAGCTTCCAAAATGTTGAGTTTCACTGCAGAACAATTATTAGAACCTTTTTCATTATTTGCCATTTTAATAGCGGCACTTTTAATAATTTTGATAGCAAACTGGATGCATCAAAAATCAAAAAGTGAGCCTTTGTCTTCTGATGCTTGGCTTGTATCAAGTTCAGCTTTGACAACAACCTTGTGGGTTGATGGCTTATTTTTTGCGACCACATTGATTCAGCCTCAATTAAGTGGATTGATCTGAAAACTAATCTTTTATGGATTTAAATACTGGGTTTAATAAAAATGATATTTACTCAACTAATTGGGATGTAATTGTTATTGGAGCAGGAGCTGCAGGTTTGATGTCATCTCTTGAATTGCCATCAAATCTGAAAATTTTACTTTTAAACCGCAATACCAGTAAGCGTTCTTCCAGTAGATGGGCACAAGGAGGAATGGCTGCTGTTACTCGAATTGAAGATAGCGAGGATATTCATGCTAATGACACAATCAAAGCTGGGGCAGGCCTTTGTGATTCAGAAGCAGTTCAGATGTTTGTTCATAGTGCTCCGAGATTGGTAGATAGACTTTTGAAACTAGGAATGGAATTTGATAGAACCTCTGGAAAATTATCTACAACTCTTGAAGCTGCTCACACTCATAGAAGAGTACTTCACGTAAAAGATAGAACTGGCAAGGCATTGGTTGATGTCCTTAATGAGCAAGTTGATCAAAGAAGTAATGTTCTGCATCAAAGAGGAATAAGAGTTACTCAGATTTGGGTTGAAAAAGGAAAATGTGGTGGGGTACAAGTTCTAGATGGACCAGCTTTGCGTTGGATCCAAGCAAAGGCAGTTGTTTTAGCTACTGGCGGCGGAGGCCATTTATTTGCCAATACTACAAATCCAACTCAAGCAGCAGGTGAGGGAATTGCTCTAGCGTGGAAAGCTGGGGCTTGCATAGAAGATCTCGAATTTTTTCAGTTTCACCCAACTGCTCTGAAATTGGATAATGCGCCTTCGTTTTTGATTTCTGAAGCGGTAAGAGGAGAGGGTGCAGTTTTAGTGGATTCATTCGGCGAGAGTCCCGTAGCTCATCTTGAAGGGAAAGATCTTGCATCAAGAGATCAAGTCAGCAGGGCATTGTTTCAAGCGATGCAAAAGCAAAAAGTTGATCACATTGGTCTTGATGTTAAATCCATTTCTGTTGAGGATGTAGAAGCGCGCTTTCCGTCAATTTTCCAAAGGTGCAGAGAGCTTGGCTTAGAACCTTTAAAAGAAGCAATCCCCGTGGCTCCCTCTGCCCATTATTGGATGGGTGGTGTCGCTACAAACTTGAAAGCACAAACAAATGTCAAAGGACTTTTCGCGATTGGTGAGGTGGCATGTACTGGCCTGCATGGTGCCAACAGACTTGCAAGTAATTCATTAATGGAATGTTTGGTCTTTGCAAATCAAATGAGAAATATTGAATTAACTGATTTTATAACTTCCGATATTTCAGGAAATAATTTAAGTTTTAACAAATCAGATCTTCGCTTTTCTAAGGAGCAAGGAACTAGTTATTTATCAAAAGAAATTGAAAAACTTAGACAATTATGCTGGCGTGAAGCTGGAGTTGATCGATCACGAAAAGGAATGAATTCTGCTCTTGTAAAAGTTAAACAAGATTATCAAAATCTTTTAAACGAGCCCTTATTAAATTTGGTTTTTTCTCAGTCAAAATATGAAATTCATGAATTCGAGGAACTTGCTAGGAGAGACCTTAATTTGCTACTTGATTTGAGTAATCGACAAATGTCAAGTTTGCTTATGTTGGAAGCTTGTTTGTTTCGTGAAGAAAGTAGAGGAGGCCATTTTAGAGATGATTTCCCTACCTCAGTTCCTTTTTGGCAATGTCATACTAGACAAATGAAGGGAAAGAACATTCATACAAGACCCATTGTCGATAAAGCTGGCTTCCCTAAAAATCATTAGATTCTTTGTAATTGGTAAGGTCAGCTAATTCTTCTAGGCTTTTCACTCCTGAATCAATTGAGCCATTAATTTCCCACGAGGGGAAACCAGTTATCCCTTTAGCTTCACAAAGTTCTCTTTTATTGTTAAAACCATCTTTTGCACACTCAACTAAATTTAATTTTTCTGCAGCTTCTTTCCCGAACATTTCTTTTTGATCATGACAATGTGGACACCAATATGCGTTATACATGACTGCTCCTTCTTTTGTTAAATGTTCAGCGAGTTTTATTTTGTCAGGAGAACTTATAGCTATTACCGCAGGTGGCATGCCTGAAATATTATTTGAAACTTCCTTGATAGCAGGATCAACTGATGATGACCATATTAGCCCTGCTAAAAGAACTGCTACTGACATAAGAAAACCTCTAAAAAATAATTTACCATAATCTTCCCAACTGCCTCCAATTATATTTAATAATAGGACTGAAAGTGATATAAGAAAAGAAAGAAGACAGAAAAAACAGAAAGCTTTAATTTTGAATATCATTACTGATATTAAAATTAAGCTGAAAATAAAAGTAGATGTAGATATATAAAAAGATCCCCACCATGCAACTTTTGAGATATTATTTTTTTGGTTTTTGAGAATAGGTATTAATGGGAATATTGCCATTAGTAATATTAATAAATAACTAATTAAACCTATTAATGATAATGGAATAGAGAAATTATTTGTTTGAAAGAAAGTCCCCCAAGGGCTATTTAAAACTTTATCGCAGCCTCCTAATCCACCTGGACAGTTTAAATTTCCTATAATCCCCCATTTATTTAGTGTTATAGATCCTGTATCTATAACACCAACTGTTGATAATATAGCTATTGCAACTCTCGCCCATTTGGAACCTAGATCTTGGCGTCTACGACTCTTTAGTCTTGAAGGTCCCATGCAGGTGGATTTTTAATAATTGAATATTCTTTTATTCTAATGAAGAATTCCTTTTAAGTCTGAATAATTTAAATCAATTCTAATGTTCTTTATATTTTCAGAACCATACATATCTGACTGAGTATTAAATATAAACCTCTTTAACTAATCCAATACTAGTAATAGTGATTAATTTATTCAGATTAATTTGATAGCTTTAAGGGCTTTTTGAATCAAGAATGCTGCAGAAAGGCCTGCTCCAACAAAAACTAAGTAAAAAAGAATTCCCATTTGATTTAAATTTCTCCACTAATAATAGAACATCAGTGCTTTATCGTTTGAATTTATTAATTTTAATCTTGAATATATTGTTTACCAGTGATCAGGCATTGCTCTGCTCGCTGTAGTTCACGACCAATGTAAATCGCATGATCTAAATGACTGATGGGGAATGAACCATTACCCTCGGAGATTTGAATACCTAATTGCTTGGCACTCTTCCCTCTATAAATATTGTTTGGTTGATTGCTACTTTTTGTTTTACACCCAATTGGTTCTCCAGACTTTGGATCAATAGCGCGACCTTTTTGATCGATATCATTTAAATAATGTTCAAGTATTAACTCATTCGTTTTGGGTTCAATTTTTATTAAGAAATAACCTTTTGGGTCAAGCTCTATTTGCCGCTTGGATAATTTAGCGTCTATAAGCTTTATTGAGTTAATTAAGTCTGCTTGAAGATCTAGATTGTTCATTTCTTTAATTTACAAATTAAAAAGAAGATACACAAGTCACTTATTCTGTAGTCATTAAATTTTTAGATTTCCTGCAACAAATTATCCTGAAATAAAACTTTTTAAGATTAAAAATATAAGCAGGTTAATAAAAATAAAAGATAAATAAACTATACCTGGATTTTTCAGGCCTGCTGGTGCTGTTAGTTCATAGCCAAAAAGAGTAATAACACCTTGAGTCCCTTTATCTTTATAACTAAAAATCCCTTGAGCAAAGAAAGGTTTTTCTTCATTAGAATCGACTGTATCTTTCTCGGTGGAAAGTGACTTATTGGTCTCAGGAGAATCTAGTAAATTGTTATCTGTCATTGAGATTCAGTCTTTAATTTGTCTGAAGTTACTATGTATTTGATAGTTTTGGCTCTTCAAACTTAAAAGGTACTTCATTATTTGTAGCGTTTATTTGATCAAGCATTAACTTATTTGCTCTTGGTAGCCATTCTCTAATTAATGAATCCATAGGTAAGTTGTACCATCTATGAAGACTTGCATTGGGTTTAGCAATAAAACCTCTTCGTTTTTTGTGACTACCTCCTGCTCCAGGGTCAAAATATTTTATTTTATTTGCTATTGCCCACTCAATCGGGGAGTAATAACAAGCTTCAAAATGTAAATTATCTATATTTTTTTCTGCACCCCAATATCGTCCCCAAAGCATATTTTCGTTTTTCACGCATAAGGACATTCCAATTGTTTTATCAATTCCTTCTTCTTTTGCGTCAAATAAAACAATATTTTCTTTGAGTTCTGTTGATCTAAGTTCAGTGAAAAATGATTCCGTGAGGTATTTACTTCCCCATACTCCCCATCTTGAACAATGAAGCTGATAAAAATAATGCATTTTTTTTAAATTGATTACATTTATTTGAGACCCACTAAGAGCTTCAACTTTTACTCCACACTTTCTTATGCTTTCTCTTTCTCTCTTAATATTTCTACGTTGATTGGAATTGAATTTTTGTAAAAAATCAGAAAAACTTTTTTCTTCATTCAATGTCAACAGACTTTGTTGGTTGACCCACTTAGCGCAATTTAGAGATTCAGCTACATTCATCCATTTAGGATCTACATACAAAAAATTACAACTAAGAATTCCATTTTGTTTGGCAAAACTATCAATTTCAGAGATTAATATTTGTGTGAGGTCTCTATCATTAACTCCTTCTGCAAAAAGAAAGCGATAACCTTCTATTGGACTTAATGGACTCATTCCTATTAGCTTGGGATAATATTGAAGTCCCATATCTTGAGCTAGTTGAACAAAGGCATTATCAAAAATAAATTCTCCATAACTATGAGATTTAAGATAGAGAGGTGCACATGCAATTAAATCATTTTCACTCCACGCAGAGAGAAATAATGGTTGCCATCCATATTTTCTACTAACACTGTTTGATCTTTCTAATGCATTCAACCAATCCCATTTATAAAAAGGAGTTGAATTTCCTTTTAAGAAATTATTCCAAATAATTTTCGGAATTTCTTGGATTGTGGCATGCCATTTGATTTTTATATTGTTCATTTATTTTATACTCAATCTATATTCAGGATAAATGATTTCTAAAGTATCTAATAAGTAATTCGTTATTACCTATCTTTTTACTTTCTTTTAGAATCCAGCTATTCTTTTTATTCATGATTGTATTTAAGTTCCTTAATTCAGATGAAACCCAGCAGTAATCTCCTCCTATAAGATGAGGTGTAATTGTGATTTGTAATTCATCTATTAGATTCTCTAAAAGAAAAGCTGAAATAAGATTTGCACCTCCAAGTAATACAATTTTCGCAATTCCTTTCTGATACAAATCATCAAGAGAATCACGCCATGTGATTTTTAAATTTATTCTTTTATCGAATCCATCAGGAAGCATAATCTCATTTTTCTTATCTTGCATTTGGAGCAACCATCTTTGAAGAGGTTGTTGAAAAAAAAGCCAATTTCCTGGAAAATCTATTTGATTGCTTGCTATAAGAGCAATTGGCTGTTCGTTCTTGCCTTCTGAAGTTCTTTTTTTTAGTAAGCTTTTATTTTTAATTAAACAAATTGATTGATGATCTCTCAGTGTTTGCCCTCCCATTAAAATCCCATCTGACCAAGCAAGTGATTCTTCTAAAACCAAACGATCACCAGATTGACCTAATTGAGTTTTCCCTCCTTCTGGATATGCGATACGTCCATCAATACTAGAAGCTAAAACTAATTTAACCCATTTTTTTTTCAATTATCTCAGCAAACCAACCTGATTCTTAGAGTCTTTGGTATCGCTTGTTGATTCAGGTACGTTTGCATAAACTTCTGCAGCATTATTAGGACTTTCCTGTAGTTTTATCTTATATAAATTAGCCCCAATCGCATTAATTGGATTAGTTAATTTATCTGAAATGTGTAATGCAATATTTTCAGCTGTAGGTACACAATTTGCAAAATAAGGAATGTCTTTATTTAAAAAGGTATGATCAAAAGGTTCTACAACTAAATCATTTATTAAACTATTTAATGCAGATAAATCACATATCATTCCAGTTCTAGGATTAATCTTTCCTTTGACAGTTATATCTACTAAGTAATTGTGACCATGTCCATTAGGTCGAGCACATTTTCCGAATATTTTTTCGTTTTCGGTTTGAGGTAGGTCTTCTCTGGCTAAGCGATGAGCGGCTGAGAAGTGTGTTTGAACTGTTAAATAAGCATCCATAGCATTTCCTTGATAGTCAGCCCAGAGTTTTGGGTTTTCGTAAAGACGAAGAGATTTTAGGGGTAAGTGAGATTTAAGGCGCTCCCATATAATACGAACTAAACTTTCAGTTGTGGGCAAGCAACCTTCGGGTTTAGAAAGGTCAAACTCAGGCCATGTGTCATTTAAAAAACGAAAGTCAAGCTGACTTGTTACTTCATTTTTTATGGCATGTTTTACATCTGAAAGGTTTAAGACCATGCCATATTTATTAAGATCTCCTTCCATGGTTACGATTAACTCGTAATTATGTCCGTGGCCAGGAGCTATTGAGCATGGGCCAAACAAAGCTGAATTATCATCATCAGATAATTCAGGAAGCCTATAAAGGTGGCTTGCGCTAAAGCAGGCTCGCCTTGTGATTACACAGGTTCTCCCCTCTCCGTGAGGGAAATTCGATGTGATTGCTTCCATAAATTTTTCACATCAACATACATCTTAATAACTTTTAGTTACTTCTGTCTTTATGGCTGTCCAATCAACCCCTAAAACTCTTAAAGAAAAGTTAGGTGGTAGAAATATATTTTTGATAGGAATGATGGGTTCTGGCAAAAGTCAAACGGGTCCAGTTCTAGCAAAAATGATCAATTATGCTTTTGTTGATACTGATGATGTTATAGAAAAAGCATCTAAAGAATCTATTTCATCTATTTTTGAAAAAGATGGAGAAAAAGTCTTTAGGGATGTTGAAAAAAAAGTTTTAAAAGAAATTAGTCAACATCATTCTCTTGTAATTGCTACCGGAGGTGGTTTAGTTACCTTGCCTGAAAACTGGGGCGTTCTTCATCAAGGAATAGTTATTTGGTTAGATCTTGATTTGAAACGTTCACTTAAACGATTAGAAAGTGATCAAAAGAGACGCCCTTTACTACTTGGGGATAATTTAGCTGAGAATTTTAGTCAGATTTATGAAAGTAGAAAACCAATATATTTAGAGTCAGATTTGAGAATAGAAGTTGAGGATCAATCACCATATGAGGTCGCTACTATGGTTGCTGAACATTTGCCAAGCATCCTTATTGACCCGGAGACTCAAGCCGAACGGCATACCACTGAATTGTAAAACCTGTTTTGATTTCTAGGTCGCAGGCTGTATCAAGTAAATGTTGAGCCGCTTCTGCTATGGAAGACTTACAGTCAAGATCCAATGGTAATGAATCGAATTTATTTAACCAAGATTGAAGCCATAAAAGAGTTTGTTCTTTATCCAGGAATTGTTCACTTTCGCCAGGAACCAACACAACATAATTATCCATTTCTCTAATTAAAGGATCAGACATGAGACAGAAATTTTTCTTTTTTTTAATTTCTATTTTAATTGTTTTTACTTACACAGTTCCTGCACTTGCTGAAAGTAGCCTTGAAATAAATAATTTTCAACCATCTAAGCTTTATGAACGCAAATCAATCTGGCCTGATTGGCGCCTTCCATCTTCCATTAAGCGCCCAGGATTGAAAGATGATTTAATTTACCCTGATTGGTTTGAAGGTGTATGGGATGTTACTAGCGAGATAGAAAGTGATCAGAATCAAGAACCTATTATTCATTCCGCTAAATTTATTCACAATACTTCTGGTGATTTAATAGCTGACCGTGAATACAACACTAAGTCTTATGCTTTGAGCACAAAGACTGGTGGTTTTTTATCAGTAAAGAATGATCCTAAATCTCCTAATCGTCAGTTTGCTAAATTAACGGAAGATAGGTATTTAGAGACAAAGATTATAGGAAGACTGCAAGAAAAAATAGACAATAATATTTTTATTACTGATGAATTAATTTTACAAATCCTTCATACACCAGAATTTAGCAGGGTTAGCCAGGTCGAAACATTAACTGAATTTAAAAAATGTGGATCTATTCAAAATAATAAAATAAATATGAGTGATTTTAATATTTGTGGAGAACAATTTCAGGCGATTTATAATCAACCTGGGCAAAATCTGATTTCTTTGCCAATTAAAACAGAGAAATCCAAATTAATACTTAGAAAGACTAATGATGATTAGTTATTGCTAATTGATCTTCAATGAAGTCTCTCCATTTAAAAAGATTTTGCAGACTTGGATCGTTTACATATATAGAACAACCTTGGCCAGTTAGATTTTCTCCAGATGAATTTGGGAATTTGAGTAATGATAAGTGTGATGCTACAGAAATATCAGCAACAGAAAGCTTGTCTCCAATAAGAAAGTTTTCTTGATTAATTAAATTTGATAGGTTTTCTAGATTTAATTTTAGAGATTCTTTTTCTTTCTGGTTTATTAATCCAGAAATTTGACTAGCAATCTTTGTAGGAATATTAAAAAGAGGTTTTTGCATAGAATCCCAAATTTTGTTGGAGAATAAAGAGGAAATCAATTTTGGATTCTTCGACAGCTCTTCCAAAAAGACAATTTTTATAGATTTTGCCAAAGTTGTATCTGCCCAATTCTCAATTATTTGGACTTGAGAGGCTTCCTTTAGACCCTCTGGAATTAATTTTGGTTCTATTTCAATTTTCTCTAAGTGTCGTATTATTGAGCTTGAATCATGGATTATTGTTTCGTTATCAAAAAGCACGGGTAATTTCTTTTGTCCTGTTTTTTGAAAGATATCTATTTGCCCAACGGCTGGAGTTATCTCAACGGTTCGATATTCAAGCTTTTTTGCAGCCAAAGCCATTCTTACTTTCAAGCAATAAGGTGAGTGCCTAAATTGATGAAGTTCCAACATTTTAGGTGCCTTCAAATGGTTAGCAGAGTAGCTATTAATTCAGTCTTTTGGTGGTGAAAAATGGGTGAGTTTTTTTCTAATGTTTCTAGATATCCAAAATATCTCATCACGATAATCTTGGGGGTTTTCACCGCTGCAATTTCTCCATTAATTAAAAGAGGTAGTAATCCGATCACAGCGATTGCTCTCGTTGGGGCGATGTTAAGCGGACTTCTGACAATAGTTTTCTTATTAAAGGCTATGGCTTTCCCTGAGGCAATTACTTAGTTATGGCTAATTCAAGAAGGGTTGAAAAATTAGCAGCTTTACTAAAAAGAGAAGTTAGTGAGCTTTTAGTTAATGGGATTAGAGATGAAAGAATTCATCAAGCTATGATTACCATTACATCTGTTGAAGTTTCAGGTGATTTACAGCATGCAAGAATTTTTATCAGTCTTTTTGGTGAAGAGAAAAAAAAGGATGAAGTATTAGTTGGTTTAGAGGAAGCAAAGGGATTTATTCGTGCTGAGCTTGCTCAAAGACTTCAAATGAGAAGATCTCCTGAGCTTGTATTTAAGATTGATAAAGGTATGACAAAAGGTCCTGCAGTTTTAGATCTTCTCAATGCATTAGAACTTGAACGTAAAAGTAAAGACTTATAGATCAATCCAAATTCTTGATGAATAAATCTGATCTTAGAAGACAAGTAGCTGAATTATTTGTAGTTCGAGCAAGTGGATTTAATCTTGATTCGCAACGTCTATACCCTAACTTAGAGGAATCTAATTCAAATCTAAAAAGACTTTTAGAAGAAGGTGTTGGTGGAGTTATTCTTCTAGGAGGAACTGTAAAAGAATTAGAAATTCGTTGCAATATCTTGAAAAAATGGTCTGGTAAACCTCTTCTTTTATGTGCTGATATTGAGGAAGGTGTTGGTCAAAGATTTTATGGAGGAACAAAGTTTGTTCCTCCAATGGGTATTGCTCAGATTTATAAAAAAGATCAAACTTTAGCAATTTCTATTGCTGAGAAGATTGGTTATTTTACTGGTAAAGAAGCAAAAAAAATTGGTTTAAATTGGCTATTAGCCCCAGTCTGTGATATCAATAACAATCCAAATAACCCAGTTATAAATCTAAGAGCTTGGGGGGAAGAGCCTGAAACAGTAAAAAGTTTAACTTGTGCTTTTCAGCGGGGTGTTTCTAGATCAAAAATGCTAACTTGTGCAAAACATTTTCCTGGGCATGGAAATTCCGAAGTTGACTCTCACTTGGATCTGCCAGAAATACATAATGACTTATCTAAATTAGAGAAATTTGAGTTAATTCCATTTAAGTCTTTAATCAATCAAGGAGTAAATAGTGTCATGATCGGGCATTTACTTTTTCCAAAGATTGATCCTATTTTTCCTGCAACACTTTCAAAAAGAGTGGTTACTGATTTGTTACGTATCAAATTTAAATTCGATGGTTTAGTAGTCAGTGATGCCTTAGTTATGAATGCAATTACAAATAAATATAGTAGTGGTAAGGCTGCAGTTATGGCATTTGATGCAGGAATTGATTTGATTATGATGCCAAAAGATATTGATGAGGCAATTGATTCTCTTACCGATGCTTTTTATTCAGGAAAAATTTCTTTAGAAAGGTTAAATGTATCTAGAGAAAGAAGAAAAAAACAACTTGATTTAGTTAGAAATGAGGAGGATTTTAAAAAAGAAGATTTGAACAATGAAGATATTAAAAATAAATTTTTATTGGATGCCTCTAAGTTTAGTAATTCTATAATAAAAAGTTCAATTTTTGTACGAGAAGAAAGTACTATAAAAGCTGAATTTAATGATATAAATCTTATACAAATTGATAATTTTGATCAAGTGTCTAACAAATTTTTTCCTGCATTAGATTTACCTAAGGCAGTAGGTTTTAAAAATTTAATTATACATCCACTTGGTATCAGTCCGTGGGGAAAAACTAATAAAAGATTTTTAGAATCGGGACAATTTGGTAATAGTAAAATTCTTGCTCAGCTTTTTGTGAGAGGTAAACCATTTGTTGGATTAGATTATCATAATGATCATTGGATAGACGCTTTAAAAAATTTGGAAATTGAGAAAAGATTATCGGGAATTATTATATACGGATGTCCATATTTATATGATAAAATAAAAAAAAATATTCAATATACTACTCCTTTGGCTTACAGTCCTAGCCAAACAGAAGAAGCACAAAATGAAATTTTAAGTCGTATTTTACAATCAAAAACAACTCAAAAGGAAATTGATAAAGAATCAAGCATAGAATTTACTGATTGAAAATTCTTTAATTGAGAATTTTGTATTTAAGAAAAATCCTATTATTGTTTAAATGACTGCATCGTTTTTCTTTAGACTTCTTACGAATGAAGCATACAAAAATGGCTTTAACCGACAAGAAGATAATTATTACTCGTGCCCAAGAACAGACTTCAGAGGCTCGTGAGATCTTTAGGGAGATTGGGGCTGAGGTATTCGATCTTCCTTCATTAGTTATTGGACCTCCTGATGACTGGGCTCCTTTGGATGATGCTTTAAAGAAAATCTCAACCTTTGATTGGATTATCTTTTCTAGCGCAAATGGTGTTAGAAATGTTGAAGATAGAATGAGAGAAATTGGATTATCTTTGTCGAAAATTTCTAAGACTATTCAAATTGCTGCTGTAGGAAGAAAAACAGCTTCTTTGTTATCAGATATGGATGCAGAGATTAGTTTTGTTCCTCCTAGTTTTGTTGCAGATAGCTTGCTTGACTATTTCCCTCAGAATCAAAAAGGTTTAAAATTATTTATTCCTAGAGTACAAACCGGCGGCAGATCAATATTATCTGACTCTTTCAGATTAAAAGGAGCAGAGGTTACTGAAGTAGCTGCTTATGAATCTTCTTGTCCTAAATATATACCTCAAAAGACTATAGAAGCTTTGAAGAGTGGAGAAATAGATATTATTGCTTTTACTAGTGGTAAAACAGTAATAAATACTGTTAGCTTATTTAATAAATACTTTGGTGGAAATTGGTTTAAATTGATTGAAAAGATCAAACTTGTTTCGATTGGACCTCAAACAACTATTAGTTGTAAAAAACTTATTAGAAAACCTGATGAAGAGGCTGAACCACATGATCTAGAAGGATTATTAAAAGCTTGCTTAGAGCTAAAATTTAATTAAATTCAAGCTGATTTTTCTACGAGTTCTTTAAACCCGTCAAGATTTTTCTGTAATTCTTTTGTGACCATCCCTCCAAGAATATTTGCTTTCATTAGATTTGCTAAAACTTGAGGCAATTCATAAGATATTTTTAATTTAACTACAGTTTTAGAGCTCTCTTCATTATAAAACCGTACTGAACCCTTAGTAGGTAAACCACCAACTGATTTCCATTCCAATTTCTCTGCTTCTACTCTTTCCATGATTTGAGCTTTCCATTTAAAACGAAAGCCATTAGCTGCAAGTGTCCACTCTGTTAAATCAGGAAGTGTAGAGGTTTTTTGATCGACTGCCTTAACCGACTCAATCCAAGTCATCCACAAAGGCATCGAATCTAAATCACTCCAAAACTTCCAAACAAGTTCAACTGGAGCATGAATTTCACTTATCACTGTGTGATCAAGCCACTTTCCCATTTCTTAAGCAACCGAAGAATTTTTTGCTAGTGAAACAGACTTTGAGAGCATTGCTGAAGCAGCAAGATGTCCGCTCATTGTTGCTCCTTCCATAGAGTCAATGTAGTCCTGTTTTGTGTAACTGCCTGCTAAGAAGAAATTACTAAAAGAAGTTTTTTGATCTGGTCTATATGGCTCCATTCCAGGAGCCTCTCTGTAGAGAGAATGAGAAACCTTGACCACATTGCTCCACAAAAGCTTTAAATCTCTTGAAGAAGGGAAAAGTGACCTAACTTGTAAATCAGTATGTTTTACAAGTTCATCAGAGGATTTGGTGATCCATGGATCTCCAGGGGTTAAAACGCATTGCAGTAAAGAGCCCTGACCTTCTTTCTTATAGTCTTCTGGGCTTGATAAGGCTAAATCTGCAAAACAACTAAAATCAGCATCGGCTGTGTATAACAAGTTGTCTAAACCAGATGGATTGTTTAGGTTTTTTTGAGCTTGTTTATTATTGATCTCTGTTACCCAGCCATCATATCTAAGTTGTACAGTCGCGACTGGGACAGCATCAAGCTTAAAAAGTAAGTCGAACTCTTTAAAACGTCTCCATGATCTAGGAATTATTCTTTTTATACCAGACACATCGCATGCAGCTAGATATTTGTCTGCTTGAATTTTTTTTTCACCCTCGGGAGTTTGGAGAGTTATTCCAGTAACAGATGGATGATCAGAGTCATCTGAATGAATTTCTTTAACAATATTTTCTAAGTGAAGTCTTCCGCCTCTTTGTTCAATGTAATCAAGTATTGGCTTAGTTAGCCATTTGTGGGGTGATCCCTTCAATAGGTTGAGCTTGGATGCCTCTGTCTTAGAAGCGAACATCATAAAGATGGTAAGCATGCATCTTGCAGAAATGGCTTCACAATCAATGAATCCCAGCGCATATGCAATCGGATTCCACATCCTTTTGATACTATTTATGCTTCCTCCATGGTTCAGAAACCATTGTTGAAAGCTTATAGAATCTAGTGATCGTATTGTTTTCATCGCACCCTCGTAGTCAATCAGCCCTCTTACTATCGGACTTGTTCCAAGTGCAAGAGCATTCCTTAGTTTGTCAATCCAATTTAATTGAGGTGTAGTGAAGAAGGCTTTTAAGCCGTTAAAAGGAGCTCCCGCAAAAAATCTAAAATCAAGTGATTTAATGTCACCGCCCTTATTAACAAAAAGGTGAGTGTGGTCTTTTGGTAAAAGATTTTCAAACGCGCCTACTTTTCTCATTAATTCAAACAGATTTGCATAGTTGAAAAAGAAGACATGCAAACCCATCTCTATGTGATTGCCATCGGAATCTTCCCAGCTTCCAACTTTGCCTCCCATAAAAGGTTTTGCTTCGTATAGGTCGACGTCATGTCCTTCATCAACAAGGTCAACTGCAGCAGTTAATCCTGCTAAACCTGCACCTATTATTGCGATTTTCACTCGTTTAATTAGATGGATACACTAACTCTATGAATAAAAACTCTTTTTTGGCACTTTTAAAATCGAATATAATTAATAGAGTGTTATTAAAGTTCAGAAAAAACAATGAGTGAATCAAACGCACCGCCCACAATTCATAAAGCTCAAGGTGGCAAAGGAGTTCTTATTACCACTCCTGCTTTGGATCAGTTGTCTAGACTTTGCAAAGAACAAGGCTCAGGGAAATTACTGAGAGTAGGAGTACGTTCTGGAGGATGCAGTGGTATGAGTTACACAATGGACTTTGTGTCTGATGATGATATTCAGAAAGATGATGAAGTCTATGAATATTCAGTAGGCACAAGTTCTTTTAAAGTGATTTGTGATCCAAAGAGTCTTTTGTATATATATGGTATGCAGTTAGATTTCAGTACAGATTTAATTGGTGGAGGTTTTAACTTTACTAATCCCAATGCGTCACAAACTTGCGGCTGTGGAAGTTCCTTTGCAGTTTAACTTTAATTAAAAGAATTTTTAAATAACAATGGATCAACCAGATGAAAGCCTTTTTGAAGAAGCCCTAAATCGATATAAGGCTGGTTCACCAGCAGATGAATTGATTGAAGATTTTCAGAAAATAGCCTCTACTACTCCAAATAATGCTGCTGCATGGACATGCTTGTCTTGGTTGCAATTGTTATGTGACTCGCCTCAGGAAGCCTTGCGCTCTGCTCGGTATGCAGTGAAACTTAACGGTCAAGATCCGCAGTCAAGGATAAATTTGAGTCTTGCTTTGTTAGAAACTAATTCTAAAGGAGTTAGAGATCATATTGATTATGTCAAAAGAGCTATGCTAGTTCTTCCTGAATTAGAAAAAGAATTAAAAGAATCATTTGAAGATGGTCTTTCACGAAAGCCTGATTGGAAAACGTTACTGAAAATAAAAAATTGGTTAGACCTTTGATTTCTAATTAGATTCCAATAAAAATTTTAAGCTAATGTTGATTTGAAAGCCTCATTAATTGTGGGGAAATTGAATTTAAATTTGAGTTTATTTAATCTTTGAGTTTGTACGTTTTGTCCCTCTAAAACTACACGAGCTCCATCTCCTAAAATTAACTTCAATATTGGCCCAGGAACTGCGAAAAGACTTGGTCTGCCGAGTACTTGACCAAGTGAATTAGAGAACTCATTCATTCGTACAGGATTTGGTGCAACACCATTCACGACACCTGACCAAGCAGAATTTTTCACACTTTCGTTAATAAGATTACAAAGATCTGTTCTATGTATCCAGCTCATCCATTGTTTTCCATCTCCTATAGGACCTCCAAGACCAGCTCTAAAAATGGGGAGCATTTTCCCAAGTGCTCCGCCATCTTTAGCTAATACGATTCCAATTCTCACAATTAAAAGACGAGTCGCTCTAGGTTTGTTTTTTGCACTAGATTCCCATTCTTTGCATAGATTTGCTAGAAAATCATCACCTTGAATATTCTCTTCAGTGAATTCAGTTTGAGGATGTGAACCATAGAAACCAATAGCTGAGGCATTAATAAGAACTTTTGGGGGTTTTCTTAGATTCCGTAGGCTTTTAATCAGATTCTTTGTTGTCTCTATGCGACTATTTGTAATTTCTTTACAATGGTCGGTAGTCCATCTTTTTTCAGCAATCGGTTCGCCAGCAAGATTGATGACCCCTTCGCAGTTTTTAAGAGAGCTTTGAATTGCTTCTTTATCCCAAGACGAGGACTCAGCTGGATTCATTTGTATGAAATTGGTGTTTTGGTGATTAGCTATGGTTTTAAGTTTTTCTTTTGATTGTCTCGATATGATTGTGAGGCTATGTCCCTCCTTAATGAGCAAAGGAATTAATTCTCTTCCGATAAAACCAGTACATCCAGTAAGTAGTAATTTCATGATTTCTCTAATCAGTTTTGATCAGCTTAGAGGGATTTTGATTGACTTATGGTGTTGATCCATCAAGAATATTTGCGTTATGGAATTTGCAATTAATTAATGAAGCGATTTTTATCATTTTGTTTTAACTGCTATTCTTCATTTAAATATTTGAATTAAGTCATTAATCTTTTTTATTAATTATTTAAAATGTCTGAACAAACCGGAAAAATAGATGATTCACAATCACCTCCAAAGGTACAAAAGAAACTCAGAAAAGGAGATCTTATAAAAGTTGATCGTGAAAAATATTCTAATAGCTTAGAATCTAAGGCGAGCGACACTAGTTTACCTGAATATATATTTCAAGGGCCCGGAGAAGTCTTATTGATTAAAGGTGATTACTGTCAAGTCAGATGGAGAAGACCAGTCCCTGATGTTTGGATAAATTCTGATCATATAGTCTCATATTAATTATCAATACATAACAAAAATTTGAACTATAGTATAAGCCATTCTTTTTTATTGCTTTGTAAAAATTTTCGTTTTCTCTTAGCAAGAGCAATCATTGCCTTACCGTCATAAAGATAATTGTCTACATAACCCATTGTATAACGCTCTAATTCATTAATACCATCCTCAACATGAGATAAACAATGATATAGATCTAAGCTGAAATCTCTTATGATTGAGGGACAAGCAAAGGATGTATAAATTTTTTTTATCTTAGTTATTTTATTTTTACTTTGCTCTAGATATAGACAGAAGGAATCCATTAATATTTCATCATAAGGATCAGCTGATAAATCTCTTATTTTTGAACCTAAAGGATTAATTATTTGTCCTAATAATTTATCAATAGGGAGGTATATATTCTGAAACCATTTTTTTAAATCTTCAGAATTAGAGTAATTATTAGTTTCTCTTTTGTATTCATCCTGCCTATAAACTTTTGAGTTATTAATTTTTTTGAAATTTAGATCTTTATGTTTTTTCTTTAATATTTCCCATGCTGAGTTTATTTCGAGCATTACTGCTGAATCTCCTCCTTTGTCTGGGTGATGTATTTTTACAAGTTTCCTATATGCTTTTTTAATCTCTTCAAGTTTTGCGCTGGGATGAACTTTCAATATTTGATATGGGTCGTTTCTCATTGTTGAATGATTATTTCTTTTTTAGAGGTACTCTTTCCCTTTTACTGGGTTTGCGGGGATGCCAGTAAACATTGTTGTTGATAGATATCTTTCACCAAAGCTAGGAAGGATAACAACCAATCGCTTATGAGCAAACTCAGGTTGATTTCCTACTTTTAAAGCAGCGGCGACTGCAGCACCACTGCTGACACCACTAAGTAATCCCTCTTCTTTGGCAAGTCTTCTTCCTATGTCCATTGCTTCATTATCATTGATTCTTATGATTTCATCAATTTGATTCATATCTAATACGTTAGGAATGAAACCAGCACCAATGCCTTGTATCGCATGAGATCCAGGATTCCCTCCTGACAGAACTGGGCTGGATGAAGGTTCTACCGCAAAAACTTTTATTTTTGGATTTTTTTGTTTTAAAAATCTTGCACAACCTGTGATTGTTCCCCCTGTTCCTACTCCTGCAATTAATGCATCAAGTTTGCCTTCGCAATCTTCCCAAATTTCTTCAGCGGTCGTTTTTTCATGAATTTCAGGATTGGATAAATTATCGAATTGCTGAAGCAAATATGCATTAGGTATAGAAACTACCAATTCCTTTGCGAGCTGAATGGCGCCTTGGATTCCTTCTTTGCCAGGGGTTAGTTGAAGCTCTGCTCCAAAAGCTCTTAACATTGAGCGTCTTTCAGTACTCATTGTGTCAGGCATTGTAAGTATGAGCCGATAACCTTTTGCTGCCGCAACCATGGCTAATGCAATTCCTGTGTTCCCGCTAGTTGGTTCAATCAGTACAGTATGTCCTGGTTTGATTGTTCCCTCCTTTTCCGCTGATTTCACCATTGCGCCAGCTATTCGGTCTTTTACGGATGCTGTTGGGTTGAAACTTTCTAATTTTGCGATGATCTCTGATCTACAATTAAATTCATTAGGTAATCGATTCAGTTTGACCAAAGGTGTTTGGCCAACTAAAGATGTTATGTCATTAGCAATTGGCATGATCTTATTTTAAAAACTTGAATCAATTGCGAGGTAAAAGTTATTTAATAATTCAATTCTCTTTTAATAATGCTTGAAATTTTGTTATTCAAAAGCTTTATTGGCCTTTTAGAGATATAAATAGATGGAATAATTTTTTGATATTGACCGAGAGCATTTCCCATAACTGTAAGCCTCCAATTTTATGGATTTTTCTTTTTTGGACCATAGCTTGCGGAATTGCAATTGTCTCTCTGGGAAATTTGCCTTTAAGAGATTTTGATGAAGCAACTGTTGCAAGAGTTGCATTGGAATTAAACCAAAAAAGTGGACTTGAGCGATTGCTTCCTTCTATCTGGGATAAGCCTTATTTGAATAAACCTCCTGGATTACATTGGATAATCTCTTTTGCAATTGGAATAAGTCGAAATTTCCAAAATAATTTTGATTTTTTACCCTCGGAGTTTTGTATAAGATTTTTTCCAGCACTTTTTTCGACTTTTGTTATTCCATTGGGTGGTCTGATTCAGTGGAACTTGCGCCCTAAAGATCGAATAGCATGTTTAACCACATCAGCAATTTTATTGACTTTATTGCCAATTATTAGATACGGGCGAATGGCAATGTTAGATGGTACTCAGCTTAGTGCCATTGCACTTTTATGGTTTTGCTTGTCATCTATAAAAAATAATAGGTCTACTAAATTTAATTTTTTAGGAGCTGGATTTGCCTGCAGTTTCATGCTTTTACTTAAAGCCCCTGTAATTATCCCTGCACTATTTGCATCTTTGTTACCTTTGATTTGGGAATATAAATCAAAAAATTATTCAAATAATCTTTCATGGGCCTGGTTCTTCTATGGATTAATTCCTGGTTTTGCTTGGCATTTATGGAATTTCGTTTCCTATGGTTCAGGAGCTTTCTGGTTGTGGTGGGGAGATGGAGCAGGAAGAGTTTTATTTGAAAAAGGCTCAGGTAGTGAGCTAGGAGTTTTGGTACCAATAATTGAAATATTTGAAGGGGGATGGCCTTGGATTCTTGTATGGCCAATTGGTTTTTTGTGGGCATGCTTTAGCCTTAATACTCGTTGGGGAGTTTGGGCTTTTAGTACTCAGATAATTATTGCAGGAAGTATTTTACCTCTAAAGATGCAACTTCCTTGGTATATACATCCATTTTGGTTGCCTTTTGCTTTGGTCTGCGGCCCCCCCGTCTCTTGGTTAATTCAAAGAGAAGAGAATGGTTATTTTTTCACTAAAAAAATATTAAGAAAGATTCCGTACATACTTTCTTTGATTGGACTATGCTTATTTGCTTTTTCTTTATTAATTAAGTTAAAGATTCTCAACGTTGGAGAAGGTTACTTTTATGCAATTTTTTTTATTAGTTTAGCTTGGTTTTTTGGGGGATTATCATTATCTAATTCAAGAAAGAATATTAGAAAGATGGGTTTTATTGGTTTGATTTTTGGAAGCATAATAGGTTTATTCTTTTTTGTGAGTTCTAAATTTTGGTTATGGGAAATAAATGAAAACTGGGATGTAAGACCTGTAGCTGAATTTATACATGACTTTCCTAATCAAAAAATTTTTATTAGAAATAGCTTTGAGCGTCCAAGTTTAAATTGGTATTCAGGAAAACAAATCAAAAGTTTCGACGAAGAAAATAAAAGTAAATGCAAAGTAATTAAGAAAACTAATGATTGGGATCTATATACATGTAATGATTAAATAAAATATTATTATTAACATATTTTTCTCTTCTTCTGCTTTTATTTGTAAGAATAAATTAGTAATAACGTTCTTCTGAAAAGTGTATTGTATTGAGCTTACTATTAAACTAAGTCCTATGCCTTTGGTGGTTCAGAGAAAAGAGCATGGAGATGCAAAGAGGCTTTATTCTGAAGTAATAGATTCTATCAAAAATGGTAATCCAAGGCTCCTAGAATTGACTTGTGAAAAAGTAGAAGATAAAAGAATTACTTTTCTTGTAAGCGAAATTACAGCTGTACAAATTTATGAAAAGACTAGTAGCAGCACTAGCAAACGGCCTGGATTTTCACTCCAGAATTAAGAAACAATAGGAGTCATTCAATTTTGGAACGAACCAATTCGTCTGGCTATTTGGAATTTGATCAAGTCTCTTTTTCTTGGCCCAATGGAGTCAAAGTCATAGATCAATGCTCTTTTTCAATTGTAAAACCTGGTTTGTGGATGCTGGTTGGTGAAAACGGAAGCGGTAAAAGCACCTTGTTTCGCTTGATAAATGGAGGGATTCGACCTAAGAGCGGAAAAATTTTCTGTTCTCTCAGCCCAACAATGGTTTATCAAAATCCAGATCACCAATTGCTTATGCCAACATGTAAAAGTGAGTTGATGCTTAGCGTTCCTAAAACCATTCCCAAAACTAATCTATTGGACTTAATTCATTCTGCTCTTGAAAAAGTGGACTTGTGTGAAATGTTGGATAGGCCTATTCATACTTTAAGTGGTGGCCAAAAGCAGCGTTTAGCTCTTGCTGGAGCAATTGTTAGCAATTCAAATTTACTTTTACTTGATGAGCCCACAGCTCTATTGGACCCTCAAAGTCAAAATTCAGTTTTGAAAGTTATGAAAAAATTGACAAGTTCCTCTGCTGATCCAATTACAGCAATATGGGTTACTCATCGATTGGAAGAATTATATTTTTGTGATGGAGCGGCAATTCTTAAAAATGGAGCTATCAGCAGTTGGAATTCTGGTTCAAAAGTGTTCCAAGAAATAAAATCACTTGCCCTTAGGTAGCTGGCAAGGGTAAGTTCTTAATGTTGTAATCCTCGGTAGCTCAGCGGTAGAGCGATCGGCTGTTAACCGATTGGTCGCAGGTTCGAATCCCGCCCGGGGAGTTTTTAAAGGTAAATGTAAATTTGTTTTTACATAAGAATAAATTTGTTGATTTTTAAGTTTGAAAAAAAAGTTTCTTTATCTTTAATTTAAAATTTTTTATAGAATTTTTTTAGATTTTTTATGAAAGTTTTGAGAATTCCTTAACAGTAAAGCCTTGGAATCGGAAGACTTTCTAAAGACAGTGCAATGACTTTTCGCCTTTTCAGGGATAAAAAACCAGTGATACTAGTTATAGTTGCTGATTAACCTATGGAAAACCAAGTTTGTCGAATTCTGCAATAAAAACAAAATTTTGAGAGAATCATATGAATCTTGAGTAGTCGCAACTGCGGGTACTTTTTAATTTGGGCAATTATTAATGAAGCCTTGCATTTTACTCATTGAAGACGACCAAGACATGAGAGATCTGGTTGCAGGGCATCTTGAGCACACTGGTTTTGATGTCCAAAAAGCTGAGGACGGAATCAAGGGTCAAGCTCTCGCTTTGCAATACGCTCCTGATTTAATTCTTCTTGATTTGATGCTTCCTAAAGTTGATGGTTTAACTCTTTGTCAGCGTTTAAGAAGAGATGAGAGAACATCCGCAATACCTATTCTTATGATTACAGCTTTAGGTGGAATCAAAGACAAAGTTACGGGTTTTAATTCTGGTGCAGATGATTACATCACAAAACCATTTGAACTCGAGGAATTACAAGTAAGGATAAAGGCGTTATTAAGAAGAACTAATCGAGCACCATTAGGAAGTAATAATCAGCAAGAAATACTCAATTACGGCCCTCTTACACTTGTTCCTGAAAGATTTGAGGCGATATGGTTCGAATCTCCAGTTCGTTTGACTCATTTAGAATTTGAATTGCTCCATTGTTTAATGCAAAGGCATGGTCAGACAGTTGCCCCTTCATTAATCCTAAAAGAAGTGTGGGGTTACGAGCCTGACGATGATATTGAGACTATTAGAGTCCATGTAAGACATTTAAGAACCAAGCTTGAACCTGACCCAAGAAAACCAAAATTCATCAAAACTGTTTATGGTGCTGGATATTGCTTGGAGTTACCAACAGGGGAAAAAATAAGGGAAATTCAACCATTAATAACTCAGGCGAGAGAAAATAACTCTTTAAAAAATAATAAGGATGAAAGAGTGATTGCTTAATCAAGCAAATTTATTTCTAATAAAGTTACTTCCCAAGCAAGTCTAGGTTGAACAAATTTCAATAATTGTTTTCTCAGTTCTTCAAGTTGTATGACAATACTGGAATTTTTTTCTTTTATCCAAGCCCTATTTTGTTGAAAATCAATAAGCCATAGTTGTTGCTCTATGTCAAGTTCATCAGTGATTTCCTTGGCTAATTTCAATAACTCAATTGGATTATTTAATTTGATTTCTAACTTTTGTCTTAATGGAGTTGAAAAGGATAACCAAAATTGAAGATTTACGATACTGCGTCCAGGAGATCCATATGAAAAATTGATTAATTCTCTAATTTTGTCACTAGGAATATCATCTGTTTTTTGAACAACTTCTGATTTCTCAATAATTTTCTTTAATTGATAATCATCCAGGCGTATAAATGGAACTATTTGACATCTGGATCTAATGGTTGATAATAATTTCTCTGGTCTTTGAGTGATAAGAATAAATAATCCTTTATATGTCTCTTCAAGAGTTTTTAATAATGCATTTGATGCAGATTCATTTATTCTTTCAATATCTTCAATTATTACTATGCTTCTTTCTGATTCAAATGGCTTTTTCCCTAGAAATTCTATTATTTCTTTAATTTGATTTAGTCTTATTTGCGGAGGCGACTTCATATTGATACCATCTAACCTTGCTTTTGTCTGAGAAATACTTTGACCTTGGACTATGTAAGATGGCTCGACCCATAATAAGTCAGGATGATTATTACTATTTATTCTTCTTTTTGTACTTTCTTTTTCTTGATTTTTGTCAAGAATAGCTTTGATGAATATTTTAGCAGTTTTTTTTCTTCCAACTCCCTCTGGACCAGAAAATAAATAAGCTTGAGAAATATGTTCTTTTGAAATAGCAGATTTTAAAATTTTAATTGCTAACTCTTGCCCATATATATTTTTAAAATCGTCCATTTTATTTGTCTTTTATTAATTTCTTGATCTCAGATTTAATCTCGGACATGATAATTTCTTTAGAGTTAATAGCAGATATTTTTTTCCAGTTACTGTCCTCGGACAATGCTTGAAAGCCTAGAGAAACATTTGATAAAAACTCTCTACCTTCTTTTTCTATGCGATCATCTTTTCTATTTATTCTTCTTCTTATACTTTCTTCAATAGGTATGTCTAATAGAAATGTAATATCTGGAGCAATGCCCTGTGTGGATATGGCTTCGAGATCTTTAATTAAATTGATATCTAACTTCCTTCCATAACCTTGATACGCAAGTGTTGATCCACAAAATCTATCGCTTATTAACCAATCCCCTCTATCCAAAGTTGGGCGAATAATTTCATTTATATGTTGTGATCTATCTGCGGCATAAAGCAAAAGCTCAGTAATAGAATCTGGACTTTTTTCTATAGAAGTATCTAGTAGAAGCGATCTTATTGATTTTCCTAATTTAGTTCCTCCTGGCTCTCTAGTGATAACTAATTTATTGTTTTCAGGTATGAGGTTGGTACTAATAAGCCATTTGGATAATTGATTGATTTGAGTAGTTTTGCCTGAGCCATCAATACCTTCAAAAACAATAAACTTTCCTTTCATTTTGACTTCAAAGATAAAGCATTAAGTACAACACTTATAGAGCTCAAAGCCATAAGTAAAGCCGCTAAGGGAGGAGATAGTAATAAGCCAGAAGACGGTAAAAGTAATCCTGCAGCAATTGGTAAAGCAATTAAGTTGTATCCAAATGCCCATGCAAGGTTTTGTTTTATTTTGAGCATTGCTTGCTTGGATAGATTTAAAGCATTTGGAAGAGATTCCAAGTTTTCTCCAAGTAGAACAAGATCAGCAGAATCTTGAGCGATTTGAGTTCCGGTTCCTATCGCTACTCCCAAGTCTGCAGCGGCAAGAGCTGGAGCATCATTAATTCCATCACCGATCATCGCGACTAAACCATTATTCTTTAATAAGTTCAACTTATTAAGCTTGTCTGAGGGTAACATTTGCCATCTAATTTGATTTGCACTAAATCCCAATTTTTCCCCTATAGATAAAACGGCTGAATCTCTATCACCACTAAACAAACTTAATGAAAAACCTCTTGAGCGTAATTTATTAATTGAAAGAAAAGCATCTTTTCTTATTTGGTCTTCAATCAAGAAAAAACCTAATAATTTTTTATCCAAAGCAACTGCAACTATAGATTGAGCTTTTGTTTTTGAAAGCTTGAAATTATTTTCAATCATTTCATTCCATTCAATTCCTTCGCTTTTGATCCATTCCGGAGTGCCGACTCTTATGAGTCCTTCTAAATTATTAAGTTTGCCAGCTAAGCCTTTACCTGGATACGTGGATGACCTTGACACTTTTTCTAGTTTGATTTCTTTTTTATGTGCTTCTTGAATAATTGCTTGGGCCAGCGGATGCCGACTTTCTTGTTCAATGCTTGCCGCCAATTTGAGCATGAAATTTCTTTCTGACTCCTTGTTATTCCAGTAGCCAACAACTAAAGGCCTTCCAATCGTGAGAGTACCTGTTTTATCAAAAATAATTTGACTTATTTTTGATGCCATTTCTATGACATCTCCACCCTTGAACAGCCATCCTCGTTTAGCAGCTTCCCCAGAGGCAACTGTTATTACCGTTGGCGTGGCAAGTCCTAGTGCACATGGACAGGCCACAACTAAAACAGCTATTGACAATTGAAACGAGAGTCCAATAGGTGTTTGAGATATATTCATTAAATGATCATGCAAGTTATGGCTATGCATGAAACCTGTATTAGATACTTCTAAAACTTCTGGCCATATCCTCGTCCCTATTTTCCACCAAAAAAGAAAAGTTATTAAAGCAAGAGTTGTTACCCCATAGCAGAACATACCTGCCACCTGGTCTGCTAATCCCTGAATTGGTGCTTTTCTAGATTGGGCTTCTTCAACTAAACTTATTATTTTAGCTATTGCCGTTTCAGCTCCAATTCTTTGAACTTCTAAAGTAATTGTTGACTCTAAATTTAGGCTGCCTGAGGGCAGCTCGACCCCTGGTGTTGCTTCTAGCGGTAAAGACTCGCCAGTTAAACTAGATATATCTATTGCCGAATTTCCTTTTATAACTAAGCCATCTACTGGGATTCTATCCCCAGCTAATAATTGAATTTTTTCTCCTGGTCTTAGAGCACCTATTCTAATTTCACGAATTTCGTCATTGTCTAAGATTAGATTGGCTGTTTCGGGTTGTAATTTTGCTAATTGTTTTAACGCTGTGCCAGTGTTGACTCGTGCTCTTTCCTCTAAAAAACGTCCCAATAGAACAAATCCAAGCAGCATAACCGGTTCATTGAAAAAACATGGCCAGCCAACTGTCGGCCAAATTAAAGCAATTATGCTTGCTATGTAAGCACTCATCACACCAAGACTAACTAAGGTATCCATAGTCGGCGTAAGCATGATTGCGGACTTTAGTCCTGCTCTTAGGATCGCTTTACCCGGTCCAAATAAAGCAAATGTTGCAAGTGCAGCATGAAAAGGTAATGAACCAATAAGTGGAAAAGATATTTGTTGACCCTCTACTAAATGTCCCAACCCTGAAAGGATTAATAATGAAATAGCAATTATTAGTTGTCGCCATTTATTCCATAAATTTTGATTTTCGTTTCTCTCTAACTCTGTATCTTTTAAAATTGTTTGATTAGGTCTTTCCCTGGATGGAAAACCCTTGGAGGTAAGAGTTTGTATTACATCGTAAAGGGGATTATTAGGATCTTTAATTTCTAAAAAAGCCGTTTTTGTAACTAAATTAACGCTTGCACTATTTATGTTTGGGTGGTTTTTAAGTATTTTTTCAACTGCCTGTACGCAACTTCCGCATTTCATTCCATCTACATCCAGCAGAATTGTATTTTTGCTTTGGGCAATCTTTTTGTTGCTCAAGGGAATATAAATTTTGGATACCTATTCTAAATTTAATAAATAAAAAGCATGTTGCATTTATTTAATAATTTATTAATACAAAAAAATTAGTTTCATTATTTCTATACATTTTTTTTATTTTCAGGCAGGATAGAATTGTATGTATTGATATTTGTTCAATCGTGCCTAGAAGTCAAAACAAAGACAATTTTCTTGATAAGGCCTTCACGAAGATGGCTGAGGGAATAGTGAAAGTGATGCCAATCGACTCCAAAGAAAAAGAAGCCTATCTTTATTACAGAAAAGGTTTGGCAGCTCAAAATGATGGAGATTACTCAGAGGCTCTGGAGTATTACGAAGAGAGCTTAAAACTTGAGGACAATCAAGTTGATAGAGGAGAGACATTAAAAAACATGGCAATAATTTATATGAGTAATGGAGATGAAGAGAGAGCTCTAAATACATATAAAAAAGCTTTGGGACAAAATCCCAAACAGCCATCTTGCTTAAAAAATATGGGATTAATCTATGAAAAAAGAGGAAGAATGGCTCAAAGAAATGGTAATCAAGATGAGTGTGATATCTGGTTCGATCAAGCAGCTGAAGTTTGGAGTAAAGCTGTTCGTTTATACCCTGGAGGATATTTAGATATAGAAAATTGGCTGAAGACTACTGGCAGAGGAAATGTTGATGTTTATTTATAAGTCATTAAAACGTGGATTAACTATTATCTAAAGCATAGATTAAAGCTTGATTAATATTCGAAGCTTTTAATATTTTTAATTTTTGATTCGTTTCAAACTCACTCGTATCTATTCCTTCTGGGATAATTAATGTGTGATATCCAAGTCTTATAACTTCATTAATTCGTTGTTGCATTTGTCTTACTAATCTTAATTGACCAGCTAAACCTATTTCTCCTATAAAAACTACACCTTCCTCAAGTTCAATATCTTTATAGCTTGAAACTATTGCAGCAGCTATTCCTAAATCAGCACCAGGTTCTTCGACTTCTAATCCCCCAGCTACAGCTAAATAACAGTCATATCTTGAGAGTGAAAGATTCATATTTTTTTCTAGAACTGCCAAGATTTGATGAAGCCTGTTTATCTCAATACCAGTTGTGGTTCTTCTTGGACTTGCATAACTCGTGGGATTTAACAGTGCTTGTATATCGATGGCTAATGGTCTTGTTCCCTCACAAGTAACAATTGTTGAAATTCCAGGTGCAGAGGTTTTGCTTAAAAATAATTCACTTGGATTAGGTACCTCCGATAATCCATCTGCTTGCATTTCAAATACTCCAAGCTCAGAAGTGGCACCAAAGCGATTTTTCACCCCTCTTAGAAGTCTGTGAGAAGCGAATCGATCTCCCTCAAAAGTAAGTACTGCATCCACAAGATGCTCAAGAACTTTTGGTCCGGCTAACATTCCATCCTTCGTTACGTGCCCGATGATCAAAAGAGAAATGTTTTGTCGCTTAGCAATTTGCTGCAAAGCTGCTGAACATTCTCTCACTTGGGCTACTGAGCCCGGTGAACTTGATAAATTTTGATCATGCAAAGCTTGAATACTATCAATCACTGCAACGTCAGGTTTTAAATGATCAAGCTCTTTAATAACTAGCTCTAGATCTGTTTCTGAGAGTAAATGAAGATTGGACTCAGAATCCTCAATTCGATTCCATCTAAGTTTTACTTGTTGAGCAGATTCTTCAGCAGCCACATAAAGGACTGATCTTTGACGAGCCATTTCAGTCGCACTTTGCAAAATGAGAGTGCTTTTCCCAATACCTGGATCTCCCCCAATTAGTACAAGTGATCCAGGCACTAAGCCACCTCCAAGTACCCTGTCTAATTCCTCATATCCACTTGAAATGCGTTCAATAAGTTGGTTTTTTGTTTGGCTTATTAGTTCTGAACGATAGGGAGATTTTTCCTTAGAAGAATTAATCTTTGTGTAAAAAGATTTATCTGATTTTTGATTAATTTTTTCCTCTATTATTGAGTTCCATTCTCCACAATTGTTGCAGCGGCCAAAGAATTGCCTGGTTTGTGCACCGCAACTTTGACAGACATAAATAGAGACAGAACGAGACACTTATTTGTAAAAAGGAAGTTGGCTGTAGTTGAATAAAGATAGTGATCTTTAAATGTTGGTGAACCTTCGCTTAAGATCTTGTCGCAGCCGCCAAAGCTAAGGAACAAATGACGGCCACAAGTCCCTCAAAGGAAACCATCCTCGTAGCTGATGATGAGGCAAGTATTAGGAGGATCCTAGAAACTCGCCTATCCATGATTGGCTATCAGGTAGTGACTGCTTGTGATGGAAATGAGGCTTTAGATCTTTTCAGGAATTGTGAGCCTGATTTGGTTGTACTAGATGTCATGATGCCTAAATTAGACGGATATGGAGTTTGCCAGGAACTAAGAAAGGAATCAGATGTTCCAATAGTCATGCTGACAGCCTTGGGAGATGTTGCAGATAGAATTACTGGTCTAGAGCTAGGTGCTGATGATTATGTTGTTAAACCATTTAGCCCAAAAGAATTAGAAGCTAGGATTAGATGTGTATTAAGAAGAGTAGAGAAAGAACAAATAGCAGGACTACCTAATTCAGGTGTCATTGCAGTTATGAATTTAAAGATTGATACAAATAAGCGTCAGGTTTATAGAAACGATGAACGAATTCGATTAACAGGTATGGAATTTAGTCTTTTAGAATTGTTGGTTAGTCGTTCAGGAGAACCTTTTAGTCGAGGTGAAATTCTTAAAGAAGTGTGGGGATATACACCTGAAAGACATGTTGATACGAGAGTAGTGGATGTTCATATTTCTAGACTTAGATCAAAACTTGAAGATGATCCTGCAAATCCAGAACTGATACTTACTGCAAGAGGAACAGGTTATCTTTTTCAAAGAATTGTTGACTCTATGATTCCTGAAGGATCATAAATAAGTGGAAAAAAATCACCTAAATAATAAAACAAATCGTTCTAAAGCAATTAGACGATTGGTGATTTGGTATCGCCGAAACTCAGCTGTAACAAGCCTTGTTGACACTGCAACAAGCTCAGCTACAGCAGCAAGTAATGTGGCAGGAACAGTTGTTTCTAATGCTGGTTCCGTTGTTACGAATGCTGGATCAATTGCTAGAAGTACATTAGAACCATTTGTGTTTGATCCCCTTAGAAGGCTCCAAGGTGGAGAAAGTACGGATGAGAAAAATGCAATTCAAGATTCCCAAAGAATTTGGGTCGCTGTCGATGGAATGGGAGGAGATTATGCACCTGGAGCAATTCTTGATGGATGTTTGAAATCTTTGTCTCTACTTCCTTTGAAAATTAAATTTGTAGGTGAAATTGAGAAAGTAGAAAAAGCAGCGATTGAATTTGGCTTAAAAGAATCTCTAGACAAAGCGATTGAAGATGGAAAATTTCAATTAATTTCTAGTGGTCTCTCCGTTGGCATGGATGAAGAAGCCACTGCAGTGCGTAAAAAAAAGGATGCGAGCATAAATATTGCAATGAAATTGGTTAGAGAAGGAAAAGCGATGGGTGTCTATTCCGCTGGGAACTCTGGAGCAATGATGGCCTCAGCTATTTTTAAATTGGGACGTTTAAAAGGAATTGATCGTCCAGCAATTGGAGCATTATTCCCAACTAAAGACCCTGGCCAACCTGTATTGGTTTTAGATGTTGGAGCAAATATGGATTGCAAACCAACCTATTTGCATCAATTTGCCCTTCTTGGAAATATATACAGTCGAGATGTTTTGCAGGTAGACAAGCCAAGAATAGGATTATTAAATATTGGCGAAGAATCTTGTAAGGGTAATGATCTGTCTCTAGCAACTTACAAACTTTTAAACGAGGAAGAACGTTTTTGCTTTTCTGGAAATTGTGAAGGGCGAGATGTTTTATCAGGCGATTTTGATGTTGTGGTTTGTGATGGATTTACAGGAAACATTTTGCTTAAATTTTTAGAATCAGTAGGAAGCGTACTTTTGGGAGTTTTAAGAGCTGAGTTGCCGAGAGGAAGAAGAGGCAAAGTTGGTTCTGCTTTTTTAAGAAATAATTTAAAACGAATAAAGAAACGCCTAGATCATGCAGAACATGGTGGGGCTTTGCTTTTAGGAATTAATGGAATTTGTGTTATTGGTCACGGAGGAAGTAAAGCTTTATCTGTTTTAAGTGCTTTAAGAGTTGTGCATTCAGCGGCAAGTCATGGAGTAATGGATGATTTAGCGGATTTGAATAAACCAGAAGTCTTAAGCTCTGATTAGAACTGTCCTACTATGTGATTGACTTATGAAATGAGAGCTTTTTTTAGATTTGATTAGCAATTCTCAATGGGACTCAGGAATATCTTTTGTGGGGTGCGGAAGCGCTACCCCACAAAAGGTAATTAGTAATGATCAACTTGGTCAGAGAGTGGATACTAATGATCAGTGGATTCAAAGTCGAACTGGTATTAGCGAAAGAAGGATTATTGGAGATCATGAGTCTTTGATTGAGTTAGCTACTGATGCAGCACTGAATGCCGTTGAAATGGCTAATTGGGATGTGAAAACTATCGATTTGATAATTCTTGCAACATCGACTCCAGAAGATTTATTTGGCTCGGCCCCTAAAATTCAATCAAATTTGGGAGCTTCCAATGCATTCGCTTTTGATTTAACTGCTGCTTGTAGTGGTTTTTTATTTGCTTTGGTAACTGCCTCACAATATTTAGCTTCTGGATCTATTAAAAGAGCTGTTGTGATTGGAGCAGACCAATTATCAAAATGGGTAGATTGGGATGATAGAAAGACGTGTGTTTTGTTTGGAGATGGCGCAGGAGCAGTAGCTCTTGAGAATTCTGGTGATGAAAGTGGTTTGATTGGATACGATTTGAAGTCAGATGGAAGTAAAGGAGGTTGCTTAAACCTTGCTCAATCAAATATTTTTTTAGATTTAGTTAAAGGAGCTACTCATCAAAAAGGTGAATATTTGCCAATCAAAATGGAGGGAAAGGAGGTTTATAAGTTTGCAGTTAAAGAAGTTCCAATCATTCTTGGAGAAATCTTAGAAAAATATCAAATTAAGTCTGAGAATATAGATTGGCTCTTATTGCACCAAGCTAATCAAAGAATTCTTGATGCTGTAGCCTCAAGATTTTCAATACCATCCGAAAAAGTGCTTTCAAATTTGAAATATTATGGGAATACCTCAGCAGCAACGATTCCATTGATGCTTGATGAGGCAGTTAGAGATCATAGGATTAAATTCGGAGACTTAATAGCATGTAGTGGATTTGGTGCTGGCTTGAGTTGGGGAGCCGCTTTGTTTTATTGGCATGGTCCCCATTAAGCTGTTTAACAATTAATCTAGAAAATCATGACTATCGCCTGGGTCTTTCCTGGACAAGGCTCTCAAAAATTAGGAATGGCAAATTCCTTACTAGATTTGCCTGGTTCGAGAGATAGATTTGAATTGGCATCTCAAATTCTTGGAAGAGATCTTTGGAAAATCTGTTGTGGCGAGGGTATCCCTAACGAAGAAATATATGATTTAAACGATACTAGAAATACTCAACCTGCACTTTTTGTTGTTGAGTCACTATTGGTTGATGATTTAAAAAGACAAGAAAGGGAGACTCAACTAATTGCAGGGCACAGTCTTGGAGAGATAGTTGGTCTTTATTCAGCAGATGTTTTAGATGCGAAGACGGCTTTATTGTTATTAAAGAAAAGATCTGAATTGATGGCAGTTGCCGGAGGAGGAGCAATGATTGCTGTTTTGGGCTTTGATCGAAATGAATTAGATGATTTGATTAGAGAAACTGAGGGAGCTGCAATAGCCAATGACAATAGTGAATCTCAAGTTGTTTTATCTGGTTCTCCAGAGGCAGTAAGGAAAGTGGCTGATAATTTAAAATGTAAAAGAGCAATCCCTTTAAAAGTTTCAGGTGCTTTTCACTCCAAATTTATGACTGAAGCATCTCAAAGTTTTGCTGAAGAACTTGATCAAGTAACTTTTCAAGATGCTCAAATTCCAGTTCTTAGCAATGTGGATCCAACTCCAACCCTAAATGGTGACATATTGAAGGATCGCCTCAAAAAACAAATGTCTACTGGAGTTAGGTGGCGAGAGACTATGCATAAAATGCAAAAAGAGGGAATAACGACATTGGTCGAGATTGGACCTGGAAATGTTCTTAGTGGTCTTGCTAAACGATCAATGAAAGGTGTATTGACAAGTCAAATATCAAATTCAAGTGATTTGGGTTATTGATTTTGGAACAATTTAGAGTTGTGAAGGGAGTTGAAAAAATCCATAAAAATAGACCTAGACAAAGTTTAGTTTATGGATGCGTCAGTTATTTTTTCGCTTTTCCGATCTTTCGCTTTTTGTTTAGAGGTAAAACATTAGGGATTTCGAATTTACCCAAAACAGGTGGAGTTGTTGTTGTTTCTAATCATGGTTCTCATCTGGACCCCCCGATTTTGGGTCATGCTTTAGGTAGACCGGTGGCTTTCATGGCAAAATCTGAACTTTTCAAGGTGCCCATATTGTCATTCATAATTTCTGGTTGCGGGGCCTATCCAGTTAAGAGAGGAGCTGGAGATAGAGAGGCAATTAGAAATGCATCTAATCGATTAAGCGAAGGTTGGGCTACAGGTGTGTTTTTGGATGGAACCAGACAAAAAAATGGGAGAGTTAATGATCCTAAACCAGGAGCTGCTCTCCTGGCAGCGAGGACAGGATCCCCTATCCTTCCTGTGGCAATAGTTAATAGTCACAGAGCTTTCCCTAAAGGATCTCTTCTGCCCCGACTTGTATCTATTCACTTAAGAGTTGGTGAATTAATTCCCCCTCCTGAAACAAAGAAAAGAGAAGATTTAATATCAACAACTAAAGAAATTCAAATATCTATAAATTCAATGTTGGATGAAGGCCTAATACAGAATATCTGAAATTAAGTGATCTCTAAAAGATTAGAAAATATTGGGACTTATGAATTTTTATTTTTGATTATCGGTTGGCGAAGTTGGATAGATGGGTAAGATTGTTTTCCAATTAGAATCAAAGTTTGATTTCTGACAATATTCAGAAAAATTGATCAATGAAATAATATCTTTTTCTATATTATTTGAAGGCTTAATAAATGGATTTATTAGTTTTTCATTGCTTATCAATTGTGGAGGAATTATTTCATTAAATTCATAGAAATCTGACTCTTGGTCAATTTTAATGAATTCATATTTACCAGCTACAATGCCTCTTCGTGGCAAAATATCTTTTATCCAAAATGGACTAGAAATTTGATCTTGATCAAGATATTTGTAAAGTCTTGGAGCCATTAAATGAAAGGAACTCATCGAATCGAGGGAACAATCAATTTGCTGAGCAATTGTTCTAGCCATTGAGATAGTTAATCTTGTGCTGGTATAACTTCCAGGCCCTTTTGCTACTGAAATTCGAATTATTTGCTTCCAAAATTTCCTAGGAAGAATTGTTTCTATACAATTAAATAATTTATTGGATAATGCTCGTCCAATATTGAATACAGCGCTTTTTATTATTTTTTCTTTATTCTCTATATCCTTAACTGCAATCCCAAAAGACTCTGATGTGCTATGTAAGGCTAATAAATATTTTGATTTTGAGGTGTAGAAATTTTGCAATTAATTTGATATAAGTATTATTTTGGAATTTCTTCTCCTGGACGGAGCCTGCTCCATTTTCCCTGATCTGGTTGAAAACTATCGCATCCTCTAACATCCCATTCGATTCCTATTTCATTCTCAGGCATATCAAAAATATTGATGTGAATTTTTGGATTATTTCCCTGAAAATCTGGATCTTCAGAAAGATGCCTGACCCCATGATTTTCCTCAACTGTGTAGTAGGTCTTACAACTATCTACCCAAGCACAATCAACACAAATGCACATAACTGTTCAGATGAAATCTTGGTGTCATTTTGATAATTAAACACACTTTACTATCAAATGATCTTTATGGAGATCTAAACCAAAAAGATTGGCCAATATCCATAGATGATTTGCCTCCTGAAAGTGCTCTGGTCGGAGGTTCTGTTAGAGATTCATTGCTGAACAAATTGAGTCCAAAACCTGATTTGGATTTTGTTATTCCAATAAATGCTATTAAGTTCAGCGAGAATTTATCTAAAAAGATTAATGCCACTTTTATAAAGCTAGATGAAAAGAGAGATATTGCTCGATTAGTGATTAATGGATGGACTCTAGATTTTGCTCGACAAGTAGGAGAGAATCTTAAAGATGATTTATTAAGAAGAGATTTTCGAATAAATGCAATAGCTATAAAGCTCAAAGAAAAGCCAGAAATTTATGACCCGATGGGGGGAATGGATGATTTAAAAAGTAAGAAAATTGTTGCGATAAGCAAGAAGAACTTGCTTGATGATCCTTTGAGGCTTCTTAGGGGTTTCAGATTAATGTGTGAATTAGATTTTGAGTTAGAAGAAAAAACTAAAGGGTTCCTAAAAAATAATGTAGAAAAATTAAATAATGTTGCACCTGAGAGGATAAAAATGGAAATCTTGAAAATTGTTCATTCAAAATGGAATTCCTCAGTTTGGCAAACATATTCAGAACTGCAATTATTGAAAAATTGGAATGACTATAATCTTGACTATACTGAGCTAAAAAGAAAAGATATTGCCTCAAAAAATCCACTATTTGGAAGTTTTTTTGCAAAGTTAATCTTTTTACTCAGTGATGAGGGCTTGTCCAGATTGACGTTTAGTAAAAATGAAATTAAAAGATGCAAGAACTTGAGGCTTTGGGTTCAAAAAATTAATAATTTAGATTTAGATGATTTTTCCGAAGATCAAAGATTTCAACTTCACGTTGATTTGGAAGAGGATTTGCCTTCTTTCATCCTTTTTTTGAAACAAATACATGCAGACCCTTGGCTGGAACGCTGGAAAGACCCCTCTGACCCCCTCTTTCACCCTTCTTCCCCCCTTGACGGCCATGTGCTTCAAAAAATATTTCGACTCCCCCCTGGCCCGCTCTTGGGAGATCTCATTAGACATCTTTCTAAGGAAAAAGCTTATGGAAGGTTCTTCACTGACAGCGAGGCTTTGGAGGTCGCTCGTAAATGGACCCTAGAGAATTCACCCTTTTTGTGATTAACTACACAAATCAAAGTAATCTCGGCCGCATGCCGTCGTCTTCTTATCTTCCTTTTTTTCTAAATGAGTGTTCGCCTTTACGTCGGTAATTTGCCGCAGAATGTCAATGTTAAAGAACTTGAAGCCCTCCTAACATCCATTGGAGATGGAATCAAATTTAAAGCTGTTTTTGATAGAGATACCAAGGCTTGTAGAGGATTTGGTTTCGCTAATGTCAAAGATGAGAATGTCTCAAATGAGCTGATTGAAAAATTTAATGGCTATGAATTTAACGGCAACAAATTGAGGGTTGAGCGTTCTGAACGAAAAGACTCAAATTCCAGTAATTCAAGAAGAGGAGCTGGTGCTAACAATGTAAATAAAGGTTCTAATCGTAAAGATGTTAAGAAAGTTGTACATAGCGATGCGCCAATTAAAGAAGCTCCAGATCCAAGATGGGCTGGAGAACTATCAAAGTTAAAGGATCTTTTAGCTAATCAAAAAACTCCCTCTTAAAAGTTCAATTAATTAGTGTTTTAAGTTTATATTTTTCATCGTTGATAGTTATCAGATATGAGATGGGTATGTTTACAGCTTTAACCCATCCCTTTACATAAGCTCGATTGCTAAAGACGTCATAATCAAGTTTTTCAATTGAACTTAATATTCCCCTATATAGCCTTAATGAGGTCCATATAGGCCACCTTGCATCTATGGAAAGCCATTTTATACCTTCTTCAGATTTTTGGAACCAATCTCTGGCTCTGGCTAATTGAAAAGCCATTAAAGCTTTCCAGTTTTCATTGATTATTCCTTTCATTAGATCTTCTTCGGAGTAATTAAATTTTTCTAAATCCTCTAATGGCAAATAAATGCGGCCTCTAAACCTATCTTCTCCAACATCTCTGAGAATATTTGTTAGTTGATTCGCGATTCCTAGAGCTATTGCTGCTCGTGAAGTATTAGGCGGTGGCAAATTTGGGTTACGTGTATAGGCAGCATCAATTCCTATTACGCCTTGTGTCATCAACCCAACAGTTCCAGCGACTCGATAACAGTACAGTTCAAGTTCTTCAAAGGTTTTGTATCTGGTTGTATATAAATCCATTCTCTGGCCTTCAATCATGTCTATGTATGGCTGAATAGACTGAGGAAATTTTTGAAGAGTATCAGATAGGACAGCATCAAGATCATCTTCGGTATTACCAGCAAAAATATTTTTTGTTTTGTCTTCCCATTTATTCAGTCGATCTGATAACTCATTTCTAGATTTTTTTTGAGCTTCAATGCTGTCCATTAGCTCATCTGTTCTACGGCACCAAACATAAATAGCCCAGATTGCTTTGCGTTTAGCAGGGGGCAGCAACATGGTGCCAAGGTAGAAGGTCTTGGCCCATTGTGCAGTTTCTTTTCTGCAAGCCTCGTAGGCATCCTCTAGATTAAAAGAAGGTTGCGCCAAAATTAGAAGTTTGTAAGTTTTTTAGTTTGCATTAAATCTTGAATTGCAATTTTCAATAAATTCTTATTGTTATACATTAAGACTAAGAAGAACCTGAACCTATGTCAGTCGAGATTTGGATTTTTTCTGCACATATTTTTCCACTTAACACTGCACCTTCCATCGACGCGAGGTATTTTTGCATTGTGTAATCACCAGTTAAGAAAAAGTTGCTTATCGGAGTTTTTTGATCTGGCCTTAAATCTTGGCATCCAGGAACAGCTTTGTAGACTGATTTTGGTGTTTTTATTACTTTATATTTTCGCAATTTAGCTTGATCTTCCCCTGAGAAATGTATGGGAAAAAGTTTCTTCAATTCTTGCATTGTTGCGTCAATTATTTCCTCGTCTTTACGACCGATCCAATCTTTTGCAGGAGCAAAAACTAATTCAAGCATTGAACGATTTGGATCTTCATATTCTTTACAAGTTATGCTCATGTCGGCATAAACACTCAAAAGTGGAGATCTGCTGAATAGCAGGTGATCAATATTTGTAAGTTTTCGATCAAACCAAAGATGAATATTGATAACTGGAACTCCTTGAAGTCCCTCAAGTTTTCTGAAAATATCTTGAGAGGCCCATTCATTTGGCAAAATTGTTTTAAAAATATCAACGGGCATTGCGCTGACATATGCGTCCGCTTGTATTTCTTTCCCATGAGATTCTTTGGCACTACCTATTAAGAAATTTTCAACAGATCCATCTTCTTTTAAATTGATTTTTTTGAGTGGGCTATTTAGAAAAACGTCGCCTCCTAAAGCTCTAATGTGATCAACAATTGGTTGACAAAGCCTTTCTGGTGGGGCTCCATCAAGAAATGCCATTTTTGATCCGTTTTTTTCTTGTAAGAAGCGGTTTAATGCAGTTAGTAAAACCGTTGAGGAAATTTCATCAGGACCTATGAAATTAAGTGCCTTACTCATTGCTATAAAAACTTCATCATTTACTCTTTCGGGTATATTTTGTTTTTTCAGCCATTCCGTCCAAGAGTACTTATCACAATCTTCTACATAATCTTGGCCGCGCAACATGGCTGGTACTAGTCCTATTCCAAACGAAATCTTTTCAGGCCAGCTAAGCATGTCATTGTTGCTTAAAATCGCTGCCACTCCGTTTATTGGAGCAGGAAGATCAGGGAAGTCGAAACGGCTATATGTACCAGGTTCTTCTGGTTGGTTGAAAATCATTGAGTGACTTTTCCATTGAAGACGATCTTCAATATTTAGCTCTTTAAAAAGCTGAAGCATGTTTGGATAAGCTCCAAAAAATATATGTAGTCCAGTCTCATACCAGTCTCCATCCTCATCTTTCCAAGCAGCAACTTTTCCACCAAGTACGTTTCTTGACTCATAAACAAATGGCGTATGACCAGCATCGGCTAAGTATTTTGCACATGAGAGTCCTGCCAATCCGGCTCCAGCGATTGCTACGCGCATACCTAAATAAAAGAGTATTTAACAACTTTAGTGATTAAGACCACCCAACAAGGGTTTAGGTCGTTAAATTTGCAGTATATATTTTGGTTTGTTGTTTTAAATTCATGAGCGATACTATTCTCAAATGCACAACGAGACATGTCAGAATATTTACTGCAGTAGTCGAAAATAATGATTTAATTTTAGATAATGGGCATTTGACTTTAGATATTGATCCCGATAATGAATTTCTTTGGAGCGATCAATCTATAAAAAAGGTTCAAGATTATTTTCGTGAATTAGTGGACTTGCAAGCCGATAAAGAATTAAGTGATTACAGCTTGAGAAGAATAGGATCCTTGCTTGAAGATTTTATTAGAAAGTTGCTTAAAGACGGAGAACTTAGTTATAACCCAAGCAGTAAGGTAATGAACTATTCCATGGGATTACCTCGAACTAAAGACTTATTATGAATCAAGGTCCTAATAATCGAAGACCATCATCTCGTAGAAGATCAGATTTAGCGAGAAGAAAAGAAGGGAACAGATTTAACTCTAGAAGAGATTCAAATGTTAGAGATCAATATGTATCAAGAGATAGTCGATTTAAATCTTCAGGTCCCTCAGATGGAGGTGGAGGCAGTGGTGGTATAAAAATCAACTCTAATACAATTGCTATTTTGGCTGGAGTATTGGTAATTGGCGTGGGTATAGGAAGCCTAATCACAAGCACAACTTCAGGTGGCCAGGGAAATATTGCAAGTCAGCAACAACTAGATATGGCAGTTCCGGATCCCGACTTTTGCAGACAATACGGTGCAAGTGCCTTTGTTATCGATGTTGAAATGTACACGACCCTAAACCCCTCTACAAGCTTTGTGACACAACCTGCTCTTCAACCAGGTTGTGTCATTAGAAGAGAAAATTGGACTGTTTTGCAAAAGCAAGGAGCTATAAATAATGAAGATGTTAGAGAATGCAAGCAGAGAATGAATACATTTGCCTATATAGGTTCAATTAGAGACCAGCCAATTGTGCGTTGTGTTTATCAAGCAGATGTTAATGAAAATAAATTTATAATTAGAGGTGCTGAAGAAGATGCTGTTGGTATCAATAAAGAGGCTATACAATTTTAATTTTGAGGAATAAATAGTGGCGAAAATGAACTAGCAAATAAAGGCAATATGTCTTGTGTGAAGGCTTCGGCAGCTCTAGATGAATATCTGCCAGGATTGGTGATTACTTTTAGTTCTCTTTTGACTTCTAGATCTGCAACAATTGGTCTATGAATACTTCCTCCGGATAATTCTCTTTCAATTGACACTATGGGGAGAAAAGCTGCGCCTAGATCAGATTGAACAGCATTTTTTATGGCTTCAAGAGAGTTTAATTCCATTTCTATATGTAACCTCTGGACGTCCAATCCAGAAGAGACCAAGAGTTGATCTAAGACTTTTCTTGTGGTTGATTGATTGTCTAAGGTAATAAACCTAAGACTATAAAGATCTTCTTTTGTGAGTTCTTTTGACTTCGATAATGCATGATTAGTCGGTAAAACAAGAGCTAACTCATCAGTTGCAAAAGGAATAACTTCTAGGGATTCATTTAACTCTAGTGGAAGTTGGCCTCCGATGATAGCAATATCTATTTGGCCATTCGCAACACTCCATCCTGTTCTTCTAGTGCTATGAATTTGAAGTTGAACTGAAACTTCTGGGTACTTTTGTCTAAAAAGTCCAATCATCCTTGGCATCAAGTAAGTACCAGTAGTTTGACTAGCTCCAATAGTGATAGATCCCCCTTTGAGATTATTTAAATCTTCAACTGCTTTGCAAGTTTCTTGGCATTCCCCTAAAATTTTCTCACAGTAATTTAGAAGAAGCTTTCCAGCTTCAGTTAGTTGGGCTTTCCTTCCACCTCTGTCAAATATGGCAATATCTAGTTGTTTTTCTAGATTTTGGACTTGCAAACTTACAGCCGGTTGCGTAACAAAGAGACTGTCAGCAGCTTTTTTAAAGCTCCCCTCATCAACGATTGCTTTAAGGATTCTTAACTGATCAAGAGTGAATGGGATCTCAACCATGGTGGCAGGCCTTCATGGCAGTTATTAAAATAAAATGTAGGGAAAAACAACTCCAACTGTTGATCCGGTATGGATCTAATAATTTATTAAGAGGTTTTTATACGACTAATGACACTTTCAGATACTCATGGTTCCAGTTTTGTGATGATATTACTTTTATTTTGTTTTGCTGTTATTCATAGTGGTGGAGCGGCTTTAAGGGTGAAAGCAGAAGAGGTGATTGGAGCAAGAGCATGGAGATTGATTTTTGCTTTTGTAAGTATTCCTTCAGCTGTCATTTTGGTTGGTTACTTTATTGCTCATCGTTACGATGGAGTGAGATTTTGGAACTTTCAAGGGATTAGCGAACTAATTCCTGTGATTTGGATATTAAGTGCAGTTAGTTTTCTTTTTTTGTACCCAGCTACTTATAACCTTTTAGAAATCCCGGCTGTCTTAAAGCCCAAAGTAAGAATTTACGCATCAGGAATTATTAGAGTAACTCGCCATCCCCAGGCAATTGGTCAAATTATTTGGTGCTTTGCACATTTACTTTGGATTGGCACAAGTTTTATGCTTGTAACTTGTATGGGATTGATTGCCCACCATTTATTTGCTATCTGGCATGGTGATAAAAGACTTACTCTCAGATTCGGAAAAGAATTTGATGAAATCAAGAAAAAAACATCAGTCGTGCCTTTCCTGGCAGTGTTGGATGGACGACAAAAATTACAAATAAAAGAATTTCTTAGGCCCTCTCAAATGGGGATTCTTATTGCAGTATTTTTTTTCTGGTGGTCCCATAAATTTATTTCTGTTGGAGCTCAGAGATTTCTCTCTTTTGATTTAACTGAATTACTAGCAAGAATTGCCTAAGCTTATTTCAATATGATTTAGCTGGATGCACTCGGCTGCAGATTTTGCTTGGTTAATTCCACTTCTTCCTCTTTGTGGGGCAGTTTTGATTGGGTTGGGATTAATTAGTTTTAACGATCTTTTTAATCGTTCAAGGAAACCCGTTGCAATAACCCTTTTGACTTCCGTAGGTGCTTCGGCATTTATTAGCTATGCAGTTTTAGCTGAACAACTCTCAGGTCAGCCTCCAGTTGAACACTTGTTTATTTGGGCAAGTGCAGGCTCATTTGAGTTGCCAATGGGATATGTGATTGATCCTCTAGCTGCAGTGATGCTCGCTCTTGTAACTACAATTGCTTTCTTGGTAATGATTTATTCCCATGGTTATATGGCGCATGATCCTGGGTATGTTCGTTTTTTTACTTATCTAGCTTTATTCAGCAGCTCAATGCTTGGCCTAATTGTTAGTCCAAATTTGCTTGAAATATACGTTTTCTGGGAATTGGTTGGTATGTGTTCATATTTATTAGTTGGCTTTTGGTATGACAGAGACGGTGCTGCCCATGCAGCTCAAAAGGCTTTTATTGTAAATAGAGTGGGTGACTTTGGCTTGTTGCTTGGTATTTTGGGTCTTTTTTGGGCAACAGGTAGTTTTGATTTTCATGGCATCGCTGATGGTTTATCAGTGGCAGTTGATTCTGGGACAGTACCAATGTGGGCGGCCTTGACTCTTTGCATACTTGTTTTTATGGGGCCCATGGCTAAGTCTGCACAATTTCCTTTGCATGTTTGGTTGCCCGATGCAATGGAAGGCCCAACCCCCATATCTGCGCTGATCCATGCAGCAACAATGGTTGCTGCGGGAGTTTTTTTAGTAGCAAGGCTTGATCCTTTGTTTAGCCAGTTCCCTTTCGTTGGATTATTTATTGCAATTATTGGAACTGTCACTTGTTTCCTAGGTGCATCGATCGCCTTGACTCAAATGGACTTAAAAAAAGGTTTGGCTTATAGCACAGTTTCTCAACTTGGATACATGATGCTTGCGATGGGATGTGGTGCACCAGTTGCAGGAATGTTCCACCTTGTCACTCATGCTTGTTTTAAGGCCATGTTATTCCTTGGTTCAGGCTCAGTTATTCATGCCATGGAGGAAGTCGTTGGTCATGAACCAATTCTTGCTCAAGACATGCGATTAATGGGGGGCCTACGTAAAAAAATGCCTATTACAGCAATAACTTTTTTCATTGGTTGCATTGCTATAAGTGGCATACCTCCTCTCGCAGGTTTTTGGAGTAAAGATGAAATTCTTGGTCAAGCCTTTAATGCTTTTCCAATTCTTTGGTTTATTGGTTTTCTAACGGCAGGAATGACAGCTTTCTACATGTTTAGGCTTTATTTTCTAACTTTTGAGGGAGACTTTCGTGGCGAAAATAAAGAGATGCAGCTTTCATTGCTTTCTTTAGCAGGTAAAGAGAAAGATGAAGATCATGAAGATCATAAAATTGGCAAAATACATGAATCTGCTTGGCCCATGACATTTCCCTTGGCAGTTTTGGCAATTCCTTCTGTCTTGATTGGATTTATAGGTGTTCCCTGGAACAGTATTTTTGCAAACTTGTTAGATCCTGTGGAAGCTGTTGAAGCTGCAGAAAAGTTTAGTTGGGGAGAATTCCTTCCACTTGCAATTGCCTCTGTCGCAATCTCATCTGCAGGGATATTATTGGCTGTATTAACTTATTATTTAAAAAGACTTGATCTTGGTGTTTCTCTATCCAAGAAGTACCCTCAAATTAATTCATTTCTTCAGGAAAAATGGTACTTAGATGATATTAATGAGAAAATTTTTGTAAAAGGCAGTAGAAAACTCGCAAGAGAAGTACTAGAAGTAGACGCAAAAGTAGTTGATGGAGTTGTCAATCTGACAGGATTATTGACTCTTGGTAGTGGAGAAGGTCTTAAATATTTTGAGACAGGAAGAGCTCAGTTTTACGCATTGATTGTTTTTGGAGGAGTAATTGCTCTGGTTGCACTTTTTGGAGTTATCGGTGCATGATTTTTACATAATTTTTTTAGGTGTGTGTTTCATCCCCTATCTAGAGGGTGCCAATAATCTCATAATTTCTAAACTCAAAAAGTGGTGATTAATTTCGAGTCTTGGAATTCGCTCTCAATACAAGTTTGAACCTAGGAACAATGTTAATTTCTGAGCCAATTCAAGCCGATTTCCCTTGGTTAAGTTTATCCATATTGTTTCCCATTGTTGGAGCATTGATTGTTCCTTTTATTCCAGATAGAGGAGAGGGGAAAGAAGTTCGATGGTATGCACTAATAATTGCTTTAATTACTTTTCTAATTACTGTCGCTGCTTACTTCAAAGGCTTTGATCCAAGTCAAGAAGGCCTGCAATTATATGAAAAAGTTAGCTGGCTTCCTGATCTTGGATTGACTTGGTCTGTTGGCGCAGATGGCTTATCAATGCCATTGATATTGCTTACAAGCTTTATAACTTCTCTTGCCGTTTTGGCGGCATGGCCAGTTAGCTATAAGCCAAAATTATTTTTCTTTTTAATTCTCGCCATGGATGGCGGCCAGATAGCTGTCTTTGCAGTTCAAGATATGTTGCTTTTCTTTCTCGCTTGGGAATTGGAGTTGTTCCCCGTTTATTTATTCCTTGCAATCTGGGGCGGAAAGAAGAGGCAATATGCGGCGACCAAATTTATTATCTATACAGCAGGAAGCTCGTTATTTATTCTCCTTGCTGGTCTTGCGATGGGTTTCTTTCAAGGAGGAGGGGTACCAGATTTCGGTTATACCCATTTGGCTCAGCAAGATTTTGGGAGGGGTTTTCAACTGCTTTGTTATTCAGGCTTGTTAATAGCATTTGGGGTCAAACTTCCTATTGTTCCTCTACATACTTGGTTGCCCGATGCCCATGGAGAGGCCACTGCTCCAGTACATATGCTTTTAGCAGGCATCTTGTTAAAGATGGGTGGATATGCTCTCCTTAGATTTAATGCACAATTACTGCCAGATGCTCATGCTCAATTTGCTCCATTGTTAATTGTATTGGGAGTAGTAAATATTATTTATGCAGCTTTAACTTCTTTTGCTCAAAGAAATTTAAAAAGAAAAATTGCCTACAGCTCAATAAGTCATATGGGTTTTGTCTTAATAGGTATTGGAAGCTTTAGCTCTTTAGGTACTAGTGGTGCAATGTTGCAAATGGTTAGCCACGGCTTAATAGGAGCAAGCTTGTTTTTCCTCGTTGGTGCAACTTACGACAGAACTCACACCCTTCAATTAGATGAAATGGGTGGTATTGGTCAAAATATGAGGATTATGTTTGCTTTATGGACAGCATGTGCTTTCGCTTCTCTTGCTTTACCTGGAATGAGTGGGTTTATCTCAGAATTAATGGTTTTTGTTGGGTTCGTAACAGATGAAGTTTATACTCTCCCATTTAGGATTGTTGTTGCTTCATTAGCAGCAATTGGAGTCATTTTGACACCTATATATTTATTATCGATGCTCAGAGAAATCTTCTTCGGTAAAGAGAATGCAAAGTTAATATCTAAAGCAAAGTTAGTAGATGCTGAACCTAGAGAGATCTATATTATTGCTTGTTTATTAGTTCCCATTATTGGAATTGGTTTGTATCCAAAAATTATGACTGATACTTATATTTCATCAATTGATGGATTGGTTAAAAGAGATTTGTTAGCCGTTGAGAGAATTAGAAGTGATCGAGCAACAATTATTAGCAATACAAACTTATCAATTGGGACTATTGAAGCGCCTCTTTTAGATTGAAAATTATTTCACCTGGCATTACATCCAATATAGAGATAACTTGCTTATAGATTAATAGTGCTAATTGCCAGTTGATTTCTTAACTCAATCTGCAGATTCTGGCGCGAGACTTGCTATTCGCTTATTGCAAGATGCTGCTGAAAGAGGAGATATAGATCCTTGGGATGTGGATGTTATTCCAGTTGTAGATGGTTTTTTGGACCAACTTAAACAGCGTATTGAAATTCCAAAAAAGATTTCACAACATTTCAGCCAAAATGGTGGAAGTTATGAGGTTGATCTGGCTCAGAGTAGTGAGGCCTTTTTAGCGGCTTCTGTTTTGGTTGGTTTAAAGGCGGAGGTCCTTGAAGCTGAAATGTTCACCGTTGATATGGAAGTTGAAGCTGATTCAGACTTCGATTTTGGTGAACAGGGTTGGCTAGATGACAGTTTCCAATTACCTCTTCGACCAGAGAGACATCTTTTTAGAAGGCCAGTTGCACCTCCTCCATTTAGAAGGCCAGTTACTCTTGGAGAATTAATAAATCAGCTTGAGACAATTGCCGAATCTTTGAAAAATGATGATTTGAATAATCGTAGAAAGTTACGACAAAAAAAATTAAGTAATAGGGAGGTTATTGCTCAGGTTTCATCTCTTGCTCATCGAGAAAAATTGCCTGAAACCACTGCTGCGCTAGCGATTTTCATAAATAAGTGGGAGCAAGCTTTGCATTGGGTTGATTTTGAATTATTAGTTGAGAGTTGGAAAGAAAATTCGGCCTCAGATGATTTGGATACAGATAGAGTAGGGGTCTTTTGGGCTTTATTATTTTTATGCTCTCAGGGCAAGGTGGAGATTGTTCAAAAAGGTTCTTTGTTCTCTCCTATAAGTCTAAAGAGGCTTTTGCAACCAGGAATGGTTGCTCAACTTCCCATCGCTTCTCTAGACGTGACAGATGTCTCGCCGGCTGCTGCTTAGCTCTTTGTGGAGGCAGCATTCTATGTTGGCATTGTTCAGATAGATTAAACCGCCTATGAAGGCGATGATCCTGGCCGCTGGTAAAGGAACCCGAGTTCAGCCGATCACACATGTGATTCCAAAGCCAATGATTCCTATCCTTCAGAAACCTGTAATGGAGTTTCTGTTGGAACTTCTCAAGGAGCACGGTTTTACTGAGGTTATGGTCAATGTTTCACATCTAGCAGAGGAAATAGAAAATTATTTCCGAGATGGACAAAGATTTGGAGTTGAAATTGCATATAGCTTTGAAGGTCGTATTGAAGACGGAGAATTAATTGGTGATGCACTTGGATCCGCGGGCGGGCTGAAAAAGATTCAAGATTTTCAAAAGTTTTTTGATGATACTTTTGTCGTCTTGTGTGGTGATGCACTAATTGATTTGGATTTATCTGAAGCAGTAAAACGACATAAAGAAAAAGGTGCATTGGCTAGTTTGATAACTAAACGTGTCTCAAAAGATCAAGTAAGTAGTTATGGCGTTGTTGTAACTGATGAAGAAGATCGAGTTAAAGCTTTTCAAGAAAAACCTTCTATTGAGAATGCTCTAGGCGATAAGATTAATACTGGAATTTATTTATTTGAGCCTGAAATTTTTAATTATATTCCATCTGGAAAACCCTTTGATATTGGCTCAGATTTGTTTCCAAAATTAGTAGAAGAAGGAGCACCTTTCTATGCTTTAGCCATGGATTTTGAGTGGGTTGATATTGGCAAAGTACCAGATTATTGGAGAGCAATTAGGAATGTACTTAAAGGTGATGTTAGACAGGTTGAAATACCCGGAAAGCAAGTGAGACCTGGAATCTATACTGGTTTAAATGTTGCAGCTAATTGGGATAAAATAAATGTGAAAGGACCAATCTATGTTGGTGGAATGACAAGGATTGAAGATGGTGTAACTATCGTTGGGCCTTCTATGATTGGTCCAAGTTGTTGTATTTGTGAAGGAGCAACAATTGATAATTCAATAATCTTTGATTATTCATTAATTGGGCCAGGAGTTCAACTTGTGGAGAAGTTAGTCTTTGGTAGATATTGTGTTGGTAAAGAAGGTGATCACTTTGATTTACAGGAAGCTGCTTTAGATTGGTTGATAACTGATGCCAGAAGACAGGACTTAGGCGAACCGTCACCCCAACAAAAAGCAATGGCTGAATTATTAGGTACTGATCTGATTGGTTCTACTAATTAATATTTGCTCTATCTAAAATCATCGGTATTTGTTGTTCTGCTTTAACGGCCATAATGTGAACTCCTTGAGCAATACCTAGAAAACTTTTTACTTGCTCAGCAGCAATTGATATGCCTTCATCAATAGGATTTGATGAACTTTCAAGTCTGGAAATAATTGATTCGGGTATGCATGCTCCTGGTACTACACGATTAATGAATTGTGCATTTTTGGAAGATTTGAGTAGAAAAACCCCAGCTAAAACAGGGATTTTCATAGGCTCTGTGATTTCCTTGCAAAATCGTTCAAGTACTTTTGGGTCCATAACCATTTGAGTTTGAAGGAAATTTGCACCCGCGTTTTTTTTGAGTTCGATTCTCCTTCGTAAGCCATCAAACCCTCTGCAATTTGGATCAGCTGCAGCTCCAGCGAATAAATCAGTTGGGCCATCAGGTAATAAATCAGACACGGGATCTATTCCTTTGTTAAGTGATGTGACTTGATTAATAAGTTCTATTGAGTTGAAATCTTGAACCGATTTGGCTTGAGATTGGTCTCCTACTCGTACAGGATCGCCTGTTAAACAGAGGATATTTGTTATCCCTAGAGCATGTGCTCCTAGTAATTCAGCTTGTAATGCGATTCGATTCCTATCCCTACATGATAATTGTAAGACTGGTTCAAGATTCGCCTCTAAAAGCAGCTTGCATAGGGCTAGGCTACTCATTCTCATAATTGCCCTGCTGCCATCTGTAACGTTAAAACCATGCACAAGGTCTTTTAATTTGATGGCTTTTGAAAGAGCTAAAGCTGTATTACCTCCTCTAGGAGGCATGATTTCAGCAGTAACAGCTGATAGGCCAGATTCAAGACGATTTTGAAGTTTAGATTTCACATGTATTTTTTACTAGATAATTACTATCGGTGATTAAAGGCCCTAATCTAAGTAGTATTAATTAATGAGTTGTGAGTGAGGGGAATGTTTACAGGAGAGATCGCTAATTCGTCCCACATGGGACTGTCAGCCAGGGAGATGGAGATCATTGGATTAGTTGCAGATGGCCTGACTAATCAGGAGATTGCTGAAAAACTGACAATTAGTAAAAGAACTGTAGACAATCATGTCAGCAATATGTTCACAAAAACAGGTTCGAAAAACAGAGTGGCTTTGTTGAACTGGGCAATGGATCATGGAAAAATCTGCCGAGATGGATTTAACTGTTGTTCATTGCCAGATGAAACAGATTCTTAGAATTTATAATTATTTTCGTCCTCAATAAGATCTGATAAGGGCATTACAGAAAATTCTATAGATGACAACTCAAATAACTTTGCATATGCAAAGCAAGCTTCCTTGTCAGAGCAAGTGATTCGAAGGATACCCTCTGTGTCATAAAGACCAAACAAGTTATACCTCTTGCAAAGGACGCATAAATCGCTGGAAACCATCTAACGATTATTAAGACAATCTAAAGGACAAGCTGCCTTTTTGTTTAGAAGCTTTTGGCTTTTATCCTATCTTTTACTGACAATTCAGAAATTGGTGCTTTCGCAAGAGCAGCATTGCTCAATGATTTGATCCCAGTTATCTCTTGTCCACACCATGATGGGACTTGAATTTCTTCTGATTCAGAATTCAATTCAATTTCAGCAATTTTTAAACACGAATTTGACTCTTCAAAAACATCAACCACCCAATTTTTTTTATTTATATTTAGCTGATATCGAGTTTTAGCAATTTTATATTTAGATAATTGTATTAATTCAATAGCATCTTTTCTAGGAATTGAATATTCAAACTCATAGTTTATTAATTCATTTAAAGAGGACTTTAATGTTATGTACCCTTTATTATTATCTATTATCCTTACTCGAGTAGCCCATTCATCTACACTTGCATTTAAGTAGGCCTGACTAAAACTTTCACTTAGTATTACCTGATCTTTCCAATCTTCATTTTTAACTAAGAATCTCCTTTCTATTTCTATGCCCATAACTAATTATTTGTGAGGATCGTTCAGGCTACTTGCCCAATGAAGCTTTTGAGTAATTGTCTTATAATAAGAATGATTTTCATCTAAAATGATTATTGAGGTTGAGTGATTAGATTTCTTTATTAAGCATGTGTCGTCAGATTCAATTGAACATCCACTGGATCCATCTAACCATAACTTTATTTTTTGTCTCATACCTCTTATGGGTTTGATTACTAATCGAGATTCAGGAGGGACCACAATTGGCCTACTGGCTAAGCTCATAGGGCAAATAGCGCTCACTATAATTCCATCCAAAGATGGATGGATAATGGGTCCTCCAGCGGCCATAGAGTAAGCAGTAGAACCTGTTGGAGTAGAGAAGATAAGTCCATCGCCCTTGTATTTATCTACAGCTTCACCATCTATTTCAAGTGCGAGGCTGCAAGTAGGCGAAATCTCATCTGTGCAAGATCGTAAATAAAAATCATTTAGAGCAAAAAATGATTTTTTAATTGTGGTTTCATTGTTGTTACTTTCTTTAAAGACTGTTGCTTCAAGCATCATTCTTTTTTGGATATTAAATCTATTATTTGAAACTCTTTCCCAAAAAGTTTCTTGCTTTAAGATATGACGATCGTGGGTCAAAAAACCTAGATTTCCTCCAACATTAAAACTCAAAATAGGTATGTTTTTCGGGGATAAATATCTTGCGGCCCTTAAAACTGTTCCATCACCTCCCAGAACAATAGTGATCTCTGGCAATACATCAGATGCTAAAAATAATTGATTAATATTATTGGTTTCTGTGCTTATTTCGGAAAATAAAACTTTTTTCCCATAACCTTCAATTATTTTTTTACAATTTAAGGTTTCTTTGTATGCAGTATCGCTATCTGATCTATATAAGATCCAGATCAGACTTGTTGTCATTAAAAATATCTACCATTTGAGTAGATTGAAACTTTCCATGTCAATAGTAACTCTATTTCTATACAATGAAAGTAGTATCGCTAGTCCAACGGCTGCCTCTGCTGCTGCTACGGTAATAACAAAAATTGAAAATACTTGCCCTCTAATTACTGATCCATCTATATAGGATGAAAAACTCATAAGATTTATATTCACTGCATTTAACATTAATTCTATGCTCATTAAAACACGAACAGCATTTCGACTATTTATTAATCCCCATACACCTGTACAGAAAAGGAATGCAGCAATTATGAGATAAGCCTGAAGAGGGACTGGAACAATAGAATTTTCTAACATATTTAGTATATAAATGTTATGTATATAATTAAATTCATTTTATACTATTTTCGGAAAGAAGAGGAATTTTCTTATCACTTAAGGACTTTTGATTCTTTAAATTATTTATATCAGCTGTTGAAATGGATACATCTCTTCTTGCTAATACAATTGCTCCAATCATAGCCATTAATAATAGAATCGAAGCAAGTTCAAAAGGTAATAAATAATCTGTAAATAGATGTTCTCCTATTCTCTCAGTTGCTTCTTCGCCAACAGAGGTTGGACCTGGCAAGTTCCATTTGGTGGTAATGCTAACCCGCAATAATAGAATTAATAATCCACCACAAACGCCACCAGATATCAACTTTCTAGTTTTAAGACCTTTAATTGGTTCTAACTTTTCTTTATTATTAACTAACATAATTGCAAATAATATCAAAACATTTACAGCTCCTACATATACAAGAATTTGAGCTGCAGCGACAAAACTAGCATTTAGCAAAAGATATAAACCTGCTACAGCCATAAAGACTCCACCTAATAAAAAGGCTGAGTAAACAATATTTTCTAATAAAACAACCGCCAAACTTCCAGAAACTATTACAGCACTTAGAATTAAAAAGCAAATTAATTCTGTTGAATAAGCGATATTCATTGGTTAGTAGAATTTAATTTATTTGGAACCATATCCGAATAATTATTATTACCTTCTTCTTGTGATTTCTCTGCTTGCAGTTCTTTTATAATCTGACTTGGAAGCTTACCTGCTCTTTGTTGGTTCGCAGGTAATTCATGAGGGTCCATTATGCCCTTTGGCAAATAGGGTAATTCTCTGAGAGGACGAACTGATGGATCTGAAGTTACGCTTGTTGGTAGTCTTCCAAGAGCAACATTATCGTAGTTAAGGCTATGTCTATCAAATGCAGACAGTTCATATTCTTCTGTCATTGATAAACAATTTGTAGGGCAATATTCAACGCAATTCCCGCAAAAAATACATGCACCAAAGTCAATAGAATAATTTCTCAATTCTTTTTTCTTGGTTTCTTTATTCATTACCCAATCAACAACTGGGAGATTGATTGGGCATACCCTTACGCAAACCTCGCAAGCAATGCATTTATCAAATTCATAGTGAATCCTCCCCCTATAACGCTCAGAGGGAATTAGCTTTTCGTAAGGGTATTGAACCGTAACAGGCCTTCGACGCATGTGGTCGAACGTAACTCCTAGTCCATCAACTAAATATTTTGCTGCACTAATGGCTTCTTTAGTGTAGTCGGCAACTTTTTCAAGGAAACCAAGCATATTAAATTAGATGCCGGCGGTCTTTATTTACACTAACCATTATACAGCTTTTTTCAATTAAATGTAGGTACTTTTACTTAAAAAGCTAGCTATTGTGTTGTTTTTCTTTTATCCGCCAAATGTCATCGGAAATGCCAATTTAAGTGAAGCAGTTGCAAGTAAATTGACCAAAGAAATAGGTAAAAGAAACTTCCAGCCTAAATCGAGTAGTTGATCAATACGAACTCTTGGAGTAGTCCATCTCAATAAGATTGCTAAAAACACCAGTAAATAAGCCTTAAGGATTGTCATTACAATTCCAAGAGACGCAGCAAAAATTTGAACTAATGGATTATCAATTGAAAGACCTATTAATGATGAAAACCAATCAATTGAGATTGGGAAACCCCATCCTCCCAAGTACAGAACAGAAACAAGTAAAGCAGATAAAACAAGATTTATGTATCCAGCTAAGTAAAACAGAGCAAATTTCATACCTGAATACTCAGTTTGATAACCAGCTACAAGCTCTTCTTCTGCCTCTGGTAAATCAAAAGGTAGTCTCTCGCATTCAGCTAATGCACAGATCCAAAAAATAATAAAACCTACAGGTTGTCGCCATATATTCCAGCTAAGTAAGCCAGCAGTATTTTGTTGCTCAACTATGTCAACTGTGCTTAGTGAATTGCTCATCATAACTATTGCCAAAACCGCTAGTGCTAGCGGAATTTCATAACTAATTGATTGAGCTGCAGCTCTTAGTCCACCTAATAATGAATATTTATTATTGGAAGAGTAGCCACTCATCAGTAAACCAATTGGTTGAATGCTACTTAGGGCAATCCACAAAAAGATTCCTATACCTACATTGCTAATTAAAAGATTTTGACCAAAAGGAACAATTAGCCAAGAAAGAATAACCGGCACTAAAACTAATATTGGACCGACTGTAAAAAGAACATTGTCAGCCCTTGCCGGAATAATGTCTTCTTTTACTAGGAGTTTCAAACCGTCTGCCATTGGCTGAAGAATACCAAGTGCACCGGCATATTCAGGCCCAATTCTCTGTTGAGCTGCAGCAGAAATTTTTCGTTCAAGCCAAACTGTTACTAATACACCAATGACAGCTGATACCAATACTAAAAGCATTGGAAGAGGGATCCATAAAAGATGTGCTAATTCATGAGATAAACCAAGGTTTTGAACACCTTGAGTAAAACTCATTTCAAGGTCTATACCTGAATCCACTTCTTATTTATATTCTGTTACCAAGGTTAGTGTAATTTTGATTGAATTTTAAATTCGAAAAATATAAATTTTAAATTATCTGCTTTCAAGAGGCTTCCAATTTCTCATTTTTGCTCCTTCATAAATTTGTGATGGCCTGAAAATTCTATTTGCTCCAAGTTGTTCTCTCCAGTGAGCCAACCAACCAGCAACTCTGGAAATAGCAAAAACTGGTGTAAACAAATCTCGAGGAATGCCAAGCTTTCGATAAACAAGTCCGGAATAAAAGTCAACATTTGGGAATATACCTTTTGGCCCCAGCTTGGAAATAGCCTCTTCTTCAAGTGCTTTGGCTACTTCATACATTTCATCTTTACCAAATTCCGAGAAAAGTTCTTCTGCGAAGGCTTGTAAAATTGTTGCTCTAGGGTCTTTGACACGATACTCCCTGTGCCCAAAGCCCATGATTTTCCTTTTTTTTGCAATTGCATCATTGAGAAATGAAGAAGCTTCATCAGGTTTTCCAATTTCTTCTAGCATCGCAATAACATCTTCATTGGCCCCTCCATGAAGAGGACCGGCCAATGTTCCAACCGCAGAAGCGACGACAGCATAAGGATCAGTAAGCGTGCTTGCAGTTACTCTTGCGCTAAAAGTACTTGCATTGAGACTGTGCTCGGCATGAAGAATTAAACATCTGTCGAAAACTCTTGCTGCAATAGGATTTGGCTCCCTCTCGGTGAGCATGTAAAGGAAATTGGAAGAATACGGTAAATCATCTTGAGGTTGAATTGGATCGTCTCCTTTTCTTATTTGCTCGAAAGCAGCAACCATGGTTGGAATTTTTGCAATCAACCTCACTACTGCGTCGTAGATATATTTTGGGTCATCAATTGCTCTTCGAGAATAAAAGAGCCCCAGAGATGCAGCACTTGCTTGAAGAGCATCCATAGGATGCCCAGACTCTGGAAAACACTTGAGCATATCTCTAATCCTAAAGCTGACTCGTCTATGCATTTGAACGTCCTTTTCAAATTTCTCAAGCTCATTTTCAGTAGGAAGTTCTCCCCAAATCAAAAGAAATGCAGTTTCTAAAAAACTACTTTTTTGGGCTAGCTCAGATATTGGATAACCTCTGTAACTAAGCTTTCCATCTGTCCCATTGATTTCACATATCCTTGAGTTGGTTACTGGAACCCCTTCCAAACCTGGCTTTAGAACCAAATTAGTTGTCTTTTTTTCGTTATCTATGGCTTTAGCTCCTGCAAAACAATTTTTCTGTTCAATTGAAAAATTTTCAACTTGAACTGTATTTTATAGAATTAAACTATGATTTTAATATAGCACTTTAAACTTTTTATTAACTTGTTTTTAAGTTGATTTTAACTTTAATGAAGTCTGGATAATTAATTGTAGGGACTGCAATAGATATATCAATATTCTGAGGGGTGGTTAGTGTATTTCCTAACATAGTTTTAAGTAAGATATATGGATAGAAACTATTTAAAATTGCCTTAGTTTTTTTTTCCCCTAAATGTATTCTCAGTACATCATTAAAATCATTAACTTCTTCTATCTTCTTTTCATTATCTGAATAATTCTGTAGGTAAGCTGTATTATCAAAATTTGAAATAGAAGATAAGTTTTGACTCCAAATGTAAGTCTTGTCATCTTCTTCGACAATTGCCTCAATGTTCTCTTTTAGCTCATATTTTTTATTTTCATTTGTACTTATTTTTGACCAAATTTCTAGCTTTCTGCTTCTAAAATCTAGACTTGAATTCAAAAAGTTTTCTTTTTTTAGTATATCATTTATCTCTGCCTTGCTCGTATCAGATTTCCTAGTTAAAACTAACCAGTCTTTATCATTTATCCAAATCAAATTTCCTTGAGAGTTTTCAAGAATTATTTTAAAGAGCTTAGAATAATCTGAGGTTGTTGATTCTTTAATAAGAGATGCTATGAGCTTTTGATATGGATGGAAAGAATCTTTCTGGAAATATTGCTTGGGGTTGTCAACCAATATGAAATCTTCAGGCAATTCAGATTCTTTTTTTATATCAATTAAATTATAATTAATATCTTTAACTGGCATTTTAGTCTGAACATTATAAGCTAATATCCCTTCTATATTTAATTTATTTTTATCTACATTTACAGAAGATAGTAAATTATCTACATTATTTATATTCAATAAATCTTCTTCTTGACCAATAAGATTTAAAATCTTTTTTGGAGACATTTCTAATAATAACAATCCGTCTTTAAGATTATCCTTTAATTGAATATTCTTATACATTTTTTTTGTATTTATTATATTGCTATCTAATTTTTCTATTGAAGATTGTATGATATTAGGATTGGATGATATTAAAAGATTATCTTCATCATTTGCAAAGTAGATTGAGTTGTTTAAATTAATTTGTTTTGAAATTATTTCTGTTTTTGAGGTGCTGATTTTATTGCTTTGATTAGTACTCTCATCAACAACTTTTGATTCTAAAATAGATTCTAATTCTTGTTTAATATTTACATCTTCTTTTATTGCTAAGACCATCAACCAATCATTTATAGTTTTTTTGTTTGAATCAAATACTGCAAAGCTCCCATAATCTCCTACCCATTTTGAGATGTCTTTTGCAAAATTAAAGCCAATTAATTGAAAAGAGGAATCTCTGATAAAACTTACTTTTTTGTTTATGGCGTGTTTACTAACTTTATCTTGATAATTTTCGATGTACTTTGGAATTAAGCCTGGATTCAGTTTCCAGTGGAATACGAGATCAGTATTCTTTGGTATATATTTTGAGGAAACCGGAGCATTGAATGATTCTTCATTGAACTTAGGGATTTGCGTAAGATGCTTATTGCGCCAGATAAATATCCCAGTCAAAATTGATAAAATTACTATTGCAGATATTAAAAAATAAGATTGAAGTGATTTCATTTGTCATTATTTGAGCGTTTGTATCCTTTTTGAGCTTTGATAATAGAAAGTTTAATCTTTACTTAGAATCACAAATATGAACCAGAATATTCCTTTAAATATATCTCCAAAAGAGTTAAATAAAATTTTAGAAGATGATTCTTCTGAAAAACCATTTATTGTAGATGTGAGGGAGGATAATGAAATTGCTATTGCCTCATTTTCATTCTCAGTATTACATCTACCTTTGAGCAAGGCTGCAAACTGGTCAGACAAAATAGGTGAACTGTTGCCGAAGGATCAGCCTGTTGTCGTTATTTGCCATGCGGGTGTGAGAAGTCTGAATTTTGGTATTTGGCTTCTAGAACAAGGAATAGCTAAAAGTGTTTGGAATCTTGTCGGAGGAATAGATGCTTGGAGCACAGATGTTGATCAATCTGTTCCAAGGTATTAATAAGCTGTTATTTTATATTTCTGATCCTAGTTTTTCAGCAACTGTATTCACGTCTTTATCCCCTCTGCCAGAGCAGTTAATGACAATTTCAGAATTATGATTGAGAGTTGGGCAAAGTTTTTCTAGATAGGCAAATGCATGAGCAGTTTCTAGAGCAGGAATAATACCTTCCAATTTACTAACTAATTGCAGCGCTTCTATGGCTTCAGTGTCAGTAACAGCAGCATATTCAGCACGTCCAATTTCTTTTAAGTAACTATGCTCCGGCCCAACCCCTGGATAATCAAGACCTGCGCTAATGGAATGAGCCTCCTCAACTTGCCCATCTTTGTCTTGTAGTAAGAGACTCATCGCGCCGTGGAGCACTCCTATTCTTCCTTCAGTAATTGTCGCTGCATGGCGACCTGTTTCGACTCCATCTCCCGCAGCTTCAACTCCAATCATTCTCACACTTTTGTCTTCAACAAAAGAATGGAAAAGACCCATCGCATTCGATCCCCCACCAACACAAGCAAGAAGAACATCGGGAGACCGCCCAAAAGCTTGTTTACATTGTTGCTTTGTTTCTTCTCCAATAACTGCGTGAAAATCTCTGACCAACATTGGATATGGATGTGGGCCTGCAACTGAACCGAGAATATAATGAGTCGTTTCAACATTAGTAACCCAATCCCGAATAGCTTCGCTGGTTGCATCTTTGAGTGTTGCTGTTCCACTTGTTACTGGCCTCACTGAGGCTCCAAGCAATTGCATTCGGAATACGTTTAAGGCTTGTCTTCTCATATCTTCTTTGCCCATATAGATAATGCACTCCAATCCAAAACGAGCGCAGACTGTCGCAGTTGCAACTCCATGCTGACCAGCTCCAGTTTCAGCAATAATTCTTTTTTTCCCCATCCGAATCGCAAGAAGAGCTTGCCCAAGTGCATTATTTATTTTGTGTGCGCCTGTGTGATTTAAATCTTCTCTTTTAAGCCAAATCCTTGGACCTTTTAATGTATTTTTTCTGTAATGTTCAGTTAGTCTTGTGGCTTCATAAAGAGGAGTTGATCTTCCTACGTATGTTTTTAGTAAATGATTTAGTTCTGAATTGAATGAAGAATCTTTCCATGCTTCTTTAGCAGCTTGCTCTAATTCAATAAGAGCAGGTATTAAAGTTTCAGGAACATATTGCCCCCCATACTTACCAAATCGACCAAGAGCATTTGGCCTTGTTAAAGGAGATAAATCCGAATCTTTAAATTGTGTTGGGAGTGTACCTGTCACCTTAGATTAAGAAAATAATTACCAGCCAAAAAGCAAAAAATGTCCAAAGGTGGCTGGAGTGAGTTTAATGACCCTCTTAAGACAATAGGGAGTAACACTCAAAATAGTGTTACTCCTAAAGGAAAGCGACAAGTTCGTTTAGAAAGAACTCGATCTGGAAAAAAAGGAAAACTTGTTACTGTCATCAAAGGACTTGAATTAGAGCAAGTAGAGGCAAAAAAAATTCTTAAGAATTTAAAAATAGCTTGCGGAACAGGTGGGGCTGTTAAAGGTGATTTTTTAGAGTTACAAGGAGATCAAATATCAAAAGCTCAGAATTTTCTTTTAAAGGAGGGTTTTAGGCCAAAACAAAGTGGAGGTTAACAATAAACTGTGTCGATCAACATGGAGAATAGTAAACAATTAGTCTGCATTCATGGAACAAAACTCTCAAAGTCCTCTATCAAAAGCCACCAATATAGTTTGGCACCAATCTTCAGTTGATAGAGAAGCTAGATCTCAGCAAAGAGGACATCGCAGCGCAATACTTTGGTTTACAGGTCTATCTGGTTCTGGAAAAAGCACACTAGCCAATGCAGTAAATGTAGCTCTACACAAAGATGGTTATTCAACTTATGTTTTAGATGGTGACAACATCAGACATGGTTTATGCAAAGACTTGGGATTTTCTGATCTTGATAGGGAAGAAAATATCAGAAGAATTGGCGAAGTCTCTAAACTATTTCTTGACGCTGGAATCATTGTTTTAACTGCATTCGTATCTCCATTTAGAGTCGATCGCGATAATGCAAGATCTTTAGTTGGAGAGAATGATTTTATAGAAATATATTGTTCAGCTGATCTAGGGGTTTGTGAAACAAGAGATACAAAAGGGCTTTATGCCAAGGCAAGAAACGGAGACATCAAAGATTTTACTGGAATCTCAAGTCCTTATGAAGAACCTCAGTCTCCAGAATTGAAAATTGATACTGGAAATCTAGAGATTGATCAATGTGTAGATATAGTTATTAATTTGCTTGTTGAAAGAAAGATTATTTCAAAAATTTCTAAGTTAATGGAAAATTAATTACATTTTTTCTAGATAAGTTATAGCTCCAATCTCTTTAAGTGTGTGATCTTTTTTAACGACAAGGTCGTGCAGCTCACATCTGTAGGCGTTTAATTTATTCTTTAATTCAGTATTGTTGATGGCTAAAATTTGAGTAGCTAAAAGGCCAGCATTTAGGCCCCCTTCTATGGCAACTGTTGCTACGGGGATGCCTGAGGGCATTTGCAAGATTGAATACATTGAATCTATCCCTGATAGTGCCTTGCTCTTGACGGGAACGCCTATGACAGGAAGAGTTGTAAGAGATGCGATCATTCCTGGTAGATGAGCAGCCCCGCCAGCCCCAGCAATTATCACTCCAAAACCATTTGATTCTGCCATTTGAGCAAAATCCATCATTTCTTTTGGAGTCCTATGAGCAGACAGAATCCTTACTTCATTAGATATGCCAAATTGATCTAGAATTGCCACCGCAGGCTTAAGAGTTTTAAGATCTGAATCACTACCCATTACTACAGCTACTTGCTTAAATGTATTAGCTTCAGTTAAAGACAATTGTCAATTCTATAAATCTCATTTTTATAATGCCAATTATTTAAGAATTCTGCATTAATTATTTTTAGTTTTTAAGAAATGAGAAAAATTACAAACATTAAAGTACCTCAACCAGAGAAAAGCGAAGATGAAAAGAATTTATTTTCACTAGTTTTAGATGAACATGGAATTATTCTTTCTATTGATAAAACTTGCAAGAAGGAATCAAGTTATGACGAAGATTGGCATGGAGATTGGCTAAGTCCTAGAGCCATTGATCTTCAAATGAATGGAGGTTTAGGGATCTCATTTACAGATTTAAATTTTAATAAAATACCTAAATTATTAACATTGCTTGATCAACTTTGGCTAGATGGAGTTGAAGGAATTTGTCCAACTTTTGTTAGTTGTTCTCTAGATCAATTTCAATTAGGAATGGAGGTCTTAAAGGAAACGAAAAAATATACTTCAACAAATCGATGTCGACTACTTGGCGCCCATATGGAAGGACCTTTTTTATGTGAGACATATTCTGGAGCACATGACACAGGAAGTATTTGTAGACCTAGTATTTCTGCCTTAAATGAGAGAATAAAGGGATTTGAGGACGACATAGCACTAATGACATTGGCTCCAGAATTAAAAGGTTCTTTGGATGTAATTTCTCGTCTAAGAGAATTAAATATCGTTGTCTCACTGGGACATTCTTCAGCTGATTTTGATTCAGCCATAAAAGCTTTTAATAATGGTGTGAGCATGATTACGCATACTTTTAATGCAATGAAAGGTTTACATCATCGAGCTATTGGACCTATAGGAGCGGCTGCAAGAAGAGACGATATTTTCCTAGGATTGATAGGTGATGGTGTTCATGTTCATTCAGATATGATTAGGCTTTTAAAGATACTTGCACCAAAGCAAATTGTTTTAGTTAGCGATGCAATATCAGCTTATGGTTTAGGAGATGGATCGTTTAATTGGGATAAACGCTTGATAACAGTAGAAAATGGTTTATGTAGACTTCCAAATGAAACAATTGCAGGTTCCACTTTGCCTTTACTAGACGCATGCAAAAAAATAGCAAATTGGATTAATGATCCCTCTGCTGCTATTTGGATGGCAACACTTGCTCCACGTATGGTATTAAGTCAGAACAAAATGACTGCAAAATCTTTTTTTATTGGAAAGAATATTAAGTCTTTACTTAGATGGAAAATGAATTCTTGTAATCATCAGTTGTCTTGGCAGTTGGCTGCGTAAGATTGGTAAGAGGTAATTATCTGATTAAATGACAACGCAAATTGAGAAAAATGAAAAGGCGGAAGTCACTGAATATTTTAATGGGACTGGGTTTGATAGATGGAATCGAATATATAGCGAAAGTGATGATGTAAATAAAGTGCAAAAAAATATAAGGATAGGTCACCAAAAGACAGTTGATGATGTCATTAGTTGGTTGAAAGAGTATGACAATATCAAGGATAAAAGTTTTTGTGATGCTGGCTGTGGTGTTGGTAGTTTAAGTATTCCATTGGCAAAATTGGGTGCTAAATCAATTCATTTAAGTGATATTTCTGAAGCCATGATAAACGAGACAAAAAGTAGGGCAAAGGAAGAAGGTTTGGACTTCAATAAGCTGAATTTTCGAACATCTGATTTAGAAAATTTAAAAGGTTCATTTAATACAGTTGTTTGCTTAGATGTTTTCATTCACTACCCTCAACAGGAGGCTGAGGCAATGGTGAAACATCTATGTGAATTATCTGATGAGAGATTAATTGTTAGCTTTGCCCCCTATACTCCTTTACTAGCCCTTTTGAAAGGTATTGGTCAGCTATTCCCCGGACCAAGTAAAACTACTAGGGCATATACATTAAGGGAGTCCGGAATTATCGAAGCTGCAAAGCAATCTGGCTTTAAAGTTGTCAAAAGCAAGTTGAATCAAGCTCCTTTTTATTTTTCGAAATTAATAGAATTTGTGAAATCCTAGAGAACTAAAATTTTAATTTTTCAAAACATATTTAGGTAACTAAATGATTTTCAAGTGCATATCTAACTAGTTCTGTTCTACTGGAAGTACCGGTTTTAATAAATAATCGACTCACATATTTCTCTACATTGCGGATAGAAGTCTCAAGTTGTCTTGCAATTTCTTTGTTCATTAAACCTTCCGCTACTAGTTGCAAAACGCTTGCCTCTCTTGGGGTGAAATTAGGAATCGAATCATCTTTGCGTGAGTGGTTTTTATCCCCATGGCTAAGCATTGATTTTATTTCTGTAATCTGTTTTGCCATTTGGCCAACATCAGCATTAGCAAATCTGGCTGCTTCAGTTAATAGTCGCTCTTGCCGCTGAACTACATTCTTAACTCTTGCAACTAGCTCATCTGGATCAAATGGTTTTGGCATGTAATCGTCTACACCTGCTTGATAACCCTGAGTCCTATCAGCAGTCATACCTTTAGCAGTAAGGAAAATGACAGGTGTACCTCCAAGTCTTTCATCTTCTCTAATTTTGTTTAAAAGCCCATAACCATCACATCTAGGCATCATGACGTCACTGATAATTACATCAGGGATCATTTTTTGAGCTTTTTCCCATCCCTCTTCTCCATCGACAGCGGTTGTAACTTGAAAACCTTCATCTTCAAGATAGGCCTGAACAGCAGTTCTTAAACCGGGCTCGTCATCGACAAGTAATATCCTTGGAGTTTGAGAAATTTCTTGTGTTGATGGATTGGGGTCACTCATAAAATTGGACTTCTAGAGCTTTCAGGAGGATATTAACCTTTATTCCTCTCTTATTATTTAGATTAACGAATGAATCAATGGATAATAATCACCTAATTTTTGATTTTCAGTCTTCAACACCATGTTGTACGAAGGTTGTTGAGGAGATGGCTCCTTATTGGAATGAGTTGTGGGGTAATCCCTCTAATACTAATAATCGATCCGGTGTTTTTGCTTCAGCTGCAGTTGAAGTATCTCGTGAAAAAATAGCTTCATATTTGAATATCAATCCGAAAAGATTAATTTTCACTAGTGGGGCAACAGAAGCGAATAATTTGGGTTTAGTTGGACATGCAAGAGCTAAAGCACAACTGATTGGAAAACCTGGACACATAATTACCGTTGCAACTGAACATCATGCAGTCCTTGATCCGCTTAGGCAGCTTCAAAAAGAAGGGTTTCGCTTGACAGAATTGCAACCGAATAAAGAGGGTTTAATCAATATTGAACAACTTTCTGAAGCTTTTGAAAAAGATACTTTTCTGGTTAGCGTCATGGCTGCAAATAATGAGATAGGGGTTTTGCAACCTATTGGTGACATTGGATCTTTTTGTAAGAGAAAGGGAATCGCTTTTCATTCTGATGCCGCTCAAGCCTTTGGATACTTAGATTTAGATCCCGATAAATTTCGCATTGATTTGATGAGTTTGAGTGCTCACAAAATCTATGGACCTAAAGGTATTGGGGCTTTGGTGATTAGGGAAGGATTCCCTCTTGAACCTTCTCAATATGGAGGAGGTCAGGAGCTTGGATTAAGATCTGGCACGCTCCCTGTCCCGTTAATTGTTGGCTTTGCAAAGGCAGTCGAAATAACAAAAAATGATCAGGATGAGAGGAACAAGAGACTTTTGTTTTTTAGAAACTTATTGTTGAGTGGATTAAAAAAGAATATTTCTGGATTGATAGTTAATGGATCTATTGATCAAAGATTGCCTCATAATCTCAATATCACTTTCCCTGGCGTGAAGGGAAGTCAATTGCATGGTCAATTAAGAAGGTTTATTTTTTGTACTAGTGGTTCAGCTTGTAGTAATGGTGAAGCTTCTCATGTTCTGCAGGAGATAGGGCTCAGCAAAAAAGATGCTGAGGCGTCAATAAGGATGAGTATTGGGAGAAATACTACGGAGAAAGATATCAACAAGGCTATTAATATTATTACGAATATAGTGATTAATCTTAGACAATAATTTAAGCCTAAGTTAAGAATTTCTTTGCAGAAATTCTTAACTTTGCACTTTTACTTCTTGGGTTTAATTCTATCTCTTCTGGGCTTGCTCTGATAGGCTTTTTAGATAGTACTTTCAATCTATTGTCTGTCTTAAAGCTCGATTTTACTCTTCTATCTTCTAGTGAATGAAAACTCATTACCATAAATAATCCATTCTCTAACAACCAGTTTGGAGCTTTTAAAAGTAAACTTTCGAGAGAGCCTAATTCATTATTCACAGCTATTCTTAAAGCCTGAAAAGTTCTTGTTGAGGGATGAATTCGACCATATCTTTGCTTGGGGGGGAAGCAGCCTGCAATTGCATAAGAAAGGTCTTGAGTTCCAGAGTATGATCCATTTTCAGCTAGATCATTTTTTATTTTTCTTGCAATACGCCTAGATCGTTTTTCTTCGCCTAATTCATATATTAAATCAGCTAGATTTTGCTCAGAGAGAGTTTCAATAAGTTCGGCTGCACTTGAACCCTCTTCGGGATTCATTCGCATATCTATTGGACCATTTAAACGAAAACTAAAACCTCTTGAAGGCTCATCCAGTTGATGACTACTAACACCAAGATCCGCTAAGACGCAAATGGCTTGTTCATCAAGTGAAAAGTCTGCGAAGTTCGTAGAGATTATTTTTATTCTTGTCCCGAATTTTATTAATTTTTTTGATGCTGCTTCTCTTGCCATTGGGTCTTGATCAAGCCCAATAATTTTGATTCCTGGGAAATTTTCTAGTATTTGAGCTGAATGACCCCCTCCTCCAATTGTGGCGTCAATAATTAATCCTTGTTTTGTCAATTCACTTGGCAATTCCTTTAGTGATTGAATTATTTCTTTCCCCATTACAGGGACATGATTAAAGTTAGAACTTGAACTAATTGGCCCTTCTTTCATAAGTTTTCACTAGTATTTAGACATTGCTTTGTTTTGGCCCAATGGCGCAGCTTGAAACGCGTACGGAGCCAATGGTGGTCAACTTTGGGCCACATCATCCATCAATGCATGGGGTGTTGCGATTGGTCGTAACCCTTGATGGAGAGGATGTTGTTGATTGTGAACCAGTTATTGGTTACTTGCATCGAGGGATGGAGAAAATTGCTGAGAATAGAACAAACGTCATGTTTGTTCCATACGTAAGCCGTATGGATTATGCGGCTGGTATGTTTTATGAAGCCATTGTTGTTAATGCCCCTGAGCGTTTAGCAAATATAAAGGTACCCAAGAGAGCAAGTTATATCAGAGCGATAATGCTTGAGTTGAATAGGATCGCTAACCATTTACTATGGTTAGGCCCATTTTTGGCTGATGTAGGAGCGCAAACTCCTTTCTTCTATATTTTTAGAGAAAGAGAGATGATTTACGATTTGTGGGAGGCTGCAACTGGTCAAAGATTGATTAATAATAATTATTTCCGTATTGGAGGCGTTGCATGTGATTTACCTTGGGGCTGGTTAGAAAAATGCAAAGATTTTTGTGACTGGTTTGGTCCCAAAATTGATGAGTATGAAAAATTGATAACCAATAACCCTATTTTTCGAAGACGTATAGAAGGTTTAGGAGTCATAGGGAAAGAACAAGCGATTAACTGGAGCCTTTCTGGCCCAATGCTTCGGGCAGCGGGTGTTCCATGGGATTTGAGAAAAGTAGATCACTATGAATGTTATGACGATTTTGAATGGGATATTGCATGGGAGAAAGAGGGAGATTGTTATGCAAGATATAGAGTTCGTATTGAAGAAATGAGACAGTCATTGAAAATATTAAGACAAGCTTGTGAGATGATTCCTGGAGGGCCAACAGAAAATCTTGAGGCACAAAGAACAGTTGAGGGAAAAAAAGGTGATTTGTCGGGGTTTGATTATCAATATATAGCGAAGAAAGTGGCACCTACTTTTAAGATCCCTAATGGTGAATTATATACACGTCTTGAGTCTGGCAAAGGTGAAATAGGGGTATTTATTCAAGGTAATAATGATGTAACTCCTTGGCGGTTTAAAATTAGAGCAGCTGATTCTAATAATTTGCAGATACTTCCTCACATACTTAAGGGAGCTAAGGTCGCTGACATAATGGCTATATTAGGTTCGATCGATGTGATTATGGGTTCTGTTGATAGATAGGTCTTTTGGAAAAGCGTAATCCTAGAGAATGGTTATGTTTGAATCGAACAGTTCGTTTTGGTGAGACAGATGCTGCTGGTGTGGTGCATTTCCTTGAATTGTTCAGATGGTGTCATGAAACTTGGGAAGAAAGTTTAGAAAAATTTGGAATAGTTTTACAAGAAATTTTCCCTTCAACCCAAATCAATACAAGCCAACTGGATGTAGCTTTACCAGTGGTTCATTGTGAAGCAAATTACTTTCAACCACTTTATGTGGGAGATACTATCAATATCGAACTGTATCCAGAGAAGATAAATGAGTCTTCATTTGTACTTAGATTTAAATTTAAAAAGAATGGAGAGCAAATCGGTTCGACAAATATAAAACATGTATCGATAAATCCAATTACTAGAAAAAAATGTGCATTATCTAAACAAATAAATTTGTGGCTTCATGATTCTAGTTCGAATTTTTAGTTAATAGGTTTATTAAAGGCTATCCAATCTTGCCATTTTTTTATTTCCCATTTTTTATTGATATTTCTTGAAAGTTTTGGACAATCGTACCAGTTCAGTGGTTTTTTGGATGGTTGCCAGTCTTCAATGAGATCATTCAGAAGTGAAATGATTGGATATCTGTTTAGTTCTTTCCCTTTGAATTTTGTTAATGCAACTAAACGTTGTCCCCATTTCTTGTCACTAACTCCTAGTACAAAAATATCTTTAATTGGGATTTGATTTTTTGAGATTATTTTCATTAATTCCATTTCGATATCTTCTGGAAAAATCGTTTCACCGCCCGAATTTATAGCTGAATCTCTTCTACCTAGGATTTGTATTGCTTTTCTATTGTCGAGAGTGATGTATTGCGCTAGATCGCCTGCTTCCCACCATCCATTTGAGTCTTTAATTGATTCGAATTTATTAGTCTTCCATTTTGAAGTTGCAATTCTACTGGTTTTAATCTTAAGTGAATTTCTTTTGTTGATTTCTATCTCAACATCTTCGAGAGGGAACCCAACACTATTACTTCCATTTAAAAAGTCTTTAGGACTAAGGCAAGTCACCATTGCTACTGTTTCGGTGGCCCCATAACAAGGAGCTAGATTAATAGACTTTCTGCGTGCTTTTTCAGCAAGGTCTATAGGGATGGAAGCTCCTCCAACCCATATCACAGCAAGGGATTGAAGCCATTTTAAACCATCAGTATTATCTATCAAAGATAATAATTGAGTTGGAACTAGGGATGTAATTAATGGACGTCTATGTTTATTAGTTAATGCTTCACTAAATTGCTTAAGTTGAAGTGGTTTATGCATTATAGAATTTGAAATCCAGTAATACCCAGAGTCCCAAGTCTGATGTCTCCACCAAGGCATGAAACCACTTATATGATGCAAAGGTAGTGAATTGAGAATGATGCATTCATTTGGCTTAAGGCCATGATTCTTTAACCACTTTCCGGTTGATAAAGCCGAATTAGTGAGATTTTTAAGTGATTGGAAACAAAGATTTGGCCCTCCAAGGCTGCCCCCGCTTGAAATGATTATTCCTTCTCCTTCAGGTAAGGTTGACGATGTGGGGATTTTCGTTTGATCTTTTGGAGGCGCTAGATATACCCAGTTATGCTTTTCAAAATTCTTTAAAATTTCTTTTGAACAGTCCAGGTTTTTTTCAGGAATACATTCTACAACTGCAATTTTGGTCATACGGCTTCCCAGACTAATTTCGGATTGTTGTTGAAGAGTGGGCCTTTTGGGCACCATCCAGGTGCAAGTCCAGGTGCACAAGGCTTTCCCCCTTTGACTTGTCTGGCAGCGAGGTGATTAACCCACCTTCTCCCAATACCAGTTTCAAAAGCTGTGCTTATGACTGTTTGACTATCTTCTTGTTCTATTTCTTTTAACAGTAATCTAGGATCCCCATCTAATGCAGGGCGACGTATTTGCCAACTTTTCCATGTTTTTCGTAAATATGGAAATTCAACCAAAGATTCATCTAGTGCGATTGGAATTTGAGTGGCCAATGAAAATAAACCTTCAATATCTTTTGATGGGAGTGGCTGTTCAATCCATTCCAAACGAGGTTCGTTTTTGAGTTCGTTAATCCATTCTTGTGCTTTTTGGCGACTCCAACCTCCATTTGGATCAATTCTAAGTTTAAAATTATTTGGTAAAATGTCTAAGATTTTTTGTAATGTTTTTTCTTCCTTAAAGTTATTTTCTAGGTGAGATACTTTCCATTTTATTGTACAAGAACTTTTCTTCTCATTTGATTCATCTACATATTTACGTATTGACTCTAATGGATCAATATCTGTAGGTAAAAGATAAGTTGATTTTGCGACGTCAAAACCTTCAAGATTTAACTTCCTTTGAGTGAGACTTTCTAAATCGGCTAAGCAGGACCCTAATCCGAAAGCAAGTGCGCCTGGCAATTCAAATAAATAATTTTCTATTGAATCTTTTGTAGTTTGTTTCCCAATAAAATCAAGACTTTCGATACTTTTTTCTAATTCCTTTTTCTCAATAGGTGAAACTTCCCCCCATCCGTAATTTCCATTTGAGTCTTTTATTTGCAACAATAAACCTACCTTGTTATGAATAATTCCTTGCGAGGTTATTAACTTTCTTGTTAGTTGAAATGAAAATGGCTTGATATTAATTATTAATTTCATGATTCAATAAAATCAAAAATTAATTATAAAAAAATGAGGATATAGCAAAACCTATACTCAAGCATAAACCATTAATTGTCTGAAAGCGTAAAGCTAAAAACTTACTGTTTTTAATACGCTCAGGTTGGTTGTGATGTCTTTTAATTAATTTAATAAGATCTAATCCTGAAGGAAGGCTAATTAAACATATAAGAGTAGTTATTGGCCATATTCCAAGTAGTACAGGTAGTAATTCTAATAAAAATATTAGACCAACGAACCACGGTAAAAATTCTGCCGCTCGATGAGTGCCTAAAATAACTAAGGGTGATTTTTTACCGACAGCAGCATCTTGATTGATTTGATGAAAATGCGAACAGAATAGAACTAAAGTGGTCGCCATGGCGGGACCTGCTCCAACAATTAGTGAAGTTCCCCAGGGGGTGGTATCAAAATTAGATTTTGGAGAAATAACAATTAGTGCTGCAGCTGTCGCAAGTGGTCCAAATGCAATCCAGCAAAGGGGTTCTCCCAGCCCCTTATACCCCAGTCTAAATGGTGGCCCTTGATATAAATATCCAAGGAAACAACAAATTATGACTAAAAAAAGTACTGTTATTTTACTTTTTAGAGCGAGGATAAATATTATAAATAAACCTAATAAAAGAGAAAAATATGCAACTCGACTTACAGTGCTTTTACTACCAGTTAAAGCTACTACCGAGTGGAATTTGTATTTGTCAACACCAGTTTCATCGTCAAAAAGATCATTGGTAAGGTTTTCCCAAAGCAAGATCAAGATTGAGGCAATTAGAAAACCGATGAATTGTCCCAGCCGAATATTGCCGCTATTTCCTAGCTCCCATCCTGCAGATACAATTACGGGCATTATTGCGACTGAATACAATGGCCACTTAATTGCAGCTTGCCAAAGATGTTTTCTGTCAGTTGTAGAAGACTTCACTGATAAACTAATCCTTCCTGTTTGTTTCTTGGTGTATCCCTTAAGACTAGGCAGCAGTTCATGCATTGGTTTATTTATTTATAAAGGGTCTAATTGGTTATGAATTTAGAACCCGTCTTTAGTGAGCTTTTAGTTAGTTCTCTTCAGAAATGGAGTGTAAGAAAAGTTGATGAATGTATCTTGAGCATTTCTGTTCCTGTAAGTCAAACAGATCCTTTAACGACATTACCTTTAATTGCTGAAAAACATCAGTTTAGATTTCTTTGGGATCTCTCTCCCGGATTGTGCCTTTCTGCCGGAGGTCATTGTCAATCTTTGGATTTATCTGGACCAAAGAGGTTTGAAAATGCACAAAGATTTAGTGATGAGATTTTTACTCGATTAATAGAAATTTCTCCAAGTCCAGCATTTTCAGCCTCAAGGATTTTATTTTCATTTTCTTTCTTTGATCAAATTAAAAGTAATGAAAAATCAATAGATGATAAATTTTCCCTACAGGCTGTTTTGCCTAAGTGGCAATTAACCGCAAAAGATGGATTAACATGGTTACGTTTAAATTCAGTTGCCCAAAATCCTTCAGATGTTCGTGAAGCTATAGAAAAATTATGGTCAATTCGAGAAAAGATAAATAAATCACCAGTCCGAATTGTCAATGATGAAAAAGAAAATTTCTTAGTCGATAATTTCTCAGATGATTGGAAATCGCAATATCGAGATGCGTTGGCTAAAGGGATCGAATTAATAAATGCAGGTGATTTGGATAAACTTGTATTGGCTACGAGACAACATCTCTCCCTAAGAAAACCATTAGATCCACTGCATTTACTTGCTCGTTTAAGAGTTCAGCAAACTAATAGTTGTCGATTCCTATGGCAAAAAAATCATGATGAGTCATTTTTTGGTGCATCGCCTGAAAGATTGATAAGTCTCAATCAAAATCAGTTATTAATCGATGCTTTAGCTGGTACTGCAAAAAAAGGTGATGATGGGAGAGAATTGCTTGCTTCCTCTAAAGATTTAAGAGAACACCATTTTGTAGTTAATTCTATTGTCGAACAACTTTTAAAAAGAGGTATTAAAGCAAGTTATCCATCTCAACCAAAATTAATGACTCAAGACCATTTAATTCATTTGCATACTCTTATTCAAGCCTCTGTTAAAGAGAAATCTCCTCTTGATTTAGTTGAAGCACTTCATCCAACCCCTGCTGTTGCAGGATTACCTCTGAATAAATCTTTGAGTTGGTTGAGAGCTTTAGAACCATTTGACCGTAAAACATATGCTTCTCCAATTGGGTGGATAGATAAAAATCAAAATTCAGAATTTAGGGTTGCCATACGTTATGGACAGCTTAGAGCTAATGAACTTAAATTATTTGCTGGCGCTGGTTTAGTAAAAGGTTCAACTGTTAAGGGGGAAATGCAAGAAGTAGCTTTGAAATTTGAAGTTTTAAGAAATCAATTAAATTTAGATAGAGTTAATTGTTCAAATGATCTATAAGGTAATCAATTACTTGATCTGCTAATGGCACATTCATTAGGTTCTCTACTTCTCTAATACCAGTTGGACTCGTCACATTAATCTCACTTAGCATTCCTCCGATCACATCTATTCCAACAAAAAAGAGACCTTCCTCTTGTAAAGCGGGCTTTATTTGATTACATATCTCTATTTCTTTGGGAGTTAATTTAGTTGTCTCAGCTTTTCCACCTAAAGCCAAGTTGCTTCTGAAGTCTCCTTCCTTTGGACGTCTATTAATTGCACCTAATGGCTCTCCATTAACTAAAAGGATTCTTTTATCGCCATTGATTACTTCTGGTAGGAATTGTTGCATCATCACTGGCAAATGTTCTTGTGAAGTAACCAGTTCGAGTAATGCCTCTAAGCCTGGAGCATCCTTTGCAATTCGTATGACTCCTTGCCCACCTTTCCCTCCAAGTGGTTTTAAGACAACTTCTCCATACTCTTTTGCAAATGTAATTAATTGTTCCACCCTACTTGCGACAAGAGTGGGAGCCATTAAATCGCTAAATCTTAAAGCTCCTAACTTTTCATTCCAAGCTCTAAGTGATGCAGGCTTGTTAATTACATTGACACCATCTCTTTCTGCAACTTCTAATAAATGAGTGGCGTATAAAAAAGCCTCGTCAACAGGTGGATCTTTGCGCATCCAAATGCATGAGAAATCTCTTAAAGGAAGGCTTCGAGGTGACTGGACATTGATCCATGGTTCACAATTGACCTTGTTAGAAACGACCCATGCATCGTCTCCTCGGGCTTGCAGGTCCGAGGGAGTACAGATCCAAACATCTATGTCGGCTCTTGATGCGGCTTGCATAAGTGCTGCTGATGAATCCTTCTTAGGATTGATATTTTCAATTGGATCTAAAACAAATAGTTGTTTCATGAATCAATTTCTAATTCCAATCAGTTCATTTAATTCGTTATTTCTCTCAAGTTCGTAGAGCTCGTCGCAACCTCCAATACTTTTTCCATTGATAAAAATTTGTGGAACAGTTCTGCGGCCTCCGGCTCTTTCAGACATTTTTGTTCTTGCACCATCGTCTCCATCAATAGAATATTCTGTGAATTGGACTCCTTTTTCATTAAGTAGTGCTTTGGCACGTAAGCAAAACGGGCAAAATCTCCAGGTGTATATTTCCACTGTAGTAATGCCTGAATCGGGAATTGATCTGTTCATTTATAGTTTTTGGGTGGATATGCTGATAGCTTTTAATGTATTGATTCTATTACTTCGCTTGCAAGACCTGACTGATTTTAAAAGAGACCTTTCTTTATTGACTTCTCGCCTGGGTACAGCCCAGGATTGTCTTTGACGAACCTGCATTACTTGCTAGACAAAAGGATTTAGAGCAAGTTGCATCGCAACCTGAGTTTTGGAATGATCCTCAAAATGCGCAAAAACAGATGCGTCAACTTGATGAGGTTAAAGCACAGTTAGAAAAATTAATTACATGGAGGGGGGCTATTGAGGACGCAAATCTCTCGTTAGAGCTTTATGAGTTAGATCTGGATGAAGAAATCCTTTCTGAGGCTCACAATGGGCTCGAGAAATTAAAACAAGAACTTGATCGTTGGGAGACGGAGCGCCTCTTAAGTGGCATCTATGATAAGGAGGGTGCAGTTCTATCCATTAATGCTGGTGCTGGCGGAACTGATGCCCAAGATTGGGCTCAAATGCTACTAAGGATGTATACCCGTTGGGCTGAAAATAATGGTATGAAAGTGATCATTAATGAACTTTCTGAGGGAGAGGAAGCTGGAATAAAAAGTGTCACTATCGAAATTGAAGGTGTTTACGCATATGGTTTTTTACAAAATGAAAAAGGAACTCATCGTTTAGTCAGGATTTCCCCTTTCAATGCAAATGGAAAGCGACAAACTAGTTTCGCTGGAGTTGAAGTTATGCCTAAACTTGATGAAGAGGTTGAACTTGAGATCCCTGAAAAGGATTTAGAAATTACAACAAGTCGCTCAGGTGGTGCAGGTGGACAAAATGTAAATAAAGTTGAGACTGCGGTTCGAATTCTTCATGTGCCTACGGGTATTGCCGTTAGATGCACACAAGAAAGATCTCAGCTTCAAAATAAAGACAAGGCAATGGCACTATTAAAATCCAAATTGATGGTCATAGCATTAGAGCAAAGGGCTGCAGAGATTGCTGATATTCGGGGGGATATTGTTGAAGCTGCGTGGGGCAATCAAATTAGAAATTATGTTTTTCACCCGTACCAAATGGTAAAAGATTTACGCACTGAACAAGAGACAACTGATGTAGATTCAGTAATGAATGGAGAAATCGATATTTTTATTCAGTCTCTTTTAAGGCAAAATATTGAAGAATCATAAATCAACTAAATATGAATAATAAAATTATTTCTGATGACGTCACCAAGAAAGCAACCCCACCTCCAAGTTTTGTCAAACTTGCGATGAAAAATATGGTTCGGAAAGGTAGTCAAAGCCTTTCTCATTTTGGGTTAACAGCTTTGGGTTTCCTTGGATTTATTCTTTTAGTTGCTGTGCTTGGTAAACCTCATATCCCTCAATAACTTTATGGGAAATTCCTCGACAAGTTCTGATAAATTAGATGTAGATCTTTGTTTTACACCCTTCCCAGTTCAAGATCTGGATGTCTTTGTGAACAGTGACACTTTAGAGTTGATGAAAAATCCAAGTAAATGGATTGAGGAGATAGGGAGCTGGATTAGATTTATACAAGTAAATTCAGCATTGAAGTGTCCGGAAATAGTCCTAAATTCGTCTCAATTTAGCTTGGGGTTGGAATTAACTAATGATAAGAAAATTCTTGATTTGAATCATGCTTGGCTTGGTCAATCAAAAACTACAGATGTGCTTTCATTTCCCATAATTGATGAGACATTCTTTGGTGTAAGTAATGAATGTATCGAATTGGGTGACATAGTTATCTCGGTCCCGACAGCAATCAGGCAAGCCAAAGATAATAATGCTGATTTATTTAGAGAACTAAGATGGCTTGCCACTCATGGTCTTTTACACCTTTTGGGTTGGGACCATAGCGACGAAGAGAGCCTTAATAAAATGCTTTTGATTCAAGAGCAACTTCTTGATATTAGAGGTATTCTTTAAAATAAAGAGTTGAAGAGTCAAAAATATGGTTCCTGAGATATCGAATGACTCTAAGAGAGAAGTTAGGGACATGTCTAAAACTCTTCAAAGAGCCAATAAAAGGTCATCTTGGAAGATAGCTAAAGATCTACCAACAAGCTTTTTATATGCAGCTAAAGGCTTAAAATATGCTTTCTCGACCCAGAGAAATTTTCGGATTCATGTTGGTTTTGCATTGGGTGCATTTGGCTTAAGCTTTTTTTTAGGCCTTAATAAGAGTGATTTGGCAATAATGGCCCTTACAGCCACTAGTGTATTAGTAGTTGAATTGCTTAATACAGCGATTGAATCTGCTGTTGATTTGGCCATTGGGAAACGATTTCATCCTCTCGCGCAAATCGCTAAAGATTGTTCAGCTGGGGCAGTTTTAGTAGCCTCAATCAGTTCGGTGCTGATTGCTGTTTTATTATTATTTCCTCCATTACTTAAACAGTTAGGAGTTTAATGGCTTAAAAATTATGTTTTTGGTGATTGACAATTATGACAGTTTCACTTATAACCTCGTTCAATATTTGGGCGAATTATCTTCTCAGCATCCTATTGCATCAGAAGTAAGAGTCGAACGTAATGATGCTCTCACGATTAGTGAGATTAAAGATTTAAACCCTGATGCGATTTTGTTATCTCCTGGTCCAGGAGATCCCAATCAATCTGGAGTTTGTCTGGATATTTTATCTGAGTTATCAATTGAAATACCCACCCTTGGTGTCTGTCTTGGTCATCAAGCTATTACACAAGCGTTCGGAGGGAAAATAATCAGAGCCAAAGAATTAATGCATGGCAAGACATCTAATGTTTTGCATAGAGGTACTGGAATATTTAAAGACTTGCCTAATCCCTTAGTAGCAACTAGATACCATAGCTTAATTGCCGAGAGAGAGAGTTTTCCAGAATGCTTAGAGGTTATAGCTTGGTTAGAGGATGAAACAATCATGGGAATATCTCATAAAGATTATCCGCACATATACGGCGTACAGTTTCATCCTGAGAGTGTATTAACTGAAGCTGGTCATAAGCTACTTTCTAATTTCCTAGATATAGCAAAAGCTACCTAGATTGTCTTATGCTTTGTAGACGTTATCAAATTATTTGAGCTATACTTCGTCGACAATTCTGAAAGCTGACCAGAATCTTTTCATTTGGTCAATGGTTCCTATGCTTACTCTGATAGAGCCTTTTAAATTTTTTTTCTTATCCATATTTCTAATTAGAATTCCAGATGATTTTAGCTTTTGCTCAACTTGTTGTGGTTTTGATTTTGGCCAAAGTAGAAAATAGTTTCCTCCGTCAATATGATGCTTGACGTGGTGCTTCTCGAATTGATCCTTGATCCAATTACGAGCCTCAAGCACCTTCTGTACATATGAGTCAATATAAGATTGATCTTTAAGTGCTGCAAAAGCAGCGATCACGGCAAAGCTGTTGACGTCATAAGGACCAGTAACTCTATTAACTATATTAATTACTTTAGAATGACCAATAGCAAATCCAATTCTTAAACTTGCTAAACCAGCAGTTTTAGAAAGCGATCTTAATACAACAAGATTAGGTGTTGTTTGGAAATTTACAAATGGCAGAACACTATCACCTGTAAACGCCTCGTAAAGTTCATCCACAACAACGAGTGTTTTAGATGAAAGTTTGCTGATTTCTATAATTCTTTCTGGGCTTAATCTTGTTCCAGTGGGGTTATTGGGGTTGCAGATGAGTAAAATTTTCGGATTATTTTGCGTGAGGAATTCGCAAATACTCTCAAATGGATATTGAAATCCCCCTCCCTCATAAGGTATTGCTTTGATTTGCATTCCTCGCATTTGTGCGCAAGGAGTATAATATCCAAAAGTAGGCGATGTTGTTAGCATTAGATCATCAAAGTTGCCATATGCGTGAAAAATAGCATTTATTGCTGCATCTACTCCATTAAAAATACCAACTTCAGATGAGTTGATATTCACATTTGAATTTTTTTTGATGAGACTCTCTACTACTTTTTCTTTTAAACCTGAGTATTCAGGATAAACAGAGATTTCATCTCTGCTTATTTCTCTGAGAGATTTAAGTACTAGTGGGCTTGGTCCAATAGTGTTTTCATTAAAGTCTAGTCTTAGTAAATTTCGTCTTCCTTCCAGTGGTGCTGAATATGGCTGTAAATCCTCGATATCTTTCCTGGGGTTTGGTAGATCAACAAATGAATTTTCTATGTTTTCCATTACATTCTCTCCAGAGTGGGGATGCCTAGCAAACTCATCCCCAGTTTAAGTGTATCTGCAGTGATAGAGCATAAAACAAGTCTACTGGCTCTTGAAGGTTCACTTGCTTTTAAAATAGGAACTTGATCATAGAATCTGTTAAAGGTCTGACTTAATTCAAATAAATACCCGCATAGACGATTAGGAAGCAGTTCTTTTTCTACTTCAGCGATAATAGAATCAAGTTGCAATAGCTTGCGAATTAAGTCCCATTCTTGTGATTCATTAAACTGAATATTCTGACTTGATACATTTAAATCACCACCTTTGCGAGATATTCCGGCAATTCGTACCAATGCATAAAGTAAATATGGTGCTGTATTACCCTGCAAAGAAAGCATCTTGTCAAAACTAAATTGGTAATTAGAAATTCTATTTTGGCTTAGATCCGCATACTTGATTGATGCAATCCCGACAGTAGTAGAAACTTTATCTATAAAATTTTCATTTTCGGATCTGCTTTCAGTATTGAGACGATTTTTAAGATCGTCTCTTGCTCGTTGAATTGCTTCATCAAGAAGATCTACTAGTCTAATTGTCTCACCAGAACGAGTTTTTAACTTCTTACCATCTTCTCCTTGAACGAGACCAAAGGGAACATGCTCGATTTGACAATCTGTAGGAATCCAATTTGCAAGCTTTGCAATTTGAAAAACTCCAGAGAAATGTGATGCTTGCCCGGCATCTGTGACATAAATTAAACGGCATGCTCCATCTCCATGCGGAGGGATAGTTAATCTGTATTTAATCGCTGCCAAATCAGTGGTTGCATAATTAAAACCTCCGTCACTTTTTTGAATAATTATTGGTTGAGGTTTACCATCTTTTCCGACTAAGCCATCAAGGAAAATACATTGAGCTCCTTGATCATTTATTAGTAATTTTTTATTTTTTAAATCATTAATAACATCTACTAAAAATTTGTTATAAAAGGATTCCCCTCTTTCAGTCAGCTTGATATCAAGTCGATCATAGATCTTTTGAAACTCTTTTCTGGATTGATTGCAGAGTAATTGCCAAGCAATCAGACTTTCTTTGTCACCTGCTTGTAAATTAACAACTTCACTTCTAGATTTATTTTGAAAGATTAGATCTTCATCAAATCTTTTCTTTGCTTGACGATAGAAATTCACGAGATCGCTTATTTCTACTACATCTTTTGTATGGAGTACCTCTGGTACAACCTCTTTTAGATGAGTAATAAGCATGCCAAATTGTGTACCCCAATCCCCTACATGATTGAGTCGTAAGACTTCATAACCGCAGAATTCAAGAACCCGTGCGAGGGAGTCTCCAATAATTGTTGATCGTAAGTGCCCAACATGCATTTCTTTAGCAATATTTGGACTGGAAAAATCAATAATCACGCGGTTATTACTTTTCCCCTCTTCTATTTTGTCAGTACTGAATTTTTTTAGAGGCACTCCCAATCTTTGATCATTTAAACGAAAATGGATTTCAGATATAAGTGTTTTTGAATTTATGGATAGGTTTATGAAACCTGGACCTGCAATTACTGGTGGATCACATATTCTAATGAAATCATTATCTTTTTGTAGTTGATTCGCTATTTGTTGTGCAATATCACGGGGAGGTCGTTTGATTTCTTTTGCTAGTGATAAAGCACAATTTATTTGAAAATCTCCAAATTCAGGCTTGGATGCGGGGACTAAATTAGAACCTGTAAGTACTGAAGAAGTTTTTGAACTTCGATCCTCTTGTGGGAATACTTTGATGAAAGCTCTATTAAGTGCTTCTTCTAATCTGGCGGATATTTCAAGCATGATGTTTATGGTTAGGTAGTTACTTTTAGGATTTTTAGAGGTTGTTAGAAAACTGTTTATTCATTTTTTAGTCAAAGCGCATACTGAAATCTATCCATTTGCTTTTAGTGATTGGCGCACTAGTTGAGATTAGATCAATACCTGTAAAAATATAGTCTGATACATTATTTGGATTGATTCCAGAAACTTCAATAACAATATTTTGGGAGACGTATTTGGACTTACTATTTTTTGAAAGTTGACGTAATTCTGGAACTAATTTCTCTATGGCTTGAACAGGCATTTCGTCAAGTAAAACTCCATCAGCCCCTGCTTCTACAGCTTCTTTCGCTTGGGAGGGTGTTTCTGCTTCGACTATTATTTTTTTTGTCCATGGAATAGTATTTTTTAAGATTTTGATACTCTCGCTAATCCCCTGCGACCATTCAATATGATTTTCTTTCAACATGGCAGCATCATCTAATCCAAGTCTATGATTAATGCCGCCACCACAATGAAAGGCATATTTTTCGAATACTCTCATCCCTGGAGTTGTTTTACGGGTGTCTGCTAACTTCACCTTGGATCCTGATAGTTCAGTTACCAATAGAGCTGTCGATGTAGCAATACCAGAAAGATGCATGGCCACATTCAGACTTACTCGCTCTCCTGCTACTAAGGAAGAGGAAGATCCTTTTAATTCTAGTAGTCTTTGATTCTTTCCAAATTTCTGACCATCCTCTATGAGAAGTTGAATATCAACTTTAGGATCAATTTTTCTAAATATAAGTTTGACCAGATCTCCACCACAAAAAGTCCCATCCTCTTTCGCAACCCAATGCGCTGATGCACTTCTGTCGCTGAGGACAAATCTTGTGAGATCTCCGTCGCCGAGATCTTCCTCAATCCATGTGTCTAATATTTTATGTAGCTTGGGTGAGCGAAGATCCACAATACAACAAATACATTTATTACTATACCAATCTTAAAACCATTATAAAAAATATCTTTTTCTATTTTTAAATTTCATCTACTTATCTTTATCTTAAAAATTAAAAAAAAAATAGAAATTTTTAATATTTTTTCTTTGTGATATGTGCACTATATGCTTTAATTAAATTACTTTCGATTGTTTCGATCTAGTGGACATTGTTCATAGTGTTAATATTATGGTGGCGCTATTAATTGGAGGGGTTTGCTATTACTTATATTATATTTTTACAATCGACAACCACTAGTATATAAAAATTGCTTTATTACTTGCCAATACAGAATTTTGAAAATATGTTATCAAGTAAGCTTTCTGTTAAGTCTTCTCCTGTTAGTTCGCCTAAATAATTAATCGCTTGTCTTAAATCGATTGTCCAGAAATCCCATGGAAGCTTTTCATCAAAAACTTTATTAATGTTTTCCAGAGATTTCATTGTGGATTTTGCTAGATCAAGTTGTCTGTCATTTAGAGCAATAAGCAATCCATGGGTTTGAGATGCACCAGATGTTTTTAGTAGGTCATTAATTAGGGTATCTTCTCCAATACCGGTTTTTGCACTCATAATCACTAGATTTTCTTTTTCTAATATATGTTTTGGAACTCTTTCAAAATTTTGATTATTCTTTAAGTCAGATTTATTTCCAACAATCAAGCATGGAATATTGATAGGTAATTGTTTTAGTATCGATTCATCATCGCTAGTCCAACCTTTTGAATAATCAAAGATTAATATGATGAGATCAGCTTGAATTAAAGTTTTTTTAGTTCTTGAAATACCAATTTTTTCTATAATATTTTTAGTCTCTCTTAGACCTGCTGTATCAATCAAAGTTACTGGTATTCCCTCTAAGATAATCTCACTTTCCAATAGATCTCTAGTAGTTCCAGGTAGGTCAGTTACAATAGCTTTTTCTTGTTTACAAAGCCTGTTAAGTAAGGAGCTTTTTCCTACATTAGGCTTTCCAGTTAGTGCAACTGTTAAGCCAGAATGAACCCAAGATCCTCTTTTAGCATTATCAATTAGTTCGTTAAGATCTTTTTTGATTGCGATAATCTCATTCTTTACATGTTTTTCATCTAAAATTGGAAGATCTTCTTCAAAGTCTATTCTTGCTTCAATTTCTGTTAGTTGCTCAATCAATCGTTTCCTGATGAATTGAATCGTAGTTTGAATATTTCCTTCAATTCCATTAATCGCTAGTTCTGCTGCTTTTCGACTCCTTGCTGACACCAACTCACTAATTGCTTCAGCTTGAGTAAGACTAAGACGTCCATTAAGCACTGCTCGTTGACTAAACTCACCTGGTTCTGCTCTTCGAACTTTTGGGATGGTAAGTATTCTTTCTAGGATCTTCTGGACTGCAATGATTCCACCATGGCATTGAATTTCTACGACATCTTCACCTGTGAAGCTTCGCGGTCCTTTCATTATTAAAATTAATACTTCATCTATATATATTGTTTGATTTGCTTCGGTTACATGTCCATAAAGCACTTTGTGACTGCTCCAATCGTGCTTTCCAGGAATATGAACAATCGTTTTAGTTATCTCGATAGCTGATGCGCCAGAGATCCTAATGACAGCTATACTTCCTTGACCGGGAGAAACGGCAGTTGCAATTGCAGCAATAGTATCTTCAGTAGGGGAAAACGAATTCATTAATCAATAATCACGCAATCTTCACTAAGATCAAATTTAGTTTTCTTTTTTGGACCAAGATTTTTTAAAAATGAAAAAAATCTTTCTAAATCTAATACAAAGAATTCGTAAATTTATCTCTTGGCTCTGGAATCAGGAAGGTTCTCCCTCTCAGAGAGCATTAGGGTTGGGCGTAGGGATATTTAGTGGTTGTTTCCCATTCTTTGGTTTGCAAACCTTGATGGGTGTGTTTTTAGCAAAAATTTTCAAGGGAAATAGTATTTTGGCTGCTGTTGGGACCTGGATTAGCAACCCATTGACTTATGTTCCTCTTTATTTTTTCAATTATAGACTAGGCTCTTTAATACTAAATAAAAATAAAAATATAGTAGATTTTAGCCATATAACTACAAATGAGTTGTGGTCTCAAGGTTGGTACTTGAGTTCTCGGCTGATAATGGGCTCGATATGTATGGGCCTTTTTACTGGAATCGTTGGAGGACTTGGTCTATATTTCTTGCTCAAAAAACTTTCTCATAAAATGTAAATTTTAATATATTAGATATCACTTTATTAAAGTCTTTGATTTAAAAAGTTAATTAAATCATGTTCGAGCAATATCTAAAACATCAACCATTGAACGAATTTGATTAATAGTGATTTCTAATTGATTAACACTTTCCAGCTCAACTTTCAGGTCTATGCATGCAGGCTTTCCATGTGAAGTTTGAACTCTTGCATCGATTACATTAATACCTCTATCAGAAAGTCTCATTAATATGTCTTTAAGTACACCTACTCGGTCAATAACTTCAATCCTTAATTGAATAGGAAACTTTTCTTCTTTGATACGTGCATTTGCATTCCACTGGACTGATAGTCTTCTGCTATTAGGTATTGATTCTAGATTGACACAATTAGTTCGATGTATGGTGATACCGTGATTGCCAAGCGCAATTGTTCCAAGTATTGCTTCTCCTGGTAGAGGACTACAACACCCCCCTAGTCGATAGTCAAGTCCCTCTAGTCCAACTATGGGTGAACATTTTGTTTGAGATAATTTAGATTTATTTGAAGCTAAATTTGCTTGTGCTCCAATTTGGTTTGCTAGCTCGATATCACTTAATTCGGTCTCAGGTACTTGGTTTAGTATTTTTATTTCTTCTCTGAATCTATTCATTACTTGATGTAAGGTTAAGGCCCCAAACCCAAGTGCAGCTAATAAATCATCCGCAGACTTTAGATTACATCTTTCCGCAACTTTTGTTATCGCATTGCCTTTAAGTAAATTATCAATTCCTTTACGACCAAATTCTTGTTCTAATAATTCCTTCCCTCTTGATATTGTTTCTTGACGATGACTTTTTTTATACCATTGTCTAATGCGATTCCTAGCTGTGGGTGTCGCAACATAATTTAACCAATCTAAGCTTGGATGAGAACTCTTATGAGTGAGAATTTCTACAAAATCTCCATTTTCAAGAGGTGTTGACAGCACACATAGACGGTCATTAATTCTAGCCCCATTGCAATGATTTCCTACTTCAGAGTGAATGCGATAAGCGAAATCGATTGCTGTTGAACCATTCCTTAATCCCAAGACATCTCCTTTTGGAGTGAAAACAAATACTTCCTCGTCAAATAAATCTTCTTTAATTGATGCTAAGTAGTCATTATGATCATTAACACCATCTTCTTGTTGCCATTCAACTAATTGACGCAACCAATTAAATTTTTCTGAATCAGGATTTGCTGGAGACCCTCCTTCCTTATATTTCCAGTGAGCTGCAATTCCAAATTCTGAAACTCTATGCATTTCTGGAGTTCTAATTTGTACTTCGATAGGTCTGTGCCTGCCAATTACAGCTGTATGAAGGGATTGATAGCCATTTGGTTTTGGAAGGCCTATGTAATCCTTGAAGCGTCCAGGTATTGGTCTGAATGTATCATGTACAACGGCAAGGGCTCGATAACATGTCTCGACGTCTGAGACAATAATTCTTAGAGCAGCTACATCAAAAATTTCATGAAACTCTTTTTGTTGTCTTTGCATTTTGCTCCAAATTCCATATAAATGCTTTGGTCTACCACTTACTTCACATTGATGAAGTCCTGCGGAGTTCAAACGATCTTTCAGTAATTGAACAGTTGTATTCAATCTCTCCTCTCTTTCACTACGCTTACTAGCTATCTGTTGTTGAATTTCGCGGAAGGGATCCGGTTCTAAAAGTTTAAATGCTAAGTCTTCTAATTCCCATTTTAAACGTCCTATCCCTAGGCGGTTCGCAAGTGGAGCATAAATCTCTCTTGTTTCTTTAGCTATTCGAGTTTGCTTTTCTTCTGCTAGGTAACTAATAGTACGCATATTGTGAAGTCTATCTGCAAGCTTGACTAGTACAACTCGAATATCGCTAGCCATCGCTAGAAACATTTTACGTAGGTTTTCGGCTTGAGCTTCTGTCCGATTGTTAAAATGGATTCCGCCTAATTTAGTCACACCTTCAACTAAATATCTAACTTCACTACCAAAATAACCCTCGAGTTGTTCTGGTGTGATGTCTGTATCTTCGACGACGTCATGCAAAAAACCTGCTGCTATTACGCTAGCACTTGCACCAATTTCTCTTAATAAGTCAGCTACTGCAACTGGATGGGTTATGTAGGGCTCACCACTTTTTCTGAATTGTCCTTTGTGTAATTGATATGCAAGATCAAAAGCAGCAACTAAAAGCGCTTCAGAATCTCTTGGGCAACTTGCGCCTATTCCCGGTGGTATATTTTTAATGCAATTTTTTAACCATTCTGGCAAAATAATTTCATAATCATCAATTTCTTTAATCTGATGAGTTCTAAGTTGTGGCTGGCCATCAAAAAATTCATCACAGACCGAATTTGTCTGGTTTGAATTTTGTGCAGAGGTGACTTTTGGCATAAGCACCGACGCTTAATTTATTTTATTCAAACTCAACATTTCCTGCTACCTTTTTATGAAAAATTGCTCAAAAGAAGTTTTAAAGATAAATAAACTTAATGCTATTTATCCAAATAATACTACTTACGTATTAAACGGATTAGATCTGAAGATGAAACGTGGCGAGAGTCTTGCATTAGTTGGTAGTTCTGGCTGTGGAAAAAGTACTGTTGCTAGGGCTATAATTCAGCTTCTTCCGAATGGATGTGTTTGTGATGGTGAGATTTTTTTAAATGGAAAAAATGTATTAAAACTAGAAGAGGATTCTTTGCAAACTATTCGGGGGCAAGAGGTTGGATTGATATTTCAGGATCCAATGTCACGTTTAAATCCTTTAATGACTGTTGGTGATCATTTGGTGGATACTTTTAGCGCTCATGATAACTCTGAACCAATTTATAACTTAGTAAAAAAAGCTAAAAGCTTATTAGAAAAAGTTGGAATAGATCCTATAAGATTTAACTCTTTTCCACATGAATTTAGTGGAGGAATGCGACAACGTATTGCAATTGCTTTGGCAATTTGTTTAAGACCTCCTTTGATAATTGCTGATGAACCTACGACTAGTTTGGATACAATAATTGCTGATCAAATCATGAGTGAATTGAGTTTACTTTGTGATGAAATTGGGTCTGCTTTGCTATTGATAACTCATGATTTAGCGATGGCATATAAATGGTGTAATAAAATCGCAATACTTGATTATGGGCAAATAGTAGAATCTGGAAATATTAAAGAGATAGTTGGTAATCCAAAAACTGATATTGCTCAGAGATTAGTTAATTCAGGAAGAATTTTAGAGGGATCTGAGAGAGAAATATTGACTAAAAGAAGTTCATTATTGAGAGTCAATAGATTAAGGTGCTGGCATAATTCAGGCTTTTGGCCCTTCAATTCTTTTTGGTTGAAAGCGGTTAATGAAGTTACCTTTTCTCTGTATGAAGGAGAAACTCTTGGTATCGTAGGCCCATCGGGTTGTGGTAAGAGTACTCTATGTAGAGCTTTGACCGGTTTATTGCCTATAAGAGGTGGAAGTGTTTTTTTCCTTGGTAAGAAGATTTCAACAATCAATAGGAAATCTTTAAAACAATTACGTAAATATATTCAAATTATTTTTCAAGATCCTTCTGCTTCTTTGAATCCTAAGATGACAGTAATGGATGCAATTATGGATCCAATTCTTATCCATAAATTGTTAAGTCCATCTCAAGCCAGAGAAAAAGCTCGTGATCTTTTAGAACTTGTTGGTTTAATGCCTACAGTAATGTATGAACAACGTTTACCTTTTCAACTTTCAGGCGGACAACAGCAAAGAGTAGCTATTGCAAGAGCACTTGCACTTAATCCTAAAATACTTATTTGTGATGAAAGTGTGAGTATGTTAGATGCAGAAATTCAAGCAGAAGTTTTGGAGTTACTACGCTCTTTGCAAGAAAATCTAAAACTATCTATGTTATTCATAACTCATGATTTATCAGTTGCGGCAGGCTTTTGTCACAGAGTATTAGTGTTGGATAAGGGACAAATTATTGAAGAGAATTTTGGTAACAATTTGTTAAATTATCCTCAAAAATATCTAACAAAAAAAATGGTAGAAGCCTGTCCTAGAATTCCAAAGTAGTATTATGTTTAGGTTGTAATACTTTTATAAGTCTTTCAAAATCTTTAGGCAATGGAGCTGTGAATTTCATTTTCTCTAATGTCATTGGGTGTATTAAACCCAATTCAATTGCATGTAATGCTTGGCCACCAAGTTTAATGGGTAATTTTTTACATCTACTATAAGTTTTGTCTCCAATAATAGGATGACCAATGTGTGCACTATGAACACGAATTTGATGTGTTCTACCTGTATCCAGTTTGAATTTAAGAAGAGAAAAATTTCCTATATTTTTAATTAATTTCCAATGTGTACAAGCATATCTACCAGATTCCTCATCAACAACAGCATATTTTTTTCTATCTTTTGGATGTCGGCCAATACAGCCGACAATCATGCCTTCATTATCTTTAATAGCTCCATGAACAACAGCAATATAATTTCTTGAGGCTACTCTTTTTTGTATTTGAATTTGCAGCTTAACTAAGGCTTCTTGCGTCTTTGCTACGACAATGCATCCAGTTGTGTCTTTATCTAAACGATGAACTATTCCAGGTCTTAATTTACCTCCAATGCCAGGTAAGTTTGGGCAATGATGGATTAATCCATTGACTAAAGTTCCTGATTTATTTCCTGGTGCAGGATGAACTGCTATTCCTGCTGTTTTATTAATGACTATTAGATGATCATCTTCATACAAAATATCTAAATCAATTTCTTCTGGCTTTAAATAAGGAAGAGGCTCGGGTGGTGGAACCCAAAGTTGAATTATGTCACCTGGCCTAATGGGAGTTTTTGCTTTTCCAGTCTTACCATTAACTCTTGCGAACCCCGCTTCAATGAATTTCTGAATATGAGCTCTACTTTGTTCGGCCCGTTGACTTACTAGCCATCTATCAAGCCTCATAGGCAAAGGTTTCTTATATTCACCTTCAAATAATTCACCTGGGCCCTGCCCAAATTCATGCTTGATTTCTTTATCCATTAGGGGAGTTCAAGAGAGATATTCCCCAATAAATTTTTGCGAAAATCATCAAGTAATCTTTGAGACATTCTTAGAGTATCTCCGGAAGTGTGACGTTCTGCTGCTGAAAGTAGCCATGAATATTCGTCTTTAATTGTTTCATTGACAAGTATTCCATATCTGTTTTGAAGACACCTTGACTTGATTCCCGCTTCTTGAATGTTTTCTAATCTCTCAAGAAGTTTCATAAGGCTAATGGCGACCTGTTCAGTATCGTATGCGGCCTGACCAATATCATCACAAATAGCCAGTTTTAATGCGGCATTTTGATCTTCGAATCTAGGCGGAAGAACTCCAGGAGCATCCAATAGATCTAGATCTTGTCCCAATCTTACCCATCGCAAACTTCTGGTGACCCCAGGTTTTCTTGAGCTAGATACAACTTTTTTTTTAACTAGTCTGTTAATGAGAGCAGATTTTCCTACATTTGGGAAACCAAGAGTTAGAACTCTAATTGCACGGTTTTTCATCCCTCGGTCAAGACGCCTTTGATTTAACTCTTGCCCAGCACGAATAGCGGCCTGTTTTATTTGGAGAACGCCTGTACCAGCTTTTGCATCACACCACCATGGGACTTTGCCCTCTGATCTTAGTTTTTTATCCCATGCATGATAGGCATCAACATTGATCATGTCTTTTCTATTAAGAATTAATATTTGCTTCTTTCCTTTTAACCATTTTTGGAGATATGGGTGAGAAGTGGCAAGTGGTATTCTTGCGTCTCGCACTTCGAAAACTAGATCAACTTTATTTAGATGCGCTTTTAATTGTTTTTCTGCTTTAGCAATATGCCCTGGATACCATTGTATGATTTGCTTGTTCACGGAATTTAAAAAATAATTTGGTTGAAATTGATTAATCTAAAAATTGTAAAAGTTGATTTATGATTTATTTTGGAAGTGTAGTTTTCAAAATCCTAAGTTCAACTTATCATCTGAAAAGATTAAATAAGTTGATAATAATAATGGAATGATTCATAATATCCTGAAGAGACTTAAATTTTATTGATCAATCTAAATTGATAGAATTACAATATTTAATAACCTGCCAATAGAAAAAACTTTCTCATTTTGCCAGATTAAAACAAAATAGATATCTAGCTTTACATTGCAAGTTTATTTTATCAGTAACAGCAGGTAGTTTGAAGAGTGATTAATTTTTTTCAGTATGGATTTTTAATATTTGGAAACCCGTTTTTCGGTTTTCAAGGGGTTATGCAGATTTTTTCTATGTCTTAGTAATTACCCAATTGGTGCCTTTAAAGAGCTATGGTCACTCAGTTTACTTTCTGAATCCCATACATTATGTCTAAGCGTTCCCTGTCAAGTCTCGGCGCTGAAGACTTATGCGGCAAACGTGTTTTAGTGAGAGTTGATTTTAATGTCCCATTAGGAGATGAGGGGCAAATAACTGACGACACAAGAATTCGTGCTGCTTTACCAACTATTAATGACCTCTTAGAGAAGAGTGCAAGAGTAATTCTTTCCGCTCATTTTGGGAGACCAAAGGGAGAGGTTAATGAAACAATGCGTTTGACTGCTGTTGCTCAAAGACTTAGTGAATTGCTTGGAAAAACAGTTATTAAAACTGACAGTTGTATAGGAGTAGAAGCTAAGTCAAAAGTTGATGCTATGTCTAACGGTGATGTTGTCCTTTTGGAAAATGTTCGATTTATTTCTGGTGAAGAAAAAAACGATACTGAATTTGCAAAAGAATTAGCTTCTTTGGCAGAAGTCTATGTAAATGATGCTTTTGGAGCTGCCCATCGTGCACATGCTTCAACTGAAGGAGTTACAAAGTTCTTAAATCCTTGCGTGGCTGGCTATTTAATGGAAAAAGAACTGAAGTACCTTCAAGGAGCTATCGATCAACCTAAAAGTCCCTTAGCAGCAATAGTTGGAGGTTCAAAAGTTAGTAGTAAGATAGGTGTCTTAGAATCTTTAATTGATAAATGCGACAAGATAATCGTTGGTGGAGGGATGATATTTACTTTTTATAAGGCTAGAGGATTATCGGTTGGTAATAGTCTTGTAGAAGAAGATAAGCTTGAATTAGCTAGTGCTTTGGAGAAGAAAGCAAAAGATAAAGGTGTTGAGTTTCTTTTGCCAAGTGATGTTGTGTTGGCTGATAATTTTTCTCCTGATGCAAATAGTAAACTTTCAAAAGTAGATGCTATTAGTGAAGGTTGGATGGGATTGGATATTGGTTCAGAATCAGTTGAACTTTTTCAGAATGCTTTGAAAGATTGCAAAACGGTTATTTGGAATGGACCGATGGGTGTCTTTGAATTTGAGAAATTTGCAAAAGGAACAAATGCAATCGCAAATACTTTGGCTGAATTAAGTGCTCAAGGATGTTGCACAATTATTGGAGGTGGAGATTCAGTGGCAGCAGTTGAGAAGGCAGGTTTAGCGAAAAACATGTCTCATATCTCAACTGGGGGTGGCGCAAGCCTTGAACTTTTGGAAGGGAAAGTGCTTCCTGGAGTTGCTGCTCTAGATGATGCTAAATAATTTAAATTTAATTTGCTAATTGATAAAAGTAGGTTTTATGAACCTACTTTTATTTTTTTTGTAAAGGAATAAATCCCTTCTGGATGAGTAATTATTGCTGAAATAATTTGAGAACCAGGTTCTAATGGTGCTTGAATATATTTAAATAGACCACCTGATTGATTAGGCATAATACTAAACAGATCATTCGATAGATTCATTTTCTGATTATTTTTAAGTATAATCATTCCACCAGCTGTTAGTGAATTATCTAACGGTTTTTCAATAATTAAATTTATTTCATATCTTTCGCCAGTAAGAACTTTATCTGGAGAAATTATTTTTACAATTAGTGGAGATTCCTTACTACTAAGAATTGATTCTTCATCGATAACCTTATAATTTTCTATTTTATTTTTGTAAGTTTTAATTTCAACAGTTTGTTTAGTATATAGATTATAGATTTTATCTCCAATTGTTCTAGTAGATTTAATTTTTACATCTAGAAGTGAATTTGTTGAATCATTTCTAATCATTTTGATTGACCATTTTGAATCTTTGTATTTGTTTCTAAAAGCTAAAGAGTGTTTATTAAATTTATAGTATGATTGTTTTGAAAATAGGTCTTTCAGTAAATTATCCTTTCGCTCGTTAAGGATTTCCTCTAATTTATTGCTTAATAACTGATTATTTATATTTTGGCTTAAAGCACAATTGATCAATAGTGGATGTAGGAATAAAAAACCTATTAATTTGGTTGTCAGTGAATTTCTCACGCCTACCTTTTTTACTCAATATAACTTACCCTCAATAGGTAAGGTTATTTAATTTATGCCTCGCCTTTTAATTGCTGCAAGCGGAACCGGTGGGCACATTTATCCTGCATTATCTTTCGCCGATTCACTTTCAAATTTTTGGGAAATAGAGTGGTTAGGGGTATCAAATAGGCTCGATGTTGAACTAGTTCCAAAAAAATACAATTTAAACAAGTTAAAAGTTGGAGGATTACAAGGAAACATTTTTAGAAAAATGTTTGATTTATGTAAATTACTCTTCGCTTCTATTCAAGTATCTGTCTTATTACGTCAAAAAGAAATTAGCGTTATTTTTACCACAGGTGGCTACATATCTGCTCCATGTATTATTGGCGCAAAAATCGCAGGTATTCCTATTGTACTGCATGAATCCAATGCTATTCCTGGTAAGGTAACTAGGCTGATGGGTAGATTTTGTGATCATGTAGCTTTAGGGATCCCATCAGCATCTGAGTATTTGCAAAAATGTAGAACAAGTTTTACAGGAACACCTGTAAGGTCAGAATTTTTATTAGATAAGTCTCTGCCAAGTTGGGTCCCCCTGGGAGAGGGCTTATTGATTGTGGTAATGGGAGGTAGTCAAGGAGCAGTAAAGATGAATGAGATGGTAAGGAAGATTTTACCTTTCTTGATTGGGAAGGGTTGTAGAGTTGTTCACTTGACTGGTAAAAACGATTGCTTTTATAGAAATCGAGATAAAGATAAAAGTCAACCTAATTTGGTTGTAAGAGACTTCAGTGATGAAATACCTGCCTTGCTTCGAAATGCTGATCTTGCAATTAGTAGGTCAGGAGCTGGTGCAATTTGTGAATTAATGGTAACCAAGACCCCTTCAATTTTAATACCTTTTCCAAGCTCTACCGATCAACATCAAGAGCTTAATGCTGCTTATATGGCAAGATTTGGAGGGGCTATAATAGTTAATCAACATGACCCGGAAAAAAACATATTGAAGAATATTGTATCGAATTTATTGGATTCTAATTCTCTTAGTGAAATGAAATTAAATATGAATAATCATGATTATTCATATCCTGAAAAAAAGATATTCGAAATAATAAATTCTATTAGTTAATGTAATCTTTTAGTGTATTAATAATTTGAATATTTTGTTCTCTTTTTAGAAGACTGATTCTGAACCAATTTTCATCTAAGTTTATAAATGATCTACATTCTCGTAATAAAATTCCTCTTTTTTTTAAATTATCAAGAAGATTTAATATAGAGCTCTCACTTTTTATTAATTGAAAGCTCGTAGTTGATGGTAGAGGCTTAATGGTAGAGAAACCTGACAAACTTTGATATAGCCATTGCCCTTCTTTTTCTACCCATCTGTGGATCTTATTTAATCTTTTTTTATGCATTTTAGAATCTTTCATGATCATCTTAGTTGCATTGATAGCTAGCGTATTTACAGGCCATGGATCTCTTATCTCTTTCCATTTTAATAATCTATCTGAGTTTGTTACGGCATATCCAATCCTTAATCCAGCAATACCAAGGAATTTAGTTAAACTTCTTATTACTATTAGGTTCTTATATCTAATTGTTAAATCTATAATTGATTGTTTTTCACCTCCAGGGACAAGAGAAATAAATGCTTCATCGCAAATTACAAGTTTGTAATTTGCTAATAAATTTTCTATTGAAGAACGACTCCATAATTGTCCAGTTGGATTATGTGGATTGGTAATCCACAAGACATTTGCTTTTGGTTCAATTGGAAATGATTGAGGATTGTTATTTGTCCAAGATAAGGGTAAAGGGTTGTGAACATAAGGAGCATTCCAGCATTTTAAAGCTCTTTGATAATCTCCAAAACCAGGAGAGGGTAAAGAACTTATTCCATTTAAACTTGCATCTCTTGCTGCCCACGTAAATAATTCAGAGGCTCCATTGCCAGGTAAAATCATTGATGGCTCAATATTATGCCATTTTGAAATAGCATTTTTCACTTCAAAATAACTTCTATCGGGATAAGATCTTATAGACCCATTTTTTATACTATTAATAAGATAATTATTTAATTTTTTAGGTAATTTAAAAGGAACTATTGATGCACTTGCATCGATTATATTTTCTGTAGACACTCCTAATTTTCTTGCTTCTTTTTCAATATTACCTCCATGACTTTCAAAGTTTATTTTCATTATATTTGAGACAATCTTATTCTTAGTTTAAAATATAATCATAAAAATTTATTTAATTCCTTTTGTATTTTACTTCCATGGTTCTTCAGAACCAATTGCCTCTTTAATATTTCGGAATCCATGTTTTTCCATTTGCAGGATTAATCCATCTAGTATCCCGGGAACTAAATTTGGTCCCTCAAATATCCATCCAGTATAAATCTGAACCAGTGATGCACCAGCTGTAATTCTTTCCCATGTCGCTCTTGCTGAATTAATTCCACCCACACCAATTAGAGGTAAATCATTATCAGTACTTCTTCTTAGTCTCCTAATAACTTCCAGTCCTCTTTTTTGTAAGGGTAGACCACTTAATCCTCCATTTTCTTGTTCTAGAGTATTGCCAGTTTTGATTTTTAGATTTTTTAAATCAAATCGATTTAAGCTGGTATTGATTGCAATGATTCCATCGATGCCATTTTCCATTGCAACTCTCGCAATTTTATCAATTGCTTCATTGGAAAGATCTGGGGCAATTTTGACAAGCAAAGGAGGACAATTGGATAAATCTTTAAGCGTTCTTATTAATTTTTTTATTTGTTTTGTTCCTTGTAATGAACGAAGGCCTGGAGTATTAGGTGAACTAACATTAATTACTGCATAGTCTGCTAAAGGAGCCAATAGTCTTAGAGATAGGGAATAGTCTTTATGGGCTTCATCGAGTGGTGTGATTTTTGACTTTCCTAAATTTATTCCCAAGATACAAGGTCTATCACCTGGTGCAGGGATTTTCTGTTTTTCTATTGTTTTCAAAAATTTTTCGGCTCCTTCGTTATTGAATCCCATTCGATTCAGCGCAGCTTTCTCTTTTGCAATTCTAAAAAGTCTAGGTTTTGGATTGCCTTCTTGGGCATGCCAAGTAATAGTTCCTAATTCGGCGAAACCAAATCCAAAATAATTCCAAAGACCTGCTCCTACTCCATTCTTGTCAAATCCAGCAGCAAGTCCCAAAGGATTTTTAAAGTGAGAGCCAAAAACAATTTGATTTAAGCTTGAATTGTTTCTTTGAAAATCACTTGATGCTTTTAAAAGGATATTAGAAATTAATGGAAAGTTTCTATTTAATGATGCGAATTTAATTGCATTAAGGGCTGAATTAGTAAGTATTTCTGCATCAATACCCTCGTCTTGAGAGAGAAGCTGACCAAGGAGAATGTTGTATAAGTCGTTTTTTTTAGTTGTTGGCAAAATCTTTTAGTTGTATTTTTCTACCTTTAGAAAAAGCTACCGCAATTGCATCGACTCTGTCATTATCCTTTTCTCCGCTATGACCTTTAACATATTGAAGTTTGATTTTTGGTAACTTAGGATGGTCAAGAGCTTTCCATAAATCTTGATTGAGAACTGGTTTGCCAGATGCAGTTTTCCAGCCTTTCTTTTTCCAATTTGGCATCCATTTTTCCATTCCATCAATTAAATATTTGCTATCAGTTTTAATAGTTAGCGAAGGGTCGAATTTTATATTTTTTAATTTTTCTAGAACAAATAATGCAGCCTGTAATTCCATGCGATTATTTGTTGTCTCGGGCGAGTTCCCACCGAATTCAATCTCGCTTCCATCCTGGAATCTGATTAATGCTCCCCAGCCACCTGGACCAGGATTACCACTACATGCACCATCTGTTGCTGCAGCAATTGCAAATTTTTCTTCTTTAGACATAAAAAAACCGGTCTGAATAGACCGGTTTTATATAAGCAGAAAATAGGTGTTTTTCCAGTAACGATATTTATTTTAAAGTTACTTTTCCGCCAACAGCCTCGATTGCTTTCTTTAAAGCCTCAGCATCTTCTTTTGTTGCTCCTTCTTTTATTGTTTTTGGAGCAGCTTCAACTAAGGCTTTTGCTTCGCCAAGGCCTAAACCTGTGGCATTGCGAACTTCTTTGAGGACTTTGATTTTAGATGAAGCATCAAAGCTTTCTAAAACAACCTCAAATTCAGTTTTTTCTTCAGCAGCATCAGCACCATCGCCACCAGCAGCAGCTCCTGGAGCGGCCATGACAACGCCGGCAGATGCGGCAGCAGATACACCAAAAGCTTCTTCTATTTGCTTAACAAGCTCTGAGGCTTCAAGTAAAGAGAGACTTTTTAATGAATCTAAGATTTCATCGGTTTTTGCAGACATGGTTTAAATCAGCAACTAAGTAAGTAGAAAACAAATTGTTAAAAAAGGAGGCTCAGCTCTCGCCGCTCTCAGAATGTTGTTTAAGAGATCTTGCAAGCCCAGAAGGAACCTCGTTGATACCAATAGCGATTTTGCTTGTTATGGAATTCAATGCACCAGCAATTTGTCCCATAAGTGCTTCCTTGCTAGGAAGTTTTGCAATCGCTTTGATTTCATCTTGAGATAAGAGTTTGCCTTCGAAAAGACCTCCTTTTGTCTCAGACTTTTGAGTTTCCTTTTGAAATGCTTGTACAGCTTTAACAGCACTACCAACATCCCCTTTGATTAAAACAAAGGCGTTGGTACCAGTAAGCAATGAATCCAAACCAGTCCAAGAATCTCTTCCTTTTATGGCTTGACGCATCAAGGTATTTTTAGTGACCTTGCATACACCATCGCTTTGTTGCAATCTTGAGCGCAAGTCAGACATTTCTTTTGTGGATAAGCCCTTGTAATCAAGAACTAATGCCATTTCGGAGTTGTCTAATAGATCCTCTATTTTTTTGACGATCTGCTTTTTGCTTTCCAGCGTGCGGCCCATAATAATTGGATCGAATCGGGGGAAGAACTGGACATGCGGCCATATTCCCTTATGGGAATCGAGGCCGCTAACGATTCAATCCAAAAAGATAAATCTTGCGTATTCCTCGGCGGGGTTTAAAGATTCTATTAAATGAAGATTTAATAGACATCAGACCTGCTGTCTTTGGCTGGGCGCATGCCCTTGTGGCTATGCCACTTAGCTAATTTACAACAATAAGGGTCACTTTTCTTTCTGCAAGTCTTGTAATTCGTTTATATCTACTTCTATGGATGGTCCCATTGTAGATGTGATAAAGAAGCTTCTCCAAAATTTACCTTTTGCACCGCTTGGTTTATTTTTTTCTATTGTTGCTTGCAGAGTCTTCAGATTTTCAAGGAGTGCATCTTCTGAAAAACTTGCTTTTCCAAATCGAACATGAACAATTCCTGCTTTGTCTGCTCTGAATTCAAGTTTTCCTGCTTTAAATTCTTTAATAGCTCCTTCTAGATCGGTCGTAACTGTTCCTGCTTTTGGATTAGGCATAAGCCCTCTAGGACCAAGCACTCGCCCCAGTTTGGCTACCTTCGGCATCATATCTGGAGTTGAAATTAGAAGGTCAAAGTTCATTTCTCCTTTGTTGATTGAATCAACTAAATCTTCCTCTCCAGCTAGATCAGCTCCTGCTTTAGTTGCTTCATTCACTTTCTCGCCGCGTGTAATAACCGCGATTCGTATTCTCTGACCGGTCCCACTTGGCAAGGCAACTGTTGTTCTGAGTTGCTGATCAGTATATTTTGGGTCAATCCCGAGTCTTATATGAGCTTCAATAGTCTCATCGAATTTTGCATTGGCATTCTCCTTAACTAGCTTTATAGCTTCAATTGGAGAATATGAACGCTCTTCCACTTTGGAAAGTAACGTTGTCATTCTTTTAGAAAAATTTTTCATAATAAATTGGGGTGCATTCGACTTTTAGTCTCCCCCTTGTAAGAGAACGTTTGGTGATTTTACGATTTAATTAGTCCTTTATGGAAACACCCATATTTTTGGCAGTTCCTTCAATAACTTTCATCGCTGATTCGATGCTGCTGCAATTGAGATCAGGAAGTTTTGTTTTAGCAATTTCCTCAAGTTGACTAGTACTAATCGAGCCAGCAGATCCTTTGGCTGACTCTCCTGAACCTTTCGCAATTCCTGCTGCTTTAGTTATCAAAACAGAAGCAGGAGGTGTTTTTGTTATGAAAGTAAAACTTCTATCTTCGAAAACTGATATTTCTACAGGAATTACAAAGCCAGCTTTGTCTTGTGTTCGCGAATTGTATTCTTTGCAAAACGCCATTATGTTTACGCCATGTTGACCAAGCGCAGGCCCAACGGGAGGAGCAGGGTTGGCTTTGCCAGCCTGTAAGGCCAACTTGATCAGGGCTACTACTTTCTTTGCCATCGGCTGAAAATTGAACTAATGCGGAAAACCTGAAGTTAATCAGATTAAATTATCTATTAAACTTAACTCCTAGACTGACCAGACAGCAAAAGGAAATTAAAAATCAATTTTGTTTAGTTATTTGAGAAAATTCGAGTTCAACTGGAGTTTCTCTCCCGAAAATTGATAAAAGAGCCTTGAGTTTGTTTCTTTCTCCTGAAACTTCAATAACCTCTCCTTGGAAGTCTTTGAAAGGACCAGCAGTTACAACAATCTGATCGCCTTCCTCTACATCTAGCTTGACAACAGTTTTCTTTTCAGCTGCTCGTTTGAAAATTCTATTAACTTCTTGCCGGCTGAGAGGGCGAGGTTTTATGTGTCCGCGTGCTTTACCAGTAGCTCTTCGGTCCTCTGCACCAACAAAATTAATTACATTCGGAGTACTTCTTACAGCCATCATTGTGTCTTCATCTAACACCATACGAACCAGCACATATCCAGGGAAAACTTTTTCTTCTGTGGTTTGCCTGCTACCATCTTTTTTTAGCTTAACTGCTGGTGTTTGAGGGATTTCTATCTCTATGATTCTGTCACTAACACCAAGAGTGATTGCTCTTTGCTCAAGCGTCGCTTTTACCTTCTTTTCGCAACTTGAGGCAACCTGAATAGCGTACCAACGGGCAATATTTGTCTTGATTGCTTGATTTGCAAAAAGTGATTGATCATTCTCAATTGCTTCTGATCTATCAATTATTTTTGAATCTTTAGCTGGGGTGGTTTCAATCTCTGACACTGGAAAAAATTGTGAGTGGTTTAAAAATTTAGGTGAGTCAACTCAGCGAAAAATCTGAGTAGAGGCCCATCCATAAAAACGGCTTACAGCAGCGATTGATACTGCTGATAAAGTGACCATTAAAATCACTGCAACAGATTCGCTAAAAAGTTGTTGGCGTGAAGGCCATACAACAAGTTTCATTTCATCAATTGTAGAGGATAAAAAACTCTTTTTTAAGGCAGTCTTTTCCTTTTTTGTAGGAATTACCTTTTCTTGATCCTCTTTAGAGGTTGGACTTGTCACTTTGGGAAGACTAAAAGGAGTGTACTTTTAAAAAGAATGGCTATGAACCTACACTAACTTATGTTTGATAGATTAGTTATCTATTAAAAAAAGAAGTTTTTTTGAATCATCATCTTTAGTTTCAACCCTTATTGATCTTGCATCTTCAAAAGCCTCTTCTAAAATTTGTGTGGCCAGCGGGTTTTCTAATCTTCTTCTAATCACTCTTCTTAGCGGTCTAGCCCCGTATTCAGGTTCATAGCCTTCTTCAGCAAGAATTTTAATAGTGTTTTCGTCAACAAAAAGGTCTAAACCTTGTTGCTTTAGAAGCTTTTTTAATTCATCAAGTTGAAGTCGAACTATTTGCTCTAGGCTGTCAGGTTTAAGTGGACTAAATCTTATTACTTCATCAATGCGGTTCAAAAATTCAGGTCGAAAATGTTTTGTTAGAGCTTCGTTGATTTTTTGATCTAATTCTTGTAAAAGAATATTTTTATTTGAATTTTCGCTTTGAAGTTGAAGTGAATTATTTAAGATTGCTTTGCTAGCAAGATTGCTTGTCATAACAATAACTGTATTTCTAAAATCTACTGTTCGACCTTGAGAATCGGTCAGTCTTCCATCATCTAATACCTGTAAAAGGATGTTGAAAACTTCTTGATGAGCTTTCTCAATCTCATCAAGAAGCAAAACTGCATAAGGTCTTTTTCTAATTGCCTCTGTTAATTGACCACCTTCTTCGTAACCCACGTATCCGGGCGGTGCACCTAAGAGTCTTGAAACAGCATTCCTCTCCATATATTCACTCATATCAAGTCTCAACAAAGCGTCCTCTTCATCAAATAAAGAACTTGCTAATGATTTAGCAAGTTCAGTTTTTCCAACACCTGTAGGGCCCAGAAAAAGAAAGGATCCAATGGGCCTTCTTGTGTCCTGCATCCCAGCTCTTGCTCTACGTATTGCGGCTGAGATTGCTTGAACAGCATTTAGTTGGCCAATAACTTTTTTTTCTAAGTCTTGTTCTAAATTTAAAAGTTTCTGTCTTTCACCTGATAAAACCTTTCTAACAGGAATCCCTGTCCATCTTGAGACAACATCAGCTATGTCTTCTGGGTTGACTTTGTCTGTTAGTAAGGAATTACCATACTCATTGTCTTCTTGAATAGAAATTTCTATTTCTTTTATTCTTTCTTGTAATTGATAAAGTTGTTCATATTTAAGTCTTTCTACTTCTTCTATTTCACCAGAGCTTTCGACTTCTCTTATTAAGTTTTTTAATTCTTTGAGGCTTATTTTTAGTTCTTGTAATTCAGCTGATTTATCAATCTGATTTTGCCATTTTTGTTTAATCTCAGCTAACTCAAAGAGCAGAAATTCTTTCTCTTCTTGAAAATTATTTATAGTCTCTAATGTTGTCTCTTTATTTGCATTTAGAATTGATGACTCTAAATCATTAACCTGAGATTCTTTCTCTTCTATAATTTTTGGTTTTGATGCAGATTCTATTCTTACTTGAGCTGAAGCCTCGTCGATTAAGTCAATAGCTTTATCTGGTAGGCATCTATCACTTATATATCTATGGGCCAAACGATTCGCTGTAATTAGTGCTTCATCTGTGATAATTACTCCGTGATGAACCTCGTAATTTTCTTTAAGTCCTTTTAAAATTTCTAAGCTTAAATCTAAGTTGGGTTCTTTGATTGATACTTGCTGAAATCGTCTATTAAGAGCAAGGTCTTTTTCGATTGTACGTCTATAATTTTCCGGAGTAGTTGCCCCAATGCATCTTAAGTCTCCACTTGCTAATAATGGTTTTAATAGACTACCAGCATCAATATTTGATCTGTCTTTGCTTACAATTGTGTGTAATTCATCTATGAATAGGATTACTCCTTTTTCACTATTGTTGATTTCACTTAATAATGATCTAAAGCGCTCTTCAAATTGTCCTCGAAATTTGGCTCCAGCAATTAATGCACCGATATCAAGTGAAATCAACCTTAAACCTTGAAGAGATTCAGGAAGTTCGTTGTCTACAATTTTTTGAGCTAATAATTCTGCAATTGCTGTTTTTCCAACACCAGGAGCACCAATCAGTACTGGATTGTTTTTACCTCTTCTAGATAATACTTTTGTAATTGCTTTTATTTCAGACTCTCTGCCAATCACAGGGTCTAAAGTTCCATTTTCAGCTTCAGTTGTAAGATCTTTACAGTATAAATCTAAGGCACTTGGTGCCTCATTAAGGTTTAAAGGTTCTTGCTTTGATGTGATCTCTTCGTTAGAGCGAGGAGTAAGTGGCTTGGTTATTGGATCTTTTGAAGTAGTTTCGGTAGGGATAAAAGACTGTGAATCTTTCTGTGGTCGATTTGTTATTGGTTTGTCTTTATTCCTTTTTGATTGTTTAAATGATTTGGGTGCTGGTAGTCGACTCAATTCCGCTTCGAGAATTTCACTCGGTAGACCTGCTTGATAAAAAAGATCTTCTCCTAAGCGATTATCTCTGCCAATTGCCATGAGAATATGAGATATTTCTATTTGATTAGATCCCCATCGAGAGCGAAAATCATGAGCGACTTCAAGAAGAATTTCTAAGTCTTCTCCAATAAATAAATCTGGTTGGTTGTTTATTGGTAGTTCAGCAATAAAGTTTTCTAAAATTTCATTTAAATCTTTATGGTTTACGGGTAAGGAATTTGTATATTTTTGATATTTTTTATTTCTAAAAAGCACTTCAATAAGATGCTCAACATCTAAGTTTTTATGTCTCCATCTTCTGGCTGATTGTTCAGCTATTAATAAAAGACTCCAAGCTTCATCGCTAAAAGAATCTGGTTCTGTAGTTAGACTTCCATTCATTTTTGATGACTTTTGATTCAAAGTGGTCATTTGCCTACTGAATTTTGGTTGAGACCTTTCTATCTATATCTGTATTTTCTTTTAAGACAAATTTGATTGATTAGGTCTTGGAAAGCAAGCTAGATTGGCAATTAAGGAACATATAGGAATAATGTAGTTCATAAGATCTAAAAATCATCTTAAATTCGTGGCTGACTCTCTAGAACTTGTAATTGATACCATTATGGCCCGAGAAGTGTTGGACTCACGTGGTAATCCAACAGTTGAGGCTGAAGTTCTTTTAGAAGGTGGTGCCATAGGACGTTCAATTGTCCCAAGTGGCGCAAGCACTGGAGCTCATGAAGCTCATGAATTAAGAGATGGTGGTACGCGTTATCTGGGGAAAGGAGTCCTCAAGGCTGTGAATCACATAGAAGAAAATATTGCTCCCGCTCTATGCGGTCTGTCCTCTTTAGATCAAGCCACAGTTGATTCAGTAATGAAACAACTTGATGATACTGACAACAAATCAAATCTTGGAGCTAATTCAATTCTTGCTGTCAGTATGGCTACTGCAAGAGCCGCAGCAAATGGATTGGGATTACCTCTTTATAGGTATTTAGGAGGACCAATGTCATCATTATTACCAGTTCCATTGATGAATGTCATTAATGGAGGAGAACATGCAGCAAATAATTTAGATTTTCAAGAATTTATGTTGGTTCCTCATGGCGCTGAGAGCTTCAGAGAAGCATTGAGAATGGGCGCTGAAGTCTTTCATACGCTTAAAAATTTATTGAGTCAGAAAGGTTTATCAACTGCTGTTGGAGATGAAGGGGGATTCGCTCCAAATCTTGAGAGTAATAAAGCAGCAGGTGAGCTATTAATGCAAGCAATTGAACAGGCGGGATTTAAACCAGGAGAGCAAATCTCTCTAGCTTTAGATGTTGCGAGTACGGAGTTTTATGAGGAGGGGCAATATTCTTATGGTGGAAATTCTTACTCCAGCGAGCAAATGGTTGAGGAATTGGCTGGATTAGTGAATTCATTTCCAATTGTTTCTATTGAAGATGGATTAGCTGAAGATGATTGGGATGGTTGGAGCTTGCTTACGAAAAAGCTTGGCAAAAGTGTGCAATTAGTTGGAGATGATTTATTTGTTACCAACACACTTCGTTTGCAACGAGGGATTGATGAAAATATTGCAAACTCAATATTAATTAAGGTGAATCAAATAGGTTCTCTGACTGAAACCCTTGAAGCTATAGAGCTTGCCTCAAGATCAAGTTATACAACTGTTATTAGTCATAGAAGTGGAGAAACTGAAGATACAACTATTGCTGATTTATCAGTGGCAACTAAATCTGGTCAAATCAAAACAGGTTCTTTGAGTCGGAGTGAAAGAGTCGCGAAATATAATCAATTACTTCGTATTGAGGATGAGTTAGGGAGTCAAGCAATATATGCTGGACTCGTTGGATTGGGACCAAGAGGAAGCTTGAAAGGGTAATTTCAATAAACTAATAAACTAGCGGGAGCCACCTCTTCCTTGGAAATTATCAAGTCGATTTTCGTTTCTCATTTTGAATTGTAATGTGATCCAATTTAGAGCTATTGGAAACCCTGGAATTAATGGTATGAAAAATAAATATGGTTTGCTATTTGAGGCTAATAAAGCTGACGATATTGCAAGTGAGCCAAGGAGAACAGAATTCCCTAGTGTTTGTTGAGCGTTAATCATTCTTCTCAGTTGTCTGTCTGATTCACCCATTCGTACTTGAAGTTGCAAGTCGCCTTGTTCAAGTCTTTCTAGATTTTCATCTAAGCGTTTTGGTAACCCAACAGCTTTACTGCCTATTTCAGTAACTTGTCTTCCTAATTCATTAAATAGATCATTAGAGTCTGGTTTCTTTGAAGTCATGAGAGGGAGAAGGAAGGGTTTTGCTATTGCTATTAAGTTGAATTCTGGGTCTAAATATCTTCCAACTCCTTCAAAAGTAGATAATGCTCTAAAAACAAAAATCAACTCAATTGGAATTCTAAAGGGTTTCCCATAAGCCAGCTCAGATATATCCCCAGAGAGCTTTTCTATTATTTGAGAATCAAAAGGAGGAGTGAGTGCTTCATTTAGCATTATTCTTATTAATCTTCTGACTGGACCTATTTCAATATTTTCCTCTATTAATCCAGCAATTTGAAGTTCTTTGACTAGTCCACTAACGTCTCTCAGCGCTGCGGCTTTTATCATTGAATTGAGCCTGCCTCTAATACGCTCAGAGACAAAACCCATCATTCCAAAATCATAGTAAATGAGAGAACCACTCTTAGAAACAGCTAAATTACCAGGATGAGGGTCAGCATGAAAAAAACCGTAATTAACTAATTGCTTCAAATAACTTGTAGCTCCAATCTTTGCTATTGAAGAAGTATCAATATCATTACTTTTTAGAGATTTAATGTCATTGATCTTAATTCCTGGTAAATACTCCAGGCATAAAACTTTACTGGTGCTTAAATCCCAAAATACACTTGGGATTAAAATATCTGAGTCATCTATAAATTGTTGTTTAAATCTTGCAGCATATTGAGCTTCAATTCGAAAATCTAGCTCTCTGAGTAATACTCTCCTAGACTCCTTTGCAATACCTATCCAGTCATTACCTCGACTTAAAGACTTTATTCTTTGTACTACTTTGGCAACTTGATTCATCACATCTAAGTCAAGCCTGAAAAACTTTTCTATATCTGGTCTTTGGACTTTAAAAATGACATTTTTACCATTAATTAGTCTAGCTTTATGAACTTGAGCAAGTGATGCTGAGCCAATTGGATTTTTATCAATACTTATGATTTTTTTATATGAACTACCAAGTTGTGTTGTTAAAATTTCATCGACTTTTTCAAATGCAAAAGGTGGAACTCTGTCTTGTAAAGTGGTAAGCTCATTTACCCATACGGATGGAATAACATCAGCCCTAGCAGATAAAAGTTGGCCTAATTTTATAAATGCTGATCCTAAATTAATGAATTCTTTTGTAATCCATTTTGCTCTTGAAGTAGTTCTTTTTTCTCTCTTTTTAGTGGTATATCCTTTTAGATAACTCCATTTTTTAGAATCAAACCATAAATAGAAAAGTAAACCTAATAATATTATCCAAATCCTAAAGGCTCTAAAAAATTTTTGAAGTTGACTAGCTATAAATATCAATTTTTTCCCTCAATATCTTTATTAATATCGATAACTTTTGATCTGAGATTATCTATTTGAATTTGAATTGAATCTTCTTTGCTTAATTGTTCCTCAGAAGTATTTTCTTTTGATTCATTAGTCTTTTTTTCTAGACGTACGGATTCTTCAATAACCTCTTCTTTAAAGCTATCCCATTCATTTTGGAGTTTTTGGGGTAACTCTTCAGCAATTTCAGTAAATTCTTGAGCAGAATTTATCAATTTCTCTGTTATGCGAGCTGATATTCGGTTTATAGCTGCTTTAAGCAGTATCTCTGAGTCGCTCAAGAATCTAAATAATCAACTTACACTGTAGAAGATTTAGGTTTCTTTGTGTCTTCGGATTGAAACTAGGTATGGGCAGATTTGCTCTTAATCAATTAAATCTATTTAGAAGATTGTTTGTTATTGTTCATCTTAGAAAATTTTCATTAGAGTTGGACAAGCAAACATTTGATTTGATTTGGGGAAAAAGTTTAATCTATTAACCCAAGTGATCTCAACACATTACTTTCTCTTCTTGAAAGAGAGCAAAACCTACTAAGAGAATTTCCATTGGAAACCATTGAAACTGATGTTGTCATAGTTGGTGGTGGGCCTGCTGGTTGCAGTTGTGCGCTTTACACCTCCCGAGCAGATTTAAGAACAGTAATCCTTGATAAGAATCCTGATGTAGGTGCGCTAGCAATAACCCATCAAATTGCTAATTATCCAGGAGTTTCAAGCGAAATGAGTGGAGAGGCCTTGTTGAAATTGATGAGAGATCAGGCTACCCAATATGGGGCTGATTATCGAAGAGCTCAAGTTTTTGGAGTAGATTCTAGTGGTGACTGGAAAACTATCTACACCCCAGAAGGAACTTTTAAAGCAAAAGCACTTGTTGTTGCAAGTGGTGCAATGGGAAGGCCAGCATCATTCAAAGGTGAGGCTGAATTTCTTGGTAGAGGAGTTAGCTATTGCGCGACTTGTGATGGAGCTTTTTACAGAGATCGTGAGGTTGCCGTTGTTGGTATCAATAAAGAAGCAATCGAAGAAGCAAATGTTCTTACAAAATTTGCTTCTAAAGTTCATTGGATAACATCTAATGATCCAAAATCAGATGACCATCATGCGCAAGACCTCTTATCAAAACCAAATGTAAACCATTGGAGTAAGACTAGGTTAATGCAGATCGAAGGTAATGATGCTGGTGTAACAGGCATTAAGGTCAAAAATCGTTCAATTGATACTCATCAAGATTTAGCTCTTGAAGGAGTTTTTGTTTACATGAGCGGATCAAAGCCAATTACAGACTTTCTTGGTGAACAGGTTGCTTTTAAGGAAGATGGCGGGGTTTTGGTGGATGATTTTATGTCAACAACAGTAGAAGGGGTTTGGGCAATTGGCGACATTAGAAATACCCCTTTTAAGCAAGCTGTTGTAGCCGCATCGGATGGATGTATAGCCGCTATGGCAATAGATAGATATTTAAATAGTCGAAAATCAATTCGTGTCGATTGGGTTCATGCGTGACAAAAATAATTGAGAAGTATTTTTCAAAGAGGAGTTGCTTCTGAAACATATGCAACACCTCCGTAGTAACTCAAAACAGATTTTATATTCTCTCGTATTTTATCAATTATCTCTTGCTCACAAAAAATAATTACATGTGCATTTGATCCAAATCCTGTAAATTCCATATCTTCTGTGATAATTCTTTCTGGGCCTCTTCCAGTTGCATGTTTCATAACTGTATAGCCAGGAACTTCAGCCTTTTCTAATGCTGATAGAACATCATCTAGTTCTCTTTCACTAAAAATCAAGTCTAGTCTTTTCATGTTTTTGAATATTAAATTTGAGGAATCATTGTGTTTACTAAGCTCATATAAACAGGTATTCCAAATATTATGTTAAAAGGAAAGGTTAAGCCTAGAGTGGTTGAAATGTAATAACTAGGTCTAGCTTCAGGCACTGTCATTCTCATTGCTGTTGGCACCGCAAGATATGAAGCACTTGCACATAGAACAACAAATAAGAGTGCGTTTCCAGGATCTAAATTTAGTAATCTTGCCACGACTGAACCTAATATTGCATTAACTATTGGCATCAATATCGAAAATATAATAAGAAAAGCACCGGTTTTATTTAAACGAGCGAGCCTTTGAGCTGCCACAATTCCCATATCTAGTAAAAAGAAACATTCAGCCCCATAAAAAAGTTCTCCAGTAAATGGTTCCATTTTTTTTATGTCAGAGGGATCAACAGCTGATGTTAAAAAACCTATTAAAAGGCTTCCAAGTAATAAATAAACTGAACCATTAAGCATTGACTCATGAAGAATTGAGCCCCATTTCATTTTTCTTTTGATAGGCCTATCTTTGGTTGCTCCAAACTTAACTAATAGAAGACCAATTATTATTGCTGGAGACTCCATAAGTGCTAAAGCTGCAACCATAAAACCATCAAAGGGTATATTTTGACTTTCTAAAAAGCTTTCAGCAGTTATAAATGTAACGGCACTTATTGATCCATATGCTGCAGATATTGCGGCTGCATTAAAAACATCAAATTTAAATCTTAGTATTACAAAGCAAATTAGAGGGATTAAAAGAGACATAAATATTGCAGCAACCACAGTTGGAAGAACTGGATAACTGAAGCCACTTTTCTGAAGTTCAATCCCTCCTTTGAAGCCTATTGCAAGTAAAAGATATAAAGAAAATAATTTTGGTAGGGGAGCTGGAATCTCAAAGTCAGACTTTAATGCGTATGCAATTGCACCCAAAAAGAAAAAAAGTATGGGCGGACTTAAAGCATTTTGGATGAAAAGGTTTTGTCCCATTTCTTGTTAGTTCTTAAAGCAAGCAATCAGATAAAAGTATTAATTATCAACTATTCAAGCTATCAATTGCAGCTGTGAGCGCTTCTTTTCTGGTACCAATTACATCAACTCCAAATTTAGCAAGCCTGTCCTTTACTCTTCCTGTTGCACCAGCAACATATGCTTCCCTTGAGTTGTTTAGCGCTTCCTGAACCATATCTTCTATTGCGAGAGTCGCCGTAACTCCAAGTCTAGGAACATCTGTTATGTCAAGAATTAGAACCTTATAGTTTCTTACAAGCATCATTCTTTCAGTAATTCCTTTTGCTGCTCCAAAGCTAAGTGGTCCTTTTAATCTGAATAACATTACTTCTCCCGCACAACGATCTAGAAGTGCTTTCTCATCTGAAGGGAGTTGTGCATTTGCTGCATTGTTATTTGATGATGAATCGAATGGATTGTCAGCTTCCATTCCTTCCAATTGTGTCTCTGTAATTGAATCGATCGTGAGCATATTTGCTATGAATACTCCAACTAGTACAGCCCATATCAAGTCCCAAAAAACTGTCATCAAGAGGACTCCATACATCACACTTGCCGTTTTCAGCGAAAGTTTGTGGGCTCTTAATAGAAATCCCCAATCAATAATATCTAAGCCAACTTTGATTAAAATTCCTGCAAGAAGAGATGTAGGAATCTGAGCGGCTAGAGGACCAGCACCAACAAGAACAAATAGCAATACAACTGAATGAACCATCCCTGAGATTGGGGTGGAACCTCCAGATTTGACATTAATTACTGTTCTCATAGTTGCCCCAGCACCAGGCAAACCTGTGAAAATTCCAGCTACTGCATTTCCAATACCTTGTCCAATTAGCTCTCTATCAGAATTGTGCCTAGTTTGAGAAATATTATCTGCTACAAGAGATGTAAGAAGAGAGTCAATAGCCCCAAGAACAGCAAGGACTAGGCCAGCTTTAAGAATTATTGGGAAGAAATTGCCAAAGCTTGGATCTGGAAGACTTAAAGAAAGTCCACCCTCTGGTATCGCGCCTATTCGGTCTATTGAACTATCGCCAAAAAGAATTATTGATAAAGGAGTAACTATTAGTAATGCTAAAAGAGGTGAGGGGACCCATTGACTTATTTTCCGGGGGGTCAAAAACACTATCACAAGTGTCATTGCTGCTACTGCTATTGCAGCTCCATTTGGTTCGAAATTATTAATTAAAGTTGAAAGAGATTCTAATACTCCTCCTCGAGTTGATATCCCAAGTAAGGGACCTATTTGAAGAGTAATTATGATTACTCCAATTCCAGACATAAAGCCTGAAACTACTGAGTATGGAACAAGCGTTATGTATTTACCAAGCCTTAGTAAGCCAAATAAAATCTGAAATAATCCTCCAATAACTACGGCAGCCATTACTAAGGGAAGAATTTCTCCAGCAGATAAATCTCTAGGTACTCCTACAGCCGCTAAGCTCGCCACTACTCCAGCCACAGTGACGCTCATAGGCCCAGTCGGACCACTAACCTGAGAAGGTGTGCCTCCAAATAAAGCGGCGAGGAAGCCAACTACAACTGCCCCGTAAAGACCATAAATAGCGCCTCCAGGACCAAGAGCAGCATTGCCAAACGCTAAAGCTAGTGGTAATGCCACAACTGCAGCTGTTAAGCCACCTAAAACATCACCTCTAATATTTTTTAGGTGAAAGCCATTAATGAACGCCAATCGACTCTCCTTACTTGATTTGACTTGAATAAGCCTATCTCTTCAAGGTTCAATTACGCTCGGCATTCTCAATTTTTACATACTAGATTTAGATAAAATCAGTAAAAGATTGACTCTTAGCACTTGAAAAAGCTTTATTTTTATGGAATTAAACGGTTTTAAGGATTATTTCAAAATTCTTGGCATTAGTAGAAATGCTACCGAAAAAGAAATTAAAAGTGCATTCAGAAAACTTGCTAGACAATTTCATCCTGATTTACATCCACATGATGAGAAGGCTGAGTCAGAATTCAAAGAAATCAATGAAGCTTACGAGATTCTTTCGGATGAGGCTAAAAAAAAGTCTTATGAACAATATCTAAGTTATAGCTTCAAAAATAGAGATAGAAATTCTAGAGATTTTTATACAGAAGATAATGTTAATCAATTTGGTGAATATCTAAACTTTGAAGATTTTATGAGTGATTTAATTGGAAGATTTAGCGAGGTTGGTCAAAATATTTACTCAAATATATCTTTAGATAAGAATACTCGATCACTAAATCTTGATGCAGAATTTAATTTGCAGATTAGTTTTGTAGAAGCTTTGAATGGGGCAAAAAAGAATCTTTTGGTGAATGATGAACGTATCGAGGTAAAAATCCCACAAGGAATTGAAACAGGATCAAAAATACGAATTAAAAATAAGGGGAACATTCATTCTGGAAAAGGGAAAAGAGGAGATCTATTGATTGAAGTTAGTATTAAATCTCATCCGATTTGGAAAGTTAAAGGTTTAGATGTTTATGCAGATTTACCTCTTTCTTTAGATGAATTTGCTTTGGGAGCAAATATTACGGTTGCCTCTCCTCAAGGCGATGCATATTTATTAATACCTTCAGGAAGTTTACCCGGGCAAAAATTGAGATTAGAAGGCAAAGGATTACATAACTTGGATACCCAAGGAGATTTGTTTTTTACTCTTGAATTAAAGCTACCTGAAAATTGGTCAGCTGATGAGTTGAGACTTCTTGAAAAGCTTAGATCTGTGCGAATAGATGAACCTCGATCAAGTTGGTTCGAGAAGGCTAGGACTTAAAGGAAGTAAAATGTCGTTATCTTGATTGGTCCATATGGATCTTACTTATCGGCCCCGTCGTCTTCGCAGAACAAACTCTTTAAGAGAAATGGTTCGAGAGAACTCTGTCTCTGCTTCTGACTTCATCTACCCTCTTTTTGTTCATGAAGGTTCAGATACTCAAGAAATAGCCGCGATGCCAGGTACAAGTCGCTGGCCCATAGATGGATTGATTGATGAAGTTAAGCGTGCTTGGAATCTAGGTATTAGATGTGTCGTTATTTTCCCAAAAGTTCCTGACGGGCAAAAAACAGAAGATGGAGCTGAATGCTTTAATGAAAAAGGTTTAATACCAAGGACTATTGAAAGATTGAAAAAAGAGATACCGGAAATGTGTGTTATGACTGATGTTGCTTTAGATCCTTATTCTTGTGATGGTCATGATGGAATAGTTAGTGATGACGGGATAATTTTGAATGATGCAACTGTTAATTATTTGTGTAAACAAGCTGTTGTTCAGGCACGAGCTGGAGCAGATTTAATTGGCCCAAGTGACATGATGGATGGAAGAGTTGGAGCAATAAGAGAAGCCTTAGATGATGAAGGTTTTGAACATGTAGGAATAATTAGTTATACGGCAAAATATTCATCTGCATATTATGGACCGTTTAGAGAAGCTTTAGATTCTGCTCCTAGATCAATATCTAATAAGCCTATTCCGAAAAATAAAAACACCTATCAGATGGATCCAGCTAATGCTAGGGAAGCAATAACTGAAGCTCAGCTTGACGAACAAGAAGGATCAGACATCCTCATGGTTAAACCAGGTTTGGCTTACTTAGATATTATTTACCGTTTAAGAGAAGAATCAGAACTACCTATCGCTGCGTATAACGTAAGTGGGGAGTACTCGATGGTCAAAGCTGCTGCTCAAAGAGGCTGGATAGATGAAAGAGAAATTGTTTTGGAAACTTTATTGAGTTTTAAAAGAGCAGGAGCAAATTTGATCCTTACATATCACGCATGTGATGCCGCAGGATGGTTAAAAGAATAATAAAGTTGATTAAGAAAATTACTAAAATTTGAACCTTCAATCAAAAGTAATGCAAAAAAAACAGTCTGAATTAAATATTGAAAGTGTTCATCGACTCGGTCATGTTGCTATAAGAGTTGAGGATGTCAACAGAGCTAAAAGCTTTTATATGACCTTGGGAATGAAGCTCATATGGGATGATACTGATTGGTGTTACTTAGAGGCGGGGGATAGTAAAGATGGTTTAGCTTTACTTGGCCCTAGCTATAAAGCTGCTGGTCCTCATTTCGCATTTCATTTCACTAATAAAGATGAGATCAAAAGAATTCATGACTCTCTAAAAAAACGAGGGATCAAGGTTGGTGCTTTGCATGATCATCGAGATGGGACTTCTTCTTTTTATTTAAAAGATACAGAAGGTAATTGGTTAGAAATGCTTTATCACCCATCAACAGGAATACCAACAAATCAATAGACTTTAGCTAGACGAATGGGATTAACAAAAAATCATGATGATTCTAAAAAGACACAAATAATATCAGAGTCTTTGGATTTGCTTGAATGGCCAACTGTTTGTAGCCATTTGTCTACATTCGCTCTTACTCAACAAGGTCGTAAAAAATGTGAAAGCTTTGATTTGCCACGAAATCTATCTTTAAGCCAAGAGCTATTGTCCCAAACATTAGAAATTGGGTCATTAGATAGTTCTCTTAATGCAGGAATATCTTTTGATGGTGTTCATGATTTGGAAAATATACTTTTGATATGCTCCAAAGGAGGTATTGCTATTGGTGAGGATTTATTAAAAGTAGCTGATACTTTAAGAGCTGCTAGAAAATTACGAAAACTAATATTTGATCAAGTGATACGTCCACGACTTTCTGAATTACTCAAAGATGTTGCAACTTTGCCAGATTTACAAAAACTCCTCGAATTCGGGCTTGATGAAGGAGGGCGAATTGCAGATCGTGCTAGCCCAAAGCTTTCTGAATTACGACGTTATAGAAATTCCGTACGTCTTCAAAGAAAAGATATTCTTCAAGATATCATCCGGAAATATGGTGGATTACTTCAAGATAATATTATTTCAGAGAGGTATGGACGACCTGTTTTAGCGTTTAAGGCTGGGACTTCTGATCAAATCAAAGGAATGGTTCATGATAGTTCGGCCTCTGGGAACACGATATATGTCGAGCCCCAAGTTGTCATATCAATAGGAAATCGTTTAGCTAAGATAGATTCTGAAATCTCAGATGAAGAGAGGAGACTTTTAGCTGATTGGAGTAAAGAGGTTGGTCTTAATGCAATTGTAATAGCTCATTTAGTAGAGATCCTTTTGCAAATTGAGTTTGCATTGTCTCGAGCACGTTATTCTAAATGGCTTAATGGGGTCCCTGCAATTCTTGATCAAGAAGAACATTCACTCTTTGAGATCAAAGATTTTCGTCATCCTTTATTAGTATGGAATGACTTCCATGAGAAAAAGAATACAGTAGTTCCAACTAGTTTTGATGTCGCCCCTGATTTAAAAGTTGTTGCGATTACAGGCCCTAATACTGGAGGGAAAACAGTTGCTTTGAAAAGTATTGGTTTAGCAGTTTTAATGGCAAAAGCGGGGTTGCTTTTGCCATGTACAGGCTCACCAAGATTACCATGGTGTAAAAATGTTTTCGCTGATATTGGTGATGAGCAATCTTTACAGCAAAATTTGTCTACATTTAGTGGACATATTCTTCGTATAAGTCGAATACTCGACGCTATAGATGTATTCCCTGGTACGACTCTCGTTCTTTTAGATGAAGTTGGAGCTGGAACTGATCCAACTGAAGGCACAGCATTGGCCATGGCACTCCTACAGGTAATGGCTGATAGAGCAAGATTAACTATCGCGACTACTCATTTTGGACAATTAAAAGCGCTCAAATATAGTGATTCAAGATTTGAAAATGCTTCAGTTTCTTTTGATAGTGAAACTATACAACCAACTTTTCATTTGCAATGGGGAATTCCTGGTCAAAGTAATGCAATTGAAATTTCAAAGAGACTTGGTCTCGATGAGCAAGTAATTATAAGTGCTCAAAAATTTATCAACCCTGAAAGGGTTGATAATGTTAATCAAGTTATTCAAGGCTTAGAAAAACAACGCGAGCGTCAGCAATCAGCAGCTGAAGATGCTGCTGCATTATTGGCTAAAACCGAATTACTACATGAGGAATTACTTAATAGTTGGCAGAAACAACGCCAACAATCGGAAGAGTTTAATGAACAAGGAAGGTTCAAATTGGAGTCATCAATTCGTGAAGGTCAAAAAGAAGTTAGACATTTAATTAAACGCTTGCGCGATCAAAACGCTAGTGGTGAGACAGCAAGAATTGCCGGTCAACGATTACGGCAAATAGAAAAGGGATATCGAAACGACAAGCGAATTAACCGCACACAGAGTTGGACCCCAAAGATTGGGGAAAAAGTTAGATTGTCTTCTATTGGTAAAGCAGGTGAAATAATTTCTTTTTCAGATGATGGAATGCAATTAACAGTGCTATGCGGCGTATTTCGAAGCAAAGTCAATTTAACCGAAGTTGAAAGTCTTGATGGTCAAAAGGTCGAAATAAACCAAAGTGTGCAAGTAAAAACTTCGCAGGTAAGAAAGAATGTATCTTTAGTAAGAACTAAAAAAAATACCTTAGATGTAAGAGGGTTACGCGTTCATGAAGCCGAGGGGGTAATTGAAGAAAAATTGAGAAATTGTTCCGGAGCTTTATGGGTTATTCATGGAATTGGTTCTGGAAAACTGAAAAAAGGTTTGAGGAAATGGTTTGCTTCACTTCCATATATTGAAAAAGTAGCCGATGCTGAACCTCATGATGGCGGCCCTGGATGTAGCGTTGTGTGGATGGTTGATTGAAATTGAGGTGAAAGTTATAAACAGTGTTTTAAGTTCTTTAATTTAGCAAGGATGAATGTAAGAATTATTATTTAGTTAATTGATTAAAGATATTTCTAAATGCAATTTATTGATCAGGCTATTATTGATGTCAAAGCAGGTTCGGGTGGTGATGGGATCTCTGCTTTTAGAAGAGAAAAGTATGTTCCCGCAGGTGGCCCTGCGGGTGGAGATGGAGGACAAGGAGGAAATGTTGTTTTAGAGGCTGATGATAATTTGCAAACTCTGTTGGATTTCAAATTTCAGAAATTAATTTCTGCTGAGAATGGCCAACGCGGTGGTCCCAATAAATGCACTGGAGCATCAGGAAAAGACACTGTACTTAAAGTTCCATGCGGAACAGAGGTAAGGCATCTCTCTACAAATATTATTCTTGGTGATTTAACTAATAAAGGCCAACAACTTATTGTCGCGTTTGGTGGAAAAGGAGGTTTCGGGAACGCTCGCTATTTATCAAATAGCAATAGAGCTCCAGAAAAATTTACTGAAGGGAAAGTAGGTGAAGAATGGTCATTGCAATTGGAATTAAAACTTCTAGCAGAAGTAGGAATTATTGGTTTGCCCAATGCAGGTAAAAGTACTTTGATTTCTGTACTCTCCTCTGCAAGACCAAAGATTGCTGATTATCCATTTACAACTTTAATTCCAAATCTCGGAGTAGTAAGAAGACCCTCAGGAGATGGAACAGTTTTTGCGGATATTCCTGGTTTGATTTCTGGAGCCTCAAAAGGTATTGGATTAGGGCATGATTTTCTTCGGCATATTGAACGAACAAAGGTTTTGCTTCATTTAATTGACTCAGCATCAACGGACCCGATAAATGATTTCAAAACCATTAATGAGGAATTAACGTCTTACGGTCATGGTTTGATTTCTAGGCCTAGAATTTTTGTTCTGAATAAAAAAGAACTATTAAATGAGAATGAAATTAAAAAACTTCTAAATAAAATTGAGAAACTGACTATGAAAAAGGTACATATAATTTCTGCAGTAACGAAATTTGGTCTGGATGATTTGTTGAGTTCTATTTGGAACGAACTTGGATATTAATTAATTGTTATGAGTGAATCATACCTACTTGTCTTACAGTTGTTTCTTGGTCATAACTAAAGAGAGTTATTAAAATTATGGATTTTTACAGTTGTTTTGATGGACAAGGAGAAATTATTGCTCGCTGCCAGACAGATCAAGATATTAATGTTCTGAAGAAAATGGGTAGACCAATCGCTGAAGTACGTCACATGAAAAATGAGGAGGCAGTTGTCTGCTCTTTAACTGGAAGTCCTTCAGATTTTAATATGGATTATTAATAGGATCTAATAGACCAAAAAAGGGAGGCTATAGCCTTCCTTTTTTGGTCTATTAATTGTTTTTGAATATTAATCGTCGTATACCAAGCACTCAGGTTCGTCAGGGTTGGCGTCGCAGAAGAGTTCCAGCGCATTTGGGTCATGCTTGTCTTCAGGATGATGCTCTTTATATTCCTTGAGAGAATTAAGTTCATCTTCTAAATGATGGAGCTTGGAATCATTCCCCTGAGCTTTTGCTTCTTGGATCTCGGATTCATCCTTTTTAATATGCTCGTCAATAGTTTTCATAGCGTCTTTTAGGAGCAGGATCGTTTGACTAATACATTAATTATGACGGAGGAATATTGCACGTGGATTGTAAATTTGGTTGGATTTCCTCACCATTCCCTGACTTAAGACCTACAAAAATTATCTTTGTGTGGGTTTTCTCTTTGAATTGACAATTGGTTGATTTATTCAAGTATCTGATACTTTTAGCTTTCTTTGGCTTTCTAAATAATCAAAAACGCTTTTATCTCCTATATCAGCTTCTGCTGGAAGGTTGAATTTCCTTATTCCCATTGATAGCAATAGCAATGACGACACAACTAGTGTTGCAAAAGTAAAACTTTCATCGGCTAATTCAGTTAAATATCCAATTAAAGCTATTGGAATAAAAATCGTTATCCCTATTGCTTCAATTCTTCTGAAACAAAAAAACTCTTTGAAACCGATCCCAGTTAAAGAAGCAAAAAGTGGACCGACAAGTAATATCGATTTTGGATTTTCTCTGAGACCATATATTAAATTTGTTACTCCAAAATGATATAAAAGTATCAACAATCCAATACAACCAAGTACCCAGAAAATTGTTAGTGTTTGATGTAAAGGTCTTAAATATATATGTATCCACTTAAGACTTAAACCTATACTTATTGCCATGCATAATAGCCAAATCCATATTTGATTAGATCCATTGAAAAACCATTGAGCTATTCCTATTGAAAAGAATAATCCGCAGAAAAGAATTGACAATCGGTAAAATAAAACTTCTTTTTTATCATTAGAAGTAACTATGAAGTCTCCATAGACTCCTTTAATAGGATTTGAGGATGAAAAATAAGAATTTTCTTCTTTCATAGTTGATAATTAATTGTTGATAGTTGTTGTAATATCTTCTCCTTTAGGAATAATACTACTTGGATTTAAAGGGAATAAAGCTCCAAAATAATCTTTTCTCCAAGTATCAACATCACATGTTTTCTTTATATTGTACATATTAAAAATCTTTCTCCTCCATTTGATTATATGCGGAAATGATTTTATTGGTTTATTGCTACATTTGAATAGTGGGTAATAAATTGCTTCCCATCTGATAAGGGTAGGGAAAAGTCTTATATCAGCAATTGAAAGATTTTTTCCACAGAGCCAAGGACCATTTGATTGAAGATATTCTTCTACAATATTTAGAGCTGAGAATAAATCTTTTGAAGCTTTTTCATAAGCTTTTTGATTTCGAGCAAATCCACATTTATAAACTCCATTATTAATATTTTCTTGAATTAGATTCTGCCAGTTAATTATTTTTTTTTGATATTTGCTTGGGTTAAGGTCTATGTCTTGATTGTACATAGGCCAGTTGTTTAATATCTTGACAAGCTCAGCGCTTTCATTGTTTATAAGTCTTAATTTTGATTCCGGTTCCTTACCAGGATCGAAAAGCATTGGTACTGTTGCTCTTCTTGATTGATAATTCCCACATTTTCGATAAAGCTCTTGAAGAGTTCCACAACCTTTTATTGGAGGGTCTAATATCCACCTCCCTCCTCCGTTGTCTACTTGAGCAATGTGAAGATTGATTGATTTCTTTAATCCTTTGACCTCGTAAACCATCCATGCTCTATGAGCCCAAGGGCAGCTTTTGCCAATAATTAAACCTGGTAATTGATTTGAATCTCTACTTTTTAAATCTTCCTTGGTAGGGATTTGAATTTGTTTTTGAACATTTATTGGCCTCTTGTAAGTTCCATGAGAATCTGATGGGGCAAGACCATTCATTAATATTTTCCATTCAAAACTCCATATGTCTCTCGCCGCTTTTACAAATATTGGTGGTATGGCCATGAATTTCTTTTAAGATTATTTTTATCTATGGGTTTGTTGATTAATGAAGCAGCTACAAGTACTGCTAGTGGCTGGTACGCATGGTAATGAAATAAATGGTATTTGGCTTTTTGATGAATGGAATAAATCATCCTTTTTAATAAATACACACGGGATAAAAACTTTTAAGGTAATTGGCAACCCTGAGGCGAAAAAGGCTGGGAAAAGATATATACACAATGATTTGAATCGGAGTTTTCAAGAAGAACCAAACATCTCAATCAACTCTTCAAATTGTGAGAGAACTAGAGCAAGTGAGTTAGTGAATCTTTATGGAGAGGCAGGAAAAAACCCATGTCAAATAGCATTAGATTTTCATACAACGACTTCCTCTATGGGGAGTTGCTTAGTTGTTTATGGGAGAAGAGATGCGGATTTGGCCTTGGCTTCTTTGATTCAGAATCAATTAGGTTTACCAATATATATCCACGAATCTGATCAAAAACAAACAGGTTTTTTAGTTGAATCTTGGCCTTGTGGACTTGTCGTAGAGATTGGTCCCGTTGCTCAGGGCCTTCTGAATTCGGGAATTATTTCGCAAACAAAATTGATTCTCGAGACTTTTATGGAACAAATTCATCAGGTTAAGAACTTAAATCTATTCTTTCCTGATAAGTTGATAATTCACAGGCATATTAAAAGTATCGATTTTCCTAGAGATGAAGAGGATAATATTGATGGATATGTGCATTCTCTAAGGCAATCTAAGGATTGGCAAGAATTGAAGAAAAATGATGAATTGTTTTGTAAGTTAAATGGAGAAATAATTAGGTTTGAAGAAGATCAACCTTATATTCCTGTATTTATAAATGAAGCAGCTTATGCGGAAAAAAATATCGCTATGAGCTTTACCAAAAGAGAATTATGGAATTTCAAAAAAGAATGGAAACAATCACTGATTGATTTAATACATCAAAAGTAAGTTCTCTCGCTCCAATAGATAATTGCCCCTTGAGCCTCTAATTCATATTTTCTGTGGCGAGCATCACTCAGAGGAACTCTTTCTTCAAGCCTATGCCCATTAATCAGCCACTTGATTAGAACCAATTTGTGACCTCAAACCCTAAATATGAAGAGAATCTTAAGACGTCATAAGTGCCTCAAGAGCTCAAGCTACTGATTCTCTTCATAAATTGTCCTACATTTTAGTCACGAAAGGGGGCATTCTCCTTTATTATCACGTCTGGCAGTCTAATTAGCTGCTCTTATTTATTCGTCCCTTTAGGGACATACACATTCGTCCTCATGACCACCATTCAGCAGCAGCGTTCTTCGTTGCTCAAAGGTTGGCCACAATTCTGCGAGTGGGTTACTTCCACCAACAACCGTATCTATGTCGGTTGGTTCGGTGTATTGATGATCCCTTGCCTTCTTGCGGCAACAACTTGTTTCATCGTTGCATTTATCGCTGCTCCTCCAGTTGATATCGACGGTATCCGTGAGCCAGTAGCTGGTTCATTCATGTATGGAAACAACATCATTTCTGGTGCTGTTGTTCCTTCAAGTAACGCTATCGGCCTTCACTTCTACCCAATCTGGGAAGCAGCAACTCTTGATGAGTGGCTATATAACGGCGGCCCTTACCAGCTTGTAATCTTCCACTTCCTTATTGGTATCTCTGCATACATGGGACGTCAGTGGGAGCTTTCATACCGTTTAGGTATGCGCCCATGGATCTGTGTTGCTTACTCAGCACCTGTATCAGCAGCTTTCGCTGTATTCCTTGTTTACCCATTCGGTCAGGGTTCATTCTCTGATGGTATGCCTCTAGGAATCTCTGGAACATTCAACTTCATGTTCGTTTTCCAGGCTGAGCACAACATCTTGATGCACCCATTCCATATGGCTGGTGTAGCAGGTATGTTCGGTGGTGCTTTGTTCTCTGCAATGCACGGTTCTTTGGTTACTTCATCACTTATCCGTGAGACCACAGGACTTGATTCACAGAACTACGGTTACAAGTTTGGACAAGAAGAAGAGACATACAACATCGTTGCAGCTCATGGCTACTTCGGTCGTTTGATCTTCCAATATGCAAGCTTCAACAACAGCCGTAGCCTTCACTTCTTCTTGGCTTCATGGCCAGTGATTTGTGTTTGGTTGACATCTATGGGCATCTGCACCATGGCGTTCAACTTGAACGGTTTCAACTTCAACCAGTCTGTAGTTGATACTTCAGGCAAGGTTGTACCAACCTGGGGTGACGTACTTAACCGTGCAAACCTTGGTATGGAAGTAATGCACGAGCGTAATGCTCACAACTTCCCACTTGACCTAGCAGCTGCTGAGTCTACTTCTGTAGCTCTTGTTGCACCTGCAATCGGTTAAGTCTTTAACTTGATTTTTTAAAGCCCTCTTTTAGAGGGCTTTTTTTTTTGCCTTTTTTTTATGCATTACTTCAATGGTTTATTTTTCAGCAAGTATTGATTAATATTTTGTAGATAGGTTTATTTATGGGAAGTAGTTTCGGAAAACTTTTTACTATTAGCACCTTTGGCGAATCTCACGGAGGAGGTGTTGGTGTAATTATTGATGGATGTCCTCCAAAGTTAGAGCTTGATATTAACGAAATACAAAATGATCTCAATAGAAGGAGGCCAGGACAAAGCAAAATAACTACTCCAAGAAACGAAAGTGATGAAGTTGAAATTCTTAGTGGTCTTTTAGGTAATAAAACCTTAGGAACACCAATTGCCATGGTTGTAAGAAATAAAGATCATCGTCCTAAGGACTATTCTGAAATTAAAAAAACTTTTAGACCATCTCACGCTGATGCTACATATCAGAAAAAATATGGAATTCAGGCTTCAAGTGGCGGCGGGCGAGCATCAGCAAGAGAAACGATAGGTAGAGTTGCCGCGGGTTCTGTTGCAAAACAGCTTCTCTCTAAGTCTGCTAATACGGAAATAATTGCTTGGGTTAAGAGAATTCATGATATTGAGGCTGAGATTCTTCCTAGTGAAGTTACTTTTGATCAGATTGAGAAAAATATTGTTCGATGTCCAAATCAATCAGTTGCAGATTTAATGATTCAAAGAGTGGAGGCTTTTGGTAAAGAAGGCGACTCCTGTGGAGGAGTAATAGAATGTATTGTTCGAAATCCGCCAGTAGGTCTTGGTATGCCTGTTTTTGATAAGTTAGAAGCTGATTTAGCAAAGGCATTAATGTCTTTGCCTGCCACTAAAGGTTTTGAAGTGGGATCAGGTTTCGGAGGTACTTATTTGAAAGGCAGCGAACATAATGATCCTTTTTTGCCATCCGATTCTGCTCAATTGAAGACTGCCACTAACAATTCAGGAGGAATTCAAGGAGGAATCAGTAATGGTGAGGATATAGTCCTGAGAGTTGGCTTTAAACCAACAGCAACTATTAGGAAAAGTCAAAAAACAATTGACGAGGATGGTAATGCAATAACTCTCAAGGCGACAGGAAGACATGATCCTTGTGTATTGCCAAGGGCAGTTCCAATGGTTGAAGCAATGGTTGCGCTAGTTTTAGCTGATCATCTACTTAGGCAAAAAGGTCAATGTTTTGCTTAATGTTTAAATAATTAATTATTGGTTTTTAGAATAAATTATCAATAATCTTTTAGCCATATCTCAAGATCTTTATCAGGTAATTGATTTCTTAATTCTCTACCGATAACTAATGCGTCATATCCACTTCGTAGTAATTTTTTTAAACTTTTACTTTTAATTCCACCTGCACCAATAAAAAAAGTATCCTTTTCTTTTAAGTATTTTAATTGATTTAAAAAGTTAGTTCCTAATTTTGAGGCAGGAAAGATTTTTATTATTTTATATCCTAGGTTGATTGATTCTTTGAAATTTTCAATATTGGATATCCCTGGAATAACTAATTGCTTATATTTAATGGCTTTGAGATGAATTTCTTTATTAAAGAATGGACTCATCGAATAATTAAGATCTAATGCGAGAATTGATTCTAAAGATTGCTTGGAAGAAATTGATGCAACACCTAAATTAATTGATTTGAATTTATTTTTTATTTCTAGTATTAAATTTACCCATTCTGGATTGGAATCCCACCCTATTTCAATATTTTTTATACCGAAATTAGAGAGTTTCTCAATTTTAAAAAATAAATCTTCTTTTTTTTGCGAGAGATTGAAAAAATTATGTTCGAGTCTAATTACAACTATAAGGGGCTGGGCACTCAGAGATTTTATTAAATTATTTTGCTTAACTTCCAAGAATTATATTTTTTTACTAAGCATACTCAGCAACTTTAACTTCATGTCGAATTAATAAATCCTGGAATTCTAAAGAATCAACAGTTTCAGTTTCCATAAGCATTGCTGTTAACTCTTCAAGCACTTGGCGATTTTCATTTAAAGCCTTTTTAGCTCTTTCATATGCAATTTCAACAAGAACTGAAACTTCTGAATCAATGGTTGCTGCTGTATCTTCAGAAAAATCTCTTTCTGCAGAGATGTCTCTACCAAGGAACATCCCACCTTGAGATCGTCCTAAGGCTACAGGCCCTAACTTGTCACTCATGCCAAATTTGGTAATCATTTGCCTCGCAACTGACGCCACTTGCTTTAGATCATTTGATGCTCCTGTGGTTACTTCATCTTCTCCATAGATGATTTCTTCTGCAACTCTTCCTCCAAGAGCAACAGCCATTTGATTTTGTAGGTAAGACCTTGAATAAAGCCCAGATTCCATTCTTTCTTCACTTGGTGTGAAAAAAGTTAATCCACCAGCGCCTCCTCTTGGAATGATTGAGATCTTTTGCACAGGGTCATAATCAGGCATTACAGCACCAACTACAGCATGGCCAGCTTCATGATAAGCAACTAACTTTTTACGCTTTTCACTAATGACGGAGTCTTTCTTCTCAGGACCTACCATTATTCTCTCGATTGCATCACTAACTTCATCGTTGCTGACTTCTGTTAATTCTCTTCTAGCAGCCAATATTGCAGCTTCATTTAATAGATTTGCTAAATCTGCCCCAGTAAAACCAGGGGTCCTTCTAGCTACTTGATCAAGGTCAACTGCCTTTGAAAGTGTTTTACTTTTTGCATGAACGTTCAGTATTTGTAATCTCCCTGAGTAATCAGGTCTATCTACAGTTACTTGCCTGTCAAATCTTCCTGGTCTCATAAGTGCTGAGTCGAGCACATCAGGTCTATTTGTAGCTGCAACAATAATTATTCCTGAATTTCCCTCGAATCCATCCATTTCGGTTAATAGTTGGTTTAGCGTCTGCTCTCTTTCGTCATTACCTCCTCCAAGTCCAGCTCCACGCTGACGACCAACAGCATCTATTTCATCAATAAAAACTATACAAGGAGCATTTTTCTTAGCTTGTTCAAAAAGGTCTCTTACTCTACTAGCACCAACTCCCACAAACATCTCTACAAACTCAGATCCAGATATGGAAAAGAAGGGAACTGAAGCCTCACCTGCAACTGCCTTTGCAAGCAAAGTTTTGCCTGTTCCAGGAGGTCCAACTAATAAAACACCCTTAGGAATTTTCGCCCCCACAGCTGTGAAACGATCAGGATTTTTTAAGAAATCAACTACTTCAGTAAGTTCAAGCTTTGCACCCTCAATTCCTGCGACATCTCCAAAAGTGACTTTTGTCTCAGGCTCCATTTGAAGTCTTGCTTTACTCTTTCCAAAATTCATTGCTGGATTTCCACCACCACCACCACTGCCTGCTCTTCTGAATAGAAAAAATAGACCTCCTAATAAAAGAATTGGGAAAATTAAGCTAGTAGCTGCTTGCTGTAAGGGATTGGCTTGAGTAGTTGGTTGTACAGCAATATCGACGTCATTATCAGTTAATAATTGAAGTAATTGTTGATCAGGAGCCAAATTAACAAAAGCTCTGTTTCCATCACTTTCAACAATTTGAGCAGTTCCTTTATCAGGAGAAATAAGAACTCTACTTATTTGCTTATCTTGAACAGCTTCTATGAAGTCACTATATCTAAGTGTTCTAGATGCTTTTGTAGGGCTTGGCTTATCGAAAAAAGCACTTCCAACAAAAATAACAACTACAACAATTAGTACATAAAGACCAATGTTTCTCCAGCGTTTGTTCAATGTTCTTTCATATCTATCTTGAGTTTAATAGGAATAGGTCCAACTATGCGGCTCTTAGTACATCAACTACGCTTTTAAATGCAAACCATTCAGGAATTTCTTCTCCACTTCTGAGCATTTTCCTGAATTGAGTGCCGCTCAATTTTTTTATATGTAATCCTTTTTCTTTAGCATAATCGGCGGTTACATAGCCTTCCTCCTCTGTAAATACAAGATTTAGAGATGGAACTGTTTGCATTTCTAATTCTTCGCAGCACTCGTTTGCAAAATTTTGAGCATCATATGGACCATAAAAATCTTCACCATTGAGAGATGACTTACATCCAGCCATATCCCTCCCAATAATAAAATGTGTACATCCATAATTCCTTCTGATAATCATGTGCTGCAAAGCCTCTCTTGGACCAGCCATGTGCATCGAATAAGGAAGATATGACCACCTAATTTTTGGATTATTAACTTCAGAGGCAAGTTTTTCATAGGTTTGAAATCTTACTGATCCAGGGATGTCATCTTCTTGAGTTGGTCCACAAGTTGGGTGAACAAGAACAACACCTTTTTTACTGACATTATTTGCTTCTAAGGCTCTTGTGAAAAGCTCATAATGGGCTCTATGAATTGGATTTCTGCACTGGAATGCGACTACATCTTCTCCAGGGGGGAGGTTCTCTCTTACTTGAGCAGGAGTTTGGCAAGTAAAAACTCTTTTAGGTAATTCTAGACCTTTTATTGAGCCCCCTAAATAATATTTTTTCCTCTCCATAGATATCATTCTTACTGCTGGATGCTCCAAAGAAGTTGTTCCGTAGCAAAATTGGGCTTCAATAACTCTGTCAGGAGTCCATTTTTCTTGTACTTCTAAAACTGCCAGTTCTTGATCTTTGTAATTGAGTAAAACTGAATCTCCTGGATTTATATCTTCTCTATCTGTATCCATCACAATTGGCAAACCAAAAAGCAAACCTGATTCGAGTCGATTTTTTTTAACAACTGAGTTGTAATTTTTCTCACTCATGAACCCATTCAAAGGAGAAAAAGCACCTATTAAAAGAAGTTCAATATCACAAGCATTTCTATCAGAACAATTTAAATTTTTATAAGAATTTTTGTTTAACTCTTTTTTTTCGTCATCAGATGCCATCAGGTTTATAAGTTCTCCACCATACGGTTTGATTAAACCTGCAAGATTTTTATTAGAACTTTGCTTGCTAGTCATTTTCTCTTGAAGTAACCGGAAAATTCTCCCAGATCAAGGGCCCATATTTAAGAAATTGTTTTCATTAAAGTCAGGCCAAAAAAAAAGAGGGTTTTAACCCCCTTTTTTATTGATTAAGATGATTATTTTTTAGGCTTTGCGACCATAAAAGATACCCTTGATTTTGATATCAACAGGATCTTTGGATCCAAGGTCATTGTCTGAAGGTTGGATAGCAACAAATTGGCCACCAAATTCATCAGTGTCTGCATCGACACTATCGACAGTAAGTGTTATTTCACCTTTACCGCCAAGATCATCTTTAACATTTTCTCTTGCAAGATCTTCATCATCACCACCACGAGCAATGAGAGCTTGAGCATATTCAACGCCGGTTGATTTAGCACGACTCTTTGGATCAAGAAAGTCTGCAGATCTATAACTTGGAGTTGTTGTTGGACCTGAAAATTCAGCTCCTGGTTCAATTGATTTTCCTTTTTTGGATTCAGCAACCATCTCTTTAACAGAGAAAGCAAAAGGAAATTCTTCTCCATTTGGAGCTAGAACAGTGATTAGAGAGAAGTCAATACCACCTTTTTCAGTGAATTTCCCTCCAGAAAGATCTCCATAAACTTCATCAAGACTTGTATTGAAGCGAGGACTGATGATTTTTGCTATTGCAAAATCAGATTTATTTCGCTTGTTACCTGGAAGTTTTACTGAAACTTCTGTTGGCTGAAGGCATAAACTTTTAAATTGACCATCAGCATTTATAGAACCCGATGAACCCGCTGGTAAAACAGTGCAAGCATCAGCTTGGCCAGTATTAACAACGTTGCCAAAACGAGCATTACCTTGCTCGCGCCCTTTTAAAGCTGCAGATGCGCTTGATGGGAGAGTTGTAAAGGTGAGACAAAAAGCCAGCATCAAAGCCAGCAGAGGACGAAATCGCATGAGAGGGCTAGATGACTGCGGTCGAAACCGCCCAATTAATTCAGTTGGGATATTACAGGTGTCAAATACTTCTTTTCACAAGCATTTGACAGCTCTATACAACCCGTAGCTTTTGGTTTGATCATTTTACTACCCCAATTTCATCCAAAACCCTTTTATAGCAATCTTTTTTGGCGTTCAGACTCTGATTTTAGAAAAAAAACAAATTCGAACAATATCAGTAAATTTTCTATTTTAAATTTCTAATTTCATCTAAAAGTTGATGAGATATTGCAAGTTTTGTCGAGAATGATAAGTTTTTGACCATTTTTTTGGGACCCAACAAAAAACCACTGTTAAAGTTTTCATCAAATCCTTGCCCAGCTCTGTCAATGGGATTGGCCATGAGCAGGTCACAACCTTTTAAAACCCTCTTATTTTCTCCCTTTTCAATAATTTCATTATCACTTCCTGTCTCAGCTGCAAAACCTAGGAAAATTTGATTTTCTAATTTTTTTCTCGTTTGACTTTTGATTAGGTCTGATGTCATTTCTAAATCATCAAAAATGGACTTTAAAAAAGATTCTTTAGAGATTTTTTGTTCACTGGGACTATTTTTTTTGAAATCTGATACTGCTGCAGCCATAACAATGACCTGAGCAGATGGTTGTAAATCATCGATTTTTTCTCCCATTTCATTTGCGCTCTTAACTGGATAAGTATTCAGTCCCTCAAGAAGATCTTTTTGAACGCTTACTGGGCCATGAACTAAATCAACCTCTGCACCTCTTAACTTTGCGGCTTGAGCTATGAAAACTCCCATCTTTCCACTGCTTCGATTCGTCAATTGTCTTGCTGCATCTAGAGCTTCGACGGTGGGTCCGGCTGATATGAGAAACCTTATGTCTTTTAAATCTTTAGTGAGTAATTTATTTTCTGAGTGGAAAATAAATGCACTTTCAGATGCCAATTCAATAATATCTAAATTGACCATTTTCCCATCACCTACTCTGTCGCAAGCTAAAACTCCTTCACTGGGTTCGAGGGTAATAACTTGGTCAATATTTTTAACGTAATTCCAGTTCTTTTTTACTGATTGATGTTCCCACATTGAAGTGTTCATAGCAGCAGCCATAATTATTTGAGATTGACTAGCTAAAAGAATGCTTGCTAAAAGTCCGTCAGCACTTCCACTAGTAAATCTGGATAAGGATGTGGCGCTCATGGGCGCCACAATAATTAGTTCTGCCCATTCAGCTAAAGCAATGTGCAACGGCTTGGCTTGAGAGTCAGCCCATTGATCTTTATCTTGGTAACATTTATTTCTACTTAGAGTAGATAAAGATAAAGGACTAACTAAATTAGCGGCGCTTTGAGTTATTACGCATTTGACTTCTGCACCAGCTTTAATTAGGCGGCTAACTAAAATAGGTGCTTTAACAGCTGCGATACTCCCTGTAACAGCAACTAATATTTTTTTTTCAGATAAAGAAGTCGAATTAATCATGATATTTTGATTTTATATCAAATAGACCTTGAAAGATATTTTTCGAATTTTAAATAAGCTGAATTTTTCATGTTAAAGGAAATTATTATTTTTATCTCTTGGATAAAAATAATTTTTTTTTGCTTTATTAGATCTTTCATTTATTATATTTATGTTAAAGAGTTAAGTAATGAAAAAAAATCTAAGGTAATTTTTTTATCTTTTCTCTAATGGCTCCAATAATGCAGAAAACATTTTTATATAAATCATCTACAAAAACTATTCAAAGGCTAGCAAATTGGGCTGCAAATCCTTGGAGAAGGTATTCATTGTTAGCAATAATTTTTTTAATAGGCTTTTTAGTAGGTAGCTCTCTAGGTATGATTAATGGTGTACTGGCTTTGATGGATCCTGTTGGAGCATTTATTGCATTAATATTTTTGGAGTTACTAATTCAAGCTAGATTTGTATTTTTAAAGTCTAATAAACCAATAATACTCGTTAGGGTTTTTGATATGTTCAGAATAGGGTTAGCGTATGGACTTTTTTCGGAAGGTTTAAAACTATTATAAATATAATTAATTATTTTTATTTAACCCTAGTAAATACAATAAAGCCATTCTTGTTGGAATACCATTTTCTACTTGTTTACTTATAAGATTTATTGAATTATCTTCAACTAATCGACTGCTTATTTCTATTCCTCTATTAACTGGTCCAGGATGAAGAACAGGAACCTTTTTTTTACACCATTTTAAAATTTCATGTGTTATGCCATATTGTGCATAATAACTATCAAGATCTGTAATCATATCTTGTTTCATTCTCTCTTTCTGCAATCGAAGTGTCATAACTGCATCACTATTTTTTAATGCATCTTTTATCGATCTTTTTATGAAAACAGAACCTCTCTTCTTAATGGGATCAAATTTTTGCCCAGGCGGAGGATTGGTAACAAAATCAATGAATTCCTCTGGAAGAAGGCTTGGAGGTCCACATAGTGTTACCTCTGCTCCACATGCAGTTAGAGCCCAAAGGTTTGATCTGGCAACTCTAGAATGAAGAATATCTCCAACTATTGTGATTTTTTTATTTAAGAGACTATGAGTTGATGGTTTGTTTGGATTAAAGAAAGTAGCAAGTGTAAATAGATCCAAAAGACCTTGACTTGGATGACTATGAAATCCATCACCTGCATTGAGAATTGATGTATTGATGTTATTTATGTCTACATAATTAGCTAACTCTGCGGGCACATTTGTTGACTCATGCCTAATTACTAATATATCGGCCCCCATTGAGATGTATGTGAGCATAGTGTCCAAAGGAGTCTCTCCTTTGCTTAGAGAACTTGCAGATAGAGAAAAATTCTGAACATCAGCAGATAGTCTTTTTGCTGCAAGTTCGAAGCTAGTTCTTGTTCTTGTACTTGGCTCGAAAAATAAGTTGGCGATTAATCTTCCTTGAAGCGCGGGAAGTTTTTTAGCACTTGATTTATGGACATCTTTAAATCTTGTTGTTAGTTCTAAAACTGTGTTGTAATCCTCCAAAGAAAACGTAGATAGATCAAGAACGTGATTATGTTTCCAATTATTCATATTCCCTCAAATGTGGATGGTAGCCAACACTTGTTTTTAGGTGGAATTCGATCACCTCTAACCCTTTTGCTAACACTTCTACTACTTTTAAGGTACCAACGCCAAGGTATATCTTTAGCTTGCGAAATGCCAATTCTTGTGGTCTGAACAATACTTCCCATTCTTGTTAGATTTTCTCCCTCTGTTAACCAATAATCATTTGCAGGTGACAAGGGTAAATTGTTAAAATTCCTATTTAATCCAAATCTTTTTGCCAATAACCCTGGCCCAGAGGCAATTCTCTCATTTTCTCCTTTTATTGCTATTGATCGAAGAAGTACACCATTTGCCCAGTTTTTCTTCCCAGTAACGATATTTACACAACTATTAATTCCATAAGAAAGGTATATATAAAAGTTACCCGGTTCACCAAAAAGGGTTTCGTTTCTTTGAGTTCTCCCTGAGAATCCATGGCATGAAGCTTCTTCTTGAGAATAAGCCTCCGTTTCAACAATTACGCCAGTAAGGAGGCTGTTTTTTGATAAGCGCCTAATTAAAAAACAGCCAATTAAGTTCGGTGCGACCAAATGAGATGGCCTTGAAAAGAATTCTTTTGTAAGAAGTGAGATTTGCTTATTATTTCTTTCTAATCAATATTACTTATTAAATAACAGATTTTTTTATCTTGCTGATTAATCTACCAACACTTAAAATTTTTAAAAGGCATTCAAATGGCAAAATGGTACATGAACATATTTGTCTAAACGAAAGCACTAGGATCTTTTTTTAATCAGGTAGCCATCTCATTATCTAAAGACCTTAAAAATTTTCTAACATAGCCATGACTAAAATTTCTTCATCTGATGTTCGTAAGGTTGCAAAGTTGGCTCGTTTAGAACTTCCAGAAGATCAAATAGATACCTATACAGAGCAACTCGAAGAAATACTTTCTTATGTTGATCAACTGCAAGAAATAGATACTGAAAATATTGCTCCAACTACTAGAGCTGTAGAGGTAGTTAATGCAATGAGGGATGATTTAGTTGAAGTTAATTGCTCAAGAGAAGATCTTCTTAATCAAGCACCTCATAGGGAAGGTGATTTTTTTAGAGTTCCTAAAATACTTTAAATTCAGGAATTATCATTTACTTTCTGTTCTGATTCTAGTTTTATGAATCAATTTTATATATTTTCTCCTCCAATTGTTTTTCGGTAATATTCTTGCTATTGGTCTCATTTTACTTCTTGTTTCTTTATGGCTTCTGATTCCAAGTAAAACATCATAAAGAAAATTTAGACCATCTTTTTTAGTTTCAAAAATTCCCATTCTTTGAGGTGAACCTTTTTGATCTAAAAGTGGTTTTGTGGCTTCGTAAGCTGGTTTATATTCAAACCATGGAATAGAGGGCCATAAATGATGAACTAAATGATAATTTTGTCCCATTATGAGTAAGTTCATTAATTTACTTGGATAAACTCTTGCGTTTTTCCATCTATTTCTAGATTGAAAAGGTCTATGCGGTAGATAATCAAAAAATATTCCTAAAGTGACTCCAACCATTAATGCTGGTCCGAACCATAAATTATAAATAACATTCATGAAATTGTATTTAATTCCGGCAATGACTATGCAAATAAATATTCCTCTTTCAATTCCCCATTGCATTAGTTCAAACTTTCTCCAAAGTTTTCGCTCAAAGAAAAAATATTCATGATAGAAAAATCTTGGAGCAATTAACCAAATAGGGCCAAAGGTGCTAACTATGTGATCTGGATCGTTTTTTGGGTCGTTAACGTATTTGTGATGCTCTAGATGAACTCTTGTGAAAACTGGGAAACTAAAACCTAGTAATATTGCTGACCCATGCCCCATAAATTGATTGATCCATTTATTTGGATGGGCAGCATTGTGGCAGGCGTCATGAATAACAGTGCCTTCCATATGTAGAGCCAAAAAAGCTAATGCAACTAAAATTGGTAACGGCCAGTTCCCCTGATACCACTGCCAAACACTAACTATTGCAAGAAAATATCCACCAAAGAAAAGACCTAAAGTTACGTTTAAAGGCTTTGGCGGATCAAGATATTCTTGGATCTCATTTTGCCAGTCGCGCAATGACTTCAGTTTTTTCGTTGCCTTATTTTTGTCAGACCTCGATAAGCACTGGGTCATTGCTTGATGTGATTGAAATTAATTGAGCTTTTATAGCTTAATTAAAAAATGCCCACCGGGAGACTTGAACTCCCACGACATAAAGCCACTGGTACCTAAAACCAGCGCGTCTACCAATTCCGCCAGGTGGGCTGGTGGATCTGAACGATCATAATCCAGCGCGGAGCAAAATTGTAGTACTGGAAACCTAGTAAATTCTTTAAAATCTTGATTAGTGGACGCGCTGGAACTTGATTTATTCAGTAAATTTCCTTTTGTTCTTGCTCATATTCCTCTTGTTCTTTTGATTTTATTTCTTCAATAACTTTGTCTATACCTTGAAGCTCATCGTAAAACTTACCTTTAAGAACTTCTTCTCTGGTTTTGTTGTCAATTAGATTTTTATTATTGATTGGTTTTTGTGAGCGCTTATATCCAAGTGCTAAAAAGTAACTTATAAGTGAATCTGCATAATCTTCCCAAGGGGCCTCAACCCATCCTCTGACCACAGAGTGACTTTTTTCGGTTCTATACCATTCGGCAATCTGTTCAATTATTCCCTCATTTTCAAAGTCAGTTTGAAGGATTTGCAATGATCTACTAAGCAAAAATCTGGCCAAGGTTGTCTCCGATGCTCCAATCCTTGAGCCAACCCCTTCGAATCCAAGAAAATTTATAGTTTCTGTTTTTTGTACCCACGGAGTTAAACGTGCTAGCTGTGCGCTAGCAATAAGGTCTAGCCTTATTCCTAGCTTGGCTTGTTTCGAATAGTGTCTTACTGAAACATAAAACCAGCGCGTCTACCAATTCCGCCAGGTGGGCCAAGGGTTTTCACCGATTGTATATTAATTCTAGCAGCTCGTTGATGGCTATTTAAAGACTATTTTTGATTCGTGATCGTAAAAAGATTAATGTAATTTTTATATTTGTATATGAGACATTTGAAATTCTGGTTTTATGAAGCATGATTTTTAGTTGTTCAATAAGCCTTCATCACTACAAAACAAACTCATATTGAGAAAAATATGGTTATTTCTATTTCTGGATACTTGTTTCTTTTTGTTGGGCTTTTGATATTGGCTTTACCTTTAATGCTTGTGGAATTAAGTAGGCCAAGAGATTGGTTGATGGGAGGACTTTTTTTATTTTTAGGATTATTTCTGTTAGTGGAGAATGATCTTTTGAGAGGCTCAATAAATTTACTTGTTATTTCTATGGCAATTTTGTATGGAAAAATGATTTTAGAAATTATCCAAACTAGGTGGAATCAATTAGACTCTGAAGAAAAAAAGCGAGTTGGATCTTTTCAGAGGTGGTTTGAATCTTTTAGACAGCTCGGTCAAAGTTTTGCTTTACTTGCAGGTGGCTTTTTTAATTTTTTTAAAGGCTTCACTACTAAATCTGAAAAACCGTTAAAAGAAAAAAAATGGGTTCATCCAGAATTGAAAGAAGAAGTCAAGAAGAAAGTAGTTGAAAGATCTGATTCAATTGATTCCAATAAGATCGGAAATCAAGAATTCGCTGAAAATGAAGAAACTTCTTGATAAGGTTAAAAGACCTCAGGTAAACATGATTACTGATGAATATTTTTCAAAGTGAATAACATCAATAAAAATTCTCAAAAGGATCGTCCAACTTACAAAGACACTCTCAACCTTTTGCAGACTAATTTTGGAATGAGGGCAAATGCAACTATAAGAGAACCTGAGTTGCAAGCTTTTTGGAGAGAAAAAAATATAGATTTCAAATTAGGCTCAAATAATACTGGAGAGACTTTTACTTTGCATGATGGCCCGCCATATGCAAATGGAACGCTTCATATGGGGCATGCTCTCAACAAAGTCTTGAAGGACATAATTAATAAATTTCAAATAATGAAAGGGAAAAAAGTTTGTTATGTCCCTGGCTGGGATTGCCATGGATTGCCTATTGAATTGAAAGTGCTTCAAGCTATGGATAAAAGTCAACGAGCTGAATTAACACCTATTAAGTTGAGAAAAAAAGCTGCTGATTATGCAAAAAAGCAAGTTTCCCAACAAATGGATGGTTTTAAAAGATGGGGCGTATGGGGTGATTGGGATCAACCATATTTAAGTTTAGACAAAAAGTTTGAAGCCTCTCAAATCAAGTTGTTTGGTGAAATGGTCTTCAAAGGATACATATATCGAGGCCTAAAACCAGTTCATTGGAGTCCAAGTTCTCAAACAGCTCTGGCCGAGGCGGAACTAGAATATCCAACCGGTCATGTGAGTAAAAGTATTTATGTGGGATTTAAAGTTAATCAAATACCAAAAAGATTAGCTCAAGAAATTTCTAAGCAAGCTCCAGATCTACTTAATTCTGAAGGAAAATTAAAAGAAGTAAAACTTGTCATTTGGACTACCACTCCTTGGACAATTCCTGCAAATGAGGCCATTTCTGTTAATCAAAAATTAGACTATGTAATTGCACAAAGTTCTGATCGTTCATTGATAATTATTGCTAACGATCTTTTGGAAGAAGTATCTAAGAGTGTAGGAATTAATTACGAAAAAAGAGTATTAATCAAAGGATCAATCTTAGATGGAATTATATATAAACATCCTTTATTTGATAAAATAAGCCCTGTTGTTTTAGGAGGAGATTATATTACAACTGAATCAGGAACTGGATTAGTACATACTGCTCCAGGTCATGGTGTTGATGATTTCAACACTGGTAAAAAATATAATTTACCAATTTCTTGCCCAGTTGATGCAAAAGGTTTTCTAACGAAAGAAGCCGGAAAATTTGAAGGTCTAAATGTATTAAAAGATGCTAATAGTGTCATAATAAGTGATCTCATTAATGCTGGATCTTTGCTTAAAGAAATTCCATATGAGCACAGGTATCCTTATGATTGGAGAACTAAAAAACCAACTATTTTTAGAGCTACAGAACAATGGTTTGCTTCCGTTGAAGGATTTAGAGATAAAGCCCTTTCTGCCATAGAAGATGTTATTTGGCTTCCTGAATCGGGAAAAAATAGAATTAATTCCATGGTTAGAGAAAGAGGAGATTGGTGTATCTCTCGACAAAGAACCTGGGGAGTTCCAATACCAGTATTTTATGAAAAGAATGGACAAGAAATCTTGCTCAATAAAGAAACTATTTCTCATATAGCTGATTTATTTTCTGTTCATGGAGCAGATATTTGGTGGGAATATGAAGTATCTGAGCTATTACCTCCTTCTTATTTAAATGATGCAGATCGATGGCAAAAAGGTACTGATACTATGGATGTTTGGTTTGACTCTGGCTCTAGTTGGTCTTCAGTTATTTCTAAGAAAGAAAATTTAAATTATCCAGCAGATTTATATTTGGAAGGATCTGATCAACATCGGGGTTGGTTCCAGTCCTCTTTATTAACTTCTGTAGCAGTGAATGAACATGCACCTTTTAAAAAGGTCCTTACACATGGTTTTGCACTAGATGAGAATGGTAGGAAAATGAGTAAATCCCTGGGAAACATTATTGATCCTTTAGTTATAATTAATGGTGGTTCAAATAAGAAATTAGACCCTGCTTATGGAGCTGATGTTTTGAGGTTGTGGGTTAGTTCTGTTGATTATTCTGCAGATGTTCCTATTGGATCAAACATACTAAAGCAAATTTCTGATGTTTATCGTAAGGTTCGAAATACCTCTAGGTATCTATTAGGTAACCTCTATGATTTTGATTATAAAATTGATTCCATTGATATTGCTAACCTACCATTGTTAGATAAATGGATGTTGAATAGAACAGCTGAAGTAATCGATGAAATATCAGATGCATACAATAATTTTGAATTTTCGAAATTTTTCCAAACAATTCAAAATTTTTGTGTTGTTGATCTATCTAATTTTTACTTAGATATTGCAAAAGATAGGTTATATGTGAGTTCTAAATCTGACTTTAGAAGAAGAAGTTGTCAGACAGTTTTATCCTTGGTAATTGAAAAAATATCTGGATTAATTGCACCTGTTTTATGTCATATGGCAGAAGATATTTGGCAGAATATTCCATATGACTTAGAGGAAGCCTCAGTATTTCAAAGAGGATGGCCTAATGTTCCTAAATCATGGCGAAATAGTAGTTTTAATTCTCATGTGAATGAACTCCGTAAACTCAGAGCAGTTATTAATCGTATGTTGGAGAGTTGTAGAAATAATCAAGCGTTAGGTTCTTCTTTGGAAGCATCAGTAAGGGTTGATATCTCTGATCAAAAAGTTAAAGCTGCTATTGAATGGTTAGCTGAAAGCGAATCTAATAATGTTGATGTATTAAGAGATTGGTTCCTAGTTTCATCTTTACAAATTGGCGGTGAGCCATGGGCTGAAGTTTTAGTTAGTGAGGACAATGATTATGCTTCAGTCGAGATTGCAAAAGCAAGGGGATTTAAGTGTGAAAGATGTTGGCATTATGAAATAGAAATGAGTAAGAGTCCTCAACACTCAAATATTTGCAAAAGGTGCGAAAAAATAGTCTTAGCTATTTAAATAGTAATTAACTTTTAATATTAAAGTTATTATTTTTTAAAATTTACCGGCGAAACGACCATTCTTTGGTAATTGGATAAGCAACCATTGTAGTAAACCTATTAAATAGAATACTAGAGCTAAATAGGCAAAAAATGTAGCAAACCCTATACTCCAATTACCGTCTAAAACAAATTTTATTATTGTTTTTGTTGTAATGAATGAATTAAATGGAATTTCTCTCCAAGTATCACAATAGTTCTCATTGATTGAATTCAAACATCTCCAACTAAATAGATGAAGTCCAGTATTTAGTAAGGACCAAAAAGTTAAAGTCCAACGCCAAATTCGTGTAGTTAAAGCAATTGGTTTATGAGCAGGCATTTCATCAATTTCTTGATTTAAATCAAACCAAAACCAAATAGAACTAACCATAAGTATTGGGGCAACCAATGAAATTAATTGGCCTAATTGGCTCTCAACACTAAGAAATAATAGGTTTATCGCATAAAGACTAGAAACTTTCCAGTAAATTGATAAAAGTCGATCAATAGACCTCGAATTGGATCTTTTTGCCCAAATCAATAGAAATAATGGGAGACCGAGTGCGAAGGTAGCAGCAATTCGATATGAGAGCCAAACTAGAATTTGGAATTGAGGTTCAGTCAAAAAAAATCTCATTTATATGTATTATCAACCTTAAGGTATTCTTTTGATGATTATTCTTAATTATTAAAGCGTTTTCTCTATATTTGCGGAATTCTTAGATTATTGCCCCAATTCTACAATTGCTTACTTAATGAGTATATACCAATTAAAATTAAATAATTAAAAGACTCTCATCAAAAATTTATAAATTGGTTTGTCTTTATATCATCTTTTGAAAAAATTAATTGACTTTACTAATATAGTAATCTGATTTATTTATTTCAGGTTTCATTTTGTGAGACAGCATGTAAATCCTTTAAGCCAATTTTTTCAGTTACCATTATCTCTTCCCAGTAAGAATGTTCTTTTTGAGGAATCTCACTATCCAATTCATTTAGATATTGGATCTGCAAAAGGTGAATTTCTGATTGAACTAGCCAAAAAACATCCTGACTGGAATTTTGTTGGGCTTGAGATAAGAGAACCTCTTGTTAGTTTGTGTGAAAAGAAAAGAAGAAAATTAGAATTGAATAATTTAAAATTTTTATTTTGTAATGTTAATGTCAGTCTCGATGAATGGTTGTCTGATTTAGATTATGGTCAATTAAAAAGAGTTTCAATTCAATTTCCAGACCCTTGGTTTAAAAGAAAACACTTCAAGAGGAGGGTATTAAAGACAAGTATCCTCAATTCAATTGCTAAAGCTATGAGTAATGATGGCGAAATATTTATTCAAAGCGATATATTCAAACTTATTGAATATATGACTAATACGATTGATAAAAATAGATATTTTAATAGAAAAGATGTAGGACCTCAAAGATTCATTGATAAAAATCCTTATAATGTGAAGACAGATAGAGAAATATTTTCTCTTAAAAAAAATCTGCTAATTTATAGAGTAATGTATATTAGAAATAACCTATTATTCATTAATTAATAAAATTTATACTCAAAATATATGATATGTTATAAGTTAAAGTTTATGTATATAATAATTCTTATACAGAAAGTGTGATTTCTGATGATTGATAACTCCAATTCAGATGAAGATCTTGGCCTCCTTCAAAAAATTTTTTTAGTTTTACTTAGTCTTTTTTTAGTTGCTTTACTTTTCTTTTTCCGAAGTGGGTTTAAAGCTAATGCAATGCTTGATCAATTGGCTAAGAACTCCTTGGAACCAGACATAGCTTTGTTGAATGGAAAACCTACAGTATTTGAATTTTATGCGGATTGGTGTGAAGCTTGCAAAGAAATGGCTCCCGACATGTTTGATGCTGAGAAACTATATTCAAATAAGATAGATATAGTTTTACTTAATGTCGATAATTCAAGATGGTTGGATTTGATTGAAAAATATAATGTTAATGGTATTCCTCAATTAACTTTTTTTAACGATAAAGGTGAATTTAAGGGCTTTTCATTAGGAGTTAGAAAATATACTGAACTTAATGAAATCTTTCTTGCTTTAATTAATAATTCTGAGTTACCATCTTACACTAAATTATCAAATTCAAGTAATTTGATTTCTAAAAACAATTTAAAAGTGCAAAATAATATTAGAGCAGAAGGCCCTAGATATCATAGCTAGACTAGCCAGTTTAAAGCTGATGAAACTACTGGATATGCTTTTGAAAAAATATTTTTACATTCTTGTGCAATCTCCATATGCTCTTTTTGCGTGCCATGACCAGTTCTAAGATTTATGTAATGAATCCACGAGCGACATGATCCTGTCATGTAAATTCTGGTTGGCGTAGCAAGTGGAAGTACAAATCTTGCACATTCTTTGGCGATTCCAGCTTCTAACATCTCTTCATAAAGTTCTTTATTCTGATTAAATTGATGTTTGATTTTTTTGTTGAATGTATTGATAATTTCTTCTGGCAAGTCTGATATAGAATTTTGTCTATTTTTATTATCTTGTCTTCTTAATTCGGGGATAGGAATTTCTCCTAATTGCATGCTATCGGCATAGCGTTGTGAGAATTCTTGAAAGGTAAATGATCGATGTCTTAAAATTTGTGCAGCAATTCCTCTAGTAGTTTCTATTTGTAAAGTCATATAAGCTTGCTCGAATACGCTCCAATGTTCATTTTTAATGCAATACCCAATTAATTTTGTAAAATCATCATTGTCTTGATTTTTTGGATTACTAACCCTGGCAATATATGCCATGCTTTTTTCAGCGTCTGGCGTAGAAGTTATTAATTGAACACAACTCATATTTAAACCTTTGCTAGGGTTACTTTTTCTTGTTGATATTGATATTTACCTTTCCTATCACTGTAAGTTGTTTCGCAAGGATCTCCTTCAAAGAAAAGTAATTGACAAATTCCTTCATCAGCATAAATCCTGCAATCTGCTCCAGAGCTGTTACTGAATTCCAGGGTTAGATGACCTTCCCAGCTTGCTTCAGCAGGAGTTGTATTTACGATTATTCCTAGGCGGGCGTAGGTGCTTTTCCCAAGGCAAATAACTGTAATATTTGGCGGTACTTTCATTTTTTCTAATGCAACACCAAGGCCGTAAGAGTGAGCAGGTAAAATAAAATATTTACCATCTTTGTCTTCTTTCAAATCTGTGGGTTCTAAATTGGCAGGATTAAACTTTTTCGGATTCATTACTGTTCCAGGGACATGCCTAAAAATCAAAAACTCTTTAGAAGAGAGACGCAAATCATATCCATATGATGAGCAACCAAAGCTTAAAACAGGAGATTTTTCTGATTCCGGCTCAAGATGTCTTATTAGCTTTTCTTGAAAAGGTTCAAGCATTCCTAATGAAGCCTGTTCAGCAATCCAACGATCGTTTTTTAACATTTAATTGCAGCGTAATTCAGTGATTTGATCAGCCATTTCAATTACTTTAGGCGGGATTGATGGTCCTGTAAGAATAATATCTGTGGATGATGGTCGATTATTTATCAAGAAAATTAAATCATTTTCTTCAATGAAACCAAGACTAATAGCCATTCCAATTTCATCAAGAATGATTTTATCTATTTTTTTTTCAATTAAACGTGCTTTACAAAATTCCCAAAGTTCTTTGATCGCTTTTTCTTCATATTTTCTCTTTAAAGATAAATGTTCTTCCAATATTTTTTCTGGTAAGCACGTTTCAATTGCTGGTCTTAACCACTCAAGTCGCCCGCAAAGATTGATAGCTCCACTTGGCCCTTGATTGACTCCACCTCTCAAAAATTGTGCTATTAAAACCTGGCTTCCTAATCCTGCAGATCTAATTGCCTCACTAAGAACAACAGAAAAACTGCCTCTGAAAGTAGAAGTATGGATTTGAACTTGGCCTTGTGTCGCAACTAGTTGTAAAGGCTTTTTAATGGGGGTAGGCCTTAGAGACGTCTCTGTTGACATAGATGAACCCCTTTGTTGAGCATTAATACTCGCTCGTGCATTCATATTGATTTTGATCAGAATGTCTTCAAATTAATCTAGCGGCATAAAATTTCTAATCAACCAATTGAACACTATCTGTGGTGTATGGAGTAAGAATAATTGGTTCTCAAAACTATTAAGGCCCCAAAAGCGATTCAAAAAAAACAGGAGAAAGTAGTTTTTCATACCTTTTGAAAAAATAGTCGCAATTTTTTGAGTGAAAAAAAGATAGAATTTCCTGAACGAACAGCCTTGTATTAAAGACTTAGGTTCAAAAAAGTCGCCATGGCTACATATCGTTTTTTCTCGACTTATTAATGTTCTCAGAACAGTTAATTAAACATGGTCACCTCCTATCGTGGCTTTACTCGTTTCAACCAACCAAGAAATAGCCAGATGGTTGGTAATTCATCTTCTCCATTGCCGCCAAATAAGTCTCTCTTAGATGTAATTAAATCTTTGGAGGGATTCTCTACTGAAACAGTTGATAGGTCAAAAACTATTTTTTTTCCTGGTGATCCTGCAGAAAGGGTTTATTTGATAAGACGTGGTGCAGTTCGATTGAGCAGAGTCTATGAAACGGGCGAAGAAATTACTGTTGCTTTGTTAAGAGAAAATAGTCTGTTTGGAGTTTTATCTTTATTAACAGGACATAGATCAGATCGTTTTTATCACGCAATTGCCTTTACTCGTGTGGAGCTCGTTTCTGCCCCAGCCACATCAGTAAGGAATGCAATCGAGCAAGATGCCTCTGTTGGGCTGCTACTTTTACAAGGTTTATCAAGTCGGGTACTTCAAACTGAAACAATGATTGAAACTTTGACTCATAGAGATATGTCTTCTCGTCTTGCAAGCTTTTTACTTGTTTTATGTAGAGACTTTGGCGTGGCTGGGGAAAAAGGAGTCACAATTGACTTGAGACTCTCTCATCAAGCCATTGCTGAGGCCATAGGCTCAACCAGAGTTACTATTACACGACTACTTGGTGAGTTGAAAAGTTCCTCCTTATTGGCAATAGATAGGAAGAAAATAACCATATTTGATCCAATAGCGCTTGCGAAAAGATTTAATTGAAGGCCATTGCATACTAAGGTTTAAGAGGTTTGATTAATTCTTCTTCTTTCTCTCTGTGACTGTCTGGCTGAAAATTCTTTTACTATTAATCCTGGGTGGAATACTTTCTACTCTAGGTGATCGCTTAGGTACAAAAGTTGGCAAAGCGCGTTTAAGTATATTTAAATTAAGACCAAAAAGTACCGCTGTATTAATAACTGTTTTTACTGGAAGTATTATTAGTGCTATTTCATTTGCAACTATGGTTATATTTGATAGAGATTTAAGGGTTGGATTATTTCAGTTAGAGGATATTCGAGAAAAGATTATAGAGAGTGAAAAAGAATTAAAAAAATTAGAGAAAAATTTGTATGCTTTTAGGAGTGGGAATGTAGTAATTAGTAGTGGTCAAACTCTAGTAACTAAGACTATTAAATTAAATAAAACGAATGATATTAAAAAAATTATAGAAAGTATATTACAGCAAGCAAATTTTTATGCTTTTAATTTAGTAAAAACAAATCAATCTGAATATCGAAGAATATTATTAGTTCGTAAAGATGATATTGAGAAACTTGAAAAAAAGATAGCTGATAATAGAAGTTGGGTCGTTAGGATTAAATCAGCAGGAAATATACTTAGAGGTGAAAATTATGTTTATGCATTTCCTGAAGTCACATTAAATAAAATGATTACAAAGAAAGGTGAAGTTATTGCGATAGAAAATATATCTTTATTAAAATCAGATTCTGAAACTATCAGTAAGAAGATTAATCTTTTAATGGCTTCAACTTTAGCTGAGGTTAGGCGTCGAGGATCATTAAGTTCTGAGTTGAAAATTAATGCTAATCAAATTAATAATTTAGGAAAATATCTAGTTAGTAAAAAAAAGGGAGATTTCCAAATTATTACAAGGGCTCTTGATGATAGTCAAAGTGCTGAAAAAGTCTCCGTATCATTGGAATTAAAATCTCTAGCAAAATCTATACTAAACAAGAGTTAAATGAGTCTTTATATATCCATAGATCCTGGAATGAAAAAATGTGGTTTATTATTGGCTGATATTCAATCCGGAAAAGTTATTGAGGCAGGTGTAGCTTCATTAAATAAATCTTCTGATTTAGTTTCTCGATGGAATGAAGATTACGACATTATCAATATAATAATTGGTGATGGAACTAATTGTAAGTATATAGGGAATAAATTAAAACGAAATAATTTTTTGAATATAAATTATGTGAATGAAAGAGGATCAACGCTAAGAGCAAGATTTAGATATTGGCAAATTTGGCCTCCAAATTATTTTATTCGTTGGCTTCCAAAAGAAATTCTTTTTCCTCCTGCGAATCTTGATGCAATTGTCGCGTTGATTTTATTGGAAGATTTTTTAAAATATAGATTTATTTGGCCAGCTAAAGTCAGTATTAAAACTTGGCCCTAACTGTAAAAATGTAATCTCCACCAGACTCAAGTTTATAATCAGCTTTTACTAAATAGCGCTCTAATGCATCTTTTATTAGCGCCCTGCCTAGTGGCGGTTCGACAAAAAGTTGTCCCTGATTAAAAGCCCAAATAAAACTCCACTCAAAATTTCCTGCACGGACAATCCCCTCAACTTTTTTTTGATTAAAGCATTGCTTATGAATTTGAAGATATGCAGTAGTTGATGGCTTGTTATACATTTTTATAAAGTTATTAAATGTTAGGTTTGTACGAATTTAGTCGAGTAGTTATCTTTTCCCAATTATTAGATGTAATTGATTCAATACAACTAATTATTTCATGAATGATTAAATCTAATATTATGAATTCATCTTTTGAAAATTTTCCTAAAACGTGAGAAACAGTTTTAGATTTCCTCTCTTGTTGGTCGTTACTTGGCGCTCCTATACCAATCTTTAATCGCTTAAACTCATCAGTACCAAGATGGTTGATAATGCTTTTCAATCCATTATGACCTCCTGAGCTGCCTTTAGAGCGGACTCTTATTTTTCCCAGAGGGAGATCCATGTCGTCGACTAAGACTATTAATTGATTATTTTTAAAATTAAACCAATCCTTTGTTGATCTTACTGATTTTCCACTTTCATTCATGTATGTGTTGGGCATTAAAAGCCTAGTTTTTTCTATACCTGAGCCGTATTCACAAGTCCTGCCAAATAGTTTTTTGCTTTCACTAAAGCTACAATTATTTTTTCTCGCTATTTTTTCTAACACTATAAATCCGACATTATGACGAGTTTTTTCGTACGCAGTCCCCGGATTGCCTAAGCCTACTAATAATTTCAAGTCATCGGACAACATACCAATCAAACAAAATCGTTGTTGATTTTAATAGTTAGATGTTTAGTTAATTTTCTGGAAATTAATTTTCTTTGTCCACAATGTTTTCATTTGCAGACTCTTCTTCTTTCATGGCGTTTTGTATTTCACGCTCAAATTCCGTAGAGGCACTTTGAAGACCCTTTAAGGTTTTTCCAATAGTTCGCCCAAATTCGGGAAGTCGTTTTGGACCAAAAATAATTAGTGCCAAGCCGGCAATAACAGCAATTTCTGGTAAACCAACCCCGAAAATATTCATGGGCGAATCTCAACTGCTCAAAATTTAACCAATTTAGCCGTTCCAGTCGACGGAAAAACCCTGTAAAAGAAGTGATTGGTTATAAATTTGGAGCATGATCACTAGAAAAATCAGTAGTAAAAGTCCTATAAAGGCCATGACAGGTACTGCTCCCCAACCTGGAACAACTTTTCCTTGTCCAGAATTGCCAATGGATTTAAGCAAAGATCCAAGTGCTGTTTTTTGTCCCATGTCGTTTCTCTAAGCTCAGATTTGTATGAGTCAAGATATTGTATGAGAACTTGTCCAAAAGAAGAAGAGACTGTAGAAACTTGTGATGGAATGAACCAAAAAAATATTATTTTTGATAAATGTGGTCTAAAAAAGCTGAAAAACTAGCAAAATCACAAAACGAAATAAATTTGTAATTTTAGGAAATGGTATGAGAAAAATCGATCTTTCTATTTGTTTCCTAGCTTTTATTGGCTTTCCCGAGGGATGAAAATTTTATTCATTTCCAAAAGTCTGTAACACCTTTGGTTTTTTGATTGGAGTTATTGACTTCATAGGATAGGTTAAATCTCTATTTAGTTGGTTAGATTCATGCTTGCCCTCAAGATTTCCGTCTATACGGTCGTCTTTTTCTTTGTCGGGATCTTTTTGTTTGGTTTCTTGGCAAGTGATCCAACAAGGACACCCAACAGAAAGGATTTGGAAAGTCCCCAGGACTAAAAATGACGCGCTAATTACTGGACTAAATAAGCTCCTGTAATTGCTTTATTCGGTATCATCTTTTCGTCGGCTTAACTCTTTTGACGGCGAATAAAAAATATCTATTGGCTTTAAACCTTGGACTTCTGGGGTTTAGTATATTACTGTCTTTATCTGAGACCTCAAGAGGAAAGGGGAATTCTCTCGGAAAATCAGTTATTGATAAACACTACAATTTTTCTGTTGGTAATTTAGTAGAAACCTATAAAAGGTCATCCTCAAGAAAATTAGAACATAATAAAGTTGCATCTTTAACTCTTAAAATATTTGCTGATAAGCAATATGATTATGATCAAAATATTTATCTAGCCGAGGGGAATGTAAAGGCTCTAATAAATGGTGGAATTTTAAGATCTGACTTGTTAAGTTATGATAAATCAACAGGTACTCTTTCTGCTGAGGGTAATATTAGATTCAGAAAGGGAGGGCAATATTTTAGAGCTAAAGAATTCGAATTTAATTTGTTAAAGAAAGAAGGTAGTATTAAAGATGCATATGGGATATTAGATTTGAAAAATATATTAAATGATTTGGAAATCGATGCTAGTTCAAATCAGGTTAAAGCTCAGAATAAAATTAATGATAACAAAATAAATACTTACGATGATGGAATAGAATTTTCTTTTGGAAATATTAAATTACCAGAAAATAAAATTACAAGATCTAATAAATCTATTGGTTCAATTAATAACTGGAGATTTAAATCTGATTTAATAAATATTAAGGAAAATGGCTGGAAATCTAATAGAATTGTTTTTACTAATGATCCATTTGATCCAAATCAAATCTCTTTTGAGGGGATAGATGTTGTCGCAGAAGATGATGATGATAGATTAGTTATTACTAGTTCTAAAACTAATTTAATTCTTGAGAATAGATCGAAAATTTTTATTGGAAAAAGAATATTTGGAGACCAAAAGAAAAAGAGAAGTAAATTTCAATTGATATTAGATAGTAAAGATCGTGACGGATTAGTCTTGGTAAGAAGAAGTAATACAACGAATATTAATAATAATATAGAACTTGATCTACAGCCTCAGTTTTTACTTAATAGAGCTTTTTTAGGTAAAACTAATAGCTATAAAAATAGTAAAAATAAAAATATTAATCTTGCTGACTTATTTGGTTTGAATATAAATCTAAAAGCAAGTAATGCCAATTGGCAATTTGATAGTTTAAATGATTTAAGTACATTAAATACATCTAGATTATTTTCTGGTTTAAGGCATTCAAGCTCTTTTAGAATACCTATTTTAGAAGAATCAACTTTCAATATGTTTACTGCTTATAGATCTAGAGCTTGGAATGGAACAATTGGTGAGACTGAGATTAAATCTGCATTTGGAGGCTTTATCGAAAAGTCGCAGTATTTTACGACTGGCAATTTAAAAAATAACTTAAAGATTAGGATAGGAACAGGTAGATATGAATCAGAAAAATTTGAAAATAGTGAAATGATTAGTCTTTGGCGCTCTAGTATTTTTTCTTCTTTAGATAGTGAATATCAAATCTGGAAAAGTAATAAAAATAATCTTCATCAAAATTTTGTAACGCCTTTATCCCCTGTTTTAATTGACTCTGAATTAGTCTTAAGAGCTAATATTGATTCAGCTTATTTTAAATATTTGCATGATAGTGATCAAGGCTTTCTTAAACTTAGTATTGGTCCCGAAATTAGACTAGGTAATTTAGAGAAAGATTTTTTTGATTATACAAAACTTTCTGTTATGCCAGGTTTGAAAATTAAATTTGGAAATAGTCCATTTAAATTTGATAACGCAATAGATTTAAAAACAATAAATATAAGTTTAATGCAACAAATATATGGACCTTTAATGTTTGATGTTGTTTCTAACTTAAATATTGATAGCAGTTCCAAAAACTATGGAGAATATTATGATACAAAGTTAGGAATCTTATGGCATAAAAGAGCATACGAATGTGGGATTTACTATCATCCTAATAATGATGCAGGAGGCTTATATTTTCGTATAAATGGATTTAAATTTGGTAATTCTACTAAAGCAGTATTTTAGAGCTTTTGTTTGAAATTATTGAGATAAGGTAAGTTATTAAATGTTTTATTTATTTTTTCTTCTTCATCTAGTAGTTGAGAGGTGGCATCCCATTTGCCTGTAAAAAGCATATTGTAGGCTCCTTCATCAAGAATAAGTTTGACAGTTTCTTTTTGATTAGAAATGGATAGGTTTTTAAGATTGAAATCCCAAATTTGGTTATTATTTATTTCAACTAGGTTTTGCAATTTAACTATTTCTTCTTTTGTGGCTGTTAGACAAGGTATCCCGAGAGCAAGGCAATTCCCAAAGAAGATCTCAGCAAAGCTTTCGCCAATAATTAATCTTATCCCCCATCTCATAAGAGCCTGAGGTGCATGTTCTCGACTTGAGCCACAGCCAAAATTGTCATTAACAATAAGAATATTTGCCCCTTTATTATTTTCAAGATCAAATGGATGATTACCCTTTAGTTCTTTTCTATCATCAGCAAAGACTTGTTCTCCTAAAGCGGAAAAACTTACACATTTGAGAAATCTTGCAGGAATTATTCTGTCAGTGTCAACATCATCGCCTCTAATTGTAAGGCTGCGGCCTTGTATTGATTTGATTTCACCTTTTGGGAACTTTTGATTCATTTTTCAATAAGTTTATTTTTAGTTTTACTCTTACAGGAACTTTCTTACATCTGAAACCTTTCCATTTATTGCAGCAGCAGCAACCATAGCGGGGCTCATTAACAAGGTCCTCCCGTTTGCAGAGCCTTGTCGTCCTTTGAAATTTCTATTACTCGAACTAGCACTTATTTGTCTCCCTTCTAGTTTGTCTGGGTTCATGGCCAGACACATTGAGCAACCTGGTTCTCGCCATTCAAAACCTGCTTTAAGGAATATTTTATCTAATCCTTTTTCTTTTGCCGCCTTAGCAACCTTTTGAGAACCAGGAACGACAAATGCTCTAATCCCAGCAGCGACAGTATTACCTTTAACAACCTTAGATGCCTCTTGGAGATCACTTAATCTTCCATTGGTACAACTACCTATAAAACAAACATCAATTGATTGTCCCTCTATGGGTTCGTCTGGTTTAAGATTCATGTATTTGCAAGCATCTTTAGCGATTTGTTGCTCATTTTCGGGAAGCAACTCAGGGTTTGGAATTGTTTCTTTGATTGAAATTCCTTGGCCAGGAGTTATACCCCAAGTAACAGTAGGTTCGATTGATGATCCATCTAATTGAATCTCATCATCGAATGTCGCTTTTGAATCACTAGCTAAACTTTTCCACCAAGAAATAGCCCTATCCCATTCTTGACCTTTGGGCGCGTGTTCTTTCCCTTTAATATATTTGAAAGTAGTTTCATCTGGGTTGATATAACCGCATCTTGCACCACCCTCAATAGCCATATTGCATATGGTCATTCGTCCCTCCATTGATAGCTTTTCTATTGCAGGCCCGGCAAATTCATATGCAAATCCAACGCCTCCTTTAACTCCAAGATGACGAATGATATGAAGAATTAGGTCTTTTGCATAGACTCCCTTTTGCAATTCACCCTCTACCCATATTCTTCTTACTTTTAATTTATTCATTGCCAAGCTTTGACTGGCTAAAACATCTCGCACTTGACTAGTCCCAATACCAAAGGCAATTGCTCCAAATGCTCCATGGGTTGAGGTATGTGAATCTCCACAAGCTACTGTCATCCCAGGCTGGGTTAATCCTAATTCTGGAGCCATAACATGTACTATTCCTTGCGAATTACTTCCAATTCCGTGAAATTTTATCCCATGTGTTTTGCAGTTTTTTTCTAAAGTAGTCAACATTTCCTCGGCAAGAGGATCACTAAAAGGACGCTGCTGGTTTGAGGTCGGAACTATATGGTCAACTGTTGCAACAGTAAGATTGGGAAACTTTACTCGAAGTTTTTTTTCATTAAGTGCAGAAAAAGCCTGAGGACTTGTAACTTCGTGAATTAAATGAAGACCAATAAAAAGTTGAGTCGATCCTCCAGGTAACTCTTTTACCTGATGGAAGTTCCAAACTTTGTCGTAGAGGGTTCTAGAACTCAACTTTCAAATCCAATGATTAGGACTTAATTTTCCATGATTATAGATAAACGTAATCTATCAAGAGCATTTAAAACGCTTAATTTTTGAATATCTTCTCTTGTCTTATTAGATCCAAAATTTTCTTCCCATGTAATAAGGGTTTTTGGACCCTTAATACAAAAATTGACTAGACCAACTGGTTTTAATTTGCTTCCTCCAGTGGGGCCTGCAATTCCACTGACAGAGATAGCCCAGTTAACTTTGAATTTTATTTGGACGCCTCTCGCCATTGCTTCAACAACTGGCTTTGAGACTGCACCATGGGTATTAATGATTTCCTCAGGCACACCTAGTAATCTCTGTTTAATTAAATTGTTGTATGCGATGACACCTCCATGGAAAATTTTTGAAGATCCAGGGATTTTTGTAAGTCTAGAACCTATTCCACCTCCGGTACATGATTCCGCAACAGCAATAGTTTCTTTTCTTTCCAGTAATAATTTAAATACAATTTCTTCAAGAGTTTCATTGTCTACACCAAAGCATTTTAATCCAGTGATTTGAGTTAATTCTTTTTTAATAGGTTCTATCAATCTATTGGTTTTTTCCGAATCCTCTCCTTTAGCTGTGATTCTTACCTTTACTTCTCCAGTGCTTGCATAAGTTGCAACAGTTGGGTTTTTTGATATTAGTAAATGAGGAATTTTGTCTGCTAGCAATGATTCACTTATACCTGCAAAATGTAACACTTTGCTAGAGATAACTTCTTTTGATAAATTATTACTAATTAATAATTTTGATGCTTCTTTAACCCACATTTCTTTTAACTCACTCGGGACTCCAGGGAAAGTAATTATTGTGAAATTTTCCTTTGGACTCCAAAAAATACCTGGGGCAGTTCCTGAGTAATTGTTTATAATTTTAGCGCCCCTTGGGACTAAGGATTGCTTCTTTTGACTTTCGGATAATTTACTATCCTTTTTGATTAACTTGTTTTTCAAGTCAATCAAAATATCATTTCTTTGTTCTAAAGGTGTTTGAAAAGTATCAGCAATCACCTTCGTTGTTATATCATCTGGAGTTGGTCCAAGCCCACCAGTTGTTATTAGAATTTCAGATCGATTAGATGCTTCAAGTATTGCTTCTTCTAATCTGGCAGGGTTATCTCCAATAACGGTTTGTCTGAAATGTGGTATTCCTAAAATTGCTAATTGCTCTGCTATCCATTGAGAATTTGTGTTTACAATATTTCCTAGAAGTATTTCACTTCCAATGCATAAAATCTCTGCTCCAAATTGATTTTTCTTGTTAATAGAAATTTCTTTAGATTTTTTCACTATATAAAGGAAACTTATCGCAAAGTTCAGATACTTTATTGATTGACTTTTCCTTTATATCTTCATCGTTAGGGTTAAGTAGTCTATCTGCAATAACATTACCAACATCTTCAAAGGCTTGTTCATTAAAACCTCTAGTAGTAAGGGCTGCTGAACCTAGCCTTAGCCCACTAGTAACAAATGGGGACTCGGGGTCAAAAGGTACAGTGTTTTTGTTCGCGGTTATTTTAATATCACTTACTAATTGATCAGCAACTTTACCTGTCATCCCAATGCTTCTAAGGTCAAGAAGAACTATATGATTGTCAGTTCCTTTGCTTACAATTGAAATTCCCCTTTTTTGAAGTTGATTAGAAAGAACTTGTGCATTTGAGATTACTTTTTGACTATAGATCTTGAATTCGGGTGCAGAAGCTTCTTTGAAGGCAACAGCCTTGGCCGCGATTACATGTTCTAAAGGACCTCCTTGGGTGCCAGGAAATACTGCTTTATCAAGCTTTTTTCCTATCTCCTCATCTTTTGAGAGAATTAGTCCACCCCTTGGCCCTCTAAGAGTTTTGTGAGTGGTTGTTGTAACTACATCGCAATATGGAATTGGACTTGGGTGAAGTCCACTCGCGACTAAACCAGCAATATGAGCAATATCAGCTAATAAATAAGCATTTACCTCATCAGCTATTGATCTGAAAGCCTGGAAGTCGATTTTTCGTGGATAGGCAGAGAATCCACAGATAATCAATTTTGGTTGATTTTCAATTGCTTTTTTTCTTATTGCATCCATATCGAGCATTTCGGTCTTTTTATCAACTTCGTAATGGCAAGTCTTAAACCATTTGCCACTTACATTTACAGGTGAACCATGTGTGAGGTGACCTCCATGAGATAAGTCCATTCCCATGATTGTTTCCCCTGGCTTTAGAAGGCTAAGGAAAACTGCAAAGTTAGCTTGAGCTCCGCTGTGTGGTTGGACGTTTGCCCAGTTGGCACCAAAAAGGTTTTTTGCTCTATCTATTGCTAGTTGCTCAATTCCATCGACATACTCACATCCTCCGTAATAGCGTTTGTTAGGGAGACCTTCAGCATATTTATTTGTTAGGACTGATCCTTGGGCTTCCATTACGGCCTTAGAGGCAAAATTCTCGCTTGCGATAAGCTCTAAATGAGTTTCTTGTCTTGATAATTCATTGTTTATTAATTTCGCAATACTTGGATCACATTCAATCAAAGAAGATTCAATAGTCACTTTATTCTTTTATTCATAATTTGATAGTAAGCATATGTTTAGTCCAATGAGAGAAAACTTTCTCTTATTTTCTGAATATATATGGATTTACAAATTTTTTAAACGCGCCTGGAGAGATTCGAACTCCCGACCCTCTGATCCGTAGTCAGATGCTCTAATCCGCTGAGCTACAGGCGCATGAAAAAACAATATCAGATAGTCTCCCAAAGAATAGAAAAATATGTTTGTATCTATGCCTTGAAAATTCATTAAAATCAGATCAAGAAACCTAAAAAGTTGTTATTCCATTAATTTTTTTAATTTTGAGAAAGTAACCAATCTCTGCCTAAGGTCATGAATAAGAGAAAACCCTAGGTTTTATGTCCACTTCTATCGATGCATCGCAAATTAATGAGCTTGCGATGTCAATAGCTGACAGATTATTTATTCAAGTTGGAAATTGGAACCTTTATCTAGGTGATGCTTGCCTTGCAAAGGACTTAGCTATTGAATGTCAGGCTAACTTTGATCAAGGTGCAAATGTTGCAGCTAGAAAAGGTCTTGAAGGAATTCAAGTAAAACTTGGCGGCGGTATCACGCGATTGCCGTTGTCAAAATTAATTCCACCAAATCAACTTTTTGACCTTGAGGAGATTTTAGAACCCTATTGCAGATAAGATTTGATCAATTGCTTCTTTATTCTTGCTAATCATTCAGGTGACTAATGCTAGAGAGGTTGTAAGGCAGCGAATTGGTCGATTAGGAGAGAGACTTATAGGGAAAGTTGCTGATGCTGATGCACAGGTTGAAAAGGAATTAATGAAAGAGATGGAAATAGCTTTTAAAGAGTTTGGCATCGAAGCAAGAATTCTCTCAGTAAGTGGAGTGAAAACGGATGAAATGAATTGTTTGGAAATTCCACTTAAAGTTAGATCAGAAAAAGATGTTTTTCTTAAAGACGAATAAACTTCTCCTTTAAAAACTTACTTAATTTATCAATATCATCAATTTTAAGAATAATTGCTAGACAATAAAAGATAATCATACTAATTCCAGATGATATTATTAATTTTAATAATAAATTGATAAAACTATAGGGTATAAATATTACTTTAAAAATAAAGAATGAGCAAATACCAGAAATTAGACCTATTAGAATAATTCTCAGATTCTGAGATAATAGATTAGATAAATCTAGATTATCTAATTTATGATTTAATTTAAATAGTAAAAGTATGCAAGCAAAGAAATTAACAAATGTAGTTGAAAAGACTAATCCATTTACTCCTAAGTTTAGGGGTGATAGCTCCCCCCATGGACTTGAGCCTCCTATGAAAAACCAGTCAAAAAATAAATTTAATAATATTGCTATGATTGATATTCTAAATGGTGTTTTTGCATCCTCTATACCATAAAAAACTCTTACTAATAGATCTCTACATAGATAAAAAGGCATGCCTATTCCATATGCAATTAATAGTTGACTTACTACATCAACCGCATTTTGATTGAATGAACCTCTCCCATAGATTAATATAACTATTGGAGTAGAAAGTGAAATAAATATCGATCCTAAAAACACCATAGAAGTCGACGAAAGAATTAATCCCTGATGGATTTTTTTGATCAATTTTAAATGATTTTCTCGAGCTCTTAAACTTACAAAAACTGGTAATAATGGAATTAAAATAGAATTTGATACTATTCCAAGAGGTGCTTGAACTAAAAAGTTCGCGTAACTTAAGGCAGCTGCAGCACCAACTATTTTCGATGCAAAGAATAAATCAGTAAAAACATTAATTTGTATCATTCCTGAAGATAGTGATGCAGGGGCAATCATTTTCAAGGCCCTTTTTAGTTCTGCATATTTTGTTCTTATTGAAAAACTTATCGCAAATATTCCTTTTTTTATTAGGAACGGTATTTGAATTAAATATTGAGAAAGGGCACCTATAAATGTAGCCTTAGCTAAAATAATTCCTCCTCTCATATTCAATCCATCTATATCAATAGTATTTCCTTTGTTTATCCAAAAGTTTGATATTGAAATTATGATTACTAGACTTGAAACTAATGGAGCGATAGAGGGAATCAAAAATTCTTTCTTTGCATTTAGTGATCCAAATCCAAGACCTATTAATCCAGAAAGGAAGATTATTGGAGACATTATTTTTAATTGATAGGATGCTATTTCTTTTATTTCAGGGGTTAAACTAGGTCCAACTAAATTAATCAAAAAATCAGATGAAAAGAAAATAAAAAAACTTATAATTAATAGTATTATAGATAAAATATTATTGATTGAACTTATAAATAATCTACTGTCAACTTTATTTTTATCTGCCAATAGTGTAACCATTGAGTTATGCAATGGACCATTAATACCTCCTAAGAGAACTAAAAAAAATCCAGGTATAATATAAGCATAATTATATGCATCATATGCAGCACTAATTCCGAAAGCACCAGCAATAACTAGTTGCCTTGCCATCCCTACAAATTTGCTCAATAAAGTTCCTAAACTTACGACGAAAGCAATTTCTTTGATTGATTTCGACATGTTAAATTTGAAAAAAGAGAACTTTCATTTTTCTAGAATATTTTGTAGTCCTTGTTTTAATTGGATGTTAATTAAGTGATTGAAATTGGCAAAACCATTATTAAGTTTCCTCCTCTTATAGAGGGAATATTAATTAAGAGATATAAGAGGTTTTTGGCGGATATTGAATTGGATGATGGAGAGGTTGTTACAGCGCATTGTGCAAACACAGGCCCGATGAAAGGGGTCTTGTGGCCTGGGCGAAGAGTCAGACTCAAGTATTCTCCTTCTCCCAAACGTAAATTAGATTGGTCTTGGGAGCAAGCTGAGGTTCCTAGTCATAATGAGAACAAGAAATGCTGGGTAGGTATTAATACATCTTTGCCTAATAAATTGATTAAACATCTAATTGAAGCAAATTGTTTAGAGAAGCAATTTGGTCAAATTTCAAGCATTAAGCCTGAAGTTGTTTATGGCTTTGAGAGAAAAAGTAGAATTGATCTATTGCTTTATCCCAGCATTCAGAATGAAGATAGTAGAAAGATATTTGTCGAGGTTAAAAATACAACTTGGTGTCAAGATTCTTTAGCATTGTTCCCAGATACAGTAACGACTAGAGGTCAAAAACATTTAATAGAATTAATGAGTATTTATCCAGATTCTCGAGCAGTCCTAATTCCTTGTATTAGTAGAAGTGATATAGAACTTTTTGCACCTGGTGACATAGCAGATCCTGAATATGGGAGGTTGTTTAGAGAGGCAATAGCTAAGGGTGTTGAAGTGATTCCATGCGCATTTGGTTTTTTTGCAGATCACATCACCTGGGAGGGTGTTAGACCATTTCAGAATTCGAGAGAAAAATAAATTATTTAATATAAGTCACAGTTTTAAATAGTTTACCTATTAAAACTAGTTCTTGGTTTTGGCTGTACTGCTTCAGCTATTTACACATTTATAAATTCAATTAATTGAATTTATAAATGTGTAAATAAGAACATATTTTCAAGACTAAACTCTTTTTTGTATAAACACTTACATCTTGTATGTATGTGTTGCATACATATTTAATGTTGTATAAATTTTGGATTAACTATCCATTTCTTTTTCTCGAAGTAAGCATCATTTATGACCACTGCTTTGCAATCGCCTCCAAGGCGTACTACTTCCCGTCTTCAAGACGCAAGTCTTTTGAACGGGCCAATGCTTCTTTTAAGAAGTATTAAAGGCTTTAGAAGAAGTCAGTCTTGGGCATGGCTAGCCTCTATCCCCTTGGCCCTTTTGGGGTTAGGTGTTTTCACTTTCTCTGCAAGAGCTGAGGTTGCTCTTTCAGATTTAACAGGACCACAAGCCGCTGCTTTCTTGGCGGACAACCTTTGGTTATTTATAGCCACAATCCTCGTTATTTTTATGAACGCGGGATTCGCAATGGTTGAAGCTGGTATGTGCCGTCAAAAAAATGCGGTCAACATTTTAGCTAAAAATTTATTTGTTTTTGCTCTTGCTGTTACTGCCTACTGGGTAGTTGGTTATTCCTTAATGTATGGCGGTTCAGTGATTGATGGATGGCTTTATTTCCAAGGCTTATTCGTTGATCCTGATCCTTCAGGTGCACTTGAGTGCGCAGCCGCTGGAGATACAGGTTGTCTTGTCCCAGCAGTTGATTTCCTTTTTCAATCTGCTTTTGCTGGTACTGCTGCAACGATCGTTTCGGGATTGGTTGCTGAGAGAGTCAAATTTGGTGAATTTGTGGTTTTCTCAATAGTTTTGACTGCTTTTATCTATCCAATTGCAGGAAGTTGGCAGTGGAATGGTGGTTGGCTTGCTGAACTTGGTTTTATTGATTTTGCTGGTTCATCTATTGTCCACTCTGTTGGAGGATGGGCAGGTCTTGTTGGAGCAATGCTTCTAGGACCACGTATTGGCAAATTTGTTGATGGCAAAGCTCAAGCGATGCCTGGACACAATATGGCCATTGCAACTTTAGGAGCATTAATCCTTTGGATTGGTTGGTACGGATTCAACCCTGGCTCAGAATTAGCAATGGATCAATATGTTGCTTACGTCGCAGTAACAACAACTTTGGCAGCAGCTGGTGGTGCAATCGCCGCTACAGTTTTATCTACCATTACTTCTGGCAAGCCTGATCTAACCATGATAATCAATGGCATTCTTGCTGGATTAGTAAGTATCACTGCTGGTTGTGGCAATATGACTTTTGCTGGATCTTGGCTCGCTGGTGCTGTAGGTGGATTAATCGTCGTAGTTGCAGTAGCTGCTTTGGATTCTGCAGGTATTGATGATCCAGTTGGTGCTTTCTCAGTTCACGGAGTTTGTGGGGTCTGGGGAACTATTGTTATCGGCCTTTGGGGCGTTGATGGAATGGATCCTGGAGCTGCAGGAATTGGTCTTCTCAATGGAGGAGGAATTAACCAATTCTTCATTCAAGCATTAGGAGCAGCTGCTTATGGCATATGGACTGTTGTGACATGCTGGATTGCTTGGCAAATTATTGGTGGCTTCTTCGGAGGTATCAGAGTTAGCGAAGCAGAAGAGACACAGGGACTTGATATTGGCGAGCATGGAATGGAGGCTTATCCTGACTTTGCTTCTAGCTAGTTAACTTGTTTAATTGTCTTACATTAAATCTAAAAAAGCCCGGAATATTTCTGGGCTTTTTTAGTGTGGTTTAATAGTGATGAGATTCCTATCAATTTGTTTTTTACTATTTAATTGAAATGGATACTCAAGCCTTCAAGCAAACCCTTCATAAATCGGATCGTTATAACCGACGAGGATTTGGTTCAGCAAATAAGCGAGCTCAAGCACTTGCTGAGGCTTATCAAAGTGGTTTGATTGGATCTATTAGAGAAAATGGAAATCTTTTAGAGCATGGAAGATTAAAAGTTAAACTTGCAGAAGCTTTTGGATTTTGTTGGGGAGTAGAAAGATCAGTAGCAATGGCTTATGAGACTAGGAAGCATTATCCAAATGAAAGAATTTGGATAACTAATGAAATCATTCATAACCCCTCTGTGAATGATCATTTAAGGAAAATGAATGTTCTTTTTATTACTGAGGAGAAAGGGATCAAAGATTTTTCAGTAGTAAAAGATGGAGATGTAGTAATTCTTCCTGCATTTGGAGCAACGGTTCAAGATATGAAGCTTTTACACGATAGAGGTTGTCATATTATTGATACAACTTGCCCATGGGTTTCAAAAGTTTGGCATACAGTCGAAAAGCATAAAAAACATACATTCACATCAATTATTCATGGCAAATATAAACACGAAGAAACTTTAGCGACTAGTTCTTTCGCAGGGACTTATCTAGTTCTATTTGACCTTGAAGAGGCGAATTATGTTTCTGATTATATTTTAGGCAAGGGAAATAGAGAAGATTTCTTAAAGCGTTTTTCAAAAGCTTCTTCATCAGGATTCGATCCAGATAAGGATTTGCAAAAAGTTGGAGTTGCTAATCAGACCACAATGTTAAAAAGCGAAACTGAGGAAATAGGAAGATTGTTTGAGAAAACAATGTTGCAACGATTTGGACCAGCTCAATTGAACGAACATTTTCTAGCTATTAATACCATTTGTGATGCTACTGAAGAAAGACAGGGAGCAATGTTTTCGCTAGTTGATGAACCTCTTGATCTTATGGTTGTAATTGGTGGATTCAATTCTTCCAACACAACTCATCTTCAAGAAATCGCAATTAGTAGGGGGATTCGTTCATTTCATATTGATACTCCAGAGAGAATTGGAGAAGAGACCAATACCATTACTCATATGCCTCTAGAGGGAGGAGAATTGTTAACTGAGGAAAATTTTCTTCAAAAGGGAAATATTAGTGTAGGTATTACTTCTGGTGCTTCAACTCCCGACCGTGTAGTTGAAGATGTTATCCACAAGCTAATGAAAATAGGCGAAAATTTTTGATAAGAAAAAAACGCAATTTTGCTCCAATCTCTCGTAGGATAGTTAATAGTTTTTAGTAGAAGATGACTCAAGCAAACAAATCTAATCTTAAAGATCCTGATTCACAAAAAGTTGAAGTGGTTGTTCAAAGCCCTGAAGGTGAAGTGAATATTTTTGGTGAACTATCAATCTTTGTCCTGAGAGTTAGCTTTAGTTTGTTCATGGTTCATCACGGTCTGGAAAAATTGAGTGATCCAGGAGGATTCGCTGAATTTGTGGTAGGCAAATACTTCAGCTTTCTTCCTGGTGATCCTGTGATTTGGACTTATTTGGCGGGAGTAACTCAAATAGTTTGTCCAATTGGATTAGCAACAGGAGTATTGGCAAGATTATCCTCCTTGGGGCTGTTCTCAACTATGGTTTTTGCTTTGTATTTCCATTTCATAGATACTGGTTTAGAGGGATTCCCTTTTGCTGTAGTCGAAAATCACAATTATATTTTTGAATTATCCGCTATTTATGCAGCAATATCATTTTATTTCTTATGTGCAGGTCCTGGCAGATTATCACTTTTCAGGAAATCTAATAAAATAACTTACTATCCAAAAGGATCGTAATTAAGTATAAATTTAAAGTAAAGAATAATATATTTAAGAAAACCAACTCTTTGAGTTTATCTCAATGTAAAAAGTGCCTTTTACCAGTAAGAATCATTTTTATTCCAAATTCATTGCAGGCTTTAATAGAATCTTTGTCTCTAATACTTCCACCTGGCTGAATAATTGCACTAATACCATAATCAGAAGCCATCTTTACAGTATCGTCGAATGGGAAAAACCCATCACTAGCCATTACAGCACCTTTTGATTTTGTACCAGCAACTTCCAATGCAAGTTTTGCTGAACCTACCCTATTCATTTGACCAGCACCAATCCCTAGACTCTGCTGATTGGATGCTACGGCTATTGCATTTGATCGTATATGTTTTACGATTTTCCATGCAAAAGATAAGTCATTCATTTCTTCATCTGTTGGGATTAGTTCCGTAACAGTTTTCCATTCTTTTTGATCAATACTTGGTTCGTCTAAATCTTGAATTAATAAACCACCAAGTATGCTTCTTATGTGATTTTGATCTGCTTTTTGAATAGACTCAGCTTTTAATTCCAAGAGCCTAAGATTTTTCTTTTTTGAAAGTATTTCTTTTGCATTCTCATCAAAATATGGAGCTACAACACATTCAATAAATATATTTTCAATTTCTTTTGCTGCAGCTTCATTAACAGGGCAATTGATAGCAATAATACCCCCAAAAGCACTTACTCTATCCCCATCTAATGCTTTTTTAAGAGCTGAGGATGAAGAATCTCCAATAGCTACTCCACAAGGATTTGTATGCTTAATTACTACCGCTGCTTTTTGATATGAGGGGTTACTAATAGTATTTTCATAACCAAATTCACGAAGAGTAGATAAAGCAGCCTCCAGATCTAAAAGATTATTTGTACTTAATTCTTTGCCTTGTAATTGTTTAGCTCCACTCCATCCTTTTTCAGGCTCTCCATACCATGAAGCTTTTTGATGAGGATTTTCTCCATACCTCAGTTCTTGCTTTAGTGGCAAGCTTTGCAACCAAGAAACCTTTTTTGAGGAGCTTTGATTAGCAATCCATTTACTTATTGTTAGGTCATAGGTGGCGGTATGCTCAAAAGCTTGTTGCGAATATTTTTTTCGTAATTCAGTAGTGATCTTTTTTGATTTATAGGCATCAATTAAGTATGAGTATTGACTTGGATCAGTAACTACAAGAACATCTTGATGATTTTTTGCTGCTGCTCGGATCATTGTTGGCCCGCCGATATCAATATTTTCGATAGCTTCCTCCCATGAAACATTCTCTTTGGAAATTGTTTTTTCAAATGGATATAAGTTAACAACCACCAAGTCTATCGGATTGATATTTTGTTTATCTAAATCATCTAAATGAGATTGTTTATCTCGTCTGGCTAATATCCCTCCATGAATTTTTGGATTTAGTGTTTTTACTCTTCCTCCAAGAATTTCTGGGAATCCTGTGTAATCTGCGACTCGTGTAACAGGAAGATTTTCACTCTCAATTAACTTTGCAGTCCCGCCACTTGAAATAATTTTGAAGCCCAGTTCATTAACTAATGCTTTCGCAAGTGGAATTAAGCCAGTTTTGTCTGAGACACTTAGCAGAGCTATCGGTGACATTTTTATTTTTGAAATCTATTCTTCTCGATAACCTACGCATCAAAGAAGAATATTGCATTCAAGATGACTGAACTAATCTCTTTAAACTCTGAATCCGCAACAAATAGACTTATTTTGCTGCATGGTTGGGGGGCTGATGCCCATGATTTAATGCCTATTGGGAAATTATTAACTGATGGATTAAAAGATCCTTTTGAAATAGTTTCTCTTTCTGCTCCTCAGCCTCATCCAAGCGGATCAGGTAGGCAATGGTACCCTTTATACCCTCACGAATGGGAACAGGTCCCCAATGCAGTGTTAGATCTTGAAAAACGCTTAAATAATCTTTGCACTAAACAAATTCCTTTAGACAAGACATTGTTATTGGGCTTTTCTCAAGGAGGTGCAATTGCCTTAGATATTGCGACAAGAATTAAATTTCAGGGAGTTTTTGCACTTAGCTCATATCCTCATCCAGATTGGGAACCTACAAAAAATATGCCACCTATTTTTCTTTGCCATGGCGAAATGGACTCAGTAGTCCCAAAAGCTGCTTCTAAGAAAAGTCTTGATATTTTGGTGGGAAATGGAGTTAAAGCAGAATTATTTTTTTTCGATGGAGGCCATGAAATTAATAATGATCTAATTGGTTATTGCCGTGGGAAAATTGAACAACTATTTTTAAGTTAAACAAAAGCATATTCATACTCTTCGATTTCTTCCCAGTCATCTGCTGTAAGTTCTAGACCAGCAAAGATTTTGTCTTCACCCAGGAACTCAACAATCACTCTTAAAGAAGGGAACAGGAAATGATTTTCTTCAGCATATTGAGCACTAAACAAACCTTTCTCTCCCCAAAAAAAGCGATCAGTAGTGTGCTCATTACGACGTACATTTAATATAGCTGGGGCATAGAGCCCCTCTTCTGCGATAAATCTTCTAGCTGCTGTTACAGGCTTGTGCTGACCTGTACCTAAATGGAAAATAGGTACATGGGACATAACACGCTGTCCTGCCAGTCTTCTTCTGCTAATTCTTTTGCGCTTCTTAGACATGAAAAAACTACCTTTATTTGTTTGGAGAGAGTTAGAGGTTTTTCTTTTTTATTGGCTCTAGCCTAAGCAAGAGTTTTTAAGAAAAATAATTTGAAACTGAGGAGAAAACCTTTCTCAAATAATTAAAAAGTTGACTACAGAGGTTACCCATCAATCTCTGCAACAGCCTCAAAGTCACTTAAAGTGCTCACTTTTTGATTTAATTTGAGATAGCCTCCTAGTTAAGGAATCTAAATTCTTTATTAACATCTTAATACTTTTTTCAAATTTTTCAAGTTTTTGAATCTTTCTTTTTACCTGACTAAGATTGCGTAATGACTTCAATGCATTATTCAGACCGGTTTTTGAATTTTGTTCAACAACAGTTGATGAGCTTTCAAGCTGACCAAGAGCTTGAGCATGTTGTTGTTTATGTAGCTAGATCTGGAGAAAGTGGATCACCTACTTTGGAAGTAGTTGGCCAGTGGCCGAAGTCAGAGAAAGTTTTACAGCCAGTAGAAACTGATACTGCCCTTCGCACGCCTTCTTCTAATAGGAGATGGTATCCATTGCAGGAGGGGTCAATATTGCTAGGTGTTATACGCGCGGAGAGAATCGCTTCTGAGGAAGAATGGCGCGAGTCTCTTGATCAACGCCTGCAAGCAATGTCAACTTTATTAGCTAACTCCCTCGCTTCTGAACTTGATAGAAAAAGGTTATTAGATCAATTAGATGATCAAAAGGAGCAGATATCATTAATGGTGCATCAGCTCAGGAATCCACTAGCTGCTCTTGGAACTTATGCAAAACTTCTTTTGAGAAAAATAGGCCCTGAAAGTGAAAATGAAAGCCTTGTGAAAGGCCTAATTAACGAACAAGCACAAGTTAATAAATATCTTTCTGCGCTCGATCAACTTAGTCAGGTAAAACTACCCCAAGCTGATGATGGATCAAACAGATTGCTCTTGCCTCCACTTTTGCCAACTGAGACTTGCATTAGTGTAAAAAGCTTAATAGAGCCATTGATTGAGAGAGCTAAAGCTAGAGCTAATTTGCAAGGCAGGAAATGTTATGGCCCTTCAGAATGGCCAACTTGGATGGAAGAAAATTCAATTTCAGAAGGTGTAATTGCTGAAATAGTTGCAAACCTTTTGGAAAACGCATTTCGTTACAGCCCTCCTCAATCCTCTATTGGTATTGAAGTGATCGAAAAGGGGATATGTATTTGGGATGAGGGCGCCCCCATAAAGAAGGAAGAAAGAGAAAAGATTTTTGAGAAAGGTTTTAGGGGTGAAAGTGGTTCAAAAATGTCTGGGAGTGGAATAGGCCTTGCTCTTGCTAGAGATTTGGCTAGACAATTAGGTGGAGATTTACAGTTATTTGTTGACCCAAGCCAATTTAAAAATTCTTTGCCTGAATCAGGGAATGCCTTCGTTTTTAATTTGGAACAAAAATGATACTTAATAATAATAAATTAGTAGTTTCTGTTATCACTAAACCTGCTCCATAGCTATCACCATTATGGCCTCCTAATAATTTATTTATAAAATGTGGGATTAATACTGAAGTTGTTACTCCTGAAGAAATGCAATATATTAGTAATAAATTAGCAGACAAATTTAAGTTTGTTGAAGATAAAAAAAATATTATCCCAATAAAAATTATTATCAACGAAGGTCGTATCTCTTTGGAAATGCCTCGCCAGTATTTTTGATGAATGGAGCTAAATTCTTTATTGAAAATGTATTCATAATTTTCAATAGCAAATATTTGGGATAATCGTCCCCAGAATGCAGCTATTGGAAAAGCAAAAGGAGCATAAAAATCAAGTTTGATTATTGCTGCAATTTGAAGGATTAAAATAATTACTAAACTTTGCACACCTATTGCTCCAACTCGGCTGTCTTTCATTGCCTCAATTCGCTTTGATGGCCCTGCACCAACCCCATCAGCTGTATCCATTAGCCCGTCAATATGAAGTCCACCAGTTATGCAAATGCTAATTGCAATAGTAATCAAGGCGATAGAAATATTGGGCCAATCAAAGTACTTCAATACAAGCCAAAAAAATGATTGGGAAAAGCCTATTAAAACTCCTACTAAAGGTGCAAAACGAGCAATTCTTTCGAACCTAGGTTTAATTAGTGGCCATTGAGGCAAAATTGTGTAGAACACCCATGCACCTGCAAGGTCACCTAGCCAGTTTTTAAAAATCAGAATTACAACCTCAACTGTTTCTTAGATCTCAAATTAGTTATATAACTAGTCTAAATTATGGAATATTTAGGAATAATTGAAAAAGACCTCCTTCGATTTTCAAATAAAAAGTCGATGCAAAACGACATTAGCTCGAGTCTGCTCTATTAAAACTCCAAATGGAATTGTAAATACTCCAAAATTCATGCCTGTTGGGACTTTAGGAACAGTCAAAGGTGTTACTTCTCAGCAACTTGAGAAAACAGGGGCTGAAATGATTCTTGCAAATACTTTTCATCTTCATCTTCAACCAGGAGAAAAGATAGTTCAAGATGCCGGCGGACTACATAAATTTATGAGTTGGAATAAACCAATTCTTACTGACTCAGGAGGTTTTCAAGTATTTAGTTTGGCAAAGTTAAATAAAATTGATGATGAAGGGGTTTCGTTTCAAAGCCCAAGAGATGGCAAACATATTTATTTGACTCCTGAAAAAGCTATTGAAATTCAAATGGCTTTAGGCGCCGATGTGGCAATGGCTTTTGATCAATGCCCCCCTTATCCAGCGAGCGAATCAGATGTTGAGGAGGCTTGCAAGAGAACCCATCATTGGTTGGAGAGATGTATAAATGCTCATAAGAAAGATGATCAAGCAATTTTTGGCATAGTTCAAGGGGGCTGCTTCTCTCATTTGAGGGAATTGAGCGCAAAAATCGTCTCAGAATTCGATTTGCCTGGGATTGCTATTGGAGGAGTAAGCGTAGGTGAACCCATAAGTCAAATGCACAAAATCGTACGAGAAACCTGTCCTTTATTACCTCAAGATCGACCAAGATACTTAATGGGAATTGGAACCTTACGAGAAATGGCCATAGCAGTAGCAAATGGAGTAGACATGTTTGATTGTGTAATTCCTACGAGGCTGGGAAGGCATGGGAGCGCATTAGTCAATGGAGAGGTATGGAATTTAAGAAATTCACGTTTTAAAGACGATTACAGCCCATTAGATTCAACATGTACTTGTGAAGCTTGTACAGGATATTCAAGGGCATATATACACCATTTAATTCGCAACAAAGAATTACTTGGTCTCACACTTTTGAGTCTGCACAACCTCACGCATTTGATCCGTTTTACAGGTGCTATGAGGCAAGCAATTACTGAAGGTTGTTTTTCAGAGGATTTCGCTCCGTGGCAGAGTGACTCTAAAGCGCGTCATACGTGGTAGCGTGCGTGCTTAATATGTCCATTATTTCTTAGGGATGGCACTGATTAATTTCGACTTGCTTGCTGAACTTCCAGTTGCATACCAAGCTTTTGCACCAACAGTGGATGTACTTCCGCTAATACCTCTTTTCTTCTTTCTGCTTGTTTTTGTTTGGCAAGCGGCAGTTGGCTTTCGTTAAAAGCGAAGTCTTTTCTTCTAGATTTTTTAAAAATTAACTAATCGATTAGATATTCTTAACAAAATAAAATTTTTGTTCGAAGTAAGACATCGGACATAAATTTTATTTTTTTGAGTTAATTAATCAGTTTATCTAGATCCCTTTGCTTATCAAAATGTCTTCACTTGGTATTGATACTGCCTTTTCAATTAAATCAGCAAGATGAAGTGCTCGAGAAGCTTGCAGCCCGTCTACAGCTGGCTTCTCCTTTCCTCTGACGCATTGTAGAAAATGCTCCAGTTCTGCATACAATGGCTCAATTGATGTTGTACTCACTTCTTCAATAAAACCATCGTTTCTATAAAGTAGTTCTCCATGATCAGCTGAATACCATTCATGAGCCTTTCTATGGATATGAATATTGTGATTTAGGAAATCTGTTTCTATTAGACTTTCTTTGCAATGAGCGCTCAAACTTCTGATTTTTTTGTGACTCATTTTGCTTGCAGTCAGACTTGCAACGACCCCGTTTTTAAACCCCAGTGTCGCGTTAACGTAATCCATAGGTCCTTCTCCACTGCATCCTCCAACTGCAGCAAGCCTTATCACTTTTGAATTTGCAAGTTCAATAACTAAATCAATATCGTGAATCATTAAGTCCAAAACGACCGAAACATCATTAGCTCTATCGGGATGAGGGCTATGCCTTCTGGCTTCAAGAACTACAACTTCTTCATTAGCAACAACTTTTGTCAATTCTCTAAATGCCGGATTAAATCTTTCTATATGGCCAACTTGCAATAATTTTTTCGCATTGTTTGAAGCATTGATCAAAGATGATGCTTCTTCTTTATTTGCTGCTATCGGTTTTTCAATTAAAACATGTTTACCAGACTTTAGACATTCTAGGCCAACTTCATGATGAAATAACGTAGGTACAGCAATACATACAGCTTCTACTTGATGTAATAAATCCTTGTAGTTTCCATACCAATTACAATTAAATTGCTCCATAGCCAACTTTCCTCGTTCCTCGTCTAAATCTGCAACTCCAATGAGCTCAGCATCCTTGAGAAGACTGAGGACTCTTGCATGATGCCACCCCATATTTCCAATTCCTATTACCCCAACTTTTACAGGAATAATATTTTCGTTGATCTTGGAATTGGAAATTGTTTTCATGTTTACTTTTTTATTAATTAATAGTCTGTTTTATAAATTACTTAGGAAGGATTATTTTTACTTTGTTTATTCTTGGACCTTTCATGGAGATGATTTCAAATATAACTTCATTATGAACGAATGTTTCTCCTGCATTGGGAATTTCTTGGAGTTTTTCTAAAACAAATCCAGCAAGAGTGTAATGATCATCAGCTTCTGGCAATTTTAAGTCAAGCTCTCTATTTAGTTCTATTACTTCTATCTCACCAGAAGTAAGCCATATTTTTTTTATGTCATCAAGAGATCTTAGCTCAGATTCTTTATTATCAAATTGAATTTCATCACCAACAATTTCACCTGTTAAGTCTGCTGATGTTATTAATCCTTCAGTTCCTCCATATTCATCAACGACTAACAGTAGTGGATTCCCGTTTTTGATTAAGGGTAGCAATTCGGCCAAAGTAGAAGTTTCTAAAACACGAACAACTGGTTTTATATAAGGCTCTAAAGATGAGTTGGCTTGCATATCCCCTTTTGCTATTGGATCAGCAAGTTGCCTTAAATCTAAAACTCCAAGAACATTATCAAGTGAATCATCAATTACTAAGTATCTTGCATGACGAGTTTTATGAACTTCTTCCATCATTTGAGTGAAGGAAACTTCTCTTGGAAGAGTAACCATCCCTGACCTAGGAACCATTACTTCTCTGACTTGTGTATCTCTTAAAGCGAAAACACCTTCAAGTATGTTTCTTTCATCAGGTTTTAATCCAGTTACACCACCAGTTTCAATTAACTTCTCTAATTCGCCGGCAGAGAATGCAGCTGTCGTAAGACTTTCTGATTGAGTATTAAGTCCAAATAATCTAAGAATTAATAAAGCAAGTCCTTCCAGCAACGAAAGGAATGGTGACATCCATTTTATCGCTGCTTCAATTAGAGGCGATAATTTCAGAGCAGCAGTCTCTGGTTGATTAAGAACAAGTGCTTTTGGAAGCAGACCAGATATCAAAGTTGCTAAAAGTACAACAGTAATAAAAAGACCTAGGTCTAAAAAATAATTAATTGAAGCATTATTTGCCCACCATTGACTTGCGAAATTTTTGCAGATCCAACCAATTGAAATTAATGAAATAGTTATTCCTAACTCCGCTATTAAAAGGGTTCTTCTCAGCCTTTTCTGTAGACGAATTATGGAATTGGAACCAGGTAGTCCATCTTCTACAAGTCTTTGAACCTTAGTTGAACGAAGGCGTAATATGGCAAACTGACCTGCATTGAAAAATGCTGGTATTACAAGCAATATAAAAAGAAGTAATAAACTCATTAATAATTTTTCTATGGGGGTGGCGAGGATCGAACTCGCCTAAGGCGAATTATGAGTTCGCTGCATTCACCAGATTGCTACACCCCCAAAAAAGCAGAACTAAAACTTTTTTTGATAATAGTTAATTAGTTTGCCTAAAGTAAATATATATCTAATCCCACCAAGATGTTTAATAATTAAACTTGCATATAAAGATATGAACCCATTGAATCCTCCATCAGATGAAATAAAAGAAAATCTTTTAACTTTATTAGCTCAAAAAGCCTATAGGTTTGGAGATTTTTCTTTGGCTTCCGGAAAAAAAAGTTCTCATTACGTCAATTGCAAACCTGTCTCTCTCTCAGGTCCAGGTCTCTTGTCGATAAGTTCATTATTCCTAAAACAAATAAATCAAAGTGATAGTGGCGTAGCCGGCTTGACTTTAGGTGCTGACCCACTTGTTAGTGGAGTTGTAATGTTGGCAGCTCAAGCAGGTATTTATTTAAACGGTTTAATAGTAAGGAAAGAAGCTAAAGGTTATGGGACTGGAGCATGGCTAGAAGGACCTTTGCCTCCAAAGGGTTCTGTGATTTCTGTCCTAGAGGATGTTGTTACTACTGGTGGCTCTTCTTTAAAAGCTGTTGATCAGCTTAGAAATCAAGGTTATTTAGTTAAACAAGTACTAGCAATAGTTGATAGAGAAGAAGGAGGCGCTGAGGCAATGTCTAAAGCTGATTTAGAGTTAAATAGTCTTTTCTTTTTAAAAGATATTGTTGAAAGAGCTAAAAGTTTGCAATGACAGAAACTCAATCATTGATTTGGGATGAAACATTCCCTTCGTTGCTTCTCAAAGGTCAGGGGACAACTGCTTTTTTACATGGTCAAACAACCGCTGATGTTTTTGCTGAGAAGGAACTAGATAGAATATTTACTAGTTGTTGGCTATCAACTAAAGGATCTTTAAAAGCTGTATTGGAAATTCGACTTTCAGATAATAAGGCTGAAATAGTTATAATTTGTGGTGAAATTAATTCTATAAGAGATGGATTTGAATCAGTGATATTTCCAGCCGATAAAGTTAAGTTAGAAGTTGTAGATCCAATTAGAAGAAGACAAGAAATAAATAATAATAATTCATGGAAGGAGTCAAATTTTAGTTGGATTGATAATAATGATTTAATCCTAGACGAAATAAATCACTATAGAAAAGCTACTAAAGAAGAATTGGAGGCTTGGAAAATAAGACAAGGAATACCTAGCTTTGATAAAGAGATGAATGGAGAAACTAATCCTTACGAGCTAGGATTAGCAGATACTATAAATTTAGATAAAGGCTGTTATCTAGGTCAAGAGGCAATGGCAAAGTTCTTTAGGTCAAAATCTCTAAAATATCAACTTCGTTATTGGGAAGCTTATGGGAAAAATGATAATTTTAAAATTGGTAAAAATTTTTTTAATACTAATAAAAATGAAGGATATAAAAAAAATGTAGGGGTTGTTACTTCTTCAATTAGGGTTAATGATAATTTTTTTAATGGACTGGCTTTAATTAAGAAAACTTTTCTTGATCAGGATTTTTGTTTTTCTGAAAATGGTGACTCCATAACTATTAAAAAACCAATCTCTTTTACTAATCCTTTTTAATTTATTGCGATATGCTTACTAGTGATCTATTAACCATTTTGCGATCATTAAGGTAGCTATACAATCATCACGATTATATTCAAAAATTGAATTTAAATTTTTAGAATACATTTTATTGACTTTACGTGATTTTTTCCATTGTCTCCACCATAAAAGAGCTCTAGCTCCATCTACATTTGAATGTTTCCATTCATATCCTATCCATTCTGCGATTGATTTAAGACCATAATTCCTTACGGGAAGACACCAGTATTCTCTAATTAATAAATGTATATCAATAAATCTTTTTTTTAATTCTTCAATTTCATTAGGATCAGCTCCTTGTCGCAATCCTAGCTTTAGCAAAGATATTGGTTCTGTTTCTCCATAATGGATGATGGGATAGTCTCGATTAAGAATTAATTTTTTAGTTATTCTTTTCCATAGAAAACTTTCAGTATTTTTTTCAAGACTAAGTAATGGAGAATATTTAGTTTTTTCTAAACTTATTTCATTTCTTATGTTTTTTGGTATTCGAATAAATCCGTGTAAAAAGTCATGTTTAATATCTGGGTCAGATTCAATGTCATAAATATATAAACCTTTTGCTTTCTTTAGATTATTTAGTTCTATTTCTGGATTTAGTTTGATTGCCCTATTCGTTGATTGAGATTGAGATTGTAAAATAACTTGCTTGGAAATATCACCATGTTGTCGCCCGAATATCTCAAGCTTTTCCTTTAATTTATAATGCTTCGTCTTCGCTAGTTCCTCTATATTATTTATACCAATTTTGTTTAATAAAAGTTCTCTTTTTGCTCCAATCCCGCTAACTTCACTTAAGCTTCCTTCATTAATTGCTACAGCATCACAATCTTTTCTCCATGAACATATTGTGCATTTTTTTCTATTAGAAGTGATCGGTGGAGGAGTTCTTGATTCTATATCTTTCTCTAGATTTAATAATGAATCTATTAAATCTTTGTTTATATTAGCGCTTAATTTTATCTTTTCGACTTTTATAACTTCATTTTCTTTGTGTAATATTAACCCTTTTTTTACTTCAAATTTTTGTAAATTATTTATTAATAAACCAGTCATTGCAAGTGATAATTTATGCTCTCTTGTGATTTTTTTACCTTGCCTAGCTAGTATAGGTTGATATGAAAAATTCCCCCAAATACTCTCTCCTGATGTCTTCTTTAGTATCGGTAAATTCGCTTTGATAATTCTATTTTTTATTAGAGGATATTTAATTCTGACTCCATAAGCAATATTTTTCCCCTCTTCACAAGCTTGAATTCCTATCCCATAACTTTTTTGTGAGAGATTATGAAAGCAGTCGATTTGATGATTTAATTGAAGTGTGCTGTGGGCCGTCCACAACTTTTTTTGTTTATCACCATAAATATCAAGCCACGCTTTTCTTCTGCATCTAATCCAACTCCTTAAAAGATGATCGTTAATTGGTTTGGATTTATTACATTTCATACTTAGAGAATAATCCGCATTTCTCTAAGAACAAAGTTTCTCCAATATAAAGATGAAAAAGAAAAAGTTGAATCTCACTAAGGAGAAAATTTCTTTCGGAACAGATGGATGGAGGGGGATATTAGGCGTTGAGTTCACTTTGGAAAGATTGCTTAAAGTTGCAGCAGCAGCAGCTCAAGAGCTTGCTTATGTGAAAGAGAAAAAAAATAATAAAATAATCATTGGTTATGATCGACGTTTCCTTGCAGAGGAGATGGCTGAGGCGGTCGCATCTGCAGTTAGAGGAGTTGATTTAGTCCCTTTGTTGGCTTCTTCAGCGTTGCCAACTCCCTCTTGTAGCTGGGGGATAGTTGAAGAAAATGCACTTGGTGCACTAGTGATTACAGCAAGTCATAACCCATGCGAATGGTTGGGTTTAAAAATTAAAGGACCCTTTGGAGGCTCAGTTGATAGCTCTTTTACCGATTCGGTGCAAAAAAGATTAGATGCTGGGGGGATATCAATCCCAATCGAAGGCGTAACCGAGAGAGTTGATTTTCGAAAACAACATCTTTTGGGGATTAGTCAGAAATTTGACATGCATTTGATTTCTGATGGCTTGCGGAAATTAGGTGTGAAAATTTTTGTCGATCCAATGCATGGATCTGCGGCGGGCTGCATGTCTGAATTATTTGGAGTTAATTGTGAAGAGCTTATTTATGAAATAAGAACTGAAAGAGACCCATGCTTTGGTGGAAATCCTCCAGAACCTATGAAGGCTTATCTATCACAATTAATAAAACAAGTTCAGGATGAATACCAGGCAGGACAGTTGTCCATGGGCTTGGTTTTTGATGGGGATGGAGATCGAATTGCTGCAATAGATGAAAAAGGTAGATATTGCAATACACAGTTATTAATGCCTGTTTTGATAGATCATTTGGCAAGAGTTGGAAATTTGCCAGGTTGCGTTGTAAAAACTGTAAGTGGGTCGGACTTGATGAGATTGATTGCGGAGGATTTGGGGAGAGAAGTGCTCGAAAAGCCAGTTGGGTTTAAATATATTGCTGAAGAAATGCTTTCAAGAGAAGTTTTGATTGGAGGAGAGGAGTCAGGGGGAGTTGGGTTTGGACATCACTTGCCAGAACGTGATGCTTTGTTTACCGCTTTGCTTTTGATGGAGTCAATAGTTGCTGATGGTAAATGTTTAGGTGAGAAAATAGATTCTCTTCATGCTCGTTTTGGTAAGAGTCATTTCGAACGTATTGATTTAACTCTCAAAGACATGGAGATGAGAAGGTCCTTGGAAGATTTTTTGAAACAGAAAACCCCATCTTCAATTGGTCATAAATCAGTTTTAGAGGTTATTTCAACTGATGGAATCAAACTCATACTTGATAAAAGTCATTGGCTGATGTTTCGTTTCTCTGGAACAGAGCCTCTTTTAAGAATTTATTGTGAAGCGCCATCCAGTGCAGAAGTTACTTCAACTTTGTATTATGCAAAGCAACTTATAGATAATAGTTTTGGATGATCTCCCTCTGGTAATTGCTAGTGGCAATAAGGGTAAAATTGGAGAATTTAAAAAACTTTTGGACGATTTTCCATTTGATTTATTGACACAACCTGTCGGTTTTGAGATTGAGGAAACAGGAAATACATTTATGGAAAATGCAAGAATAAAGGCCATTGCTGTCAGTCAAGCAACAGGTAATTTGTCTCTTGCTGACGACTCTGGATTAAGTGTTGAGGCTCTTGGAGGAGCTCCAGGTATTTATTCTTCTAGGTATGCAAGTTCAGATAAGCAAAGAATAGAAAAACTATTAGCCGAGTTGAAACCTTTTTCAAATAGAAAAGCTAAATTTGAATGTGCATTATGTATTGCTAGTGGAGAAAAAGTGTTGATAGAAGTTTCAGGCTTTTGCGAAGGTGTAATAACTTTTTCCCCAAAAGGGAAAAATGGGTTTGGTTATGATCCGATTTTTGAAGTTTCTGGATTAGGTGAAACTTATGCAGAAATGGACCACGACAAAAAGAAGCATATTGGTCATAGGGGAAATGCATTTAAATTGCTGATCCCAGAATTGAAAAAACTATTGGGTTCAATAAAAAAGTAGTTTTTGTTTTCTTGAAAACTTTTAGTTTTTAATTTTCAACCCAGCTTCCGTGTAATCCATGTGGTATTGAAATGGGTACTTCAAGAATAGCTTTTTCAGTCAGATCTTTAGAATCAAGGATTATTAAATCAGTTCCAGATCTAATACTATTCCAAACCAATGCAACAACCCATCCATCGTCTTCTTCAGATTTTGATTCTTGAGATGGAATAAATATAGGTTCACTTACAAAACCTCTTGGAGCCGCACTCCAACTTATCTCTTTATTATTAGATAAATCGATTTTTTTTATGGCTTGAAGTGGCCCATTCCCCTCTTTTTCTTCTGCAGTTGCCATCCAACTAAAGCGGGCCTTTAATCCTTCAAAATGAGGATTAACCATTGCAAATTCACAACATTGATTGCTTATTGTTGAGCAGGTAAATGTATTTTCTATGGGATTGATTTCACTTCTTTTCAAAATTCCTTCTGGTAAAAGATCAAAATCAATTTCTCTAAAATTATCTTCGGGTCCAATGCTCGGAAAATCATCATAAAAAATACTTTCAATATTGATTTTTTCATTATCTTCCCATGCATTTAGATGATGAAAAACAAAACCCTTTGGAGCATCAACTGATTTTGGAGGTTGACCAGCAAACTTGCCAGAGTCCCTTGGAATTAATAAAAATTTTGGAGTTCCATCACTTTTAGAGGCTAAACATTGTGCGGCTCCTTTTTGTCCAAGAAGAAAAGGGAGAGGATTAAAACTAATAGCATTTTGCAGAAATATTGCCCAGTTTGGAGTTATGGCAAAATCATGCAAGAAGGCAAATCCATTAAAAGAATCTTTTCTATCACTTAAAAGAGAACCAATATTTTCTCCCTCTGTGGAAAATTCCATCAATCTTATTGTGCTTTTAGGACCTGTGGATACCCCAAAAGTGACCATTCTTTGACTTTGATGATGGCCAGGGTCAAATCGTGGATGAGCACTAAATGCTTCACCTTTTTTTAAAACTCCTTTTAAATTTGATAAACCTTTGGTCTCAAGGGTATTTGGATTAAGTGAATATGGACTAGATGCTTCCCATAAAGCTAGTAGATCATCTCCAAGTTTTATGACGTGTGTATTGGCAATATTTTTTAGCCTTATATCAAAAGCATTAGCTAACACTCCTCCTTCTTTTTGAGTTCCAAATACACCTCTATATAGAAATTTTTGGGATTTTTCTTCTTCTGTCCATTCCTTTGTGCGAACAAAACGATTCGTCAGGTTTATTTTTCCATTGTCAAATTTGAAGGCAGCAATCATGCCATCTCCATCAAATGGATGATGGACCCATCTTCCCCCTCTTTCTAATCTACCTGGGCCGTTTCGATAAAAGGTACCAGAAATTTTTTCAGGAATAGATCCTTTTACAAGCTTGAGTTGAACGTTATCTAATTCTTTTTCAACATTGCAATATGCACTGGACCAATCTTCTTTGTTGAAGATTGTTTGCTTTGGTGATGTTTCTCTTTTTAAATAACTAACTGCCATTATTTTTCTTGAATTGAAACTTGATTTTCGCTTAAAAGTCTGACTTTTGCGAGTTCAAGCTCAAATGATTTATTTAAATATGGAGTTTTTATTGACCAGCCTGTTCAAGAACTCCTTTACTGCTTGGAATTTGACTTGATCTTCTAGGGTCAATTTCAGTAGCCATCCTAAGGGCTCTTGCAAACGATTTGAAAGTAGCCTCAATTATGTGGTGAGTATTATTTCCTGCCAGTTGTCTGATGTGGAGAGTTAAACCACCATTACTCACAACAGCACCAAAAAATTCTTTAACTAACTCCGTATCATAAGTGCCCACTTTTTGAGAAGGAATATCTAAACTAAAACTTAAATGTGGTCGACCGGAGCAATCAACCACAACCTGAATAAGAGCTTCATCAAGCGGAGCTAAAAAATGACCAAAACGTTTGATTCCAACTCGATCACCTAATGCTTTTGACAAAGCTTGTCCAATAGCAATTCCAACATCCTCATTGGTGTGATGATCGTCTATGTGAGTATCTCCATTTGCTCTTACTTCAATATCAAATAATCCATGACTAGATAATTGTTGGATCATATGGTCTAGAAAACCAATCCCCGTATTTGCACTGCATTTTCCAGAACCATCAAGATCAATTTTCACAAAAACGTCAGTTTCTTTAGTTTCCCGTCTAATCTCTCCTTCTCTAGTTTTTTCCATATTTAATTGGCAATTTTAAGTTGGCTTGAAATTACATTCCATTGATGCAATAACCTGCATCAACATAAACAGTTTGTCCTGATATACCACTTGAAAGATCGCTAAGCAAGAAAGCTGCGGTATTGCCTACCTCTATTTGAGTAACGGTTCTCCTAAGGGGAGCTTTTTCTTCGACGTTATGAATCATGTCCAGAATTCCTCCAATCGCTGAGCTAGCGAGAGTTCTTATTGGTCCAGCACTGATAGCATTAACTCGAACCTGATTCTCAGGACCAAGTTCTTCCGAAAGATATCTAACGGATGCCTCCAAAGCTGCTTTAGCAACCCCCATTACGTTGTAATTGGGAATTGCTCTTTCTGCTCCTAAATAAGTCAAGGTGACTACGCCAGCGCCTTTACTGAAAAGAGGTTTTGCATATTTACATAGTGGGGCTAGTGAGTAAGCGCTGATTTCTAGGGCTCTTGAGAATCCCTCTGAAGAAGTTGCACTGTAATTGCCTACTAATTCTTCCTTCCCTGCAAAGGCTAGACAGTGAACTAATCCATCAAGCTGACCCCATTGATTTTTAATGGCTTCAAAAACTTCTTCAATTTGAGAAGAATTTTGAACATTAAGTGGTAAGAACAAGCTTGGATTTAAAGGAGAAGTAAGTTCTTTTACTTTCGCTTCAAATCTACCTTTTTCATCGGGCAAGTATGTAATTCCTAATTCAGCTCCAGCTGCTTTTAACTGTTGTGCAATGCCCCAGGCAATTGATCTATTGTTTGCTATTCCTGTAACAAGGATTTTTTTGCCACTAAGATCGAGAAGCATCTTTCGGACTCATTTGGTTAGTATTTCTAATTGTCCCTTATTTAGGGCTAAGACTCATAGTTAAATGAAAATATAGTTAAAAGTTCTGTAATCCATTAACCCCAAAAAACTATAAGAATCATGGTTCGAACAGCCTCAACAATGCTTCCATTAGGAACTCAATTACCTGATTTTGAGTTAGGTGTGGTTTCAGGCGTGAACTCTGCTCCAGATGATCCTTTAAAAGGCCTTAGTCATATTAGAAGTGTTGACCTAACAAAAAGACCATTGTTTTTGATGGTTATATGTGCTCATTGTCCATTTGTTAAACATGTAGAAAGTGGAATCACAAACCTATTCAATTCTTTTGGTAATGATATTCAATTTTTGGCTATTTCTAGCAATAGCTTGATAACCCATCCTCAAGATGCACCAGAATTCTTAGCCTCTCAAGCTAATAAACTGGGATGGAAGTTCCCATACCTATTTGATTCTGATCAAAAATTAGCAAAAGCGCTTAGAGCCGCATGTACTCCCGATTTTTATGTTTTTTGGCCTTCTCCAGATGGAAACTTAACATTGAGATATAGGGGACAAATGGACGGAAGTCGCCCTGGCAATGAAATTCCTGTATCTGGTGATGATATTCGTCTAGTATTCAAATCCTTATTAAAGGGAGAAGTTATTTCAGCTAATCAAAAACCTTCTATTGGTTGCAACATAAAATGGCATCCAGGTATGGAGCCTGAGTGGTTTGGATGAATTAATGAGAGTCTTTTAATTGTTCATCGTTGCCACTTAATTTAAATAGTTATGCAAATACCTCCTTTTAGTCTTGAAGCTCAAATTTCTGAAATTGGAGACGAGATTGAAGAAGCTTTAATTAAGGTTTTCAGAAGCGGAAAATATATTGGAGGAGAGGAAGTAGCTTCGTTCGAAAAAGCTTTTGCCTTAGCAACAGAAACTTCTTACTCAGTTAGTTGTAATAGTGGAACAGATGCATTAATTCTTGCTTTAAGAGCACTAAATATTGGACAAGGTGATGAGGTGATCACCTCATCATTTAGTTTTTTTGCTACTGCAGAAGCAATCACCAGTGTTGGAGCTAGGCCGGTTTTTGTAGATATTGATTCTAAAAACTATCTTATGGATCTGGATTTAATAGAAAATGCAATAACTCCCAGAACAAAAGCTATTTTGCCTGTGCATTTGTTTGGTCATCCACTAGATATGGATAAAATAATGGCAATTGCTGAATCCAATAATCTTAAGGTTGTAGAAGATTGTGCTCAAGCAGCTGGGGCGTATTGGCGAGGTAAACCTGTTGGAAGTTATGGGGATATAGGTTGTTTTAGTTTTTTCCCTACTAAAAACTTAGGTGCAGCAGGAGATGGAGGAGCTATAACTACTAATGATTTTGATCTAGCAAAAACAATTAGGGAACTAGCTATTCATGGGATGCCAAAGAGATATTTTCATACAAATATTGGATATAATAGTCGACTTGATTCATTACAAGCTGCAATATTAAATGTTAAGTTAATCCGATTAAATAAATGGATTGAGCAAAGAAAAGAAATAGCTATTAATTACATAAATCAGTTATCAGCTATAGATTCAATTGAATTACCATCTAATACTTTTGTTAATAATTCTGGTCATTCTTGGAATCAATTTGTAATCAGAATAATGGACAATTCTTTTATTAAAAATATAAAATATAACTCAGATGATGTTTTTGATAATCTAAATAGAGATCTATTTAAAACTGAACTTCATAGGCTTGGTGTAAATACAATAATTTATTACCCAATACCCATACATCTTCAACCTGCATATAAAAATTTAGAGTATAAAGAAGGATCTCTTCCTGTTACTGAAAAAGTATGTAGTCAGGTTATTAGTTTACCTATTTTCCCAGAGTTAAAATCTATTCAGCAATCATATGTCATTGATAAAATAAAAGAACTATTTAAAAAATAAGCTATTTAATATTCGAATATAATTCTTTGAAGATTGATGTTTGATTTTTGTGGCTTATTATTGGTTTTGGATAGCTATTTCTCTCCGCAGAACTTATTTCACCTGAAAGTAAATTAGGCGTTGAAATATGTGATAGCTCAGGAATCCATTTTCGGATATATTCACCATCTTCGTCAAATTTAGAAGCTTGTCTAAAAGGATTAAATATTCTCATGGGTTTTGGATCCATCCCACTGCTAGCACTCCATTGCCAACCCCCGTTGTTTGCTGCCAAGTCACCATCAACTAAGCTTTTCATGAAGAAAAGTTCTCCCAATCTCCAATCAATTAAAAGGTCTTTTACTAGAAAAGAGGCAACAATCATTCTGCAACGATTATGCATCCATCCAGAACACTTAAGTTGTCTCATTGCAGCATCAATTATTGGGATACCAGTCAATCCATCTCCCCATGCTTCAAACCAATCAGGTCTATTTTGCCATGAAAAATCTAACCATTTCTCCCTGTATGGACCTTTCTCAAGCTCTGGAAAATTAATGAGAGCATTTTGATAAAACTCTCTCCAAGCAAGTTCCTTTATCCATGTATCAATAGAATTTATTTTATATTCATCATCCGTCGCGTTTTTTGATACTTGAGCCCCATTCCATACTACTCTGCAACTTATGGTACCTAAACTTAAAGCAGCACTTAGATGAGAAGTATTCTCTAAAGATGGAATATCTCTTGCTTTATTGTATGAATTTATAACTCCTGAATGTATAAAAGAGTTTAATTGTTTTATTGATTCTGATTCTCCCGGCTTGCAAGGACATAGATTTGTATTGTTGAATCTATTTAAAGAAAGTAATTCATAAATAGATTTGCTTTTGTTTGTAATACAGTAGTTTAAATCAGAGTTTTTAATTGATGATAATTCTCTTTCATTAAGACCTGTAAGTTGTTTAGCTGTTTCTGAGGTTTGTATTAAATTATTCTCTGATGATTTGGTTGTATTGATTATATCAATCCATTTGCGATAAAAAGGTCCATATACCTTGTATGGTTCATCATTGTTTGTTTTGATATTACTTGGGTTAACAATTAATTGATCTAAAAATGTATAAACTTTCCTTTTTTCTTTTGAAAGTTTTTCTGCAATTTGTTTGTCTCTATTGATTTCATAAGGTTCAATATTTTCGTTCCAGTAAATACATTCAGCATGAACTAACTCAGCTAATTTAGATATTAATTCAATAGGATCTCCATTTAATATTAATAAACGACTTCCTCTAATCTCCCAATTCTTTTGTAGTTCTATAAGACTTTCACCTAAAAACCAGTTTTTTGCTTCAGATGTAGTTCTATTTAGATCTAAGAGTTTGGGATCTAAAACATATACTCCGATAAGGCTTTTTGAATTTTTTGATGCTTCGAATAGGCCGATATTATCTCCAAATCTTAAATCTCTCCTATGCCAAAATATTGATTGAAATTTTGTCATCTCATATTCAAGAGTTGGCATGCTCTGAACCATGCTGTAATAGTTTTCCCATCAAGTGACTCTTCCCCACTTGCAATGATTTCATTTAATTTTCTTGGGGAAATTTTTAATACTTCAATATCTTCATCTGCATCGCCCTCAGGTTTTTTTTCAAGTTTTGTTAGATCCCTTGCAAGAAAAATATGAATTGTTTCGTCAGAATATCCTGGGCAAGGAAGCATTTCTCCTAGTTTGTCCCATCTTTTTGCAGAGTAACCACTTTCTTCTTGAACTTCTCTTTTGATTGATTCAAGAGGGCTTTCGCCTAATTCTAATGTTCCAGCAGGAAACTCAAGAATTCTTCTCGAGCAAGCAAATCTGTATTGACGAAGAATAACGACTTCTCCAGAATCTGTTATTGGTACGGCTAATGCAGCCCCAGGATGACGAATGATCCCAAATTCGCCCTCCATTGAATTAGGTAAAAGAAATTTATTAATTTCAAAACGAATTTTTTTTGCATCAAGACAATCTTTTGTCTCAATAATTTTTGAGGGTTCAGGTCCTGGAATTGACATGCTTTTTTTTCTATCCTTATAGGATGGCTGATTTTTTTAGAAAAGGTTGGTGATTTTTGTTACGAGTTTTATTCAGGCCAAATATTTTGAGAACTGATTCGTTTCGTTTTACCTTGGGTTTTTGATAAAACTTCTGCAAGGGGAATTAAAACAAAGTTTCTTTCACTAAATCTTGGATGAGGCAAAATCAAAGTGTCAGTATTTATTTGTAGTCCGCCCCAAGAAATGAAGTCAATATCCAAAGATCTTGGCCCCCAAATAATCTCTATATTTTCTCTTTCCCTTCCTGCAATTTTTTCTAATTCTAAAAATTTTTTCATCAAACATTTAGCTGCTTTTTCATTTGGGGTGACTGAGGCAAAACCCTCTCCCTCCACAACAAGTACGGTATTAATGAATTTTGGTTGGTCAATTGGCCCCCCTAAAGGATCAGTCTCAAATAGAGGAGCCCATTGAAAAGATAAAGACTTATCAAAATTTTGAGAGTCTATTTTTGGATGATTTAAAGCAATATTCCACTCGATTATGCTTTTTTCTATATGCGGCCTCATGGCAGCGATTGTTCTTATGGGATCTCCTAGAATGCCAGGGATATTTGCGCCTATTGAGATGACGAGTTTCAATTCTGGTTTTTGTTTTGCATAAGTCATGCGAATATTAAAAGACTTTTAAAAATTTGCTTGTTGATCCAACCCTATGGTTTCCAGTGGATTGAACAATAACAATATGTCTTCGACTTCAAAAGACATTGCTGTAAAGGATAGAGCCAATCTTGCTTTCCCTTTGGCTGCAATTACAGGCCATGGAACTTTAAAGCTTGCTTTAATGCTCGCCGCAGTTGATCCTGGTTTGGGAGGAGTAATAATTGCGGGTGGTCGCGGGACTGGGAAATCTGTTTTAGCTAGAGGCTTACATGCCCTTCTCCCGCCGATTGAAATAATTGATTTAGACGAATTAGCCAATACTGAGGATGGAGATGATTCATTTATTTATCCGGCAGGTAGAAATTTAGATCCTTCTTTTTCAGGCGAATGGGATGATTTAACTAAAAAACTTTTCACAAAAAAGATAGGGAGTTATGAAAATACTGATGACTTAGAAAATATCCCTACAAAAGTTGTTTCTGCGCCCTTTATTCAGGTTCCTTTAGGAGTAACGGAGGATAGGCTTGTTGGTGCAGTTGATGTCGCTGCTTCATTATCAAGCGGAACTCCAGTATTTCAGCCAGGCTTACTAGCTGAGGCTCACAGAGGAGTTTTGTACATAGACGAATTGAATTTATTGGATGACGGCATTGTCAATCTTCTTTTGGCTTCAGTAGGTGCAGGTGAAAATAGAGTTGAACGAGAAGGATTGAGCCTAAGTCACCCTTGCCGTCCTCTTTTGATTGCTACTTACAATCCTGAAGAGGGGGGATTAAGGGACCACCTCTTGGACAGATTTGCAATTGTTTTATCTGCAGATCAATTAATTACAAACGAACAAAGAGTTGAAATAACTCAATCTGCCATTTCTCATGGTCAATCAAGTGAAGCTTTTTCTAAGAAATGGTCTGAAGACACAGAATCTCTATCAACACAGTTGCTTTTGGCAAGGCAATGGCTTCCAGATGTTCAAATCAGTGAGGATCAAATTGAATACTTAGTTGTGGAAGCCATACGTGGAGGTGTAGAAGGACACAGATCAGAGCTTTATGCAGTAAGGGTTGCAAAGGCTCATGCTGCCTTGTGTGGAAGGGATTCAGTGGACGCAGAAGATTTAAAAGCGGCAGTAAGACTTGTCATCGCTCCCAGGGCTATGCAAATGCCGTCAGAAGAGGAGATGGAGCCTCCGGCCCCTGAAGATCAGCAGCCACCACCACCGCCTCCTGAAGACTCTGATGACAATAATGATCAAGAGGAAGATCAAGAAGAAGATCAGGAAGAGGAGCAAGATGAAGAGTCATCCCCTCCAATCCCAGAGGAATTTATGCTTGATCCAGAAGCATGTGCCGTAGATCCTGATTTGTTGTTGTTTTCATCTACTAAATCAAAGAGTGGAAATAGCGGAAGTCGATCAGCTGTCTTAAGTGATAACAGAGGTCGATACGTAAAACCAATTATTCCTAGAGGACCTGTTAGAAGGATTGCCGTTGATGCAACCTTAAGAGCTGCAGCTCCTTATCAGAAAGCAAGAAGGGAAAGAGAACCTAATAGGAAAGTTATTGTTGAGGAAGGCGATCTACGCGCAAAATTACTGCAGCGTAAAGCTGGTGCATTGGTAATTTTCTTGGTTGATGCAAGTGGATCAATGGCGCTCAATAGAATGCAAAGTGCAAAGGGAGCTGTTATTCGGTTGCTAACCGAAGCTTATGAAAACAGAGATGAAGTTTCTCTTATACCTTTCAGAGGGGATCAAGCAGAAGTTTTACTCCCTCCAACCAGATCAATCACCGCTGCGAAAAGGAGACTTGAGGCAATGCCATGTGGCGGTGGCTCTCCACTAGCTCATGGTTTAACTCAGGCTGCAAGAGTTGGAGCAAATGCCTTAGCCACAGGAGATCTCGGACAGGTTGTAGTAGTGGCAATTACGGATGGGCGTGGAAACGTTCCATTAAGCACTTCACTAGGTCAACCAATTCTTGAGGGAGAGACACCACCCGACTTGAAGCAAGAAGTTCTTGATGTCGCTTCGCGTTATCGTGCGCTGGGTATTAAATTGCTTGTAATTGATACAGAAAGAAAGTTTATTGCTAGTGGAATGGGTAAAGACCTGGCTGAAGCATCCGGAGGTAAATATGTTCAATTACCTAAGGCAAGTGATAAGGCTATTGCTTCAATTGCAATGGATGCGATTAACAGCGTTACCTGAAACTTGTTTTTTAAGGATATATATCATCAAATAATTTACTTAAACCAATGGTTACCTTTTTTAGAGCATTTATAAGTTCTTTGTCTTCCATAATATTTCCCATATCTGAGCTCATTTGATCAATTTTCTTTGTTAGAGAGCTAGATGTTGAGGCAAGTTCCTGAATATCTTTTAAAGTCTCAGGGTTGTCTAGGCTTTCAAGAATATTATTTAAATGAAAAGAAGCTTTTGTTAGTTCAGAAATTATAGGCTTTGCTCTTATAAGTTCTGATTTAGATAACAAGACAAGTTCATCAAGATTAGCTTGAGTACGATCAAATTGTTGAATAGATTCAGATACTTTATTTACTATTTCTTGTTTGTCGGCTTCACCAATAATTCCATTTATACCCTCTGTCAAGCTTGATATGCTAACCATTTTAACACCTTTAATTTTATCTCCACTACATAAGATTATTTTTTGAGGACAATCTTTATTGACTGTAATTAGTTCATTTTTATTTAATGATTTGCCTAGTGAAATTAAAGATAATTGAGCATCTCCTCCAAGCATAGAACTTGTGACGATTTTGGCAATTACAGGTTTTGGTAGAATTAGATTATCGTTATTTAATTTTATTTTAGTTTCAACTGTGTTTGGCGTGAAACTAATATTTTGAACAGATCCAACAATGATTCCCCGATAAGTAACTGGAGACATCTTGGCAAGACCACTTGCATCTTTAAAGCTTGCAGATATTTCCCACGTTTTTGAGCCTAAACGAAAATCTCTTAACCAGAGCATTGCTCCTGAAAAGATAACTAACCCACCTAATAGTGAAAAGCCAACAAAAGCATCTCGTAAACTTCTTCGCATAAATTTATGAGTCCTCAGGTTGCATTGGTCCTTGAAGATTGCCTGTGCGAAATTGTTTCACATAGGCATTTTCACTTTGTTTAAATTGATCTATAGATCCATCCCATTGAAACTTGCCACCGTAAAGCAAAATAACTCTATTAGCCGTTCTTTCAATTGTACTTGAAACGTGACTAACTACAATTGAACATCCTTCCGCAGCCTCAGTCGTTTTAATAATTAGATCTTCAATACGAGTACAAGCTATTGGATCTAACCCAGCAGTTGGTTCGTCATATAAAAGAAGCGGAATAGAGCCTTTTCCTTTCTTGGAGTCACTGATTAATGCTCGAGCAAAACTTACTCTTTTTTGCATTCCTCCACTCAGTTGATTTGGAAATTTGTCCGCAACATCAAATAAGCCTACTTTCTGTAAGCAATTTATGACTTTTTTATTGATAATTTCCTCTGGTAAAACTTTCTGTTTTTCAAGCAAAAAGCCTACATTTTCCCTAACAGTTAATGATGCTAATAATGCTGGATTTTGAAAAACTAATCTCACATCAGGAGGACTATTTTGATCAAGCCTTAAATAATTTTGATCAATACCTGATATTTTAAGGCTTCCTTCAGAAGGTAAGAGCAAACCAGCTAGTAAGCGAAGTATTGTTGACTTGCCCGAGCCTGATGGACCAACAATTGCCAATCTCTCTCCAGCCATCATGGCTAGATTGACTGAATCGAGGACTTTGTTTGACCCCAGTACAACACTGAGATCTTTCATCAACATTACTTGAGTGTTTTTTGGCACACTCTCCCCTAATGTTTGTTTACCTGTCTCATTTTGTATGAGATCTGTGAAATGGGAAGTTTAATTAGAGTTTATATGAATTAATTATTTAGTTCTCTTTTTTGAAATTTCCTCAAACTCGAATCCATTGAACAAAAGAAGAAAAAGAAAATTAAGAAGAGCCACCTTGCGTAAAAGCCTTCTCGCTAGCTTGTCTTTTCATCTTTACTCTCGCTTCAAAAGAGCTATTAGATGGCTTTTGCCTGGATTAGTAGTCAAAAGGTGGATGATGACATCTGGATTGGGCTTGTTAATTGCTTTGATTGGAGCCTCTATTTGGGCTGACTTGCGTCCAATTTATTGGGTAGTTGAAATACTTTTTTGGTTTTTAGGATTTATAACTACTTTTTTACCCAGAACCATTTCTGGACCTATAGTCTTTTTTATAGGGATATCTCTTTTAATTTGGGGGCAAGGGAGAAGTTTTGAATCTATTAGGCAGGCGTTAGGTTCAAAAAAAGATACTTTTTTGGTTGATGCTTTAAGAGCTAAGCAAAAATTAAATAGAGGTCCAAATATTGTTGCTATTGGAGGAGGAACAGGTTTATCTTCATTATTAAAAGGCTTAAAAAGATATAGCAGCCGAATCACGGCAATAGTGACTGTTGCTGATGATGGAGGAAGTAGTGGAGTTCTCAGGAGAGAACTGGGTGTTCAGCCTCCAGGAGACATAAGGAATTGTTTAGCAGCTTTAGCAACAGAAGAACCTCTTATTAAAGGACTTTTTCAATATCGCTTTCCCTCAGGTAGTGGACTTGAGGGACATAGTTTTGGGAATCTTTTCCTATCTGCCTTGACTGAGATAACTGGAAGCTTAGAGACCGCAATTACTGCTTCAAGTCGTGTTCTTGCAGTTCAGGGTCAAGTTGTACCAGCAACTAATGTAGATGTTCGTTTGTGGGCGGAACTCGAAAATGGTGACCGAATAGATGGAGAGTCAGCCATAGGAAAAGCCCCCTTGCCAATAATCAGAATAGGCTGTTACCCATCGCGACCCCCAGCTTTGCCAAGAGCTCTAGAAGCTATAAGAAATGCTGAAATTATTTTGATAGGTCCAGGAAGTTTATATACTTCAATTCTCCCAAACCTGCTAGTCCCTGAAATAGTCGAGGCGATTGAGAAGAGCAAAGCTCCTAAGCTATATGTATGTAATTTGATGACTCAACCTGGAGAAACTGATGGACTTGACGTAACTGGTCATGTAAGAGCCATAGAAGCGCAATTGGCATCAAGAGGAATTTCTAGGAAAATATTTAGTTCAATTCTTGCTCAAGATGAATTAAAACCATCCCCATTGGTTGATTACTACAAATCAAAAGGGGCTGAACCAGTCAAATGCAACAAGATTGATCTTTTATCTAGAGGATATAATGTTTATTTAGCTTCTCTTCAGGGTTCAAAGGTCACTCCAACTTTGAGGCACGACCCAAGAAGTCTCGCTTTAGCAATAATGAGGTTTTACAGAAGATACAAAAAAGGTAAATAAATTAGTAAGCATCTTGCATTTCATAAAAATCAGGCTGAACATAGTCTTTTCTGAGAGGCCATCCTTTCCAGTCTTCAGGCATTAAAAGTCTTTTAGGATGAGGGTGACCCTTGAAGTTAACACCGTACATATCGAATGTTTCTCTTTCTTGCCAATCTGCTCCTCTGAAAAGACTGTATAAACTAGGTACAGTTAGGTCACCATTACGATCTAGGAATACTTTTAATCTGACTTCGCGAGGAGAAATACCTTCTTGAAATTCACTCATTTCCATTAAATTATAAAAACAAACTATATTTAAACCAGGTCCTTCATCGTATCCACCTTGGCATTGCAGATAATTAAATCCATCATTCTTTAATGCCTCAACTATTGATAAAAGATTGATTGGCAAGATTTTTATAACTTCAACTCCTAAGTGATCTTCTTTGAGAGGAACATTTTCAAATCCATTCTTAGAGAGCCAATCGCTTATTGGACATGAGATTTTTTCTTCAACTACAATTTCCGATTCGTTTGTCATTTTTTTATGAGAGGTTTAATTACTTGAAAGTTCTTCAGATATTTTCTGAACCTCTTTTAAAGATTGATCAAACTCTTCAGAAAGAGAAGGATTAAGAGCAATTAATTGAGTTTTTGCCTTTAGATATTGTCCATTTACTTTTGCTGCTACTCGCTTCATTTTATGAGGGATAGTTAGATAACGATGAGTTTGGGTGATCTTTGATCTCTCTGATATTGATTCGTTCGCAACTTTTTTTCTTAATTTAATGACAGCATCAAATATTGCTTCAGGTCTTGGAGGACATCCAGGAAGGTAAAGGTCAACAGGTATTAATTTATCAACACCTCTAACTGCCGTGGTTGAGTCTGCGCTGAACATTCCACCCGTAATAGTGCAAGCTCCCATTGCAATAACGTATTTGGGATCTGGCATTTGCTCATAAAGCCTGACAAGAGCGGGTGCCATTTTCATTGTGACTGTGCCTGCCACTATTAGTAGATCTGCCTGCCTAGGAGAACTTCTTGGTACTAATCCAAATCTGTCAAAATCAAATCTAGATCCAATTAGAGCTGCAAATTCGATAAAACAGCAGGCAGTTCCATAAAGAAGAGGCCATAAACTACTTAATCGTGCCCAATTGTGAAGATCTTCAAGGCTGGTGAGGATTATGTTTTCACTTAAATCATTTGTTACTGTCGGAGTACCAATTGGGCCACAGGAAGCTTCTCTAAGATTTCTTACAGCTTCAGAAGAGGGAGGTTTTTTCAAGGGATTTAACTCCATTCAAGGGCACCTTTTCTCCATGCATATGCTAATGCCACAACCAATATTGTGATAAAAACAAGTGCTTCTATGAATGCTAATAACCCAAGTTTGTGAAATGCAACTGCCCATGGGTAAAGGAACACAGTCTCAACGTCAAATATAACGAAAACAAGAGCGAACATGTAGTAACGAATATTAAATTGAATCCATGCCCCACCAATGGGCTCCATACCAGATTCATATGTAAGCTGTCTTTCTCCTGCCTTACTTTTAGGAGCTATTAACTTATTTGTTGTTAGAGCAAGAATTGGAACTGCTCCAGAAATAAGAAGAAATCCTAAAAAATACTCATAACCCTGAAGGGAAAACATGAATGAATTACTGATTTCAATATCAGTCTGACAGTCATTTTCTAGATTAGTGACATAGAGTTGTTATATGTGAAAGTGAAAACTGTGAGTGAAGGCACAAAAAAAGAATCAAATCCTTTGGAAAATTTGAATCCTAATGAACAACAAAATCAAGTTATTTCATTTGAACCAAAAAACTCAACCAAGGAATTTGATCCAAAAGCCAATCGCTTCGAATGTATGAGCTGTGGTTTTATTTTTGATCCTGATGAGGGTATAAAAAAGCTAAATATTGAACCAGGGACGCCATTCCTAGACATAGATAGAGACAAGTTTAGATGTCCTGTCTGTCGAGTAGGATTTGGTGGATACAAGGATATTGGCCCTAAATCAAAGCCGAGTGGATTTGAAGAAAACCTTACTTATGGCTTTGGATTTAATAAACTTCCTTCAGGCCAGAAAAACGTTCTTATTTTTGGAAGCTTGGCTTTAGCCGCTGCCTGTTTTCTCTCTCTTTATTCTTTGAAATGAAACGTCTGTTTTCAAATGTCATTAATTTGACCCTTGTCTTAGTAGTTGGAGTAGCTCTTAGTGGTTGTACTGTTAGTAATGCTTCAATAGGCTCATCAAGCCCTTGGTCACCAGTTGACCTAGATACTGAGGCAAATCCATTAGATGTTGACTTTGTAGATGACAAAAATGGGTTCTTAGTCGGAACAAACAGATTGATTCTGGAGACAAATGATGGAGGAATAACTTGGAAAGAAAGAAATTTAGATATCCCAAGCGAAGGTAATTTTCGTTTAATAAGCGTTGATTTCAAAGGCCAAGAAGGTTGGATTGCAGGTCAACCAGGATTGATTCTTCATACCACTGATGGAGGAAAAAATTGGACTCGTCTTGATTTGGGAAATAAGTTGCCCGGAGATCCGTATTTGATAACAACAATTGATACTGATTCTGCCGAGTTAGCAACTACTGCTGGAGCAATTTATAAAACTACTGATGGTGGTACCAATTGGGAAGCAATTGTTCTTGATACTTCTGGCTCTGGAGGCATAAGAGAATTAAGACGTACAAATAACGGTGGATATATAAGTGTTAGTAGCCTTGGTAACTTTTTCTCAGTCTTAAGACCGGGAGAAGAGGTATGGAGCCCTCATCAAAGAGCAAGTAGTAAGAGAGTTCAAAGTGTTGGTGAACAGCCAAATGGTGATTTATGGATGCTTTCTAGAGGAGCTGAAATCAGATTTAACGCAGATCCTGAAGATATCGATTCATGGTCAAAGCCCATAATCCCAATCGTCAATGGGTATAACTATCAAGATCTTGTTTGGGATCCATCTAAGTCGATTTGGGCGGCTGGAGGAAATGGAACTTTATTAGTCAGCAATGATGATGGAAAAACTTGGGAAAAAGACCCTGTTGGTGAATCTGTTCCAACAAATTTCATAAGAATTCAATTTCTGGACGATTTAAATAGTGACAGTCCTAAGGGATTTGTATTCGGAGAAAGGGGCAATTTACTGCGGTGGCAGGGTTGATATCATAAATTTTTGATGATTTCCATGACTCTGTGTAACCACCTTGCAACAGAGATCGTTTCTTATGGTTTCGCTTGATAAGATCACTGAGCTGATTAAGTGAGGCTATGGCTGCCGGCTCTACCGGGGAACGCCCGTTTTTTGAGATCATTACTAGTGTCCGCTATTGGATTATCCATGCGGTAGCACTTCCTGCGATCTTCGTGGCAGGATTCCTATTTGTGTCTTCTGGGCTTGCCTACGACGCTTTTGGAACTCCTAGACCAGATACGTATTTTCAGGCTGGAGAAAGCAAAGCTCCTGTTGTTGTTCAGCGCTTTGATTCCAAGGCTGAACTTGACACTCGTCTGAAATAACCAAATTTCAACTGATTGCTTTTTTATCCATGCAAGTCAATCCAAATCCAAATAAAGTTCCGGTTGAGTTAAACCGGACAAGTCTTTATCTTGGACTCTTACTTGTTTTCGTAATGGGAATTCTTTTTTCCAGTTACTTCTTTAACTAAATCTCTTTATCATGAGTAAATTAAAAGGTCCTGATGGACGAGTAGGAGATCGTCTGCCAGATGGTAGACCTGCAGTCTCCTGGCAAAGACGGTGGACAGAAGGAGCACTTCCTTTATGGTTAGTAGCGACTGCTGGTGGAACAGCTGTAATTTTTGTTCTGGGTATTTTCTTTTATGGTTCATACACTGGTATTGGTAACGCTGGTTAGTCTTAACTAGATAAATACTATTGAATTGAAATTAAAAAAAACCAACCGTCACTTAATGTGTCGGTTGGTTTTTTTTAAGCCAATATTTATCTGTAAATAATTTGATCTTGCTTTTAGTTTTGTCTGGTACATGCTCTTTTGGAGTGACTAAGGCATCTTTTAATGCATTGTGAAAAGAGCTTGGCGGCCTTAATAATGAGACCCTTTTAGCAACAGCAGAAATTATTGATTTAGCAAAATTTGCATTTTCCTGAAGATTTTCAATAACCATTTCTACAGATACATTTTCGCAATTTTGATTCCAGCAATCATAATCAGTAACCATTGAGAGGCTGGAATAGGCGATTTCAGCTTCTTTTGCCAATCTAGCTTCAGTATGATTTGTCATCCCTATTATTGAGCATCCCCAATCTCTATATAAGTTTGATTCTGCTCTTGTTGAAAAGGCTGGTCCTTCCATAGCAAGGTATGTTCCTCCAATATGCAGTTTTTTGTCTTTTGTTAACAGTTTTTCTATCTCTTTCGAAAGTATTTGAGAAAGAATGTCGCAAAATGGATTTGCCATGCTTATGTGCGCTACAACTCCATTGTTGAAAAAAGTCAATGGCCTTTGATGAGTGCGATCAATAAATTGATCAGGAATAACAATGTCGCAAGGTTTGATATTTTCTTTTAATGATCCCACCGCTGATGCGGATATCAACCATCTAACATTTAGAGAGCGCATAGCCCAGATATTTGCTTTGTATGGAATTTCACTTGGATTTAAAGTATGTTTCTCTCCGTGGCGAGCAAGAAAAACAATCTCAATTCCAAATAGATTGCCTATTAGTAACTTATTAGATGGTTTCCCATAGGGAGTGTCTAAGCTTAACTCGACTATGTCTTTAAGATTTTCTATCCTATATAGTCCGCTTCCGCCAATAATTCCTAATCTTGCTTGTTTGAAATCGTAGGCATCTGATTGTGTTCCAGAAATATTCAAAAAATCATGTTCAGTGATCATCTCGTTCTAGCTGGTGGTGGTCATACTCATGCCCTTGTGTTGCTCCAGTGGGCAATGAATCCAAAATTGAAGCCTGCTGGAATGATTACTTTAGTTAATAAAGCAAGTACAACTGTTTATTCTGGAATGTTTCCAGGTGTCATAGCAGGTAAATACAAGATAGATGAAATACTAATTGATTTGAGGAAACTTGCTTTAAAAGCAGGAGTTTCATTTGTGATGGCAGAAATTGAGGGAATCAATCTTAAGGAAAAAAAGTTACTTTTAGCAGGACGGCCAGAAATTGAATATTCTCTATTATCCCTAAATATAGGAACAAAAACTAATATAAATTCTAAACTTTTTATTAGAGGTGATAAAGATTTAGCTGTTCCAATTAAACCTTTTTCTGAATCCTATAAATTTATTGTCGATCAAGATATCCACAAGAATGATTCTTCTGCAAAACCATTTGTAATTATTGGTGGAGGATTCGCTGGAATAGAAATAGCTTTTTCTTTAAGAAAAAGATGGCCAAAAAGGACTATTTTATTAAAAGTCAAATCAGGAAGAAATATAAATAAAAATCTTTTAAGAAATTTAAAGGCTTTAGATATTGAAATTACAAAAAAGCAACCATCTATTTTATATCCAAAATTAATATGTACCGGTAATAAATCTTTTAATTGGTTAAAGAATAGTGGTTTACCTATAGATGAGAATGGGAGAGTTCTAACTGAAAAAACTCTTCAAGTCCTTAACTATCCAGAGTTATTTGCTGTAGGAGATTGTGGTGTCATTAAGGATTATCCTCGACCTTCTTCTGGAGTATGGGCGGTTCGTGCAGCAAAACCACTTGCAAATAATTTAGAGTTTATAACTAAAGGTTTAAAACTAGAGGAATGGAAACCTCAAAGAAAAGCAATACAACTTTTGGATATCAATATTAGAAAAAAGAAATCTAAAGCTTTTATTTCCTGGGGTGAAGTTATTATTGGTCCTTTTGATTTTTTATCAAGTTTAAAAGAATTAATTGATAAACAATTTATCTCTAAATTTGATCTAGTTAAAGATATAAATTCAGATATGTCTTCTGAAGAAGAGATGATTAAATGTAGAGGATGTGCGGCAAAATTAGCTTTTACTCCATTAAGTTCAGCATTAAAAAAAGTAGATTTAATAGAATCTTCAAAAGATGATTCTATGAATATAGGGATATTAAATTCTGATAAAACTTTGATACAAAGTGTAGATGGATTCCCTTCTTTAATTAGTGATCCTTGGTTAAATGGAAGACTTTTGGCGTTTCATTCCTGTTCTGATATTTGGGCATGCGGAGGATCTGTGATCTCTGCACAGTCTCTTATCAACTTACCATCCATATCTAATAACTTACAGAAAGAATTGTTATATCAAGTTTTGGAAGGTATTAATTCTGCTTTAACTATCCAAGGTGCAAATCTTATAGGTGGGCATACATTAGAATCAAGAAAAATATCTGAAGAGCCTTTTTCCCTAGGAATAGAAAGCTCATTAACTGTAAATGGGGTTATTGATGATAAAAAATATTTTTGGCCTAAGGGAGGAATGAGAAATGGAGATGAAATTTTAATTAGTCGTTCTTTGGGAACTGGAATTATTTTTTCTGCATTTATGAATGGTCAAGTAAAACCTTATATACTTGATAATGTCTTAAAAGAAATGAATAAAAGTCAGCATGAGATTGTCAATTATATTAATCAATTAACAAATCTAAATCCACGCTCAAAAATAGTTAATGCATGTACTGATATAACTGGATTTGGTTTGCTAGGTCATTTGTCAGAAATGTTGGAATCTACTAATAGTGACCAATTAAAGATGAATTTAGAACCATTTAAAGTCACTCTTGAACTGGATAATATACCATTATATGATGGTGTAAAAGAACTTTTAGATAAAGGCTTTGAAAGCACTTTAGCCCCTGCAAATCATATTTTTCTAAAAAATATTGATGGAGATAAAAACTTAAGGTTTGAGCTCAAATCTAATGATTCTTCCTCTAATAGATCCTTTTATAATGCCATGCTAAAAATCTTAGTAGACCCACAAACTTGTGGCCCTTTGGTTGTTTGTTGTTCATCGATTTATTCAGAAAAACTTATACAGCAAGGACCTTGGATTAAAATAGGTTTTATTTCTAAATAAATACTTATTAAATTTTTAAAAAGCAATATTTTCATCAATTAATTTCATTCTTTGCCGTTTTATTTCTATTCCTATTTCTGGTCCAGGTTCCCAACCTTTAGCTATTAAATCATCTCCTTTTATTGGAGACTCTATATTCTTCCAATTAAATAGCCAAGATTTCAAATATTCTTTTAGTGGGTTATTTCTACATATTTCAAGCATGAAAGAAGATTCATTAGCATTGATTTTCTCAAGGTTTGTTGTCCACTTTGATGGTGACCAATTTTTATATAAATGATTAGCTGTTATATTTTTTAGATATTTATTTAATCTACAAGCTCCTTCTATTATTTCTTTTTGCTGTTGATTTAAGTGTAATCTCTTAGCTAGATAAATAGGGCTTTTAGATTCATAAACAAATGCTGTTAGGGGTTCAATATTAGACTTCTTTGCAATGAAAATTTTTTCAATAAGTCGTTGATCATTTTGTAATTTCGAATCTACTATTTTTAGCCCTCCACAGACTTGTAGATTTTTTAATGCATTCTTCCAATATTTGTCTTCTAAAAGCAATTCTAGTTCCATTTTTAATCTTATTGATAATGCTGAAGGTGCTAAATCAGTATTATCTCCAATATGCCAATTCCAAGGCCAAAGATTTATTGTATCTTTTATTTGTTTTAAGGCTTGATTTGATAGATCAAAATCTAACTTAGCAGAATAGCGAGAAGCTCTAATAACTCTAGTTGGGTCATCTAAAACACTTGATTTATGCAAAAAGTCCATTTTCATATTTTCAATTGCATCTGATCCTGAAAATAAATCGATTAGTCTATTATCTTTCAGTTCAATTGCCATTGCATTTATATTAAAATCTCTTCTTATTAGATCTTTTTTGATTGTTGATAATTCGACTATTGGGTTTTCTCCAGGTATTGGATACGTTTCTTTACGAGCAGATGCAATATCAACTTTTATGCCATTAATTATCACTTCTGAGGTTTTGTAATTTCTGTTATCTCGTATGACTTTTACTCTTTCTGCTCCAAGAACTTTTTGCAATTCTTTGATATAGGTTGAGGTCTCACCTTCAATAATTAAATCTAGATCATTGAAGATAATTTCATAATCTTGATTTTTAGATTTTTTTATTAAGTCTCTTACAACTCCTCCAACTATTGCAATAGAAGTTATATTGACTGAGCAAGCTGCTTCTAAAATAATAGTTAGAATTCCACTCGGTAATTCTTTTATCTCTTTTTCAATTGTAGATTTATCAAATAATTCCATGAGAAATATGGTTTTAGCTAGTTAACATTTTTCAGATTAAATCTTACTCATCTATCAATTTCAATGGAGCTAGTCTTGGGTCTAATATTTTTGGCCCCATTCCTGAGAATTTTATGGCCAGTGAGATTTTTTCTCCTGAACCAAAAACATGTGTGATTATCCCTTCTCCAAATGAAGAATGTTCAACTCTATCGTTAACTGACCATCGCTTCCCTGGGGAAGGACCAGAATATGTTTTTCTTACTGCATTTTCAGCTTCACTAGGAAAGGACTTTTTATTACTTTGGCGATCAATTCTAGTTAGTCTGTCTAGATTTTTTTCTCTTCTTAATGTAGCCCCACCAGATAATGGGATATCGCCTTTAACAAGTTCTTCTGGTATTTCGGAGAGGAATATAGATGCGATAGCTGGTTCTCTCATCCCTCCCCACATTCTTCTCTCAGATGCATGAAAGAGAAATAGTTTTTCTTTTGCTCTAGTAAGTCCTACGTAACAAAGTCGCCTTTCTTCCTCAAGTGAAGATGGATCATCAAGTGATCTATAGCTTGGGAATAAGCCTTGCTCCATTCCCACAAGACAAACGACAGGAAATTCCAAACCTTTACTGCTGTGAAGAGTCATTAATGTGACTCGATTTGACGCAGTGTCTTTATTATCTGCATCGCTTGATAGAGCAGCAGTTGATAAAAAACCTTCTAAATTTGCATCTTCGCTTTCTTCCTGATATTGCAACGCGGCATTAACTAATTCTTGAAGATTGCGTCTTCTTTCTTCTGCCTCATCTGTTCCTGTTGCAATTAATTCACTTAAATAGCCACTTTTTTCTAAAACTAATTGAACCAACTCGGCGGGGCTTGAAGAGAGAAGATGACTTTGTAATTCATTAATAAGCTCACTAAAAATTAAAAGACCTTTGGCTGATCTTCCTGCGAGTGATCTGACAGCTTCGGGGTCATTTACAACTTCCCAAAGAGGAATTTTTAATTGACTAGCAGCATCACTCAATCTTTGAACTGTTGTTTTGCCAATCCCTCTTTTAGGAACGTTTAAAACTCTCAGAAGACTGACACTGTCAGATGGATTAATTAAAAGTCTTAAATAAGCTAGTAGATCTTTAATTTCTCTTCGATCATAAAAACGTAATCCTCCAACCACAATGTATGGAATACTCCAGCGGACCAATGAGTCCTCAATTGCTCTTGATTGCGCATTGGTTCTATAAAGAATAGCCATATCTCCCCAATTTAATTCTGGATTCGAGGCATCTAAAATTCTTAGCCTATGAATAACTGCCTCTGCCTCTGCTATCTCATCGTCACACCTTGTTAATCTAATAGGCTCACCTTCTCCTCTAGTTGCTCTAAGAACTTTATCTATTCTTTCTTTATTGTTGGAGATTAGTGAATTTGCTGCTTCGAGGATGGTAGAGGTAGATCGATAATTTTCTTCTAGTTTTACAAGAGTTGAATCATATGTATTGTCTAGGCTTTTCTTTCCAAAGTCCTCTTGAAATCCCATTAGTATCCTAAAGTCCGCAGCTCTAAAGCTGTAAATACTTTGATCTGCATCGCCAACAACAAAAACTGATCGATTATTCCAATCTTGAAAAGAAGATGGATCTTTACCATTGGTAACCAATTGTTTAATTAATTCGTATTGTGTCCAATTAGTATCTTGATATTCATCAACTAAAACATGTTTGAAGCGACTGTGCCAATAAGTCCTTATTTTTTCATTTTGTTGTAGTAATTGAACAGGTATTAATAGAAGATCATCAAAATCTAATGCATTATTAGCAGCTAAAGCTTTTCTATAAAGTCTATAAGTTTCAGCAACTAATTTTCCTCTTTGACCTTCTTGATTATTTGATAAATCATCAGGAAGTAAGCATTGATTTTTGGCATTACTGATTGCCCATCGTACTTTTTTTGGTTCAAATCTTTTTGGATCTAATTGTAGATCTTGTGTAACTATTTCTTTGATAAGACTTTGGGCATCTGTTTCGTCATATATTGAAAACTGTTTAGTCCATGTCAATCCTTCAGGGTCTTTGAATTTATCGATGTCAAAGCGTAATAATCTTGAAAACAAAGCGTGAAAAGTACCTATCCATAATTCACGACTGATTTCACGATGTATACGATTACGAATTTCTCTTTGTTCTGCTACTTGCAAGGCAGTCCAAGGCTTCCCGTGGGTAAGACTTGATAACCTTTTTGCTAAAAGCAATTCAAGTCTATCTTTCATCTCTCTTGCAGCTTTATTGGTAAAAGTAACTGCAAGAATAGAACTAGGATCAACTTTGTATTCAGTAATTAAATGCGCAATACGATGAGTAAGAGCTCTTGTTTTTCCGCTTCCTGCTCCTGCTATAACTAATAATGGACCATGAAAATGATCAACTGCATGTGACTGCGCCTCGTTTAATCCATTTAGAAATATACTGTTTGATTGTTTCATTTTATAGACTTTAAATACATTTAATTGAATTTAGTTTTGCAACATTCATGGGGTACATTTTTATATTATTTAAGCAGCAAAAATAAAATCATAAAAGCAGATTTGATGTTGCATTTTCTTTTTGTTTATATAGCTTAGAAAGTATTATTTTTATTTTATTAAGTTCTTGATGAGAGTTGATAATTGATTCGATTTTTCTTTGAGGCATTTTGAGCTTTTGTGAAATAGTTACAACCTCTTTTTCTAAACGATTTTTGTATTCGCTTAGTTCTTTAATTGACTCTTCTAATTCTTCTTCAGTTGGACTTTTCATTTTTTTGTTTAACAATAGCTCAAATTAGTGATATCCCACTTTGCTTATAAGCTTTTTGAGATAACTCTATGGTTAGTTTTTCTTGGAAATTTTTCTTACAGTTAAGAAGCATTGCGTTCTTAGGTCTCTTTCAATCAAATTTGACTGTAAGTCTTAAGTTGAATAAGTAATGAAGTAATGAAGTAATGACTATTAAGTCTTTACTTGAACTCTTTTACTTATTAGAAGGTAGGTATTTAAAAGATGCTTGATGCGTTTTCTAGAACAGTTGTAAGTGCTGATGCCAAGGGCGCCGCAATTGGGAGTGAGGATCTTGCAGATTTAAGAAAGTACGTGGCAGATGCAAATAAAAGAATTGATGCAACTCTTGCAATAACTCAAAATGTCTCTTGCATTGCTGCAGATGCTGTGGCGGGAATGGTTTGTGAAAATACTGGGCTTACTCAACCAGGAGGGCATTGCTATCCCACTCGTAGAATGGCAGCTTGTTTAAGGGATGGAGAAATTATTTTGAGATATGTAAGCTACGCGCTTCTTGCAGGGGATCCCTCTGTTCTTGAAGATAGATGCCTCAATGGTTTAAAAGAAACATATCTTGCTCTTGGCGTCCCAACCTCTAATGCTATTAGAGCCGTTGAAATAATGAAGATTGCCACAGTCGCAATTATGACCGAGAAAAATACAGGAAGAAAAATGTTTAAAGGGATTAATTCTGGATCAGGAGCACAATGTCAAGACATCGCCTCTGAGGCGGCATCTTATTTTGATCTTGTAATAGAAGCTTTGAGGTAAATATTAAACTCTAATTGCTCCACTACATCACGCAAACCATTTCTTATTAAGCCACTATGAAATCTGCAGTTACAACCGTTGTTAGCGCAGCTGATGCAGCAGGAAGATTTCCCAGCATGAGTGATTTTGAGTCTGTGAAAGGATCTTTTGATAGGGCAAAAGCTCGTCTAGAGGCTGCAGAAAAACTTGCTTCTTGTCTTGATAAATTTACCAATCTTGCCGTTGATGCTGTTTATCAAAATGGTTCATATGAGCAGGCTAATAAAGATAAGTGCGTGAGAGATATTCATCATTACTTGCGTCTTATTAATTATTGCTTAGTAACTGGTGGCACTGGTCCTTTAGATGAATGGGGAATATCAGGTATGAGAGAAATTATTCGTATCCAGCTATTACCAACAGCTGCTTATATTGAAGCATTTATTTTTATTCGAGATGAAATTAAAATCAATGATGTTATGGGTCAGCAAGCCGAAACGGAATTCAAAGGATTATTGGATTATTTAATAAACGCACTTGCATAAAAATAAATTAATTTAATTTATTTAAAATATTTTTTCGTAGTGTTAAATAATTATTTGAACTTTTAATGATTAATTCTTTAGATTTAAATAAATATATAGAACTTTATCAAGATTTTTTGCATCCAAATCCAAATATTAATTCTCAAGCATTTTTGATTTTAAAAAAAGAATTTGAGGTTAAGTTTATGAATAATCTTTTAGCTAATCTCAAGGAAGAAGATTTATTTATAAGAAGAAAATCAATATTAGCTTTGGGACGATTTGGAGAAAAAGCCTTAAAGTCAATCGTTCAATTGTATATGGATACTAACAATACAACTGTTAAAGTTAGCTGCCTTAAAACAATTATCAAAGTTGTAGTTAATTTTAATTTAGAAGAATTAACTCAGGATGCGATGTTAGTAGTTGATTTAGCTCTTAAAGATAGTTCTCCTGAAATGATCTTGACTGTTATTTCTCTTTTGAGGCAATTAGGGAGAACTGGTAGAGATATTTTGATGAAAACCTGTAGAGATAAAGACTTATTAAGAGCGAAAGCTTCTATCAGCGCCCTTTTGGAAATGAAAGATCAGACTATTGATGATTTATTTGAAGACTTATTAAATGATAAATCTATTGATCAAATGATAAAGGAAGATATTTTGAGAGACAAAATTATTTAATATTCCAGATTCTTTATTAAGTCTTTTAGTTATTGATTTTTTTTATAGCTAATTTAATAATTGCGATAACATTTTTATCTTGCTCAATTTTAAGAAGGTCCCTGAGTGGATTTATAGCTTCATTAATATTAAGTTGGATTAATGACAATATGGAAGCTTTTCGAATATCTGGATTTTTGTGTTTTAATTTTAATATTAAGGTAGGAATTAAAGATTCTATCCTATACAATTTACCAACTAATTTAATAGCTTCAATCTGAACATTTTCAGCAGGATCATTAATAGCCCTTTCTACTATTTGAATTGCTTCCTGATCTTGGGACTGTCTAATGTGTTCTTCAAGTGCTGAAATTGCAGCTGATTTTACATTGGTGTTTTTTGATTTAGCTGCTTTTTTTATTGCATTAGAAGCTTTAGCTCCAATAAATTCTAAACACCATGCTGCAAGACCATATTGCATTTCTGTATATTCTTGATTCTCCAAGACAATGATTAGATGATTAACAGCAGCCTCTCCAAAAATTGCAATTGCACCAGCTGCTGAAAATTGCACTACAGAATCTGAATCACTGGTAAGTGCTTTTATTAAATGAGGTAAAGCTGATGGATCGTTAACTAACTTTAAAGTCTTAGCTGCCGCTCTTCTCTGTATTACGTTTTTACTATTCAGAAGAGCTTTGATTAATTCAGGTAACGCTGCCGAACCAACCTCGGCTAGTGCTATTGCATAATTTCTTCTTACCAAACCATTTTCATCACTAAGTCCTTTGATTAATAGCTTGATGTCTTTTTGACTTGATTTTTTCTTACTCATTATGTTTTGTTTATCCCCCTTGGCCTTTTCACTTTCTTCTTCAGTCGATATTTCACTGTTCAAGTAATTATCCACTTTTTCTTATATCCTTGAAAGCTTATTATATAATCTAGATTAAATTATTCACTATAATTTTATTACATGTATTTTCATAAATAATATCCTTTTACATTCAGTATAAATTTTATGCTGAATATAATGCTCTCAGCTTATCTAATAAATACATATCCTTATATTTAAAGTGCAATCTAATCCATTTAATAATCTACCGAAAATCAATAAAATAGACGCTATCAATATTCTTAGAAGACCAATTTCTGAGGTTAAGCTTTTAGCAGATTATTATAAGGCTGTATTCCACTTAGCAAATTTTCCTTGTGAAGAATCAGAACTGGTCCTTCTTGACTTTATTAAATATGACTGTGAAAAACTTGAATATAAGATAGCTAAAAGGAAAGCAATTGAGGTACTCGCTAATTTCGGTTGTAAACAAGCCATCCAAGCTATTGCGGAGTTTCTAGAAAATGATGATGATTATCTTGTTGAGACAGTTATTTGGTCATTAGCTAAACTTAAATGTAATGATATTGATATCATTAACAAGATTTGTTCAAAATTATATAAGCAATTTAATAATAAAAGAGTAGTAATACAAACATTAACTCATTTAGGAGTTAGAAAAGAAATAGATATGATTAGATCATTATCAAGAGATAAACAATCCTCCAATGGAGTTAAAGGAGCCTCTTTTGCGGCATTAATAAAACTTGCTGGTGAAGAGGATAAGCTGACTGATCTGAAAAGATTTTTGAGACTATCAAATCAAAATGATAGACATTGTGCAGTTCAAGATATTATAAATGCTGGTCATCTATCTGTTTTACCTGATTTAATTAAGGCGCCACTTTCTCCATCATTTAAATTACAGGCAATAGATTCTCTTTGGATTAATGAAGTAGTATTATGTGAAAATATAAATCTATTTAATTGTATAGACTCCGTAGTTGTTGATGATCCAAGGAATATAGATACTTTAGAAATTAATAATTTTAATAATGACTTGAGTTTTCTTGTTGAGCAACTCTTTCATACAGATTTTAATAGATGTTATAAGTCAATTAAAGAATTAATAAAATTCCCTTTAGATAAAGTTTTATATTTTCTAAATAAAAATTGGGATAGAGCAAAATCAGATTATGGGGCCATATATTTCTTTATTAATGTATATAAATTACTATTAGATCAGCAATTATATGATGAATTGCTTTTAGATAAAGTAGGTTTTTTACTATCCAATAATTGGCCTGATTATATGAAATTTAAATCTTCAGCAATACAAATATTGGGTCGTTTAAATGAAAATAGATTTTATAATAACTTAATTTATTTTTCAGATGAGAGTCATACACCTTATTGGAAAAATAGATATACTGCTTTGCTTGTATTACAAAATAAGCAAATTCATATTAAAAATAAATTCGCTAAATTATTTTTGAATGATAGTCATAGATTTGTGAGATTAAAAGCAAAAGAAATTAGTACTTAGTTTATTTCTCTTTAGTTAAGGTAATGAGAATCTTTATTTCCAATTCTCGTTAATGAAACAATCAAAATTAACTATTTTTTTAAATATTAATGGCCCAAACTCTGATCCCCAAACTTTTTTATCAGTTTCTATTGCATATCCAGAATCTTCTGAAATAAGAAGGTTTTTGTTCACTGTTACTTTACTTTTTACATAAGTCTTATCACTCCCATATTCTATATAGCATTTACAACCTGATTCGAGAGATCCTAAAAAATTTCCTGGGTTTGTTTCTTTAAAATACATAGAACACCCAGACTTTTTACATAACTTATATTTAGATATGTTGTCTAGAAGAGATATATCTAATGCACCACCAGTAAATCTTTCTTTGTCTTCAATCTTATAATTACTAAAAATAAAAATTTCTTCTTCTTGGGATAACTTATTTATAGACTGCCTATAAGGATTCCATATGTCGTGTTGATATCTCTGTTCAGAGTAAAACGCAAAACATTTATAAGTTTTAAAAAATAATGGCCTAATATGTATTTGAATATGTGCAAATTTTTTTGGATTATTTAAAGCTTGTTCCTTATTACTAAATACGCCTGAAAGTATCTTTGAAAATTCTAGGATAGTTTTTTTTCTCATCTTTATATATTATTTATTTTTTTAAAGAACGAATCTCAGATGCATAAGATGTTTGAAGGATTGCTAATGAATCTAGTGATCTTGTAACAGAAGATCTACTCCTTAAATTGTTTGAGATAAACCATATTCTTTCCTCTGTGCAAATATGACTGTATTCTGAATAAATAATTAGAGTTCCATCAGCAAGAATTTTATATAATGACACTACTTGAATTGCTTCAGTGTATCCAACGCTCCTAACTATTTTTCCTTTTGTTTTAGAGACTTCTATAGGAACAAGTATACTTTCTCCAGAAGAGTTCCCTTTTTGATTCTCCTCACCCCATTCACTTTTTGCTTCCCAACTAATTAGGAATGCTTTATTTAGTGCTTTAGTAGTTATTAAATTATCTTTTAAAAATTTAATAACTCTTGCGTCGTTAGGTTTAGAAGGTGATATTTTTATTTTACTTCTTATTTCTTCAAATTCTTGAAATGCTAGAGAATGTCCGCTTCTCATTGAATTCCATTCCCCAACGCTTTTTAAGAAAAATTCTTTAATATTCATCTACTTTAATTGGATTGCTATTAATTTATTTTTAAAAGATTAAATAATTTTACAAATATCACTTGTCGCAAAAGCTTTAGTTAAGTACGAAGTTTCTAGGAAACTTTTTGTTTTAAAACCAGTCGGAGAATTCCATGATCTCATGTATGGAACAATATCTTCGCCAAAAATATTATTATATTCATTAGAATCTATTAGAAAATCAATATGCGCTTCAAAACCTAGGTTATTTATAATATATGAACTTTGAGTTACTTCGCTTTTACTTTTGATGGGCCTACCAAGAATATGCTTGTATCTTAATTTGATAGCTTTATATTGGCTAATACCATCAAAGTAGAAATTTCTATAAATAGTTGATTTACAAATTTTCCTTGTAAATTCTCTTACTGTGAGATCACCATTCCTTAGTTTCCTTTCAATATCAATTGGACGCTCCGATTGCATTAATAATAAGTTTCCAAAGATGTGTTTATATAATGCATTGATTGCTACAAGTAATGCATCATCATCATTAGGAGCAAATTCATTGATTTGAAGCATATTTATTTCAGCACTTTCCTTATTTAATATTTTGTATTTATAACTTTCAATCTTCCCCCTTTTGTAACTGCTCATAACTTTGTTATGAATTAAGTTTTCGAATTGCTTAGGTTTGGTTTTAGATGTGACTGTGAATTTCTCTTTTTTTCCTGGCATTGATGCTCCTCTTATATGTAATCCATACGTTGTTTTTTTGCTTCCAGATACTCTACTTTTGTTAAACTTAACTGGATCCTTATTGATAGCTTCTGCTCCTATTTTAAGCGCTTTAAAAGGAATACTTGACATATCAATACTTAATACTAATTTAGTTTAACAATATGATGAGAATAAATATAAATTTTTTATTTTTAGTTATCTATATTATTTAATTTCTTAATAATTTTTTAAATTCATTGGCTTTTTTTCTGCGTTTCGGAAACTTTATTTTTATTAAATCCAGTAATAGTGGCTAGTGCAAACATTCCAAGTAAGGCACCCCCCAACATTAGTCCAGCGCCCTGACTTACGCCTGCTCCAACTGCAACAATAATTGAATCACTTATTAATAAACTGATTATTAGAGCGGGCGTGAAAAGCCTCCATCGTGTTCCCCCTATCCCTAACGCGTAGCTTAAAAAGTCAAAAAGTCCAGTCATTAGTAGTCCAGTCATTAGAAAGAAATTTCCCTCTAGTTGATTTTGGTTGAAACTTTCAATTCTTTTCATGGCTTTTATGCCAACTAATTTCCGAACAGGAGCTCGGCCGAAATTTCTAGCTATAAAAAATGCTATCTGGCAAAAAATTAGGTCAGATATAAAAATAGTTAGATAACCTGTTTTGAAACCAAGTAATGATCCGGCTAAAAGTGAATAAACTGAGCTAGGTAATGCTGGAAGGATTACGCTAATTCCTCGAAGTATCAGAATTCCCAGAGGTGCCCAAATGCCCATTTCTTTAACGGCACTTCTTAATGGTTCAATTCCATACGTCTGAATTAAGAAGACAAGTAAAATGAAAGCACCTATAAAAAATGCAATAGTCAGGTATTTTTGTAATTTTTCTTTTTTCAAATTGAACTCCTAGATATAGAGGATAAGCTCTTAAAAGACTTCTATGTAAATTAACCTATTTAAAATGTGTTTGATTTAGTTAATCCATAAAGATTTACGTGACATAAAATTAATCAATTTTCTACTTTTTAGCACGATACTAAGATAAACTTTTAAGCGTAAAATTTTGTGCCCACAGCTCCTGTCAAAAACTTGGTTACTGGAGGGGCTGGCATCATTGGTTCTCATTTGGTTGATCGTTTAATTAAGTCTGGAGAAAAAGTTATATGTTTGGATAATTTTTTTACTGTGTGTAAAGAAAATATTGCACATTGGATTGGAAATCCATCTTTTGAGCTTATACATCAACCTTGCCGAACAAATCAAGCTTGATGTGGATACGATTTGGCATTTAGCTTGTCCAGCTTCTCCAATTCATTTTCAATTCAACCCTATTAAAACAGCTAAAACGAGCTTTCTTGGGACTTATGATTTGCTCGGATTCTCTAGGAGAGTTGGAACTCGAATATTATTCGCAAGTATTAGTGAAGTTTATGGAAATCCCGAAATACATCCTCAACTTTAAAACCATAACGGCAATGTAAACCCTGTAGGAATTCGTAGTTGCAACGATGAAGGTAAACGTATTGCGGAATCATTGTGTTATGACTGCGTGAGAATACATGGTGTAGAAATAAGAATTGCCAGAATTTTTAATATCTATGGTCTTCGAATGTTATTAAATGATGGAAGACTTGTTATCAACTTATTAGTTCAATCAATAAATGGAAATGACTTAATTATTTATGAAAATGGTAATAAAAAAAGAAGCGTTTGTTTTGCTGATGACTTGATAGATGGTTTAACTTTATTCATGAATTCTTCAAATTTAGGACCTATTAATTTAGGTAATCCTAAAGAATTATTTAGTCTTCAAATAATTAACTTAATAAGAAATATCTCAATTGAAAAAGTAAATAAGTAATTAAATATTTTAAATTTAAAAAGTTAATCAATAAGATGTTATCATGATAGTCAAATCATTTTTCTTTTGAAAATTATAATAAAATTATGAATTCAAAGGCATGCAATGAGACTATTCTTGTAACAGGTGCTGCAGGTTTTATTGGTGCGGCTTTAGTGAAAGCTCTTCTTGCTTTGGATTTTAAAGTTATAGGTATTGATAACTTAAATGACTATTATTCTACTTCCTTAAAGAGGTCTAGACTAACTGAAATTGAGAAAATTTCCATTATAAATGGAGAATGGTTTTTTTATGAGATTTCTATAGAAGATAATAAAGTTTTACAAGACATAATTAATAGATATAAACCACAAGTTTTTGTTCATCTTGCCGCGCAAGCTGGTGTTCGTTATTCAATAACCAATCCTGCAGCATATATACAAAGTAATTTAGTGGGTTTTGCAAATGTACTTGAAGGATGTAGGCAGAATAATATTTCTCATTTGATTTATGCATCTAGCAGTTCCGTTTATGGTGGCAATAAAAATCTTCCTTTCTATGAAGAACAAGCAGTAAATCATCCAGTTAGTTTGTATGCCGCGACTAAGAAATCTAATGAATTAATGGCCCATACCTATAGCCACTTATATGACTTGCCAACAACTGGGCTACGATTCTTTACCGTTTATGGCCCATGGGGGAGACCCGATATGGCTCCGATGATTTTTGCGAGATCAATTTTAAATAATGAGCCAATCCAAGTATTTAATCACGGTAATATGCAAAGGGATTTTACTTACATCGATGACGTGATAGAAGGGATAATTCGTTGTTGCTTCAAGAAAGCAAGTATTGATCATGACTTTAATCCTCTTGTTCCCAACCCTTCAACTTCGTCTGCACCTTATAGGATTTTTAATATAGGTAATTCAAGTCCAACGCAACTCACACACTTTATAGAGTTATTAGAGAAGAATCTAGGAAAGAAAGCTATAAAGAATTTTGAACCTATGCAGCCAGGAGATGTGGTCTCAACTGCTGCAAGGATGGACTTGCTTAATTCATGGGTAGAATACAAACCCTCAACATCCATAGAGAATGGTATTCAATTATTTTCTGAATGGTACTTAGATTATTTTAAAAATACTTATTGAAGAAGGGTTTTGATTTTTCTGATTATTTAAAACTTAGGCTAGTCCTAATAATTTGATTCTGAAGAGAGCAACATTTCTGGATTCGATTGGATTAGAAATTAGAAAAGGGTGATTTTTAATATTCTCAAAAGCTAGTTCAATTTTTTCATCTATTTTTATATCTTTATTATTTCCCAGATCACAATCTTTCCATGCTGCATCAAATGCCATTGCAAAACTATCAGCATTATTATATAAATTTTCACTAGATGCTCCTAAATTCATAAGAATAGAATCAAATTTTTAAATCATTTTAACTCCTTAATGGAATATTAAAAATAACTAAGTCTTTATAATATAGTTAATCATTATCTATTTCGCTCGATAAAGACCATCTCATAATGATTACTGCGTAATAAGCTACCTAATGCATTTGGAGATAAATGATATGAAAACCAACATAAATTATAATTATTGTTTAAAATAAACTCGATTACCAGCTATTGATTTTGCCAGATATTAACGATCTTTTAGTCTTACTTATTATTATTTTCATTTTAATTGTCAACTTCTTTAGAAGAAGTCGGAATTAGAATCATCAGATCTTTTAATTTTTTCAAAAACTATCTGCTTAATTAAAAATATGTATATATTTAACTTTTAGTGTTTTTGAAAATCAAGAGTCTCTAAGAGTGGTTCCAAGTCTCAAAGCTAAAACACCTGCAAAAATAACCATTAAAAATGATATACCAGCAAGATCAGGTGAATTTATACCTAGACCTGAGGAGAAATCTACTTTTGAAAGATCAAAAGTACTTTGAACTCCAATTAAAAGGTTCGTCATTTCTGAACTACTAATTTCATTTATGCTAACTCAAGATTGAAATGATCTTTAATTTTTTGAGCTTCTATTATCAACTCTTATGCAGCTTTGTAATAATTGTGATTGGTTTACTTATTAGCTGACGATTTAAATGCCTTTAAGTTCTAAAGCATTGGTATGCATGGTTTTTAGGTATTAAAAAAGGACCTGTTGGGGTGCTTTCTTAATACCTAAAATGTTTCAATTTTAATGGTGCCAGGACCCAGATTTGAACTGGGGACACGGCGATTTTCAGTCGCCTGCTCTACCAACTGAGCTATCCCGGCTTTAGCCCCTAATAATCTACCAATTCGTAAGTACCTTATTGAAAAATAATTTGAAATCTCCTTATTTTTTTGTCCAATTGCAAAGGCAATTTGAAAATGATGAGAACGCTAGTAGCTTCCTCATTGTTATGTTGGAAGCGAATTTCATAACCCAGGAATAACTTTGATCATCCTAACCAATGTTTTGTGTGCATCTGAACAGTCTTGAAGAATATGATCAAATTTTATTTCTAATGTCTGCTCATCAATTTTAAGCTGAATTGCTTCTGGAGATAGGCTTATCATTTTTGCTGATTTAAAAGTTTTAACTTTGCCATAATATTTTGCATATGCATTGACAGCATCCTCATGGTCTTTGTTCATATGATTACATATTCTTATGCTTGACTCGTAGGTGATAGGCTCGGAATTCATAAAAATCTTTTTGTTAGTGAATTTAGAAATTAATTAACAAGTTAGGTAGATTTAAAGAAATTGAGATTAAAAATTTTATAAAGAATTTAATGCTTGCTTCATAATAATCCCTGCAAAGCAATACTTGCTACTCCTGCAGCGGGAGGTCTGTTGCAAATTTTTATTGGTATGCCAATTTCTCTTTCTCTTATTTTTTTCCAAGTAATATTTTTTGCTCCTCCTCCAATAGTAATTATTTGCTGAGGTAAATTAGCTCCTAATTCATTGATTTTTTGCCAGCCTCTTGCTTCTATTTTCGCTAACCCTTCAAATAATGCATGAAGATAAAGAGAATCACTTACGGGTCTTGGCTCAAGTTTAGGTTGTAAATTGGGATCATCTATTGGAAATCTTTCTCCTCGACTTGATAATGGAAGAAGGTTTAATCCTGACGAGTTATTAGGATTTATTTGTTTGCTTAATTCTTCAATATATTCAAGATTAAAGAAATCTAGTAGTATTGCAGACCCTGCATTAGATGCTCCACCAGATAGCCAATTCCCTAATAATTTATGATTTGAAATACCTTTCCCCTCAAGAGGCTTATTAACGAACTTCTTAATTACTATTGTGCTGCCAAGGATTGTTATCCCATCATTTTTATTAGGAAAAGTGGCTAAAACCCCAGCATTAGAATCTGTAGTTCCTGCTATCACTTGAAGATTTTTTGGTAAACTTAGTTCATTTGCTTTTTTATTACATATAGTCCCCATTATTTGTCCTGAAGAAATTATTTTCGGAAGACATTTTAACCATTTTAAATTCTGAAAATTTTCTGGCCATGAACTATTTGATATGTCCCAACCCATCCTAATATTGTTACCTTCTTCCCCATACTCCCAATTATTTATAAACCATCCACTAATCCAATCTGCTTGGTGCCTTAAGATTATTTCATTACCATATAAGGCTAAAAGTCTTAGTGCTCTCCCAACACTTCCACTTATGCTTGATCCTGCACATTCTTTAGTAAATAGCTTTTCTATCTCGTATGAATATTCTGAAAAGGATAAGAAATAAGGTAGGGCTTTCCCAAGAGGCTGTCCATCTCTCTTGCATGCCAATAGAGTTCCAGAGGTTCCAGCTACTGAACAAGAAACTAATTTTTCTTTAAGACCTTTTGGAATTTCTTGTATTAGAGTTTTAAGGCTATTTATCCAGTCTTCAGACACTTCAAGACCTTTAGAGTATGTTTTTGATGATGTGAATAATATTTTTTTCTTAGTATTAATGATTGCAATTCTTACGCCTGATGTCCCAAGATCTATACCAAGGACAAGAGAATTATTTAACATTTTTTATGATTAAATTCTTTTTATTTGAGTAAACTTAGTTCTTTTGCTTTTTGAGATACGTCCTCCCATGGGAGAAGAATATCCGTTCTACCAAAATGACCATAGGCCGCAGTATCTCTATAAAATCGACCACCTCTCATACTTGGTAGGTTTTGAAGATCGAATGCTTTGATGATTGCGCCTGGTCTTAGATCGAATTGAGCTTGTACAAGTTGTGTTAGTTCAGAGTCTGTAACCTTTCCTGTCCCAAATGAATCCACAAGTATCGATATGGGTTTTGCTACTCCGATTGCATAACTTAATTGAACTTCAATTTTTTTTGCCAGATTTGCTGCAACTAATGCCTTCGCAACAAATCTTGCTGCATAAGCTGCAGATCTATCAACCTTAGTGGGGTCTTTCCCTGAGAAAGCGCCTCCTCCATGTCGAGCATATCCACCATAGGTGTCAACAATTATTTTTCTTCCAGTTAGACCTGCGTCGCCTTGAGGACCTCCAATAACAAATTTCCCAGTGGGATTAACAAGGAAGCGAGTTGATTCTTTAGCAGGTTTCAGAGACAGGTCTTCAGTCGCAGGCTCAACAACAAATTTCCATAGGTCTTTAGCGATTCTTTTTTGGATTTCCTCTTCAAGAGTTATTCCATCTATCTCTGCTTTGTGCTGCGTTGAAATCAAGATTGTGTCTATGGAGCATGGTACTCCGTTTTCGTAGGAGACACTTACTTGGGTTTTGCCATCAGGTAAAAGATAGTCGATTAATTTTTGGTGCCTTACTAATGCCAGCCTTCGTGCTAATCGATGGGCGAGACTTATTGGCAATGGCATAAGTTCAGGAGTCTCGTCACAAGCAAATCCAAACATGATCCCCTGATCACCAGCCCCAACTTGATCGAGCGGATCTGTTGAATGATCTTCAGCTTCATTTACACCTTGAGCTATATCTGAAGACTGTTGGTCAAGTGCGACTAGAACGGCGCAACTATTAGCATCAAATCCACCATCACTAGCACTTCTATATCCAATGTTTTTGATGACTTCTCTGACAAGCTTGTTAAAATCCACCTCTGCTTTTGAAGTTATTTCTCCAGTTATTAAACATAAGCCAGTATTAACAACTGCTTCACATGCGACTCTGCTGGTTGGATCTGCACTTAGGCATGCATCTAAAACTGCGTCACTCACTTGATCACAGATTTTGTCTGGATGTCCTTCAGTGACAGATTCAGAGGTGAAAACGTATCTACTCATTTAAAATATTAATATTCAATATTTTAGTGGCTTGAATGAATTTTTAATTCATTTAATTTTTCTATAAGAAATCTTTTTTCAGTCAAAACTGGGGGGATTTGCCATCCACCATTAAAGCCAACTACTATGTTTATACCAGCTTCTTTGGCCATTCTTAAATCAGTATCTGCATCTGAAATAAGAGCACAATCTGAAGGATTAGAGTTCATTCTTTTGCAAAGTTCTATAACTGCTTCTGGATTGGGTTTAGAAGGTTTATTCTCAGCACTCCAATAATAATCAAATATACCTTCCAATTTATTCCTGAAAATAAATTCTTCAAACCCTCTTTTTGTATCATTTGTCATTAATGCAATAGATACTCCTTTTCTTTTTAGAGAAACCAATAGATCTAAAGCTCCTGAAATTAGAGTTCTATGATGCTGCGTATTACTTTTTTGATTAGAAAGGTAAATATCTACTTCATCGAAGATTTCTTTACCTATTGAAAGTGATTGAAACCAATCGAAACCAAATAAAGTAAAGATTGTCGCAGTTGATATAATATTTTGCTCTCTAGAAGCTATCGCTAAGCTTGCTTTAGCAGAAAGACAATTTTTTTTTAATCCATAAACTGAAATAAGTAATTTTTTTATTATCCAAATTTTAATATTGTTTAGTTTTAATTTTTTAAATTTACGTTCAAAAAAAATTATCCTAGTTTTAGCCAGTTCTAATAAGCATTTTTCACTATTTGATAAGGTCCCATCCTTATCAAATATTACTGCCTTAATAAAACCAACAGAGCTATTCTTAATTAATAGTTCTGCCATTTCAATAAATGTAAATAATCAAATAGTCATTACTGCAATAGGATCTTCACCTTCTTCTGCTTGCTCAAGAAGCATTTGTTTGTATCTTGCTGCCATCTCTTCAGCCTTGTCAAAAACTTTTTGAGGGTCAGTCAGCATGTCTCCAGGTTCTGGTTCAAGTGCCTTTGTCGATAGAGAAATTCTTCCTCTTTCAGCGTCTAGATCAATAATCATGACCTTCATTTGATCATTAACATTTAATACCGAGTGAGGAGTTTCAATATGTTCATGGCTTATTTCAGAGATGTGAAGAAGTCCACTTACGCCTCCAATGTCTATGAATGCACCATATGGTTTAATTCCTCTGACTGCTCCAACAACAACTTCTCCAACTTCAAGACGATTCATTTTCCTTTCAACTAAAGCTCTGCGATGACTTAAAACAAGCCTATTTCTTTCTTCATCAACCTCTAAGAATTTCAATGGTAAGAAATCAGCAACTAGTTCTTCTTTCGCCTTTCTAGTGCTTATGTGTGATCCAGGAATAAAGCCTCTGAGGCCTTCAACTCGAACAAGTGCACCGCCTCTATTTGTGGCGAAAACCTCAGAGTAAATTGTGGCATCTTCTTTTTGTAATTGTCTAACTCTTTCCCAAGCTCGTTGATATTCAATTCTCCTGATGGATAAAGATAATTGACCATCCTCATTTTCCTCAGTCATTATAAAAAACTCTCTAATTTCTGAAGGCTGTAAAACATCACTTAGACCCTCGACTCTATTTATTGAGACTTCTTGCATAGGCATAAAAGCAGCTGTTTTGGCTCCAATGTCAATCATTGCTCCTTTCGATTCAAGGGCAAAAACTGTTCCATTAACTATGTCCCCAGGTTTAAAGTTGTAGTCATATTTACTTAATAAAGATGCAAATTCATCAAGCGTGAAACCTGCACTTTCAAGATCACTCTTATTAATTCTGCTTGATGAGTCATCAGCAGCAGGAATGTTTTTCGGAATATCGTCTTCTTTTAATTCACTCATTGAATTTTCTTCAAGCTTTGCACTTGTGGAATTAGAGACATTTTCTTCAGGTATTGATGTCTCTTTTTCAGGATTTTTTTCTTGAATTTTGCTCGCTTGATTTTCAGACATGCTTGAATGGCGGTCTGCCTTTTTAGAACAGTTCGATAGAAATACAAAATGGCCCGCCGACCAAATTGAGATTAAATTCTACTTTATTGATAGGTCTTTCTTGTTAAATAACTGATGCCAATTGTTCTTTTTTTATGGGTTTTAGTGATTCAAGGGTTTTCATGAAATCATTAATTCCATTGAATTGTCTATAAACAGAGGCAAATCTGATATAAGCAACTTCATTAATATCTTTTAAATTTGTAAGAACCATCTCTCCAATTTCAATTGATTTGATCTCTTTGCAAACCTCTTGATGGAGAACTCGTTCTATTTCATCAACAATAAATTCAATTTGAGATTCATGTATGAGTGTTTTTTCACAGGCTCTGTTTAAGCCATTAATTATTTTACTTCGATTAAATAATTCTTTTGCTCCGCTTCTTTTTAAAACAGTAATTGGTGTTGTTTCTACTCTTTCATAAGTAGTAAATCGGAAGTCGCAATTTAAGCACTCCCTTCTTCTTCTTACGCTTTTTCCAGAATCAGCCGATCTGGATTCAAGAACTCGACTGTCTGTGTTTTGACAAGATGGGCACTGCATGCAGCCCTTTTCAACGATTTAACTAACTTTAAACATTTATTTGACTTCTGAGAAGGGGTAGATTAAATAAAAATACTTTTTATTTAAAATATTTTTTTTATTTATTAAATTTTTAATCTCAAGTTGAAACAAAAAAAACCCTGATTTCTCAGGGTTTTTTTTTGTTATTTTACTTGTCGTATTTCGGAGGATCACGAAATGCGACAGCAAAGAAGAGCGTTACAAGTGCCAAAGTAAGGATTAGCACGTAGGAGAAAGCTTCCATCTAAGTTCTCGATATAAAGGGGGTAAAGAATCCTGATTTAGGCTCGACCAGGAATTCGGCGTGTGGATTCGTCTCCAAGTTTTTTGAAGAGACCAAACTCAACCTGATCACCAAGCTCTGGATCGATACCTGAGAATCTGTCGCCAAAGAGAGTCCTAGCGGCGTGCCACCAGTGCCCAAAGAGGAATAGCAAGCCAAAACACAAGTGAGCATAAGTGAACCAGGCTCTTGGAGAGCTTCTGAATACACCATCTGACTTGTAACGATCTCTGTCAAACTTGAAGGCTTCTCCAAGCTGAGATTTTCTAGCTAGACGTTTAACTATTACTGGATCAGTAAATGTTTGTCCATTTAATTCACCACCATAAACAGTCGCTGTGACTCCAGTTTGTTCAATGGAGTACTTAGCTTCGGCTCGACGGAAAGGAATGTCAGCTTTAACGTTCCCATCTTTGTCTTCAAGAATGACAGGGAAGTTCTCAAAGAAATTTGGAATTCTTCTTACTTCTAAGTCATTGCCATCGCTATCAGTAAATGAGATGTGACCTTGCCATCCACTCGGAACTCCATCTCCATTAACCATTGCACCAACTCTGAAAAGTCCTCCCTTTGCTGGACTATTACCTACATAGTCATAGAAAGCAAGTTGCTCAGGAATGGCTGCATAGGCTTCAGCTTTCGAAGCACCATCATTCATAGACTCTTGAACTCTGCGGTTGATTTCAGTTTTGAAATACCCAGAATCCCATTGATATCTAGTAGGACCAAATAATTCAACCGGAGTTGTTGCTGATCCATACCACATGGTTCCCGCAACTACGAAGGATACGAAAAGAACAGCTGCTAGAGCACTAGCTAGAACGCCTTCAAGGCTACCAAGCTTTAGAGCTCTGTAGAGCCTTTCTCCAGGTCTATTGGTGATATGGAATATTCCACCAATGATTCCTAGAAGTCCTGCTCCAACGTGATTGGCGACAATTCCTCCAGCGTTGAATGGATTAAATCCTTCTGCACCCCAGACTGGTGCAACTTTTTCTACATGCCCCGTTAATCCATATGGATCAGAGACCCATATGCCAACAGATGAGCAATGAAATGCGCCAAACCCAAAGCATGTCAGGCCGGCTAAGAAAAGATGGATTCCAAAAATTCTTGGAAGATCTAAAGCTGGCTCTCCAGTGCGGGAATCTTCCCACAATTCAAGGTCCCAATATGTCCAGTGCCATACGGCAGCGAGCATAAGGAGACCACTGAAAACTATATGAGCTGCAGCAACACCTTCGAAGCTCCAGAAGCCGGGGTCGACTCCAGTTGCTCCGGTTATATCCCATCCGTTCCAGCTGCCTGTAATTCCTAAGCGGGCCATAAAGGGCATGACATACATGCCTTGGCGCCACATTGGATTAAGTACTGGATCAGAAGGATCAAAAATGGCCAATTCATATAAGGCCATTGAGCCGGCCCAGCCGGCTAACAAAGCAGTATGCATGAGGTGCACGGCCAAGAGGCGGCCAGGGTCGTTGATAACGACTGTGTGCACCCGATACCAGGGCAATCCCATGGGTCAGGTTCGTATAACGAAGCTGCTTAATGCAGCAAGACTCGCATGATCGTAAATGGTATTGCTTGAGTTAAGGCACAGGATGTAGAGACCTGAAATGACTTTTGACACTCTTTCGTAAAATCTAACTGGTTTTGAGGGGCTCAAAATTGCGAATAGACTGTCTCAGACTAGAAAAAATTAAAAAAAAAAGAAAAAAAAGAATTTTTCGAATTTCGATTGATTTTGTAATTTTAAGACGTTTTCGTATCAAATTAGTTTTAAAAAACTAAAAATCCGAGCTTAAATCTACTCGAAACCGATAGTTTGAAAATTATTTTTAGTGGCTTTTCAAATTCATATGGCTGAACCACTTTTTAAACTCCTAATTTTTCGGCAAATTACAAAATCTCAGTCTCTTTGATTCAAACCCCAGTTTTTCTGCTGAAGGGTTATATAGTTTATTTCAGTAAAATTTGTTCTGAGTAAAAAACCTCGGTTATGGAAACCACTAGTTTTGGCTTTGCCGCAAGTCTTTTATTTGTTGGAGTACCAACTATCTTTCTTATCGGTTTGTTTGTTTCTACCAGTGATGGTGAGAAATCAAGCTTTTATTCTGATACCAGTAAGGGAAGATTGAGCCCTGAACCTAAAAAGTAATTTAAGACTTTTTCAAAATATATAGATCTCAAGTATTTGCTCGAGGTCAATATTTTTATTGAGGTTTTACCGTAAGGTATTGCTTCAAAAAATTACATATCAAATTTAACGACTAAGATAATTGGTTCTTATTTAGGATGAGTTCAACAATTAATAGATGGAGTTTAACAAAAAAAGTTCTTCCACAGCACACTGACCATGCAGGGGTTATGTGGCATGGCTCTTATTTAAACTTTTTAGAAGAGGGGAGAATTGATGCTTTGGATAAAGTTGGTCATTCGTATTCAAAACTATCTGAAAAGGGTTTCGAAATTCCAGTTGTTTCAATTCAACTTAGATATAAAATATCTTTTTTTCACGGCGAAAAGGTTTTTTTATCGAGTCAATTTAAGCTGGAAAATAAAATAAGACTTAATTGTAAAACTTTATTTTTAAAACCAAATGGTAATATTGGTGCAGAAGCAATAATAGGACTTGTTGTTGTAAGAAAAACAAATGGCTCTATAAAGTTAGTAAGAGAATTACCATTCGAAATTAAAAATATTTTATTAATGCTAGAAGAAGGCCCAAAAGTTTAAGTAATTTAAGAATTTATTATGTTTAAATCCATTTCGGGTGAGGCTTTTCTTAAATGGAGAAAACAAATGATATTGATAGGTGGTAGGAAAGTTGATTTTGATTGGCTTTTGGATATGTCTGCTGGAGTCTCTTGGGCTAAATTGCAAAGCATTATTTTGAGTCCTGAGAAGTTTATTTCCTTAGATATCTCAACTGATGAAATAGAAGTTATTTGGAAATCTCATTTAAAAGATCAAACCCCACTTCAATATTTGATTTCTAAGTGCCCTTGGAGAGATGTTGAGTTAGAGGTTTCATCAGAGGCTCTGATCCCTAGACAAGAAACAGAATTTTTGATTGATATTGCTTTGAAAAAAATTACTAATTTTGATTCTGGAAGATGGGCTGATCTCGGAACAGGCTCTGGAGCTATTGCAGTATCTTTAGCTAAATCTCTTCCTAATTGGAATGGACACGCAGCTGATATTAGTAATGAAGCATTAGAACTAGCAAAAAGAAATTTAAAATCTATTGTGCCACATGCGAATGTGAGATTTTCTTTGGGTGATTGGTGGGAACCTTTGAAAAGATGGAGGGGGAGCTTTGATTTGGTTTTAAGTAATCCTCCTTATATACCCTCCGATTTAATTGAAGAGTTAGAGCCAGTTGTTAAAAACCATGAGCCATTGATTGCTTTGGATGGTGGAGAGGATGGAATGAATGCTTCTAGGAAAATCATCCTTGGAGCGTTAAATGGACTTTCCAAAGGAGGTTGGTTGATTCTTGAGCATCATTATGATCAAAGTGAAAAGATAATTAGTTTTATGAAGAAAATTGGAATGGAGGAAGTTTCTTTTGAACAAGATTTAAGTGGAATCAATCGCTATGCAATTTGTCGTAGAAAATGAAATGATCACTCAGCAATTTGGAATCTTTGACTTGGCTTTAAAGTTGAAAAAGGGATCTTTAGCTTTATTCCCTACTGATACTTTGCCAGCACTTTGTTCATACCCAAAATACTCAAAAAAAATTTGGACTATTAAGAAAAGGCCTTTAAGTAAGCCACTTATATTAATGGGAGGTTGCTTGGATGATTTGTTTGAATTTGTTCATCCTTGTGCTTTGGAACAAAGCTTGAAATTGGCAAAAATCTATTGGCCGGGAGCATTAACAATGGTTTTACCAACAATAGGAAATTTTTCTAAGCATTTGAATGGCAATTCAAATGCTGTTGGTTTTAGAGTCCCCGCATTAAGACTTGCAAGAGATTTGCTGATGCAAACTGGTCCTCTTGCAACTACAAGTGCAAACATTTCTGGAGAAGCACCTGTTAAAGATGCGATGGAAGCTTCGATTCAATTCCCTGGGATTCCAATATTGGCTCCTATTCCTTGGCCAAATTCTTCTGGCATGGCAAGTACAGTTGTTGAATGGGAAAATGGAAAGTGGAATGTGTTAAGGCCTGGTTCAGTCGTTTTGAAATAAAAGTAACGAATGATTTATCTGTTCTTTATAGTTTTATTAGTGCAATCTATTTTTTGGTGGCTTTTCAGACTCCCCATAATGAGTTTTGATTGGACTTTTCAATTAAAATTTTTCAACCTATTTATTGCTGCATTTTTAATTTTGATAATCTCTGGTAAATCTAAATAGATCTTTTAGGACTGTTAAAAAAATGCCGGCTAACAGATTTGAACTGATGACCTTCGCTTTACAAAAGCGCTGCTCTACCGCTGAGCTAAGCCGGCAATCCTTTTATCTTACCTAAAAAAGTAATCTAAAAGTAAATCCATTTAAGAAATTTGTTGAAAATACTTTTTTAAATATCTTGTTGATCTCATCTAATAAATTAGTGCCATCTTGAAATTGATTAAGATACTTGATCTGTGCCTTCAGTTTCTGGGGAATTTACTTCTGACTGATTCTTAGGCTCTTTAAGTTGGATTTGCCCAGTCATAGTTCTTTTTATTGGTAAGTTTGCAACTAATGCGGTCATGCGATCCTCTGTCTCAAGACTTACTGCTCCTTCATCCACATCTATCTCTACATACTTTGCGACCACCTCAAGTATTTCTTTTCTCATTTGATCTAAAAGTTCTGTACTGAGATCTGATCGATCATGAGCTAGAACCAGTTGCAACCTCTCGCGCGCGGTACTAGCGCTAGCCGGCTGTCTACGAAGTAACTTGTTGATAATGTCTCTAAGTGTCATTGCCATTGCTTTAGAAAATTTTTGTTTGCATTAGTCTTCTAAATTTCGCACCAAATCCAGAACTCTCCTCTACGGGATCAATAAGTGGAATATCTTCTCCTTGTAATCTCTTGGCAATATTTAGATAACATTTGGCTGCTGGGGAATTAATGCTATTTAAAGTTAGTGGCTCCCCTCGATTTGTACTTACAATTACCTGTTCATCCTCTAGAACAAGCCCAAGTAAAGGTAAGGCTAAAATATCAGTCACATCATCGATAGAAAGCATTTCTTGGTTGGCCATCATCTTTGGCCTAACTCTATTAAGAACTAATTGGACTGGTTTAATAGAATTTGTGTTCAGTAAACCAATTACTCTGTCTGCATCTCTTACTGCTGATACCTCAGGATTGGTAACTACAATGGCTTCTTGAGAGGCTGCCATGGCATTTTTAAATCCATCTTCAACTCCTGCAGGGCAGTCAATTAAAACGTAATTGAACTGTTCTCTTAACATATCTACTATGCGCTTCATATCTTCGGGTTTTAACCAATCAAGCATTCTTGGATTCCCCGCAGGAAGTAAAGATAGATTGGATTCTTGCTTGTGCTTCACTAAGGCCTGATCCAGTCTGCATTCCTCCTCAAGAACTTCTTGTGCCGTATATACAATTCGATTTTCAAGACCTAATAGTAAATCCAAATTTCTCAGACCAAAGTCTGCGTCTAAAACAGCAGTGGTTAAGCCTTGCCTTGCTAGTGAAATGCCAAGATTAGCAGTGAGGGTTGTCTTGCCGACCCCACCCTTGCCTGAGCAAATAAGAATGACGCGTGTATCTGTCGCCACTGACCTCCTTGGATTCGATAAACTTTAGTTCGATTTTGATTAAGAGAAAACCTTTATTGTTAGATCGGTTGCATTGGGTTTGCTTTTGAAGACATCTTTAAGGACTTATGAGGTAAGTTTTTCTTGCTTTTTGTCCAAACCATACTTTTTTGTATTCTAATTATGTTGTCTCCAGTGGGGAAATAATAATTTCTTCAGAATCGATTCTTGCTTGCTCTGCAAGGCCAAAATGAGGCTTCTCCTTAGGCCCTCTAGCAACTTTTTTAGCGATTCTTAGTTGAACAGGTCTAAGTTGAAGTGCCGATATTCTTGCTTTAGAGTTGCCTTTGCTGCCTGCATGGGCAATCCCAAGTAGCCTTCCCCATATAATTATATTTCCCTCTGCGCTAACTTTTGCACCTGGATTAACATCTCCAAGGATTAACAAATCCCCAGGACTTTCAAGATATTCCCCTGACCGTACAGTTCCTTGATGAAAGTGAGTTTTTAAAAAAGTTAGATTTTTCTTATTTATCTCTGAGATATTTTTTGAAGAATTTTCAAAAATAAATTGAGATTTATAACCTAGTGATTGAGAACTTACAATCGTCTTTGGAGATGATGAGCAAAAACTAATAATCTTACAATCATATTGATTCGCAATTGCTATTATTTCTGATATGTCTTTACATGAAAGATCGATATTTCTAGAATCTATTTCTAAGTTATTTGACTTCAGGTTTTTTAATTTATTTTTTAAATCTATTTTCCAATTAGGATAGTTTCTATCGTCTATATTGATTATTATTTTTTGATTGTTTAAATTCATTTCTAATTGTGTTTCATTTTTAGTTTCTCAATTTCTAATTTTAATTCAATTTCAATTTCTTTTGGATAAATCAACCATGAAGCTTGATTAGGCTGAATTAATCTCTCAACTAATGGTGAAACTCTCTCTAGAGCTTGTAACTTATCTCCGTCCCATAAACGAAGTCCATGTTTATAAGGATGGTAACTTTTAACAATTTGTTCTCTTAATCCACAGGATATATCTGGCTCAATGCAATATTTTTCAGATAGTTTTCTAGCTTTTGCTAGAGATTCTAACCTTGTCTCTAAAGTAAAGGAGGATAAATTTAATGCTTTTAATAAATTTCTATGTATAAAGCGCTTACAGAGATTAGATAGGTTGCTAGAATTAGAGTCTTGCCATTTATGTATATGGTATCCAGTTACTGTGTCATCATTAGATAAAAAACTTTCTATACTCATTTCTTTATGATTCCAAAGCCATTCAGACATGCTTCTATCAGCCCATAAGTTTTTTGGTCCAATATTTCTTGCTGTCTTTATAATTTGCTCTAATAACCAATTGCAAACTTCATTTAATCGATGATTGTATACGCTTCTATACATTAGATTTCTTATAACTAAATAATGCTCAACAGCCATTAACCCTTTTGGGTGGATCGCTAAATCCCCATCAGGTGAAATTGTCATTGCTGAAATTATTCGGTCTATATCTAGTTGACCATATCTTGCTCCTGTTGTATAACTATCTCTCATTAAATAATCAAGTCTATCACAGTCTAGCTGACTACTAATTAACGAAATTATTGATTTTTTTTCTGCTTTTCTAGATTGAATTAAATCTGAAATTGCTTTTGCATTTCCTTCTCCATACTTATTAAGTATAGTAGTTATTTCTTGATTTGAATTTATTAATTTAGCGGTCCATGATTCATGTTTTATTTTGAAGATTTCTTCACTTGTATGACTTAGTGGTCCATGCCCAAGATCATGTAAAAGCGCAGCACCATAGAGAATGAATTTATGCTCTTTTAATCCAGAATCAAAGTTTAATAAATGATTTATTGCTCTTCTTGCTAGATGAAATACACCAAGAGAATGAGTAAACCTGCTTGATTCTGCACCATGAAATGTTAAATAAGCAGGTCCTAATTGTTTGATTCTTCTTAATCTTTGAAATGGGGATGAATTTATTAATTCCATCACCATTTTTTCTTCTGGAATGGAACTATTTAATGTAATGGATTGATGAAGAGGGTCGTAATAAGTTCTTGTCGACATGACTTATTCAATTTCTTGGCTTATTAATTGTTCTTCTTTTACTAAAGTCTCTTTTGATAATTTTTCTGAGACTTCTTCCTTGTCCAAGGTGGCTTGCATGATCAGCTCTGCATCTAAAAGCCATCTATCTTCATCAGAGCCTGGATTAAGTGGTTCTGGCATTTCTAATAGGCGATCAGGATCAATTCCAAGATTTTGTATGTCTCTTCCACTCGGAGTTAAATAGCTAGCAACTGTTACAGCTAAACCACTACCATCACTGAGATTGGTCAAAGATTGTATGAGGCCTTTCCCAAAAGTTTTAGTACCTATAAGTTCAGATCTTTTATTGTCTTGAAGAGCACCAGCAAGAATTTCACTAGCACTCGCTGTCCCCCCATTTACCAGAGTAACCATTGGACCATCATAAATAGTTTCTATTCCAGAACTGATGGGATCATTTATGGAATCTCTTTTTTTTGTTTCAACAACCGGCATGTTGCTGAGGAAATCGTCAGCAACTGCGAGTCCAGAACTTACGAGACCTCCAGAGTTATTTCTTAGATCTAAAATGAGTCCATCAATTTCTTTCCCAGAAAGTTCTTCCAATGCTTCCTGGACTTGCTCAGGAACTCCCTCACTAAATTGTGTAATTCTTAAATAACCAAATGTATTTGATTCGTTTCTTATTCTCTTAGTCCTAACTGGTCTTAAATCAACACTTCTTCTTTCTAAAGAAATTTCCTTTATTTCATTGTCAGGCTGCTCTAATTCAACGATTACTTGTGTTCCGGTTTGCCCTCTCAGTTTTGCTGCTGTTGCTTCAAGTCCTAATTGTTTGGGAGATTGTCCGTTAACTTTTTTTATAATCGTTCCACTTGTAATTCCTGCATCGGATGCTGGAGAGCCTTCAAGAGGAGATATTACTACTATATCTCCATCTTCTTTTCTCGCTCCTAATTGAAGTCCAACTCCATTGATTTCACTACCTATGTTGCTTTTTTTCATCGCTTCGTAATCAACTGGTCTTAATAAGCGTGTATATGGATCTCCAAGAGGAAGAAGCATTGCTTCAATAGCTGAATAGGCTTGTTGAGAATTGTTTATTGGCTTTTCAAGAGCTTTTTGACGAAGTTTTTTCCATTGAACTTCATCAAATTTCTTAGGATCTAAATAACCCGAATTAACTAGATTCCAGGCTTCAATAACCAGCAATTGTCCATCATTTAGAGCAATTGCTGGCGGAGTAAAGACTTGAAATAAAATCCCAAAACAAATTATTACTGCAAAAAATCTTTGCAGTAGCTTAGTTAAAGATTTAACAGATAAAAGCATTGGATTGATCTTTTGCGGCGACCAAGGGGCACATCGAGTAAGATATTTGAAAGTACAGTGCATAAGTGGATGGCGAAATCTTCACCGGTTTATGACTGGTTCCAGGAACGTCTTGAGATACAGGACATAGCTGATGATGTCACTTCAAAATACGTTCCACCACATGTCAACATTTTTTATTGTCTTGGTGGCATAACACTGGTTTGTTTTTTGATTCAATTCGCGACTGGATTCGCGATGACCTTTTACTACAAACCTACAGTAACTGAAGCTTATAGCTCAGTAAGTTATCTGATGACAGATGTGAGTTTTGGTTGGTTGATTAGATCAGTCCATAGATGGAGTGCCTCAATGATGGTACTCATGCTTATTTTGCATGTTTTTCGAGTTTATTTGACTGGTGGATTTAAAAGACCTAGAGAATTGACGTGGATAACCGGAGTGGTTATGGCAGTAATAACTGTTGCTTTTGGAGTTACAGGGTATTCATTGCCTTGGGATCAAGTTGGTTATTGGGCAGTTAAAATTGTTTCTGGAGTCCCTGCAGCTATTCCAGTTATTGGTGACTTTATGGTTGAACTTCTTAGAGGTGGTGAGAGCGTTGGACAGTCAACTTTGACAAGGTTTTATAGTCTTCATACTTTTGTGATGCCATGGCTATTAGCTGTATTTATGTTGATGCATTTTCTAATGATTAGAAAACAAGGAATCTCTGGTCCGTTATAATTAAAGACATTTAAAATCATTAATTCAAATAACCTCTAATTTTTTTAAACCACCCTTAAACCATGTCTACTCTTAAGAAACCTGATTTAACCGATACAAAATTAAGAGCAAAACTTGCTAAAGGAATGGGTCATAATTATTACGGAGAACCAGCATGGCCAAATGATCTTTTGTATATTTTTCCGGTGGTTATTCTTGGGACGATTGCATGTGTTGTCGGTTTAGCAGTTTTAGATCCTGCATTCCTTGGAGATAAAGCAAATCCCTTCGCAACTCCATTAGAGATTCTCCCTGAATGGTATTTATATCCTGTTTTTCAAATTTTAAGAGTTGTACCTAATAAGTTGCTCGGTATTGCTCTGCAGACACTGATACCTCTGGGTTTAATGATTCTTCCTTTTATCGAAAACATAAATAAATTTGCTAATCCTTTTAGAAGACCAGTAGCCATGACATTATTTTTATTTGGAACTGTTTTGACAATGTATTTAGGTATAGGAGCATGCTTACCAATTGATAAATCTCTGACTTTAGGTTTGTTTTAGAAACTTTCCTCTAAGTCCAACATCAATACATCATCAGGCTCAGCTCTTAACAAATGATGCATTAATAAAAATCCAACAATTGTCCAAGTTTGATAAGTCCTAGATTGTTGTCCTACCCATGTGCCAGTTGGCCCATCAAAATATTCTGCCCATTTCTGTCTTGGAAGTTGATTCAATTGACTCCAATAACATTCTTCAATAAGAGCCCTCATTTGTCCCATGAGTAAAACATCAGCTTTTGGATAACGTTTTGCATGTAGCAGTATAGAAGCACCAAAAAACCATAAAAGACTAGGCCAATGCCCCCCATTGTGATAGCTCCATGGCCAGTTTTTTGGGTCTGAACCTGTTTTGTTTTGCCATTCTTCAACATCCATTGGAGGATGACATATCCTCATTGGCATTTGTGCCATGAGGTGTTCACGATTATGTAGAACTAGACGAAATAATGCTCTCTGTTGCGGTGCTGTCAATACTCCAAACATGCATGCTAATGAATTACCCAAACTGTAAAAACGAAAATCTGGCCTACCAGTCCTTATATTTCCAATAAGGTATCCACCTCTGTTCTCAAGCCAATCCTGAAGCCATGAAGGTACTACTTGGGGTTGGACATTGAATTCATTTTGATGTTGATCTTCACCATATTGCTCTGTAGGCCTTCTTCTAAGAACTTGCATCGTTTTGCTTGTGACCCAATAGTGTTTCAAAAGAAATTGTCGAAGATCATGCACCCACTGACGAGTTAAAACAAGCCTCTGATCAAGCAATCGACTTTTTTGATGTTTTCTGCTTAGTTCCATTAGTTGAATGCAGCTTTTTAAGCATGCATGCAATAAAACCTCTACCTCAAGAGGAGCTCCCCAAACATCCATGGGTCGATCTATCATAAAAGAACAATCTGGTACGAACAAAACGGGATTTCCCTCAAAAGTTGGATGCAAAACTAAATCAAGAAGAAGTTGCACACCTCTTTGAACCTGTTGACTCGTCCCAAAACTCTGATCACCACTTTTTCTCACATACAGCCAACAAAGTATTGGCCACCATAAACTTGCATCAGCAGAGGTGATTCTTCCAATAGATCTCTGACCATAATCAGCTATTAATTTTCCTTTTTCTTCAACAAAACTTGTTGGGAAAACCCCTCGAGTTTGATAAGTGGTACTTTGCAAATCAAGACTTACTGTCAAGAATTTCTTGACTATGTCATATCTTTTTTGAGTTAAGAGATAAATCATTACAGGAACGTTGTCCCTTAAAAAAATTTCTCCGTAATTGAGAGCATCATTCTTTGTTGGATGCTCTAATGCTGCGACACTTCCTGCAATACTTCCAGAAATTTCAATCAGAGTTTTTTCAAAATGTTCTTTAGCTCTGGCAACAACTTTGTCTTCATTCGAGTTGGGACGGACCCTTTGGTGCTGTTGGCTAAAACGTGCGGGCATTAAAATAATCTGTTGCCATCGCTAAAAGCTAGTTATGGCTTACTCCTTTAATATTGATAGTAAGAGGTAAAACATTTCATTTGCAACTTTGTTGCAAGTAAGTACTTCGAGGGTCTAGAATATTCTTCTGCGCAAAAGTTAATCTAGAGCGCACTCAGTTAGCGAAAATTACGAAAGTTTTTTAGTTAAGTGGGAGTTTTACAACATTCGAAGACTAAACCCTTCTGTGATGTAAGCTAAAAAACGGTCGCAAGATCGAAAATGTTCTTGGCTTTTTAAGTCGAAAACATTGCACCTAGACAACTTAAAAGTTTAGGAACTGACGCTTTTATCGCGTCTGGTTCATTAGTGAATCGGATGTATTGCGATAAAGGTGTGAGGTCCCGTCAAAAAGAAATTAGTTGCATGATTTTGTCACTATTTCGAATTGGAGTTTCACGGCTCTATTTTGATATTTGGTGTTACACAGTTAGAGCAACGACGGATCTGAGATCCGGGAAAGTCACGAAGATAAAACTAAGTGCACTCTTTAGAACCCTTATTAAAACTAAGGTGGCAACAATCACAATCAGTACGCCAGTGCTGTTACAAGTGGGAGAAGCAAATCAGACTGAGTAGAAATTATTTTTTACAATAGGGCCTGACTACAACGGAGAGTTTGATCCTGGCTCAGGATGAACGCTGGCGGCGTGCTTAACACATGCAAGTCGAACGAACCTTCGGGTTAGTGGCGGACGGGTGAGTAACGCGTGGGAATCTGCCCTCAGGAGGGGGATAACGGTTGGAAACGACCGCTAATACCCCATATGCCGAGAGGTGAAATGAATTTCGCCTGAGGATGAGCCCGCGTCTGATTAGCTTGTTGGTGAGGTAATGGCTCACCAAGGCATCGATCAGTAGCTGGTCTGAGAGGATGATCAGCCACACTGGGACTGAGACACGGCCCAGACTCCTACGGGAGGCAGCAGTGGGGAATTTTCCGCAATGGGCGAAAGCCTGACGGAGCAACGCCGCGTGAGGGACGAAGGCCTCTGGGCTGTAAACCTCTTTTCTCAAGGAAGAAGATATGACGGTACTTGAGGAATAAGCCACGGCTAATTCCGTGCCAGCAGCCGCGGTAATACGGGAGTGGCAAGCGTTATCCGGAATTATTGGGCGTAAAGCGTCCGCAGGCGGCCCTTCAAGTCTGCTGTTAAAGCGTGGAGCTTAACTCCATCATGGCAGTGGAAACTGATTGGCTTGAGTATGGTAGGGGCAGAGGGAATTCCCGGTGTAGCGGTGAAATGCGTAGATATCGGGAAGAACACCAGTGGCGAAGGCGCTCTGCTGGGCCATTACTGACGCTCATGGACGAAAGCCAGGGGAGCGAAAGGGATTAGATACCCCTGTAGTCCTGGCCGTAAACGATGAACACTAGGTGTCGGGGGAATCGACCCCTTCGGTGTCGTAGCTAACGCGTTAAGTGTTCCGCCTGGGGAGTACGCACGCAAGTGTGAAACTCAAAGGAATTGACGGGGGCCCGCACAAGCGGTGGAGTATGTGGTTTAATTCGATGCAACGCGAAGAACCTTACCAGGGCTTGACATCCTGCGAACCTTTAAGAAATTAGAGGGTGCCTTCGGGAACGCAGTGACAGGTGGTGCATGGCTGTCGTCAGCTCGTGTCGTGAGATGTTGGGTTAAGTCCCGCAACGAGCGCAACCCACGTTTTTAGTTGCCAGCATTTAGTTGGGCACTCTAGAAAGACCGCCGGTGATAAACCGGAGGAAGGTGTGGATGACGTCAAGTCATCATGCCCCTTACGTCCTGGGCTACACACGTACTACAATGCTACGGACAAAGGGCAGCAAACTCGCGAGAGCTAGCAAATCCCATAAACCGTGGCTCAGTTCAGATCGTAGGCTGCAACTCGCCTACGTGAAGTAGGAATCGCTAGTAATCGCAGGTCAGCATACTGCGGTGAATACGTTCCCGGGCCTTGTACACACCGCCCGTCACACCATGGAAGTTGGCCACGCCCGAAGTCGTTACTTTAACCCTTGTGGAGAAGGACGCCGAAGGTGGGGCTGATGACTGGGGTGAAGTCGTAACAAGGTAGCCGTACCGGAAGGTGCGGCTGGATCACCTCCTAACAGGGAGACAATATATTGATTGTGATGTCTAAGTTTTTTATTCTTAGGCCGCAATCCTGTCACCTTAAGGTCGATCGGTACCTCAGATTTTAGAATTATTTTATATTAATTCTTTTATTTCAGTTCCTAAACTTGTCTAGGTCACACCCAACAAAGGTTTCTCCTGGGCCATTAGCTCAGGTGGTTAGAGCGCACCCCTGATAAGGGTGAGGTCCCTGGTTCAAGTCCAGGATGGCCCATTCGTTGTTGGGGGTATAGCTCAGTTGGTAGAGCGCCTGCTTTGCAAGCAGGATGTCAGCGGTTCGAGTCCGCTTACCTCCACTGAAAACTATCCTGATAACTAAAATCTGGAGAAAAATTTGTAGATGTGACTTAGAATTGTCTATTGAAAGAACCTAGCTTCTTATCATCTTTTACATAGTTGATAACATGCTGGGCTCCCATGGTTTAATCCATGAGAATTCAGTAGAACCTTGAAAACTGCATAGATTAGAAAGAATAAAGCATCTCATGGATGCATAATTCTGTTTTTGCAATTTAGCCTTAAAACTAAATTCTTTATTAACAGAATTCATGTTTAATTCTTGAGTAAAAGCCAAGCACAATTAATTTTGTGATTGTATTTAAGGTCAAGCTACAAAGGGCTCATGGCGGATACCTTGGCACACAGAGGCGATGAAGGACGTGGTTACCTGCGATATGTCTCGGGGAGCTGGATACACGCTTTGATCCGGGAATTTCCGAATGGGGCAACCCTTAGAACGGCCAGCTGAATACATAGGCTGGCACGAGCCAACCCAGCGAACTGAAACATCTTAGTAGCTGGAGGAAAGGAAAGTAAATAACGACTCCCTAAGTAGCGGCGAGCGAACGGGGAATAGCCCAAACCGATAGTTTCGACTATCGGGGTTGTGGGACAGAAACGTGGACTAACAAACCTAGAAGAAGCGTTTGAATGGCGCGCCACAGAGGGTGAAAGCCCCGTAATCGAAAGGAGAGTTAGCCTATCTGTATCCCGAGTAGCACGGAGCACGTGGAATTCCGTGTGAATCTGCGAGGACCACCTCGTAAGGCTAAGTACTCCTGTGTGACCGATAGTGAAACAGTACCGTGAGGGAAAGGTGAAAAGAACCCCGGGAGGGGAGTGAAATAGAACATGAAACCATGAGCCTACAAGCAATGGGAGCCCGACTTATCGGGTGACCGTGTGCCTGTTGAAGAATGAGCCGGCGACTTATAGGCACTGGCGGGTTAAACCGAGAATGGTGGAGCCACAGCGAAAGCGAGTCTGAATAGGGCGTTTTGTCAGTGTTTATAGACCCGAACCCTGGTGATCTAACCATGGCCAGGATGAAGCTTGGGTGATACCAAGTGGAGGTCCCAACCGACTGACGTTGAAAAGTCACCGGATGAGCTGTGGTTAGGGGTGAAATGCCAATCGAACCAGGAGCTAGCTGGTTCTCCCCGAAATACGTTGAGGCGTAGCGTCTAGTGCTCCAGCAGGGGGGTAAAGCGACCATTTCGGTGCGGGCTGCGAGAGCGGTACCAAATCGTGATGAACTCTGAATACCCTGTGTGTAACTAGGCAGTCAGACTGTGGGGGATAAGCTCCATAGTCGAAAGGGAAACAGCCCAGACCGCCAGCTAAGGTCCCAAAATCAACACTAAGTGATAAAGGAGGTGGGATTGCCCAGACAACCAGGAGGTTTGCTTAGAAGCAGCCATCCTCAAAGGAGTGCGTAATAGCCCACTGGTCGAGCGATCCTGCGCCGAAAATGAACGGGGCTAAGTGTTGTACCGAAGCTGCGGATTTATTTATAAATGGTAGGGGAGCGTTCTATGTGGGGTGAAGCGTTAGCGTAAGCGGGCGTGGACTTCATAGAAGTGAGAATGTCGGCTTGAGTAGCGAAAACATGGGTGAGAATCCCATGCCCCGAAACCCTAAGGGTTCCTCCGGCAGGCTCGTCCGCGGAGGGTTAGTCTGGTCCTAAGGTCAGGCCGAAAGGCGTAGTCGATGGATAACAGGTCAATATTCCTGTACCAGTTATGTTTTGGGAAGGGGGACGGAGAAGGCTAGCCAATCCAGATGTTGGTTACTGGTTCAAGCGTTCAAGGCTTTGAGGAACGGAGAAAACGTTCTGAGCTGAGGCGTGAGTACGAGCTGCTACGGCAGCGAAGTTGGTGACGTCATGCTTCCAAGAAAATCCCTATACCCGCTAAGGCATAATTGCCAGTACCCGAAACCGACACAGGTGGGGTGGTAGAGAATACCGAGGGGCGCGAGATAACTCTCTCTAAGGAACTCGGCAAAATGGTCCCGTAACTTCGGGAGAAGGGATGCCAGCGCGAGCTGGTCGCAGTGAAGAGGCCCAGGCGACTGTTTACCAAAAACACAGGTCTCCGCTAAGTCGCAAGACGATGTATGGGGGCTGACACCTGCCCAGTGCCGGAAGGTTAAGGAAGCTGGTTAGCGTAAGCGAAGCTAGTGACTGAAGCCCCGGTGAACGGCGGCCGTAACTATAACGGTCCTAAGGTAGCGAAATTCCTTGTCGGGTAAGTTCCGACCCGCACGAAAGGTGTAACGATCTGGGCGCTGTCTCGGAGAGAGGCTCGGCGAAATAGAATTGTCTGTGAAGATGCGGACTACATACACCAGGACAGAAAGACCCTATGAAGCTTTACTGCAGGTTGGTATTGTTCTCGGGCTCTGAATGCGCAGGATAGGTGGGAGACTTTGAAGTAATGCTTTTGGGTGTTACTGAGTCAATGGTGAGATACCACTCTTTCAGAGCTAGAGATCTAACGTTTACCCGTTATCCGGGAAACGGACAGTATCTGCTGGGCAGTTTGACTGGGGCGGTCGCCTCCTAAAAGGTAACGGAGGCGCACAAAGGTTTCCTCAGGCTGGTTGGAAATCAGTCGTCGAGTGCAAAAGCAGAAGGAAGCTTGACTGTGAGACCTACAAGTCGAACAGGGACGAAAGTCGGTTTTAGTGATCCGACGGTTCCGAGTGGAAGGGCCGTCGCTCAACGGATAAAAGTTACTCTAGGGATAACAGGCTGATCTCCCCCAAGAGTTCACATCGACGGGGAGGTTTGGCACCTCGATGTCGGCTCATCGCAACCTGGGGCTGAAGTCGGTCCCAAGGGTTGGGCTGTTCGCCCATTAAAGCGGTACGCGAGCTGGGTTCAGAACGTCGTGAGACAGTTCGGTCCATATCCGGTGTATGCGCAGGAATATTGAGAGGATTTCTCCCTAGTACGAGAGGACCGGGAGGAACGCACCTCTGGTGTACCAGTTATCGTGCCAACGGTAAACGCTGGGTAGCCATGTGCGGAGTGGATAACCGCTGAAAGCATCTAAGTGGGAAGCCCACCTCAAGATGAGTATTCCCATGGTTTAAACCAGTAAGATCACGGGAAGAACACCCGTTGATAGGCTCTACGTGGAAGTCTGGTAACAGATGCAGCGGAGGAGTACTAATAGATCGAGGGCTTGACCTTCTTTTGCTATTATTCGAATTTTTGCTTTATTTTTTCTTGTTATTCTTTAATAATTTCTATGCAGTCTTCAGGGTTCACTAATAACACTATCCTGGTGTTCATGGCGATGTGGAACCACTCCGATCCATCTCGAACTCGGTTGTGAAACGCATCAGCGGCGACGATATTTGGGGGGTTGCCCCCTGAGAAAATAGCTCAATGCCAGGTAAAAATTTTTTAAAAAAGGGTCTTTCGGGACCCTTTTTTAATTAAAAATTATTTTTGGCAAGTAGGACACCAGTGTGTGCTTCTTCCACAGATTTTTTCCCGCAATATCTTTGTTCCACATTTTTTACAATTTTTTCCACTTCTTCTATACACCCAAGCTTGTCCGCCATAATTTCCATCGACCCCCTCTAAATTTCTAAAGTCACTAAAAGTTGTGCCCCCTTCCCCAATACTTATATTTAAGATTTTGACCAGACTATTGCATAGCCTTTTTAATTCATTACTTTTTAAATTTCTACTTTCTGTTTTTGGATTAATCCCAGCATCAAATAATGTTTCATCTGCATATATATTTCCAACCCCAGCAACAGTTTCTTGATCTAATAAAGCAGATTTAATTGAGCGAGTTTTTTTTTTCAAATATTCTTCCAAATAATGACTATTAAAATCAGTACTAAATGGCTCTGGGCCTAATCTTTTAATTCCAGAAACTATCTCTGAAACTGATTTTGTTGAGGGCACGTGCCACATTTGTCCGAAATTCCTAATGTCTATAAAACGGAGTTCTCTTCCTCTCTCCTCCAAAAATCTCACTCTAGTATGGCTGCATGCTAAAACTTCTTTCTCAAGTATTTTAAATTGGCCTGTCATTCTTAAGTGAACAACTAAAAAACCTTTGCTAATTTTTTCTTTTGTAAGGAGGGATCCTATTAAATATTTACCTCTTCTTTCCCAATGACCTAGATAACTATGTTTAACATTATTTATGAAACTTTTTGATCCACCATTACTTGCTATTGAACGTTCTTTTAATACTTCTATTCTCTCAATATAAAAATCATTTAGAAGTTTCTCAAGTCCCTTTCTAACTGTCTCAACTTCAGGTAATTCTGGCACAAAGTATAATACTGCTAAAGTACGGCAGCTTCTAATTCCTTGGCTGAAAATTGACTGGTATTGGCTCCACCATCAACACCGCTAAAAGCTTTGAAATCACATTTATCAAATTTGACAGTTACTGGGTATCTCATTGATGGAGATTTATCTATAGAGACAATTTCTCCAATTTGATTGAACCAGTAAGATTCTTGACGCAAGATGCGAACCTTATCCTTTCTTGCAAAGCTCATCTGATTTACCTAAATTTCTTATTATTATTATCTAACAGAACAGGTTATATTTGTAGATGTGTCACAGACTGTCGCTAGTATTTTAAAAAATCAAATCCCTTTTAAAAGATTTTTTACATTAGACATAAATAATCCATATTGATTTCCGGGCGAATTTTCAATTAGCTTCGAAATGTTAAACCTTTAAAGATTTTATTTTTTGTGATACCACAGCCATCTTTAGACCCATCTTCTCTTAGCTTTGATTTGCCTGATCCTGATCAAGATGACTTGAGTAATATTGATTTCATCAAGAGATTAGAGAATGCATGGTCAATATGTGAGCAGTTTGATTTGCAAACCGAAATTTGGCGAGGAAGAATTTTACGTGTTGTTAGAGATAGAGAAAAGAGAGGTGGGGATGGCAGAGGTTCAGGCTTTTTGCAATGGCTTAGGGAGATGGAAATTAGTAAAAGCAAAGCCTATTCCCTTATCCAACTAGCTGATTCCTCCGATAATCTTGTAGTCGATGGAATACTTGAAGAATCTAGTGTAAATAATTTTTCTAAAAGAGCTTTTATAGAAACAGCACAAGCTGAGCCTGAGATTCAACATATGATTTCTGAGGCTGCTAATGAAGGGAGGGACATAACAAGAAGACAAGTAAAAAGCTTAACTGACCAATTCATGGCTGCAACCAGCACTCTTTTGCCTGATGAAATTAAAGAAAAAACGCAATCAAATTTATTACCAGCAAAGTTTGTGGCGCCATTAGTAAGAGAATTATCCAAGTTGTCGCCTATTCAGCAGGAAGAAATCTGCGAAACTTTAAGAGAAAATCCTGAAATAGATTCAGTAAAAGATATGACGAATACAGCTAAATGGATGGGTAAGTCTTTAGATGCTTCTTTAGCGTTAAGAGCTTTTCAAAATAAGAATTTAAATTTAGATAAAGCTACTCAAGAAGCTCTCAGGTTGGATTCTTTAGGATTGCTTTCAGATGCTTTTGGACAAGCAAAAACTATAGAGAGTTCTATTTTGAAATTCCATTCTGCTTGGAAAAGATTAGAAGGCTTGCAAGAGAGACTATGGGTTGAGTCTGGTAGTAGCACGCCATATTTAAGAGAGCTTTTAGACACACTTCAAACACTCACTGGTTCAACAATAAGAGTTTCTCTTGGAGAACTTTCAGGAGGGAAAAGGTTGAGATTACAACTTGTTGAAGAAGACTCTGAAAGATTGGAACCTCCACCTCTTGAAATCAATTAATAATTAATAATTTATAATTTAAAATCCTGATCACAAAAATCACTAATTAATTTAAATTCAAAATCAGTTTCAGGGAAATACCAGTTTGTCCAGTAAGAATTATTTAATGTATTGTTTAGAGCTCTCTTTGTGCAATTAAGAGCTAAATAGAAAGCTTTATTTTTTTTTGTTTTTGATTGAGCAATATAGTTGCCATCAAAATATGTCCAATCTGACCAATTGATAATTAAAGATCCATATTTTATCCATTTTGAAGGTTTAGGTGTTCTTAATTTCAATTTGAAATTAGGTTTGATTTTGATAGGATAATTTAATTTATTTAAAGTCTTAACTTGTTCAATTGGGATTTTGTGAATATATGCGATAGTTGAAAGATCATCTTTATTGGACGTTTGATGATAAAAAACTTTTTTACTTGCTAATTTAATATTTTCTCTATCGACTACTTTCTTATATGTAGTTCCCTTTGGTAAGAAGATAATCTGATTAAGCTTAAGATAAGAATCATTTTTTAGATTATTCATGGAAATAATATCATTTAGGCTTACGTTGTAATCTCTTGCAATCTTGTAAAGAGTATCCCCTTTGCTTACTTTATAAGTAACATATTCATTGTTTTTGTATTTATCAATCTCTTTATGAGGTATAATTATAACTTCTCCTTCTATTATTTTTGTCGCATCATTGAAATTATTCTTATACATTAGTTCTTTTAAGGTGACTCCATATTCTTTGGATATTTTGAAAAGGGTATCACCACTTTTTGCGATAATCTTTGTCTCTGAATTAACTTTTAAAGTAAATATTGATAAGAGTAATATAATACTATTGATGTAATATAAAATGATAGTTATTTTTATACTTTTGAACATCTCTATACTAAATTGATAATCTATCTTATAGATATTGAATTTACTTTAACCTATTAATTTATTAAGTAAAGATAAATCTAACTTGTATGGAGGGTATCTGAAGTTTAGATCTAGCCAAAAAGGTCTTTTTAGGACTGATTTGTAATGAGTAAAGTTATCAAAACCTGCTTTACCGTGGTATTTTCCCATACCACTTGTTCCTACACCTCCAAATGGCAGTTCAGGTATACCTGCCTGTAAAACAACATCATTAAAACAAACACCTCCTGAAGAGGTCATTGATAGTACTTTCCCTTGTTCCTTCTCACTTCCTCCAAAAAGATATAGAGCAAGGGGTTTAGGCAATAACTTGAAATCTGAGATTGCTTGATCGAGATTTTTAATACTCAAAATAGGTAGCAATGGGCCAAAGAGTTCTTCCTTCATAAGTGGATCATTCCGATTCTCGATTTTGATGAGTGTAGGGCTAATTCTTTTCTCTTTTTCATTGCTATCTCCTCCATAGATTATCTGGTGATTCTTTTTAGCCTGATTTAGTAAATTATTAAGTCTATTAAATTGTTTTTCATTAATAATGCACCCCAGATGTTTTGAATCTAAAGGCGAATTTCCGTAAAAATCATTAATCGAATTTATTAAATTAGAAATTAATGAATCAAAAAGTTTATGCTCAACAAGTAAATGATCCGGAGCAATACATGTTTGACCAGCGTTTAGACTTTTTCCCCATATAACTCTCTTTGCCGTTACCTCTAGATTTGCACCATCGATAACAACAGCTGGGCTTTTGCCTCCAAGTTCTAAAGTTACTGGAGTGAGGTTTCTTGATGCGGCTTCCATTACTTTTTTTCCTATATTTTCTCCACCTGTGAAAAAGACGTGATCAAATTTTCGACTCATTAAATCAGCCGCAATGTTTCCATCTCCTTCAATAACTTGCGCGATCTCTGGGGGGAAATATTCTTCTATAAGTTTTTTTATCAGAGTTGACACGTTAGGTGCATGCTCTGATGGCTTTAAAACAGCAGTGTTCCCAGCAGCTAATGCTCCTACTAGTGGTTGAAGAGTAAGCGAAAAAGGATAATTCCACGGACCAATTATTAAAATACAGCCCAACGGATCTGGCTGGACCAATGCTTGAGCTGGTTTAAGAGAGACAGGCACATTGATTTGCCTTGTCTTCATCCAACTAGATAAATTTTTCTGTGCCAGTTTTATCTCTTGTTTGACAGCAATAATCTCGAAGAACGCCTCTGTGGCTGGTTTTCCTAAATCTTGCCTTAGAGCATTTAAAATGTCTTGTTGATGATTTTCTAATAAATTTGATAAAGAGTTAAGCTGTGCTCTTCTCCATTTCTCATTTCTAGTTTTGCCAGATAGAACTAGATCTTGTAATTGATTAAGTACGAAATTTTCTAATGACATTGTTAATTACGATTTTCAACCCTTCTAACAAAATAAATCATAAGTTGAGGCTAAGGTCTAACGAGGTAGTTCTATGAGCATTTTAACTTAGCCTTTGACTTTTATTTTTTGAAGAGACTCAGTACTTTTTTTGATGATTGATAAGACTAATACTGAAAACTTTCAAAGAGAACAATCGCTATTCTTAGTAAACAAGAAGAAAAAGGGCTTTGAGTATTATTTACGAGTTACTTTTTTTGTATATCGGGCCTAATATATTAATCCCTGTAAATGTAAGATTGATTAATCATTTATTAATTATTTTTGTATTCTCTTTGGCTTTTATAGGTGTTGCCGAAGTGATGTACTGGTTATATAAAAAAGAATATCTCAGAGCAAAAGCTAAATATCTAAGAGAATTAATAGATCAAAAAAATGATTTGAGTAGTCTAAATGAACCTTTTTATGCATGTGTATACGAGAAATGGAACTCTGGAGAAATGCCTTTAACAGAAGCTAATACAACTTGCAGTCTAAAGTTTGAACATAATTAGTGTTTGTTATAGCGATTATTTAATAATTTCATTACTATAAACTTAAGATAAGACTTCGTTCCTGATTGAAAAATATTTTATGACTAAAAAGTTTATTATTAGTAAATATTTTAATTATTTAATAATAATTTTCTTCGTTGTTATTTTAAGTATTACTTTTTTTTACTTGGATGTTAATATCATTACTGATTTTTTTTATGATAGTGTTAGTGGTTTAAATGCGAATAACTTTTTTAGCTTAATCTTAATATTCTTGTTATTTGTATTAAGATCCATTAGTATCATAATACCAGTTTTACCTGGAACAATATTTTCCGCTGCTGCTGGCTTTCAGTTTGGTTTTACACAGGGGCTAGTTATTATATTTTTTGCAGATTTTTTCTCTTGTTCAGTATCATTTTTACTGGCGAGAAAATTGGGAAGAAAATATATTAGTAGATTACTTGGTTCAAGACAAATGCGAAGAGTTGAAAGCATTAGTCAAGATTATCTAGAAAATAATTATTTCCTTATGACAGCTCTACTAATGTCTGGTTTCTTTGATTTTGTTTGTTATGCCATAGGACTGACAAAAATAACATGGAAAAGGTTTATGCCTGCTTTGATTTTTAGCATAATAATCTCAGATTCACCTTTTTTAGCCAGTGGTTTTGCCGCAAGAAAAATCAAAGATATTGGATTGAAAAATTTCTTACAAAAAATATTAAATGGAGAATTAAATATAATTTCTGGAAATTACCTTTTTCTATTCATAACATCTTTTTTAATAATATTTATCTTGGCAATCATAAATATATATCTACAAAAAAGATCAAATATTATTAAGTAATTTATTAGTTAAAAAAAAGCCCCTTAAGGGGCTTTGGAGCATATGGTTTTTGCTACTAGCTTTGGTAAGACTTACCTCGATAAGTAAGTTGTACTTGCTGTTTTTCGATAGCTGCTTTTTGCTGGTTGTACTTAAGACCTCTGTAGGTTAAAGACATTTTTCTTTCTCCGAAATATGCTCAAGTCCCCGTTCCTTGGCTTGAGTCAAACTGCGGCTCATCATTTGATGAGTTGAACGTTTTTGGTAGTTTTAACTACATTTATAATTTAAGTCAAATTTTGCATTCTCGGAGTTCAGCTTGTTACATAAAGCTTATTGTCCTTGCTAAAGCAAAACTTTTTAAATTCTTATGACCTGTGATAATTGAAAAGTATTAATGCTTGTGTTGATGCTGCTTAAACCCAAAGTATTTCATGAACATCTTTAAAGTATCCATCTGACCATTATTTACGTTCCAACATCTAAAAATAAAGAACAAAATGGAGAACATTCTCATCAAAAAAATCGAGAATATTTATTTTCTATTTTTGGATATGCTGATAGTTCTTGATTGCTCATTTCTGCGATTTTTCAGCGATAGCAATGCATTGGTATAAAAAAAAGACCCCATGAGGTCTCTAGATTCGTTCTGATAGTTCTTTGGTAGAGGGTCTTCGTGCCCTCGACGGGATTTGAAACCGATAGTAGAGCACTACCTTCTCAAGGGAGTGCTCTACCGTTGAGCTACAAGGGCTTGTTGAAAGATGGGCCGGGTTGGATTTGAACCAACGTAGGCGTAGCCAGCGGATTTACAGTCCGCCCCCATTAACCACTCGGGCACCGACCCGATTTCTTTCCACGCAGCTTGGCATCTTTGCTTGACGCCAATCGAATATATATCCGATGTGACGACTTGCCAAATTTTTTTTAGGGAGTGCTTTGATCTGTCGCTCGTCTATTTTTTTTGTGCGTTTTACCCACTCTTGATTTCACTTCCTATCTGTTCAAATACATCAAATTAAACATCCTAATTAACTAAATTGTGAGATGCTCTAAGAATATACATTTTAGAAAATTGTCTTCTGATTCACAGCAGATAGAAGCTCTTATACAAGGTTTTGCAGACATGGCTCAAAACAAAACATTTTTACCAGCTAATACCACAAATGATTTCTTGGCAATCAGACCAAGTGGTAACCCCATAACCGCGCAGGGTCTTGCAGGAATGTATGACAGTGATGATTTGGTTATTAAACTCTCCGAATTAGTCAAGATTCATCGGCTAGAGACTAATTCTGATTGGGGCTTTGCTGCATTTACCCTGAAAGAAGCGTTTAGCTACAAAGGTGACCTGAATAATGATTTATCTACCTATTCATTGATTTTCAAGAAAATTGATGGCATATGGAATATTGCATGGATGCAAAGATCACAAGGAACTACGGATCTCTCAACGTGGGAATAATTAAATACAACAACTCCTAAAAATGATGTAGCTTTTATTTCTTGAATTTTAGAAGCTGTTTAATAACGGCTTTAACACTAGAAATCCATCTCCCAGCTCGTGAAGAAGAAGTGAGAGATTTAGTTAAAAGTTCTATTTGTTCTTGTCTCTCTTTGTATTTAATTACCAGTTCTTTTTTTGCGATAACAAGGCTTTGGCAATCATTCTCGTTATCCCAATTATCGATATTTGCTTCTAATTCATATATGTCCATAGTTCTGTACTTACTGATAAGTATTTGTAAATTATCAGGTTCGGAACTCATGAAAAATGACTTGCATTGAGTGTATTAACTTGTGAAATATAGCTTCTAAGCAAAATATCAAGGTTGGGTAAACTCACTCGTGTTTGGGCTATTTATACTTATTAGAGTCATCAATAGATCTAATCATTGGATAAATATCTCTCTAATTAGTTGTTGTCATTAGTCTTTGAGACTTGTTGTTATTGATTATTAGAAGAAGCCGTACCCGACCGTATCTTTGCTCTACAAAGTAAATACTTTACATTTATTCACATCAACGCAATTTCAGTAATGACAAGTTCATCTTCTTCTCAGGTAATCACTGAGTACGGCAAGCAAAACATCTTTGGCCGTGAAACACAGCCACAGCTTGTAGAGGACTACACCAGCTATCCAGAAGAAGCAGAAAAGACAAATGGCCGTTGGGCAATGATCGGAATGGTCAGTCTTTTGGTTTCATACTTCACAACAGGTCAAATCATTCCTGGAATTTTCTAAACCAATAACTACTAATAACAATGCAACCATCTAACAAAACAATCCTAGAAAGAAGCATCGGCAGACCAGCCATGATGGCATTCGTTCTACTAACAGGTATCTACCTAACAACCGGTCAACTTATCCCAGGTGTTGTTTAATGACTACTCAAAACAACAGCAGCGGCAGAAACATTGATCCTGAAAAGGTAACTGCAGAAAGACTTAATGGCTATGCAGCATTGTTTGGATGCATTGCTTTAGTTGGTGCTTACGCAACAACAGGACAAATTATCCCAGGTTTCGTTTAATGAAAAATCAAATTACTGAAACTCCAAGAGTAGAAGATGGCAAGGTGATTGCAGAAAGACTTAATGGCTTAGCTGCATCGATTGGCTGTTTAGCCCTTGTTGGAGCATATTTAACAACAGGTCAAATCATTCCAGGTTTCGTTTAATGAACAAAGAAACTAACTACTGGAAAACAGCCGAGCAAATGAATGGCCGCCTTGCGATGATGGGCTTCTTTGCAGCTGTGATTAACTACGGAATAACAGGCTGGATCATTCCAGGAATAGTTTAATTCTGATTCTTAAGATCTAATCAAAAAAGACCTCTTCTCTGTCATTACAGAAGAGGCTTTTTTATTGGTTTTTATCTCTTTTAATTTCTTTTTCTGGGGTGGTGTGATGAAAGGAGATCGGGCATTACTGACTTCTCTGACTTTCAATTCCCTTGCGGGATTTGAGTTCAATTGGCAGCTCAGCTCAGCTCATCTCTCGCCCGATCCAATAAAACTCTAAGAATTTTGAGTTCCCTAATGCTTGCTCGGTTTGACCTTGGTCAATAGTTCGTCTCACGAGAGAGCAAAATGTCTGATGACATATCCTCAATGAGAATTCCTCCCATCCAACTTTTGGCTATTACTTTTAGTGGGTATTTCTCGTTGCTACCGCTGCGGTGATCTTGCAAAAGTCCTTGGATATACAGATCAATTGCTTCTAGGAAGATTTAAGGTGGTTTTAGATCAAGTTTTGAGGGTGCCTGGAGGGAACTTTAAACAGCATTTGCCAATAGTTTTGCACCGGCCCTAGAGCTATAGTTTTTGGATGTTTGGCCTTGATATTTATTCTTCCGAATCAGTTCTTGCCAGTCACTTCCACTTCTTCTAATCGTTGCCTTTATTTGGGTTGCATCAGGTCAGATGCAACCCAAACAAATGGTCAAAAAACATCAAAAGTGGACCCGAAATTGGACGCCCACCTTCTAAGATTTGCGATCTTAGTGCCTTAGATCGCTTGACTTGGCTCAGCTTCCGACGATGCCCTCGTCGGGACTTGAACCCGAGACCTCTCCCTTACCAAGGGAGTGCTCTACCGCTGAGCTACAAGGGCTTGTGGAAATGATGGGCCGGGTTGGATTTGAACCAACGTAGGCGTAGCCAGCGGATTTACAGTCCGCCCCCATTAACCACTCGGGCACCGACCCGATCCACTTGATGAGATTAACAGTAAATGGCGCCACTTTTCTCTAATTTGTTGGTCCTATGTGGTTGGAATCGATACGATCAAGAAAGATATTTACTTTGAAAGGAAGATGGATCTTTTACTTATTAATGGCCCTAATTTGAATCTTGTTGGAAAAAGAGAACCATCCATATATGGCGCGCAAACTTTAGAGGACATTCAAGAAGACCTATTAACTTCAGCTATTGATCTTGATGTAAAGCTCAAATTCTTTCAAAGTAATTCAGAAGGCGACATGATTGATTGCATTCAAAAGAGCGTTGGTTCTATTGACGGAATATTGATTAATGCAGGTGCTTATACACATACTTCTATTGCTCTAAGAGATGCTTTATTAGGAGTTGCTATTCCTTATGTGGAAGTACATTTAAGTAATATTTATTCTAGGGAAGAATTTCGCCATAAATCATTCCTTTCAGATAAAGCATTGGGTTTGGTTTGTGGCTTTGGAGCAAATAGTTATCAACTTGCTCTAGAGGGGATAGTTTCTTATTTAAAGCGAGTCTAAAAAGATTATGAATAATTCAAAATCTCAAGTTCCAGGGCAATCGAAGATTCGCTGGCTAAAAAATAAAACTTCTGAAGATTGGATAGATCTTGCAATTTCTAACCCAATGGAAATTCTTTTGGATCATGCACATTGTGAAAGAAAGGCTGCTGGAGTAGCTCTACAACTTATGTTTCGTTATGTTAGTGAACCTGGGCTTTCAGAGGTCCTAAGCCCATTAGCTCGAGAGGAGCTTGAACATTTTGAGATGGTTTTGTCTATTTTGAATGCGCGTGGAAAAAAACTTCAAAAATTAGCCTCACCACCCTATGGAGCGACTCTGGCAAAAAACATTTGTAAAGATGAACCATTTCGTATGTTGGATAGCTTTCTGGTTGCAGGACTTATTGAGGCAAGGAGTCATGAAAGAATGAAATTATTGTCTATTCATTCTCCTGATATAGAACTTCGTAATTTATACGCGGACTTACTAAAAAGCGAGGCTAGGCATTTTGGAATTTATTGGAAGTTAGCAGATGAACGCTTTGATCGAAATCTGCTTACTTCTAGGCTTGGAGAATTGGCTAAGGTTGAATCTGATGTTTTATTGGAAATGCATCATCAGCCAAGGATGCATAGCTAATTATCTCTTTTAAGGAGAAGAAGTTTACCCAATCAAATGAAAGCTTTGACTATTGCTGGCGTAGGACCAGGTGATCCCTCTTTGTTAACTTTGGCAGCAGTTGAGGCCATTCAAGAATCAACAGTTGTTTCTTATCCAGTCTCTACTAGAGAAGGAGACAGTCTTGCTGAAAAAATTGCTTCAAAATGGATAACCAAAGATAAAAAAAAATTACCTTTGCATTTTCCGATGGTTGATGATCAGAACACTTTAAAAAGTGCCTGGCGAGTTGCTGGCAATGAATTAATGAAGATGGTTGAGAAAGGTGAAAGAGTCGTTTTCCTTGCTCAAGGAGATATCTCGCTTTTTTCGACAGGCTCTTATCTTTTAAAGGAGTTAGAAAAATATCATCCAAAATGTATTGTTAATTTAATTCCAGGTGTGACATCTTTTTCTGCAGCTGCCGCGATAAGCAGATTACCACTTGCTTTTCAAGAGGAACAATTACTTGTATTACCAGTTCCAGGATCATATGAAGAATTAAAGGTTATTTTGTCTGATGCACCACATAAAAAAAAGGTAGTTGTGTTACTCAAGCTTGGTAAAAAATGGCAATGGGTCAAACCTTTGCTTGAAGAACTTGATTTAATAAAAAAGGCTATATTCGCTGAAAGAATAGGATCTTCAGATCAACAAATCCTTAGAGCATCTGATTTATCCTCTGGTAAAAGGCCATATTTTTCTTTACTGTTAATTCGACAAAGTTGGCCTTTGACAATGCCCTGAAATTTCTTAGTTGAATTTAAGCAGTTTGTCTTCGAGTAGTTTGATTGCGTCTTTTGGTGTGTTTGCTCTAACTAATTTATGACGAAGAGTAGATGCACCCTCAAAACCTCTGCAAGTCCAATTCATATGTTTCCTAGCAATCAAAAGTCCATGATTCCCTTTTTTTGAAACGAGTAATTTTAGGTGCTCTAAAGATAAGCTCACTTTCATCTTTGCGTCAGGTGGTTTAAAAGTTTTTTGGTTTTTAATGTCTTCATTAATTTGCCCAACCAGCCATGGAGCGCCCATACTTGCCCTTCCTATCATCACCCCATCGGCTTTCGTAATTTCTAGGCATTTAATAGCATCTTGAGAGTTTTTAATATCACCATTAGCTATTACAGGTATATCTAATGACTTTTTTATTTTTGATATAGCTTCCCAGTTTGCAAAACCAGAAAACCCTTGCCTTCTCGTTCGTCCATGAACTGTTATGAGTTGTGCTCCAGCCTCTTGTAACCCTAAAGCAAAAGATACTGGATCACTTGTAGTCTCACACCAACCCAACCTTATTTTTACTGTTAATGGAATTGATATTGCTTTTGAAACTTTTTTGACGATTAATTGAGCAAGCTCTGGTTCTTTTAATAGAGCACTTCCTCCTCCTTTTCGGGCAATTTTTTTTACAGGACAACCCATATTGATATCTATAAGAAATGCACCAGATGATTCGGCTTTGATAGCAGCATCTATCATTGAATCTGGCCTGTGGTCAAAAAGTTGAACACCAATTGGACCATTTTCCTCTGAAAGCTCAATTACTTTCTCTTCCCCATGACCTAATTCAAGACTTTTAGCATTTACCATTTCGGTAAAAAGTAAAGCTTTTGGGGCCCATCTACGAACAAAGTTCCTGAATATTTGATCGCTTACTCCTGCAAGTGGGGACTGAATAACCGGACACTCTAAAGATCTAGGAGTCCCATTGCCTGGCAAAAAAATCGGAGATAACTCTTTCATTTTTAGAGTTACATTATATTTATTTCAGTCATTACAAAAAGACAAAGTTGTATTTGTTTCGCTGATTTGTGAAAATAAGCAAAAAATACTTATTGATGCTTTTAAGGAAATTGGAACTTGAAGAAAAGCTATGAAAACCAGAAGTATTGCTACTAAAGATGGTTTGGTAGTTGATGAATCCCTATCTTTTCTGGTCAATCTTTTTATGGAAGTTTGATTTCTAAATTTCATTTTGGAATAGAACTCTTTGCTCATACTTGTAGTATGAAGAATTAATCTTAATTTTGACCTATAAAGGGTCAATAATCTCATGAAAGGTAGAGAAATTTGGCTTTACCAATAGTCGCAATAATTGGACGCCCAAATGTTGGGAAATCTACATTGGTGAATCGCTTATGTCAGAGTAGAGAAGCCATTGTTCATGATGAGCCAGGGGTAACGAGAGATCGAACTTATCAAGATGGATTCTGGAGGGACAGAGATTTTAAAGTTGTGGATACTGGAGGGCTTGTTTTTGATGACGATAGTGAGTTCCTTCCTGAAATTAGAGAGCAAGCTAATCTTGCGCTTGAAGAAGCCGTAGTCTCATTAGTAATTGTTGATGGCCAGGAGGGAATCACTACCGCTGATGAATCGATTGCGGAATTTTTAAGGTCTCATTCCTGCAAAACAGTCGTGGTGGTTAATAAATGTGAATCTCCCGAACAAGGGTTATCAATGGCAGCTGAATTTTGGAAGCTTGGTCTTGGTGAGCCCTATCCGATCTCCGCTATACATGGAGTAGGTACAGGCGATCTGCTTGATCATGTGGTCAATTTGTTTCCATCTAAAGATTTAGATAAAGTTAGTGATTCTCCTGTTCAATTGGCAATTATTGGGAGACCAAATGTAGGCAAGTCAAGTCTTCTTAATTCTATTTGTGGAGAAACAAGGGCGATTGTTAGTTCTATTATGGGTACAACTCGAGATACGATTGATACTCGAATTACTCATCAAGGTAAGGAATGGAAATTAGTTGATACGGCGGGAATACGTAGACGTAGAAGTGTTAATTATGGCCCAGAATTTTTCGGTATTAATCGCAGTTTTAAGGCGATAGAAAGAAGTGATGTCTGTGTGTTGGTTATAGATGCTTTGGACGGTGTCACAGAACAAGATCAAAGGCTTGCAGGTAGAATTGAGCAGGAAGGAAGAGCTTGTTTGATAGTTGTTAACAAATGGGATGCTGTAGAAAAAGATAGTCATACAATGTCTGCAATGGAAAAAGACATTCGTTCAAAATTATATTTTCTCGATTGGGCCGAGATGATCTTTACATCAGCACTTACGGGACAAAGAGTAGAAGGCATTTTTGCATTAGCTACTGTGGCAGTTGATCAGAGTAGAAGAAGGGTAACTACATCAGTTGTTAATGAGGTGCTGACTGAGGCATTAAAATGGAGAAGTCCCCCTACAACAAGAGGTGGGAAGCAAGGGCGTCTTTATTACGGTACTCAAGTAGCTATTAATCCTCCAAGTTTTACTCTTTTCGTGAATGAACCAAAATTGTTTGGGGAAACTTATCGAAGATATGTTGAGAGACAAATTAGAGAGGGTCTTGGTTTTGAAGGGACTCCTATAAAATTATTTTGGAGAGGGAAGCAGCAACGCGATGTCGAAAAAGATTTAGCACGCCAACAGAGAGGGGGCCGAAATTAGTAATTATTTATGGATTGGCTAAAAAAGATTCCAATTGGTCAATATGTCTCTGGCAAATCTAGCTGGCTTCGGAATATTGATCCTCGGATTAAACTCTCTTGGATCTTGTTGTTTTTGTTGACTCCGGTTTTAGCTAATTCCCTTTGGAGAATTTCAACAGTTTTTGTTCTTTTATTGATTACATTTTTTAGTTTCCTCCCTCCACGTATTTGGTGGCGGTCTCTAGTCTTTTTATTGGCGTTTTCTTTGATTATTGGATCCTTATCGATTGTTTTACCTGCTAGTCAATCATCCTTTGAATTGCCTATAAGAGCATCTAATGAAATACCTGGTGCAATTGTGTTGACTAGATCATGGGAGATTTTCAGATTGGGACCATTTAACTTCGGGGGGATTTCATTAGGACCATTGATTGTGGATCGCCGCTCTGCCGAGTTAGGTATTAAAACTTCGACCTTGATTTTTACTGTTATTCACAGTGTGAATTTGATGTTAATTACAACACCTCCTGAAGACCTTGTATGGTCAATAAGGTGGTTTTTTGCACCTTTAACTTTATTGGGATTTCCTTTAGAAAAGCTATCCTTTCAACTGCTTTTAGCTTTACGATTTTTACCTTTAGTTCAAGAAGAGCTCCAAAATCTCTTTCGCTCAATAGGAGTGAGGGCAATTGATTTTAAAAAATTAGGACTTAAAAGTTCATTGGGTTTATTTGTGACTTTAGGTGAAAGACTTTTATCAAATATCTTGCTTAGAGCAGAACAAGGGGCTGATTCTTTAATGTCAAGGCAGGGGCTTTGGCTATCTTCAGAACAACTAAGATCAAGCATTGTGCTTAATCCTAAATATTTGTGGGTTAATACAAGTTCGATTTTTTTGCTTTTGATAGCTATTGGCTTGCGTTGTATGTATGGTACGTCTTAATTAAAAAAAATCAGATTTGAACGCTGAGCGCTATCTAAATCATCCAACTTTTGGCATGCTATATCTAGTGTCACCAGCAAGTAATGGTAGAGACGTATATGCAACGCTATATGCACAGAAAATATTTTTTTTAGTTACTTTGCAACCACGGGGAGCAACTTTTGAAGTGATTCCATATATGGATGCTCGACATTATTCGGAAATGCATATGGCTAAATGTAGACGAGAAAAATCCTCAGATATGGACGTTTGGCAAGAACTATTTAATCAAACTTTTATGTAACTCTATTTGACTTGATTTTGACTGGCTCTAATGAATTTAAGATAATTAAAGACTCATTACCCCTTGGGGTAAATTTACTTGCTGTAAGCAAGGGGCATGAGCATGAATCGATACGTAAACTTTCTGGTTATGGACAGTTGGATTTTGGAGAAAGTCGTTTGCAAGAGGCTATCCCTAAAAAAATCTATCTAAGTGATCTAAAGCAACTGAGATGGCATTTTGTTGGAACATTGCAAAAAAATAAAGTTAGAGGAGTTATTAAAGCATTTGACTTTATTCATTCTGTTGACTCATTGCCTTTGCTTGAAAGAATTTCAAGAATTTCACAAGAAGAGCAAAAATCTCCGAATGTATTTTTACAAGTAAAATTTAAAAATGACCCCAACAAGGGTGGATTTTTAAAAGAAGATCTTTTGAAAAGTTGGTCTAAGATTATTTCTTTAAAGAATATTAATTTGATTGGATTAATGACAATTCCACCAATAGTTCTTAATTCCTATCAAAGAAAAGATTTGTTTTGCGAATGTAGGAATTTTGCAAATCATTTGGGATTAAAGGATTGCTCAATGGGAATGAGCAATGATTGGCAAGAAGCTATTCAAGGTGGTGCTACTTGGATTCGATTGGGATCTCTTTTGTTTGGTAAACGTCACAATAGATAAATTGTCGAAGATATGAAAAAAACAATAAAAAAGCTTGCCCCATAAGTTAAGGAACGTTATTTAAGTATATGGTTCATCCTTCATGTTGTTGAAGATGCATCGACTGTTGGCTTATCCAACTTTTTAACAAATCATCCCGAGAGGATTAACTGGTGTCGCTTATTTCCCGTCTTCGTGCTGTCGTCGCTGGCGATGACTTTTTAGATAGTGATTTTGATGAGCTCGATTACGAAACAAGTGATGACTTTGAGAATTTCAATAGAGGCAATAAAGAAGGAAGTGCAGAAATGGCGACCATCTCTCAGACCAATCCTTTTGATGGAAGGGGTGGTTTCCCTTCCTCAAACGTTATTGGTATGCCTGGAATCTCAACAAATGATTCTGAAGTTAGTTTGATGGAACCCCGAAGCTTTGATGAAATGCCAAGAGTAATCCAAGCTTTGAGGGAGCGTAAAACAGTTATCTTAAATCTCACAATGATGGAGCCTGATCAGGCTCAAAGAGCAGTTGATTTTGTCGCAGGAGGAACGTTTGCTATCGATGGACATCAAGAAAGAGTCGGAGAGAGTATTTTTCTTTTTGCACCTTCTTGCGTAACAGTAACTAATTCTTTTCAAGAGGAAGCTTCTCCTTCAAGTATGAGTAATAAAGGTAATGATTTGATTTCCAAGGAAACCTCTCCTGCTCCAGAGCCAGCTTGGGGGGAGACAGTGGCTACTGCTCTGTGAATGATTAAATAGATTGGAAATTTCTATTGGGATAATTGGCCTTGGCAGTATGGCTAAGGCTATTGTTTCTCCTCTTTTGGAGAGAGGGGAATATCATCCTCAACATGTTTTAGGAATTGTTCGTAGGAGCTCAAGTATTGTATCTGCATTGAATGATCTTCCAAAGGAAGTAAAAGTAGTATCTAGCCAAGATTCTTTGTCTAAAGAAGTATGGAAAGCCCCTTTGAAAATATTGGCTGTAAAACCTCAACAACTCAGCCAAATCAAGGAATCTGTTTCATCATTTCAGTCGAATGATCAGTTTCCTAAACCGTTATTAATTTCAGTGTTAGCTGGCATAACCTTGAAAAGGCTTAAGAAAGCTTTTCCTAGGCACACATGTGTAAGAGCAGTACCCAATACCCCTTCTCTTGTCGGCCAAGGGCTTACTGGTTTGGCCTGGCCAGATGATATGACTTTGGATCAAAAGCAAGTTGTTAGAAAGATTTTTGAACCTATTAGTGAAATTTACGAGTTAGAGGAGCAAAAGCTTGATTCTTTTTTGGCTTTAACTTCTTCAGGACCTGCCTATATAGCTTTAGTGGTTGAAGCAATGGCTGATGGGGCTGTGGCCGCAGGATTGCCACGACACTTATCCAATCAATTGGCTCACAAAACCCTTTCAGGCACAGCATCCTTGCTAAGAGAAAAAAGTTTGCATCCTGCTGAGCTTAAAGATATGGTCGCCTCTCCTGCAGGTACTACAATTAGTGCTCTTCGACACCTTGAACTTGCGGGCTTGAGATCCGCCTTGATTGAAGCAGTTGTTTTGGCAGCTCAGAAGAGTCGTCAATTGGCTGAAGAGGTTTCGAGTTAGATGACCTAAGAATATTTGCATATAGAGTTTCAAGTGAGTCAATATTTTGTTGAAGTGTATATTTTTCTTCTACTCTCAAACGAGCACGTCTACCCAATTCGCGGGTTAGCACTGGTTGATCGCGTAAAACAGGCAATAGGGTCCTTAATTGAGAAGTAACCCCCTCAGTGTTAAGTATGATTCCTGCTCCATTTTTTAGAACTTCTCCATCTGCTCCAGCATCTGTCGCGACGCATGCTGTTCCAGTTGCCATGGCTTCGAGTAAAGCGATAGATAGTCCCTCTACAAGACTTGGAAGTAAAAACACCTCAGCGATTTGGAGAAGAGCTACTCTTTTCTCTTGATCAGCTTCGTATCCCCACCAAATCACATTATCTTCTTTATTAAAGGTTGAATGATTTTCGAGTGTTGGCCTAAGTGGTCCATCGCCTACTATTACTAGTCGACATCCTTTTGGCTGGACAAATCTCCATGCACGTAATAAGGCTTCAACATTTTTTTCAGAAGCTATTCTACCCATATAGATAAATATTCTCTCAGAGCCGAGCTTTTCTCTTAATTCAAGTTGAAGCTCATTTTGTGAATTGCTTGGCTCAAGGGGGTTCCATTTCTTTATGTCAATTCCATTAGGGATTACTTCGAGTCTGCTTTTTTTAACTCCTAGTTTTGCGAGAACCTCTGCTTGCAAGTCTGAAAAAACAATGACTTTGTCATACTTAGCTAATGATGGTGCATAAAGTTGGTAGGTAAGTTGCTGTGTGTTTGCAGTTAGATTTCTGAGCTTTGAATCGAAAGCGGGGTGAAAAGTTGCTATCAAGGGTAGATTAAGTTGATGACAAAGCTCAGGTAGTCGAAAATCCAATGGAGAGAGAGTTAGACTCGCATGTACTAAATCAGGTTTAAGTCTTGAGAGAGATTCTCTAAGCTCTCTTTGAGCATTTAAAGAAGGGATTGTATAAACCTGAGATTTTATTAAATAAGGAAGACTTACATCAGGATCATTTGCTAGTAGGGAAGTTTTATTATTCCCATCTCTCATTGGGTTATCAAAGTGAATAAAACTGGTTTGATGTCCTCTTTCTCTAAGCTCTTCAGTAGTACTCAGTCCATAACAGACGTTCCCGCAAAAAGGTGTTTTTTTGCCTAGCCAGGCGATATGGGTCAAACTCTAAAAAACCGGTATTTCAAACTAGCAGTTACCCTAAATTTCTTCTCAAAGTATTGTAATAGTTAATTAATTTATAAATAAAAATTCTTAACTATTAATTTTCCCCCAATTTATTGTCATACTTAATTATTTAGATCATTACTAATTATTATCTCTCTCATCATTTGAAGAGATGTAATTCTTCTTTGTAAATGAGTTTCAATCCAGGCTTCAACAATTTCCAGCAGCTTTAACCAGACATTTTTAGGACCTAATAATTTTCCATTACTGTGGAAAGGTACTTTTTCTAGTAAAAGTCTTTGAAGTAAAGCTAGTTCAGATGGATTCAGCTCAGTGCGTGCATTAGGCATTGTTCCAATTGCAAAACCTTCTTCAGGAATAAAGCTACACCTCCAGTTCCATTCTCCAATAGGGGGTATAAGTTTGAAGCCAGAATGACAACAGTTTTGAAGTGGTAAGCAATATCCGCCTAAAGCCAATAAATGAATACACGATTGAACGCTTATTGCTAAAGCTTCTAATGAATCAAATTCTGTTTTATGTAATTCATCTAATCTATTTAAATGTATTAAAACCAGATTAAGTAAATCTTGTTGCGGGTCTTCATTCCCAACCATAATCATAATTAGCTCTGAAATTGCTTGTGCTGCTGAGAGTGTTTCGATGCTTTTCCCAAGGTTTCCATAACTCTTAATAATCTTTATTTGCGTAACTCGCCTAAGATTTTTTTTTCCGACTATATGTAAATCTAACAAATTAAAAGGTGATGTCGCTCCTAGTCTGCTTTTTGGTTTTCTTGCTCCTGGTATTGCAAGACGAGATATTCCATTTTCTTCACTAAGTATGGTTAAAAGCCTGTCATTTTCGCCGAGAGGCCCAACTTTTAAAGACAATCCTTTCATCCTCTGATTTGAATTCATTACTCCTTTTCCTTTTGTCCTTGGGTAATTTCAAAACCAAAACTTGTTCCAATATATGTTGACCCTGCTTCAATGAGTTCAATTGCTTGATCAAAAGTTTTAATTCCTCCAACAGTTTTAATTGAGCAGCGATTCTTAACAATTTTAGAGACATGATTGGTTTGCTCTTTTGAGATGGATGGACCAAAACCGTTACCTATTTGAATTCCAATTGCGCCTGCATCAATTAAAGCATCTATTGCCATAGAAAGTTTTGATGAGTTGAAGATTATATTTGCATCAATTATTACTCTTACTGGAATACCAAGTTCACTTATTTGATTTATTTCTTCAGCAAAAAGTTCTATATTTCCTTCTTTTAAAGCAAAATAATTTGGAACAAGATCTAACTCTTCTGCTCCTTTCTCTATTGCATACTCGGCTTCTTTTTGTTTATTAGAAGTTGGGATGAAGCCAAAAGGGAAAGCAATTAATGATATCAATTTTGTATTACTTTTGCTCCCTAACCTTTCACGTGCAATTGGTAGAGTTGTAAGACTAGTGCATAAGCCTGCGAAGCCACTTTGCTTGGATGCATCACAAGCCTGGACAATCATTTCTTTATTGAAATGAGGATTTAGGACTGCTTGATAAATTACATTAGAAATATTGGCATGTGCTTCTTCCAAGCTGTTTTTACTCATTTGATTAGTATCTATATTTTTTCTTGGATTACGCCATATCCTCCGTGATTTCTCTTGTAGATGACTCGTAAAGCTGACCCTTTTTCCTCTCTAAATAAATAGAAGTCATGATCAATCAGGTCTAATTGGACTCTTGCTTGCTCAATTGTCATAGGTTCCATCTCAAAATATTTGCGTCTTACTCCTGGGCTAGGTAGATGTGGTTCTTTACCTTCAATGAGTGAATGATCTGAGGAAGAATAATTTTGAGTTTCTTCGTTTTGGACTGATTTCGTTGACTGATTATTATGTACATTATGACTATTATGTCGCTCTTTGTACTTACGTAATTGTCGTGCAAGTTTATTTGCTACTAAGTCAATGCTTGCATAAAGATTTTCACTTCTTTCTTGGGCTCTTATCACTGTTCCATTTGCAAAAACAGTCACCTCAGCCGTCTGTTGTGGTACTCGAGGATTTCGAGCGACTGAGAGATGGACATCAGCCTCTTGCACCAATTCTTGGAAGTTGTGAGTTGCTTTATCAATTTTTGTTTTGGTGTAATCACGAAGTGATGGAGTTAATTCAAGATTGCGTCCATGAATAAGAAGCTTCATTCTGTTTTGCCTGAATCAGGGCCTAATAGCAACTTAGATCTAACCCCTCAACTTGCACAATCTTCTTCCGCTTTTCTTTTTGAACCTAAAAAAATTGTGCCATTTGAGACTGCGTTAGGTTGGCAGAAGAATTTTCAGAAAAGCCTTATTGAGGAACCGTTCTCACCACAAGCAGTATGGTTACTTGAGCATTTTCCTTGTTTCACAATAGGTAGAGGTAGCGACAAAAAAAATTTATTATTTGAAGAAAATAAATCTCCTTTACCAGTTTTTAGTATCGAGAGAGGAGGTGAAGTTACGCATCACATGCCTGGACAGATTGTTGGATACCTGGTTCTAAATTTAAGTCTTCACAAAAAAGACTTATCTTGGTATTTGAGAGAATTGGAGCAAGTGCTGATTGATGTTCTTGACTTGTTGGGCATAGATGGGAAGAGGCTAGATGGATTAACAGGAGTTTGGTGTGAAGATAAAAAGGTTGGTTCAATAGGAATTGGTTGCAAGAGATGGGTGACTCAGCATGGATTTTCATTAAATGTAGATTGTGATTTAATTGGTTTTGAAAAGATAATTCCTTGTGGACTAGATAATATGAAAGTAGGGAAATTGAGTGATTGGATACCTGGCATCAAAGTCTGTGACGTTACGCCTCTTTTAAGGGAATCTGTTAAAAGACGTTTTAAATTGAACTGGGAAAAAATAAATTAACCTCTTTAAATATCACTAAAAAAATAAAAAATTATTTTTTTGCTATGACAAAAACTAACTCAAAAAAAAATATATTTTCTTCTGAGGATGCTTTGGCTTTTTGGATCCCTAATAGGAAAGAGGAACAAGCAATTAATAGAAGATCTCATCTTAATAAGATCACTCAAGTTGATGAGATTTGGGAACTATTAAAAGTTCAGTTAGGGGAGGTATTGGCTGTTGATTCACCAAATACTTTCCACCCAGAAAGCTTTACATATGAAGAACTTGCAGAAAATATTTCTATGGCAGCATCTGCTTTTTCTCAGGTCGGAGTAGAACCTGATGAGGTGGTCGCTCTTTTTGCCGAAAATAGTCCTAGATGGCTCATCGCCGATCAAGGTCTTATGCGAATAGGTGCAACAGACTCTGTTAGAGGTGCGACTGCTCCATCAAGTGAACTTAGATATATTCTTGAAGACTCAAATGCGGTTGGATTGATTGTTCAAAACTCCGATGTATGGGGAAGACTTTCGCTTAATGATGATCAAATAAATAATTTGAAATTTGTTCTTCAACTTGAGGGTAAAGCTTGTGAAGGCGTTTTTGAATGGGAGACTTTTATGAAGAAAGGATTGAATATAGAAAATGTAAGTAAACAGGAGAAAATAATTGATAGGCAACCAAACAGAATAGCAACCATTTTATATACTTCTGGAACGACTGGTAAACCTAAAGGAGTTCCACTAACACATACTAATTTATTACATCAAATTAGATCACTAGCTTGCGTAGCGAACCCTTCTCCAGGTGCGCCTGTATTAAGTGTCTTGCCAATTTGGCATTCATATGAACGTAGTGCAGAATATTATTTTTTTTCTTGTGGTTGTACTCAAACATATACATCAATTAGGCATCTTAAGGAAGATTTGCCAAGGGTTAAGCCAATAGTAATGGCAACAGTTCCAAGGCTTTGGGAGTCAATAAAGTTAGGGTTTGAGGATGCTGTTGATAAAATGCCGAGACTGAGAAAGACCTTGATAAAAAGTGCGATTTCTAATAGTAAGGCATATAAATTGGCACGAAGAAAACTTTATTTTTTAACTATTGAGAGTGTTTCTAGTTTTGAACAAATTATCTCTTGTATAGAGATTCTTTTACGGTACCCCATTCATAGAATTTCCTCTATTTATCTATGGCCAAAAATCCTTACCAAGATTTGTGGAGGAAAATTGAGATTCCCAATTAGTGGTGGAGGTGCAATTGCTCCGCATATTGATTCTTTCTTTGAAGCTTTAGGTGTTGAATTATTAGTTGGTTATGGCTTAACAGAAACTAGTCCAGTCCTTACATGTAGAAGGCCTTGGAGAAATATACGTGGGGGTGCAGGTCAACCATTGCCAGAGACTGAGATAAAAATAGTAGATCCTGAAACATTCCAAATAAAAAAACTGCGTCAAAAAGGTTTGGTTCTTGCGCGTGGTCCTCAAATAATGTCTGGTTATTTAGGAAAACGATCTGAATCGAAGAAGGTTTTAGATGCTACCGGCTGGTTTAATACTGGAGATTTAGGGATGTTGCTTTCTGATGGATCCTTAATCCTGACTGGAAGAGCAAAAGATACGATTGTGCTAAGTAGTGGAGAAAATATTGAGCCTGGACCTTTGGAGGAATGTTTGATTGCTAGTCCATTGATTGAGCAGGCTTTGCTATTGGGTCAAGATCAAAAATATCTTGCTGCTTTGATTGTTCCAAGAATTGATCACGTAAAAGAATGGCTGGCAGAAAGGGGTGTGAATTCAAAAGTTGTTCTTGGAATATCTCATGAAAATTATGAATTAAGACAATCTCTAAAATTGGAAATGAATCAAGCACTGGCAAATCGTCTCGGATCTAGAAGAGAAGAGAGATTATTTTCAATTGCCTTGGTAGAGCCATTTACAATAGAAAATGGTTTGTTAACGCAAACTCTTAAGCAAAAACGTGAAAAAATTATCCAACGTGATTTGAAACTTGTAAATGAAATATATGGTTTGTAATTTGTTTGTTTGGCCAATTAAATTGACCAATACTATCTTTTACTGAGACTCTATGGGTCTAATCATGATTTATTGATCAGGTGGACTCAATTTCTATAAAACGTTCTATAACTGTCAGAGCAGTTGTAACACCTTCATGGAAAGAGGAGGCTGAGCGTGAATTAAGTAATGCAATATCAGCAATAGATCAGCAACTTGGTGAATTAGAAAAAGAAGGACAACAAATTGTTGATGGTATTAGACGTCAGAGCTCTAATCCTCTTGATCCAAGAGTTCAAGAGCAAGTCGCTCAAGTTCAGAACCAAGTTGCTTCGAAGAGATCAGAATTTGAAGAACAAAAAAGAAATCTTCTGTCTCAGCAATCTCAAGTTCGTGAGTTGGAGATGGAACAAATCGTTGAGCAAGGACAAATTGACAGCTTTTGTGATTTAAAAGTTGGTGATAACTTAGTCAGTAAAATGGGTGTGAGTATTTTAGTCAGAGATGGCGTAGTAGAGGCAATTGATCAAGATTGAAATTTGGTCGAACTACTATTAATCCAAAAATAATTTTTGATATTAAGAAGAAATCCACATAAAAAAAACTATCGTTGTAAGGACACTCATGTAGAACTAACATTGGTATGTATTGATACTTGCAAAGCTTCTAGATAGAAAATTTTGAAGCCTTGCAAAAACTCTCCATAAAGGAAATAGGAACAAATTATGGCCACTCATGACATCTTTATGCCTGCTTTAAGTTCAACGATGACTGAGGGCAAAATAGTTGAGTGGCTAAAAAAACCTGGAGATAAAGTTGAAAGAGGTGAGTCAGTTTTAGTTGTTGAGTCAGATAAAGCTGATATGGATGTTGAGTCTTTCCAAGATGGCTTTCTTGCTTCGATTGTGATGCCTGCAGGCAGCTCTGCACCTGTTGGAGAGACAATCGGATTGATCGTTGAGACAGCAGATGAGATCGCTGCGGCTCAAGCAAATGCACCTTCTCCTTCCACTCAATCAAGTAGTAAAGAAAAAGAGAGTTCATCGCCTCAAGTTCAAGAAAAACAAGCCTCTGTTGACTCTCCCAAAGCAACAGTAGTTACAAAGGCATCGCCTGCACCTCTTGTTTCAGAATCCTCTGTAAATCAGGATCAGTTTTTAAATGATGGTCGAATAGTCGCTTCCCCAAGAGCTAAAAAACTTGCTTCTCAAATGGGAGTGGATTTGGCAACTGTTAGGGGCTCAGGACCTCATGGACGAATACAAGCTGAGGATGTTCAAAGTGCAAAAGGGCAACCCATAAGCGTTCCTTGGATCGCAGAAAGTAATGCTCCAGCGAAAATCGTTTCTGACGTGCCTCGCATAGAAAAAAAATCTGTTGACTCTGGTAAGCCACCTGCTCCAGGGAAAAGTTTTGGATCTAGAGGAGAAACAATTGCATTCAATACTCTTCAACAAGCGGTAAATCGGAACATGGAGGAAAGTTTAAATACTCCTTGTTTCAGAGTCGGATATTCAATTCTTACTGATGAATTGGATGATCTTTATAAACAAGTTAAACCTAATGGAGTAACTATGACTGCTTTACTTGCTAAAGCAGTTGGCTTAACCCTGGCTAGACACCCCCAGGTGAATGCAGCTTTTAGTTCTGAGGGGATTGCCTATCCTTCACAAATAAATGTAGCCGTTGCAGTTGCGATGGAGGACGGAGGGTTGATAACTCCAGTGCTGCAAAATGCTGATAAGACGAGCCTTGCTGATTTATCCCTACAATGGGCTGATCTTGTTAAGCGTGCGAGGAATAAGCAATTAGAACCGCAAGAATATAGCAGTGGAACGTTTACACTCTCGAATCTAGGTATGTTTGGTGTGGATCGTTTTGATGCAATTCTGCCCCCAGGGACTGGAGCAATTTTAGCGGTAGGAGCTTCATTGTCTAAAGTTGTTGCTTCTAAAGATGGTTCGATTTCAATCAAAAAACAGATGCAAGTAAATCTTACCGCTGATCACAGAGTGATATATGGGGCTGATGGAGCACTATTCCTGAAGGATTTGGCATACTTAATCGAAAAGAACCCTTATAGCCTTTCGTCTTGAGATTTAATTAGTTGAGCTACAAGTGATTTTTTCTTACTTTAACCTCATTTGATGTGTTAGATCAAAAAGATAATCTTTTAAGCTCATATAGCTATGATTTACCAAATGACTTAATTGCTCAATCACCTACCAAGAGTAGGCATGATGCTAAATTGATGATTGTTAAAGATGGCCTCGATGATTCTTTAAACCTTGTGCATGCAAAGGTATGGGACATAAAGGATATCTTGAAGACGGGTGATCTTTTAGTTGTTAATAATACGCGAGTTGTTAAAGCAAGATTGAAAATTCGTTTGTCAGGAGGAGGGACAGGTGAATTATTGCTAATGGAACCGAGGGGTGACGGCCGATGGCTTTGTCTTGGTCGTCCTGCTAGGCGTATGAGAGGAGGTGATCAATTGTGGTTGGATACGTCACCAGATAATTCTTTAATCTTGAAAGTTATTGATAAGGATGAGAGAACAGGCGGAAGAATTATTCAATTTTCAAATGAGTTTACTAGTTGGACGGAAATGGAAACTTTACTTGATTTATGTGGAGAAGTCCCATTGCCTCCATATATAGATAAGGACAAATCTAGTGGTCATGAGGAAAGCTATCAGACTAGATTTGCTTCGAAACCAGGAGCCATAGCTGCTCCCACAGCGGGCTTACATTTAAGTGATGAACTTATAGAAAATTTAAAAACGAGAGGTATTAAAATTGCTCAAATTACTTTGCATGTCGGCTTAGGAACTTTTAGACCATTAGAAAAAGAAGATTTATCTCAGTTGCATTTACATAGTGAGTGGATAGAGGTTACTGAAGAGACCATCAAAGCGATAACTAATTGTAAGGAGGATGGGGGAAAAGTCTTTGCTGTTGGCACTACAAGTGTGAGAGCCCTTGAGGCTACTTACCTTTCAGGAAGAGGAACTTTGGAGCCGTATGAAGGTAAAGTGGATTTGGTAATTAAACCAGGATTTAAATTTTCCGTCATTGATGGATTGCTCACTAATTTCCACCTACCTAAAAGTTCTCTATTACTTTTAGTTAGCGCTCTAATTGGTCGAAAACGTATGTTGAAACTTTATAAGCATGCTATTTATAATAAATATCGATTTTTCTCTTATGGAGATGCGATGTTGATAACACCGGAGTCAGTTATATAAACTCAAAAGTCAAGCTAATGATGGTTCTTTAATAACGCCTGTAGGAACATTCTCAAACATTATGGATGAGATATATCTTTCGGCAAGGTCAGGTAGAACTACAACGATTGTCTTTCCAGAGAACTCTTCTTTTTCGGCCAATCTTACAGCCACAGCGGCAGCAGCACCACATGATATCCCAACTAGTAGACCTTCTTCTTGTGCTAATCGTAATGCCATTGCAATAGACTCATCATTCGAGACTTGCTCAACTTGATCGACTACGGATAAGTCAAGATTCTTAGGAATAAAACCAGCCCCAATGCCTTGAATTTTGTGAGGTCCTGGTTTTACTTCTTCTCCATTGAGAGTTTGTGTTATTACTGGGCTATGAGTGGGCTCTACGGCAACAGATAATAATGAATGATTTTTTTCTTGCTTTATGAAGCGAGAAACACCTGTTATTGTGCCACCGGTCCCGACGCCAGAGACTAAAACATCAATTTGACCATCGGTATCATCCCAAATTTCAGGACCTGTTGTTTTGAAATGTATTTCTGGATTAGCTGGATTATCAAATTGTCCTGGCATGAAGTATTTTTGAGGGTCGCCATCTGCTATTTCCTTCGCTTTCGCTATGGCGCCAGGCATTCCTTTCGCTGCTTCAGTAAGTATTAATTCAGCACCAAGAACGGCCATCATTCTCCGACGTTCAATTGACATGGACTCAGGCATTGTGAGGATTAACTTGTAACCTCGAGCAGCAGCTGTATAAGCAAGGGCTATTCCAGTATTTCCAGATGTTGGTTCAATAATTACTTTATCTTTATTGAGTAAACCTTTCTTCTCAGCATCCCAGATCATATTCGCTCCAATTCTACATTTGACGCTGTAGGCAGGGTTACGGCCTTCTATCTTTGCAAGTACTGTTGCTTTTGCGTTTTTTGTAATCGAATTAAGCTTAACTAATGGTGTATGACCAATAGCAAAACTATTGTCTTCATAGATTCTGGACATTTTTTTAATGACTTAATTAACTAATACTCTAAATCTATATAAGAATCTCGGTAATTGGTTATTTAGATAATCTTTATTAGTGATTTTTTTATATTGCTGAATTAAATCTTGACCATAATTCATCTTCATTTTCTAGCCCTACTGATACTCTTAATAAGTGTTCTGAGACGCCACAACTGTCAGCCCATTGCAATTCTTTAAAGTGAGCCAACTGAACGTATGGACAAACCAATGTAAAATTTGTACCTAAACTTGGTCCTTTGTTTACTCTTAATGAATCATAAACTCTTTTTGATTCTTCAATCCCCCCTTTAAGTTCAAAAGATAATAGACATCCATAACCACCTCCTTCCCTTAATAGCGAATTAAAATTTTTACAATGTTGAGGATGTAAAACCTTTGAAATTTCTTTTTTTGTTTCTAATTTTTCTTTCAGCTTTAAGCAAGATGTATTTAACCTTTTTAAGCGATCCTTTACGTCTCTACTAGTTAATGCCAGCTCAATAGCATCTGAATCAGATAGTGTAGATAATGCAACTTTAGGAATTATCTCAGTTAATTCTTTTTTCCATTTAGAGTATGGGCTAATGACAGAGCTGCCAGCAAGAATATCTCCTCTTCCAGCAAAACTTTTTGTAAGAGAACTAAAAATCACATCTGCGTAAGGAGTTAAGTGAACATTTATAGATGAACCGATTGTATCGTCAACAATGACAGGGATATTTTTATCTTTGGCTAATTTTGAAATAGATATGAGGTCAACACATTGCAATAAAGGGTTGCTTGGTATTTCTATGATTAACGCAGCTGGATTCTTTTTGTCGATCTCTTCTTTTATATGACTTAATTGTGTTTGTACAATGAGATCACTCCCTTGGAAAATATTCTGAGGTAGTTTGAGTACATCAACATATGGGAAGCCTATTTGAAGCGTCGAAGACTTCCCTTTGATACAATATATCCCTGAAAGAATAGTCGTTAAGGCAGCCATGCCTGAGCGGTGTAGTCGTATAAGACTTTTATGACAATCGTATATATTTGCCAAACGATTAAGAAGTTCCTCTCGAGCACAATGACCATCCGAGGTCGAGGGTCTTTTCTCTCTTCCTAGGGCAATTGCCGCTTCACGTGACGACAATCCAAGACCAGTGTGTTGCCAAAAAGCTTTTGCTGAAGGGGAACTCCTTTGGTCAACAATTAGACAGGAAATACCAAGAAAATCTTTTATTTTTGAGGAACAATCCGAATATTTTCGATGACAATATTGTTGTGCACTCAATGCAGAAGCTCTATTGGGATAGGGCCAACTACTTTGGTGTGATTCACCATGAAATGCAAGTGATTTTCGAGCTACCTCAGCAACAAACGGATGAAACCCAAATCTAGGATAAATTGCCTTTAATGAATTTAAACAGGATGGAACCTTCTCTTCGTATGCGATTACATCTTCCCATCTAGGCAATGCAACAGATACAGCATGTGGCCTGCTCGGTAGAGGCTCTCCTAAATCTTTGGAGCTCCAGCAAGGATCAATAAGTAAATTTCTTTCAGTCAAGAGATAGTTCCCAAGGCTTGATTTAAATCAGCACTTAAGTCTTCAATGTCCTCACATCCAACAGAAAATCGAATAAGTGAATCAGTAATTCCAATTTTTAATTTTGTTTCTTTGGACACTGAAGCATGTGTCATTGTGGCTGGATGGCAAACAAGACTTTCAATTCCTCCGAGACTTTCTGCCATTTTGAAGTAATGCAGACTTTTACAAAATGAATAGGTTTGAGCTTGGGTTGTGTTAGCAGTTGCAGTAACAATTGCTCCTCCCATAGCCATTTGTCTTTTTGCCAATTTACATTGTGGATGATCATTCCTGAAAGGATATCGAACATATTTTATTGCTGGATGGTCGGCTAGTTGATTAGCTATTGTAGATGCATTATTAACTTGTCTTTCTATGCGAAGTGGAAGAGTTTTTATTCCTCGTGTAATAAGCCAGCAATCAAAGGGAGAAGGGTTTAATCCAAGAGCTTTCTGGGCGAAATTTAGCTTGTCTCTCCAGATAGCACTCTCGGTGCATACTGCACCTCCAAGTGCATCTGAGTGACCATTGATAAACTTGGTCGTGCTAGTTAAAGATAAGGTCGCTCCAAGTTTAAGAGGTCTTTGTAATAGAGGTGTTGCAAAAGTATTGTCTACAACAACAGGTATTTCCATTTTATTTGAGAAATGACAAATCCCTTCAATATCAATAATTTTAAGGAGTGGGTTAGTAGGACTTTCGATCCAAATCATCGCGGGTTTGTGATTTGAAATGACTTCTTGGAAATTGGGTTTAGTAAAGTCTATCCATTGAGTTTTTAATCCAAAACGATTAAAAACTTGTTCAAATAATCTCACCGTACATCCATAAAGGTTCTCCTCACAAAGGATTAAGTCTCCAGTCTTTAGAGTGGAGACTATTGCTGTGATCGCAGCGACTCCAGAACTAAATACACTTGCGAACTGACATTCTTCCAGATCAGACAAAACTGATTCAAGAATTCGAAAATTTGGATTTCCTGAACGAGTGTAGTCAAAGCCACCTTCATTGCCATGAACGAAGGTTGAGGTTGGAAAGATTGGCGGCATTATTGATCCGGTTCCTTCAGAAAAATTCTCTTTGTGATGAATGACTCTTGTGTTTACTCCAGTGCTGAACTCCTTGTCTCTTTTAACTGATCCCATATCCTTTAGTAGTTTTTTATAGGCTATAGAAGAATATGAAAAAGCCCCTAGAAAAGGCACTATAATTAAATTTAATGATAAAGAAGCTATGTGTAGCCCTATACCTTTCTTTAGTAAAACTATATACCAATAACAGTAAGCAAAGATAGAGAAAAAAGAGTTTGACTTGGGTTGGACAGAGAAACGATACATATCGCACAATACGCACGAAATAAATCCGTCTTCTGCTATCCGTACAATCTTTTAACTCGCTAAAACGATCTCTCAAGCTTGCATAACTGCTGTTAGATCAGTTGTGCAAGGCGAGGAATAACTCAGTTATAGCTTTACTCGCTAATTAATGTTTGATCTCTTTGTATAGTTATTGAGCGTTTTGGACGAATGCTGGACAGGAATCAGAACACAAAGCTCCTGTTCCTAGTACAATTGTACTAGCAGGTAGATCTGAAGGATGAAGCGTGATGGATGGCTTAAAGAGCCTAATGGATTTTGGGTTTTGAGATTTAGGTATGACTGGGAGGCTTGGGGTCAGAACCCTAAGGTCATTATCGACAAAGGTAGGCTTGAATGCAATGGAATACCTCTACTTAAGAGTCGTAAGAAAATGCGTAGGAACCTAGCGATTCAGTTGTGGGAGAAGCTTTTAGCGGCTGGCTGGCGAAGAACCAATCCTCAGTGGAAATAGCCGCAGAGAGAAAGGTTATTACCTTTTTGCATGTCTAAGCCCAGCCCGCCCATGATCGGCATTGAGTGCTCGTCTATGCCTGATAATAGTTCAGAACAATATCTTGAATTATTAGAGCCATAGTGGGTTGTAAACCTGTGGTGCTCGGTCTTAGGTATTTTTAGAGAGGTTTAAATCATTGTTGATTGCGTATCTATAAGTATTTATTATCTGGTTTTGTATTCGTATATGCGATAGACAGGATTAGTAGAAGATATTAGAGATGCCTGTCGCCACTTTTCTAAAGAATAAGCAAAAGAGAATTGAATCCAAATATCATCAAGTTGCAAAACGATTTGAGTCAAAATATGAGTTAATTCACCGGAAGTTAACCTCAAAGTTTCATAGAGAATCAACTGAAACAGAACTCATTCGTTTTAAAATTCATAATTTAATGGCAAAATCTACAGAATCTATTGAAAGCAAAATTAAATCAGAAGGATTTATTCATGTCTTCTCAAGAAAGTCTTTTAAAAATATTGATAGGTTTTATCCAGATATTCTTGATTGGATTCAAGGTAGATTCTCAGGACAAACAGTACGAATGATTGTAAGAGAGGGCAAAATTGTTGAGAAGGTTTTTTTAACTCCTAAAGGAAATAGAATTTTTGTTAAGAGAAGTGATCTAGAGATATGGCTTAGATCGATGCCGACTATACAAATAAAGCTCAGGTTAAGGTTCAGATCGATGCCGACTATGCTTCTTGACTTAAGACCTCTTGCAGTACAGTAAGTCTTTCGTAAGGCTCTCTGGAGGTAGTTGTATCAATTTTAAACGTGTCATCTTTTTCTCTTTGATACTCGTTAGACTTTGTTCCAATGTAGTTGCCATTTATATAACTAGCATTAACCGCAGATAAATATAATTGATTCGCATATGATCGATTATAAGACGACATTCACTTTTACAATAATAAATATAGAGTTTTCTGATTGAATTTCATTTGATCTAGATTTAATAAATCCCGTCATGCCAGTAAAAAGCATTTGTACTTCACTGGTAATTGACCAAAATCATGGAAATCATAGATTACTAGATCATCTAGTCTTTCTTAAATCAAATGTTGATGATTGTGAATCTAACTTGATCCAATCCACCTCAAGCTTTCCTCTGTTGGCTTGATTTTTTACCTTTACCAATGATCTCAGTAGACTCATCAGCCCTGCAATTTTAAAGCTTGAGGGTTAATTGTTTATGTAGAACGGGATTGTTTTGCTTCTTTTTCAACTTTGACTTTCTCCTTTTTCTTGAGCTATGTTTCTCAAGGATATTATTAGCGATGTCAAAGAAGCCTGGTTTATTTCTTATCTCTTTTAGCTTTGCTCGTGCTGTATTTGTACTAATAATTGGATCTACAATAGGGAATGGATAATTTTTTCCAAGAACTAATGATGAATCATCTTGATGAAATAGATCAATTTTCCATGGTGCATGGATGAATTTGCTTGGAAGGTATTGTAATTCTTTTACCCAAGTTCGAATAAATATTCCCTCTGGGTCATGATCATATCCTTGTTTAATTGGGTTATAAATTCTCATCGTATTAATCGATGTCGTACCCGATTGCATTTGGCATTGTGTCCAGTGAATTCCTGGCTCGTAGTCAATAAATTTGCGTGCTAGGCATAAGCCACTCTCTTGCCATGGAAGCCATAGTTGGTAGCTAGCAAATGACATAAGCATTGCTCTCATTCGGAAATTAATCCACCCATGACTATTTAGGGATCTCATGCATGCATCTATAAAAGGTATTCCAGTTAGACCTTGACTCCATGCTTTTAAAAAAATTTGATTTGACTTCCTGATACCACTCATGTATGGATGGTACTCACGACTTTCTAATTCAGGCTCTGATTCAAGCTTTTGAATAAAATGGCAATGCCAATGTAATCTTGAGTTAATTGCTCTAGATCCTCTTTTCTTCGTTCTTCTAATTGTCTGGACTACCTCTCTAACTGATAGACAACCCCAAGTTAAGTAAGGCGATAAGCGAGAACATCCATCAAATGCTTTTAAAGGACTTGATAGAGAATATTGATAATTATCTATTTTGTATTTCAGAAACTCATATAGTTTATTCAGCCCTTGCTTTCTTCCTCCTTGAATTCGATGACTACATTTATCTAAATTTAACTTTAGACTTTTAGAGGAGGGTAAATTATGACTTGGAATATCAATAAAGTAATTTACTCTTCTGGGATCATTGATGAGTTCCTGTGACATATGTTGTTCCCACTTTCGAGACCAATTTTTACGTGTTTTGAGACCTCTAAAAACACCAAATTGTCTGTATTCATACCAGTGTATGTTTTCGTTTTTTGTAAAACGCCTTAGATCTTGATCACGTTTAAATGTCCATTCATTGCCGGTTTCTTCATGACTATAAATACCTTTAACATGAAACCTTTCCGTAAATTCTTTAATTACATCTTCGATATTCCCAACTCTTATAATTAATTTCAAACCAATATCATTTAATGAGTTGTTTAAATCAATTAAACATTCTCGTACAAATTCCCATTGTCTTGAAGAATGATCAGGTAATTTCCAGAGATCTGGTTCAATAACAAAGATTGGTATTACATTCTCGGTTTTAAGCGCTTCATTAAGTGCTTCATTATCAAATGTTCTTAAGTCTTTTTTGAACCAAACTAGATTTATCGTCTCCACTTTTTAAAGTTAAACAAGATTGTAAACTAAAAGTTCATGAAAAATTTTATCTAAAAGTTGATTTAGTCGTGAGTAATTAGGAATAAAAAAGCTTTCGTTTGAATGTTCTTTTCATATTCATTTAACAAGTAATAACCACGGTGCTTTTTTGGCTTGAATAAGATCCGATGATGGATATTAGTCATCGACTCATCATTGCATGGGCTACTCAAAGAGTAAATTACCTCGATGAGTTACAGAGGTATGAAGATAGTTATGCAGTTAGCCAAGAATTTTGTGAGTGGACAACATCATTCAATGTCTACCCTGAAGTACTTCAAGCTGCAACACTTAAAGTACCAACCTTTAATAAGGAAAACCGTGCTGATTAACCAACTCGATAGCTCAATTACCTAGTCAAAATATTCTTTACGTTGTGTAGGTCAGTCAATCACCTGCATGTGATTAAAGAGGGTTTTGCAATGCACCTTTTTGACACCCACCTAGGGCCAGGGAAATTGTTCTTTATAGCAATTTCCCTTTCTCGATAAGAAGTTAATCAAATTCATTCTAATGAGCCACCACAATGCCTCTTTAAACTTTTCGCATGCACCTAATAAGCATAATGTTGCATTTAGAGAGAAGTCTCTGCATGAAATATAAATGCAGCTTATGAATAAACAAGAACTAAGGCTTAGATATATACAGCTCATGAATGATGCACAAAAGATACTTGGTAGAGATGAGGCTATTGACTTGATCAAAGAATCTGAGGTGATCTGGGAAAAACTTAGTGCTTAGATAGTTATTTTTGTTTAACGCTTGTTTTCCCAATAACTCTTTGCAGAGTCAATCATTTTAACTATTTCGCTATCAGGACAACCAGTTTGCTCTTGCAGCAATTTGCATTGAGAATTGATATCTCTCCAGATTTCTCTGATCTCGATAAATTGTTCATCCGTGAATTGGAAGTGATTCATGTTCCTAGATTTCTTTGTTTATTAATAGATACGAGGAATGCCAAAATAGCAACTCTTATTTTATAAGTTACTTTTATTAGGACTCATTTATTTATAAATAGTTTCTATTCCTATTGGCTTTAAGGAGTTAACCGAACATTGAAAACTCACAGTTGCTAATCAGTTGATAGATCATTAATGATAACTAATAGGTGGTTATGAAAAAATTCATTCCTTACTTAATTTTTTCGGCAACTACTCTACATACAGTTCTTGGCATTTCACCAGTAATGGCATTGGGTTGTAGCTCACATTCAGACAAAGCTGAGGTTGTCTGTGAGGAAGGAGATACCGATTGTGAGGAGAAAATTTCTGCTTCAAAAATCAACTAAAACAATGCCAAAGGATATTCCAGAACTTTATGAATCTATTTTAGAAGCTTCTTAACGAGGTGAATTATGGGGGATAAGTTCAGAACAAAGCCATCTGACACAACTGGAAATTGACCTCAATTCTTGTATGAATAGTTAAGACTTATTGTTTTCTGGTTTGAAATTTTTTCATCTACATCAACTGCTCCTCTAAAAGCTTTTGTTCTCTTTCTTGCTTCGGTGGCAATGGTATCTTGATATTGCATAGATCTAATTCGAAAACTCCTCCTGCACCAAAGTGATTGGTGTCTGATTGTGAAGGAGAAGGGAAGAGAAGTGAAGTGGTTAGAGCGACTATCAAAAAGTTATTCATTAGTTAACCAAACCCAGTCATCTCAGTAAATAATCCTTTATTTTCTGCTGATTCTGCAAAGCCTAAAAGAACTTCATATCTTGTTTCTGCTCCGCTATTTAATTGACCTACCCAATAATTGTGACCATTGCTATCGGCTGCTCTATTAAGTATGTCTCCATACAAATTATCTATATATTCTTGATTAGTTAAATGATTTGATAACTCAACATAATTTAGTTTGTAGTTAATATTTGGAGCATGAGAAATATTTGAGCTGTTGATATTTGTTGTATCTGGTTGTCTTAGATTGTCTAAAGAATAATCTGATAAATTATCCAAAGTTAGACCAGTAATAACATCTATTGAATTGCTTGGATTGCTGACAGGACTTAATTGAAGATTACTTGAGGTACTACTGAATTTTGTAATACTATTTTGGATCTCTGAAAGTGTCGCAACTGTTGAATAGCCGATTTCATTAATAAATGTTTTTGCCTCGGTAAGGTTATTTCCTGTAATCCAAGGACTAGTAGATGCTGGTTGATAGGCAAGTATATCGGAAGTACTTTTTCTTATTTCATATGTATATTGAATAGCAGCATTTGTTTTATGAGTTAACGTTTTTTTATCGACTTCGCTCCCATCATTATTTAGGGCAGCCCAAGTTAAATCGTTTGCAATTGAAGCAAGTTCAAGATTTCCTGAATCGATTTGACTAGACCAATAAGTTAATCCTGCGGTATCTCCATTTCTATTAAATAGGTTTAAATAGATTTGATTGACTTGAGCTGTCGTACTTAGATTTCCATTAACCGAATTAAATTCAGGTTGCAAATACATATTTGCAGCAAAAGCTTTTTTAGTTACTTTTTGGCCCAGCCAATAATCTAATCCATTTGGATCACAAGGTCTCCCAAAATAACCAATATATAATTGTTGTAATTCAGTTGATGTCGCAGATGTAGAAGAGGTATTACTTTCATCTTCTACATCAGTAATTACTACTCGAAACCAATTTGAATTATTTACATTCTCATTAGTGTCAGTAGAGTTAATACTCATTATGTATAAATTATTATCACCACCTGCTTGCGGGTTTTCATAGTCAAGATTTCCATTAATAGACAGAGATCCTGTGATTGGGTCTATTGAAAAATGTTGATAATCATTATTATCAAATAGTTGTGATATAGACCAAGTGACTTCTTCATTGGCAATGAATCTGTAAATTTCTTGGTTAGTACCTTCTTGAATATCTATGGATGTCGATGAAGCAAAAGTGCCAGAGGTAGTGGAATAAAGTACATCATTATTTACTCCATAGATGATTGGTTTTTCCGTATCCCCTTCTTCTAAAGCATTAACAGACAGAGTGAATGCTTCGGCATAGGTTTCACCACCACTATCAGTTGTTTGTAAGCGAATCTTGTAGGAGGATTTTGTTTCGTAATCCGGAGAGGCTTTAATTTTTAAGGATGATCCATCAATCGTAAAGGAGCTGTTATCTGTATCATCAGTACCGGTGACTAAAGAGTAGGTATGCGTATCGGATGTATCATCATCTGTCGTAGAGAGAGTTGCGACCGTAGAAGCAGCAGCAATATTTTCATTAAAACTGCTTGAAGATAAGGTTAATGCTGTAGGTGTTTCATTGAGATCATTCACCGAGAGTGTGAAAGCTTTAGCGTAGGTTTCACCACCACTATCAGTGACTTGTAAGCGGATATTGTAGGAAGACTTTGTCTCGTAATCAGGAGAAGAATTTATCTTTAAATATGTTATTGCTACTCCTTTATAGATGGTGAATAAACTGTTATCGGTGTCACCATTACCACTGATTAAAGAGTAGGTTCGTAGATCGGAAGTATCAGCATCTGTACTACCTATTGCCGAGACGATTGTAGAGGCAGCAATATTTTCATTGAAACTTGTTGAGATTAATCGAAGGTCTGTAGGCGCTTCATTAACATCGGCAATAGTAGTCTCAATCCATTGATTAGAAGAATTCCCAGCGAGGTCTGTCGCTTTTACATATATCGAATAAATGCCATTGGAATTGCTATCAAGATGATTTTCATAATCAGGAGCATTATTAAATGTTAATAGACCAGTAGTGGAATTAATTGAAAAGAATGTGGGGTCATTTCCTCCATTAATTGACCAAGTAACAGCTTCGTTGGCAGTAAAGGTATGAACAGTTGTCGTATTCTCATTGATTGTTTTCTTACTATTTTCCGCACCAGCACTTCCTGAAGGACCCGTAATTAATGGCTTTATCTCATCTGTAGACGTATCATTAATGGATATTGATTTTGTTTTTTCGCCAATTGATAATGTGAAGTTTTCTGTGCCTTCAGTTTTTTGATCTGTACTAATACCAATACTGAAGGTAGCCTCACCATTTTCATCAATGGTTGTTATTCCGCTAAGTGCACCACTTGAGAAATCAGAGGAGGATACTCCACTTAATGTATATGTATATTGTGTATTCTCTTCCTTTTTATGAGTTTTAAAAGTGAATGAAATACTGCTACCTTCATTTACACTGTTAGCAGATGTTATCGTCGCAAAACTCTTGTCATATAGATAATTATTTAATTCTCTTTCTTCTAATAACCAATCAGAGTGTGCATTGAGTGCACATGCCCAACTATTAGTACTGACTACTCCAATTACTTGATATTCAAGGCTTGCACCTGAATACACATAGACAGGACCACCTGAATCACCGCTGTTAACTTCAATATCACTAGTATTCCAAGAAAAGAAATTATCTATTGAATTTTTATAAACTATACCTTCGTCATACATCAACCTGTAATTGTATTGACCTGGATGTCCAAGTTTTGAAGCAGTTCCACTATCAAAATCAAATTTCAAACCCATCCAACCATAAGTGGAACCAATATCTGTCCCGAGAGAAATTAAGCCAATATCTTTCTCTAGTTCTAATAGTGTGCCGGGGACACCATCACCTGCAGTTACTAACTCATCACCATTTTCGTCCCAATCAAATGTGTTATACCATTCGGCATTATAATAAGTATTTGAACTGCTGTTAGGGTCGTATGAAGGATATATCCTACATGCATCCGGCAAACCCCCTAGCTTCTTATCATAGATAACATGAGCAGCAGTCAGGATATCATTTTCTCCAATAATAATACCGCTACCTGAAAAAGTTTCGCTTCCATAATCAGCCTCTATATATACAACCCGCCTGAACGGTGAAATATCGTCATTTACTTCGTAAGTAGCCATATCTTGAAACTTCTTCTTTAATTAAATATCATTGATTTTTTTATGATATATTATTCAAGATTAATCCAGTAAATCGATATTAATTCTGATTGTACCATGTAACTTGAGATCTATTGGTATCAATAAGATTAAAGGGCGTTAAACTTAGCTGCTCACGTATAATCTGCACATAGTTGGATTGATACAAAGAGAGATATTTTATTCCTCTCAGCATAGCTAAAGAGTAGTGGTGTCTGGGGTATATGATAGGTGATTCGATCAATAATGATCGTGAAGAAATTTGTGGTGGATACTTAGGTGTTTAACCAAAACCTGTCATTTCAGTAAAGAGAGTCTTGTTTTCAGCTGATTCAGCAAAACCCAAAAGCAATTCATGTCGAGTTTCAGTACCGTTATTTAAATTGCCAAGCCAATAGTTATAGCCCTCTTGGTCATAGTCTCTACCTAAGACATTGGTGTAAAGAGTTTCTACATACTTTGCGTTAGTCACATTATCTCCATACCGCTGTTTAAATTCAGCAGAGACAAGAAATGATTGTGCAACAGCACGTTCATCATTCTCTCCAGAAGAATATTTGCCAATCCAATATTTCAAACCATCCGCATCAGGAAGGCGTTTAAAGGAAGCATTATATAAACGGAACATACGCCCTGAATCTGTATCTAAACCAGTGACTTGATCAAAGGTTCCTTTGATATCTGCGATGGCACTCACATCACGGAACGAACTGGTGCTTGCCTCTCCGCTAAATTTTAACGATGGATAACCAGTGATGTCGTCATAACCAGAATCAGTTTTGATTTCATATTTTCCATTACCTTTGTTATAGAACTTGTAATCACTAAATTCACCGGTATAAGTTTTCACTACGTCTACTTTGGATTCTTCTACGGTTTGATCTGAGAACTGAATATATTCAATATTTTTAAGAGTATCGGTTCCATCAGTTGTTCCAGTCGTCCGTTGATCTGAGATTTGTAGCGTATCTGTGCCACGTGTAAAGCTGTAATTAGAAAACTTGCCAGAATAGATCAACGTGTCAGTCTCTGTTCCGCCGTCTAAATAGTCATTTTTTGAGGTGCTTGTTATTGTATCTTTTCCTGTTGTTCCAGAAAGTTCATTTAAATCGTTGACAGTAAGCGTTTTAGTGAATGTTGCTTGACTTGGAACTGAGTACTCTCCATTGGGCAGAACAGTGGGTAATTTATATTGAGTGTCGGTTAAAAGTGAGTACAGCTTTGTATCTGTGGATTGTACTTTTGCTGATGTATTTGGTGTCCATTCATTTTTGATAGAGTCAAGTCTTCCAGTAAAATCTTGAGCTCCTAAGATAGAGGTCAAACCCCAGTAGAAATACTCCGTTGCTTGAGTAGCATAATCACTTGTTTCGTCATAATAGGTATACCAGGCGCCAGCGGGATAAGAGCTAGGTATTGTTTGAAAATTTCCACCTCTTGCAATGTCCATGGCTTCAGTTAATAACGATGTTGTATTAACAGAAAACGCCGTTGGGTATACTTTGGCATATCCATAGTCGGTAATTAAATGCAGGACTTCTTCTAAAGAAGCATCAAATTTACCTGTGGCGGCACCGTTAGGGATTGTTTCTTCTCCAAAGAGGTTTTGTGCATTTAACCCTGTACTTTCTAAAACACTTAAATCTGCCGAGTCATTTTCTGCTTCGTCTTTGAACATCACTAAGGTCGCCTTGCTATTAATCATTGATGTGATAACCGCACTATCATCAGCTACTCCGTCTTCGTCATTATCAAGATATTCAGCCATGATTTTCGCAGCATGCTGTATATCACTATCAAGAGTTGTTGATGTTGCGTAAATTTTTATCCCAAAGACCTCTGCCTCTTTTGAAAAAGTCTGAGATATACCACTTGGAGCATCACTCGAAATACTTCCAATTGAAAATGCTTTAGCTTGCTTCTGACCACTATCAGTAGTTTGTAGCCTGATGCTGTAGGAAGACTTTGTCTCGTAGTCAGGGGCTGCTTTAATTTTTAGAGATGTACCATCAATGGTAAATGAATCGTTATCAGTATCACCAGTGCCAGTTACAAAGGAGTATGTATGCGTATCTGAAGAATCAGCATCTGTTGTGGAGAGAGTTGCGACTGTAGAAGTAGCTGCAACATTTTCATTAAAACTAGTTGAGGATAATGTTATGGCTGTGGGCACTTCATTAAGATCGTTGACTGAGAGGGTGAAAGCTTTAGCGTAGGTTTCACCACCGCTATCAGTAGTTTGTAGCCTGATGCTGTAGGAAGACTTTGTCTCGTAGTCAGGGGCTGCTTTAATTTTTAGAGATGTACCATCAATGGTAAATGAATCGTTATCAGTATCACCAGTGCCAGTTACAAAGGAGTATGTATGCGTATCTGAAGAATCAGCATCTGTTGTGGTGAGAGTTGCGACTGTAGAAGTAGCTGCAACATTTTCATTAAAACTACTTGAAGATAAGACTAGTGCTGTAGGTGCGTTGACATCAAGAACCGAAATAGTAACTGTTTGCTTAGCTATAGTTCCAGAACTATTACTTGCTTTGACGACTGGGACATAATCATTATTTGTATCACTATCAGTAGGAGTTTCATAATCGGGTGCAGTTTTAAACGTTAAAGCACCTGAACTTGAATCAATACTAAATTTAGACGCATCATTTAAATCACTTATACCTAATAAACTTTCATTCGTTGGAATATCAGAGAAAGTAAATGTTCCATCGATTTTCTCTAGATAGTAATGATCTAAATACTCAGTTCCACTACTGTTTATATATTTGAAATCAAAACGTAACGAGTCTGTCCCATTCCATTCATCAATCCAATATTGCCTAGATCTTGTAGTGGTATCTCCTCTATAGTCATTGCCATTCTGCAGGCTACTTCCATCTATTTGAACGAACTTATCTTGAGCAGAATCATATGAAAAAGTGGACAGACTTTTAAACCCTTTTGTTCCATCATCGTTTCCACCAACATCAAGGAGAGAATTTTCTGCTTGTGTTTTAAATGTTAAGGCAATATCTCCAGATCCACTATCTTTGACCTCACCGCTTTTAAAAAAGTTTTGAGTATCAGTTATTGAGGCAGAAGAAAGTGACCAGGTAGCACTTTCAGTTGCTAAAAAAGTATGAATAGTTGTTGAATTCTCATTGATGGACTTAGTGCTTGTCAAATCAACAGCACTTCCTGATGGACCTGAAATTAAAAAGGAGGATGACACAATATCAATGGTATTTATCAATAAAGTAATATAACTCTTTTTGATACTTTGTAAGTGTTTTGCTTTAGAGCTAATTTTTATACTATTTGTAGTTTTGAGTCTAACTTGACCGACCCAATCCACCTCAAACTTTCCACTGCTGGCTTTATCTTTAGACCTTTACCAAGGATTCAGTGGACTCATCTGCTCTGTAATGGGAGTAATAAGTTTTTCATTGTTTAGGCAAATCCAGTCATCTCAGTAAAGAGAGCTTTATTTTCTGCTGATTCGGAGAAGCCAAGGAGAACTTCATATCTTGTTTCTGCTCCGCTATTTAATTGACCTAACCAATAGTTCAATCCACCGGTATCAGCATCTCTGCTTAGGACATTTCTATACAGAGTATTGACATAGATTGAATCCGAGACGTTGTCTCCATAACGCTGCTTAAATTCAGCAGAAGCTAAAAAAGATGAAGCTACGGCTCGTTCATCATCTTTCCCAGAACTGAAATTACTAATCCAATATCGTAGTCCATCGGGGTCAGGTAGACGTTTAAAGGAGGCATTGTATAGGCGGAACATTTTTCCAGAGTCTGTATTCAGCCCAGTGACTTGATCAAAAGTTGCTTTTATATCGTTTGTAAGATTTAAATTTTTATCTTCAAACTTTAAAAGGTTAATGCCAGTTAGAGGATCAATAGTTGTTCCATTTTTACTCTTTATCCCATATTGAGAATTCCCTAAATTGTAAAATTTAAAATCATAACTTTTATCAGAAAAAGTCATAATTTTTGATTTTCCCCATATAACTTCAAGTGATTTTATATCGACACTTTGGAACCATATGTCTTTATAATTAGTGTCATCGACATAGCTACCATTCCAACCCATCAATGAGTATTCATAGGGAAACAGTGGTTCACTTCTAAGATAGGAAAAATTTTCAGGATAATATGGGTTAAGCACATCATCATCAATTAAATCAAATGGGTGTTCCAATCCAAGTAGATGTCCTAATTCATGAACGAAAGTTGCTTTCTGCATCTTTTTGCTGAAGTCAGTGTGATTTAAGAGATCTAAATTGTTTTCAGTGGTATACAGTCCAGATTGATAACTTACAGAGAGTAAATTGCCACTTTTTCCTCTCTCTGTATCTGCTGATAAGAAATTATTATCGGCCAATGGTGAGATTACAATGGTGTAATCAGCTTCATCTCTTTTATTTACTAGCTTTAAGTCTATGTCGATATATTCATTTATTTTTTCAAGAGAGTCAATTACATATGACTTTTGCCATTCTTCTGGTATTAATGAATAGTATTTCTTGTTTTCTGATTCTCCTAGGTTGATATCTATTAATTCATCTCCACCAGTTGATAGATATACTTTGATTTCCCTATTGGTTCCTGCGTATTCTTTCCTTATAGCAATTTCATCTCGTCCATCTGCAAATCCCATTATTAAATATTTAGGATCTATTGGCTTAAATGAATCTGTTTCCTGGAAATTAGTGGGAGCTGATAAATATTCTTTAGATTGAAGTCCGTTTGTTTCTTCAGCATTAACTGATAATTGGGAACTCCTTGTAAGTTCAATAACTGTTGCAATATCAGTTTCAAACCCTTTCGATTGTAAGCAAATAAAGCACATACTTTGATATAGGCTGAAAATTAATAGCTTTTATGAAAATTTATAATGGCTATTTGATCTGGTCTACTGATTTTATCTTTCCGTTCCACTGGTTTGAGTTCTCATTGCTATTCACTCCCTCAATAGCTTTGTACTGGTACTTCTTAGTGTTAGGGACAAGCTCTCGATAGCAGAAAACGTTTGGATCTCTCTTGAATGACAAGACAACGCCCTTACCTTCTAGCACTTTTGTTTTTACGGCGATATTCGGCATGAAAAACGCTTGCCTTACTGCAAATAGATTAGCAAGAGTTTGACAAAAGCTTGACCTGAGTGGTTAGAAACAAGTAATAGACTAGCTCTAAGCTTTTCATTGGTTATGCATATCCTGTCATTTCAGTAAAGAGTCCTTTGTTTTCTGCTGATTCAGAGAAGCCAAGGAGAACTTCATATCTTGTTTCTGCTCCGCTATTTAATTGACCTAACCAATAGTTCAATCCACCGGTATCAGCATCTCTGCTTAGGACATTTCTATACAGAGTATTGACATAGATTGAATCCGAGACATTGTCTCCATAACGCTGCTTAAATTCAGCAGAAGCTAAAAAAGATGAAGCTACGGCTCGTTCATCATCTTTCCCAGAACTGAAATTACTAATCCAATATCGTAGTCCATCGGGGTCAGGTAGACGTTTAAAGGAGGCATTGTATAGGCGGAACATTTTTCCAGAGTCTGTATTCAGCCCAGTGACTTGATCAAAAGTTGCTTTGATGTCATTAGCTAGATGCATATTTTTATCATCAAATTTTAAGATCGAGGCACCTGTTAATTCATCGATTCCACTTGTTGTCTCGACTCCATATTTATCACTTCCTAAATCATAGAATTTATAACTATCACTTTTGCCTGAATATATTTTTTCTGATTTAAATCCTAATGAAGTAATACCTTTAACTTCCTTGCTTGTTACTAAGGCATTTTTATCTGCGAAGGTCAGCTTTTCAATATTAGATAAGGTATCAGTCCCATCATTTGTAGATGATCGATTATCTACAACAGTTACTTTTTTATTAGAAATTGTGAATGTGTAATCTGAGAATTTCCCGGAGTAGGTTGCTATATCATAGTTACTGCCACCATCAATTATATCGTCACCACTATTACCTTGAATATTGTTTTTGTACTTATTACCTGTAATTTGATCAGCACCGGAACCACCTTTAGCATTCTCAATGATGGAATTGAATGCAATACCTAAATGGTTTTTTGCAGACCAATTATTATCAAAACTTAAATCGCAAAATTCACCCTGTGAAAGATTAATTATTTGGCTCTTTGTAAAATTACCAAAATCTAACGTATCAACTCCACCCGCATCCCAAATAGTTGCAAAGAGTGGTTCGTTTGGTGAGTAGCTATAGATTGTATCTCCTACATTATATTGGTTATTTGCTCCATATAGATACTGTAAAGGTGCTATATCGTATATTCCAGGATCCATCGAAATAATATTGTTATCGTCTATAAATGTGTTTTCACCGTCGGGGCCGAATAAAGTATGTGGTCTTTTGTTTTTAGATTCAGGAAATTTAATTGTTGGATGATCTCCAGGGTGCTCGGTTCCTAAAGCATGAAAAATTTCGTGGTATAAAATTTTTAGATCCCCATCACTTATTCCATTGTCAGGCACTGTGCCAGAAGCAAAGTTACCAATATTTTCATATTGCTTATTAAAAAAAATGTCACCTCCTCGCGGCTGATCTCCAGGGATTGAAGCTGTTGCACCAATGCCTTCTCTATAAACTCCAGATTCGTCAGTAATTGTTCTTATAGCTAATCTGATTGTTCCAACTTTTGAAATTGTCTCACCATTCTCCTCAACGTCTTCTTCATCAACTTCGACAAAAGTTATATTTACAAAATCACTTATGCGTTCAAATGCTTTTCTGATATCACTTGCTTGTTTTTCTGTGAAAGCGGTAGCTTTGACTAACCCAAGAAACTCTTCTTCAGCATAACTATATCTTGCTGTCTTCCCATTTAATCCTGGCAAGCTATAGGTAATGACTGTTGAGGAATTTACAGAATGATCCTTTGTATAAACTGGATCCGAGACCCATCTAATAGGTTGTCCTTGTGAGTTGTTAAAAAGAGAATCTATATAGTCAATGCCAGAATTGTTTACGAATTCAATTGATTGATTGGCAGTTTTGTGGGTTTGTTGTTTTGGTGTCATATATTTCAACTATGGATTGATAGATAAGCCTCCGATTACTATTGGGAATAAACTGCAAGGAAAAGATTCATTCGCAATTTTCCCTAAAGAATTTTGCAGCATCGTCATCCCCAAGCTCTGCAGCTTTTCTCCAATCTTCACATGCACCTTTCATCTCTCCCATTTCTTTTTTTACATGACCACGATTAAAAAATGCATCTGAATCTTTTGGGTTGATTTTTATAACTTGTGAATAGTCTTCAATTGCATCATCAAAATCTCCCTTTTTAAATTTGGCAATACCTCTATTGAAATATCCATCTGCATATAAAGGATCGAAATCTAATGCCTTATTTTGATCGGAGATTGCACCTTCAAAATCACCTGAATTACGTTTTGCATTACCGCGCATTGAGTAGACAAGGCAAATCTCAGTAGGTGAAAGTTCCAAAGCTTTGTTGTAGTCAAGTATTGCCTCTTCATAATCTGCGAGTTCAAATTTATCTTGTGCTCTATTAAAAAAATATTCATAATCTCTTGCTTTTTTATTTAGCTCGATCTTATCTTTTAAAGCAATCATTAATCCTGCACCCACAACTACAGCAGTAGATCCAACAACAAGATCCTTATTAACTTTTAGTAGCGATAAACCAGTAGCAGTGGCAGCACTAATGCCTAAGGAAATCAATGTTTTACGGAGTTTCATATTTTATTCATGCTCCACTCACATTGACTTGAATACCTTTTATAGATACGTGCAAAGCCTTTTTCAACTAGGTGTTCTTGAATATTAATAGGACCTTTTGATAACTCCGCGACTGTTCTTCCATATCGATCTTCACTGATACGGCGAATGCTTATTGCTGATCCGGCAACTAAATCATTTAAATAATCTCTTGCTGCTTTAGCAGCAATTAGATCAGCTTTTTTTTCTCTCAATTCAGGAGTATCAATACAAGCAAGTTGGATCTGTTCTCCTTCGGTAGTTGTACAAGTATCCACGTCGTAGCAGTTTTGTATGGTGACTATTGGCAGATCAGAAGCGCTTGGATAAGTGGTTAGTGTCTGGAAGAGCGTAATCATCGCTAATACAAAGACAATAAATAATGCTGAGAAAAATCCAATAAGTAGATTTCTTATAAATCGCTGTTCAGAGTTCAGTTTATATTTTGGCATTGTGATTGTGAACCTAACCTGATCCAATCCATCTGAGGCTTTCTTCTGATGGCTTGATCTTTTTACCTTTACCAGGAATGTCCGAAGACTCAATAGTATTTTATAACGAACTCCTGTTTTGCTTGCATCATGAGAAGTAATTGCTGTTAGTGAATCAGATATATCTTCTATTTAAATGGCAAGAATATTATTAATCCATTAATCTTGATGCCGCAGATTACTCTTCTGCTATCTCAGTTTTTATTCTTGACAGTATTTGCTAGCGGTTTGTCTTTAATATCGATGCTATTTTTACGGCTTGTGAAAGAGCCTTTCTCCCCTGTACACAGAGGGGCATTGTACTCTCTGTATGATTGAGAACATCTTCCGTGTTAAAGCACTTCCAAGACATCTTTAGGATAGAAAGGGAACCGAACAAATTTCCAACACACTCATTAAAACTGTTAGTCAGAATATTTAAATGTTGGGATCAGCACCAACTAGGGTAGAGAAGCTTATGCGATGTGAATTTCTTTCTTGAATCAAGGGATTTGGAGTTTTCTGTGGTCAGCTCTCTACTCTTTCCTAACTTTTATTGAGGCTTGATGATGAGCAATCACAACTCCACGCTAAATTCCTCACATGCACCATACAAGAGACGGACTTCTTTGAGTGAATTGGATCGAGAAATTGAAATGGGTCAATTAAGATTGAGATATATACAGTTGATGAGAGATGCTCAAAAGAGCCTTGGAGAGGAAGATGCTATAAACTTAATTAAAGATTCTGAAAAGATCTGGGAAAAACTTAGTGCCTAATCAAGTTTTACTCAAGGGGGTTGTAGGTAGAAGTTCGTTAAATCTGTCTAAATATAGCTACCTGTAATATTCTTTCTCAGCCCTTTGTTTTGAAGAGATTTTTCTTTTAATAGATCAGCAGAACTTTCTTCTGCTCTTCTTCAAGAAAGTTGTGGAGGAATTTCTTTATGCTGACTTCCTTGGACTAAACCATATTCTCGCCAATCATTCTTGATCTTCTTCTAGGTTTATTGGTTTCTATTTCGTACTGAGCTTTTGCGAATGCTGCTTCCTCAACCTGATCTGCGATCTCGTTCCTTAGTGCTTTATGTGCATCAAGTGATTTATCAATTGAATCACCTACGGTATGTACATCCTTAACAACTTTGTACTTGTACTTCTTATTATTAAATTGGGACTAGCTCTCAATACCAGAAAACGTTTGGATCTCTTTAAAATGACAAGACAGAGCCTTTACCTCCAAGCATTTTTGTTTTTTTCGGGGATATTCGAAATAAAAAAACTCTCACCTTACTGAAAACAGCTTAGCAAGAGTTTGACAAAAGTTTGAACTGAGTCGTCAGAAGAAAGTAATAGATTAGCTCTAAACTTTTCTTGAGTAATACTCAACAACTAACAATTCATTAATTTCAATAGCAACCCATTCCCTATCTGTCTTTGCAGATATCTTTGCCGAGAGTTTGGTTTTATCAAGCTCAAGGTGCGGAGGAACATTAGCAAGACCTGGGAATTCTAAGTTAGCTTGAGCCAGTTGCTTACTAGCTTTGTTGTCTCTGATAGCAATCACATCTCCAGCCTTGCATTGGTAACTTGCAATGTCAGTGATTTTGCCATTAACAGTTACATGCCCATGGTTTACTAACTGTCTTGAACCTGGGATGGTAGGTCCAAATCCAAGCCTAAAACAAACATTATCAAGCCTATTTTCCAGAAGCTTTAAGAGATTTGTTCCTGTGGAACCCTCCTGAGCACGAGCTTTCTTTACGTAGCGAACAAGCTGGCGTTCAGAAATACCATAGTTGAATCGAAGTTTTTGCTTTTCTTCGAGTCGGATCGCGTATTCAGAGCGCTTGCGACGGGCTTGGCCGTGCTGACCTGGTGGATGAGACCTTTTTGCGGCCTTCCGGGTGAGACCAGGTAGGTCTCCCAAGCGTCGCGTGATCCTCAAACGAGGTCCGCGGTATCTAGACATAAGGGTTTAATTTAGAAAATGTTCACTGGTAAGGGTAATCTGGAATAAATCCATTGCCCCCTGATTCACCAGTTCATTATTCTATCTAAAGATGCTTACAAAGATCAATAAAGCCATTGCACTTATTTTTGTTAGTTTGATTTCCTTTTATCAGAAGTGGATTTCACCATTGTTTGGACCGAGTTGTCGATTTATCCCTAGTTGCAGTGCTTATGGGATAGAAGCCGTTAATAGGCATGGTCCTTGGAGAGGTGGTTGGTTGACCTTGAAAAGATTAAGTAAATGTCATCCTTTTACCCCATGTGGGTGTGACCCAGTTCCAGAAAAATGAACTCAGAGGTATTGATCTTATATTCACGTAAAGGCTGCTGCTTGTGTCAAACACTTGAGGAGAAATTATCTAGGATATGTCTAGATAATTTAAACCCTTCTGTTGTGCTTTCCATTATCGATATAGATAGTAAAACAGTGTCTTTAGATATACAAATGAAGTATACAAATGAAGTTCCAGTAATAGTTCTTGACTCAACTAGATTGTTAAAAAAGATTGAATTGCCTCGGGTCTCACCACGTTTAAAGGAAGACATGCTTTTATCTTGGATACAAAAGAATTTGAATATTTTGTACAAAAAAGTTTAAGAAAATAACCAATTCTTCTTTTTAATAAAGTTCTTTATTGATTTCAAAGAGAAAAACATAATTTATTTTTTTAATAACTAAAATTATTTTATGAAGAAGATTAAATTTCTTTTTAATTACTGAATAGTAAGTAGATTTCTTTTGTGGTGAAAATCATGCAGATCTTTTTATACTTGAAATGATCCTTCATTGATTTTTCATTATCCGAGGTTTGTTTTGTCGCGTTATCTGCACACTTTGTTGAAAGCAATTGATCTTCAGGTCCGCTCAGGGTTAGCAAATCCAGAAATAAAAAATCTGTCCACTGATTCTAGAGAAATTGAGAAAGGTGATTTGTTCTTAGGTTTAGAAGGTGAAAAAGTTGATGGGGGGAACTTTTGGGCAAAAGCACTTGAGAGAGGTGCTTGTGCAGCCATTATTAGTAAAAAGGCTTCTCTTTTAAATCCGCCAGCTAACGAAGACCCCGTAGTTATTCTCCCAGAGCCTGTATCACTATTTATGGGTAAATTAGCTGCAGATTTTTGGGGTAAGCCATCTAGTGAGATTTGTTTGATAGGTATTACTGGTACTAACGGAAAAACGACTACATCATTTTTAATTGAATTTCTGACTACTTCGCTTGGCCATCCATCCGCTTTGTTTGGAACATTAATTAATAGATGGCCTAATCATGAGGAAACTTCAAAATATACAACTACTTTTGCGGTCCCTTTGCAGGCAAAACTTAGGAAAGCCGTTCAGGCAGGAGTTGAATATGCAGCAATGGAAGTAAGTTCACATGCGTTGTCTCAGAATAGAGTCGCTGGTTGTGATTTTAATGGGGCAATATTTACAAACCTTTCAAGAGACCATTTAGATTATCACGATTCAATGGAATCTTATTTTGAGGCTAAAGCTAGTTTGTTCCGATCACATCTGATAGACGATGATGGTCCTAGATCAGTAATTAATATAGACGATAAATGGGGTTCAATATTAGCAAAAGAGCTCAACAAAAAATGTTGGACATGTTCATTAAAAGAGAACTCCCAAACCAGAGAGAAACCAGATTTATATATTAGCAATCTTCAAATTATGCAAGACGGATACATGGGAAAATTGCATACGCCATTTGGGGTGGGAAATTTTATTTCACCACTAATAGGTGAGTTTAATTTAATGAATATGTTGCAAGCAGTAGGAATTTTAGTTCAAAGGGGACTCCCATTAAATGATCTTTTAGAAGCTTTAAACAAGTTCCCTGGAGTGCCAGGGAGAATGCAACTGATAAACATGGATGGATTTAAAGTAAAAGACGGCTATCCACTAGTGATAGTAGATTATGCTCATACACCAGATGGTTTACAAAATGCTTTAATCGCATCAAGATCATTGACGAAAAAAAGATTAATTTGTGTCTTTGGTTGTGGTGGTGATAGAGATAAAGGTAAAAGATCTAAGATGGGGGAAGTTGCTGCTAAGTTTGCAGATTGTATAGTTGTGACATCTGATAATCCTCGACAAGAAGACCCAATCGAAATTATTAAAGATATTGAAAAGGGTATAACAATTGATTCTGAAATTTCTGTTGAGCCAGAGAGATCCATTGCAATTCAATTTGCCATAGCAAAAGCCAAGAAAAACGATGTTGTTTTAATCGCAGGGAAAGGTCATGAGGATTATCAAATTCTAAAAGATCAGACAATTTATTTTGACGATCGTGAACAAGCTAGAAAAGCACTATCTTTAAGAACAGATGTTATTTGACTACTTAGTCGAGATGAAATTTTTTAGACCAATAACAAGGTTATCTATTTCGTTTGAATCTGTAGTTATGTGAACGCAAGCACGAAGCCATTTAGGATCCTCGAGGACTCTTATCCATAAATTCTCTTTACCAAGATAATCGACAACCTCTTCAGGAGAATGGTTCCCATTAATGGTAAAACTTATAATTCCTGAAGGTGGAGGACTATTTAAAACAAGTTCAATGTTTTTGATTTGGTTGAGTTTCTCCCACAGGATACAGCTGAGGCTTTTAATCTTAAAAAAGCGCTCAGTCTCATTACCTTCGTTTTTTAGCATTGCTAGAGAGCTTCTGAGACCAGCTAAAAGAGGGATACAAGAAGTCGCTATCTCAAAACGTCTGGCATCAGAATGAAAAGGAGCTTTATTATTTATATGTATTCCTTCTTCAGCTTTTAAGCTTTTCCAACCAATCAATGTTGGGCTAGATTCTTCTAGAACTCTTGCTGAAAGAACAACAGCGCCCAAGCCCTCAGGCCCGTAAGCCCATTTATGTCCTGTAAACGCATAGATGTCCGCAGTATCACAAGCACCTTTGCTTGGAATATGACAAAAGCTTTGAGCAGCATCAACTAATAAATAAGGTTTGCTTGAATGCTCTTTAAGTCTTTTTGAAATAAGTTCAATTGGCATAATTTGCCCTGTATTCCAAAGGAGATGTGAAAGAACAATAAGCTTCGTATTTTTTTGAAGATATTCATCTATCAATTTCAGTACTGTGTTATACGTCTCATCTTTCTTGTCGTTACCATTGCATAACTTTGATACAGGAAGTATTGCTATTGTTAGATTCTTTTTTCGAGCTAACTCTTTGCATGCTGCAATTATCCCCGGATGCTCACAATCGCTAAGTAATAAATTATCACCATCAGAAAATGGTAGCCCTAGTAAAGGCAAGACACATCCGGAGGTGACATTTTCAGTAAATGCAATTCTCTTAGGATGTATAGAGCAAATCTCCGCTATAAGATTTTTTGTGGTTATTACCTCTTTCGTGATGTATGGCCAAACATTATTTGTGAATGGACCTAATTTTTGAATTGTTTGCCAACTAGAAGTTATTGCATTTAATGATTGAGTTGGGAGTGGACCTTGACCTCCATAATTGAAATAAGCTTTATTTTGCAGCGCGGGCATATTGTCTTTGAACAATATTGGTGACATATCTTTTTTTTTCTTAGTTGTGGTTACTAAGAATATCTTTTTTTTGCCAACTTACCAATTTGTGTCTGTCTTCTAGTTATGTCAACCTAACGCCTACAATTTTTTTTTGTATTTTATAAGCGATTAAAAAAAACATGTTATTAAAGTATGATGGTTTTAATTTTTTATTGGTTCATGAATATTAAAAAAGAACAAAAAATCAAAGCTCAAGAATGGGTGGTTATGTTCGATGGGCAAATAAAAAAAAGTGAGAAACAGATCGATTCTGATGAGCATCATTTAGAAGTTAATAATCAAAAGAGTGATTAGCTTTTGGTTTTGTTGGGCAAATTAGTGGAAATGATATTTTTTTGAACTTTTGAATTTATTTCTTTTAAAAGTGTTTCACTTTTTATGGGTTTTATATTAAAATGCTATTCCTAATTAAGTTTCAAGATGAAAATCGATTTTGGCCCCATAACTTTTAGCAGGATTGCTAGCATCCTTTTGATATTGGGCTTTTTCGGTCTTTTAGCTTATAATTCCACTCTTTAATATTATATTAATTGATAAAAAAACAATATAATATTCTGATTACACATATATAAACTAAATTATTTTCTATCGCTGGTAATTAATTATTTTTTAAAGTATTTATCACTTCAAAATCCTTTATATACAAATGTCTTTTCAATTATTGATCCATTGAATTTAAGATTATAATAGGCCAATTTAAGTAGTTTCCTTTTGTAGCTCTCGATGTCTGTATTCATACAGTAGAATCACTTGAATTAATCAATACAAATGGAAACTTCAACTACTGATCCAACCTTATTGATGCTGATAGGAGGAATTGTTGTTTTACTAGCCGGCTCAGTAGCCTATGGCGTTTATTCAACATTCGGTTCGGGCTCAAAAGAGCTCAGAGACACTATTGATGAGCATGCGAAAATGCATGAATTAGGTATTGCGCATGGTCATGGTGGAAGTTCAGAGGCCTATGAGATGTCTGGAAAACTTCAAAAGGATCAAATTTCGTAAAAACGAAAGTCTCAAAACTTTATTTTGATGAAAAATTTTGTTTATACAAAATTTCATCAACATATTTAAACTGCTGGGATGTAATATTGAAGAATTGATTTTAGATAAATTGTTCCCATTGAATGAAGATAATAATTTCTTCAAGAAAGTAATCTTATCTGATCTGTTCTCATGTTGATCAGCGTCTTGACTGGCTTTTCTTCTGGGGCGGTGCATGTAGTTAGTGGTGCTGATCATATGGTGGCAATGGCTCCTTCCTCTGTCAGAAACCCTCGAGTAGCTTTGATAAATGGGTTGGCATGGGGGATTGGGCACTCAGCAGGGGTTTTAATTCTCTCGATATTAGGGATTTTGGCTAAGGACCTAATAAACATTGAACTAATGTCTTCTTATGCAGAGTTTCTTGTTGGTATAAGCCTTTTGATTGTCGGGGGAGTCGCTATTAGGACTTCCTTGAAAGTAAACATTCACATGCATCAGCATATGCATGGAGAAGAAGCGACTCATAAACATTTTCATTTCCATTCACTTGGAAATAAACTTCACAGAAGTCATACACATGCTGCAACTGGATTAGGGGTTTTACACGGGTTCGCTGGAGCCAGTCATTTGGTTGCAGTTATTCCAGCATTAGCATTGCCTTTGTTTGGAGCATTGGCTTATCTATTTTCATATTTACTTGGATCAATTTTTGCAATGGGATGCGTTGTTTTAGGAATATCTTTTGCAACGAGTAAAGCTAATAAAATGTTTTATCCTTTCTTGATGAGATCAATAGGAGCACTATCAATAGTGACTGGAATATTTTGGCTTCAAAAGACCTCAATTCTAACTTTTTAAAAGTATTGCTTCATGAATTACACAGCTAGCCTTTTTGCTTTGGGGGGCTTCTTTTTGTGGGTTGTTATCGCGACACTTATATGGGCAAGAAGAATGAGAAAACTTAAAAAAGAATATTCTCTAAATAAATCAAAGTTCAAAAATTAATTGATACATCATTTTTCATCTTTAGATACATATTTATCAGTGAAAATTATTAAAGATTATGTATGATTAATTAACTATCAAGAAGAGTAATGAAAGGTGTTTTGTTTTTTTTAGGTTCTATCTTTAGATGGCCTGTTCAAAATAGTAAAGAATTTTTGATTCTGCATGTTTATCTTTTAGGGATTTATGGAATAACTTTTTTGCTAAGAAACTTAGGTTTAGAAGTGTCTAATCTTATTTTTACTGTTGGACTAATGGCTCCAATCGGTTATCTAATCTATAATGGTCTGCCTTTAGATTGTCTTGATTATAAGTCTGCAATTAAAAGAGAATTAAGTTCTCTAAATTAAACAATAATGGTTAATTAGAAAGTTAATTTATAAAACTTGTATTACCTCGCTAACCTCCGGAATCATTTCCCTTAGTTTTCTTTCAATACCCATTTTTAAAGTCATTGTGCTACTAGGGCAACTTCCGCAAGCCCCCTGAAGTCTAACTTTGACGATTGGTCCATCTATTTCAGCTATCTCTACATTTCCTCCATCAGCCATCAGAAAAGGTCTTAATTCATCAAGAACCTTTTCAACGTTTTCTGTCGTCAGTGCAAGAGTTTCGTCGCTCATTTCGATTTACTTAATTTAATTTTGCTTAGCTTAGTTAATTGCAGGATAGTCTGTATGTAATCTTGATAAAGATTTTGTTTAATACCGGCACTCCAGATTCAGAAAATACTTATGACGCAATATTAGTAGGTGCAGGAATCATGAGCTCAACTCTTGCAGTACTTCTGCATGAGCTTGAGCCGGATTTACGGTTGTTGGTTGTTGAAAAACTATCTTCTGCTGGCTTGGAAAGTAGCTGCGCTAAGAATAATGCTGGAACAGGACATGCTGCTAACTGTGAGCTTAATTACACTCCAATCCAAGAGGATGGCCAACTTAGTACTACCAAAGCTTTTGAAATAAATAAATCCTTTGAGCAAAGCTTAGAATTTTGGGCATCTTTGGCAGAAAAAGGGAAATTGATACCAAAAACTTTTTTAAATAAGTTGCCACACATCAGCCTTGTCTTTGGAGATGAGGATATTTCTTTGCTTAAAAAAAGGTTTTCTAAACTTAGTTCTCATGCCGCTTTTGCCAAAATGGAATTCACTATGGACCATTGTGAATTACAAGATTGGATTCCATTGATTATGGATGGTAGGAAACAGAGTGAGAAGATTGCCGCGACAAGAATTAAAAGAGGTACTGATATTGATTTTGGCAATTTAACTCGCTCATATATCAATCAAATTGAAGGAGCAAAATCTATTGATATTAACTACTCTACTAATGTTGAAAATCTTCAACAAGATAGTGAAGGAGATTGGTATTTATCTTTAGAAGGAGCCAAAAAAAATAGAATTGTTAGATCAAAGTTTGTTTTCCTGGGGGCAGGTGGAGGAGCTTTATCCCTTTTGCAAAAATCGAGAATTCCAGAAGGCTTGTTATATGCAGGATTCCCTGTTAGCGGCAAGTGGTTGATTTGTGATGAGGAGAAATCAACAAAAACACATAATGCAAAGGTTTATGGAAAGGCAGCAGTTGGAGCCCCGCCAATGTCAGTCCCGCACTTAGATACAAGATGGATAGATAAAAAAAAATCTCTTTTGTTTGGTCCTTTCGCAGGATTTAGTTCAAATTTTTTAAAATACGGATCAAAGTTGGATTTGTTTAGATCAATCAAAACAACTAATCTTTTCTCAATGTTGCAAGCAGGATTAGACAATATAGACTTAGGAAAATACTTGTTAAATCAATTAATACAAACAAATGAGGATCGAATAAATACTTTAAAAAGATTTCTTCCTCAGGTTTCACCTAATGATTGGAAGCTTTCAACTGCAGGACAGCGTGTTCAAATAATTAAACAAACCTCTAAAGGTGGTGTTTTAAAAATGGGGACAGAAGTGGTTACTTCATCAGATGGATCTTTAGCTGCTTTGCTTGGTGCTTCTCCGGGCGCAAGCACAGCAGTAACAATCATGATTGAAGTTCTAAACCGCTGCTGGAAGGAAAAAATGAAATCAAGTAAATGGAAAAATAAAATGTTAGAGCTTTTCCCCAGTATTGGTACAGATATTAATTCAGATCAAGAAGCTCTTTTGGCAATTCGAAAAAGAAACGATTTCTTACTTAAATTAATTTAAAACTTTAGTACTGGTGAGCTATATTTAATTTTTATTCAGAGTTGAATTGATAAATGAAGATCTTGCTCCTTTAATTGCTTTCGTATGACTAATGTGCCCATTTCTCGTCTGAGGAACTTCTGCATAATTGCTCATATTGACCATGGTAAATCAACCTTGGCAGATAGGCTTCTTCAGGATACTGGCACTGTCTCCTCTAGAGACATGCAAGAACAATTCTTGGATAATATGGACCTTGAGAGAGAGAGAGGAATAACTATAAAATTACAGGCTGCGAGGATGAATTATAAAGCGGATGATGGAGAGGAATATGTCCTGAATTTGATTGATACTCCTGGCCATGTTGACTTCTCTTATGAGGTGAGTCGATCATTACAGGCTTGTGAGGGGGCCTTGCTGGTTGTTGATGCTAGTCAAGGAGTAGAAGCTCAAACTTTGGCCAATGTTTACCTCGCCTTGGAAAATGATTTAGAAATTATTCCTGTTCTCAATAAAGTTGATTTACCTGGAGCTGATCCTGAGAAAATAAAAAATGAAATTGAATCAATTATTGGTTTAGATACATCTAAGGCAATTTCCTGTTCTGCTAAAACAGGGGTTGGTATTCCAGAAATACTGCAAGCAGTAGTAGATAGAATACCTTCTCCGAAAGATAATACTGATCAAGCTACAAAAGCACTTATTTTTGATTCCTATTACGACCCTTACAGAGGCGTGATTGTTTATTTCAGAATCATGAGTGGTGGCATAAGTAAGAAAGACAAGGTTTTGCTTATGTCTAGTAAAAAAAGTTATGAGTTAGATGAAATAGGTGTTATGGCACCTGATCAAGTAAAAGTAAATTCTCTTCATGCTGGTGAAGTTGGATATTTAGCTGCATCTATCAAAGCAGTTGCTGATGCGAGAGTAGGGGACACGATTACGTTGGTGAATAGACCTGCTGAAGATGCTTTGCCAGGTTATGCCGAAGCCAAACCAATGGTTTTTTGTGGATTGTTTCCCACGGATGCAGATCAATATCCAGATTTAAGAGAGGCTCTAGATAAATTACAGCTATCTGATGCTGCATTGAAATATGAGCCTGAAACAAGTAGTGCAATGGGATTTGGCTTCCGTTGTGGATTTTTAGGTTTATTGCATATGGAAATTGTTCAAGAGCGTTTAGAACGTGAATATGATTTGGATTTAATTGTTACTGCTCCATCAGTTATTTATAAAGTGAGAATGATAGATGGAGACGTTAGGATGATCGATAATCCAGCTACACTTCCAGATCCTCAAAAACGTGAAACTATAGAAGAACCCTACGTTCGAATGGAAATTTATGCTCCCAATGACTACAACGGAACTTTGATGGGTCTTTGTCAGGATAGAAGAGGAGACTTTATCGATATGAAGTACATAACGACTGATCGAGTTACGCTTATTTATGAAATACCTCTTGCAGAAGTTGTGACAGATTTCTTTGATCAGATGAAAAGTAGAACTAAAGGATATGCCTCTATGGAGTATCACTTGATTGGTTATAGGGAAAATGATTTAGTCAGATTAGACGTTTTAATTAATTCAGAACGGGCAGACCCTTTAACAACGATTGTTCATAAAGATAACGCTTATGGTGTCGGGAAAGGACTTGTTGAGAAATTGAAAGAACTTATTCCAAAACAGCAATTTAAGATTCCTTTACAGGCTTCAATTGGGAGTCGAATTATTGCAAGTGAAGGTATTAGTGCTTTACGAAAAGATGTTTTGTCAAAATGCTACGGAGGAGATATATCAAGAAAAAAGAAATTGTTGAAGAAACAGGCAAAAGGGAAAAAACGAATGAAGTCTATGGGGAAAGTAGATGTTCCCCAAGAGGCTTTTATGGCTGTCTTGAAATTAAATAGTGATTAATAGATATTAATATGGTCTATGTTTGTCTTGTAGAGCTTATTTCTATTGAATTATTTATAAACATTGAGACCTCCTGATTCCTTTTATCTTTGGTTAGGTTTGTCCATATAAAACCTATAACTATTAATACTGCAATAGTTGTTGTGAGTTCCCCTACGGTGAGACCATCATTTTTTAAATGCATATAAAAATGTATGTATTCATTTATTTAAGCAATCTTTTTCTTTATTTCTACCTTTTACAGCTAAATTTAATTAGCTCTTATTATTTGATCATTGAATTTGAGTGATTTTTTAAGACGAAAGAATTTGTCGACACGGTTATTTTTTGCTGGGCTGATAATTTTATCCATATATATATGCATCTCTATTTTTATACCACTATTAATATCTTTAAAGATTGTCCCTAATGGTGAGTTTGGGTTGGGGAACCCGATTTTTTCGGCTCCATCCATAGATCACTGGTGTGGAACTGATCGACTAGGAAGAGATGTTTGTATTAGAACTTTAGCTGCGAGTGGAATTGCGTTACAAGTTGTTTTTGTTGCCGTATCTCTTGCCGTTCTTGTAGGAATTCCTCTGGGACTTTTAAGTGGCTACATCGGTGGGCTTTTAGATAGGGTTTTGGTTCTTTTAATGGATACTCTTTATACAATTCCTGTCCTTCTTCTTTCTGTTGTGATGGCATTTTTATTGGGCAGAGGTATATTGAATGCATCAATAGCATTGTGCGTCGTTTATATTCCTCAATATTTTCGACTTGTTAGGAACCAGACTGCACAGGTTAAATCAGAACTTTATATTGAGGCAGCAATATCAATGGGAGCCTCCCCTTTGTGGGTAATAAGAAAGTACCTCCTTAAAAATGTTCTTACTTCTGTACCTGTGGTTTTAACACTTAATGCTGCAGATGCTGTATTAGTTCTTGGGGGATTGGGATTTCTTGGATTAGGTCTTCCTGAGAATATTCCAGAATGGGGAAGTGATTTAAATATGGCATTAGTTGCATTGCCTACTGGTATCTGGTGGACAGCGATATATCCTGGTATGGCTATGTTCGTTTTAGTACTGGGACTATCTTTTATTGGAGAAGGCTTAGAGAAAGTTATAAGTGAAACTAGTCTGCAGAATTAAATCATATTTTACATTTGGAATTTAATATCTCATTTTTTTTGTTCTTGGAAGATCATCGATAATTTCTCCTTTATCATTAAGTTCTGGATATTTTGTGCCTTCACTCTTGCACCATTGAGCAACCTCGGGGTAAGCCCACTCGAAAAGCTTTTCTTTGTATGTTTCTTTGCTCATGCCTTCCCCAGATTCAGGAACCATATTGGCTACTTGTCGTTGCCTTGTCGCCTCAAACAATAATGCCGATGCCGCAACTGATACATTCAAAGATTCAACCATCCCTCTCATTGGAATATGAATATGCTCGTCCATTAAACTTGCTGCTTCCTCACTGATACCCCATTTCTCGGCACCTAGTACAAATGCAGTTGGCCCTTTGAAATCACATTTTCTGTAATCAATTGATCTGGGATTCAAGTTCGTTCCGTACAATTTAAACCCTTTTTCTTTAAGAACTTTTATTGCCTCGGTGGTCTTTTTATATTGGTTTATTTTGACCCACTTTTGACTTCCTTGAGCCGTACTATTAAATGTTAAAAACTTCTCTTTGTTAAAGATTGCATAGGCCTCAAGAATACCAACTGCATCACAACTTCGTATTATCGCTGAGAGATTATGAGGCTTTTCAACATTCTCAATTAATACAGTGAGATCTGAAATCCTTTTATTTAGTACTGATTTTAGACGTTCAAAACGTCTAGTTAGGATCGGCATTTCTAATCATATATAGAACAGTTGGTGTTCCTTAATGAGAATAGTAGAAAAGAGGGTTTAATTGATTATGGAGAACTAAATTAAATAACTAATATTAAATTAAAGCAATTTATTGGAATATTAAATAAAGAAAAAGCTCCTGTCCATTGGACAGGAGCTTTTTCTTTGTCTTTGAGAATTTAGGTTTCTAGTTAATTAGAAGCTAAATACAGTTTCAACAACAACACCAGAGTCATCATCACCAGTATTGTCTTCTACAGTGAAGAAACCAGGAGTGATTGTGACGCTGTCGTTCACTGCATAAGTGTAAGAGACTTCAAAGCCTGTTACATCCTTATCGCTACCACCGTCAACATCAGTTTCATTGTAAGCAGCACTTAGTGTTCCAGGACCAACTTCATAGTCGATACCGATGAATAGATCGGTTTCGTCTTTAGCTGTTCCTTCTGGATCTTTTGTGTCGTAAGCAATGCTGATAGTTGCTGGGATTGACTCAGGGGTGTAGTAGATACCACCACCAAATGTGTCATATCCAGTAGTTCCAGCTTCGCCGTCGTTAGAAGCGATCACTAGACCACCGCCAAATCCGTCGCCGTTATAGCCAAGAGTGAATGTTGAAACATCATCACCATTGTCAGCACCGATTCCAACAGTTGAATCGTTACCACCAACAGAAACGAAACTTACAGAAGCAACAACACCGTTGTCATTAGAGTAAGCAACACCAAGTCCAGGACCAGTTTCGCTACCAGCTAGAGAATAAGGCATGCTGCCTAGTCTGAAAGCATCTGAGTAAGCAGAAGTTGTTGCCGCAACAACATCATCTTGGTCAACCAAAGGACCAGCAGTTACTGAAAGATCGCCAACTGGGAATGCATAGTAAAGAGATGAAACTGAAAGTGTTCCGCCACCTGTTTCAGCACTATCCATGTTCGCTAAAGGACCACTAGCATTACCAGTGATAATTCCAGCTGTGAATAGGTCTTCGCCAGTAAAACTAGTATTTATATCAAGGCCATATGCATATTGCATATAAAGCTCTTCTTGGTTGTCTGCAGTTCCGCCGTCAGCAACTGAACCAACAGTAAAAACAGCGCTACCAGAAAGAGTTGTAGTTGATGAAAATGCAGAATCCGCATTAGCTGCAACTGGAGCCATTAGGCCCAAAGCTGCTGGAGCTACTAATAAACGTGAAAAAAGCTTCATAGTGTCCTCACACATTAAAGAAGTTATATAAAATTTAACTACCTTAAGAGGAGGTTAAAAGTATCTTATGTTACACCTTTTTAGTTGGCCTACCTCCGACTATTGCTTTGAAAGTCACTGCGGTAAAAGACTTTCTGGGGGATTTGAGCTATGATTTATTTGATACACACTTTACTGTGAACTGAATTTTTAAATAATCGCTCTTGAGTGGAAACCAGTCATCCATAAAAGGCTTAGATGCCAGAAAGGCTGCTTGGGAGGTTATCCAAGCAGTGGGTGGAGGTGCGTTCGCAGATGTTGCTTTGGATAGAATTTTTAATCTTTATTCCTTTAAGTCGATCGATAAAGCCTTAATAACTGAACTTTCTTATGGTGCAATTCGCCAAAGATATTTTTTAGATTGTTGGATTGATTATTTAGGGAAAGTACCCGCTAAAAAACAACCTCCTTTGTTGAGATGGCTATTGCATCTTGGGCTTTATCAGGTTTTAAAAATGGAGAGAATGCCTCCAGCTGCTGCAATTAACACAACTGTAGAGCTTGCTAAAACTCATAATTTAAAAAAGCTGGCCCCTGTTGTTAATGGAATCTTGCGATCTGCTCTTAGAAGCAAAGAGAGAGGTCTACTGCTACCTAAATCAAATAATCCGAGTTTAGAATTAGCTAAAAACGAATCCCTTCCTCTTTGGTTGGCAGATGAATTGATTAATTGGAAGGGAGTAGAAGATGCTAAGAAGATTGCTAAAGCATTTAATTGCATTAGTCCTATTGACATAAGAGTGAATAAATTGCGTGCAGATTTAAAAGAAGTAAAAGAAATTTTTGATTCCTGTGGTATTCATAATCATCTGATACCAAACTGTCCTTACGGATTGGAAGTTCAAGTTGGTGTTGGTGAACCTAGGAAATGGCCCGGTTATGTAGAAGGGAAATGGAGTGTTCAAGATAGATCTTCTCAGCTAATTTCCCCATCATTAGGACCTTTGCCTGGAGAAAAGATTCTTGATGCTTGTGCTGCACCAGGAGGAAAATCAACACATATTGCTGAATTAATCAATAATAAGGGCGAGGTGTGGTCTGTTGATCGATCATTCAGAAGATCAAAAAAAATAATAGCCAACTCAGAGAGGCTTGGGACTAAATGCTTGCAAATATTGGTTGCTGATTCCAATGAGCTATTACTCAAAAATCCCGCTTGGAAAGGGTTCTTTGATCGAATACTTATTGATGCGCCATGCTCAGGATTGGGTACTCTTGCGCGCCACCCTGATGCGAGATGGAGAATGAACCAAGAAAATATTCAGGAGCTTGTCGCTGTTCAAAGTCATTTACTTAACTCGTTAACTCCTTTATTAAAAAGTGGAGGAACATTGGTCTATTCCACCTGTACTATTCATCCTGAAGAAAATTTCAATCAGATAAAAAACTTTCTTCAATTAAAGTCTGATTTTTTATTAGAATTTGAAAAACAGATATGGCCTGGTGAGGAAGATAATGGAGATGGTTTTTATATTGCTGTTTTAAATAAATTAAAAAATTAATCAAAGGACTTATACATAGGATGTCAACCCTTTTAAAATATTTATCATTCTAATTTTATAGAATTAAAAATTAATTTTATAAACTAATTAATGAACTATGGCCTATGGCTATTGCAGTTACAAGCATTCCTAAAATTAGGAATGGTTGTGCACTGGCTTGGTATTTAACGTCAAATTTTAATGGATCACGTAATAGCCATATGTCTTGAAATGTGATTTGAGGAATTATTAGTAAAACCAGAATGACAGATGCAAAATTTTGTCCTATCGCGATTAAAACTACCACCATTGCAAGCTGAAAGATATCTATCATTCCTGCACTAATACGACTTGCATTTTTAATACCAAAAACAACAGGAAGTGATTCAAGTCCTAGGCTTTTATCACCTTCCACGCTTTTAAAATCATTTATCACAGCAATTCCTAATCCTGACAAGCTATAGGCAAGAGTGAGCATGGCAGTTGTCCACGTTAAATGTCCAAATAGAGCCTGTCCAGCCCACCAGGGGAGAGCTATATAGCTTGCACCTAGTGCATAATTTCCAAGCCAACCATTTTGTTTAAGTTTTAAAGGGGGTGCTGAGTAAATAAAACTTACAAATGAACCTCCTAATGCCAAAAGAAGGACGGAAGGAATTGTGTGATGTGCCCACAAATCTAATAAATAGGCAACTGCAAGACCAGCTATTAATAAAATCCAAATTTGACATTTTACTTGGAAAAGTGAAATTGCCCCTGAAGGTATTGGTCTATTAGGTTCATTTATTGCATCAATTTCTCTATCAAAATAATCATTTATTGTTTGGGTATATCCAGTTAGGAGTGGCCCGCTCATAAACATGCAACTTATCGAAGCAAGAATGTTGCTTAATTCCCAGTGATAATTACCACTGGCAGCTGCTCCACAGATGACTCCCCATAACAAGGGAATCCATGTGATGGGCTTCATTAATTGCAACCGAAGCTTCCAAATGTTTGTTGTTTCAGAACCTCCTTTTATCCCAAGGAGTTGCTTAGCATCGCTCACTTTATAATCTCAGGGTTAAGAAACTTCATCCTCGAAGAACCAATGTTTGCTCCCGTCATTCATTTTAATGACCACTCCAATACCACCTCTTCCGTCAGTCATCTTGTAGTCGATGACAGTACCTCTTGGATCCTCTGATAGTTGGTCTATCAAATAAGAAGGTATGCGATCTCGAACACGTTCAATATTAATCTTAATTTTTGAACCTATCCTTGAAAGGGAGGTTGGCTTAGCCATGGAATTAAATTACTTGATTTCGGCACCTTAACAGTTCCTCAGAGTAAAAATCATGGTTGCTTTAAGATTGATCCCTTGTCTTGATGTTTCAAACGGACGAGTGGTTAAGGGGGTTAATTTTGTTGGATTGCGTGATGCAGGCGATCCAGTTGAGCTTGGATGTAGATATAGCAAGGCAGGAGCGGATGAATTGGTCTTCCTTGACATAACAGCTACGCACGAGAAAAGAGCGACTTTGGTTGATATGGTTAGACGAACATCCGAAGCGGTGACCATTCCTTTTACTGTTGGAGGGGGAATCAGCTCATTGAATGGAATCAATGAATTGCTACGAGCAGGAGCTGACAAGGTAAGTTTGAATTCCAGTGCTGTTAAAGACCCTTCGTTGATTTCTCAAGGGGCCAATCGTTTTGGATCTCAATGTATTGTGGTCGCAATAGATGCGAAAAAGAACAAAAACATTCCCAATAAGTGGGACGTTTATGTGAGTGGAGGACGGAATAATACAGGATTGGATGCGATTGAATGGGCAGAAAAAGTGTTTGAGATGGGAGCAGGTGAAATCCTTTTAACCTCCATGGACGGTGATGGAACTCAAAATGGTTATGACATAGAACTGACGAAATATATTTCTGAGAAAGTTTCAATACCAGTAATAGCCTCAGGAGGAGCTGGTTCTTTGAGACACATTAAAGAGGCTTTTACTTTGGGGAAATCTTCAGCGGCTCTCTTGGCTTCCTTATTGCATGATGGACAATTAACTATCAGAGAAATAAAAGAATATTTGATTAAAGCAAATTTACCTATAAGACCAATTGAATTATAAATATTCTCATAAAAGGATGTAAGATTAATTCTTTAGGCCTTTAGGCCTTGAAATTTTTTTGCTAGCTAAGCTTTTTTCTATAATCACATGAGGCCCGGTAATACTAAAGCTATAGAAGAAATGTTTAATTCAATTTCTTCAAAATATGATTTTTTAAATGATATATTTAGCTTTGGATTGCATAGGTTTTGGAAAACAAGATTATTGGATATTCTTAATCCAACTTTTGGAGAAAAATGGATAGATCTTTGTTGTGGAACTGGAGATATGTCAATACTTTTGGCTAGATATATAGAGAGTTCTAAAAATATTACTGGGATAGATTCAGCTTCTAAACCATTATTAGTTGCGAGAGAAAGATCTAAGCAAAACTATTCTTCAATTGAATGGATAAATGGTGATGCTCTAGAGACAAATCTCACATCTCATCAATTCGATGGCCTTTTAATGGCCTATGGCTTAAGGAATCTTTCCAGCCCTTATGCAGGTTTTAAAGAGGCTTTTAGGATTTTGAAACCAGGTGGAAGAGCTGGAATCTTAGATTTTAGATCTTTTGAAGGAACCTCTATTCAAGGGGTATTTCAAAAAATTTATTTAAGTTTTTATGTTGTTCCAATTTCATCTCTTTTCGGATTGGGAAAAGAATATTCATATATAAAAAAAAGTTTAGTTAACTTCCCTTCTGGTGAAAAACAAATTCATTTGGCACTTTCTGCGGGCTTTAAAAAAGCAAAATACCAAACATTAGCAATGGGACAAATGGGGATTTTATTACTTGAAGCCTGAATCAAAATCGTTCAATCTATTCTCAATTCTTTTCTTCTACAAAAACTACATTTACCCCATAATTTAACTTCTCCCTTGGGAGATGGGACTTTGCAAAAAGGACAATTTGTGATTCCAGTCTTATCAGTTCTACTTGGGTGCTTTTCCCATATTTCTTTTTCACTCTCTCTGGCAACTAAATTATTGGGATAATGTTGTCTAATCCGAATCTCTTTTATTTGATATCCATATGATTTTAAAGACTCAATTAATTCTAAGCGGTTGTACTGGAGAGCCTGTCTCCACTGAGGATGACTTGCTCCAATCGTTAAAATTTTATTTTTAATATTAAGAGGCGTGCAATTCAATGCGAGTTGCTCTCCAGCTATTTTTACCCAATCTTGAATAAGCTCCCCGACATTTCCTTTCCATGAAGACTTGATTTCTTCCAAACATGTATAAATTGACTGCTCTCTTTTTCCTTTTGTTTTATGTTTTAAGTCTTCTAAAATCAATTTTAATTAGACATTGATGGTGAGTTAGTGCTTAAATCTAGCTAATATTTTTTAGATTGCACAAAAGATCCTAATGGGATTATTCGATAGGTTAAGTCGATTGATAAGGGCAAATCTAAATGCTTTTGTCAGTGATGCAGAAGATCCAATAAAAATACTTGATCAGTCTGTTGCTGATATGCAAGAAGACTTGGTGAAGCTTCGTCAAGCTGTCGCTATGGCCATTGCAAGTCAAAAAAGATTAGAGAATCAGGCAAATCAAGCAAAAGAGCAAATAAAGAATTGGTTCACCAGAGCTGAATTAGCCTTAAAGAAGGGAGAGGATGATCTAGCTAGAGAAGCATTAAGTAGAAAAAAAACTTTTCAAGAAACTTATGAATCTTTATCGACTCAATTTCAAACACAAAATGGTCAAGTTGAAAAACTAAAGAAAAGCCTTTTGTTATTAGAGAGAAAGATTGCCGAGGCTCGAACTAAAAAAGACATGCTTAAAGCAAGAGCTCAGGCAGCCAAAGCTCAGCAACAAATTCAAAGTACAGTTGGTGATTTAGGGAGCAAGTCCGCCATGGCTGCTTTTGAAAGAATGGAAGACAAAGTAGAGGCATTGGAAGCTTCTGGGCAAGCTGCATTAGAGTTGGCTGGAGAAGATCTAGAAAGTAAGTTCGCAGCATTAGAAGGAGGTGATGGTATAGAGAAAGAATTAGAGACATTGAGGACTCAATTGAAATCGGGAGTTGAGGCAATCGCTTTGCCTCCTTCTGAATTAGATGTTAATGAAGTAAAAACAGTAGAAATCCAAGAAGTTGAAGTTGAATTAGAGGCGATGAAAAAGTCAATAGATAATTCTTGATTTTTTAAGAAGACATTACTTTTGAAATATGAATAATCAAAAATTCGATAGAGGGGTTGGGTTGATCTATAGATGTCACAAATTAAATAATTCCTCTCCTAGGTCTTGGAGAATAATGCTGAAAACTATTTGTGCTAGTACAGAAATAGAACTATCGAATTGGATTGCAGAGCAACCTGTAAGAAAAAATCAGCCAATAGCTATTTTTTCTTCTTGCCAAAGATTTGGTCAAGGTCAATCTGATCGAATTTGGCATGCACCAAAAGGAGGGGTTTGGGTTAGTGCGGCTATTAACAGGGAAGATTCTAGTGAAAATAATTCTCAGCTTTATGGGTTAGCGGTGGCATTAGCTTTGGTTGAAAGAATTGAACGGATAGGGGTTAATGTCAAAATAAAATGGCCTAATGATTTATTAGTTGATGGCCAAAAATTAGCTGGAATTTTACCTAGATTATTTTTTAGAGGAGGAAAACTTAGATTATTAAGAGTTGGAGTAGGTTTAAACGTTTTTAATAATGTTCCTAAAGAGGGGATTTCACTAAAACAAATAATTGGAGCTAAAACAATGAATATAAATTTTTGGTCTTCAGAAGTTCTACTTGCAATAGAAAGATCTTTAGATCTTTTAGTTAATAAAAATTTCCTGTGCAGTCAGGTCGAAAAAAGATTTTGGTCAAGAAAATACATTGATAAAGAAACTGGATTAAAATGGGATATCAAAGGTATAGATTCAAGTGGAAGATTGATTCTTTTAAGAGAAAATAAAGTGAAGGTATTGTCTGATTACAATTGATTGTCTGAGTTAATTATGAGTAATCTCTGTTACTTTGCCATCTCTAAACCTTGCTATTTTTTTTGCTCGTTGAGCAACATTGTCTTCATGAGTAACTAAGACTATTGTGATTCCTTGACTATGAAGTTGGTCAAAAAGATTTAAAACATCTTCAGTAGTTTTGGAATCAAGAGCACCAGTTGGTTCGTCTGCTAATAGCAGGGATGGCTGATTGATTATTGCCCTTGCTATGGCAACTCGTTGTTGTTGTCCCCCTGATAATTGATTAGGGAGATTGGTCATCCTGTTCCCAAGCCCTACTCGTTTAAGAGCTTCTTCAGCGCGCTTCTTTCTCTCTGAAGAGGGGACGCATGCATAAATCATTGGAAGCATGACATTCTCAAGTGCTGAAACTTCTTGAAGTAGATGAAATTGCTGAAAAACAAAACCAAGTTCTTTGTTTCTAATATCTGCAAGCAGGTCATCATCTAGCTTTTCTACAGCAGTTCCGTTTAATTCATAAGTCCCATTAGTAGGACGATCAAGGCATCCAAGTATATTCATTGCAGTACTTTTACCAGATCCACTTGCACCCATTACGGCAAGGTAATCACCCTGATAAACATCAAGGTTTAGTTCGTCAAGAGCTTTCACTTTGACCGAGCCTTCCCCATAAAATTTATTAACATTCGTTAGTCGCGCTACAGACTTTTTCAATGATTTTAATTGGTTAACCAATTGAACTTTTACTTGCAAGAGTAATGGCTTCACGAAGTAATGGAGTTCCGTTTACCGCACTATCTGCAAAATCGAAGAGAGGATTTGAAATAATTCCACCAATAGCAGTTACGAGAACACAAAAAATCAAAGCCACTTTGAGAGATGACATCCCAGGCATTGACCATTCTATAGATGGATATGCTTTTACAACATCTGAGGCTTCTTTAGGTTCTGTTACTACCATCATTTTTATAACTGAAATATAATAGTAAATTGAAATAACAGAGGTAACTAGACCAACGCTTACTAATAAGTATTGCCCATCCGCCCATCCAGCAAAAAATAAATAAATCTTCCCAAAGAATCCCAACATTGGAGGAATGCCTCCCAAGGAGAGAAGGCATAAACTTAATCCTAATGTGATTAATGGATCTTTTTGGTACAGTCCTGCATAATCTGAGATTTGATCACTACCCGTCCTGATTGAGAAAAGGATTATGCATGCAAAAGCACCAAGATTCATAAACAAATAAGCAGCCATATACAGAACCATCGCTGCAAAACCATCTTCAGTTCCGCAAACCAAACCAATCATTACAAAGCCAGCTTGTCCAATTGAGCTATAAGCAAGCATCCTTTTCATTGATTTTTGAGCTAGTGCTACAACATTTCCCAGAGTCATACTGAGAACAGCTAAAACGGTAAATAGCAATTTCCATTGTGTGTCAAAAGCGCTAAAACATCCGACTAGTATTCTTATTGCGAGTGCAAAACCTGCTGCTTTGGAACCTACTGATAAGAAGGCAACTACTGGAGTAGGAGAACCTTCGTAAACATCTGGTGTCCATTGATGAAATGGAACTGCTGCGATTTTGAAAGCTACTGTAGACAATACGAAAACCAGAGCTAATGCTGACAAAGGTGTAGGAGCATTTAGTAAAGTTAATCCTATTTCTTTTAAATTTGTAGATCCACTTATTCCATAAAGTAAGGATGCTCCATAAAGAAATACAGCGGCTGCAGCTGAACCAACTAACAAGTATTTCAAAGCTGCTTCTGAACTTCTTGAGTCTCTTTTGAGATATCCAGAAAGCAGGTAGCTAGCCACAGAAAGTGTTTCTAATGAAACAAAAACACTTACCAAATCAGTTGAACCACATAGAAGCATTGCTCCAAGAGTTGCAGCTAATAATATTGCAGCAAATTCTCCAATAGGACTTCCATTTTGATCAGCATATCTCCAACTAATTAGTAAAGAAATAAGAGTTGAAAGAGCAATCACCCCTCTAAAAGCAATAGCAAGATTGTCTGCAATAAATGCACCTAAAAAAGATTCTTGAATTTCTCCATTCCATTGCATTATCAGCAAAATCAAAGCACTACCAAGGCCTGCGTAACAGATTGGAGGAGACCAGCGGGCTGATACCTTTTCACCAGCCAAATCAACCAAAAGCGTTCCCAGCATTGCCATTAGAACGGCAGCCTCTGGAAGCACAGCTTTAGCATTTAGAGAAACATTTAAAAGCTCTACAGGCTCATTTATGAATATTTGAAAAGACAAGAGTTCTCCCATTTAGGTATTGTTTTTAAGCTGAATCTGATTTTATAACTCTAGCGAAGTTATGAAATATGCCTTTTTTATCATTTTGGGCTATGCATTTTACTACTCAGTACGTTAGATAAGAAGGAGGAAAACTGAGCTGATGCCCACTGACCATACTCTGGTGATTGTTGAAAGTCCTACAAAGGCAAAAACTATTAGAGGTTTTTTGCCTAAGGACTTTCAGGTTCTTGCGTCAATGGGGCACATAAGAGACTTGCCTAACAATGCATCTGAGATTCCTGCGAAGCACAAAGGGGAAAAGTGGGCAACTATTGGAGTGAACACAACTGCTGATTTTGATCCTTTGTACGTAGTTCCAAAAGACAAGAAAAAAATTGTCAAGGAATTAAAACAATCTTTGAAGGGTGCTAGTGAATTGTTGCTTGCCACTGATGAAGATAGAGAAGGAGAAAGTATAAGTTGGCATTTAATGAATGTGCTTGACCCGAAGATCCCTGTGAAGAGAATGGTCTTCCATGAGATAACTAAAGAAGCTATTTCTAAAGCGCTATCGAAAACAAGAGCAATTGATATGGAATTAGTCCATGCACAAGAAACAAGGAGGATCTTAGACAGATTAGTTGGGTACACGTTGTCTCCCCTTTTATGGAAGAAAGTTTCCTGGGGTTTATCTGCAGGAAGAGTCCAATCAGTTGCAGTAAGATTGCTAGTCCTTAGAGAGAGAGCAAGGAGATCTTTCAAAAGCGGAAGTTATTGGGACTTAAAAGCAAAATTAGACAAAGAAGGTAGTGAGTTTGAGGTCAAAATGACTTCAATTGGTGGTAAAAGAGTTGCTACTGGTAGTGATTTCGATGAGTCAACGGGATTGTTGAAATCTGGCCGAAATGTCATATTACTCAAGGAAGAAGAGTCTAGGGAACTTGCAAAAAAATTAACTACTGATAAATGGAAAGTTGTTAATGTCGAGGAAAAGCCGTCAATCCGTAAACCAGTTCCTCCTTTTACAACAAGCACATTGCAACAAGAAGCTAATAGGAAGCTACGATTATCAGCTAGAGAGACAATGAGATGTGCCCAGGGCTTGTATGAAAGAGGTTTTATTACATATATGAGAACAGATTCTGTTCATCTTTCTGATCAGGCAATAAATGCCTCAAGAAACTGTGTTGAGTCAAAATATGGGGTTGAATATTTAAGTGAGAAGCCGCGACAATTTTCCAACAAGACTAGAAATGCTCAAGAAGCCCATGAAGCAATTCGTCCTTCCGGTGAGAGCTTTAAAACACCCAAAGAGTCAAACTTGCAAGGTAGGGACCTTTCTTTATATGAACTTATTTGGAAACGCACAGTTGCCAGTCAAATGGCCGATGCAAGGTTGACAATGCTTGGAGTCGAATTACAAGCATCGGACTTATCTTTTCGGGCTAGTGGTAAACGAATTGATTTTCCTGGCTTCTTTCGAGCTTATGTTGAAGGTAGTGATGATCCTGATACTGCCCTTGAAGGTCAAGAAGTGCTTTTGCCTAAATTAGCTGTAGGAGATTCTCCAACAGCTAAGAATGTAGAGGCGCTGGGGCATCAGACTCAGCCTCCAGCTAGATATAGCGAAGCCTCATTAGTCAAAACACTTGAGAAAGAAGGTATAGGTCGTCCGTCAACATACGCAAGTATTATAGGAACAATTGTAGATCGAGGTTATTCAGTCCTCAATAACAATTCTTTGACTCCAAGCTTTACAGCATTTGCTGTTACGGCACTTCTTGAAGAACATTTTCCTGATCTTGTAGATACCAGTTTTACTGCTCGAATGGAATCTACACTTGATGAGATCTCAACAGGAAAAGTGAGTTGGCTTCCATACCTTAAGGGCTTTTATAAGGGTGATACTGGTCTAGAGAATCAAGTTCAACAAAGAGAAGGGGATATTGATGGAGGGGAGTTTCGAGCTGTTTCCCTGGAGGGACTTTCATCTCTTGTTAGGTTGGGCAAATTTGGAACATATCTGGAATCAAAGCAACTGGGTGAAAATGGCAAGCCTATAACAGCTACTCTTCCACAGGAAATTACTCCTGCAGATTTGGATGAGGATATCGCAGAGATGATTTTAAAACAAAAAGCTGAGGGTCCTGAATCACTTGGAGTTGACCCTGAAAGTGGACAGAATTTATATCTATTAAATGGTAGATATGGACATTTTGTTCAAAGGGGCTTAGTAGTCGAAGTGAAAGATCTTGGAATTCCAAAAGGTAAGAAAAAGCTAGGAAATCTTCGCTTGTTCAAAAGCAGTCAATATGGACTCTATTTGAAGCAGGATTCATCAAAGGTTCAGGTTCTGTTGCCAGAGAATATAAAGGAGGAAGATATAGATGTTGAAAAAGCACTTAAATATTTAGATGATAAATCATTAAAAAAAGCTCCAAATCCAAAAAGGACTTCCTTACCAAAGAGTTTAAAACCAGAAAACTTGACCTTTGAGGAGGCCCTTGGATTAATTCAATTACCACGTCTACTTGGAGAGCATCCAGAGGGAGGTCGAGTTCAATCAAGCTTGGGTAGATTTGGTCCGTATGTAGTTTGGAGTAAAAGTGGTGGTGAAAAAGATTATCGCTCAATTAAGGGTGAAGATGACGTTCTTCAAGTAAGCCTAGAAAGAGCTCTTGAGCTTTTATCTATACCTAAAAGAGGAAGAGGAGGGAGAACTGCGTTGAGGGAACTTGGTATCCCAGAGGGAGAAAAAGAAACTATCCAATTATTTGATGGCCCTTATGGTTTATATGTTAAACAGGGCAAAGTAAATGCTTCTCTACCAGAGGGCAAAAGTACTGAAGATATCACTCTTGAGGTTGCTATTGAATTATTGGCAGCTAAGAAATCAAGTAAAAAGACAACATCTAAGAAAAGAAAATCTACACAAAAGACAACTAAGTCAACAAAGAAAGATGTAAACTCATCACTATCAAAAAAAAGTAGTACTCGAAAAGCACCTTCTACAACTAAAACAGGACGTTTAAGAGCAAGTAAAGTAAGGGTAATTAAAACAAAATAAAATTTTGAATATTTCAATATTAGTTGAAAAAATATTTATTAGATCATTTCTAATAGTTACCTTTTTTGTACTTCAATCATGCTCAAATACTCTAATTGGTGAAAAATTGGAAAGTAGTTTTGATATCATAGAAAGCCCAAAAACTTCAGAAAAAACTAATAATAAGCCAAAAAAAACTAAGGAAAAAACAAAAATAAAATCAATAATAAAAGATGATAAGAAAGAAAATAAAAATATTTTTGATAATATTGTCAAAGAAAATTCAATATCTAATAAAGATAGACTTAGTAAAAAATCAATAAAGCCAAAAAAGAAGACTATTTTTAATCCACAACCATACAGAATAATTTTAAGATTATCAGGTGCAAATCCCTCTGCACCTGCGGAGACTGTTACTGAGGCTCTAAGAACAGCAGGTGTCCAGTTTGAGGTGGAGAAGATCGAACGTTTTGATGAGGAGAAATTGTTAAAGGATCCATCTTTTAAAAGATAATCATTTTGACCTTAGATAATAAAAAGTTTGTAAAAGATAGGTCTCTTTATAGAGGTCCTCTAAGTAAGAGACAAGCTTTAAAAATCGTTGAGTCCTCTTATCTTGCAGCTGCAACAGCTTTAATTTGGATAGCTCTTTATTATTTACCTATTGGTGGAGCTTTTTTTCGTCTTGCTTTACCATTGCCATTGGCTCTTCTTCAAATTCGCAGAGGTGTCAAAACAGGTATTGAGGGAGTGACAATATGCGTAATGCTATTAACTGCTCTGATGGGTCCGCTAAGAGGACCTTTGGTGGTTTTCCCTTATGGATTGCTCTCCTTATGGTTAGGATATTGTTGGGGAAAGGGATGGAATTGGTGGTTAAGTTGGAGTGTTGGGGTCTCAATAGGAACTATGGGTTTTCTTGTCAGAGTTTTCGTCTTGTCTCTGTTGGTTGGTGAGAATTTATGGGTTATTCTTACTCGTGCTGGAGCAGCATTACTTGAAAAAGGAATAGATATTTTTAATCTTTCTTTTACTCCAGATATGAGACAAGTTCAAATAGTTGCACTATGTCTAATTATTACTCAAGAAATCGTTTACGTCCTATGTTTGCATGCTTTGGCTTATTGGATTTTTCCTAGACTCAAGTCGTCAATACCTGAACCACCCACTTTGCTAGAAAATTTAATTTCTCTAGAATCTAACTGATTAAAGATGACAGGAAACGACTACGTTTTGTTGACGTCAGGAATATTGGCTTTTGGAGAAGGTCTTCATGAGCAAAATGTTGAAGAAATTGTTCAAAGATGGCATGAAAATATTACGAATATGGCTTTCTTTTTAATTCTTGCCGGATCGCAAACCGCAGAGATTGAGGGAATTTCTGCTGCTGGTTCTACTGCTGTTTCTAGACGTTATACCGCTGTTGCAGATGCTGAACTTTTATTAAGAGGACCTAATCTTGCGCAAAGATGGCCTTTGCCTCCTTTGCCCGCAGGGGTCTCTCCCGCATTAATTAGTTACGTTGCTTCAAGTTTCTTAGAAATTAAACCAACAATAATATCGTCAGGACTGCTACAAACGCCACCCTTTACTCATGTTTCCCTAGAGTCACCAGATATGGGACCTGCTAGATGCTTGAGTTCAGGAAATGCAATGGAAAGAACCAGGGTTAAACTTTTATTCGAGGGTGGTTTTAAGATAGGTAAGAAATTAAAAAAATCTCTTTTGCTCACAGAGTGTGTTCCTGGAGGTACATCTACAGCTTTTGCCGTTCTCTCTGGGTTAGGAATAAACGTTAATGGTCTTATAAGCGGAAGTCATAGAAATCCACCTTCAGAATTAAAAATAAAATTAGTTAAAAAAGGACTTGATGCCGCGAAATTAAAGAAAAATCCCGCTTCTTTTGATCTAATGGCTGCTGTTGGTGATCCATTTCAGCCAATTGCAGTTGGTCTTTTAATGGGTGCTAGAGAATCTGGCCAGGAGATTTTATTAGGAGGAGGTTGTCAAATGTTGGCAGTATTGGCTTTGGCATTAAATGAAATTGAACCTGCGTCACGCCCTGAATTCGTTGGTAAAGTTTTAATAGGAACAACATCATGGTTAGTTGATGAATCACTTTCTTCTGCGGAAAATAGAAATTCTTTTATTCATTTAATGAATCATGTTGCTAATCATTTTAAAGTAAATATCCTAGGTCTCGCTAGTGGATATAGATTTAATGATAGTAATCAAAAGGTTTTGCGAGATTATGAGATTGGTTACGTCAAAGAGGGTGTTGGTGCTGGTGCATTATCGTTATTAGCTCAAATTAAGGGATTGACTCAGAAAGAAATGATTCAAAGATGTGATATTGAGGTTAGTAATCTATTTAAGATTAATAATAAAAAAACCTTTCAAGAATTCTAATTAATATGAATACTAATACGCTTGGAAGGAGAGAATTCATCAAATATGGATTGATTTCCTCTTTGTTTTTACTATCAGGGTGCTCAACGTCTCAAAAAAAATTAGCTTTGAGAGGAGTTACCAATAGTTTCCCAAGTGAATTTGTTAATAGTTTGTCTACTGGTTGGGAATTTTTCCCTATAAAAGATATTGAGTTCAACAAATTTCCCTATAACTCTGCACTTAAAGAAAAAACAGATTTATTAGTCTTAAATGATGGTTGGATTTCTGGTCTACCTGTTAATTCACTTCAAGAAATTAAAGCAAACAATATTAGAAATAATTTCAGCAAGCAGACTAGTTCTTTTCTCAATGGATTAGGAAAGGACTATGAGAAAAAGATTTTACCTTTAGCTGTTAGTCCTTGGGTGATACTTTTTAGAAATGAAGACTCTCTCGCTCTTAGCAATAAGAATTCTTGGGAAGTTGTTTTTTCGAGTTCACTTACAAATCAAATAGTTTTTCCTAAAAGTCCTTATCTTCTGATTTCCATAGCACAAAAAATAGATTTATTTAATGATTTCTCAAAAATCAAGGGTCAAGCCAAGTCATTTGATGACATGAATGCTTTAAATTGGGTTCTTTCAGGTAGAGCCAATGCAGCAGTTTTACCTTTATCTAGCTGTGTTGATAGCCTTGTCAAAGACCCTCGCTTGTCTGTTCTTTTACCCCAAGAGGGTAGCCCACTGAATTGGACAGTACTTGCTTCACCTTCCCTCTCTCCAGGGTCTTTCCCTACTGATTGGTTTGATATTTTATGGGGCGCTATTTATTTGAGACGTGTAATAAGTAAAGGTTTTTTGCCCCCAACAAATTTCTTAGACTTAAGGAGGAAAAATATAAATGTCCCCAAAAAGTATCAATCTATCTTTCTTCCTGAAGAAAGTGTTTGGAATAAATGTTGGTCATTACCAATTCTAAGTTTTCAGGAAAAAAAAGATTTGGCTTTAAATTGGAATAATTCATAATTGAACTATCTTTGAAATTAGAAAACCTTTTCAGAGACATTTTCAAATACCATAACTAACATTCTAAAAGTTGTAGGCTCAATAATGTTTACTGGTTTAATTCAGTCTATTGGCACGATCAAGAAAAATAATTTGGGGGTAATTGTTGATGGATGTAAGCCTTTTTCTCCGTTAAAACTTGGAGATAGCGTTTCTGTTGATGGAGTTTGTCTAACAGTGTCTGAATTAATGAATGATTCTTTTTTCTCTAATATAAGTGAAGAGACTCTTAAGAGAACAAATCTTGCAGAAAAAGCTCAGAAAAATGAATATGTAAATCTTGAGCCAGCATTACGTCTGTCTGATCGATTAGGTGGACATATTGTAAGTGGACACATAGACGGGTTAGGTGAAGTTGTTTCAATCGAAAATTTGAGAAACTCTTGGAATTTGAGAGTATCTTGGGATGATTTAAACTTCTGCAGATATATGTGCGATAAGGCGAGTATTAGCCTAAATGGAATAAGTCTTACTATTGCTGAGATCTATGTTGATGGATGTGAATTTTCAGTAGCAGTAATACCTCACACTTGGTCAAATACATGCTTGAAGTTTTTGACAATTGGAGAAAAGGTTAATTTGGAAGTTGACTTGATGGCTAAGTACGCAGAAAAACTTCTAAATGTAAATAATAATGATGCCCCTTCTAAACAAAGCCCAGTAATTAATAATCAGTGGCTAAGTGAGCAAGGTTGGTATTAGTAATTTTATGTTTAATTTATATAATTTCTTTTGAGGAATTTATTATTTCTTGAGTGGTAATAAACTTATCGCTCCTGACTCTTTTCGTACATCAATACGAAATTCCTGTCCAGGTTCAAGCCCTAATTTTTTTGTATAGGCATGTCCAATAAGAAGATTGCCATTGCCATGAACCTTAGTTCGGAATTCCGCTTGCCTTCCTCTTGAAGATCTATTTCCTGCTCTTCCAGGACCATTTGAACGAAGTTTATAACCCTTTGCCTCAACTAGAGCACGATAGAAACTTTTACGTAAAACTCTTCCGCTTGGCCCAACGTAACCACAACCTTTAGCTATTTCGTCTTCTGGACGGGTGCTCAAAGATCTTGCTTTGTCTAGGAGTTCTTTTCCAACAAGCATTTCAGACTGTTTTAATTAACTGAATTCTGACCAATAAGTGGAATTGTGGCAACAAATTAATTGAAAGTTTCTTGCTTAGTATCAATATTTACCTCTCAAAGCAGGTAAAGGATGATGAATAAAACGACCCAAATACCATCTACGAAATGCCAATAAAGTTCTACGGCCTCAAATGGAAACTTGTTTTGATTATTCACTCGACCAGATGGAACACGTGTTTGCCACCAAATAATCATTATCATTATTGATCCAAGCGTTACGTGAAGCCCATGAAAGCCAGTTAATGCATAAAAAGTACTTGCAAAAAGGTTGTCAGTTAATCCAAAAGGCAAAGTAAAGTACTCAAACATTTGACTGATTAAAAATGCCACTCCCAATGCACCTGTTATGAGAAGCCATTTTTGGCATTGTTTTGATTCATTCTTCTCTAGGAATTTGCCAGCACGATGAAAAGTAAAGCTACTAACCAAGAGCAAGATTGTATTTAAAGTTGGTAAAGGTAGTTCTAATTCGTAAATAGCATCAGGAGCAATGGGATTGACTGCTTTGAAAGTGAGATATGCCGCAAAAAAACCTGCAAAGGTCATCCCGTCTGCGATTAAAAAAGCTACTAAGCCAAACAAACGAAAATCTTCATGTTCTTCAGTTGAGAGGTCATTTCTGCTTTCTGAGGATTGCTCTTTTGGGACTATTGATGTCATCTGATTGCCTCCTGAGTCTCATTTGAATCTTTTTTTCCATAACCATAAGGTTCAAGAACGAGTGGTGCCTCTCCGTCCCAATTTTCAACAGGAGGAGGAGAACTTGTTAACCACTCAGGAGTTAGTGCATTCCAAGGGTTATCACCAGCTTCTTCACCGTATAGGGTGCTTTGAAGAATATTCCAGAGGAAAGGTAAAGTACTTAAAGCCATTAATAATGCACCTACACTACTTATTTGATTGATTAACTGAAATTGTGGATCGTATTCGGCAACTCGTCGAGGCATTCCGTTTAAACCTAGCCAATGTTGAGGAGCAAAACAAAGATTAAAGCCTATAAAAGTAATAATAAAGTGAAATCTTCCAAGATTTTCATTGAGCATTTTTCCAGTAAATTTTGGGAACCAGTGATAAATCGAGGAGAAGATAACAAAGACAGAACCGCCATACACTATGTAATGAAAATGAGCAACAACAAAATAAGTGTCGTGTACATGAACATCAAAAGGTACTTGCGCTAAGGCAACTCCCGTTATTCCACCTAAAACAAAGTTAATAATAAATCCGCAGGAAAATAACATTGCAGCATTAAGTGATATTTTTCCTCCCCATAAGGTGGCAACCCAATTAAAAAATTTAATACCTGTGGGAACAGCGATGAATGCAGTAGCGATTGTGAAAAATAAGCGCATCCAAGGAGGAGTACCGCTTGTAAACATATGATGAGCCCAAACAACTAGACCCAATACAACTATTCCCATAATTGAGAAGACCATTGTTGTATAGCCAAAAAGTGGTTTTCTGCTATGGATTGGAAGTATTTCACTGACTAAACCAAAGGCAGGTAAGACCATGATATAAACAGCAGGATGCGAGTAAAACCAAAAAAGATGTTGATAAACGATTACATTCCCACCAAGACTTGGGTTAAAGAAACCGGTATGAGCAACTATGTCAAAGCTCAGAAGTATTAGAGTACCTGCGAGAACAGGAGTTGAAAGAACTACAAGAATACTCGTGCCAAGCATTGCCCAGCAATACATAGGCAATTGCATTAATTTAAGACCAGGTCTTCTTAGCTTGAGAATGGTGGCGATGAAATTAATGCCACCAAAAATTGAGCTCCCACCCAAGAGCAATACACTTAATATCCAAATGATTTGCCCAGCGGCTGGAGTCGTAATGCTTAAAGGTGGGTAAGCTGTCCAACCAGATTGTGCGGCTCCGTTTATGAAATAACTTGTTATCAACATTAAGCCAGAGGGAGGTATTAGCCAAAAAGCAACTGCATTCAGCCTTGGAAAAGCCATGTCTCTAGCCCCAACATAAAAGGGTATTAAATAGTTTCCAAAGGCACCATTTACTACAGGCACGATCCATAAGAAAATCATGATTGTGCCGTGGAGAGTTAAAACCTGGTTGTAAACCTCTCTAGGCATAAAATCTGAGAGGGGACTGATGAGTTCTACTCTTATTGCTCCAGCTAAAGATCCTCCAATTAAATAAAACAAGAAACCACAAACTAAATATTGAAGTCCTATGACTTTGTGATCAAGACTAAAACTCAGATATTTCAGCCATCCAGTTGGTTGAAGTTTTTCTGGAGATGAGTTGTTTGGTTTGAGTGAAATAGTCATGAACTTATATTGATTCTTTAGAGTTTTCTTTTAACCAAGTATCAAAGTCTTCTTGTTCATCAACTATTACGTTTGATCTCATCCCACCATGATAAGGACCACACAATTCTGCGCAAACAATTGGAAAATTACCTGCTTTTGTAGGAGTGAAATTTAAAATAGTTGGTTGGCCAGGAATGACATCTTGTTTAAGTCTGAATTGAGGCACCCAAAAAGCATGTATTACATCTTTAGATTCCATTTTTAAACTAACTTCTCTTCCAACAGGAACATGAAGTTCGCCCGAAATAATATCTCCTTTTGGATAATGAAAGATAAAAGCAAATTGCATTGCAGTTAACTCAATAGGTAATGATAATGAATTTTTTTCAGATGAAGACTCAATTGGACCAGACCCAATCCCTCCCCAAACTCTCTCGGCCTGATTATCCATTTGTCCACTGTGATCATGCATTAAAGGTTGCATACCACCCATTCGATCATAAATATCGTAGCTATATAAACCTACAAATAAAACAACAATTGCAGGAACTGCTGTCCAGAAAATTTCGAGAGAAATATTACCCTCTAAGTCAATGCCATCTCCACTTTCTCCAGGTCTACGACGAAATTGGATAAGACTATAAATTACTAAAGCAGTCATACCTATGAAAAGTATGAGGCCAATAATGAACAGGACTCGATATAGTTCATCGTAAACAGGGGCATTCATGCTCGCGCTCACGGGAAGCATATCTACGTTGTACGCAACCCAAACTCCAGCTATTCCAAGAATTAAACTTGTTGTAAGAGTTAAGATGGCCGACAGTTTCGGCAAGAAGATCTCCTTTTCTATCTATAGGTTATGGGCAAAAGTAATTAATGTATCGGCTAATTGTTAATTCAAGATGAATAATTTTTTTTAAAGAGAATCTTTATGTTCCAGTCAGTTTATTCAGGTGACGTGTAAGAAGTAATCGCTACGTTGAGTAAACAATGATCTTGATGGATTTTTGCATACGTGCAGGTTATTTATCCACCCAAGCCACTCTTTAGATTGGGCCAGCTTGCTGCTCACGTGGTAGTTGCACTTATCGCTCTTGTAGTGATAGGAGGAGCAACCAGAGTTATGGAGGCTGGTCTCGCTTGCCCAGACTGGCCCCTTTGCTACGGATCGTTTTTGCCTGGTAGGCAAATGAATTTACAAGTCTTCTTGGAATGGTTTCATCGCTTAGATGCCTTCTTCGTAGGGATTGTATTAATTACACAATTTGCTTTCTCTTTGTACTGGGCAAAAACTTTACCTAAATGGCTTCCTTGGATCTATGGATTCTTGACTCTTTTGGTTTCTCTGCAGGGTTTTTTAGGTGCTTTGACAGTACTGCAATTATTACCATCTTTAGTCGTCATGGCTCATCTTGTAGTTGCATTTACTCTTGTTGCCATTATGAGTGGTGTGACTCAACAATTACTTAATCCAGGTCAATCAATTTTTCCAACTTGGCTTCGTTGTTTTGGATTTTTATCCCTTTTTGCAGTGATAGCTCAGTCTTTAATAGGTAGTCGGGTGGCGACCTCGTGGGCCGCTCAAAGATGCTTGGATTTTGGAGAGTCTTGCAATCTTTTAGGACTTCATCGAGTAAGTGCTATCCCAGTCAGCTTATTGTTGATTTTATTTGTAATTTTTTCATCTTTACAGAGAGATGTTTTTATTAAGCAATGGCCCTACCTTTTAACGATTATTTTTTTGATCATTTCACAAATCCTTTTAGGAGCTTTTTCTATTCATCTAAGGATGAGTGAGCCTAGCCTTATAATTGGTCATCAACTAATTGCCTGTTTGTTAGTTGCCGTAATAGCAGCCTTAAATTTTAAAGGTAGAGGAAATGATGACTCTTCCCAATCACTTTATATAAATCAATCAACATTGGAGACATGTCATGGTTAGCTCTACATCAGAATTAATTACACAGCCCGTTAATCGTGAGGAAGTAGTTCCTTCTAGAAAGCGTATTAAACTGCCAGCTTGGCTAGAAGTCGTCAAACCAAGATTAATTCCTCTTTTACTTGCAACAACTGTTGGAGGAATGGCTCTTTCTGAGGAATGGCCATTACCCTCTCCAAGATTGGCATGCACTTTAGGAGGAGGAGCCCTTGCCGCTGCGGCTGCAGGAGCTCTTAATTGCTTATGGGAACAAGATCTTGATAAGCGAATGAAACGAACCAGTAATAGAGCATTACCTTCTGGTCGCCTTTCTCAGTCTTCTGTTTTTATTGGAGCAGTTGCTTGTACACTTGTTTCTTCAGCCCTTTTAGTAAGTGGAGTGAACTGTTTAGCAGCGGGACTTACTCTTTTAGGACTTTGTAGTTACGTACTTCTCTATACAGCTTTCTTAAAACCTAGAACGTCTCAAAATATAGTTTTTGGAGGTGTCGCTGGAGCAATTCCCCCTCTTGTAGGGGCTTCAGCAGCGGCAGGACATATTGGATTAGGTGGTTGGTGGCTATTCTCTTTGGTTATGGTGTGGACCCCAGCACATTTTTGGGCTTTGGCCATCTTGTTGAAAGAGGACTATCGATCTGTTGGCATTCCTATGCTTCCTACAGTAAGTGGACCTTTTGTTACAGCTAAGGCTATCTCTGTGTATGGCTATCTAACTGTATTTTTAAGCTTTTTAGGGTGCTTCGTTTTACCTGAAGGAGGTTTGTTATACGGAATTTTATTGCTACCTTATAATTCAAGACTTCTTCAATTGGTTTCCAGATTAAGAGATAATCCTGAAGATTTAGATCGTGCGAAGGGTTTATTTCGATGGTCTATTCTTTACATGTTTGGAGTTTGTTTTTTGCTGGTTATTAGTAGATTACAAGTTTCAATTGTTTTTAATGATCAGTTGATAGCTTTAATTAAAGACTTCTCTATCGGATTTTCGTAAATCTATAAAATAAAAATAAAAACTTTATGAACTTGCTCTCCAAAATTAATTAGAATTTGTTAGAAGATATCAGCTTATCTTTTTAGGCAATTTATTCCTAGATGTTTTTCATCAAACTTAGAGATTTATTTAAGTCTTATGGCCCTGTTATGGCTCTAAATGGACTTAACCTTGAAGTCCCTAAAGGTTCTTTGTATGGATTGTTGGGGCCAAACGGGGCAGGTAAAAGCACTGCACTTAGAATTATCTGTACTCTCCTTTCACCTGATTCTGGTCATGTTGAGGTTGGGGGACATAATGTCTTGTTTGAGGAAAAAGAAACCAGACGAAGATTGGGTTATGTAGCTCAAGATGTCGCGATCGATAAAATACTTACAGGTAGAGAGTTGTTACAGCTTCAAGGAGATCTCTATCATCTTGATAAAAAATATAAGAAAAAGAGAATTGAAGAATTGATAGAGAGACTGGATATGCATGAATGGATTGATAGACGATGTGGTTCTTTTTCGGGAGGTATGAAAAGAAGACTTGACCTCTCCTCAGGATTGTTGCATGAACCAGAATTATTGATTCTTGATGAACCTACTGTTGGGTTGGACATAGAAAGTCGATCAGTTATTTGGGGATTATTGAAGGAACTAAGAAATAAACAAACTACAATTCTTTTAAGTAGTCATTATCTTGAGGAAGTAGATGAATTAGCAGATGAGATGGCTATTATTGATAAAGGAAAAGTCATTGCTAGTGGAAAGCCAGATGATTTAAAAAAAGAACTTGGTGGAGATAGAGTGACACTTAGGGTGCGAGAGTTTAGTGATGAAGTAGAAGCTGAATCTGTAAAGAAATTAATTAAAAATATAAATGGGGTGTCAAATGTAGTGGTGAATCAAACGCAAGGATATTCTCTAAATTTTTTAGTGCAAAGTAATGATGTTATATCTAATTTGTCGGGTCATCTTTCAAAAGAAAATTTCGAAGTCTTTGCTCTTTCTCACAGTAGGCCAAGTTTAGATGATGTTTATCTGCAGGCGACAGGAAAAACGCTTATGGACGCTGAATTAGAACTTGCTGGTAAAAGAGATTTTAAGCTTGAGAATAAGAAATCGATGCGTTAATTAACTGTATTATTCCTGAACTATTAAACACATGATTACTACTAACCCATCACTTCAGAAGGAAAAGCAATCTAGAAATGATTTGAATGAAATGTCTCAGGAGATTTCTGCTTTGACTTGGAGGCTTTTCATTCAATTAATTCGACGACCCTCAACGTTATTTGCAGGGATTCTTCAGCCTTTGATATGGCTTTTACTTTTTGCAGCCTTATTCTCTAAGGCTCCTATTGATTTTTTGCCAGGGAGCAGTAGCTATGGAGAATTCCTTGGTGCAGGATTAATAGTCTTTACTGCTTTTAGTGGTGCTCTTAATGCTGGTCTCCCTTTGATGTTTGATAGAGAATTTGGTTTTCTAAATCGACTATTAGTTGCACCATTGAGTAGTAGAAGTTCAATAGTAATTTCGTCAGTAATCTATATAACTTCTATTAGCCTTTTGCAGAGTTTTGCAATAATGGCAACTTCTGCTCTCTTGGGTTATGGATGGCCAAGTCTGGGAGGTTTTCTTCTCATAGCAATAACCTTATTGTTATTGGTATTTGCAATAACTGGCCTAAGTCTTGGGTTAGCCTTTGTTTTACCAGGACATATAGAACTAATTGCAATTATCTTCATAGCTAATCTGCCTGTCCTTTTTGCTAGTACAGCCCTAGCCCCCATATCTTTTATGCCTGAATGGCTTGGATGGATAGCATCAATTAATCCATTAACATTTGCGATTGAACCTATTCGAATGGCTTACCACAGTTCTGTCGATCTGACAGCAATTTTAATTGATGCTCCTTATGGAGAAGTGAATGGATATTCTTGTTTAGCAATTCTATTAATTCTTACAGTTGGAATGTTTTTTCTTATCAGACCTCTTTTAAATCGCAAACTTGCTTGATAATCTTAATTTAGCGATTTAAAAGAGCCTTGGAGTCTAGAAAGTATCAACTACAAAAACAAATTATAGAAGCTCTCAAGGCTAACGATAATGATTTATATTCTCTCCTGAAATCTCAATGGGCTCATCGTTTTGGAGTAGATAGTTTGGAAGAACTGAAAAGCCTAGATTTAGAACAGTTAAATCAAAACCCAAATAATGTAGATAGTCAAAAAATTGATCAATCAAAAGAAAATTCTTTCGAGGGTAAAAAAGAAACTTCTATCAAAGACGATGATAATCAGTCAAAAGAAATAATAAACAAAGAGGTTGATGAGTCAGTTAAGGATGAGAATGATAAATCTTTTACAATTACTTCTTATTCAATAGCTGACAAAAAATATGATGAAGATAAAACTATAAACTCATACAAAGACACTAATAGTAATCCTGAAATTAAAGCTTTAATTCCTTTACCTCCTAAACCTAAATATAGTTATCTAAAGAAGTGGTTGTTGAGAAAATAAGTTCTAAATTAGTTTTTACTAATTTCAAATTTTTTAATTTGAGATTGTAGATATTTTTATTTTTTTACTTACATCATTCCAGGCATTCCCATTCCGCCCATTCCGCCCATTCCACCCATTCCACCCATTCCACCCATTCCGCCCATTCCGCCCATTGGGTCTCCACCTTCAGCCCCTGGAGCTGATGGGGGCTCAGGTTTGTCAGCAATAACAACTTCAGTAGTTATGAGCAGTGAGGCAATTGATACAGCATCTTGAAGAGCAAGTCGTATTACTTTTGAAGCATCTAAGATTCCTGCTTCAAGCAAATCCTCGTACTCTCCAGTTTGTGCATTGAAGCCTTTGCCTAAACGCTTGATATCTGACACAACAACATCTCCGTTAAATCCAGCATTTATCGCTATCTGTTTTGTTGGAGCAGTCAATGCTCTTTTTATGATTTCAACTCCAGTCTTTTGATCACCCTCTAGCTTTTTAGCTAAATCTCCAAGCCCTTCACTGAGTTCTAAAAGAGTCGTTCCACCACCTGCAACAATACCTTCTTCAATGGCTGCACGCGTTGCATTCAGAGCATCCTCAATTCTGAGTTTTCTGTTCTTTAACTCAGTTTCAGTTGGAGCTCCGACTTTAATTACAGCTACACCCCCAGCAAGTTTAGCTATTCTCTCATTTAACTTCTCTTGATCGTACTCAGAATCTGTTTCGTCAAGTTCTCTCTTGATTGATGCAATGCGATTAGATAATTCGGTGTTTTGATTCTCATTTGCGACAATTGTTGTACTGTCTTTTGTAATTGTGACTCTTCTTGCTTTACCTAGGTCAGAAACTTGAACTTTCTCAAGACTCATTGCTTTGTCTTCGCTTATTAGTGTGCCGCCAGTTAGTACTGCAATATCTCCAAGAGCAGCTTTTCGTCTCTCGCCAAATGATGGAGCTCTAACAGCTGCTACCTGTAAAACCCCTCGATTTTTATTTACTACTAATGTTGCTAATGCTTCGCCCTCTACTTCTTCTGCAAGAATTATTAAAGGTGTTCCATTTTTCTGTACTGTTTCTAGAACAGGAATGAGATCGGTAATTGATGAAATCTTTTTGTCAGTAATTAGGATTGAAGGATTTTCAAATTCGCAAATCAATCGATCTTCATCTGTAACGAAATAAGGAGAGCTATAACCTCTGTCAAATGCCATTCCCTCCGTGATATCTAATTCAGTGGCGAGTGATTTGGATTCCTCAACTGTTATTACTCCATCAAAACTTACCTTGTCTATTGCATCTGCAATCATTGAACCTATTTCCGCGTCTCCACCGGCGCTTACTGTGGCAACTTGTTTAATAGCATCGCCACTTACTGATTTGCTTTTTTTCTTTAGATCATCAACTATTTGACCCACAGCTTTTTCCATTCCCCTTCTTAATTCGATTGGGCTAGCTCCCGCGGCGGTGTTCCTCAAACCTTCTTGAACCATAAATTGAGCTAAAACTGTTGCAGTAGTTGTTCCATCCCCAGCTTTTTCCTTCGTTTTAGATGCAACTTGTTCGATGAGCTTTGCGCCTATATTTTCAAATGGATCTTCAAGATCTATTTCTTTAGCAATAGTTACTCCATCATTGACTATATCTGGTGCTCCAAATTTTTTCTCAATAACAACATTTCTGCCCTTAGGCCCGATTGTAACTTTTAGAGCGTTGGCTAAGTTGTTTACTCCTTTTTCGAGAGCACCGCGAGAATCGTCTGAAAAACTGAGAAGTTTTGCCATATCTGATTTGAATTAAACTTAATCTCCCACAGGAAACACACATTAGGGGAGGCTAAATAAGTGGGGAAAGCCGAATTGTAATTCATAAATTATTCCCAATTTTTGCAGAAGGTAGTTAGTGTCAACGTATGAACGATCCAGGGGCTTTATTTTTTATTCTCATGGCCGGGTTGGCAGGGACCATGACTTTGATTTATTTCCCTTTGAGGATATTTCTTACAGCTACAGCAAGAAGCAGAAGATTAAAACTATTGCAGAGAATTAGAAGATTGCGAGATGAATTAGGACAGCCTCTTGAAAATTAATATCTGCTCAACTCATGAGTTAATGTTCACGATTGCACATGTATAAATAATCAATTAGAGGAAGGGATCTGCGCCGTTTTTTTTTTTTTGTGGTTGCTTTTGCGACGAGGATAAAGGATTTGAGCAAAAAATAGATGGAGGACGTTCTGGTTGAATTTGCCGTTTAATACACTTGAGTTATTACAGGTAAGCAAACAAAAGAATAAAAAACGGAAATTTTGCGATTTCAAGTCAAGAACAAGCGATAGTAAAAAAGTTGATTATCTTTTTTGCTAGATCTCAAAGAAATGGAAGATCGGTCAAAAATTATTTTGTCCATAATGATCAAGCCAAGCACATGGCAAGAATGTTTAATTTGGCTTTAGAAGTTGGTAATGAGGAAATATCAAAAAATTACTCGTTGCCGCGGGCCTTCAGGCAATAAATAATTCAAAACGCCGTTTATCTAGATCAACTATTGGAGGTTATTTAAAATCAAGAGCCGTTCTTGGTGAATGGCAGCCTCAAAGTGACGGCGGTAAAAACCAGAGCACTCTCTTTTAAAAGTGTTTGGCCACTATTAATCGAGCATGAATTATGGAAGCTTTTCAACAAAAAAGAAAAAGCAGATTTAGAAATCAAGATTACGGCGCTCCACTTATTCCAAAGATTCTTAACTTATTTAGAGGTTAAATATTTTGCGATTGCTGTAACTCCAAATTCAACCCTGCTCAAAATCGCAGATTGAAAAAATGGAGAGTAAAGCGATTATCAATATCTCTAATGCAGTTCTGGGTTCCGTGGTGCTGTTGAGATCTAAACAATCAATAAATGCTTACTACAAAAAAAGCAGAACTTTTTAGCAACAAAAGAAACTCTGTCAAGCTCAAAACGGCTAAGAACAAAATGATGAGATTGTTCGATGTCGTGAATAAGCTGGATGAGAGAAAAAAATCGAATAAAAAGGCAGAGGATGAATATATAAGTCGTGGTAGATCGTTCCTACTTATATATGAAGAGCGGTTCAAAAATGATCAAAAGGAATTTGAAAAAGCTTTAGATGAATAAAAATTTGCAGAAAGTCAACATAGAACAGAGAGGCAAAAAGAGACAGGTTTTCAATCTGAGGGAAAAATAAAAAGGAGTCAAGGATTTTATAAAAAGTGGAAGAGATGACATTGCAGCTAGAAAAGAATTTTGTCGTTAGTTCTTTGAAATGGGACTTTCTATTTCTGTGGATTTAGGAACTGGTTACTTTGTATTAGGTCTTGGAACAGTAGAAAAAATCGTCTAACTGCTTTAGATCTGACTCTTGAAGATGCTGCCGCTTCTATTAAAGATCAAAAGGTATTGGAAATTTAAAAATTAATATCTTTCAAACTACAATAATTCCAAAAAACTAATTTATAATTTAAATAGCATCAACTAAGTATAATTTAAAAGTATTGGTTCTCTGTCATATATATCTTTTGTTAATTTAGACCTCTTAGACCAAAGTTGCTGATACCAATCAATTCTAGAATCTAATTGATAGCTGAATAATCTGTTATTTTTAACGTATTCTTGTGCTGTCTTACCAATTTCTCTTACCTTATGTGGTTCAAGAATAAAATTAGTTAATATATTACATAGTGATTCAGAATCTTCGAAAAATAAAGCTTCGATTCCATCTCTGAAATTCTCACTATAAACTGTAGGAGATGATATTAAAGCTAATCCAAAAGAAGCAGCCTCAACAGCTTTAAGGTCAGATTTACATTGATTAAAATGATTATTACATAAAGGCAAAAAACAAATATCACACTCTTTCATAATATCAAGATAAGTAGGATAGTCACATGTGGGTGTAAATCGTTTGTGAGACGAATCTACTTCTAAAGAATTATAAAAATCAAGGTCATGAATAACCTCAAAAAATAATCTAGAGGGATACTTGTTTGCTATATTATTTAAAGATCTCATCCATGGTTGCCAATCTCTTTTTCGATTAATAGCTCCAAAAAAAATCTTAAGATAAGTAGTATTTATAGAATTTCTTATTTCACCAATTTGAGAGACAGTATTATTAAATACCTGAACTTCAGGATTAAATTGTTTTAGGTAATTGGCTAAAAATAAATTAGAAGTTTGAATTGCATGTGCACTAGTAAAAGTAAAATCCCAACCACTATATCTCTTTGGTATAATATTTGGATCATCATCATAATCAATAATAATAAGATAATTATTATTGATTAATTTTTTAATTTTATTAATATCATTTTCATTTCTAAGATGAATTGGTCTTGAAATAATTACGATTTTAGGAAATTCAGTTATCTCTTTATTAAGTATAAATGTATTTGATATATTAACTTCAAAATTGGGATTAGTAGAGATTGATTTGTAAGGTACTATTATCCTAGAGTCAGAAACACCTTGAATATCCATATCACCAAGTAAAACATTAATTTGCTGGTGATTTTTTTTACTTATATGTGTGAATCTACTAATATAGAATGAGGGAGAAATTCTTGTAAAGAATTTCTCCCTATCAACACCTAAATTAGTTAAGGAAGAATCTAGACTTTCAATAAATTCATTACATTCCTGTTTATCAGAAAGCGAGCTTATAGCACTAATATCAAATAGTCTAAATGGCGTTAAATTAAAGATAGAAGAAATATTTTCAGGTGTTATTCTCTTCACAAATTCAGACTCACATAAAACCTGACTTATTAAATCACTTTCATTAAAAAATCTTTTTAAAAAACTCCAATGATTGATATTTGAAAAAAGAGTAATTAAAACAGCATCTTTTTTTAAAAGATCTGTTTGTTTTTTAACTAATCTTGTAGGATCATTAACTTGTTGAAGTATATTTGAATAGATAACACAGTCTAATTGAGGTAACTTATCTATCCAAATTGAATAATCTTCTATATCACAAATAAAAACTTTATCCAATTTTTCTTTCGCAATTTTTCCTTTATTGACAGAAGATTCAATTCCAATATATTCTACCAATGGATTCTTATTCTTAAAATTAAAACCAAGAGATCCATCTCCACATCCAACTTCTAAAACAACCTTAGAATTTAGTGGAATCCGAGAAAGAATCTCATTATTTCTATAATTCAAGAAAGAGTTATTTAAAAAATTTTCCATAAGCTATTAAACATAAATTGATTAAATAAGAGATAAAAGTTAGATATAATTTATGAATTTATGAATTTATAATATATATCCTCTAATTTATCTTCTAGATTTTTTGTGAAAATATTAGTATTAAAATAATTCGAATTATGAATCTTATGATTAATCTTAGTTTTTATTTCATTTAATAGTTGTTTATTGTTTGCTAATTCAATAGCCTTATATTCATATTCATTAATATCTTTGGCCACTAAGTATGTGAGGTCTAAAGATTTTAAAATGCTTGTTGCCATTCTAGAAGCATAACTTTCTCCAGATAACGTTAGCAATGGAAGACCACTTCGTAAATACATCCAAGCAGTAGCTCCAGAATTATAATTAAAAGTATCTAAAGCTAAGTTTGCTAGCTTTTGCCTTGACATATGTTCCCGGAGCTTGATTGGTTCACAAAAAATTATTCTTGAAGGATCGATGCCTCTTCTTAAAGATTCCTTCTGTATATTTCTTTCGACTAAATTATTAGACCTAATAAGCCATAAAATACTATTCTCAATTTTTGAAAGAACCCTCATCCAAGAATCAAATTCTACTGGTCCTATTTTATAATTCGTATTAAAACAACAGAAAATAAAAGACTTCTGATATATACCAAATTCTTCTACTTTAAATGTTCTATTTGAGATAGATAATGTATCATCATTACATTGATAATTATCTGGCATATAAATAACTTCTTCAGAATAATATTTCTTATACTCTTGAGGGATTAAATTTTTATCTGCGATTATATAGTCAATTACTTCAGAACCAGTAGTGCAAGGATAGCCTAAATAAGAAATTTGGATTGGAGCTGGTTTGTATGCAAAAATTCCATGTCGGCTGCTATCTGAATAGCCCATTAAATCAATAGCTATATCAATTTCATCTGATACAACTAATTCAGCAACTTCTAAGTCGTTCAGTTTCTCAACATCACGATAAGAATCCGAGGCATAAATAATACGGTTAGTATAATTATCATGCTTACTTCCAACTAATGAATAAGAAAATAACTTAAATTTATCCCTATTATGTAATTCTAAAACTCTTACGAGCAAATGAGAAACAGCATGTTCGTAAAAATTACCAGAGAAGTATCCTATGCGGATTCTTTTATGCTGTTTAAGTCTTAACGAAAACCTCTTTCTTTTAAAGTTATGATCAAAATATCGCCTGGCTCTAATCAATTGCCGACTTGGAGAATCTTCCATAGAAAGAATACCCATAGGACTTATAGGTATCCCCTTAATCCCTAACTCGTTTAACCATAATCTCCTGGTATTAAAATTACTCCAGTCGCAAATCTCTCTTTCAAACATTATTAAAGCCTTTTGAATTGAATAATTTTTATTATCTATTTTTAAGCCTTTTTTCAAAAGAGATATAGACTCATAATTATTCTTTAATTTATGATTAGATAATGCTAAATTTAGATATGTATCAGAATAATTATCATTAATTTCAAGAGATTTCATATAACTATCTAAAGCCTTATTATAAAAACCTTGTTTATAATATAAATTACCAATATTATAAAAAAGTATAAAGGACTTATTATTAATTTCTAGTGCTAGAGAATAAGCTTTATAAGCTCCCTTATGATCATCTAGATATTGTCTTGCAAGTCCAAGATTACATAATGCATCGAAGTAATCTGGTTTAATTTTAATTGCATTTTCATAAGCAGAAACTGCATAAGAGTAATTTTTTTGATTTTTAAATGCTAATCCTAATATCGACCATGCACTATAAGAATTTTTATTTAACGTTATAGCTTTTTTACAAAAAACTATAACGTTTTTCCAATCTTTATTCTTCGCATAGATAAAAGCGAGATTTTTATAATCATTATGATCAGCCAAGTTTAAGGAAATTAATTTATTATAAATGTCCTTAGCTGATTGATATTCTCCTTTTTCAATATAACTTCTTGCAAGAGAATTTTCCTTATCCTTATTGAACGCCATATAAAAGGTTATGGAATTTAAATAGATCCTATATCTTTGTATTTTACTCTTTTGGATAAGATATTAATAGCAGGCTGTAAGAGTTCATTATAATTAATCCAACCTCCTAATGATTTTGAATTAATTGGGGACCTAGCCTGAACACTACTAGCTGTACTAATATTCCTCTTAGTGAGATGCGGAAATTGATATTCGTTATTCCATTCCCAACCAAGCCAACGTATTAATTTCCGGATTTGATAAGAAGGATTTAAAACTAGTTTATCGTAATTTAACATATATATATTTGACGGAAACTTCGATTTATATTTTAATATAGTATCTTCTTGTTCAAGATAAAGTCTTGCAGTCTCTTCTAGTGAAGAAGAAAAATGATTTCCCCGATTATCAAAGTTAGCTCTATAAATCGAAAGAATATTATCTAAGGGGTGCCTATAACAATTAATAATCCTAGAATTAGGTATTAAAGAGCAAATTATACCTGCATATTGATAATTAAAAAGCCATTTATCAGTACTAATAGAAGAATTAATTCGATTATGATTCATTTTTTGAATGTAAATTTCAGATAATTTTTTATCTAATACATTTTTATTATTATATTCTTCAAAAGAATTCTCAAGAATATTCGTTTCTCCTAAATCAAAAACATCCTTATTCATATTCAAAATAGACTCTAAAAGTGTAGATCCACTTCTTGGCATACCAACAATAAAAATATGATTAAATTGATTATTAGATATGTTACTCTGATTGTAATAAGTATTAGATATAGCCATTAATTGTTGAGATTTTTGTATTAAGAAATCTGAATCTGATTTAAATACATTCATCTTATATTGATTGGCTTTTGTTAAAGATAATTGACTATCATTATATTTAGATAAACTATGTTGAATATTTGATCTAGCAAAATATATATGAGATAAACTAATTAAGGATTGATCTTTAAGAATTTCATCAGAGAATAATATATTAAGTATATCTTTATTAAAAGATGAGCTGGCAACAACAGATAAAGCATAATAGGCCTTTGCTAATTTTGGATTAATCCTTATTGCCGATTCAATTGACTCTTGAGATTCTCTAATCCTACCCGTATCTCTTAAAATATTACCCAAGTTTAAATAAGCTTCAGAAGAATTAGAGTTTATTGAAATAGATTTTTTTATTGTTTGCTCAGCAATTCCTAAGTCACCAAGATCAATATATATAGCAGAAAGATTTAAATAATAATCTCCTTTTGAGGGATTTAATTTAATTGCCTTTAAAACTGATTTCTTAGCTTGTAGGAAATCTCCAAGATCTCTTTCAATAACACCTTTAATTGAATAGGCTTCTGAAAATTCTGGAGTTATATCTATAGCTTTAAGACATAACCTTAATGCCGAGTTTAAGTCTCCAATATCCCTCATAATGCTTGCAAGATCAATAATATATTTTGAATTTTTTGGATCAATTGAAATCGATTTCTCAATATATCTTCTAGCTTTAGCAAATTGATTTAATCCTTTTAAGATAGATGCATAAACAGAATTAGTATGTGCTGAATCTGGGTTAATATAAAGAGAATCCTCTATATATTTTTTTGCCTTTAAATATTTTCCAATCATTAAATAAACAATAGAAATATTTGTTAACAAATCAGCACTTTTTGGATATGTTTTAATTCCCTCTTTGTAAATATTTAGAGATAAAATATATTCGTTATTTTCAAATAATATACCACCATATCTTAAGAACAAATCAATATGATTATAATTATTATTATGACATAACTGATATAACTCTTTAGCTTTCTCAATATTATTATTGTCATGAAATTGTACTGCCTTTTTAAATATATTTGTTTGTATAAACTTACATTTTTCTTTCACGAAATTATCTTTATTAACTATTCTCATTGCGGGTCCCAGCATCATTTTATAATTCTTCCATCCATCTAATGATTTCTTATTAATAGGTTCTCGTACTTGAACATTACTAGCTGTTGATACAGTACGGTAATTAAGATGAGGAGTTAAATATTCATCCATCCAATTAAATCCAATCCATTCTATTAATGATTTGATTTCTTTATCAGGGTTCTTAATTAGAGCATCATAATCAAAACTATAAATCAGGTCAGAATACTTTTGTTTATATAAATCCATTATAATCTGATGATTTAAATATACTTTAGAACATTCTCTAATGGAAGAAGCATAATGATTACCAGTTGCAAAATGAGCTCTATATATTGATAAAATATTATCTAATGGGTTTCTATAGCAATAGATAATTCTGGAATTTTTTATCAACTTAGAAATTACACCAGTATATTGATAATTGTATAACCACTTATTAGTTGTTATATTGGCTTCAGTTATTTTAAGAATATTTTGCTTATATATAGTGTATAAATTTGAATCAATGTTATTTTCAATATTTTGTTTCCATTGATAAAATGACTTTTCTAAAATATCTTTTTCACCTAAATCAAAGATTTGATTATTTCTAGTTAATATTGACTCTAGCAATGTTGATCCACATCTTGGCATACCAACAATAAATATAAATTCAATTTTATTATCTAGATCACTCTGATTATAATGGTCAGATTCTAAATATAAATATCTACTTTTTTCTAATATTGGATTAATAATTGGTGGATCTAATTTAGCTTTTATATCGTTAGCAATATTAAGAGAAGATTGACTATCAAAATATTTTCTTCTTTTATGTAAAATATTAGCTCTAGCAAAGAAAATATTGCTTTTACTTTTTTCATTTTGATTAACCAAAATTTCCTTTGAAAAGAGAAACTTAATACAATCTTCTTTAGGATTAAATTGCTTAATCTCTGTGATCGATAAATAAGCTTTTGAATATTTGGGTGAAATCTCTATAACGTTTGATAAATAGTTTATTGCTTTTTTGAAGTCACCAAGATCTTTATATAATATTCCGAGATTATAATTAGCATCTGCATATTTAGAGTCTAACTTAATAGCTTTTGTTAGATATTTAATTGCTTCATCATATTCAGATTGTTCTTTTAAAGTGATACCTAAATTATTATATAAACTAGCTAAATTTGGATTAATTTTTATTCCTTTTTTTAATATTATTTTTGCCTTATTTAATTCTCCCATTTGATAATATAACGACCCAAGATTACTATAGGCATCAACAAATTTAGGGAAATAGTTAATAGATTTTATATACAGATCAATTGCATCATCTAATTTATTCTCAATTTGTAAAATAGCGGCATAGTTAGTAAAAACTGAAGGGTTTTTTATGTCTGCCTCTACTAAATATATATAACAAGATTTAGCATTTATAATATCTCCATTTAAATGAAAAGATATTCCAAATTCAATTAATTCATTTTCACTATATCCTTCAAAATCTAAACTTTCAATTAATTTACCATCGATAGTGTAAATATATTTTTTTCTAATAATCTCTTTCATTATTCTTGAAAAACCTAGAAAATAGAAATTACTAATTAATTAGAGAAGAAACATAGAAAATATAGAAAAGGATGGTGAAACTCATTTGTTTAAATAATTAAAAATTATGGAGCCATGAATAATTGAGTCTCTAAGGAAATGTTTGACATAGAGCTTGTTTAACAACTGAGCCATGGCCCAAATCTTAGTTATTGAAATGATCGCAAACAATCTAAAAAACATTGTTATTATACTTTACCATCAAAAAACACCAATACACATCGAGTAAAAAACCAATGCTAATTAGATTCTCCGGTAAATCTCCGGTGAATTTGTCACAATTGCTAATTACTTATGTACTAATGGATTGAGTCTAATTCCATCTCGCAAAAAGATCAACTTCTACTTGATTGTAGCCTTTCAATTTCTTTTGAAATTAAAAAACCAATTTTAATATATAATTATCATTAATAGACCCTTAAAAACCATCAATAGACGTGAGTAATAGGAAAAAAGTTAAAAGAACTGAAAGATATAAATTCCCCACCTTCTCAGTGCCATTTAATTTAGATGAAATCAAGGAAAATTTTACTATTAATACAAACACTACATCTAATATTTCTAAGGATGTCCTTAATCAAGCATTTAATGCTCATACAAATGGAAATATTAAAGAAGCTATAGAATCTTATCAATATCTTATCAGTCAAGGATTTAATGATCCCAGAGTTTATTTAAACTATGGAAGTATATTGAAAAATCTTGGAAAATTAGAGGAAGCAGAATTAATAATCCGTAAAGGTATAGAACTAAATCCTAACTTTGCTATGGGTTATTTTAATTTAGGAATTATTTTAATAGATCTTTCTAAACCTAATGAAGCAGAGTTAGCAACTAGAGAAGGAATAAAACTTAATCCAAATTTTGCTATAGGTTACTTTAATTTGGGAATTATCTTAAAAACTCTTGGGAAAATGAATGAGGCAGTATTAGCGATAAATAAAGCTATTGAATTAAATCCAAATCATTCTAATTCATATTTTCATCTTGGAACTATATTAAATATTCTAGGTCAAAAGAAAGAAGCAGAGATAGAAATTAAAAAAGCTATTAAAATCAATCCAAATTTTTTAGAAGCTTATATTAACTTAGGAATAATTTTAAGAGATCTTGGTAAAATAAAGGAAGCAATATTGGTGACAAGAAGAGCTATTGAAGTTGACCCTAACATTGCTGAATCTTATTCTAACCTCGGATCATTATTAGTTGATCTAGGTAATCTTGATGAAGCAGAAATTGCAATGAATAAAGCAATTACTATAAATCCTAATAATATGAAATTTAAGTCAAATTTGATAAGCCTACTTAGTATCTATAAACCATGTGATAATAATTCTAATCAATTATATATTATCAATGAGGAATTTAACAAAATTAATCTTTCTTATAGTGATAGTGAATTTATTAGTGATATTAAAGTAATGAATATTTATAGAAAAGGATTAGAAATTTATAAGAAACATAATCTATCTTTGGAGACCGATGCTTATCAAATATATAGAAGTAATGAGATAAATCTAAATTGTGAAAGACATCATATGGTTTTTGAAAAAAATAAGATAATCCCAGCATTTTGTTTCAATTGTTATAAAGTTCAAATTGAAACTAATTCAATAATAGAATTTATTAAAATATTCTTAGTATTTAATCGAATAAAATTAGAAAATAACAATACTAGAAAATGTATGGTTGAATTGAGACCAAATATTCCAGGTTTTTATAAAGGTTTGATTTATTGTAGTGATTTAAATGAAGCATATCTTATTTCTAATCAGCTAGATAATATTATTCAAAAAAATGTTAGAAGCAACTTACAGTCGATAGTTAAAAGAGGTTGTTCTGAATTCCAAAAAGAATTCCCTGAATATAAAGAGATAAATAGATTTGGAAGTCAAACAATGGAATATAATAAAGAATGGAGAAGAATTGAAAATGAAGCTGACAAGGGTTATGGAAACTGGGGTAAATCTCATAAAACTATAAATGAATTTAATTTAAATAACTTTCTTATTATGAGAAACTGGTTAGCTTATGCTCATAAGATAGGGGATAAAAGTATATATAAAATATCCGAAGAAATAATAAAAGGTACAGAAAAGTTTAAATATTTGAATAGATCTATTAATACTTAGAATACATTAAATTTAATCAATTAAGAATGTATACTTCAAAGTTTGAAAAATTTTTTGAAGATCTATTATAAAATCAGAACAAAATATGTTAAAATTTAAGAAATTTTTTATAGGTCAAGTATAAATCTCATATGGAGAAGATAGGCGAGGAGAAGCAAGGAAAAAAAAAAGTAACTAGAGAAATCACCTTCTCAGTGCCATTTAATTTAGATGAAATCAAGGAAAATTTTACTATTAATACAAACACTACATCTAATATTTCTAAGGATGTCCTTAATCAAGCATTTAATGCTCACACAAATGGAAATATTAAAGAAGCTATAGAATCTTATCAATATCTTATCAGTCAAGGATTTAATGATCCCAGAGTTTATTTAAACTATGGAAGTATATTGAAAAATCTTGGAAAATTAGAGGAAGCAGAATTAATAATCCGTAAAGGTATAGAACTAAATCCTAACTTTGCTATGGGTTATTTTAATTTAGGAATTATTTTAATAGATCTTTCTAAACCTAATGAAGCAGAGTTAGCAACTAGAGAAGGAATAAAACTTAATCCAAATTTTGCTATAGGTTACTTTAATTTGGGAATTATCTTAAAAACTCTTGGGAAAATGAATGAGGCAGTATTAGCGATAAATAAAGCTATTGAATTAAATCCAAATCATTCTAATTCATATTTTCATCTTGGAACTATATTAAATATTCTAGGTCAAAAGAAAGAAGCAGAGATAGAAATTAAAAAAGCTATTAAAATCAATCCAAATTTTTTAGAAGCTTATATTAACTTAGGAATAATTTTAAGAGATCTTGGTAAAATAAAGGAAGCAATATTGGTGACAAGAAGAGCTATTGAAGTTGACCCTAACATTGCTGAATCTTATTCTAACCTCGGATCATTATTAGTTGATCTAGGTAATCTTGATGAAGCAGAAAAAGTATTGTTTAAGGCTATTAACCTTAATCCAAATTTAGCAAAATCATATAATAGTCTAGGGATTTTATTTAAAACTTCAGGAAAAATATTAGAAGCAGAAAAGTTTCTTCGTCAAGCTATTAATCTTGAACCAGACTTTCCAGAGTCCTATTATAATTTAGGTACTTTAATGAGAGATATTGGTAAATTAAAAGAAGCTGAGGATTTATTAGTTAAATCTATTCAAATTGATCCTTATATTGCTAAATCTTATTTTGTACTTTCTACTTTAAAATCAACAAGTAAAGATAAAATCTGGAAAGATAAACTCTTTTCAGAATCCATATTAACTAATCTACTCTCAAATAATAGATTTGATATTTTTTTTGCTAGAGCAAATATTCTTCATAGGGAGAAAAATTATATTGAAAGTGCCAAATATTTAAAATTAGCTAATTCCTTAAAATTTAAGAACCAACAAAATTATTCTAATAATATAATTCTCAAAACAAAAATGCTACTTATAGATTCAGAGAATTCAATTTGTAGTTATAATCAGAATATTAGTCGAAAAGCAATCACACAAGAAAGTATTTTTATAGTAGGTATGTTTAGAAGTGGGTCTACACTTTTAGAATCTATAATCAGTATGAATCCTAATGTTGTAGATCTAGGTGAAACAAATATTCTTGAAGAATCTTACGAACAATTGAAGAAATATAATGAGAATAATCAAGATTTTAATCTTTCTAATTTATACTATGAGAAGGTAAATCATTTAAAATACAATTCAAAAATATCTACTAATAAGGCACTATTTAATTATCAATATTCGGGAATAATAGCTAAACAAATCTTGAATTCTAAAATTATTCATTGCTTTAGAAACCCTCTAGATAATATTCTATCAATTTACCGTGCAAACTTTGCCCATAAAAATGAATATGCTTCCTCATTAATTGAATGTACAAAGATTTATTTAGATCAAGACCATATAATGGAACTATATAAAAAGAAATATCGTGAAAAAATCTATGATTTAAATTACGATTTATTAGTGTCCAATCCTAAAGAAGAAATTAAATCATTAATCTCCTGGATGGGTTGGGAATGGAATGATTTATATCTCTCGCCTCATTTAAATAAACGCTCAATATCTACAGCAAGTAGTGTTCAAGTTCGTTTTCCAATTAATTCAAAATCTATTGGTGGTTGGAAAAACTACAAAGATATACTACGGCCTGCTATTGAAATCCTTAAAAAGACTTATAAATATCGAAATATTATCTCATGATATAAAATTACTAACTGGTTAAATTTTTCTCTATATTTTAACATAATATCCGCTTCCATGAGATCTATATTTTCTGCCACAAAAGGTAGAAAAGCTAATAGTTAATTCTTAATAAGGTATGTAAAAATCATTGTTCAATAAACAATCATGAGAAATTGCTTTCTGTACGATATAAATAATTTCTCTGGATGGATTGTCTGCGGATACCTTGTATAATTATCAACTATGAATTTATAGTAAGTACTCATTTCGTTATATAATTTTTATATCTGTTTATTTTCTGGTTATTTTTTTTCCATTTAGATAAAGTACATCAAGTTTTGTAGTTACAAGGAAATTAATAGCTTCTGCAGGTTTCTCAACAATAGGTTCTTTCGGACCATTAAATGATGTATTAAGTACAACTGAACATCCTGATAGTTCTTTAAATTTCTTAAGTATTAAAAATAGTCCACCTGTTTCCACTGTAACAGTTTGAACCCGTGCAGAACCGTCGACATGAGTAATTGCAGGCAGATTATTTTTTAGAACTTGACCAGTGAAAAGCATAAATGGAGACTCATTTTGCAACCCACTAAAGTACATATCAACATCTTCTTTCAAAACTGCAGGTGCGAAAGGACGCCATTTTTCTCTTTGTTTTAACTCATTCATGCGTTTCCAATTTTCAGAGTAAGTGGGATTGCTCAATAGTGAACGATGTCCCAGAGCACGAGGTCCTATTTCGCTGCGACCTTCAAACCAAGCGATGATTTTATTTTCATGAAGGTCTATCGCTGCTGATTGTTCACAATTAATATTGTCTTCGATATTTATTTGATCTTGAAAGCTTTTAATTGCTTCATTAATACTATTTTTACTATTTTTTAAACCAAGATAAGGAAGAGATAAATATGATTTATTTGAAATTTCTAGACTAGGGTTGTCTAGTACATGGTGATAAGCATATTGAGCTCCTCCCAAAGATAATCCACTGTCATCACAAAAAGGAGGAATATAGATATTTTTAAAAGCACTTTCTTTAAATAAAAGTGAATTGGCAGGGCAATTTAGTCCTGTACCACCTGCATAGCAAATAGTATCAATATCAATTTCGTTGTTAAGACAAATATTTGAAATACTTTCGACTGTTTGTAATAAAGTTCTTTCGAAAAGTTTTTGAGTACTAGCTGCAATGTCAATGCATATAGGTTCAAGAATTCGGTTACAATTTCCTATTGGATCGAGATCGTATCCCATTGATTTAGCTAATTTTATGCAATTTTTTAGCCAACTTTTTCTTAAATTTTTTATACCTCTGAAACGCAGGTCGTAAGTATTACCAACCATGTCTTCATTGAAAAAAATAGGTTTACCATAAGGGGCTAGACCCATCAATTTCCCAGCTGCTCCAAAATAGTCAAACCCTAAGAAATTTCCAACTCGAATATATAAATCACCAATAGTAAGATGATGTGGAAAAATAGGAAGAATTTTATTTGATTCTCCATAAAAAATCATTCCGTTAAGAGGACCAGTTTCTAGCAATCCTCCATCATGAGTGAGAATTATAGAATTCTTAGATGTACAGTTATAAAAAGCAGATGCAGCATGAGCAGCATGATGTTGAATAGCAACGCCAGGTATGCTTCTCCCCTTTAAAGTAACTCTTAGGGGAAAGTGAAAAAGAGATTCTGATTTTTCTTTTTCATTTAATAAATTTTTAATCTTTAAATCAGAAATATCTTTTAAACCCATTTCTTGTTTCCAAAAATTAAGTTCAGCAAAATCTCTCAATGATTTTTTTATGCCTAAGTCCTCTTTTTTTACTTTCTTATACTCAGGAAATTGATTTTTATAACTTCTTGATGCTACTAAATCATCACAATAAACATTATTAATTATGGAACCACCCAAACGAGTATTAAAATTATTATTATTTTCATTGAAATTCTCATTATAAAGAATTGATTTTATTTTCTTGTTAGGGTGCTCTCCATATTCAATTTGTAATTCTTTAGGTCGATCAACCACTACAAGTTCATAAGCTTGAGTAGAAGTAATAGCAATCATATCAATATCTTCTATTTCTAATTCTGCATTTAATAAGGATTCCTCAATATGTGAAACATTAATTCCAAATGAATGCTTTGCTCTGTTGTATCTTTCTCTAATTAAATTACATTTAGGAATACCATTCACTAATATAGCAATACCGGCATCATGCCCAAAATGAAGTCCTAAAATTACAGTTTTATTATTTTTCATTAGCTAATTAAGGTCTTTTAAAATTCTTCCAAGTAAGGAATATGCATCGACAAAGTCAGGATTAAGTTGTATCGCTTTACGAGTAGATAATTCGGCCTCTTTTAATTTACCAAGATCTTTTAATATCTTACCTAAGCTGGCATGGGCTTCGGCTAAATCAGGTTTAAGTTCAATAAATTTTCTTATTGATAATTCAGCTTCTTTTAATTTACCTAGACTTTTTAATATATTTCCAAGATTGTAATAAGCCTTTGTGAAATTTGGATTAAGTTTTATTGCTTTTTTATGCATAAACTCTGCTTCTTTTAACTTTGATAGTTCTTGTAAAATATTTCCAAGATTGAAATAATACATAGCATTATTGGGATTATGTTCAATTGCCTTACGTGTAAAAAATTCTGCTTCACTTGAGTTCCCACGACTTTTTAAAATTGCTCCATAATTAGAAAAAACTCTGTGATCATTAAATCCTTGATTTATACAATATTGATAATACTTTGCTGCTTCTGAAATGTTGCCTTGTGAATGAAAGTTTAGTGCTTGATTAATTATTTGAGCGGGAGAAGGCTTATTAGATTTATTGCTATTGATAGTAAAAATTTCTGCGGTTTCACCTAAAGTAATTTGAACTGGGATGATGTTCAATTTAGATACTTCTTTTTTCTGATCTGCTTTTCTCTCAGTCACATCTATTTTTTGAAAGGATCAATTAGTTGACATTATAGCTTGAACCTAAGTTATAACTTTCAAAGAAATTATCGATTCAATTTTATAGCTGGATTGTCAGCAGTTGGCGAACTAGTTGGTTAACTCATAACCATTCCACCATCAACTTGAATTACCTGACCGGTTATGTAAGAAGCGGAAGGATCTGCTGCTAAAAACCTCACTGTTCCTGCAACATCTTCAGGGTTCCCGAATCGTCCAAGCGGTATTGCAGAAAGGATTGATTCACTGTTCAGATCTTTTGTCATATCAGTTGAAATAAAACCAGGAGCAACTGCATTTACAGTGATCCCTCTGCTCGCAAATTCTTTTGCAGCACTTTGTGTGAGACCTACCACTCCTGCCTTGGCTGCAGAATAATTTGCTTGCCCTGGGTTGCCCATTAACCCAACTACAGACGTTATGTTGATAATTCTTCCTTTTCTTTGCTTCAACATCTGCCTTGATACAGCTCTTGTGCAATAAAAAACACCACTCAAGTTAAGGTCTAAAACTTTTTGCCAATCGTCTGTTTTCATTCTCATTAAAAGGCCATCTTTAGTTATCCCTGCGTTGTTGACCAGAACATCAATTTTATTATTTTTCTCCAATACTGTTTTTATTAATTCATTTACCGAGTTTTCACTAGAAATATCAGCTTGAAGGGGGTATCCCTTTCCTCCAAAGGAGTTTATTTCTGATACGACTTTATTTGCATTCTCCAAAGATGAAGAATAATTGATGATTACTTCTGCTCCTTCCTTCGCTAGCAAAATCGCAATTGCCTTACCAATCCCCCTGCTTGCGCCAGTTACAAGCGCAGTCTGACCTTCAAGTAATTTTGATAATGTCATAATCTTATGATTTTAAAATCCTTAGAATGGGATGCTTATTTTATTTAACTTACTATTGAGCTACTTGCTTTTTGAAAAGACTTTAAGCTAGACCAGTAAAAATAGTTATTTTTACCGGTGGAATATATTGAATAAATAATCAATGAAGGGGGATCAGTTTTGCATTTGTTAATTGCGGCTGCAGGGAGTGGAAGTCGAATGGGTGCTGATAGAAATAAACTCCTTTTGAAGGTTGCAGGTAAGACGGTTTTAGAGTGGACTTTGAAAGCAGCTTTCGAGGCTAAAACAATTTCTTGGATTGGAATTATTGGACAACCCAAAGATAAAGACTCCATTTGTTCAATCCTTGATAACTCAGTAAAGTCAGTTCAATGGATCAATGGAGGATGCACTAGACAGCAGTCAGTTCAACTGGGATTGGCGGCCCTTCCGTATAGTGCTAAGTCTGTGATGATTCATGATGGGGCAAGATGCTTGGTGAGACCATTCGTTTTTGATGAAATCTCAAAGATTGTTTCCAAGGGGCAATCTGTTATTGCTGCGGCACAGGTAACTGACACCATAAAGAAGGTTGATAAAGATGGTGAGATTATTGAGAGCCCTCCTCGCTCAGATTTATGGGCGGCACAAACACCTCAAGGTTTTCCAGTGAATAAACTGAAGCATGCTCACAGTGAAGCAATCGCCAAAGGATGGAATGTAACCGATGATGCATCCTTGTTTGAACGTTTGGGATTGCCAGTGAAAATATATGATGCAGGCCCTTCAAATATTAAAGTGACAACTCCATTTGATCTCGTAATTGCAGAGTCTCTATTATCTAGTTTAAAAGACTAAGACTTCCTTTATCGCCATTCAAGATAGCTTGACTACCTAGTGGAAGTGATGCATTGCCACAACAATGTCCAATGGGCAGACTTGAAACAATTGGAATTTTAAGGTCTTGTGTTCGATCTTTGAAAATATCAATAAGCTTAAACGTCTTTGTTTCGTCGACGTTCTTCTCATTATCACAACCTATAAACGAGCCAAAACCTAGGCCAGATAGCTGTTGTAGAATTCCAGCTAATCTTAAGTGAGTTAGCATCCTGTCAATCCTGTACGGAGCTTCTCCAATATCTTCGATGATTAAAATGGATTTTTTGAAATTTGGAAGATGTTCAGTCCCAATTAAGTGAGTCAGGACAGTTAGGTTGCCAACTATTAGAGGCCCCTTTGAGATCCCGCCTCCCCACGGGTCTCCATAAATATCTGGTACATAGTTGCCAAACAAAATTGATTTAAGCCTATCTTTGCTCCAATCTGGTTCGGAACCTAATGTTGTAATTAGTGGACCATGAACGCCTCCTTGAAATCCACCGGCTAGACGTGCAAGAAGTATGGAAGTCAAATCAGAGAAGCCAATCATCCAACCTTCTTTCCATGGTTGTTTTTTTTCTAGCAGTCTTGCCGATCCCCACCCACCTCTAGCAAAAGCCAAAAGAGGGTAATGATTGTTTGAGTGTAATTCATTAAATCTAACTTCATCACTACCTGCTAGATAACCCCATGACCTATCTATTTCATTGATATGGTTACATATTAATCCCCACTCCTGAAGGACTTTGATCCCAGAGTGAAGATCTTCTTTTTGGGTTATTGGCGAACTTGCCGCAACTATGTGGAAAAGATCGCCTTTCTTTATGGGCTCCGTCATCTGCGAAACTTTATTAGTATATTAATTAATTAATCTTGCTGAAGATCATGCCAAGAAGTAATAAACTTCCAAGCCTAACTTGATTGCTGAAATGCAAACCTGAAGTCTTAATACATTTTGATTTTGAACTTAATAAAAAAACCTCTCTTTGCATTCCTAAAGTAGTTATCAACCAAAAAGGCCAATATATTAATCCCAAATCTGCTTTAAAGGCAGCAAGACCTAGAAAAAAACAAGTTAAAGAATAGCAAAAAGAAACTGTTTTTATTGACTTTCTTCCGAGACTGATCGCACTGCTATTTAGACCAATTAGTTTGTCTTCTCTTTCATCTGCCATTGCATAAACAGTATCAAAGCCGAAAGTCCAGAAAATAGTTGCAAGCCAACAAAATATCAATGTTAGTCCTCCTGCTAAAGAAGATTGACTTGCTGCCCAAGGTATTAGAACTGAAAACCCCCAGCAAATAGAAAGAATAAGTTGGGGATATTTAAACCATCTTTTCGCTGATGGATATAAGAAAATAAAAGGTAATGATAAGGATGCAAGTAGAAGGCATAAATTTCTACTTTCTTGTGGGATTGAAAGAACTATAAATAGACTTAAGAACAACATTAAAATTAGCAGTATCCATGCAGACTTTAGAGAAACTTTGCCATTAGCTAATGGTCTCTCTTTTGTTCTCAATACCTTCTTGTCAAACTTTCTGTCCCAAATATCATTAGCAATACATCCTGCACCACTTACAAATAATCCACCTGAAATTATTATTCCCAACAAAAATAGAGAAGGAGGGGCTGTAGGAGTTAGCCAAAGAGACCACCCGGCGGGGATGAAAAGTATCAATCTTCCACTGGGTTTGTTCCATCTAAGAAGTTGAAGATAATATCCCATTTTGTGGGTAAGAAGATTATTCACTAAAATTCAGATTGATAATGATTTTTAAGGTCTTCTCAATGGGGTACTGAGGGTGTCAGAGTATTGAGGTTAAACCTACTCATTCATGTTAGGTGACTCAATAAATAATTCCTCTGAAAGGAATTTTATTGAATTGGATCTTGGGGAAAATCAAGATGCTGAGTTATGCCGTGTGGCAACAATTGATATTGGCACCAACTCAACTCATTTGTTAATTGCAAAGCTTGAGCGAAAATTAAATACTTTTAGTATTGAACTGGCAGAAAAATCTACGACAAGACTAGGAGAAAGAGATCCTCAGACGGGAGAACTTACTTCCCTTGCTATGAATAGGGCTTTTTCAACATTAACGAGGTTTAAGGATTTATCTGAAAGTTATAAAGTTGAAAGCCTTATTATTGCCGCTACAAGTGCGGTTAGAGAAGCACCAAATGGAAAAAAATTTATTTCTGAAATAAAAAAGAAGATAGGCTTAGATGTTGAATTGATAAGCGGAGCGGAAGAGGCAAGATTGATTTATCTAGGTGTACTTTCAGGGATGCAATTTGAAAATAAACCTCATCTTGTTCTTGATATTGGAGGAGGTTCTACAGAATTAATCCTTGCTGATAGTGCTGAGGCACGAGCATTAACAAGTACAAAGATTGGAGCAGTAAGATTACAAAGAGAATTTATTAAAAAAGATCCAATATCCTCTCAGACTGAATTATTTTTAAGGTCATTCATCAGAGGCTCTATGGAGTCTGCAATTGACAAAGTATCTAAGAGGATTGAAGTAGGTGAAACTCCAGTTTTGGTTGCAACTAGTGGAACTGCTATGGCTATCGGTGCATTACTAGCTAACAAAGAAAATCATATTCAATCAAAATTACAAGGATATAAAATTCAAAAAAATAATTTAGATGTAATTATTAGTCAGTTAATAAAAATGACACCTTCTGAACGAAGTCAATTATCCTCATTAAGTGAAAGAAGATCTGAAATTATTGTCCCTGGAGCTTTGATTCTACAAACTATAATGACAATGGTTAATGTTAATGAAATTATTTTAAGTGAGAGAGCTCTTCGAGAAGGACTAGTTGTTGATTGGATGTGTCGAAATAATTATTTAAAAGATCAGTTGAGCTTTCAAGGATCAATAAGAGAAAGAACAGTTATTCATCAATCGAAAAGATTTGGTGTTAACTCAAAACGATCAAAAAAGGTATCAGAATTTGCCCTTACTTTCTATGATCAGACAAGGGGGACTTTACATAATGATAATGGTGAAGGTAGAGATCTTTTGTGGGCAGCAGCCAAACTTTATGCTTGTGGAAAACATATCAATATAAGTGCCTATCACAAGCATTCCTGGTATTTAATTAGACATGGAGAGCTATTAGGGTATTCCCAAAGTGAGCATTTAATGGTCGCTGCTATAGCAAGGTATCACAGGAAAAGTCTTCCAAAAAAAAGACATGAATCTTGGCAATTATTGGTTGATGAAAGTCAAAGAAGCTTGGTTTCTGACATGTCTTTACTTCTTCGCTTAGCATGCTCTTTAGATAGAAGGCCAGAACCTTTGATATCAAAGATAGTTGTTGAAGCTCATAATAGAAAAGTTAACATAGAACTGATTCCTAATGACTTAGGCCAAAACTTAGATCTTGAGAAATGGAGCTTAACTAAGGCGATTTTACTAATTAAGAAAATTAAGCATGTTGATATTAATATCCTTTAAGAAAATATCTTTTTGTCTAATAAAAAGATATCACTTTGCTGTGGATTAATCGAATCATTTTGAACTCCTTGAATATAATTTAATACCATAACTGAAGTAAATAATCCTAAAGCACCTGATAAAATTACTAAACTAACTGGATTGAAATTTCTATTTTCCCTGGTATTTTTTTTCTTAATTACAGGATTAGATTTAGGCTCATTATTTTTCTTTTCATAAAGTTCTTCAAGAATAAAACTTGTATCTAAGTTCAACTTCTCGGCTATTCTTCGAACCATTGCTCTAATGAAAACTTTTTCAGGAAGTGATTTTTCATCTCCTGATTCAAGTGCAATCAGTTGTTCTTTACCAATTCTAAGAGAAGAAGATAGATCCTCTACTGAAAGATTTCTGCCTTGTCTGGCTTCTCTGAGAAACTCACCAACAGTTTGTAATGGAGGTTGTTTATTTGCGACATGAGTTCTATCGCTTTTCCTTTCTTCACTTTTTTCCAATTAAACACCTTTTGGGTATTAAATTTATTCTAAAGGCTCTGTAAAGAGGTTTGTCTCTAAAAGATAATTTGTCTCTGATTTAAATAATTTTTAAAATATATTCCAAAATTTTTTCTATTTAACTAGACCTAAATAAATGTGAATGAGTGGGACTATAAAGTTTTGATCTATTATTCCCGATCTTTAATGTTGGACTAATTATATATAATGTTGTTCTGATTAAATTTTGTTCTCGAGATGTTTTCGCCATCTCAGCCAAAGGTATAACTTTTATCCATTCGTCTGGCCAAGTTACTCTATATGCAATTGCTACTGGTGTATTTGCAGGATAATACTTGATAAGTATTGATTGCACTTCTTCCACATGTCTTGCACTTAGGTAAAGGCATAAAGAAGATTGAATAGATGCTAGCTTTTGAAGACTCTCCTTCTCTGGTTTGCCGGTCCTCCCATCAGCTCTGCTTAGTATTATTGTTTGGGTTAAATCTGGAATAGTTAGTTCGAATCCTAAAGTTGCTGCTGTTGCTTGATAAGCACTTACTCCCGGAACTACTTCTACCTCAATCCCTTCATCATTTAATCTACAAATTTGTTCTGATACGGCTCCATATAAGCAAGGATCACCATCATGGAGACGAACAATTTTTTTACCTTCCTTGTGCCTTTTAATTAAGATTAAAAGGATCTCTTCTAGAGTTAATGAACTTGTCTTTATCTTTTCACAATTATCTTTAACAAGTTTTGTTATTTGAGTAGGAATGAGAGAGTCTGTCCAAACAAGAACATCGGCTGATTTTAGTCTTTGTTGAGCTCTTATTGTCATTAGGTCTAAAGCGCCTGGACCTGCTCCTACAATTGAAATCTGATTCATTGATTTCTCCCATTAATTAAGGAAGGATCTGGGAGTGCTTTTTTAGAAATATAAATTCTCCATATTCCTAATGAACCTGCACTAATTAAAAATAAGCTAATTAATTGAGCGATTCGTAGTCCTCCTTCACAAAAAGGTGGAACCCCACCTAAGCAGAGAGGATCAGTTCTTAAGGCTTCTATCCACAATCTGCCTAAGCTGTAAGTGATTAAATACAAGCAACTTAAACTACCGGGCGGTAGCTTAAGTTCTCTTTTATTTGCCTTTCTAAAAAGAAATATCAGTATGCCAAAAACAAAAATATTCCATATTGATTCGTAAAGAAAGGTAGGATGAAAATAATCTTGTGTTGAGAATATTTCAGGTCTAAATCTATAAGGTATAAATAATTTCCAAGGTAAATTTGTAGGTATACCAAAAGCTTCATTATTAAAAAAATTTCCCCATCTACCTATTGCTTGGCCTAATGCAACTGAGGGGACTAAAACATCAATAACATCCCAGAAAGGTTCTTTTCTCCACCGGCAAAAAAATATAATGGATAATGTACCCAGTATCAGTGCCCCATGAATTGCAATTCCTCCTCCCCAAATTTCTAGCACACTGGGAATAGGAATATTTAAGTTCAGGAAATTAATAGAACTCCAGAAGTTTTTGCCAGTGTAATTTCTCCATTCAAATGCAACATAATAAATTCTTGCACCAATCACAGATGCCAAAACTAAAATAGGAAGTAAATCATTAATAAGGCTTTTTTTTAATCCTTTTTTTAAGGCCAAATCACCTGATAAATTTAGACCTAATAAAACGGAAACAGCTATCAGCAATCCATACCACCTTAATGAAAAAGGCCCCAATTGAAACAACTCAGGCCCAGGTGATCTAAGCGCTAAAAAAATATGTTCCATCAACTATTTGAATTTATATTCCTTCTGCAGCTTGAACTTTTTCTACTTGTTTCTTTTTAAGAACTAGCATTATTTGGGATAAGCCAACTCCAATAAAGAAAATTATCATTCCAATAACTCTTGCTTTACTCTGTAAAACTATTTCTTTGTCAAGTTGACCAAAACCTCCAACATTGGGATCTTCAGTTAATTTTGCACCTTTCTCAATAGTGTCACCTTCTTTTATTAATAATGAAGTCCCAGCAGGAAGATTTTCAGTAAAACTTTCTCCTTCTTCATTGTTTAGATTAATTATTTGTGTTCCATCTTCTTTAGTTTCTATTGAAGTTATGGTCCCTGAATTTGTTGCAGTAAACAAATTGTTATTGCTCTTCTCTCCGGTCGGATAAACTTGACCTCTTCCTCTATTACCTCCTACATGAATTGAATACTTTCCAAAATTATAATTGCTGTCTTTTCTTGGATCAGGTGATAATACAGGGAATACAATCTCTCTATTTTGATCCCCTGGTAAAGGACCTACTAAAATAATATTTTCTTGTTCCTCGCTGTATTGGGTGAAGTAGACACCTTGTGTCTCTTCTTTTATTTCATCTGTCCATCTTTCTTGAGGAGCAAGTTTAAATCCATCTGGAAGCATTACAACAGCTCCAACTTGGAGAGGAACTTTGCTTCCATCAGCTCCTATCTCTTGTAAGTCCTTTTTGTATGGTATCTCTACGACTGTTTTGAAAACACTATCAGCAGCAACTGCCTGAGGCACTTCAGCTCTTGTTGGCATACTAGCGACATGACAATTAGCACAAACAATTTTTCCAGTTGCCTCTCTAGGATTTTCAAATTTTTGTTGAGCCCAAAATGGGTAGGCCCAAGTTGGTTGAGGAATTAAAAAGATTGAAAATCCAATAAAAACTGAAAAGATAAGAAGTTTTAATGAACGACTCATGGTTTTAGAAATGGTATAAAAGTTTTTTTTCATTTATTGATCATCCCCACCAAGGATCAGTACCAGTTCGAAAATCAGTTTCTGTCCACTGACTTACTAGAACTTGATCATCCTCAATTGAGACATGAGCTATAGCTAGAGATAGAGGGGCTGGTCCTCTAACAACTTTTCCTGTGGAATCGTATTGACTTCCATGACATGGACACATGTATTTATTTGCTCCGCTATTCCATGGCACTACACAACCAAGGTGAGTACAAATCGCATTGATTCCGTAACTAGTAATTGCATCCTCGCCTTCAACTATTAGGTAGGTTGGATCACCTTTGAGTCCTTGGACCAAACTCCTATCTCCAACTGGATGGGTTGATAGCCAACCACTTGCACTTACATTGTTTCCTAACTCATCTTTTGCATTTGTTCCACCACCACCACCACCAGCCCTATATGGAGTGAAGTATTGGGCTACTGGATATAACGCTCCTAAAGCAACCCCTGTAACTGTTCCAAAGGTAAGTAGATTCATGAACTGCCTTCTGCCCATTGAGGGCACATCTGCAGTTGTCATTTGTGTCATTACAGACGTTCACCTATGTATAGATATTAGACCAGAATGGACACATAAAGGGTTATTAATCTCTGCCAAGACTAGGTTTTGAAATGAGTTTTGAATTTAACGAGTCAAATTCTGGTCGTTTCTCTTCTTCAATTCCATTGGAATCAGAAGAAGTAATGGACTGCTTAAGAAGACGCTGGGGTGTAACGTATGATTTGCGATTGTTAATAAAAAGAGACCAGATATATTTGCAAATGATGTGGGGATTTTTAGAACAACAGTCTTTTCCAATTGATGAAGAGACTTTTAAAGAAAATTTAAATCGAACCTTAGAAATAATTAACCGTGCAGGCCTATCAAGTTTTGTTAGAAATTGGCTTGAAAATGTTCAAGCTAGACCAAGACTAGGTAAGGCGCTTACATTGGCTTTCCCTAGGGATCAAAGGATGGACGAATTTGTCCTTTGAGATTTGTTGTTAAGGCAACTAAACCAATCCCAACAAAAAACAATAAAGTTATCGATGCTGATAAAAGAAGCATCGTTATTGGATCGGTTGATGGAGTTAAAACAGCTCCTGCAATGGCTGAGGCCATCACTACCAATCTCCACGCAGATAACATCTTTTTCCAAGAAATTATTTCAAAGAAACCTAAAATTAATTGAAGTATTGGTAATTGGAAGGCTAAACCAGTCGAAAGCATTAGTAGAAGGACAAAATCTAAATATTTTTCTATTGACCACAATGGTTCAACCACATCGGCACCATAATTTATTAGAAATCCCAAGGCTGCAGGTATCAAAGCCTTCCAAGCAAAGAAAATTCCTAAGAAAAATAAAATTGCTGAACCTGCCACTGATGGTGCTATTAAAAGCTTCTCTTTTTTTGTTAGACCAGGAAGGATGAACTTTAAAAATTGGTAAAGTATGAAAGGAAGAGAGAGAGTAAGCCCTCCATAACCTGCAACTTTTATTGAAGTAAATAAAAATTCACCGGGTGCCACTTGTAAAAATTGTATTTTGCCCGCTGGTATCTCTAATGTTTGTACAAGCTTCCTAACAAATAACAAACAAAAACCTGATGAAAGAAGAACTGCAATAAGACTTTTTAGGATCCTTTGACGAAGTTCTTCAAGATGATCAACCAAAGGCATCTCAAGAGGTTGAGTGGCCTCATATGAATTGGCTTTTTCCTTGATCCTTATTGGAGGAGGAGCTTTGAAAATATTTTCGTTTTTGTTGGAGCTATTCAGGTTGATTTAGCTTAATAGGCTTATTTTAGTAGGAAATTGAGTTTGTAAGTAGTAAATAAGAAATTTTGCTAGATATTTTATAAGTGATAAATAGATAAATTATTGATGATGCCTATGTATGAATGAAGTTTTTTACTTGTTTTTTGTTGGGTCAGGCAAAATAAAAGGAGGACAATCATTTAGTGAAGATTCACCATAACTAGCATATTCTTTATAACCACCCATTTTTCCGTTGGTTTTCATTAAAGCGCTTGTAAATGCTAATAAAAGAAATACTGTTGGAGCACCAATAATTAAAGCAGCACCAAATAAATATCCAATTAAAAACTCTGGAAAAGTGTGATTACCAAGAAACTCATGAGTTCCTAGCAAAAAGTCAATCATTTTAAACTGGTCTAATGAAGCTGATAGTAAGTCATTGAAGTTCACTTCTGGTGGAAATATTTCGCAGCTCTCTCAGCTTTTCCCCACAGGACCTTCCCACCCCTATGACTAACAGTGCCAGGTAAGGATCCTGATATCCTTTGTAGATTCTCAATTGGAACCATAATTATTGGTGTAAGTTTGTTGCCTCTCGCACGGCTAAAGAAAGAAGCAAGATCAGCAGCCAATTCAATATCTTTATTATCAAAAAGTCCATTGGATGATTTAAGTACGACATGGCTTCCAGGTGTCTCTTGGGCATGAAACCAAAGATCTCCTTTTTTTCCTTTCCTTAGACTAATTAATTCGTTTTGCCTATTGTTGGAACCTATTTGAATCTTTAGACCGCTAGGACTTTGAATCTCTTTTATAGTCGAAACCTGTTCATTTTTTCTATTTGATTTAAACTTCGATGAATTTTTTTTAATGCATATATATTCTTCTACTTCTTCTTTAAGTTCAATAATTGAATCTAGTTTATTTTTATTAGCCTCATTATCCTCATACATTAATGAATCAAGAAATAACTCACAATAGTCAATCTCAGATATTTTCTTTTTGTGAAATTCGACTCTATGCATGATTGACTCTCTAGATCTTTTTTTTCTTTTAGCTTCTTTGAATAGATTCTGAGCCTCAATTATTTGCTTCTTCGTTGGAGATTTTAAAGTAAGAATATTATTAGCTTTGCTTTGCATGGATATATATTCAGAAATATTTTTAATTAGTAAACTTTGCTCGTCTAGTTTTCTAATTTCATCATCTTTTGACTTTTGGAGATCATATTTTAATTTATCTCTAATAGAATTTATTTTCTTATCTATAATTTTATTTGAATAATATATGCCAAGTCTAAGACCAATTTGTGTATTCTCAACCCTTGATTTCACTTCTCCCCATACTATAAAATCAGTTGGTCCTTTGAAATTGATAGTATAATTATTATTCTCAATATCTACTAGCCACTTCTTCCATCTTTTATATATTGCCTCCCATGTATTTAATTCAATACTGGTTACTGATTGGTTAATTATATTAATTGCTTCATTGTAATCATTGCTTGCAATTTGTAATGTAAGAGCTGGACTTATTCCTTGATAAGTGTCTTTAAGACAATTCTTAAATGTTGATGGAACCAAGCATATATTCTCTTTCCATGAATGAAATGATTCAGAGAGGTTAGGAGCTAATCCTTTAAGGGCTGGAGGAGATTTGTAATTATCTCCAGTTCCTATTGGCCTTAGTCTTGAGTGGTTTTCTTTTATTTTTTTCCCAAGAGTAACTACTTTGTTTGATTTGTCTAAAAGTAAAATATTACTGTGTTTCCCCATTAACTCAACTACCAACTCTTTCTCAATTTCTTTACCAGGTCTGCTAGAGAATTTAAACTTAACTATTCTTTCAAAACCAGTTTGTTCTATTTTTACCAAAGCTAAATTGAATAATAAATGTTTTAGTTGTTTCGCTAATGTACTTTTTTCGCCATATCTTTTTGGAGGTTGTATTTGGACAATTCTTGGGGACTCGGCAAGCCAACTGATTTCAATCCATGTAAGTTTTTCAAGTGTTCTAAATCCTAATTGAAGAGTATGTGAATCAATTTGCTGTGCATTCTCAAATCTACTTGGAACGATGAGTTCGCAAAGTTCAAAAACAACCGCTTTGAGCGTTGTTAAGTCCATTATTTGAATTGGAACTTTGTTCATTTATCATCCTTTTAACTTTATAAATAATGGAATCAACCTTTATTAGGTAAATTCGATAGGATTTAATTATGTCGACTTTAGGAAATCTTACTGTTCTTACTGGCCCAAGTGGGGTTGGTAAAGGAACAATTGTTAGGAAAATCCTTGATAGCCATAGTGATGTATGGCTGTCTATTTCTGCCACTACTCGTAAACCAAGATTGGGGGAAATTGATGGGGAGCATTACTTTTTCTTAGACAAGAAAATTTTTCAAAACATAATAGATAATGAAGGTTTTCTTGAGTGGGCCTCATTCTCTAATAATTTTTATGGAACTCCCAAAAAAATAGTTAATGAAAAAATAAAAGAAGGAACTAATGTTCTTCTTGAAATTGAATTAGAGGGGGCTCGACAAATTCGAAAGTCTTTTCCTGAAGCATTGCAAATATTTATAGCACCACCAAATTTATCTGAACTTGAAAAAAGAATCAGAGGTAGGGGAACTGAAACTGAAGAATCTATTAGAGATCGCTTGGCAATAGCAAATAAGGAACTTATTGCGAAAAAAGAGTTTGACGCTGTAGTTGTTAATGAAGATATAGAAAAAGCCTTCAAAGAAATTGAAGGCTTAATGGGATTAAAAACTTAAATTTAATTAATAATTTGTATTTTTAAAAAGACATTGGATGAAAAAGCAAGTCTGGCACAAATCTATTAAATTCAACAATAATACCTGCTGTTAGAGTAATCCAAATAGCTGATACGACTGGGGCTGATCTAAACCATTTAGTACGAAATAATTGAAACATGATTGGAAAAGATTAAGTGATTTAAGGAATTAATAATTTTTTAGCCTCTTGGACCATTAAGGGAAACATTATTGTCTTTTTCCCTAAGCTCTCCATTTTTTCCCTCTCTATTAGCTTGTAGAGGCCAAGCGGCTCCTCTTTTTAAGCATTGCCAAGCCAGATCAGTGTCGATAATGATTTCATATTCTGCAGCGTTCTTTTTGCCTCTAACAGCTCTTACATATTCCCTTCCAGACCAACCAATAATACCTGCAATATAGATAAACATTACACCTGGAATCAGTAGATCTCCTTCATGACCTCTGTTAATCCATGCACCCCAAGGTTCAATAGGCGGTCCAATTATTAAGTGAGGTAGTCCATCATCTCCGCATAAGGCTTTGCTGTATCTTTCAAATCTTTTTATTGCCTGATCTGTTGAGGCTGTGCTTGCTCTTTCTTGGAAACGGGGATTATCAGCACAAGATACCAAAGCGGAAGCAGTGAAATCTGTAGGAGCTCTATCAGCGTTTAGTGCTGGGCCTGGTCTTGCATTAGCTATTGGAGCTATTCCTAAGAAAAGAAATGCTGAAAGTAAAATTGATAAAAGACGACTCATGAGTTCTGATTTTTATCTGTTTCCCTGTTTTAATGGGATTTCAATACTAAACTTAGTTGATCAATAGCGATAAATGTCAATAATTTTATCCCTCGAAACAAGTTGTGACGAGTCTGCAGCAGCTTTAGTTTCTGATGAAAAAGGAAAAATTGATTTAATAGCTAATGAAATAGCTTCACAAATGGAAGAGCATGCTAATTGGGGTGGTGTTGTTCCGGAAATTGCTTCAAGAAGACATGTGGAAAATCTTCCATTTTTAATTGAAGAAGTTTTTGCAAAATCAAAATTACAGATTGAAGATATAGATGCAGTAGCCGCAACTGTTACTCCAGGATTATCAGGTTCACTTTTGGTCGGATCAGTTACTGCAAGAACTTTAGCAAATTTGCATCACATTCCATTTTTAGGAATTCATCATTTGGAGGGACATCTTTCATCAATATATTTGTCAGAAAATCATCCTAAACCTCCTTTCTTAGTCTTATTAGTTAGTGGAGGACATACTGAATTGATAAAAGTAGATGTTCAACACAAGTATCAACGCCTTGGTAGAAGTCATGATGATGCAGCCGGAGAAGCTTTTGATAAGGTCGCAAGACTACTGGGACTTTCCTATCCAGGTGGGCCAGCAATTCAAAAAATAGCTAAATCTGGAGATCCAAAAAAGTTCTTTTTCCCAAAAGGGAGAGTCTCTAAACCTGAAGGTGGTTTTTATCCATATGATTTTTCTTTTAGTGGATTGAAAACGGCTGTATTTAGAAAGATAGAAAAAATCAGGTCAGAAAATAAAAACTTCCCAGTAGAGGACATTGCTGCAAGTTTTGAATACGTAGTTGCGGAGGTCTTAGTGGAGAGGAGTCTTCGATGTGCCCTTGATCAAGGTCTGAATTCTCTAGTTCTAGTGGGAGGAGTTGCTGCAAATTTGCGTTTAAGGGAAATGATGCTTGCAAAAGCATCTGAAAATTCAATTAATATTGCTCTTGCACCAATGGAATTTTGTACTGATAATGCGGCAATGATTGGAGCGGCAGCTTTGTTAAGATTTTCTAATAATTTTCAAAGTTCAATGGAACTTGGTGTTTCAGCCCGATGGCCATTAGAAAAATCTGATTTACTTTATGACTTTAATCCCCCTTTTTAATCAATATTTTTTTAAGCTTTAATTTTTTATTATGCCACTAAAAAATGCAAATGAAGCTAATAAATCCACTAAGATTGCAAGCTCAAGTGAACTTAATTCATGGAAGAGAGGATTCACTCCTCAAGCTGAGATATGGAACGGCAGAGTAGCAATAGCAGGTTTAATTATTGTCATAATTACTCTTTTAGTATCAAACTTAATTTTTTCTGGTTAAAAAAAAAATTGGTTTTATAATTAATTTTAATTCTAATTTTTTGGTTGTCATTCTGCTTGTTTAGTGAATGCAGGTCTTATCGATGGATTTTAAAAAGAGAGTTATTAAGTGGTAAAAAGACGATATTGTTTATTGGCTTGAATCCTTCTAAAGCCAATACATCAAATAATGATAAAACTCTAGTAAGGATAATTAATTTTTGTTCGAGATGGAATTATAAAAATATCTATATAATTAATCTCTTTGGACTGATTTCCAAGTCTCCTGATCAATTATCAAAAAGCAATGATCCAATAGGAGAAAATAATGATTTAATTACTTTAAAATCATTACAATTTTGGCGCGAAAATAACAATTGTGATTTGTGGTTAGGATGGGGTGATAAAGGTCAATTAAAGGGACGTGATCGTAAAGTTCTAAAATTAATTAAGAAATTTTCAAATTTGAAATCAAACGAAAATAATTTTTCCAAACGTATTTTAAGTCTTGGCCTTAGTAAAAAAGGTAACCCTCGTCACCCTCTCTATATGCCTAATCAATCTTTCTTAAGAAAGTTTGACCTATAGTTTTTGAATAGGTTTTTTTCAGTTATTTTCTAAACTAGGATATATAAATAATATTTGGATTGAAAGGGTTGCTACTCTATAAGAATATGTAAGTAAAATCAGCTTATTAACTTATTTATTTTCTTAGGTAGATTAAATGGATACTCGTTTATGTCTTCATTGCTAGTTGTTTATGACTCCTGAGCGGCTGGGCTTGCTCTGGGGTATCACAGTTTTTTCTGGAGCTGGAGCAAGATTATTGTCGGTACTAACAGGACTCCCTGGGGTGGTTTTATTGTTGCTATCTGGTTTGTTGATTGGGCGATCAGGGCTTGGATTGGTTGAACCATTAGATCTTGGAAAGGGGTTGGAGACAATAGTTGGTTTATTGGTAAGCCTTGTTTTGTTTGATGGTGGTTTAAATCTTCGATTCCCTGGGGGCGCAATTAAGTCAATAGTTCTAAGAATTTTATCAATTAGATTAATAATTTCATTAGCAGCTGCCTTTCTTGCTGCTCATTGGTTCGCAGGTCTTGGTTGGTCCGTAGCTGGAGTTTACAGCGCAATTGTTCTTGCTACTGGACCAACTGTAGTAACTCCTCTAGTTCGACAAATTCGACTTGCATCTCCATTAAGCGATGTGCTCGAGGCGGAGGGTTTGATACTTGAACCTATTGGAGCTGTACTAGCACTCTTATTGTTGGAGCTTGTTGTAGGAGACTTACATGGCTGGAAAGAGCTATTAATTGGTCTCCTTTCAAGGCTTGGAGGAGGAGTTTTAATTGGTTCAGTTGCAGGTTTATTGCTTTCAGAAGGCTTGAAGCGCTTACGATCTGAGCCTTATGTCGGTATCAGATTGCAACTTACTCTTGGAGTAGTTTTCTTACTATATGGAGTATGTGAATGGTTGTTACCTGAATCAGGTTTGCCTGCATCTGTTGCAGCAGGGTTTGTTGTAGGACAAAGACCTTCTACAGAGGCAAATGAACTTGACAAATTAATAAGAGAATTAGCCCAGTTAGCAATAACTATGCTTTTCCCACTCCTTGCAGCAGATGTTTCATGGGGGGAATTAAGTCCTTTGGGTTGGGGCGGTATAACTTGTGTTCTTTTTTTAATGATTGTAGTGAGGCCAATAGCTGTATGGATAGCAACTTATGGATTACCTCTTGATAATCAACAAAGATTGTTTCTTGGTTGGTTAGCACCCCGTGGAATAGTAACTGCCGCAGTTGCTTCTTTGTTTTCAATTAGATTAGAGCAGGCAGGCGTTCTAGGTGCTGGAAAACTTCAGGGATTAGTTTTTTTGACAATATTAATGACAGTAGGTATTCAAGGTTTAACAGCTCAACCGTTAGCAAAAAGATTGGGTTTATTGGATGAGGATAACGATCTAGATAAAACGACTAATTCGAGTTCTATCTTTACTGAACCTTGAAAGTAAAACCCAGCTTTGAATTAAATCAGGTCCATTGAGAGTTCCAAAAAGTGCAGCTCTTAGACTTTTCATAACAAGACCTTTTTTTACATCGCAGTGTTTCGTGGCTTGATTAATTAAATCAAGAGCTTTCTCTTTTGAAAAGGAATCAGCATCTGTGTTTCCCAATTTTTCAAGTATGAACTTTAAAATTACTGCTGCTTCTTTAATTTCCAATTGCTTTTTGCCATCATCAATTAATTCTGGCTCTTCAAAAAAAGATTTAGCTTGGTCCACTCCATCATTAATAAGAACCATGGATGGTCCTATTAAACCTACTAGATTGATTCCCCATTCATGACTTGGAAGATGCCATCCATTTTCTTTAAATAAAGGATTTAAATTTTCTAATAGAGTTTCTGCCGACATCTCATGGATTACTTGAGAGTTGAGCCAGTTTAATTTGTCCCAATCAAATTTTGCTGAAGCTTTATTTACCTTTTTAAAAGTGAAAATCTCTGAGATCTCAGAGATTTTGAATCTTTCGTTAATCCCCTCTGGAACTGACCAGCCAAGAAGAGTCATATAATTTGCCATCGCTTCAGATGTATAACCCATTTTCTTGAATTCAGAAATTGAAGTAACTCCATCCCTCTTTGAAAGTTTTTTACCTTCAGAATTAAGAATTAATGGTGTATGAGCGAAAACGGGGATATTGAGATCTAGAGCTTCGTAAAGAAGAATTTGCTTAGCAGTATTTGCGAGATGATCTTCTCCCCTTATTACATGAGAAATTTGCATTGCTGAATCATCTGCAACAACTACTAAATTGTATAAAGGATCTCCAATTAAATCTGCTGGTGCTCTTCGTGCAATGACCATGTCACCACCTAAATCTTTTCCACTCCAAGTCATTTTTCCTCGAATTAAGTCATTCCATGTAATTAATTTTTGATCACTGATTTTGAATCTGATAACGGGCTCTCTTCCCGCGTTTATAAATTCTGATTCTTGTTCTGGAGTTAAATTTCTGTGCCTATTATCATATTTTGGAGCTAAACCATTTTTCTTTTGGGTTTCTCTCATTTCTTCGAGTTCATGTTCTGATGCATAACATTTGTATGCAAATCCTTTATCGATAAGAGTTTTTATAATTTGTTTATGTTCATTTACTCTTTCACTTTGAATCGTTGGGGATTCATCCCAGTTGATTCCTAGCCACTGGAGTCCGTCATATATGTTTTTTATATATTCTTCTTTCGATCTTTCAATATCAGTGTCCTCAATTCTCAAGAGAAAAGTCCCACCTTCTTTTTTTGCAAAAAGCCAGTTAAATAGTGCTGTTCTCGCTGTCCCTAGATGAAGTGTTCCCGTTGGACTTGGTGCCAATCTTACCCTGACTTTCAAAGCTCTAATTCGATTTAGATACGGGACCGACGGGATTCGAACCCGCAACTTCCGCCGTGACAGGGCGGTGCTCTAACCAGTTGAACTACGGTCCCAGCTTTAGGCCTTGAAAAGGATTGTATCTTTTATGAGAAATCCTTCTTAATGACCCAATGAGTATCATCCTAAAAATGCCTTCTAGTCAACTAAGAATTAATATTGTTGACTTAAGAAAACTATCTTCATATGGTTTTTTTCAATCAATTTCTCTGTTAAGAGAGATACTCATGAAATAAAACTAAATAAGTAGATGAATTTTAAGGACGGAAACCTGCAGGCTCTATAAGCCTAACTTGATTCCCACGAGCTGTGAACTCGCGGCCTTGGTCGCTCTGCACTACTACACGGCCACCTGATTTAACACGAATAACTCGAGCTCTGACCCAGCCTAATGCGGCTGACTCAAGAACTTTTACGACATCGCCAGGTTGAAGATCCAACTCCATTCTTTAAAAAAGTAACTGCGGAAAGGGTTTTCAAACGCGCCGTGGAGGACTTGAACCCCCGACATCAGGTTTTGGAGACCTGCGTTCTACCAACTGAACTAACGGCGCATTTTATATGCCCTTTAAATCATTGTTGAGCAATGATTTTTATTGAGGAGGCCGAAACCTCAGCGGTCGAAGCGCTGCTTTACGCGTGTGGCTTTGCCCACTCGCTCACGCAGATAGAAAAGCTTCGCTCTTCTTACTTTACCTCGGCGTTCAACCTTAATCGATGCAACTTGTGGACTGTGAACCAGAAAAATTCTTTCAACTCCTATTCCTTGGAAAATTCTTCTAATTGTAATTGTTTGATGAATTCCGCCATGTCTCTTTGCTATTACAACACCCTCGTAGGGCTGAACCCTCTCCTTATTGCCCTCACTTATTCGGACACCAACACGAACTGTATCACCAACGTATATGTCAGGAAGATCTTTACTTAGTTGAGCGTCTTCAAAAGTCTTTATTATTTCAGCAGGAGAAAGATTCTTAATTGAAATTTTCTTTCCTTTGGATTTTGTTTCAGAAGCTTTTTTTACCCCAGAGTTCTCTGAAGCATTTGATTCATCTTCAATTTTCACCTCTTCTAATGAGGGCTCTTTCGAATCGACTGACATCACCAATTACTCTTTATTTGGCCGAACTTATATTGTAACCGCTGGTTTCTCAAATTAAAAATTTTTTATATATCTGATCTTTTCATCTCTAATGACCATGATTTCCCGATTTAGCTTTTTTTCAGTCATTGATTGATCGTTTAAAAAGAAAACCTAGTCTTTTTCAACTTTTTTCTAAAATATGGAAATTTTATTAAAGAAAAGAATTTTTTTAATAAAACTGTCCCTCTTCGTTTGATAGTTTACCTATTATTAGATTGTTAATAAGGTGCAAATTTTGAGATTTTTACTTTTTCCCTAAACAATGAATCTTTTCTCTGACCTTCTCTCTTCTGAAAACTCAAAAATTCCTATCAATAAAGGACCTGTAATTAAACAGAGGAGAGGAGTTGAAATTAAGTCTTCAAGAGAGATAGAAATCATGCGTAAATCCAGCAAAATAGTTGCAACTGTATTGAGTGAAATTAGAGACTTAGTTAAACCTGGAATGTCTACTTTGGATCTAGATAAGTATGCTGAAAAACGAATAAGAGATCAAAATGCCAAGCCAAGTTTCAAAGGCTATCATGGCTTCCCAGGTAGTATATGTTCAAGCATAAACAATGAAGTTGTTCATGGAATACCTAGTAAGAAGAAAATTATTAATGATGGAGATTTACTTAAGGTAGATACCGGAGCTTTTTATAATGGTTATCATGGGGATAGTTGTATAACTATATGCGTAGGTAATACCTCAGATAAAGCAAATGAATTAAGTAGAGTCGCAAGAAAAGCCTTAATGCTTGGAATAAAACAGATTAAGCCACAAAACAAACTTCTTGATATTGCAGGTGCTATAGAAGATTATGTCAAAGCTAATGGTTTTAGTGTTGTCGAGGATTATACCGGACATGGAGTGGGTAGGAATCTTCACGAGGAACCTTCGGTGTTTAATTTTAGAACGAATGATTTGCCAAACGTCACTCTAAGAGAGGGTATGACTATTGCAGTGGAACCTATAATTAATCTTGGGTCAAAACACTGCAAGACACTTAGTGATGGATGGACAGTCATTACTAAAGATGGAAATCTATCTGCTCAATGGGAGCATACTGTTTTGGTTACCAAAAATGGTTTCGAGATATTGACTGATAGAGGTGATTGACTTCCTTTTAAAGGGGAGTGTTTGAGTAAATTTTATTGATTAATCGTGAATATAATATTCTAATTGATTCAACGAATGGCATTATTAAATGTGTTAATGGATTAGGGGATACTATGACTAGGTAAGCCTCTTTTTCTGCTTTTTGGATTATTTTTTTTGCTACAAATTCAGGGCTCATTATTCCTTGTGGGTTTAATTTCGATTTAAAAGGACCTAAAATTAATTTTTTGATAATAAAATAATTCCTTTTATCCATTAATAATTTGCTTTTTTTTAAACTTATAAGTTCACCTATTAGACGTTTAGTTATTTCGTATACCGGACTAAAAGCTATTTGAATCTCTGCTTCAGATGTATTTATCCATACTTCCTTCGAATTTTGCTTATTTAAATTATTTGATAGTGCTAAATCCTCAAATATTTCTACTAATCTCAAATGACTAAGGGAATTGATTTCTAAGGCTTTATTTATTTCATTTGATTCAATCATTCCTTTTGGATTAAATCCATGATTAAGTATTAAAATATCAATTTTAGCGAGACGGCTTGAAAGGAGTCTTTCTTTTCCACAGGACCAGAGAATCCATTCATCAGGTTCGCCTCCTTCCGCGTTACTATTATTTCTTCTGTCATGAGTTAAACCAATTACATAAGCCCCTTTTTTTTTCAGCACCTCAATAAGTGCTTTGCCTAGGCTTCCATTCGAACCTGTTATGGCAATTTTTAAACCTTTAAACCTTGAGTTGTCTGACAATCTTTTGGTCACTTAGTTGAATTCATTGTATTTTATGTGAAAAAGTTAGGAATTACTGGAGAATATTTGTCTAATTAGAATTTTATACAGATTTAGTGTTGAGAACTTTTTCAAAAAGCCTAAACTTATAGAGTTATTCATCTCCCATCAGGTCTTTAATTAATGAGCAAGACCTTTCTAATTGGATCATGTGAACCATTTAGCGGTAAGTCGGCATTAGTTCTTGGCATAGCAAGAAATTTAATTGCTTCAAATCATGTGGTTAGATTTGGTAAACCATTAGCCACAAGCCTTGAATTAAATGTCTCTGAAAGAGGAGACATTCAAGATATGATCGATGATGATGTTAGGTTCGTTGGGGAGACATTACAATTATCTGCTGAGAATTTAATTCCTTCCATTCAATTTTTGGCGGCTTCTACTGCTAGCGAGAGGATTCAAGAGAATATCTTAGATCCGGGGATAAAATTTGATGAGTTCCATCAATCTCTTGATTCTTCTAGTGATGCTATCAATATTCTTGAAGCAGCAGGTAGTTTGCATGAGGGACTATTGTATGGATTAAGTCTCACTCAACTTGCGAAACGTTTAAACGCTAAGGTTTTACTTGCTCATTTCTGGCAGGATAGTAGAAGTGTTGAAGCTTTACTGGAGGCTAAAAATCAGCTAGGAGATCATCTCAGTGGTGTTGTCTTAAATGCTGTTAACCCTGATCAAATCAAAGATATTAAAGAAAATATAGTTCCATCTCTTAAGGCATTAGGTTTAGATGTATTTGGAGTAATGCCTAGGTCTCCTTTGTTGAGGAGTGTCACTGTTGAAGAATTGGTGAGACGTTTAAATGCTCGAGTTATTTGTTGCTCTGACAGGCTTGAGTTAATGGTTGAGACATTAAGTATTGGAGCAATGAGTGTTAATTCTGCAATGGAATTTTTTCGAAAAAGGCGCAATATGGCCGTAGTGACTGGAGCAGATCGAACAGATATCCAATTGGCGGCTTTGGAAGCGTCGACTCAATGTCTAATATTGACAGGTGCTGGCGAACCATTACCACAATTGATTAACAGATCAGAAGAGTTAGATGTTCCATTGCTAAAAGTCGATAGAGATACTCTTTCAACAGTTGAGGTTATTGAACAAGCATTTGGTCATGTTCGTCTTCATGAGACAGTCAAAGCTACTTATGCTTTTCGATTAGTACAAGAACATTGTGAACTTGATCGAATCTTAAAAACTTTAGGAATTTCTTCTTGAGTTCATCAATAATGGCTAGCTTTATATTATCTGAATTAGGATGTCCTTGAGCCGATCACTCGATCTTCCTGCATTGGGACGAGTTGATACTCTCGCTCAGGAATTGGCCTTGTTGAAAAACGAGGGAAAAAGAAGAATTGCTTTTTTAGGTAGTCGGCATGTACCTGTCGTTTCTATTCATATAGTTGAATTAATAGCTAGGTCTTTGGCTCAAGAGGGCCATTCTATAATCACTTCAGGTTCTCAAGGTGTAAATGCTGCAGTAATTAGAGCGGTACTGGATGTTAATCCCTCTCTCTTAACTGTTTTGTTGCCTCAGTCTCTTGATAGACAAACTGCGGAGGTTAAGGATCTTCTTGGTAGCGTTTTACATCTAATAGAGAAAGAAGACAATAATGATTTTCCTTTGCCAATGGCAAGCAGTCTTTGTAATCAAGAAATTATTAACAGATGTGATCAATTGATTTGTTTCGCATTTCATGACAGTGAAACATTATTGAGTAGTTGTCATAGTGCTGAAGATATGGGGAAAGTAGTGAGCCTGATGTTTTTTGATTGATTTTCAATCAAAGACAATCATCTACTTCTGGATAGTTCTTCTTAACTTGCGAAATATCTCATAAGTATATTTACAAGCAATTTGCGTTTTTTTTTATAAAATGGTGAAAACAAAGAGAAATTTTTATGCCCTCTTCTTATTCTTTTGATGTGGTTTCAGAATTTGATCAGCAGGAATTAGTAAATGCTATTGATCAATTGAGGAGAGAAGTTGATCAAAGGTATGATCTAAAAGACTCAAAGACAAAAATAGACATTAAAGAAGATGAACTATCAATTATTTCTCTTAGCGATATGACAATTGAATCAGTAAAGGATATTTTATTACAAAAAGCTACTAAAAGAAATTTATCCTTAAAGATATTTGATTTTCAAAAGATTGAAATTATAGGAGGAAACATGGTAATGCAAATTGTTAAATTAAGGAAAGGACTGTCTCAAGAAACTTCAAAAAAATTAAGTAAGTTAGTTCGAGATAATATGAAGAAAGTAACTGCATCAATTCAGGGAGAAAGTTTGAGAATCACAGGTAAAAATAAAGATGATTTGCAATCTGCAATTAGTTTAATTAAGACAATGGAGGATGAATTGGATATAGCTATTCAATTTCAAAATTATAGATAGTTTAAGAATACATAAATATATAAAAACTTTAGTTGTTCAGTTTTTTTATCATGGATCAGTTAATACAAAAACTTTCTAAAAAAGCAATTGACTTATCTGGAAAGTCAAAAAAAGAACTAGAAAGAACATGTTGGATGATAGTACATGAGTTTAAGCATGGGACAATGCCAACTGAATATGATATTAGAGAGATTGACGAAGAACTATATTTAGAGGTTTTAAGAATTGCTAAAGAGATGATTTGATTAAATAAGGTAGGAAATTTTTAGTTCACCAAATGATTTTCTTGCTGATTTTTAAATATTAGGTAATTATTTTTTCTACCTAACAAATTACACAATATTGTCTAAATCAACATAAAATCTATTTAGATAATATTTTTTATGACAACTCCATTTCGTAATGTGACTCCGAATGGACCTGGTAGTACAACAACTCTTCTACTTGTCCTTGGCTTTACTGGTTTTTTATTTCTTACTCAAGCATTCTTTGTCGTCCCCGCTGGTCAGGTTTCAGTAGTAACGACATTAGGGAAAGTAAGCGGTGGATCACGTAAACCTGGTTTGAATTTCAAAGTTCCTTTTGTACAAAATACCTATCCATTTAACGTTCAAACTCAAGTTAGACCTGAAAAATTTGATTCATTAACAAAAGATTTGCAAGTTATTTCTGCAACCGCCACTGTTAAATATGCTCTAAAACCCAATGAGGCTGGAAGAGTCTTTAAAACTATCTCTTATAACGATAGAGAGATTTATAACAGGATAATTCAACCATCACTACTTAAAGCCCTTAAGTCAGTCTTCTCAAAGTATGAGTTGGTAACCATAGCTAGTTCTTGGAGTGATATTTCAGAATTAGTTGAGGATACGGTTGCAGAGGAACTAAATAAGTTTGACTATGTGGATGTTCAATCTCTTGATTTAACTGGTTTAACAATTGCAGATGAATATCGAGCAGCTATTGAAGAAAAACAAATTGCAGAGCAAAAACTTTTAAGAGCTCAAACTGAAGTTAAAATTGCTGAGCAAGAAGCTCTCAGATACGACACATTAAATAAAAGTCTTGATGATCAAGTTCTTTTTAAATTGTTTTTAGATAAGTGGAATGGTGAGACACAAGTTGTTCCTTCTTTGCCAGGAACTACCTCAGGAAATGTTCCAGTTATTGTAGGGGGAAGAAATAGATAGTAATTAAATATAAATAATAAAAAAAACCAATTTAATTTTTTTTGAGTTGGTTTTTTTTATTTAATTTCAGAAAAGCTTTCTTGAAAAGCTTTTATTGTGGAAGTTATATCATCTTCAGAATGTGCGAGTGAGGTAAAGCCAGCTTCAAATGCACTTGGAGCTAAGTAAATCCCTTTTTGAAGCATGATTCTATGCAGTTTGCTGAAAAGCTCACTATCAGTAGATTTAGCTTCTTCAAAGTTTCTAACTGGTCCTTCACAGAGATAAAAACCAAACATAGCGCTAATGCTTTGACCATGAATGGCAAAGTTTGATTCTTTAGCAGCTTTAACGATTCCATCGACAAGCTTTTTCGTAAGAGCTTCTAATTTTTCATAGGTACCTTCTTGTTTGAGGAGCTCAAGAGTTTTTATACCAGCTGTCATGGCTAGAGGATTGCCGCTTAACGTACCGGCTTGATACATAGGACCAGAAGGCGAAACCATTGACATGATCTCCTTGCGACCTCCATAGGCTCCTACTGGAAGTCCTCCTCCAATCACCTTGCCCAAAGTGGTTAAGTCAGGAGTTACTCCAAAACGCTCTTGGGCACCTCCATAGCTGATTCTAAAACCAGTCATTACTTCATCAAAAACTAAAAGAGCTCCATTCTCTCGCGTTACCTCTCTTAATCCTTCTAAAAAACCAGGTTCAGGGGTGATAAAGCCTGCATTCCCTACAACAGGCTCAAGGATGACTCCAGAAATAGCATCTGGGTTTTCAGCGAAAAGCTCTTTTACAGCTTCAAGATCGTTATAAGGAGCAGTAAGTGTATTGGCGGTTGTACTTCTTGGCACACCTGGTGAGTCTGGTAACCCAAGTGTTGCTACTCCTGAACCAGCTTTCACCAAAAACATATCTGCATGCCCGTGATAGCAACCCTCGAACTTGATAACTTTATCCCTGCCAGTAAAAGCTCTCATTAGCCGAAGAACTGCCATACAAGCTTCCGTTCCGCTATTGACAAACCGGACCATCTCAACGCTTGGGACAGCATCTATAACCATCTCAGCAAGCTTGTTCTCGAGAAAACAAGGCGCTCCAAAACTTGTGCCTTTCTCAAGTGTCTCTTGAAGGGCTGCAATTACCTCGGGGTGGGCATGTCCACAAATCGCTGGTCCCCAGCTGCCAACATAATCGATGTATCTGTTTCCATCAACATCCCAGGCATAAGGACCTTTAACTCGATCAAAAACGATTGGATCTCCCTCAACAGATTTGAAAGCTCTTACAGGTGAACTGACTCCACCAGGCATCAAATCTTTGGCAGCACCAAAAATCTCTTCAGATCTTTTTGTGTTCAACGCGTCTGTCACAGCACCTCAGCGAATGAGCTCATAAACACAGTCCGTCATAATGGCCTAAAAGTGACTGATTCGTCTAAATTTTTGAATCTGTTCAGCATCTGGTTATTTTTTTTAATCCTTAATAAAGTCTATCTTCCTAATTGAATTTAATCTTAAAAACAAGTAACAGTAAGACTTTCTTGGATATGACGCCCTTTGATTTCAATTGTTTTTGGCTAATTGTAAATTTTTGATTTGTTAATTCTGTGATGATTTGAAAATAGAAAAAAAATGAATTTTTTAGAAGAAAAATTCATTTTCAATATCTGATGGAGGCCAGTTGATATCGACAACTACAGGTGCATGATCACTAGGTTTCTCTTTAGATCTTTGTTCTTTATCGATCCAACAACTATTGGCACAACTAAGAATTTCTTCTGTTAGGTAAATATGATCAATCCTCCAGCCCTTGTCTCTTTCCCAGGCTGAATGGCGATAATCCCACCAAGACCAATTTTTCTCTCCGGGCTCAAAAATCCTAAAAACATCTTCTAATTTCTCTCCTAAAGCATCTTTGAGTAATTTCCTCTCTTTGGAAGAAGCCATAATTGATTCTTTATATTTACTTGGTGTATGGATATCTCTATCTTCAGGGGCAATATTAAAGTCTCCTAGTAAACATATAGGTGTTTCATCTTGATTGATTTCCCTTAAATAAACCTTTAGACATTCTAGCCATTTTTCTTTATAAATAAACTTATCTGAATTTAAAGATGATCCATTTGGAACATAAACATTTATTATTCTAATATCATTGATATCAGCGCTTATAATTCTTTTCTGTTCACTTAATATAGATAAATCTTGATAGTCTTTGATTACTTTATTAAAGCCAATCTTTATATTATTAATCGGGAATCGGCTTATGATTGCTACTCCATTGTAAGACTTTTGGCCAGAGATTGAAACCTCATATCCAAGGTTTGAAAAAATTTCAATTGGAAAAGACTTATCTTCTGTTTTTGTCTCTTGCAAGCAAAGAATGTCAATCTTGTTAGTGATGAGCCATTCTTTGACATGATCTATTCTTGAACGAATAGAATTCACATTCCAGGTTGCAACTAGCAAGACTTAAAGATTTTATTGCTTAAGTTATTATCATGTAGATTCAGACGAAAGTTTAGTTTTGAAGCAAACTGCACGTTTTATTAATGGTCAATTATTGTTTGCTTTATATTGTTTGGCTCCAATCTTAATTACGGTAGGTCAAGTTTTTGCTCCTCCAAGAACAATAAGAATTTCGGAACTAAAAGATTATTCAACTGATGAGAAAAGAGATATTTACAGCACTTTTGATACAGAAGATCAAATTGATCAAGGTTTACCAATAGATCCATTTGATTTGATGAACCGTCTTAAGCAAGTAGGAGCAATGAATAATGCTACAACCCCATCAGATGCACTCGATGCAGCTCTCAATGCATTTGATCAGTCAGAGGATGAAAATGTCCAAAATGAATAAAAACACAATAATATCCATAAGATTTTGGTAAATTTAAGATTGGTCCCTAATGGCCTATTTATTAAATAGATGAAGAACCATCCAATCCCCTCGGTTACTGATCCATTGCAATACCGAGCAATTGGATTAGTTAGAGGTATTTATAAGCCTCAAGACGATGACACCTTTACTCGTGGAGCTTTAATTGATTCAAAAGGTAATGAAATAGATTCAGTTGTCCTTGGAAGAGTAATAACCTTGATTAGAAATCACGTTCCTCTAGAGAAACCTCACCTCTGGGTCGTATATCCAAGATGTAGAAATAATCAAAATCTTCATTTGCAAATCACAGGTATTTGGGAACCAAGTACTTTAAAAAAAGAACTTCTGGATAGCGAGGAATTGAATGAAGATTCAGTTTTGAAGGTCGATTCTGATTCTTTATTGGAAGGTGATGATTATTTTTCAATAAGAGGAGAATTGATTTTTACTAAGCCAGAAGAAAAGGAGGTAGTTATTAAAATTCGTCAAAAGCCAAGAAATAATCAAAAAAAAGCGTTACCTTTCAAATTGAATCTTAAAGGTGATATACCTATTAATCATTTAAAACATTTTATTAGTCTTGATGTTCGTCGTGTTGACTATCAACTTTTGGTTGAGGATTATCAAATAATAGGCCCTCTTTCTCAACAACAAATAAATAATAAAAGTAGAAAAATTATAAAAAATAAAAATTAGTCTTATTTCGAGAATTTTATATAAATGTATTTTATCTGTAAAACTGATTATATGTTTAATCATAAATGAAATCTATTTTTATTGATTGTAGTCTTGGCATATCTGGAGATATGCTCGCATCAGCTTTTTTCAATTTAGGTGTTCCGCACTCTATTTTCTTGGATAACTTAGTAAGTTTAAACATAGATAAAAATTATAAACTCAAATTTAATGAGGCAGATAGTGAAGGCATAAAAGGTATTGTCTGTACAAAAAACGAAATTCAATTTAAGGAATTATCTAGAAGTCTTAATCAGATAAAGAACTTACTTCTAGATTCAAGCTTGAATGATTATGTGAAGAAAAAGTCTATTAAGGTTTTTGAAATTCTTGCTGAAGCAGAAGCAGTTGTCCACGGGCATCAAATCTCAGATGTACATTTCCATGAATTAGGTTCAATGGATTCTATCCTTGATATTGTTAATGTTTGCTCTGCTATAGATTTTTTAAAGCCATACAAGATTTATTCTTCAAATCCACCTTCTGGGAAAGGAATCGTATCCACTTCACATGGCCCTCTACCTGTCCCAGTGCCTACTGTTCTAGAGATAGCGAGGCAAAATAAAATCCCATTAATGGTACTTGATGATAAATATTTTGGTGAAATAACAACTCCTACGGGTATCGCATTGATTGCAACTTTTATAGATAAGTTTGGCCAGCCAGGTAATATAAATATTCAGAATATTGGTATTGGACTAGGAAGTAAAAATATTTCTCGACCTAACTTTTTACGTATTTTACTAATAGATGAAAATGATGAAAATATAGAAAATAATAAACCTTCTTATGAAACTATAATTTCTCAGGAGGCTTGGATTGATGATTCCACACCTGAAGATGTTGCGGTTTTAATCGATAGATTAAGATCTGCAGGTGCCATTGATGTTATTTGTTATTCGGTCGATATGAAAAAAAATAGAAAAGGTATATGTATACAAGCTATTGTCTCCCCCAAGCATAAAAAATTACTGCGTGAAGTCTGGTTTAACTATAGTACAACAATTGGAGTAAGAGAAAATAAAATCAGTCGTTGGATACTTCCAAGAAGAACAGTGAGTCATAAAACTAAATTTGGGACAGTTAATGTTAAACAAGTAATGAGACCAAATGGTCAGAATTCAATAAAAATAGAACATAAAGACTTGACTCGTATAACTTTAAAGACAGGAATTCCAATAGAAGAGATACGTCAGAAATTAATTATTGAATTATCAGAATTCTATGAAATAGATGATTGCTATTTTTGATAATTAATTTATCTATGAATCAAATGATCAGAAAAAATTTTGTTTTTGGAATGATTTATAAAATCAATATTAAACTGTTGATAACTTTAATTTGCTTTGCATTTCTTGGGAATTCAATATATGGGAATTTTGATTCATTATCTAATCAGATAATTACTAGTGAAGAGATATTATGGTTATTGTGCGGTGTTATTTTTAGTTTCTTTAGTATAATTATTAATGCTTATGCATGGAAGCTTTTAATCAATAATATTGGTTGTAGTATTAATAATTTGAATATAATAAAACTTTTTTTAGCTACAAATATATATAAATATTTGCCTGGTGGAATATGGCATTTTGTATCTAGATATAAGACCTTACGGTTAGAACTTTCAAATGAAAAATCAATTGAATCTATTTTATTAGAGCCAATCTTAATGCTAGTTGCAGGCTTTATTTTTATACCTTTTAGAGGTTTTAACTTATCGATTTATATACTTTGCTGGTCATCTACATTGCTCTTTTTGCCAGAATTTAGACAATTTCTAATCAAAAAATTAAGAGAAATGAAGGCAAAAGCTTTTATTAATAATGATAATATAGAAGACATACATTTATCGCAAAATAGCCAAGATATTTCAATAAGGATGTTGTATCCATATAAGCCACTATTTGTAGAAATTATATTTATTTTGTTCAGATTTCTTGGCTTTTTATGTTGTGTAAATGCATTTTCTATTGGGTCATTAATCTCTCAAGGTGAATTAATATCTTCCTTTTCCTTGGCATGGGTAATTGGTCTTATAGTTCCTGCAGCACCTGGAGGGTTAGGTGTGTTTGAATCTGTTATTCTATTTAGTCTTAGCTCACATTTGCCAGAGGCACCTCTCTTGGCCTCATTGCTTTGCTATCGGCTAGTTTCAACAGTTTCTGATATATTAGCAACTTTGATTTATCCAGTTAAAAAATTATTTAATGTTTAAATATCTATTTGATACTTATTTTAGTCATTTCTGTGATTTAAGCTTGGTATTAGGGCTAAAGAGGCTATTAATCCCAGACAAATTATTATCATTGAAGGTAATATAGATTCTGCTACTCTTTCATCTCCTGCATATTGGAATATTCGTACTGAAAGCGTATCAAAATCAAAGGGTCTTAATATAAAGGTTAGTGGTAATTCTTTTATTGTGTCAACAAAAACAAGAAGAATACCCACCAACATAGGTCCTTTGAGAAGTGGCAGATGTATTTTTAAAAGGACCTCTGACCAGTTCTTTCCGAGATTTATGGCTGCATTATCTATATTTGGTGTGATCCTCTCAAAGCCGGCATCAAGGCCACCTTTTGAAACAGCTAAAAATCGAATGCTATACCCCCAGATTAGTAAGCTTAAGATGTTGATTTGCCAGATGTTTCCTTTAAAGGAAAGAAGAGAAAGGGCTAAAACAGATCCAGGAATTGCATAGCCAATACTTGATAAGAAGGTTAATATATTGAGCCATTGATGATTATTCCATCTCTTGGAAATTGCTAAAATTAATGATATAAATACCGTTATTAATGAAACAACTAAGGCTAAACTAAAGCTTCTAATAGTTAATCCAATTAAATCTGTATTGAAGCCTTTATTTATTTGATCAATATTTATTATTGCCCATGTAATTGGAATACCCAATGTCAGCATTGGAGGTGTAAATGTTATAACTTGAGCTAGGAACAGATTTATACCTTTTAATTCCCATTGTTGTGAATTCCGACTACTTATTCCGTCTATCCATCGTTTACTTTTTTCTCTTGATTTGCGTTCAATTGCAACTAATAGAAAAACTAAAATCAGGGCAAATAGGGCAAGAGCAATTGCACCTGAGGGCTCACCTTCTTCTACCCAACTCTCAAGTATTCCAGCTGAAATACTTGGAATATTTAAAAGTTGAACGGCACCTAACTCATTTATGATTTCCATCGCCATTAAAGCTAACCCCGCAGTAATTGAGGGAATTGCCATTGGCATAGATATTCTAAAAAAACTTTTCCAAGGACTTATCCCAAGAGTTCTGCATGCTTCAATTTGTTTTCTACCGCCTTTCTCAAAACTTTCTGTACTTAGTAGAAATACATATGGGTAGGTTGTGAATGCCATTATTACTACACCCCAAAACATACCGGTAATTCTGATTGAATTAATGCTGCCGAGGTCAATGAAAGTAGCTGCTAAAAGATAAGCTGGAGTTGCAAAAGGAATTAGTTGGCAAACTCTAAGTATTTTTTTGCCTTTGAAATGGCAATTGGCTAAAATCCAACCATTTGCTATACCTAAAAATCCTCCTAGAGTTAGAGAAAAAATCAATAGTAAAAGTGTTCCTTTTATTTCATTAAGATTGGCTGTCGTTAAATAAATAGAACCTTTTTGAATTCCGTATAAACCCTCTTTTACGAGAGTAAATAACGGCCATAAAATAAAAAATGTTATTAGAATTATTAAGTACTTTAATATGTGGCGACTATTATTTAATTCAATTAAATTATAGATAAATTTAATATTATTTTCTTTTTTGACGGCCTTTGAATTGGATTTGAGGTTGTTCAATTTGTTTTTTTATGATTATTTGTCAATACATGCATTTAATTGAGAGAGTATTTCTTTTTTATCTAATTCTTTTCCAATAAAGACAAGTTGATTATTTCTTTCCTCTCCCCATTCACTATCTTCAATAGAAATTCTTTTTCCAGCAAGGTGAAAGACATGTCTCCTTTCGCTTTCGCTGAACCAAAGAATACCCTTTGCTCTGAAAACATTACTTTTTAATTGATTGTCTAGAAAATATTGGAATTTTCTAAGAGAGAAAGGTTCTTTAGTTTGAAAAGAAACAGAAAGAAAATCTTCAATTTTATTATCTTCTTCTGAGTGTTCATGTTCATGTTCATGTTCATGTTCATGTTCATGTTCATGTTTATGTTCATGTTTATGAGAGTGATCATGAACTGATTCTTTTTGAATAATTAGATCAGTTTCAAATAGACCCACACTTAATAATAGATTCAGAGGAATATTTCCTTTAATGCTTTTTAAAATTCTCACATCATTTTTTATTTCTTTTAACTTCTCTATGGTTTCTTCTATCTTTTTATTAGTTACTAAATCACATTTGTTTAGAAGTAAAATATCACCATAGATTACCTGTGATCTTCCTATTGAACTTTCTAAAGCAACATCATTAAAGTTCTCAGCATCAATGAGAGTTATAATTGAGTCTAATCTTGTTTGATCTCTTAACTCACTTCCAAGTAATGTCATCGCAACTGGAAGAGGATCGGCTAATCCTGTAGTTTCAATGATAATATAGTCTAACTTCTTGTTGACACTAATTAACTTTTCTATTGCTTCTACTAACTCACCATTTATAGAGCAACAAATACATCCATTACTTAGTTCTATCATTTCTTCTTCAGTTTTGACTATTAACTCATTATCAATTCCTATTTCACCAAATTCGTTAACTAATACAGCTGTCTTTATTTCTTTCTGATTAGTAAGTATATTATTTAATAAAGTTGTTTTCCCTGATCCTAAAAAACCCGATATAATTGTAATAGGAATATTAGTTTTGGAAACCATAATTTCTTTAAGATTTGATTCGCTAGTACTCATTTTAATTGTAGAAAATAATAATAAATTAGTTATTGATTAATTTATCAATAGACTCAGCAAGCTTTATGTCATTATTAGTGATTCCACCTTTGTCATGAGTTGTTAAATTGATTTTAACTTTATTATATGTATTCTGCCAATCTGGATGATGATCCATTTTTTCAGATAAAAGAGCGACCTTACTCATAAAGCCAAACGCATCAATAAAATTATCAAATTTAAATTCTTTCTTTATAGTTTTATTATCTATTAACCAAGAAGGGTTCTTTTTTGTAAAAGAATTGAGCTCATTTTGCTCTATTAAGGAAACCATGAGTTTTTTATATTTTATTTAATTTAAATCAAAATCGCCAATTGCATGCAATTGTAATGACCTTGATTTATTTGATGATCTATGTTCCCATATATATATTGCTTGCCATAAGCCTATCTCTAATTTACTATCAACAACACTGAAGGTTAAATTATTTGAAGTAAGCATTGTTCTTATATGAGCAGGCATATCGTCTAACCCTTCTTCTAAATGAAGATATTCTATTTTTTCACGACTTCTGTTAATGGGATAAATTCCCTCTTCTGGGACAATAGCTTTCATGTAAGCTGAAAGGTCTTTAAGAACATTAATATCCGCATTTTCATTTATAAGTAAACTACAGCTTGTATGCTTTAGGAAAATAAGAAGTAGTCCTTTTTTAAGCTTTTTATATTGGATCCAATCATTAATGTCTTTTGTTATGTCAGTAAAACCTTGTCCCTTCGTCTCGAAATCTAAAGTTGATAAAATCTGTTCCATTTCTAATAACCTGTCTAACTTGACTGTATTAAATACTAACAGGTTTGTTCTTTTCTTATTAAGTTAAAGTGTTTGAACTCGATCTATTAGAAAAGATTGAACCTTTTTGATTTTTAAATCATGAGTAATTTAATTAAGAATTTATGATTTAAATTATTTAAAATTGATCAAATACTGATCTATTTTCGTCAGTTAGATATTAGCATTACGTAAATATCAAATGGAATACATTGTCAAAGTCTGCTTGGCAGCTTTTGGGTGATTACCTAAAAGATACGCAGTTATTGGGATCGATACAAAGCACTCTGTACTGGGATCAAAATACATCTATGCCTATTGCTGGTTCCACTTGGAGAGGAGAGCAATTAAGTCTTTTAGCTAAGCAACTTCATGCAAGACAAAGTTCTGAACAGTTCGAACTTTTAATAAAAGAAGCTAAATCTGAACTTCAAAATTTCAAAGAAAAAGACGATTTTGAATCACAACTCATGACAGATAGGTTTAGAAATATTGAGTTGCTTGAGCAAGATTTCAATAGACAGAAAAGTTTGGATCCTCAATTGGTTGCTGCGCTTGCAACAGCAAAGTCTGAAGGTTATATGTGTTGGCAGGAAGCTAGGAAAAATAAAGATTTCAAAAGTTTTTCTCCTTCGCTTAAGAAATTAATTGCATTACGAACAGAACAATCCAATCAGCTCTGTGAAGAAAGAAGTTGCTGGGAGACACTTGCCCAGCCTTTTGAACCGAACTTAACGATTAATCGTTTAAGCGAACTATTTGAACCTTTAAAAAAAAGATTGCCAGAATTGATTCAGAAGGTTGAGACAATAACCAACAAAAAGAGTAAAAAATGGGATTTAACAATTGGTGATCAAGAAAAACTATGTCAAATACTTTTAAATGATTGGTCTAGAGATCCTTCTAATACCGCTATAGCTAAGTCCCCTCATCCATTCTCCATAACTTTAGGTCCGGATGATTATCGAATTACTACTCGAATAGTTAAAGGTCAGCCACTTTCTTGCTTATTAGCTACTGCCCATGAGTGGGGGCACTCTCTTTATGAACAAGGCTTACCCTCTGAAAGTCACCAATGGTTTGCATGGCCGTTAGGTCAAGCAACCTCTATGGCTGTACATGAGAGTCAATCTCTGTTTTGGGAAAATAGAATTGCTAGGAGCTTTTCATTTGCAAAGTCTTTTTGGCATCACTTTGAGAATGCAGGTGCTCCAATTCACTCTGGAAATGATTTATGGATCAATCTAAATCCATTTACTCCAGGATTGAATCGAGTAGAGGCCGATGAACTTAGTTATGGCTTGCACATAATGATTAGGACTGACTTGGAAATTGATCTTCTCGAGAGAGGGCTTTCTGTCGACGATCTGCCTAATGAATGGAATAAAAGGTATTTGAACCTTTTAGGTGTTTCGCCAGAAAATGATACTGAAGGATGTTTGCAAGATGTGCACTGGAGTGAGGGGATGTTTGGTTATTTTCCTTCTTATTTGCTTGGTCATCTTATTAGCGCTCAGTTAACAAAAACTCTTGAAGAAGATTTAGGAGGAATTGAAAATATTATTGAATCTAAGCAAATCAGTAAAATATTGGGTTGGCTTCGTAAAAATGTTCATCATTATGGTAGAAGTTTAGATTCCGAGGAACTTGTAAAGAAGGTCTCTGGAGCAAAATTATCACCAACTTATTTTCTTGAATACTTAGATAATAAACTTGAAAAGCTTTCTACTATTTCTGAGTAATATAGACATATATTGCCCAAAAAGATTTAGTGGAGCATATCTTTTGTTGAAACTTTTCTAAATTATCTGCCACAACTTCATTTGCATTTACTGTGTTGATTTACCATGTAAGAACATAAAAAAATACCATGGCTAACCTTGACCAAGCACCTAGCAGAACAATGCCTAATCTGCTTCATGTATTACCTGCGTTTGCCAATGAATCTGAACTTAGAGTCAATACAATCGTTGAGTTAAATTCAAATACAATAAATAAATACGAACTTATTACTGAAACAGGACATCTAAAGCTTGATCGGGTTGGATATTCTTCTCTGGCCTACCCTTTTGCTTATGGGTGTCTTCCACGTACATGGGATGAAGACGGAGACCCATTAGATATCGAAATTGTGAATGTTACAGAGCCTTTGGTCCCCGGTTCAATTGTTGAGGCAAGGATTATAGGAATAATGACTTTTGATGATGGAGGTGAAGTTGACGACAAAGTTATTGGTGTGATAGCCGATGACAAGAGGATGGATCACATTCAAAGCTTTGAGCAATTAGGTAAGCATTGGATTAATGAAACAACTTATTATTGGGAGCATTACAAGGATCTAAAAAAACCAGGAACTTGTACCGTCAATGGTTTCTTTGGTGTTGAAAAAGCAGTTCAGATTATTAAATCCTGTGAGGAGCGTTACTTATCTGAAATAGATCCTAATTTAATTAATTAAATTAGGATGAATGATTTAGGCTCTTGCAGACTTGAATATCTCTTCTAATATTTCTCCTGCTCCACGGCCCTTTAATTCATTGGCTAAGTCTATGCCTATTTCCTCTGCAGAGCTTACCGATCCTTTTTTTATATCTCTAATTAATCTTTTACCATCTAAACTTGCGACCATCCCTTCAAGAATTAATTCATCGTTGTTAATTTCCGTTCTAACGCCTATTGGAACTTGACATCCTCCTTCAAGCTCTCTGAGGAAAGACCTTTCTGCTAAACATCTTTTAGATGTTGATTCGTGTTCAAGTGTTTTTAAAATATCTAGGACTTCTTTTTGACCACTTACACATTCAATGCCAAGAGCTCCCTGTCCCACAGCATGGAGTGAAATATCTGTTGGAATTAACTGGTGTATTCGATTAGCAAAACCAAGTCTTTGTAATCCAGCAGCAGCTAAGATAAGACAGTCATATTCTCCTGAGTCAAGCTTTTCTAATCGTGTAATAACATTTCCTCGTACATCTTTGAAAACAAGATGTGGATAATGATATCGCAATTGAGCAAGCCTTCTTAAGGAACTAGTCCCCACTACAGAACCTTCTGGCAGAGTCTCTAGTTTGTGAATTTGATTTTTCTCATTAACGACTAACGCGTCTGAAGGATCTTCCCTTTCTGTGATGCAGCCAAGAATTAAGCCATTTGGAAGGTTCGTGGGTAAATCCTTAAGTGAGTGGACTGCAATTTCGGCATGCCCAAGAAGCATTTGAGCTTCAAGCTCTTTAGTAAAAAGACCTTTATCTCCTATTTTTGCTAATGCTACATCAAGTATTTTGTCACCCTGCGTAGCCATTGCTTCGATAGTGATAGCAAGATCAGGATGTGCTTTTTGTAGTTCATCTCGTACCCAGTTCGTCTGAACCATGGCCAGCTGGCTTCGGCGAGAGGCGATGCGCAGTTGGTCTAGTGTCATTAGCAAATATTTTCTATTTCTTTACCTTAAGCAGTCAACCTTACCAAATTAAAATTCTTGGAAAATAATTTAATAAGGTTGATGTGAAATGAAATCTATGACCTAAACAATTATTTGTATTTGTTGCTTGGGAAAGTAAAGCTTATTTAGTTTAATTTTTTTAATTTAGCTTGATATATTCTTTAAGAACCCCGTTTCTATTTGGATGGCGGAGTTTTCTGAGAGCCTTAGCCTCTATTTGTCTAATCCTCTCTCTAGTTACATCAAAAATTTGTCCAATTTCTTCAAGGGTTTTCATTCTTCCATCATCTAGGCCATAACGAAGTCTTAGAACATCCCTCTCTCTGGGACTTAATGTAGCGAGAACACCCTCCAAATCTTCTCTTAATAAGGTTTTTGCGACATCTTGTTCGGGATTTTCTATGTCTGCTTCAATAAAGTCACCAAGTCTAGAGTCTTCTTCTTTGCCAATAGGGGTCTCAAGAGAAATGGGGAGCTGAGCGCTTTTGGCAATGAATCTGAGTTTCTCAATCGTCATTTCCATGCTTTCGGCAATTTCTTCCTCGGTTGGTTTCCTTCCAAACTCTTGACTTAAAACTTTAGTGGTTTTCTTGATCCTTGAAATTGTTTCGTATAGATGCACAGGCAAACGAATTGTTCTGCTTTGATCTGCAATTGCTCTAGTGATAGCCTGTCTTATCCACCAAGTAGCGTAAGTTGAGAATTTATAACCTTTCTCATGATCAAATTTTTCAGCAGCACGAATTAGACCAAGACTCCCTTCCTGAATAAGATCTTGAAAAGACAACCCTCTATTCATATATTTCTTGGCAATTGAAACTACTAATCGTAGATTCGATTGCACCATTTTTTCTTTTGCTCGTCTACCAAGCATTAATCGCCTGCGGAAGCGAGTTAATGGCATTTCTGCAAGAACTGCCCATTCTTTGACTGATGGGAAATGTCCATTCTCACTTTCAAATTGCGCAGCTTCTTCCTCTAATTGAAGAAGATCTGCTATCTTTCTGGCTAATTCAATTTCTTCGTCTGGTCTGAGAAGTCTTATACGACCAATCTCTTGTAGATAAACCCTAATCGAGTCTTCTGTGTAAACACCCTTTGGTCCTATCTTTATACTTGCTAAGGCTTTAGCTGCTGCTTCTTGAGCACTCGACAGCACAGAGGCATTATCGTCATCATCATCTAAATCGATATCAGCTTCAGGGACTTTATTAGCTTCGGCAATTAATTTATCCGCCTCAAGATCTAAATCAATTTTTAGATCAGTTGAAGATTCTTGAGAAAGAGTTTGGGTTTCTTGGGTCACGTTTACTTTGGCAACTGTTTTTTTAATTTTTTTGGAATTGTTTTTAGTTTCCTGATTAATAGAAATATTTTTAGATGTCTGTTTTTCCTTTAACATGATTTCCCCGATGGTTTTGTGGTCTGTTGCAGAACTCAGGTTATTACCCGAAAAAATGGTCGGAATCTCCTAGAGATAATATTTCAGGAAAAACTATTTAATTGGTAAAATTTCAACAAAAGCACTCTAATTTGAGATTGTCCTTAATTGTGATAAATCTTGCGAAAAATCACATGAAATCAATATGGACTTGAATTTATGAAGGATGTTTTGTTGAAGAATGGAAATGTGTAAGCAACGAAGTCAGGGGATTTCTCAGACCGGCTTATCTCAGAATTGGATTTTTCCTATTCTTGATAAAGCTTCTAGTCTTCCCTCTGGGTGGAATTTTGCAAGTTCCACAACAGCTTTAAAGCTGTTCACTATCTAATGGTAGAAAAAATTTCTAAAGTCGGCAAGTATTAAAAAAGATATGAATCCTTTTGTATTTGATATTTGGTTACATGTAGGTCGTGAAGGCCGATGTTTTTCTTATCAAGATGGAAATAATTTAGATATTGATTTAGGCGATGTTGTTACAGTGCGTCTGAGAGGGCAAAGCATGCAAGGGTTGGTCGTCAAGAAGATGAAAAAAAATATAACTAGTACACACCAAAATTTAAATAATTTTTCGCTGAATAATGTAGAAACATTGGTTCAAAAAGCAGCTATTAAAAAAGAATGGAGAGAGTGGCTAGAAGAAATTGCTCTTGATTTATATGTAAGTGATTTTCAGATGCTTAAGACCGCGTTACCGCCTGGTTGGTTAGGAAGGTCGAAACTATCGAATAGACCTAAAAAACTCTGGTGGGTAAAATTGTCTAGCAATAATCGTGAGGGAAAGATATCTTCTCGACAGATTGAGTTAAAGAAAAATCTTCTCTTAAATGGAGGAGGGAAATGGCAAAAGGATTTGGAGGCTGAAGGATTTTCGTCTGTATTGATTAGAAACTTTGTCTCAGTTGGTTTCGGAGAAAGAGAAAAACGTCTTTTTCTTTTTAATTCTTTTGATAATGAAGAATCTGATGATAAAAAGATTTTAAAGATTGAGGAACCTCAACCTTTAACGCTAGAGCAAAAATTAGCAAAAGAAAAATATGAGTCTCTTTCAAATGGTTCAGTTCTTTTGCTTTGGGGTGTTACTGGGTCTGGTAAGACAGAGGTATACCTACAAATTGCAGCGCTTGAGTTATCTAAAAGTAGACATTGTCTTATCCTAACACCCGAAATTGGGTTAGTACCACAATTAGTTGATCGCTTTCGAAAAAGATTTGGGTTAAATGTTTTTGAATATCATAGTAATTGTTCTACGAAAGAGAAAATTGAGACATGGAAGAGAGCTTTAGATAACACAAAGCCTAGTGTTTTTATTGGTACTCGATCAGCTGTTTTTCTACCATTATCCAGCTTAGGAGTGATAGTTCTTGATGAAGAACACGATAGCTCTTATAAACAGGAATCCCCTATGCCTTGCTATCATGCTAGAGAATTGGCAATTCATAGAGCAAAAAAAATAGGCGCTAAAGTAATACTTGGGACAGCAACACCATCTTTAAATGTTTGGAAAAATTTAAAACCCAATGGAAATGTAGTTGTTGCAAAATTAACCCAAAGGATTTCGAATCGTAAATTACCAACGGTTAGAGTCGTAGACATGAGAGAAGAATTAGCGATTGGAAATCGAAGCTTAATTAGTAGATATCTCAAAAAACAACTTTTGAGTATAAAAGAGAGTGGAAATCAAGCTATTATTTTAGTCCCTAGACGTGGATATAGTAGTTTTTTAAGTTGCCGCAGTTGTGGAGAGGTCGTTCAATGTCCACATTGTGATGTTGCGCTAACTGTACATCGTTCTAAAGAGGGTAATCAATGGTTGCGTTGTCATTGGTGTGACTTTCGTTCGAAAATTAGTGATAAATGTGGAGAATGTGGTTCAAATGCTTTTAAACCGTTTGGGACTGGAACACAAAGAGTTATGGATCATTTAGAAAGAGAACTAGAGGGGATAAGGTTATTAAGGTTTGATAGAGATACAACTAGAGGCCGTGATGGCCATAGATTGTTGCTAGAAAGATTTGCTGATGGTGAGGCCGATATTTTAGTAGGTACTCAGATGCTATCTAAGGGAATGGATTTACCAAAGGTAACTCTTGCCGTCGTCTTAGCAGCAGATGGTTTATTGCATCGTCCTGCTTTAATGGCTACTGAAGAAACGCTTCAACTATTTATGCAATTGGCTGGTCGTGCAGGGCGAGGTGAACAACCTGGAAAGGTTGTAGTGCAAACTTATTGTCCTGATCATCCAGTGATTCTTCATTTGATTGATGGGAGTTATGAAGAATTTCTGAAAAAAGAAGAAAAGACTAGAAAAGAAGCCTCGATGGTTCCATACAGTCGAGCCTGCTTAATAAGGTTCTCTGGCGAATCTTCAGAGTTGACATCACAGGGAGCATTTGATGTTTTATCAAAAATAAAGAATGCTTGCAGTCAAAAAGGTTGGAAATTAGTCGGTCCAGCACCTTCATTAGTAGAGAAGGTTGCAGGTAAAAGCCGTTGGCAACTTCTTTTGTACGGTCCAGAATTAAGTCATATACCACTCCCTTATGGGCCTGAATTATGGAAAGATTTGCCAAAAGGAGTAAGTCTTTCTATTGATCCTGATCCTTTACAATTATGAGCTTTATCATCTTTAAGGTGGCAGTTCAGGGAAACCGAAGCCCATTTGGAGACGTAATCTTTGAAGGGATAAGCTCAACAAGGTTAAAGCAATTATCAAGATAATCCCAACTGAAATTTGGTTCCATTTCCAATTTGAAATCTCAAGTTGGTTAATCTGTCCAATTTCAAGAGGAAAGAAAGTTAAACCTTGTTTTAAAATAGGTTCAAGAGGTTTGGTTTTGAAATTATTTTTATTGCCAATATCATGAATGACGATGTTTAGTTTTAATCCAGGAATTTTTGGGATTTCTCTCAAATCAAAATAGATCTTAAAATTTTGATTTGTACCAATTATCCAGTTTTTGTTGTTTGTAATTAGTTCAGGTTTATTTATACTGAATCCGCTAGTTTTTGAAGCTACTGAAACTATTTCTTGAAGTAATTTATTTGCTTCCTCAAAACGAATAGTTGGTGATTCAAAATGCTGCTGATCCTCATGAGTTTGGAGCTTTAAGATACTATGCTTTTTAGTAAGATTATCTTCAAATTTTGTTTGCCATGGAATTGTTTCACCAGAATTACTATCTATATCAAGTGAAATCTTTAGTCGATCTGGACCTGTAACACTCAAGTTTGTTGATATATCAACGCAACCACTCAAAAGGAAGGTTAATAATAAAATAATTAATAAAGTTATTATTGAAAATCCAAAGTCTAGACTTTTTGTTGGACCAGTTGGAGGATGATAAATTTTTTTCCTCTTCTTTTTTGCTTTGCTAAATGAAGATTTTAGAGATGGCTCCATCTCTAGTTTTGGTATTTCTACTGACCAGTTTGATGGTTTTGGTAAACGTGGAGAATCAAGTATTGATAAAAGCTGTTTAGCTTGTTGACGGACGCTTTCTTTTTTATTATGGATCAGTGTTTGACAGATATTGATCGCCTTTTGTTCATCACCTTTTCCAATGTAGGCAGTAACTATAAGTAGCCTAAGTTGCCCTCCTATTTCTGTCTCTGCTTGAAAATGTAGAAGTAAAGGGTCAATTATTCTTATGCAAGTACCGTAGTCACCTTTATCAAGGGCCGCTTCAGTAGCTTTTATAGCTGAAGCTATATTTGACATTTAACCTCTACCCATAACCATTGTTCCAATACCTGCATCAGTGAAAACTTCTAAAAGTAGTGAGTGGGGAGTTCTTCCGTCAATGATATGAGCAGCATTCACACCCTGGGCAAGCGAACGTATACAACATTCAACTTTAGGTTTCATACCTGCTTTAACTATCCCTTTATCAATTAATTCTCTAGCTTCCGATAAACGTATCTTTTCTATTAAGGAAGAAGGATCATTTTCATTCTTTAAAATACCAGGGGTATCTGTTAGAAGGATTAATTTTTCGGCACCTAGTGCGGCCGCAAGCTCCCCAGCAACAGTATCAGCATTGATATTGTGTGATCTGCCATCAGAAGAGTTGGCTACGCTAGAAATGACTGGGACGTAACCTTCTTCGAGAAGAGGGCTCAATATCTTTGTATTTACTTTTGCAACTTCTCCAACAAGACCATGACTTCCACCTCCAAGCGTTCTTGCCTCAATAAGTCCGCCATCTATTCCACATAGTCCAACAGCCAATCTTCCGTGATTGTTTATTCCACTTACAATCTGTTTATTTACTCTTCCAGTAAGAACCATTTCTACGACATCCATGGTCTCGGTATCGGTAATACGTAAACCATCAAGAAAAACTGGTTTGATTCCTAATTTTTCTAACCATTGATTTATTTCTGGACCCCCACCATGAACGACTACTATTTGAACGCCAACAGACGAGAGAAGAGCTAGATCTCTAAATACTGCATGTTGAAGTGTTTTATCTGCCATGGCTGAGCCACCATATTTGATTACGATTCTTTTATTTGCAAAACGCTGAATATAAGGAAGCGCCTCACTTAAGACAGAAACTCTTATTGAATCTTTGTCCGTGAAGGGTTTATTAATATTCTTACTGAGGTTAGCGTTTTTGTTTTCTTTATTCATTTTCTTGTGGATTATCTTCTTGTTTTTGCGGAAGTAGGATTAAATCTATTGCACCGGGTGTGGGACAAAATAATTCAGCGCACAAACCTTTAGCAAAGAATCTTCCTAAACGTTCTTTTTGAGCATTCCATCTTTCTAAAGATACAGCAGCCATTTCAAATCTCATTCGTATTCCATAATTACCCTCTTTAACCAACTCTTCTACTTCTAAAAGTTGGGGAGGATTGTCGATGTCCCAAAGCTTTAATACTCTTAGAGATGCTTCAAGTTGGCAAGATTGACCATAGCGCCATCTAGTCACATCTTTAACTAGTTTTCCTAGCTCTTCAGGAGCTCCGTCTCTCTCTGAGGCAAACTTAGTTGCTGGAACTACTCTTAGGGCAGGCGGTACCTCAGTCGTTTTTAGTGATATACCTATTAGAAAAATAGGTACTCCATAGAAGAAAGTAGGAACACTAAGGTTTGTTGCATCAGTGAAATAGGCTGTTAGGCCTATTAGAGAAAGGGATGCTCCTCCGATAGTGATGAGGCTTGCCGGTGAAAGTAGTTTATTCATGAGTGTGATTTTGGCTAAAATCTTGAGCAGATGGGTTTTTCAGGAGACAGTCTCATGGCCTCACACCAAAAACAATTTTCTGAGTTAACTGAACTTGTTGAAAAATTAAACAAGGATAGAGCTTGGATCCTTGAACAATTAGATAAGGGTAGCTGGCCTGAATTTAGACCTGATCTGGCAGCTTTGGAGAGAGAATTAGGTCAACTTTTAACTAGGGCTACAGAATACATTGAAGAAAATGGTTGATTCTTTTAAAATGGAATGTCATCTGTATCAGGAACTAATGGTGAACTGTCCCATTTAACACCCTCGTTATTTAAAGGATTTGCGGAATCGCTTTTTATATTTGACTGAGTTTGAGAAGGTATTGATGAAACAGCTGTTTTAGAGGAAAAGGGGTGGATTCGAGAAAGGGTAAATTCAGCTTGTTTCTCTTTAGTCCCATCTTGGCGAGGAACAGTATTCATTCTTAAGCGACCTTCTATTACTAATTTAGAATTGACTTGAACTGTGTTTTGAAGTTCTTCTGCTAATTTCCCCCAACCAACTACCTTGATTGCGCAGGGCGGGTCATCAGCACGGAGGCTGTCAAATTCAACTTCTAGTTCAGCTAGAGGAGTTTTGTTGTCTTGGGTAAAACGAACTGTTGGGGCCTTCTTTACCAAAACCTCAAGCATGCAATGGTTCATTTTTTTTTCTTTAGTTATTGTGGTTTATCTTGATGGATATAAGAGAAAAATGCCAGCCACATCTTTGGTTGTTAACAGGAACAGGAGAAGGTCATGTCTTTGCTGAGTCTTTATTGAAAGAAGGCTGGAAAATTACTGTTAGTGTTGTTTCGGATAGAGCCTCTATTCCATATGAAAAATTAAATTTAGAGAAAATATTAATTGGTGCCTTAATCACCGAGGAAGAGATCCGAGAAGTCATATTAAACGCCAGAATTCATCAAAATGGATTTCATTGCGTTGTTGATCTGACTCATCCATTTGCTATGAAAATCACACGTTCAATCTCAAAAGTTTGTAGGGAACTAGGTCAAGCATTCATAAGGTATGAAAGAGCTATCGATAATATTTCAAATGCATTCTTAATAGAAAAATTTAGTGATTTAAGAAATTATGATCTAAAGAATAAATCTATTTTGCTCGCTGTAGGAGTAAGGCATTTTCAGGAAGCCTTTACCTTCGCAAGAAATGCAGGCGCAAATGTTTATGCAAGAGTTTTAGCTAATCCTGAAAGTATAAGAAAAATACTATCTTCATCAATTCAAAAAACAAATTTTGCGATATTAAACCCTTCAGTCTCTAGTAATGGGAAAATTGAAAAGGCTCTTATTAGGAAATGGAATATTTCTGGTGTCATTTGTAGGCAATCAGGAGGAAGTAATGAAGTCTTATGGCACCGAATCTGTTTGAGTATGAGAATTAATCTTTGGTTGTTGGAAAGACCTACTGAATTAAAGAATATTAATTCAGTAGATAGTTTTGAAAACTTAATTGAAAAATTAAAATCTATTAATATGTAATAAAGAATTTTTTAGACCATGTCTTTATCTGATTTCAATCAAGAAATTTATTTGGTTATAACTTCTGAAGTCGATAAAAAGAATGCATTTAAATTAGCTAATCTTCTCTTAAGGGAGAAATTAGCACCTTGCATAAATTTTAAGACTATAGAATCACAATTTTGGTGGGAAGGAAATATAAATCAATCGCAAGAAGTACAATTAATGATTAAGTGTAAGAAAGAAAATCTAGATAAAGTTTGTAATAAGATTTCTGAATTGCATAGCTACGAAATACCAGAAATAATTTATTTTCGCGTCTCAGCTAATAAAAATTATCATCATTGGGTGAATTCTATTTAAACTTTCAATCTTTAGAGTTCTAGATGTGAATTGATCAAATTTAAAAGATTAGTATTGGAACGAGATCCTAATTGAGTAACGATATGTCCTGCACAAATAGACCCGATTCTTGCAGATAATTCTGGCTTTAGGCCATCTGCATACCCTTTTAAAAAAGCTCCAGCATAAAGATCCCCTGCACCCGTGGTGTCAATAGCCTTCCCAAGAATGAAAGGATCTATTTTTATTTCTTTGCCATTTGAAATTAGAATTGAGCCTTTTTCACCAATTGTGATTGCGGCAAGATCACATTTTTTTTTCAATTCTTCAAGAGCTGTACTTAGAGAGGAGGTCTTATACAAAGTTGTTATTTCATCTTCATTGGCAAATAATATATCTATATGATCTTCAACTAGTTTTATAAAACTCTCACGGTGTCTAATAACACAAAATGAATCAGAAAGGGATAGAGCAACTTTTCGACCTGCATTTTTAGCTATTTCTGCCGCTTTAATAAATGCATTTTTAGCAGCTGGGTTGTCCCATAGGTATCCCTCTAAATAAAGTATTTTTGCTTCCCTGACTACTGAGAGGTCGATATCCTTAGGTTCTAAGAGAACTGAAGCACCCAGATAAGTGCACATAGTTCTCTGAGCATCTGGAGTGACAAAAATTATGCATCTGGCAGTCGAGGGACCAACGGGTGATGGTGGAGTCTTAAAAATGGTCCCAGTCGTTGATATTTCCTCTGTAAAGATTTCTCCTAGTTTGTCATCTTTTACCCTTCCAATAAAGGCTGCCTTTCCCCCTAACTGCGAAACACATGCTAATGAATTGGCAACAGAACCTCCTGATCTTTGAATTCTGTTAGTAGTCAGTTCATATAGTTCTGTAGCTTTGTTTTCATCGATCAAGGTCATTGAACCTTTGTCGAAAGATAGTTTTTCAAGAAGAGAATCATCTGTTGTAATTAATACGTCTACAATTGCATTCCCAATACCTACTATATCTAAAGAAGCGGAGTTTGTTTTATTAGTCATCAAGTTTATTTAACAGTCATAAAAGAACAATTGTTTGTTTTTTAAGAATTCAAAAGAGCTCTTTTTGGTCCGTGAATAGGATCTTCAATCACAATTGTTTGATCTCTATTAGCTCCTAGGGAAACTATTGCTATGGGAACTTCCATGAGCTCAGCTAGGAATCTCAAGTAACTCATTGCTGCAGGTGGAAGATCTTCTAGTCGACGACAATTTTCTGTAGAGCATCTCCAGCCAGGTAGCTTTGTGAAAATTGGATTACATTTTTCAAAATCTTCAACACTACTTGGAAAGTAATCAATTCTTTTACCATCTAATTCATAAGCCACACAAATCTCAATTTCTTCTAGTTCATCTAAAACGTCTAATTTAGTAATAGCAAGGCAATCTAATCCATTTACCTCAACTGAGTATTTCCCAATGACCCCATCAAACCAGCCACATCTCCTTCGTCGTCCAGTAGTTGTTCCAAATTCACCACCTCTATCACAAAGTTGATCATTAATACTCCCTTGCAATTCAGTCGGGAAAGGTCCTTCTCCAACTCTAGTCGTATAGGCTTTAGCAACCCCGATAACCCTGTCTATAAGTGTAGGACCTACTCCTGCTCCAATACATGCCCCTCCTGATACTGGATTAGAGGAAGTGACATAAGGGTAGGTTCCGTGATCAAGATCTAAAAGAGTGCCTTGAGCTCCTTCAAATAAGATATTTTTCTTTTTTCTGGCTGCTTTATGAATCGTTCGATTGCAGTCAACAATATGTTTTTTCAATTGTTTTCCGTAATCAAGATATTCTTCTATTATTTCATCAATAATTAGTGGTTCGATTCCATAAATCTTTTGTAGAAGTCCGTTTTTCTCTGCTAAAGGGACCTGTAACCTTTCTTGAAGCTTTTCCCTGCTCAGCAGATCAATTATGCGAATCCCATTTCTTTGAGATTTGTCAGCATATGTTGGACCAATCCCCCTGCCAGTAGTACCGATTTTTTGGTCGCCTCGCTTTTGCTCCATGGCCAAATCAAGAAGCCTGTGATAAGGCATCGTTACATGGGCAGTTGAAGCAAGCTTTAATCCTGAAATATCGATATCGTTATCTTCAAGCATTTTTATTTCTTTAATCATCACTTTCGGATCAACTACTGTTCCTGACCCAATAAGACAGATTGTATCTGGATACAAGATCCCAGAGGGGATTAAATGCAATTTGAGAACTTTGTCCTCTACAACAATTGTATGACCGGCATTAACCCCACCTTGATAGCGAACAACTACATCTGCGGAGCGACTGAGCAAATCGGTGATTTTGCCTTTACCTTCATCGCCCCATTGAGCTCCTATAACTACAACATTTGCCAAGGAAGAAAATTCGGCTCGAAACCGATTTACTTTAGAAGAAACAAGATTTGCAGATAGCCCTACCCTGAGTCAAAGAAATGAATTAAAGATTATCTTTAACTATCTCTAACTGCCAATTTCTCTGCTTTAGATAGTTCTTTGTTTAACCTCTCTTTGAGATTTTCAGGAACTGGTCTGTTTGCAAAAGTCTTGTAATGACCCGATAAAGCATTTAATGCAGTCTGCATTGTTGTAAAGGTTGTGGAAGTGTTTACTTGTGATCGATTCCTATATCTTGAAATATAATCACTTATGAGAAAAACAGCTTCTTTTTCTGCTTCAGATAGTCCTTTGTCTTCTTTAGGTAAAGTTATGGTCTCTTTTAAAGTTGATGAGACTGCAATAGTGTCTTTTGCAAAATCTCCAGTCATTAATGTTTTGGCTGCATTCACTCCTGAAGCGAATTGAAAGAATATGAGGCAGAAGCCAAGGCATATAGCCAAAGCTGCCCTCACCAACCTGATGGAGAGGTGATGAAAGGCAGAAATCATTTGTTTTTTGCAGTTACACAAGACTCTAGAGTCCTTTGGGCTCAATTTATAGTTTTTCAGTTTTAAATTCTTCAGAAAGTTTTTTGAAAACGGATTTCAGATCTAACAACTCTGTAGTTTTTGTTTTTCTATTATGTAATTCAACCAGTCCAGAAACAGCTTCTCGCCCGACAACAATTCTCCAAGGGATTCCAATAAGGTCTGCATCTTTAAACTTTATCCCAGCCCTCTCATTCCTATCGTCAATAAGAGCATCAACTCGATTTTTAATTAATTTCTGATAGAAATCCTCAGCCAAACGCGTTTGATCATTGTTTTTTATATTGGCAATGATAATTATTACGTCAAAAGGGGCAATTGATGCCGGCCAGATAATACCTAAATCATCATGATTTTGTTCTACTGCTGCTTGAGCTAATCTGGAAATACCAATTCCATAGCACCCCATCCAAAAGGGGTCTTCAGTACCTTTTTCGTTGGTAAAAGTAGCATTTAATGACTCTGAATACTTAGTTCCTAATTGAAAGATATGTCCTATTTCTATACCTTTGCATTCTTGAAGCTTTTGTGTTTTATCATGAATGCACCTGTCTCCAGGCTTAGCTTTTCTAATATCACATATCAGTTGCTCGGTATTAATTAAATTCCAATTATAAAATATTTTATGCTCATCCTTGATATTGTTTCCACATATAAAACTTTTAAGATCTTTTACAGAATTGTCAGCAATTCTTATGAATTTCTTTTCCCATACTTTTGCTTCTGAAAGTAAATTATCGCTAAGATCTGGACCTATAAAACCAAATGGAATATTAGTAATACCTTGCTTTTGTATATCTTCATTAGTAATAATTCTAATATCAAGTACATTTTGCTTTAATTTTTGAGATATTTTATTTGAAAGTTTAATATCATTTATTTCTTGATCCCCCCGAATACTCGCTAGGACTGGGTATTTTTTATTGTCATCACAAACTGCTAGATAAGTTAATACTTTAACAATTTGACTTGGGTGGAAATTATTTTTGTTACATAATTGATCTATGGTTTTTTGATTAGGAGTCTCAATTATCGAAGGTTTATTAGGCTCTAATAATTCTCCTTCTTCAAAAATGGAAACAGCTTTTTCTTGATTAGCACCATATTTACCATCAGAACTTATTAAAATTAAGTCCTCTCCAGAATCGGCTGTTACCATGAATTCTTGTGATGCAGCACCTCCAATAGCTCCACTATCGGCGTCGACACAAACAAAATCCAGACCACATTTTTTAAATATATTTTGATAGGCATCTCTCATCTCTGAATAAGTTGATTGAAGATCCTTCTCATTTTCATGAAAGGAATAAGCATCCTTCATGATGAATTCTCTACTTCTCATTAATCCAAATCTTGGCCTTATTTCATCTCTAAATTTTGTTTGAATTTGGAATATATTTATAGGTAATTGTTTGTAGGAGTGAATAGTTTGAGAAATTATTTGCGTAATTACTTCTTCATGAGTTGGTCCCAGTCCTAATTCTTTACCTTGTCTATCTTTAAGGCTAAACATAATACCTTCTCCTTGTGTATATGATTTCCACCTCCCACTTTTTTCCCAAATTTCTGAAGGCTGAAGTTGAGGCAGAAGAGTTTGCAAACAACCTTTATTTGATAACTCTTCTTCAACAATTAGGGTTATTTTTTTTAGAACTTTCCAAAGCAACGGCATGTAAGCATATATACCTCCGGTTAGGCGTTTGATAAAACCACCTCTTACCAGTAATTGATGTGAAATTATATCGGCTTCTGCAGGGACGTCTCTGAGAGTGATCAGCATTAAGCGGGAGACACGCATAAGCCTAAAATTTAAATCTTTATGAGATTAGTCCTTTGAGTGTTGGCCGTAAGAATATATATATTGTTTGTGCGGGAATCAGGTTGTTTATTAAAGTGTCCAATTGTACATGGTATTAATTTGATTCTTCTGCTAATTTCTTTCACATGTTTTTCTAGAAGCTTTCTTTAGCAATGTTTAACGGGTCAGTAAATTCAGGAACAAATGGAAGATCAGAAGAGTTTTTAGATAAAGGATTGAATACGGCTTCTAAATCAGTTGATTCATTGATGACTATTGACGAAGTTCAGAAAACATTAAATAGATCCAGAGCTTCCGTATACAGGTATACAAATACTGACACTAGAAATCTTAATCCTCCATTCAATCCAAGAAAACTAAATACTGAATTTAGAAGTGATCAAAAAGATCTGTTACTTTTTCATCCCAATGAAGTTGCAAGATTTGCAAAAGATATACTCAGAATCAAAGAGGTAACTGTAGAAATATTTAATTCTCCATCATCTGAAACACAAAATATTCTAAAGGCAATACTTGATGAGTTGGTAATTATAAGGAATAAACTTGATGTACAATCTGATAAGAATCAATCTATTCCTAATCATTTACAAGATCCTGATAAAAAGGCTGCTTAGTTATTCTTAAATGTGGGATAATATTTACATACTTTCAAATGAATTAAGACTTTTAATTGATTTTCTCACATTTTACTAACGGTTTATTTATTCCAAACCTTACATGGATTTAGAACCACATTTAATTAATAAGCAATCACCTGAGATTGACCCTCCTTTGCTTAATAAAGAAAAAGATCAACTATCTTCCGATGATGAAGATCCTTATAGTTTTAATAGTACCTCAACTTCTTTAATTGGTTTGGCAATAGTATTTGTAATGCTTGGAATACCATTATTAGCTGTTATTAGTGAAAGGTCAGAGACAACAAAAAGCTTACCGACTTCAATAAATCAAAATGGACCTGAGTGATCTTCCTCCTTCACCATCGCCCGGATTAGTAAATCTAGTTGTAGAGATTCCTGCTGGCAGCAGAAATAAATACGAATATTTTAGCTCTGCAGGAATTATGGCTCTGGATAGAGTTTTGCATTCTTCAGTGAGATATCCATTTGATTATGGATTTATTCCAAATACTCTTGCTGAGGATGGAGCGCCGCTTGATGCAATGGTCGTGATGGAAGAACCTACTTTTGCAGGTTGCTTAATTCAGGCAAGACCAATAGGAGTTCTTGATATGCATGATTCTGGTGCCTATGATGGCAAACTCTTATGTGTACCTACTGCAGATCCAAGACAAAGAGACATTAATACTATTAAGCAAATAGCTCAGAACCAATTGGAGGATGTGGCTGAGTTTTTTAGAACCTATAAAAGCTTGGAAGGGAGGGTGATCGTAATAGACGGATGGAGAGACTACGATGCTGTTGATGAATTATTAAAAAGCTGTATAGAAGCACATCATTTGGACGTAACACAAAAATAATTTTTTCAATTTCACTTTTTTGGGTAAACTTATCTTTTTTATGAGTTGAAAACTTGAAATTATTTAGTTATTCCTCATGCTCAACTTGTCGCAGAGCGATTAAGTGGCTTAAAAACAATGATATTACTTTTGAATTAATTGATCTTTTAAAATCCCCCCCGTCTAAGGAGATGCTTATCTCAGCTAGTAAGTTATATGGGGATAGAAAATATCTTTTAAATACTAGTGGGGTTGTATATCGTTCTATTGGTTCGGATGCTGTAAAAAAAATGAGTGATAACGAATTGTTTGAGCAACTTTTTATGGAACCCAGATTAATAAAGAGACCTTTTTTATATAAATCTAGTAAATGCTTTTTAGTTGGATTTAAAGAAGAAAAGTGGGCTGAGAAATTACTTGGAAATTCACATGATCAATATCATTGACTAAATATGAGTAGCCTTTACAAATACAGTAAACTATATATTTATTATAGATAAACAAGTGAAGCAAAATCATTCAGACTCGAGTAAAGAAAATAAAAATTGTTGGTGGTATTCTTTCTGTGATACTTGGGGACCTATTTCTCTAACAATTCTCGTTTATATAGGCATTCGTCATTTTATAGCAGAAGCTAGATATATACCCTCGGGGTCAATGCTGCCAGGATTGAAAGTAAATGATCGACTAATTGTTGAAAAATTTTCTTTGCGCAAAAGGACACCTTTGCGTGGGGAAATTGTAGTTTTCAACTCGCCATATTCCTTTGATCAGAAATTGATAGCTGATAGGACAAAACCACTTCCGTCTAAATTTCAATGTTCATTAATAACTTTTCCATTAATTTCTTGGATACCTACTCTATCTGATCGTGCATGTGATGCTTATATCAAACGAATAGTAGCTGTGGGAGGAGATCGTCTTTTGATTAATGGTAAGGGAGAGATTGTTTTGAACGGTAGATCAATCAATGAAACATATGTTATGAATTTCTGCTCAAGTAATCCTAAATTTAATCTATGTCCTCCGATGACTTCAACTGTTCCAAAAGGACATGTATTCGTTTTGGGGGATAACCGTGCTAATAGTTGGGATAGTCGCTTTTGGCCAGGAGGGGGGTTCTTACCCCATAAAGAAATAATTGGCAAAGCAAGCTGGCGCTTTTGGCCTATTAATCGTTTTGGTAAGCTTAATTAATTAGCCTAGAATTAATAACTGTCCCAACTATTTTTTTTGTCTTTGATCACACCCTTTTGATTAAAACAGTTTCCCTCTTTATCTATTATCCTGCCTTTTCAAGTATTTGGAAATCTTCATAAAAAAAACTATTAGTCATTAAATCAAAGAGCTCCAGCAGCTGTTGAGTCGATAATTCCTCCCAAATGTGAAGTGATATTTAGACATGTGATTTGATCTGGTTGACCTTCTTTGTCTGAGAGATCAATGACTGTTACGCCTCCATTACCTTGTTTTATCATCCAAATGTTTGATGGCATTAACCCTAATAGATGGCAAAGAATGGTTTTGTTAACTGCATCATGAGCGACAACCAATGCGGTTTCATCGTTATTAAGACCTTGGCAAATTTCATTCCAACCAGTAATAGATCTCTTGGAGACTTCATTTATATTTTCTCCTTCTGGCATTTGAACTTTTTCAGGTGAAATCTTCCATTTTTGCAGAAGATCTGGCCAGTCGGTCTTTATCTCAGACTCCAACTTCCCTTCCCATTTTCCGTGACCAATCTCTATTAGGTTATCTTTGAGAGAAATTTTGATCCCTGGATGTTCTTTTAGAATTATTTGAGCTGTTTCTTTTGGCCTTGATAGAGAGCTACTGAAAGCTTTTTTTATGATATTAGTTTTTAAAAATTCACTTGCGGCCTTTGCTTGGGATTTACCATTTTTATTTAAGGGAATATCAATTTGTCCTTGGAACCTTCCTTGTTTATTCCAGTCTGTTTCACCATGCCTAACTAAAATAATTCTTTTTTTACTCCTTTTTTTTGGAATTGTAGGATGTAAATGAGCGATATTATTGAGACATTGGATTTGAACTTGTCTATCTTTCCAATCATTAAAATTAATATTACAAATTGAGATTGAGGTGTTATCTAACTTCAATCTTCTAAACCCTTTTGATGGCTCATTAATTAATTTCAGTATCAAGCATCTAAGAATTGCATTATGGGCAACTATCAAAATGGTTTTATTAGACCCTGAATGAGTATCAAATAAAGATTTTAAGAAATTTTCAGCTTGATATAATAGTTCTTTAATTGGTTGAAAGTTTGAACCGTCGTCTCTATTAATGGTTAGTTCCTTTGGCTCTTTTTGCCAAATAGCAAGCTCTTTTGGAAACTGATCTTTTATTTCATCTTTTGTTAAACCACTCCAAGGCCCAAGGTCAACCTCTAGGAGTTCATCTGTATAAGTTGCTTGAAGCTTGCTTTGATGCTGTTTGATAATGATTCTTGTGGTTTCTGATGCTCTTTGTAAAGGGGAGCTATAAATTGCATCTATTGGAATAGAAGAGATTGTTTTTCCGGCCGCTTCAGCTTGCAATTGCCCTTCTCTAGTCAATGTTGAAAGGTCGTTTCTTCCTTGAATACGACCTTCCTTGTTAAAACTGCTCAATCCATGACGGACAAAAATTAGACGCAATGTCATTAAATAAAGTGTCTTCTAGATATTTATGGTATTAGCCATGAGGGCAATCTAATGTTCTTTTAGTAAAGATAGAAGTCTTTCTCCATGTCAGTCTTCACAAGTTGATTTTATGAGACAAGCCAAAACTGGTTGGAAATGGGCGATAGCTCTATTTTCATTGCTTTTAACTGTACTGATTTGGCAACAAGGTTTGCAAGAAAGCTTTGAGCGACCCTCAGTAGCTCCAAAGATTTCTTTGATGCAAACTGAGATGGCAGTGTCAGCTTCTTCATCTTTACCTGAAACAATACAAGAAGTATTTTTAGGTTCAGAACCTCAAAAAAAACTTTATCAAGCTCTCAGTAACATACCTTTGGAACAAATTGAGGATAGAGAAAGATTGTTATTAGCAATTTTGGAAGAGTCTGAGAATGAGCAAAAATTTATCTTGAAGAAAGGTTTTAATGATAAGAATTTTGAAACAGTTAAAGGCTATATATTGGATAGACAAAAAGGTAAAGAACTAGATACATTCCCTGATGTTGATGAGATTGAATTAGACCCTTTACTTTATCAAATTTCATGTTCCACTTTGGGATTTACGGATGAAAAATGTATTAATCAAGAATATAATTCCCGCACAGCTATAAGGCTTTTAACTTCACAATTATTTCCATTTTTTGCTTCTGTTATAGGGAGTATATTATTGATTAGGTATGCTTTAATTTTCTTAAGGAAGAAAAATAATCCATGGCCAGAAATGATATCTCCTCCCTTATCACTAATAGATATGGTTCTACTGATCTCTGGTGGTTTCGTTGTTATTGGTGAAGTTGTTTTCCCCGCACTAATTATACCAATAACAGATTTATTGTTTAATAATTTATCCTCTCCATTAAAACAGTCTCTAAGAGTATTTATTGGTTACTGTTCAATGACTATAGCTCCTTTATTTATAATTAGATATCAATTAATGGGTCTAGTTTCTGCGGGGATTGATGGAGGTTGGCTTCAATGGAAAATCAGACCAATAAAAGAAGGACTTTTTAAATCAATAATTGGATGGTTAATGATTATGCCTTTAGTACTGCTTATTGGTTGGCTAATGAATGAGATTATCGGTGACCAAGGTGGAAGTAATCCTTTGTTGGAATTGGTTTTAGGTAGTGATGAATTTATTCCATTGTTTTTGCTTTTGATTACAACTGTTTTTTTGGCTCCAGTTTTTGAGGAGTTGGTTTTTAGGGGTATTCTTTTGCCTGTATTGGTATCCAAAGTTGGCAAAGCTAGCGGAGTTTTATTAAGTGCCTTGATCTTTGCTTTAGCTCATTTAAGCGTAGGGGAATTACCTCCTCTATTTGTTTTAGGAATTGGTCTTGGTTTGATGAGATTGAGCTCAGGAAGGTTATTCCCTTGTGCTCTTATGCATTCTCTATGGAATGGAGTCACTTTTATTAGTCTACTATTAGTAGCTTGAGATTAAATAAAAAAAATATCAGTATTCCAGCTCTTGCAGTTGCTTGACCAAGGTGTTTGACTTGAATTACTCTCGAATTTTGATTTGATTAGTCGTACTCTATATAAACAAAAAGGAGAACAATTTCTAACAAAGAAGTTGTCAAAGCAATTGTTAAACAGTGTATTCTCCTCAAAACAGGTTCAAAGAAAATTTCCAATTCAAGCTGCTTTTCATATCGCTTTGGATGGTGCATTGGTAGGCATACTTATAACAGTGGCGATAATGTCATCCGTAGCTCTTCATTCTCAATATTTGTGGACTAAGTCTTTTACTAAACTTGAAACCACTAGAGACTTGAACCGAAGGATATTGGAATCAACATCAATCCTTGAAAGTTATCTATTGAAAAATCAAAAGTTATCTAGAAATTTAGTTCCTACCAAAGCGGAAGATCTTATTTACGTAGACAGACCAAAACCAGAAGAAACTAAAAAATTATTCGATGTGACATTTAAAAGTAGATTTCTAGAGAAAATATCTTCTTTTCCCATTAAATCAGGCTATTAATAATTCCCATGAGAAATGCAGATCATAGAAAGAAAAGAAAGACTTTTAAAGTAAAAACTCTTTCGCCCTTATCTCAGTCCAGGTTTAGAATTATATTTGTTTTATTATGCCTTGGACTAGGGGGGCTTTTTTTAAGGGTAGGTTGGCTTCAGCTGTTTCAGTCTGATCAATTAAGAGCCCTAGCACGCGAAGTTCAAACAGAACAAAAGAACCCTTTGGGGACACGTCGATCTATTTTAGATAGAAATGGAAAGCTTGTCGCAATAGATGAGAGACGTTTTAAGATTTGGGCTCATCCTAGGTATTTTAATTTTCCTGGTGATTCATCTAGGACAGTGCGTAAACCAGTCGAAGTGGCAAAGCTTCTTTCTACGCCACTATCCAAAAGTGTTGATGAGATTTTAAACAAATTAGGAAATTATTCTTCAGGGGTAAAACTTGCAGAGGGGGTGACCCCCGAGCAAGCTAATGCAATTAAGAAACTTGGAATAAGTGGTATTGATTTGGAGGTGTATCCTCAAAGGCTTTATCCTCACGGATCACTTTTTGCAAATGTAGTTGGTTTTTTGGATTTAGACAGAAGACCTCAGGCTGGCTTGGAATTAAGTTTAGATAGTGATCTAAAGCGTCTAGAAAAAACCAGTGTAATCAGAAGAGGAGCTGATGGAACACCTTTGCCTACAGGTGTTCAACGTGGAGTCTTTGATGAGGATCAATTAAGTCTTCAACTAACCTTAGATGTAAGGCTTCAGGAAGTAGCCATTAAAGAAATTAGTAAGCAAGTAAAGAATTGGAATGCAAAAAAAGGTGTGGTCATCGTAATGGATATAGATACAGGAGAACTTCTGGCATTGGCTTCTACGCCAACTTATGATCCCAATAAATATTGGGATTATTCTCCATCTCTGTTTAAAGAGTGGTCAGTACAAGAATTATTTGAACCTGGTTCTACCTTTAAGCCAATTAACTTGGCATTGGCTTTGGAGGAGGGGGTTATCAGCCCTGATGGAGAAGTGAATGATGATGGTCTAGTAACCGTAGGAGGATGGCCTCTATCTAATTGGGATCGGAGACCAAACGGTGTATTGACTTTCCCTGAAGTGTTACAAGTCTCAAGCAATGTAGGTATGGTTAAGATTATGAATAAATTGAATGCGAGTAATTACTGGCAATGGTTAAGGCGCCTAGGCATTGATGAAATCCCACATACTGATCTTCCAGGAGCAGTCTCTGGACAAATAAAATCAAAGCAGACTTTTGTAAATCAACCTATAGAACCTGCGGTAGCCTCCTTTGGTCAAGGCTTTTCTATTACTCCGCTTAAACTAGCTCAATTGCATGCTTTAATTGCAAATGGAGGCAGACTTGTGACGCCTCATATCACTAAAGGCCTGAAAGGTGATCATGAGTCGTATTTCAATAATCCTTCAGAACCTAAGCAGATTCTATCTCCTGAGGTTACAAATACTGTTCTTGGATGGATGGAGACAGTTGTGTCGTTTTACGATGAAAGTGGTATTGAGGTAGATGTTCCTGGCTATCGAATTGGAGGAAAAACAGGGACGGCACAAAAATCGCAGGATGGTTTTAACTATAATTCTAAAATTTGTAGTTTTGTTGCAAGTCTTCCTATCGATGATCCTCGCTATGTCGTTTTAGCAGTTATTGATGAACCCCAAAAGCCAAATGCCTATGGATCAACGGTGGCTCTCCCTGTGGCAAAAAAAATTATTGAGACTTTGCTTGTGATAGAAAAAATCCCTCCAAGTATTTCTAAAAAAGAACATTTGGCTATCAAAAGCTAAGAGATGGCTAAATTTCCCCAAAAGTACTGATTAAGGGGTGAAATCTATAAAAAATTTAGCTAGCCTATGACATATGAAAGAAGTTTTATCTTATGGAATCCCTTCTTAATCAGCTATCTTCAATGACTGTGGTGGTGGCTGATACTGGTGATCTTGAAGCGATCAAGAAATTTCATCCCAGAGACGCTACAACAAATCCTTCTTTAATTCTGGCGGCTGCACAAATACCTGCTTATCAAAACTTGATTGATCAAGCACTTACTACCTCAAGAGAAATGTTAGGGGCTAGTGCCTCTAAGACTGACGTAGTCAAGGAAGCTTTGGATGAACTTTGTGTTGTCTTCGGTAAAGAGATTTTAAAATTAATTCCTGGCCGTGTTTCAACCGAGGTTGATGCAAGGCTAAGTTTTGATACTGATGCGACTATTGCAAAAGCAAGAAAATTAATTGCTAAATATAATCAAGATGGAATTTCTAACGATCGTGTTTTAATCAAAATTGCTTCTACTTGGGAGGGAATAAAAGCTGCCGAGGTATTAGAAAAAGAGAATATTCATTGCAACCTAACTTTGTTGTTCAATTTTTATCAAGCAGTTGCTTGTGCTGAGGCAGGTGTAACGCTTATTTCACCCTTTGTTGGAAGAATTTTAGATTGGTATAAATCTGCTACAGGAAGGGATTCTTATCCAGCGAGTGAGGATCCAGGGGTCGTTTCTGTTACTAAAATATTTAATTATTTCAAGTCAAATGGTTATCAGACAGAGGTCATGGGAGCAAGTTTCAGAAATATAGAGGAAATAATCGAGCTTGCAGGATGTGATTTGTTAACGATTTCGCCCAAATTACTTCAGCAACTTAATGAGACTTATTTGGACTTGCCAATCAAGTTGAATGCACAAAATCCTTTACTCATTGAAGAGAAAATACATCTAGATCAGACATCTTTTGAACTAATGATGGCTGGAGATAAAATGGCTACGGAAAAACTTGATGATGGAATTAGCGGTTTTAGTAAAGCAATTGATAAATTAGAAAATCAATTGAACGAAAGACTTGAGTTGATTGAAGGAGGAGTTGCCCTAACTCTTTAAGCTTTAATTTTGGAAGAGTAATCTTTTGATTACTCTTTTAGCAATATCTTCATAACCCATCTCACCTGAGAGGATTTGTGCAATTCTTTTTGGAGCTGTAGGTCTTTTTACACCTAATTGGTATCCTACTTTGGGAAAACGATAAAAAACTTGAGAAATTCTTTTACCCCAAGCCATCGAATTCCCCCAATTTCTTTGTATTGTTTTTGTATATGCGTCTAAACAATTCACTTCTCCATCTAGCCAATAAATAAGGCTTTTTGCAGCTTCAAATCCACTCATCAAAGCGGGCCTTAATCCTTCAGCTAAAAAAGGATCACATAATGAGGCAGCATCGCCAACCAGAAGAATTCCTTCCCCGTTTAATTTACTGTGGCCATTCCATATCCTTAATTTTTTTTCATGACCAATTACTTCAGAAGGATCAAAATCTAAATCAGGAAGAAATGATTTAAGTATTTCATTGACTCGAAGTGAATTCTTATTATCCAGAAAACTTCCCATCCCAATATTTACTTCATTGTTTAATGGAAAGGCCCATGCAAATCCATTCTTTACTAGGCCAAATTCAAATCTAGCAGTTTCATGACCTAGATTTCCTCTCCTTTTAATTCTCCCTGAGAAAGTTGAGGCAAATTTTTGTTGATTTGGACCTAAATTAAAAGTTTGAGGCCATGGCGATTGAGAACCATCAGCAATAACAATTGCTCTTGCCTCTATTTGTCTCCCGTCAAGAGCGGTGATATGCCAGACATTAGATTTTTTTTTTACATCGACTACATTAAAAGTAGTCAATAAATTACAACCAGAATTTAGTGCTTGATCTAATAAGAATGAATCAAGTTTTTCACGTTTAACCATCCAAAAAGGAGAAGACCCAGAGAGCTCAGCGACTACTTTGTCAGTATTGCACCAACTAAACTCTACATTTGTTATTACTTCATCAACTATTGGTAAAAGTTTAAAAGGAAACCAATTTTGCACTGCAGCAGACATTCCACCCCCGCAAATTTTCTCTGGAGAAGAAATATTTTTTTCAAGAATACATACTTTTTTACTTTTACTAGCCAGATGAAATGCTGTAGTAGTACCTGATGCTCCCCCTCCAATAATGGCAACATCTATGAGGGTCAAACTTTTAAAATCTCAGCTTCTTTTTCTGAAAGTTTTTTTTCAATATCTTTAATAAAATTATCCGTCTCTTTCTGAATTGTTTCTTGTTCATCTCTACTTTGATCTTCGGAAAGATCACCATCCTTTTCAGATTTTTTGACTCTATCTATTGCCTCACGTCGTATATTTCTTAAGGCAACTTTCCCTTCCTCTGCATATTTGGATGCGAGTTTGCAAAATTCTTTTCTACGCTCTTCAGTCAATGGAGGAACATTTATACGTATTATTTTGCCATCATTATTTGGAGTAAAACCTAGATCACTTGTTGCAATTGCTTTTTCGATTGAAGCTAATGATCCTAAGTCGAAGGGTTGAATTGCTATCGTTTGAGAGTCAGGAGTAGTGATGGTTGCGAGAGATTTTAGTGGAGTTTCAGCTCCGTAGTATTCGACTGAAATTCTGTCTAATAAAGACGTATTTGCCCTTCCCGTCCTGATGGTATTGAAATTCCTCTGAGCTGCCTCTACAGATTTGCTCATTGTGTTTTTTAGCTCTTGGTTTGACATTCAGATTAAGTTTTTGGGAATTGATTTTTAAAAGCTTCAAAAAAGTTCAGTTTTAACTTGAATTAGAAATTCTTGATCCAATTGGTTCGCCAGAAATAGCTTTAGCAATATTCCCCGGTTGGAAAATATTAAACACAACTATTGGGATTTTATTATCTTTGCAAAGAGCAATAGCAGTGCTATCCATTACTCCTATTTCGTTAGCTAATACATCTTGAAAGGTGAGGTTGTCATATCTGACAGCATCAGTGAATTTTTTTGGATCTCGATCGTAAACCCCATCAACTTTCGTGGCTTTGAAAACAACTTCGGCGTTAATTTCAGCGGCCCTAAGTGCAGCAGTGGTATCAGTTGTAAAAAATGGATTACCGCATCCACCTCCAAAAACTACTACTCTTCCTTTTTCAAGATGTCTTATTGCTCTTCTTCTTATATACGGTTCTGCAATCTGCTGCATGTCAATAGCAGATTGAACTCTTGTTGGTACTCCAGCTCTTTCTAATCCATCTTGAAGTGTAATCGCATTCATTACTGTTGCAAGCATCCCAACATAGTCAGCCGTGGCTCTATCCATTCCTGCAGCTGATCCTTTTAGACCTCTAAAAATATTTCCACCGCCAACAACAATTGCTATTTGCGTGCCATTTTCAACCACTTTTGAAACATCCTTGGCAATTGATTGAACAATTTCAGGATCAATCCCATAAGGTTTATCTCCCATAAGAGCTTCACCACTGAGTTTTATGAGTGCTCTAGAGTATGTCATTAAAAATTCATAACAATTTGACAGTAGCAAGTCTTGGGAGAACGTCTTGACATCTGTATTGGATCCCTTGCGATGGAAGTATTTTAAGACTATAGATTAATATTCAATTCCTTCTTGTGCTTTTATTCCTTGCTCTCTAAAGGGGTGGTGGATTAATTTCATTTCTGTCACAAGATCAGCTGAATCGATTAATTTTTCTGAGGCTCCTCTTCCAGTCAAGACTATATGTGTAAGTTCTGGACGCAAATTTATGCCATTTATAATTTCATCTTCTTTAATATATCCAAGTTTGATTGCAACAATGATCTCGTCTAAAATTATGAGTTTATAATTTGGGTCTTTAATATATGAGACCGCCTTTCTCCAGCTTGACTTAACTAAATTTATATCTCTATTTCTATCTTGTGTTTCCCATGTGAACCCTTCCCCGCATGCATGAAACTTTAACTTATCCCCAAATATTTTCAAAGCTAATGATTCACCTGGTTCCCATCCACCTTTGATAAATTGAACTATTGCAACTTTGTAGTTATGACCAATAGTTCTTAATCCCATCCCAAGAGCTGCTGTAGTTTTACCTTTACCTTGACCGGTATTAACTATTATTAGACCTTTTTCTTTTTTTCTTTCTTTTAATCTTTGTGTTTGAACTTCTTTCCTCTTTTGCATTCGTTCTTTATATTTTTCTTCGGTGATGTTTGGTATTAAATTACCACCCATTCCTATTTTTTCTGCACTCTTGTCTAGCTTATTAAGTCTTGAATCCTCTTTATTAATTTTATTTTTCATTTCCCAAGCTTAGATTAAATAAGTTAATAAAAGAATAATTTCTAAAAAAGATATAGCAATAAATATTAATTATTCTTCTTGTTAATATTTAACTCTAGATAGAGCACTATCGACTGCAATTTGTTGATCTCTTCTTGTTATCCAATGATGGTAGGTTTTTGTATGTATTGACACTGAGTGTCCCATCATTTTTGCAGCTACAGTATTTGGTAGGCCTATTAAGATGGTCCGAACTGCCCATGCATGCCTTAAATCATAGGGGGTAAAAGATAGTTTATATCTTCTGAATTGCTCAGATACTCTTCTTCCTATGTGTTGAAGAGTTGTCTCTTTTAGATCTGTTTTAATTTCTGGGAGCAAACTTGAAGTATCAGTTATGTTTTCTAGCTCAAATAAACCAACCCATTCAGGGTGAAATGGCCAAACTTGATGCTCTCCTGTTTTCGTATTTGGGAAAACCCGGAGTATTTTATCCCCACCTTTTTTTAAACAAGATAAGTCACTAAAAAAGACTTCATGATTTCTAAGCCCATAAGCTGCCATTAACCCAAAAACAAATCTCCATTTTGGATTTGGTATTAATTGAAAGCTATCAATAATTTCTTCATCACTAGGTAACTCTCTGAAATTTGATTCGTGTATGCCATAACCACTTTGAAGTTGTTTCCAGTCCTTTGGGAGTTCTACTTTAAGGTGTCTAGCTAAAGCACTTAAAGCAATTCCACATTGTTGTCTGCTCCTTGAATTTTCTTTGTAACTTAAAAGGATTTTCACTAAGAGCTCCTCGTTTAATTCAAGAGTAGATTTATGACTTACTCCAATTAATCTGTTCAAATATGGTTTGTAAGCAGACTGCCAAGTGCTGATCATTCCGGCTGATGATTTGCTCCTAGATGTATCAGAAAAAAATTGTCTTTTAAAGCTTTCTATTTCATTGCTTATTACTGTTTTATTAGTCTTTCTTGCTGAGAAAGCTTTCTCTTTAATCCAATTAGACCAACAAAATTGATTTTTTTTAAGTTGATAATCTACCAATTCTATAGCTTTTCTAGCCTCTTCTAGACCGTTAACGTCGAATGGAAGTTTCAGACTTATTCTTTGAACTTTAGAAAGATCATGAGATTTCTTATCTGGCAAAGAACCTCGAATGTTTAAAACTTTACCCCTTTTCTCAATTCTTAGATTGATTCCCTTTGATTCAAGGTCTTGGTTGATATCTAGTAACTTTTGATTCTCGTCCATGATCCTGTAAATTTAGCTAGCTTTACTTCGATAAGGGTTTGTATACCCTTTTATAAGGAGTTTTTTCTAAAATGGCTCGGGTTGGTGTCCTCTTATTAAATCTCGGAGGTCCTGAGAGGATTAAGGACGTAGGCCCATTTTTGTATAATTTATTTTCTGATCCAGAGATAATACGTTTACCAGTTCGTGCTTTTCAAAAACCTCTTGCTTGGCTCATAAGCTTATTAAGAAGTAGTAAATCACAAGAGGCTTATAGATCAATTGGAGGTGGATCACCTTTACGTCGTATTACCGAGCAGCAGGCAAGAGAACTCCAAAGTTACCTTAGGAATATAGGAATAGACGCAACAACATATGTTGCGATGAGGTATTGGCATCCATTTACTGAGTCAGCGGTGGCGGATATGAAGGCTGACGGTGTTAGGGAGGTTGTTGTTTTACCTCTTTATCCCCATTTTTCTATAAGCACAAGTGGATCCAGCTTTAGAGAATTGAAAAGGTTAAAAGATAGTGACGACGAGTTTGCAGAATTATCAATTCGTTGTATTCGAAGCTGGTTTGATCATCCAGCCTATGTTTCTTCAATGGCTGAATTAATAAAGAAGCAAATATTAGATTGTGATTTACCCCAAGAGTCCCACGTTTTTTTTACTGCACATGGTGTCCCAAAAAGTTATGTAGAAGAAGCCGGTGATCCTTATCAAGATCAAATACAGAACTGTTCACTTTTGGTTATTGACCAGCTTGAAAATTCTCTTGGATTCACCAATTCATTCTCACTTGCTTATCAAAGCAGAGTAGGGCCAGAAGAGTGGCTAAAACCATATACCGAAGAAGTATTAGAAAAACTAGGTAAATCAGGTGTTAAGGAACTTGTCGTGGTCCCAATAAGTTTTGTGAGTGAGCATATTGAAACTCTCCAAGAGATTGATATTGAGTACAAAGAAATTGCTCAGAAAAACGGAATTGTTAATTTTAAAAGAGTTCCAGCTCTTGATATCTATCCTTTGTTTATTGAAGGTTTGGCCGATTTAGTTTCTTCTTGCTTAAACGGCGAGGGGATTAGTTTGGAGGAAGCATCAAAATTGCCAGAAAGAGTAAAACTTTATCCTCAAGAGAAATGGCAATGGGGTTGGAATAACAGCTCTGAAGTTTGGAATGGAAGAGTTGCGATGATTGTTTTTCTTTGTTTTTTGTTGGAATTAATAATTGGGAGTGGACCTTTACACCAAATAGGTTTGCTTTAAAGAATTAAAATAACTATTTGTGCTAATTAGTTTAATAATAAGCTTGCTGTTAAAACTTAGAGAATTTAATTAAATCTTTGCTTAATTTACTTTAATTGAAATTATGCATACTAAGATTTATTGTTAGTTCAGATTTTCTTCTGCCGTGACCCTGACTTCTACACCTACTCAAATAGGAGATTCAGGAACACAAACTCATCATGAGATTTCAGGAGCTGATGCCTTGATGGATTCTCTTCGTAGGCATGGAGTAGATACTATTTTTGGTTATCCAGGCGGAGCAATCCTCCCAATATATGATGCCGTTTTCAAAGCAGAGCAAGAGGGATGGTTAAAACATATTCTTGTTCGACATGAGCAAGGTGGGACTCATGCAGCAGATGGTTTTGCTAGAGCGACGGGAAAAGTAGGTGTTTGTTTTGGTACATCAGGGCCTGGAGCTACGAATCTAGTAACAGGAATAGCCACCGCTCAGATGGATTCTGTACCTCTAGTAGTCATAACAGGACAAGTTCCGAGACCTGCTATCGGTACGGATGCTTTTCAAGAAACAGATATTTTTGGGATAACACTTCCAATTGTTAAACATTCATGGGTCGTAAGAGATCCATCTGAAATTGCAAAAGTTGTAGCGCAAGCTTTTCTTATTGCATCCTCGGGTAGACCAGGACCTGTTTTGATTGACATACCAAAAGATGTTGGACAAGAGATGTTTAAATATCTTCCTGTTGAGCCAGGTTCAATAAAGCCACAAGGCTTTGAACTTCCATTCGCGCCAGAACATAAAGCCATAAGTTCAGCCTTAGATTTAATTGAAAATGCTGAGAAACCACTCCTTTACGTTGGCGGGGGTGTTATTTCTTCGGGGGCACATGAAACTCTTGCAGCGATTGCTAAAAGATATCAAATACCTGTAACAACAACTTTGATGGGGAAAGGCGCTTTTGATGAACGTGATCCCTTATCAGTTGGGATGCTTGGTATGCATGGAACAGCTTATGCAAACTTTGCAGTGACTGAATGTGATTTGTTGATTGCTATTGGAGCAAGATTTGATGACAGAGTTACAGGTAAATTAGATACTTTTGCTCCAAAAGCAAAAGTAATTCATTTTGAGATTGATCCTGCTGAAATAAATAAAAATAGAGTAGTTGAAGTCTCCGTACTAGGTGATGTTGGCATTAGCCTTGTTAAATTATTAGATCTCAGTAACCAGAGGAAAACAAATCCAAGAACCTCTAAATGGATTAATAAAATTGAAAACTGGAAAAATAATTTTCCTTTGATAACTCCTCCTAAAGAAGGAGAAATTTATCCACAGGAAGTTTTAATTGCGTTGAGAGATTTGGCGCAAGATGCATATATTACAACTGATGTTGGACAACATCAGATGTGGGCAGCTCAATATTTGTTAAATGGACCTAGACAATGGATTAGCAGTGCTGGACTTGGAACAATGGGTTTTGGAATGCCCGCTGCAATGGGAGTCAAAGTTGCTTTGCCCAAAGAGAAAGTAATTTGTATTGCCGGTGATGCAAGTATCCTGATGAATATTCAGGAGCTTGGAACTATCGCTCAATACAAGTTGAATTTAAAAGTTATTATCATCAACAATCATTGGCAAGGAATGGTTAGGCAATGGCAAGAAAGTTTTTATGATGAAAGATATTCGGCATCTAACATGTCTGTTGGAGAACCTGACTTTATTTCGCTATCTAACGCTTTTGGGATTGAGGGCATAGTAATTTCAGAAAGAGAAAAACTAATCCCTGAACTCCAGAAAGCATTGGCGAATGAAGGACCAGTTCTTGTTAACGTAAATGTAAGAAAAGGTGAAAATTGTTATCCTATGGTGCCACCTGGGAAAAGTAATGCTCAAATGGTTGGCATATCTGAGATTAAGAAATAACTTAAAAACTTTTTATGAATAAATTTCTTAAGAAGTTTTTAATATTATTAATTTCTCTTTTTTGGCTTCATTCAGGAGTTGATGCCGCTGAAATTTTGCAAGTGACCAGTTCGTCTGTTTTGCTCATCGGAGATCATAATCGTACCTATACTGTGAAATTAGCATGTACAGAAATCACTCCTGATTTAGAAGAAGAATCTATTAAGTGGCTCAAAAAACAACTACCGAGACATACAAAAGTAAATTTAAAACCTAAAGGATCAGTCGATGGTGTTTTGGTAGCCAAAGTTATTCCTTTTGATAGTTCTATTGACATAACTGAGAAATATATAAATGAAGGATTAGCTATAAATAAATGCTAGATTAATTATTAAATTCTATTTATCGATGACTATTTATATATACAAAACCATTGTCATTGATTAGTTCTAACTCTTTCTATAAGAATTAAATAGTTTTGTATTTGAGCATGTACAAGTTCTATTTAGATTGATTTGATATTTATCTGTTTTTATAGAAGGTCCTATAGTAATAATTAAATTGTTTTCTTTTAATAGATCAGAATGAGATATTAAATATACTAAAAAGTAATAACCTCATTTTTTATGGATATCTGTTTAAACCTGTAGATCTATTTTAATTCTATTTCTAGATGAAATTGTTAATTCTCTTCAATATCCTTTAGCATCCAAAAACCATCTAGAGAATTTTCTTCAGGACTTTTTTGAACTGAAATAAATTGAAGTCCATCTGCATCTAATTTTGTATTTAGAAAATTATTTTCAATAACTTTTTTAGCTTCTTCTTCGACATCCGTTACTAACCATCTATCAGCTTGTCCTGCCTCTAAAATTATTTGAGTCCCTTCTATTAAAAGCTTTGCTGGTTCAAGTCCCCCGAGCCAAGCTGCAAGTGCTAAGGACCTTTTTGGGCTAAAAAGCCTAATACCTGGAATAGATATATTTTCATTAATTGAATCTTTTATGGGAATTAAATTAGAAAACTTTATTTCCCATTCATCAGCCTCTCTAAGTGTATTTAGAGATAGGGAAGCAAAGCTCCATGATTCACCTCTTACTTCCTCTGGTAATGGGATGGCTTGGTTTGTAATTGGGTTTGAAGGAGGAGCAAGATTGACGCCGATATATCCTTTTTGCTGAGGATAGAAACTCCTTTCTCTTTCAATAATCCATTCCAATAATGAATATGTTCTTCTGCTAGAAATAAGTTCAATTCCTATTTGATCTGCTGCACGTTTTATCATTGTTTTCATAGAGGATCGCCAACATCGAATAACTGAAGGTTTATCCCAACCTTGTAAATAAGCTTCATCAATGGCTTCGACCAATGCATCTTTTAACCAAATTGAATTAACACTTGATGCTGGACATATCTTTTCCCATTTAAATGTTTTCTTGTCTTTGAAATTATTTGTAGATGTAATTAATAATTCCCATCTTTTTTTTCCATTTTCATCAATTATTGGGCGGGAATAAAAGTCTATTTCCCAGTCTGCTCTTTTTAAATCAGATTTTTTTGAAGCGATCACAATTTTTTTTCTTCAATATAAAGTTATGAGGATAAGTTGATTTCTTCCTTTTCCTTTTGAGGATCAACTTTTTCTTTGTTCAAGCTGTTTCGCGCTTTAATAGCTCGCTCATTCGCTTCTTCCATAACTTTTGTTTTATCAGTAATAAGTTCTCCTGGAGGTCCCTCTAAAAGAGCTGTATTTAATCCAATTCGTCCTCTAGAAGGATCTAAATCAGTTATCAAAGCTTTGATGGATTCGCCTGGTTGAAAAACTTCTCTAAGGCTTCTCATGCTTCCATTAGTTACCATTGAATGATGCAACAATCCACTTACCCCCTTCAAATCAACAAAAAAACCATAAGGTTTTATTGTTAAGATTTCACCCTCGATTAGTTGTCCGATTTCTAATTCTGAAAATCTTGAAGCAATTGCAGCTTTCTTTTCGGAGAGAACAAGTTTTCTTCTCTCTGGATTTACCTCTAAAAAAGCAGTATTAATTGTCTTTGAAACAAGAGATTGATGATTTTCGCCATCTTCGAGTTGAGATCTAGGAATAAAACCTCTTAAACCTTCGAAGTCGCAAGTAACACCCCCACGGTTAAAACCATTTATTTTAACTCGAATAACTTTTCCTTCTTTTGCAAGATTTTGAACTTTGTCCCAGCTTTTTCTTAGTTCTAACGCCCTACAACTGATTGTTACCATCCCATCTGCATTTTGTTCTCTAGTAACAAGAACTTCGACTTTTAACCCTTTTGGGAAACGCTCTTTTAAATTTGTTATCACACCTAGACCACATTCATTTTTCGGCATGAATCCAGGAGCTTTACCTCCTATATCAACGTAAATACCATCACTTTCAACTGCAATAACTGAACCTGTTGCGATTTCTCCAGTTGTCCCGATTGGTTGATTCTCTTCTAAGGCTGCTAAGAATTCGTCTTCATCAAAATCAAATTCATCAACCGTTCTACTTTTTTGTTCAAAAATATTTTGATCATCGAAAGCTTCAATATTATTATTATAGTTAGTTTTATTTTCAGATCTAAGAAGATCTTCCATTGTCGCTGGCTGAGAATTATAGCTAGAGTTTTCCTCGATTGATTTTTGCTGTTCAGGTGCTTTCTTTAATTTAGAGATTTCTTTTTGAGCTAGAACCTTTTCATCAAATCTTCTATCTTTAGGTCGCTCGGAGAATTCTTTCTCAGATAGTCCTTGATTGATTATTTCTTCTTCAGGCTTTCGACTGATATGCATAACCTGCAATGGCTTGCGAGGTGCATTTGTTGCCGGCCTTGGGGGAGTTGCTTTTTTAGGCTGAGGATCTGACCCGGCCATAATACCCTTAGTAGTAAGTGAAACATTCTTACAGTCAAGGGTAAGTTGTTTTTTAATTATTAGGAGATTTCTATCATTTTTCAAACTCGCCGATTTGAGCATTTGACATGGCCTGAGGCCTCTAAAGCCGCTTCAGAGAATGGATCTACATTGGTTTGGCCTTTTGGTGCATGTGAACAACATGGACCACATTTACCTTTGATTACTGATACTTTTTTTGCTGAAAATATTTTAATCAAGACTCTTAATAGTTTGCCAGAAAATATGCCGATATGGATGATCCCATCTCAATCGATTGGTTTTTCTCCTGAACATCAAGCTTTCCCAGGAACTTTGTCCCTATCAGCTGATGTTTTGCTTTCAATGGTTACTGATGTTGGCCAACAAATAGCCTCTATGGGGTTCAATAGATTAGTTTTTTTTAACGCTCATGGTGGGCAAATTGGTCTACTCCAAGCGGTTTCAAGGCAGTTGAGAATTCAATGTCCTTCTCTAGCTGTATTGCCTTGTTTCCTTTGGAGTGGTGTCCCAGGATTAGATCAACTTTTACCTGAAAAAGAGGTTGAGGAGGGCCTTCATGCGGCATTAGCGGAAACAAGTCTTATGTTGCACATGGCTGGAGATTTGGTACGAAATGATTCTTACTTAGAAATAAATAATGTAGATAAACAAATTGTTACTACCCCAAAAGGGTGGAGCCTTGAAGGAGCATCACCGTGCGCATGGTTGACAGAAGATTTGAGCTCATCTGGAGTTATTGGCGATGCAAGTTCTTCGAATGCTGAATTGGGTGCCGCTTTAGAAAATGCACTAGTAGATCATTGGAAGTCCCTATTTACAAGTCTTTTGGAGAGTGATTGGCCGCCAGTTATGTCAGAAAGGCCTGTTTCTAGCAGTTAAGATGTGGTAACTGAACTACCGTTTTGGTTTAAATTCTGTAAGATCACTCAGATTGACAAATTTCTAATAGATCTATGCAAGCTTTTGCATCCAACAACTTAACCGTAGAAAAAGAAGAGCTAAGTTCTGACTCTCTTCCAGATTTCACCTCAGAATCTTACAAAGATGCCTATAGCAGAATCAATGCAGTTGTAATTGAAGGTGAGCAAGAAGCTTATTCCAATTTTCTTGATCTGGCTAAGTTGATTCCTGAACATGCTGATGAGCTTGTGAAGCTTGGAAAGATGGAGAAAAAGCATATGAATGGCTTTTGTGCTTGCGGGAGAAATCTTGCTGTAAAGCCTGATATGCCTTTTGCAAAGACCTTTTTCTCAAAACTCCATAATAATTTTTTAGAGGCTTTCAAAGCAGGAGATACAACTACCTGTCTTCTGATTCAGTGCATCCTTATTGAATCTTTTGCAATATCCGCATATCACGTTTACATACGTGTTGCTGATCCATTCGCTAAAAGGATCACAGAGGGTGTTGTGCAAGATGAATACTTGCATTTGAACTATGGTCAAGAATGGCTTAAGGCCAATCTAGAGACAGTCAAGAAAGATCTTATGAGGGCTAATAAGGAAAACTTGCCTCTTATAAAATCTATGCTTGATGAAGTTTCAAATGATGCTGAAGTACTTCACATGGATAAGGAAGAGTTGATGGAAGAATTTATGATTGCTTATCAAGATTCTCTTCTGGAAATAGGTCTTGATAATAGAGAAATTGCAAGAATGGCTCTTGCAGCAGTGATTTAGGTTATTTAAAATTTATATTTATAGATCTTCATTGATTCCTCAGGAGCTTAAGTTCTTGAGGAATTCTTTTTTTTGAGACCTTCGTGGTCTAAGGTTCAAAATGGATAAATATTTACTTTCAATTTTGATCTTGCTCGGTGCCAAATGTTTGGGCTAATCGGACACTCAACAAGTTTTGAAGATGCCAAGAGAAAGGCATTGGGCTTGGGGTTTGACCATATTGCTGAAGGAGATTTGGACGTATGGTGCACTGCCCCTCCTCAGTTAGTAGAGCACGTAAAGGTTGTAAGTGCGATTGGAAAGACTATTGAGGGGGCTTATATAGACTCATGCTTTGTTCCTGAGATGCTAAGTCGCTTCAAAACAGCAAGAAGAAAAGTTCTCAATGCAATGGAGTTAGCTCAAAAGAAAGGGATTAACATCACCGCTTTAGGTGGATTTACATCAATAATTTTTGAGAATTTTAATTTGCTTCAAAATCAACAAGTTAGAAATACGACTCTTGATTGGCAAAGATTCACAACTGGTAATACCCATACAGCTTGGGTGATTTGTAGACAGTTAGAGCAAAATGCACCTCGAATAGGAATTGATTTGAGCAAATCAAAAGTAGCTGTTGTGGGTGCTACTGGTGACATTGGCAGCGCTGTTTGTAGGTGGCTCACTAATCGAACCGGTGTTTCTGAACTTCTTTTAGTGGCTAGACAGCAAAAGCCTTTAATTGAACTTCAATCTCAACTTGGAGGGGGGAGAATTCTTAGCCTTGATGAGGCTTTACCTGAAGCGGATATTGTGATTTGGGTTGCAAGCATGCCAAAAACCCTTGAAATTGACCCCTCCAAAATTAAAAGACCCTGCTTAATGATTGATGGAGGATATCCTAAGAATTTGGGTGAGAAGTTTTCTGGACCTGGTATACATGTCTTAAAAGGCGGAGTAGTTCAATTTTTTAAAGATATAGGTTGGAGCATGATGGAATTGGCTGAGATGGAAAATCCTAAAAGAGAAATGTTTGCTTGTTTTGCTGAGGCAATGATTCTTGAATTTGAAAATTGTCACACCAATTTCAGTTGGGGGAGGAATAATATTTCGTTGGAAAAGATGGATTTTATTGGCAAGGCTTCTGAAAGACATGGGTTTTCTGCTGTTGGTTTAAAATCAAATATTCAGACATTAACCGTCTGAGTTTTTGGTTGCTTTTTTTATGGCTAGACGTTTTCTCCTCGAATTTGAAAAACCTCTTGTTGAATTAGAGAATCAGATTGATCAAATCAGAGAATTAGCAAGAGATTCAGAGGTTGATGTAAGTCAGCAACTTTTGCAATTAGAGACCCTTGCAGCAAGAAGGCGAGATGAAATATTTAATTCACTAACACCCGCTCAAAAGATTCAAGTAGCTAGACACCCCCAAAGGCCTAGCACACTGGATTACATTCAGATGTTTTGTGATGACTGGGTTGAATTACACGGAGACAGGAACGGAACTGATGATCAAGCTCTCATAGGAGGTTTAGCTCGAATAGGTGAAAAATCTGTCCTCATAATTGGCCAACAAAAAGGTAGAGATACAAAAGAGAATGTTGCAAGAAACTTTGGTATGGCAAAGCCAGGAGGGTACAGAAAGGCTTTGAGGCTAATGGATCATGCTGATCGATTCAGACTGCCAATAATCTCTTTTATAGATACTCCTGGAGCTTATGCAGGTCTCATAGCAGAAGAGCAAGGCCAAGGAGAAGCAATCGCAGTGAATTTACGTGAAATGTTTAGATTTAAAGTTCCCATAATTGCAACTGTAATTGGAGAAGGTGGCTCTGGTGGCGCTCTGGGGATAGGTGTCGCAGACAGGTTGCTCATGTTTGAACATAGTGTCTATACAGTTGCAAGCCCAGAAGCCTGTGCTTCGATTTTATGGAGGGATGCTGGCAAGGCTCCTGAAGCAGCATCAGCCTTAAAAATTACTGGACCTGATCTTATGAAGTTAGGTATTGTTGACGAGGTATTAAAAGAGCCTTCTGGGGGCAATAATTGGGCCCCGCTTCAGGCTGGAGATACTTTGAAAAATGCCCTTGAGAAGCATTTATCAGAATTATTGGCTTTATCCCCTGATGAATTAAGAGACAATAGATATTCCAAATTTAGAAAAATGGGAAAATATTTGGAATCTCAGTCTATCGAAAGTGAAATTTCAGTTTAGAGTTTTAGTGTTTGCTTTTAACTTTCTTGTCAACAGTATTAATTACAGGTGCTTCTAGAGGAATTGGGAGAGCAACTGCTATGGCTTTTGCTAATTCTGGGTGGGATTTACTACTTTTAGCCAGGTCTGAAGATGATCTACAAGGACTTGTCGAAGAAATTGATAACAAAAAAGTTAAGGTCTTCTACCAATCTATTGATCTAAGTAATCCCAAAATTATATCTAAGGGAATAGCTGAATTAATGAATAATGGTTTGATTCCATCAGTTTTAATAAATAATGCTGGAGTTGCTTGGACTGGAGATCTTTTATCCATGCCACTTGAAAAATGGGAATGGATCATGCAAATGAATCTCACCAGTATCTTTCAGGTTTGCTCTGAGACGGTTCCTTTAATGAGAAAAAAAGGAGGATTAGTTATCAACGTTAGTAGTCATGCTTCTAGAAATGCTTTTCCTCAATGGGGAGCTTACTGTGTTTCCAAAGCAGCTTTAGCAAGTTTTACCAAATGCTTAGCAGAAGAAGAGCGTAAGCATTTCATACGAGCATGCACACTTACTCTTGGATCAGTAAATTCATCTCTTTGGGATTCTGATACCGTTGGGATGCAATTTGATAGAGATTCGATGCTTTCAGTTGATCAAGTTGCCTCTGAACTCTTACATCTTGCTAGTCAACCAATTAATCAAACTATTGAGGATATAACTTTAATGCCATCTGGAGGAGTGTTTTAAGTTTCCCCCCCTTATTTCATGAACAAGAGATTCAACTTTCTTAATATCTTTAATACCTGGAGATATTTCTAGTCGACTGGATGCATCAATTCCATCAGGTCTAAGTTTAGAAAAAATTTCAGGAATTATTTCAGCAGATATTCCACCAGCTAAGATCCAAGGAACTTTAAAAGTTTTATTAAGTAGTAATTCTACTGGGACTCTATTCCCAGTGCCTCCAAGTGACTTATCATCCCAAGCATCTATAAGAATAGCATCTATATTCTTTTCATATTGCTGTGTTTTTTCTAAATCATTAATAGATTTTAACCTGAAGGCTTTCCATAATTTAATTTTGGGAAATTTATTCTTTAATTCACGACAATAATCAACTGATTCATTTCCATGCAATTGGATTACTGATGGTGGAGTTGATCTGTTATTTATACATTTAACCTCCTCTAATTTTTCATTTGCTATTACTAATACTTTCTCAATACTTGAAGAAACTTTTGCTACTTCATTAAAAATTTTTATACATTCTTCTTCTGGTACAAAACGAGGTGAATTTTTTACGCCAATAACTCCAATAGCATTTATTTTGAATTCCGCTATGGATCGTGCTTGTGAAGTCTTTGTTAGTCCACAAATTTTTATTGCTGTTGATTTTTTAGAAGAAGATTTTCTGATCATTATCCGAACTTTTATTAGGATTGATTGAAATAGATTTTATTGAGAGCTTGGAGGAATTTAAATTTGGGTAGTTGGGAAGTTATGAAAATCAGAGGCATCCCTTTAAGGATCCATCCAAGTTGGTTTTTGGTTTTCTTGTATTTTACTGTGTCGGCTAGAGATCAGTTCGAGACGGTTTTTGATGGTCAAGTATCTATTTGGAATGGATGGGTGATAGGTGCTTTTACTGCTTCTCTTTTATTTTTATCTGTTTTATTGCATGAATTGGCTCATTCTTTTGTAGCAATTGGGGAGGGCTTAAAAGTTAGAGACATAACACTTTTTTTTCTTGGAGGTATGGCAAATCTTGAAAAAGAATGCCCGACTTCAAAAGGAAGTTTGAAAATTGCAATTTCAGGTCCCGTTGTTAGTCTTTTATTAGCTTTTTTAATGATTTTATTAAGTAATAAGTTATCAGTATCAAATTTAATTCTCTCTAATTTACTTAAGCAGGTTGGTAGCCTAAATTTTTTGATAGGCGTATTTAATTTACTTCCGATAATGCCTCTTGATGGTGGCGTAATATTAAAATCTTTAATTTGGCATTTTACAGGGAGTAAAAGAGCAGGGATTAAAGTGGCTATTACCTCTGCCAGATTAATTTCTTTTATTGCTATTTTCATTGGTATTTTAAGTTTACTTAGGGGTAACTTATATTTCGCAATTTGCTTTTCTATTATTGGTTTATTTGTTTTTTCTTCATCTAAATCACAGAGCCAAATTATTCAAATACAAAATATTTTGTCTGAAGTATATGTAAATCAGGTTTATAGTCGTTCATTCAGGGTCCTTGAGGATGATTTACCTGTCAAAGTTTTATCTAAATTTAATTCATTGAATAATAATAATCGTTTCAATGAAGAATGGATACTCATTTGTAGAGAAGGGAGATGGGTCGGTTATGTTAATGAAAAAATATTGAAGAATATTTCTGTGCAGAACTGGGATAAAAGATTTCTTTATGAGTTCTTATTACCAATAAATGAATTGCCATCTATTAGTGAAAACGAATTATTATGGAAAGCAATAATAAAAATAGAAAAAACTAAAAACGGAAGACTACTTGTTCTTTCAGTTTGTGGTCTTCCTCTTGGCACTTTAGATAGAGTAGATATCGCTAAAGCATTACTTAAAAAAATCGGATTAAATATTCCAGATCAATTTATTAAAATTGCTAGAAAAGAGAATATTTATCCACTAGGATTGAATCTACTTGATATTGCACAATCAATGGTTTCGAATGATTTAAAAGAGGATCAATAATTATTTATTCCTTTAAATTTATTTATAGTAAAATGTTTTATTATTTCTTTTTCTTTTTGATCTAATTTATAATAAGAGATCTTTGAATTGGGCCATGTTTGGCCTAACGATTCTTTTAGAAAATTTATAATTTTATCTTTATCTTTAATTTCATTTTTTATCTTTGGTGGATCTGCGTTGAAAACTTTTTTCCATAATTCTTTTGAAGGTTCCATTAAGATTTCTCCATGCTGAAGTAAATGTCCCTTTCTCCAATACTGAGCACTTCCAATATGTTTGTTTTTATCTTTATCAACTAGGTCAGCTAATGTTGAAGTCGAAAAACAATTGCTATTAGATATATTCACTGGCTGATTCCCAAAAAACAGATCCACTCCAGCTTTTTTAAAACCATCTTTTAACCATTGAGTTGTCTTTAAATATGATTCTTTTTTATTTCTTGGTGGATATTTCCATATAAGAGCGTAAGTTAGTCCTCTGCTATGAAGAACAGCTTTCCCTCCACTAGGTCTTCTTACAATTTTTAACTGTTCATTTTTTAAAAGTTCAATCCATGTTTTTGGCAGTTCTTTTTGGTTGTTCCCAATCGATAGCCAGTCTCCCTCCCACGTATAAAAACGTACTGCCATGTTGAAATTGTGGTCAGTAAATGACTTCTCTAATAGGAAGAGATCGATTGCCATTTGCTCTGGTCCACTTAATTCAAGAGGATTTAAATAAAGGACTTCTTCTAGATTATTCATTTTATTTTTTAGTTATTCGTCATAAAAACGTTGGGTATTGATACCACCCATATTTATTTTCTTTTTTGAATTTATAAATGCATTGAAAGAAGTCAAATAATTGATTCCATTTTTAATTAAGTTACCATGAAAAAAATTGGCAAATTTTAATTTAATTTTGGGACAACCTCAGCGAATTGAAGAGCCGTTCAGAAGGAAACGTTTAAAAAAAATTAATAAAAGCAATCCTTCTGTAAATAAAAAAATAGATGCTTTCACTCAAGTTTCTGAATTTCAGAAAGAAGAAGTTAGGCGGGAGCTTTTATATAGCCATGTGGGATTAATTTTGAAGCTTGGATTATTTATTGTATTTGCAACCAGCCTCGTGAACTTAGGACTTGCTTCTCATCAACGTGTGAATAGAAATCTAGAGTTGTCATATCTATTAGAAAAAGAATCAAAAAAACTTCACAACTTAAGACTACGTTTTGATGAAATGTTTACTAATGGTGGAGAACAACGTTTCTTTAAAGAGCAAGATCAGTGGATTACTCCAAATAGTGTCAGAGTTATCTGGCGATGATTAACTTTGCTTCTCTGAGGTTTAGATTTGTGTTTGAAAATTGATTAAAATAGTTTTTATTAAGGAATATGGCTCTAGTACAAGCGGCACCAGGAACTGTATTAATTACTGGAACAACATCAGGAGTTGGGTTGTATGCAACAAAGTCTTTGGTAGAGAGGGGTTGGAGAGTTATTACCGCAAATAGATGTTCTGTGAGAGCTGAAGCTTCAGCATCCGCAGTTGGATTGCCTACCAATAGTCCAAGACAACTTAAACATATACAAATTGATCTTGGCGACTTGGATAGCGTACGTAATGGGGCTAAAAGTCTTTTACAGGATTTGGAAAAGCCATTGGATGCTTTAGTTTGTAATGCTGCTGTATATCTTCCGCGTTTAAAAAAGCCTTTGAGATCTCCACAGGGATATGAAATATCAATGGCAACAAATCATTTTGGGCATTTTTTATTAATTCAGATGCTATTGGAAAATCTTAGTAAGTCTTCAAGACCAGTCTGGAAGGGAAGATCTTGGGGGGTTGAATCATCGAGGGTGGTTATTTTAGGAACCGTAACAGCTAACAATAAAGAACTTGGAGGAAAAATACCAATACCTGCGCCTGCTGATCTAGGAAATTTATCTGGTTTTGAAGAAGGTTTTTGCGACCCCATATCAATGGCTAGTGGTAAACGTTTTAAACCAGGCAAAGCCTATAAAGATAGTAAGTTATGCAATATGATTACAACCCAAGAATTACATAGACGATTTAATTCTTCTCCAATTCTTTTTAGCTCTCTATATCCCGGATGTGTAGCTAATACAAGATTATTTAGAAACACTCCTAAACTGTTTCAGTGGTTGTTCCCATGGTTTCAGAAATTAATAACAGGAGGTTTCGTAAGTGAAGCACTGGCTGGAGATAGAGTAGCCCAAGTCGTTTCAGACCCTCAATTTGCTATTTCTGGCGTTCATTGGAGTTGGGGTAATAGACAACGCAAGGATAGACAACAATTTTCACAAGAATTGTCGGATCGAGTGACTGATCCAGTGACCTCTAGAAAAGTTTGGGAATTGTCTATGCGATTAGTTGGGCTGAAATGATTCTTGAACTAGCTCTTTAATCAAAGCCCAAAAGATCAAATATTTCACGGTCTTTTAAGGGTTCGGCCTCTAATGGCTCAACGTTATCTATCATTTTCTGGGCTAATGAAAGATACTCATTTTGTACTTCCACTACGCCTTCTTCTTCCGAATCCATCTCGAAAATTGTGCACTTTTTTAGTCTTGATCTGCGTATTGCATCTACATTACGGAAATGAGCCATGGTCTTCAGACCTGTTCTTTCATTGAATTTCTCTATCTGATCTAATTCAGCAGATCGGTTTGCTATGACACCTCCTAGACGAACTTTGTAATTTTTTGCTTTAGCGTTTATTGCTGCGACGATGCGATTCATTGCGAAAATAGAATCAAAATCATTTGCGGTAACAATTAGACAATAATTTGCGTGTTGCAATGGAGCTGCGAAGCCACCGCATACAACGTCACCAAGAACGTCAAATATAACTACATCAGTATCTTCTAAAAGATGATGCTCTTTTAATAGCTTGACCGTTTGACCTGTGACATAACCCCCACAGCCTGTTCCCGCTGGTGGTCCACCACTCTCAACGCACATAACACCATTGAAACCTTTAAACATAAAGTCTTCAGGTCTTAGTTCTTCACTATGAAAATCTACTTCTTCAAGAATATCTATGACGGTAGGCACCATTTTGTGAGTAAGGGTAAAAGTGCTGTCATGCTTTGGATCACAACCAATTTGAAGTACTTTCTTTCCAAGCTTTGAAAATGCGGCAGACAAATTAGAAGAAGTAGTTGATTTACCAATACCTCCTTTGCCATAAACAGCAATAACTAGGGCTCCTTCCTGAATTTGTGCTTTCGGGTCTTGTTTTACCTGAACGCTACCTTCACCGTCCTCCTTACGAGTTATTGTCGAAGTCATTAATCTTTTTCTTTCGAAAGGAATTGTTTATATTCTTGCAGGCAAATATCTCTTTAGGAAATGTTTGGAGAATTCGATACATTTGACATTAAAAATATATCTTCGAATGAAAACATATATGTATTGCGTCCCGTAGACACGTATTTATACTCATGTCATTAGCGTGCTTAGTAGATAAAGAATTGACCCTTAAAAGCGTTGTTGTCGTTAAAGGGTTGTTAGCTAGTGCAAATGCAAAAGTTACCGTAGTCAGACATTTGGTAACTAAAAAGTAACTAAATGCGAAAGAGATTAAGTGTTTGTTGACGGTTTACCCTTTTTAGATGCAGTTTGAATATATACATGTATTAAATCTCTATGAGCGGTGCAACGCTCCTTAAAGAATCTGGTCCAAAAGAAGTCTTTTGTGGGCTAACTTCTATCGTTTGGCTGCATAGAAGAATGCCTGATGCTTTCTTCCTTGTTGTGGGTTCTAGAACCTGTGCGCATTTAATTCAAAGTGCAGCAGGCGTAATGATCTTTGCCGAACCACGTTTTGGAACAGCTATTTTAGAAGAAAGAGATTTAGCTGGATTAGCTGATGCTCATGACGAGTTAAACCGAGTAGTTAAAAATCTTTTAGCAAGACGTCCAGAAATAAAAACTCTTTTTCTTGTTGGTTCTTGCCCAAGTGAAGTAATAAAAATAGATCTTTCAAGGGTTGCTGAAAACCTGAATATTGAACTTAAAGGTCAAGTAACAGTATTGAATTATTCGGGAAGTGGAATAGAAACAACTTTTACTCAAGGCGAAGACGGAGCATTAAAGGCTTTGATTCCATTGATGCCGAAGAGCGATCAAAAAAAATTACTTTTAGTTGGAACCCTTGCTAATGCTGTGGAGGATCGGTTAATAAGTATTTTTAATCGGCTTGGAATAGATAACGTAGAAAGTTTTCCTCCTAGACAATCAACAGAATTACCTTCTATTGGTCCTGAAACAAAAGTCCTTCTTACTCAGCCCTACTTAACTGATACGGCAAGAGAGCTAAAAAATAAAGGTGCTGAAATAATTGAGGCTCCCTTCCCTCTAGGTGTCACTGGAAGCACTTTGTGGATTCAGGCGGCTGCGAATTCATTTGGTATCGATAAATCAATTGTTGATTCAATATTAAATCCACTGATATCTAGAGCAAAGCAAGCTTTGGTACCTCATGTTGAAAAACTTTCTGGTAAGAAACTTTTTCTTTTGCCTGAATCTCAATTAGAAATTCCTTTAGCTAGATTTCTAAGTAATGAGTGTGGAATGAAGATTGTTGAAATAGGAACTCCTTATTTAAATAGAGATTTAATGAAAGCAGAGATAGACTTACTTCCTCCTGATTGTCGTATCGTCGAAGGACAACACGTAGAGAAACAGTTAGACAGAGTTAGAGATAGTTCACCAGATCTTGTCGTTTGTGGTATGGGACTAGCTAATCCACTTGAGGCAGAGGGGATATCAACTAAATGGTCAATTGAAATGGTTTTCAGCCCAATTCATGGGATTGATCAAGCTTCTGATCTAGCAGAATTGTTCTCAAGGCCACTTCTTAGACATGAAATTTTAAATCCTAAAACTCTTACATCAAATTAATCTCATGGAATTAACTCTCTGGACATACGAAGGACCTCCTCATATCGGAGCGATGAGGATCGCTACGTCTATGAAAAAATTACATTATGTTTTACATGCTCCTCAAGGGGATACTTACGCTGACCTTCTTTTCACGATGATTGAACGCCGCGGAAGTAGACCACCTGTAACTTATACAACTTTTCAAGCTAGAGATTTAGGAGGTGATACAGCAGAACTTGTAAAAGGACATATAAAAGAAGCCGTAGACAGATTTAAGCCAGAGACTCTGTTGGTAGGAGAAAGTTGTACGGCTGAATTAATTCAAGATCAGCCCGGATCACTAGCAAAAGGTATGGGGTTTGATATCCCTATTGTCAGCCTCGAATTACCTGCCTATAGCAAAAAGGAAAACTGGGGTGGATCTGAGACCTTTTATCAAATCGTAAGAACTTTACTCAAAGACCACTCGAATGAATCCAAACATACGTGGCAGGAAGAAAAAAGAAGACCGAGAGTAAATCTACTTGGCCCAACTTTGCTTGGCTTTAGATGTAGGGATGATGTTTTGGAAATACAAAAACTCCTTGGTCAGTACGGGATTGATGTCAATGTTGTAGCCCCTTTAGGAGCATCACCCGCAGATATAATGCGAATACCTAATGCTGATGTGAATGTTTGCCTTTATCCAGAGATAGCCGAATCAACTTGTATTTGGCTAGAAAGAAATTTAAATATTCCTTTTACTACAACAGTTCCTCTAGGTGTCGGTGCTACTCAGGATTTTCTTAAAGAATTACACGAAGTTTTAGAGATGGAAATCCCGCAATCAGTAAACGAATCTAATAATTCGAAATTAACTTGGTATTCGAATTCAGTGGATTCGAATTACTTAACAGGAAAAAGAGTCTTTATTTTCGGGGACGGAACACACGCCCTCGCTGCAGCAAGAATTGCTAATGAGGAGCTTGGTTTTAAAGTTGTGGGCTTAGGAACTTATAGCCGTGAAATGGCTAGGAAAGTTCGTCCAGCCGCTAAGGCCCTTGGTTTGGAAGCATTGATAACTAATGACTACTTGGAAGTAGAAGATGCGATAAAAGAAACATCTCCAGAGCTAGTCCTTGGTACACAAATGGAGCGACATAGTGCAAAAAGGCTTGGTATCCCATGCGCTGTAATAAGTACCCCAATGCATGTGCAGGATGTGCCTGCTCGGTATAGCCCTCAAATGGGTTGGGAGGGTGCAAATGTCATTTTTGATGACTGGGTCCATCCATTAATGATGGGACTTGAGGAACATTTAATTGGAATGTTCAAGCATGACTTTGAATTTGTTGACGGCCATCAAAGTCATTTAGGTCATTTAGGTGGAAAAGGAAATCAAAATTCTAATACAGAAGTTAAAACAAAAATTTCAAGTGACTCAAAAACTTCAAATGCGGAACCCATATGGACACATGAAGGTGAAAGGGAACTTTCGAAAATCCCATTTTTCGTTAGAGGTAAAGTAAGAAGAAATACAGAGAATTATGCACGCCAAGCCGGATGTAGGGAAATCAACGAAGAAACTCTTTATGACGCCAAGGCTCATTATAAAGCCTAAATTTGGACCTTCTAATTACGCCAATGAGAACTTTCTTGGCTTGATTTGATTAATCTCCAAACATTTCTTGATACCTTCTTAGCAATGAGACCACCTCTCTCAACTTTTGAGGAGCCTGGCCTAACGCCCAAAAGTTTTGATACTTCTGTAGTACTTAATGGGGCTCCTGTTTCTATAGCTAGAGAAGTTAGTTCAAGTCTTTGACGCAGCTCATACGTATCACATTTTTCGTCTTCTTTTAACCAATTCAAGTCGGCAATTCCTTTGTCAGACAATTTCTGCATAAGACTTAATGAGACTAAACCAAGCGCTTGCTCCGAATTGATTTCATCATTTGAGTCATTGTTTTTGGGATCCTTTGGCTGAGATAATGACATTCTTCAATCAGATCAATATGTATTGAATTTATCGGCTTAAATTCAGCATGCAAGTCTTAATTGCTAGCTAAAAAGACAATCTTTGAGGTAGTATCCCGCCCATGACAAGATTCGCCACATTTGAGAATAATGAAAGGCGAGTAAGTGCTAGCCAGAGAGTTACTGGTGCAGAAGTAAATGAATACATTACTGACGATCCAAAAAGAGTAATAACAACTGACTCGGAAAAATCATTAGTTGCTCGTCAAGCCAGTCATGTAAAGCAAATTGAATTAAGAACATATGTATTTCTAGATTCTTTGCAGCCTCAACTTGCGGCTTATATGGGAACTGCAAGTTCAGGATTTTTACCCATACCTGGTGATGCTTGTCTTTGGATGGAGGTCTCTCCTGGAATGGCTGTGCACAGGGTTACAGATATTGCCCTAAAGGCCAGCAATGTTCGCTTAGGTCAAATGATCGTTGAAAGGGCATTTGGATCGCTTGCTCTTTATCACCGAGATCAAAGCACAGTTCTTCATTCGGGTGATGTCGTCTTAGATGCCATTGGAAGCACAATTGATAGGAGAACTAATCCTCAAGTTACTTGGACGGAAGTTATTCGAGCTATTACTCCAGATCATGCTGTTTTGATCAATCGCCAAAATAGACGTGGATCAATGATTCAATCTGGTATGAGTATGTTCATTCTTGAGACTGAACCTGCTGGATATGTTTTGATGGCTGCAAACGAGGCAGAAAAGTCATCAAACATCACAATTGTCGACGTAAAAGGAGTTGGTGCTTTTGGAAGATTAACTTTGGCTGGAAAAGAGGGTGATGTTGAGGAGGCTGCTGCGGCCGCGATGAGATCTATTGATCAAATAAATAGAAATTAATTATTTTTAATTCCAATAGCGTTCAAAAGGTAAGGAGCTAATTCTCTGGCTGCTTTGCCTCTGCTTCCATGCTTTGATAATTGTGCATTATTTAATTCTCCATAAGTGCAATTAGTTTCGCGAACCCAAAATAATGATTCAAATTCTCCATTTGGATAGGCAGGTTTTTTCAGAATTTCACCCCAGCAAATTCCTATTGCATTCTTAATTATTTCTCCACTGTTACTGCAGAGCACCATTACGCTACAGACTTTTGCACTTCTGTAAGGACTGTCTCCAAGAGCAGTTAGAATCTTCTCAATCTTTTTTTCATTTGTGTCTGCAAGACGCGCAGAAAAAATACCGGGAGCATTACCGAGAGAATCAATTTCAAGTCCAGAATCATCTGCAATTGTCCAACTGTTAGTTAATTCTGCTGCTGCTTTCGCTTTCAATATTGCATTGTCCAAGTATGTGTTTCCTGTTTCTTCAACATCTAGAGAACTAGGTTGTTTTTTGACTTCAATTGGAAGCGGCCCAAGCATTGCCTCTATCTCAGCAACTTTCTTGGGATTACCACTAGCTATGGTTATTAGTGGCTTTTTCAATTCGATTATTCTAAATGGTTTTATATAGTCTTACAGGAAGAAGTCAAAAAAAATAGTAGATGAATTTTTTAGATGATTTTGAGACAGTTTTGGGCGAACATTCCAACCCTGACATAGCCAGGTCCCTGTCTCGTGAGTAAAAATAACTACATGGACTTGTTTACGCAATGCAATATGAGTAAGTCCTAACGATTGATCGAACAGCGTTACTCAACTGTCGTAGCAAGGGTGATAAGCTCAGCTTATGAATTGGGCTAGAAACTGTAATCAGCGCTATTAGAAAATCCCCTTGACTAAGTGCTCTTTGGCAAGCCATTGTCCCTCCTGAACATTCCATCCCTTTACTGAAATAGGACATGGCTAGCGAAACAATGGGTATTGCTCTCGGCATGATCGAGACACGCGGATTAGTACCAGCTATTGAAGCTGCTGACGCAATGACCAAGGCAGCAGAAGTGCGCTTGATTGGTCGTGAATTTGTTGGTGGTGGTTACGTAACAGTTTTAGTTCGCGGAGAAACTGGTGCTGTAAACGCAGCAGTTCGCGCAGGTGCAGACGCTTGCGAGCGTGTAGGTGACGGACTAGTTGCAGCTCACATCATTGCTCGTCCTCATCGTGAAGTTGAGCCAGCTTTGGGTAACGGTAACTTCTTAGGTCAGAAGGACTGATTTTTGACTAAGTCCTACGAGGAGAGGACTTTTCAGATTTTCAACCTTCTAAACTAATTAACAGGAGCTATCAATGGCTAAAAAGTATGATGCTGGAGTTAAGGAGTATAGAGATACTTACTTCACTCCTGATTACGTCCCCCTAGATACTGATCTACTTGCATGTTTTAAATGCACAGGTCAGGAAGGTGTACCAAAGGAAGAGGTTGCAGCAGCTGTTGCCGCCGAATCATCTACAGGTACATGGTCAACAGTTTGGTCAGAATTACTTGTAGATCTTGAATTCTACAAAGGCCGCTGTTACCGCATTGAAGATGTCCCTGGAGACAAGGATGCCTTCTATGCATTTATTGCCTATCCATTAGATCTTTTTGAAGAGGGATCTATAACTAACGTTTTGACATCACTTGTCGGAAACGTCTTTGGTTTTAAAGCCTTGCGTCATCTTCGACTTGAAGATATTCGCTTCCCAATGGCATTTATCAAGACTTGCGGCGGACCACCAAGTGGAATCGTAGTAGAACGTGATCGTCTTAATAAATACGGTCGTCCACTACTTGGTTGTACTATTAAGCCAAAGCTTGGTCTTTCAGGTAAAAACTACGGTCGTGTTGTTTACGAATGCCTTCGAGGCGGCCTTGACCTAACTAAAGATGATGAGAATATCAATTCTCAGCCATTCCAGCGTTGGAGAGAGCGTTTTGAATTTGTTGCTGAAGCTGTAAAGCTAGCTCAACAGGAAACTGGTGAAGTTAAAGGTCACTACCTGAATTGCACAGCAACTACCCCTGAAGAGATGTATAAGCGTGCTGAGTTCGCTAAAGAACTTGACATGCCAATCATCATGCATGACTACATCACTGGTGGTTTTACTGCTAATACAGGTCTTGCTAATTGGTGCCGTGAAAATGGCATGCTTCTTCATATTCACCGTGCTATGCATGCGGTTATTGACCGTCATCCTCAGCATGGTATTCACTTCAGAGTTCTTGCTAAGTGTTTGCGTCTATCCGGCGGAGATCAACTTCATACAGGAACAGTTGTTGGAAAATTAGAAGGAGACCGTCAAACAACGCTAGGCTATATCGATAATCTTCGTGAATCCTTTGTCCCCGAAGACCGTACTCGCGGTAACTTCTTTGATCAAGATTGGGGTTCTATGCCTGGTGTATTTGCTGTGGCATCTGGTGGTATTCATGTTTGGCATATGCCAGCATTGCTTGCAATCTTTGGAGATGATTCATGTCTCCAATTTGGAGGTGGTACTCATGGACACCCTTGGGGATCAGCTGCTGGTGCAGCCGCTAACCGAGTAGCTCTAGAGGCATGTGTGAAAGCGCGTAATGCAGGTAGAGAAATCGAAAAAGAAAGTCGCGATATCCTTCTAGAAGCCGCAAAGCATAGCCCTGAGTTGGCAATTGCTCTTGAGACATGGAAGGAGATTAAGTTCGAATTCGATACAGTCGATAAACTCGACGTTCAGTAGAAAAGATATAGAGGTGACATTATAAGTTGCCTCTAACTTTCTTAAATTCACTAGTCGATAACTAAATCGACTTTCACTCATTCACTAACTTAAGTTCACCATGCCTTTCCAGAGCACAGTAGGTGACTATCAAACAGTCGCCACCCTGGAAACATTCGGCTTCTTACCGCCGATGACCCAGGACGAAATCTACGATCAAATCGCTTATATCATTGCTCAGGGTTGGAGCCCAGTTATTGAGCATGTTCAGCCAAGTGGCTCAATGCAGACTTATTGGTCTTATTGGAAGTTACCTTTCTTTGGCGAGAAAGATTTAAATTTGGTTGTTAGCGAGTTAGAAGCTTGCCATAGAGCATATCCTGACCATCACGTTCGTATCGTTGGATATGACGCGTATACACAAAGTCAAGGTACTTGCTTTGTAGTTTTCCAAGGCCGCTAAATTAGTAGTCTTTTATAAATTAGCCCCGAAACATATTTGGGGCTAATAATTCTTTTGAGAATTAAAATTTTTTTTTACGATCTCTCCATTGGGTTGATATGGCAAAACAAACTAGTAGACAATTAGTTCTTGATCGCCGACAGGCTCTAAGTCAAGGAGGAAAGAATGCCTCTATTAAAGGCTCAACACCTAATAGGGTACGTTCCTCGAGCGATGCAAGAGCTACAAGAACTGATTCAACTTTTGTTAAGCCCCAAAATAATTTGGCAAATTCTAATAATTCTTCTCAGTCAAGTGCTAATAGCTTTCAATTAAGTACTCCTGGGAAATCAACTGGTTCAAGATCATATAATAAGAGGTCAGTAGCTAAACCAAGTCGCCAACTTGTTATCGCAAGAAGAGAAGCTTTATCTCGTAGAGGGAAATCGGCTGATAACACTAAAGATATAACTCGAGTTGATCTTGAGAGAAAAAAAGTTCAAAATGCTCCTTCTTATGATGCAAAAAATGCCGAACATTGTTGCCCAGAATGTGAGCAAAAAGCTAAAGAAGAGACTAGTAATACAACCCATAAACCAGAAATCAGTTTGAAATTGAATAAGAGAACTACTGATCACCGTTCAACTGTAAAAAGAAAAGCAATTACTAATTCAAGTAGAGCTTTTGTTTTGGCTAGGAGAGAAGCCTTGTCAAAACATGGTAAGTCTGCAGGGAAACAACCAACTACAGCTGCATCAGTTGCTCGACAAGGTAATCCAGATTTAACTACTAAGGAAATAGCTCAACGAGTTAGAGAACTTAAAAGTAAAACTGGTGCCACTGGATCAAAACGCACTTCAGTAACTCGTCCATGTGGTCCTAATAAGAATGGAGCTAAGCAAAATGCTAATGTTCCAGATGCTCATTGGAAGGTTGGTATAAGTGAGACTTCTACTGGACAAATTGTTACAGGTACTCAGGCGAATAGATCTCTTAAAACTACTGGTAATGAGGCAAGTACATGCCGTTCAATAACTGGTACTCAGTATTTAGGTTCAGAAGTCATTGATTCTTTCTGTAATGGATCAAATACGCCGATAAGTCAGCCTGCAAAAGTAGCAGTCACAAATACTAGTCATGGGAATCTTGTAACTGGTAACGAGGTTGGTAGGTCAGAGAAGGTTACTGGTGACGAACCTGGAACTTGTAAAAACCTTACTGGGACTGAATATATTTCTGCGAATCAATCTAATAATTTTTGCGGAGGAGTTAACCCTTCACCATCAAAAATTGGCTATAGCCAAACTATTGATGGTCAAAAAGTCAGTGGAACCATGACAGGAAGGTCGGCTTTGGTTACTGGAAATGAAGCAGGATCAAATAAAGGTTTAACTGGTGATCAGTATTTAGGTTCTGATCCACTACCTTCTGGTAGACCAGCAGAAAAGGTTGGCTCACTAACAACAATTCGTGGAAACGGTGTAACTGGTACTGATGTCTCGAGAAGAGAGAATGTTACTGGTAATGAGGCTGGTAGTTGCAAGAACGTGACTGGAGATGAGTATGTGGGTGCTGGGCAATATGATTCTTTTTGTGGAAGCAAGCCTGCTCCTGATCCAGCAAAAGTTGGCCTAAGTATTACGAATAAAACTCAATCTGTTAGTGGAACTATGACAGGTAGATCACCTCTCGTAACAGGAGATGAACCTGGTACTTGTAAAGCAGTAACAGGTACACCCTATGCAGGATTAGATCAGGCAAGTCAATGGTGTGACAATTCAGCTTCATCTGAGATAGAGGCTAGAACTCCTAGAAAAGTTGCTACTCCTGGAGCAAGATTGACTGGTCAGCAGCCTGGGATAGGAGGGAAAATGACAGGCGCGCACAAAGGTGCTTGTGAGCCTTTGACTGGGACTCCTTATATAGGAGGTGATCAATTGAGTGAGAATTGCGGTATTTCAAATATTCCCGAAGGTTATGCTCATCAAGAAAATATTGAAAAAGCAGCTGCATGGACAAGTTTCAGCGTGAAATCTCCAGCAAGGCAAGCTCATATACAAAATGAAATCAATACAGGTGTCACTGGTACGAGCTATGAAGATAGCTCAAGAATCACTGGCCCATTCGATATGGCTGCAAATAAAGTGACTGGTACTGAACAATTTCGCTTTGACAGAAAAACATCAAATTCTCAGAATAATAAAGTTGATCAAATAATTAATGAAGAATCTAAGCAACGCCCAACCTCACAAATAACAGGAGAAGGACAATCCGCAGGATTGAATATAACTGGTGATGATTGGGCTAGAGGAGAGCATGTTACTGGAACAGAAGGGGCATCTGCTAAGCGGAGAAATCCCTCTCGTCCAGGACCAATGAGTGCAATGAATGCAGCTGAATTAAAAAGAAACCAAGAGGTTCCCGAACCAGACTTCCTAATCACTGGTTCTAGTGGCAATACAAGGGATGGCCAATTGGTTACTTTCTCTGGTGGAGCAAGAGGTTAAATAGTCAATGGCCTATCGTAATTTGGCCAAGAAATCTCGTCGTGGGCCTACAGCTCCTATGAAGAGATTTGATGACCTAGAGACCCAGAACTTAAATTCTGGAGTTATTAAAACTATTAAGTCTTTTTCCGATGAAATAAAAACTATAAGCTCTTTATCTACTGATCATCCATTAACTAATTCTCAAGAAAATCAGAAGTTAAATCAATACGAAGATAAGGTTAAAGGTCGGTTTGATAATATTGTCCCTCTTTTAAAAAGAGTATCTAGTCTTCAAAATGATTTAAATTTTGTAGAAAGAGCTCAAACTTTATGTCATGCAGAATTAGGTTATGAATTGCCACTGCACATACTTGAAAAGGCTTGGGTTGGAAGTGTTGACATAAGTGCCTTGTTTGCATGGTGTGTTTTTCAATCACACCAATTGACGAGTAATGAATTTTTTGATTCAGATCCACTAGAGGGATCTGGAGACAGTCAAAATGCTAAATCTTTTCAGTCTTTCCTAAATAAATGTGGCTTTCATCTTTTAGATATAACTCCTTGTGCCGATGGTAGATTAGCTCATGCTATTTCTTATGCATTACGTATACCTTTTAGTTCTGTAAGGAGGCGTTCTCATGCAGGCGCACTATTTGATATTGAAAAAACAGTTAACCGTTGGGTTAAAACTGAACATAGTAGATATAGAGAGTCAATTCCTAATCCTGCAACTGAGACAACAAGATATTTAAAATCAGTAATCTATCATTTTAGTTCTGTTGACCCTACACACCAAGGATGTGCTGCTCATGGTAGTAATGATGAGTTAGCAGCATCAGAGGGCTTACAGCGATTATTAGATTTTAGGGAAGCCGTCGAAAATAGTTTTTGTTGTGGTGCATCAGTTGATTTGCTTTTAATTGGTATTGATACAGATACAGACGCGATAAGAGTTCATACGCCTTCGAAAACTAATGAAGTTGATTTGAAATCATGGGTTTGTGCAAATGAAATATACAAAGAAACTCAATTCCTAAATTCTGAAGAGGCTCTTCAAAAAATTCAAGAAAATGTCAAAAGTGTTTGTCCTGGAGAAACAGATCCGAATATGGTCACATTTATTACAAAGCTTATTTCAAATAATATATCTCAAATTGACTATGTGAAAAATTTTCACTCCGGAAGCTACCAAGATGCAGGTCATGCTGAGAGGTTTATTGGGGTAGGTATTGGTTTTAAAGAAGTTCATTTAAGGAATCTTACTTATTTTGCTCATTTGGAGACTGTTGAACAAGGAGCTCCTGATCTCGATGTCGGAGTGAAAATTTTTACAGGTCTCAATATCTCTAGGAATTTACCAATTCCTATTGTCATCCGCTTTGATTACTCAGGTAGTGTCCCTCATGCAAGAAATAGAGCATTATCTGATTGTCATAGAATTAACGAGGCTATTAAGTCTCGTTATCGAGGTTTAATAGATAATGGTTCACTTCACACATTTCTTACTATTCGAGATCGAGATAAAAAGACTCCTGCAGAAGTTGTAGGTTCTTCCCTTGATCCAGTCACTCAGGAGGCTCACTAAAATGCTTATTTGTAAAGTTCTCAAACCACTTGTCTCAACCAATCGTATTCCAGGCTTTGAACATAAGCATTTGCAGGTTGTGTTGGACGGCAGCTCAAAAAAAGTAGCTGTTGATGCTGTTGGATGTAAACCAGATGATTGGGTTATCTGTGTAGGAAGTTCTGCCGCTCGAGAAGCTGCTGGAAGCAAGTCTTATCCAAGTGATTTAACTATTGTTGGGATTATTGATCATTGGGATCCAGAGACACAACAACAGATTTCAGGAGGAGCAAAATAATGGAGATCATGCAAGTTATGGGACGCTTAGTTTGTACACAGAGAGTTGAAGGATTAGGACATATGCATTTAAGAATATTGTGTAATAACAAAGGTAAAAGACTCGTTGCTGTTGATCCTGTCGGAGCGAGAGAAGGTAATTGGGTTTTTACCGCAACAGGAACTGCAGCGAGGTGGGGATGCCCAGACCCTAATGTTCAAACCGATCTGACTATAGGTGGGATTATTGATCATTGGTCACCCGATGATTAGTTTGACCATGTATTCAAAAAAGCTCAATCCTATAAAATTATAAATTCATGCCTGCATCACAAAATCGTCAATCAAAAAGTAGTGATAAGGGTCTTAAACCTCAAGATCAAGTTGTTGATGTTACTCCTTTGAATTCAACTGCTCAATCACAAACTTCCCCTAAAGTAAAGTCTGAGCTAAATAAAAGTTCTTCTAATAATTTAAAAACTTCTACTTCTAAAAACTTATCCAATCGTTCTGTGGGTGGTGGATCATCTAAACCTCCAATTGGAAAAAATAAAGCTTTTCAAGCTAATTCAAATTTTGGAATAGCTTTAGGAATGATTGAAACTCGTGGCTTAGTACCAGCAATAGAAGCAGCAGATGCAATGACTAAGGCTGCTGAAGTTAATTTGATCGTTAAAGAACTCGTTGGAGGAGGATATGTAACAGTGATGGTTCGTGGTGAGACTGGTGCTGTAAATGCTTCAGTGAGAGCAGGTGCTGATGCCTGTGAGCGCGTTGGTGATGGATTAGTAGCTGCACATATCATTGCCCGACCTCATTATGAGATTGAGCCAGCATTGAGAGGAAGTGGAGCAACAAGGAGAAGTTAAGTAGTTTTTGATTTATAAATTATTTCTTCAATCAATTCACGATGTAGTAGTTTTTATAAAAGACAAGGTTTTTTCATGGAAGGGTGGAGGCAAAAAAAAAGACCAGAGTGTCTAGAAAAAAGATTCGAATTTAAATCTTATGAAAAAAATAGAGATTTTCTTGATGCACTAGGAGAATATTGCGAGAAGGTTAATCGCTTCCCCGATATAAGTTTTGGGAAGACTTATGCAAATATAACCATCAGGCCTGAAGAAAATAATGTAAAAGAGGAAATATCAAAAGGTGATCATGATTTCGCCAGAGCAATAGATTTTTTAAATAAAAAAGAAGAAAATTAATCTTCTTCTTTTGGTTGTTCTAGGTCTCTTTTGATTAATGCCATCAAGTAGGAGGGGGTTTTATATCTTCCTGGTAAGCAGCGATTTAGAGTCTCTAAGTGGCTCCAGCAAACAGTTCTTTGAATCTGATCAGCAGTACGTCCTTGTTGCAGAAGCCTCCTAAGTGCTTTGCAATAAAGAGGGTATCCTGCTTCTAATTCGCCAATGGTCAACTTGGCAGTGGACATTGTGTATTGCTAATCAATTATTAATTTAGTCAATAATGGGGCCACTTAGCAAAGTGGCAAGGCTCTATTTAGTCATAATGTTGTTTTTTACTTCTTGTTTCCTAACCAAGCTATGCAATCTATCTCAATCTTTCCTCCTTTAGGGAGCTTTGATACTTCAACGCATGCTCTTGCGGGGCTTAATGTTTTGTTGAAAGTTTCTGCATAAATTTCATTTACTTTTGCGAAATCATTTAAATCAGTTAAGTAGATGGTTGTTCTTATTACAGTTGAACTTTTTCCTCCAGCGGCTTCAACTACAGCCATTAAATTTTTTAGAACTTGTCTAGTTTCTTCTTCTATATTTCCATTCCCGACCATTACACCAGTTGAAGGGTCTAAAGCAATTTGTCCTGAGCAATATAAGTAGTTTTCTACCAAAATAGCTTGGTTGTAGGGACCAACGGGTTTAGGCGCAAATTTTGTTTCGATGGCCTCAATCGATGAACTTTTCATGAATGATTAGACTTTAATGAATAGATTTGATACACAAATCAGAATTTAACATTTCCATCTATCTTTGTGTTTTCTGAGCATTGTAAATTTCTCGACATTTTCTGCTATTAAAAATAAATTTGTTTTTCTTTCTTCTGAGAGTGTTGATGGGAGGCTAGACATTCCCTTTTGAAGTTTTTTTTGAATAAGCTTTAGTCTTTCGATGATAGAAATATTTCCAGGCTCTAATGATAGGGCCCATTTTAAGTTGCTTTCTGTATATTCATGAGCTGGGTATATTTCAGTATTTTCTGGAAGAGAATTAAGTTTATATAAACTTTCAAACATTTGAACAGGACTACCTTCTAGTAGACGACCACACCCCCCTCCAAATAGCGTATCTCCTGGGAATAGTATGTTACATTTAGCATTTTGTTTTGATATATAAAAAGCTATATGGTTGTCAGTGTGACCATGCACTTCGATAACTTTAATCTCACCATCCATTAAATTAAAAATATCATTATCGTCAACCGAAAATGTTTGAAAAGGTATTCTTTTATGTTCTTTTTTTGATGCAACTACCTTTGCATCTGGCCATGTTTTGATTAACTTTTGTGTTCCACCAATATGGTCATCATGATGATGTGTTTGAAGGATAGCTTTTAATGATAGGTTTTTTTCTAAAAGCCATTTTTCTACTGGGCCTGATATGGAGGGATCTACTACCACTGCATTGCAATTGTGGACCCATACCCATACGATATTGTCCTGTAAGACATTAATTGGGTGAATAGTGAAGTCGCTTTTTTCCCCTAACATTGTTTCTTTAGGTAATGGAGTAATTAGAGTCCATTTCAAGAGTTTTTGACATGTTTACTGTTGCATTAGCTAAAGGTGCCTTATTGCAAGAATCAGTCTCAATGTTTTCTGACGTTGGACTTGACTTCTCTGCTGTTTTAGACGATAGCAATCGGCAATTAATGGTTCCGTCAGCTTGTGGCCGTGCTAAAGCTCTTTTGGTTAGGAATAGCGATGTTCCTGTTTACGTATCTTATGGTCAGGCGCAACTAGGCATAGTGGGTTTTGATGTATTGCAAGAGCAAAAATTGCAAGTGTCTAATTTAGTTGACCTTGGATTTGGAGAGTGTCATATGTCGGTTGCAGTTAAATCCAGCAGTGGTTATTTGAGCGCTTCTGATCTACCACCAAACTGTCGCGTGGCAAGTAAATTCACTAACTGCGCAAAGAATTTTTTTGATCAAATTGATTTGCCCGTTGAATTGGTACATTTGAGTGGATCTGTTGAACTGGGTCCCATAACGGGTATGGCTGAAGCAATCGTTGATTTAGTCGCAACTGGTCGTACTCTTAGAGATAATGGTCTTGTAGAAATTGAAGAACTTTTTAAATCAAGTGCTCGGCTTGTCGGTCATCCACTATCCCTGAGACTTGATAAAGGGCCACTTCAAGAAATTATTGATTCAATTCAAATCCAATCTCAGACAAACCTCCTTTCTGATGGCAAAAAATGATTTTCGAAGAGTTAAGAAACTTGGAAAGTATTTAAAAAAAGAAAAAAAACGTTTAATTCTCATACTTATAATATTAATACCTGTTGCATTAGCTGGTTCGGTTCAACCCCTTCTTGTGGGGCAAGCTATTTCTGTCTTAAGAGGAGAAAATACAATAGCTTTTTTTAATAATTTGTCTAATGAATTAGCAATTAATTTAATAATAGGAATGTTATTTATAACAGTATTACTTAGGCTTGGATTACAGGGATTTCAGTCATACAATATTCAGTCTGTAGGGCAGAGACTGACGGCACGTATTAGGAACGATTTGTTTGCTCATTCCATGTCATTGTCTTTGCGTTTTCATGACAAAATGCCTGTTGGTAAATTACTTACAAGATTAACTAGTGATGTTGATGCATTGTCAGAAGTTTTTGGTAGTGGAGCTGTAGGTGTTTTAGCTGACTTTGTAAGTCTTATAGTTATATCAATAACCATGATTTTAATAGAATGGAGGTTAGGTCTTCTCCTTTTGATTGTTCAAATACCTGTTACGTTATTTATCTTGTGGCTTCAAAAACGTTATCGAAAACAAAATTATAAAGTTAGAGAAGAACTTTCCCAGTTAAATGCAAATTTTCAGGAAAATCTGCAAGGCCTAGAAGTTGTTCAAATGTTTAGTCGACAATCGTTAAATGGCCAAAACTTTTTCAAAACTGGAACTAATTATAAACATGCCGTAAACGGGACAATTTTCTACGATAGTAGCATTTCTGCTTTTATTGAATGGGTCTCACTAGCTGCAGTCGCTTTAGTTATTTCTCTAGGTGGTTATATGGTTACATCAGGGGCAATGGGATTAGGAACTTTAACTACATTTATTCTTTATTCACAAAGACTATTTGAACCTTTAAGACAGTTAGCAGAAAGATTTACACAAATACAGGGAGGGTTAACAGCAGTTGAAAGAATAAGTGAATTGCTTGAGAAGAAAATCGAGATTTATGATCATATTAAGCATAAAGCTGAAAATAAAGAATTATCAAATTCAAATAAGACTGTTCTTGGAGAAGTTTTATTTGAAAATGTAAGTTTTTTTTATAGAGAAGATGAACCAATTATAAATGATTTAAGCTTCAAAATTAAACCAGGCGATCATGTTGCTCTGGTAGGACCAACTGGTTCTGGAAAAACTACTTTAATTAGATTATTATGTAGACTTTATGAACCTCAGAAGGGAAATATATATATAGATGGTCAAAACATTAAAAGTATCCCTATCGATTCATTGAGGAAACAACTTGGAGTTGTTCTTCAAGATACTTTCCTTTTTAGCGGAAATGTTGCAGATAATCTACGTTTAGATTCTTCAATAGATAATCAACGCTTAAAAGATGTATGTAGTGAATTAGGCCTTGATAATTTACTGAGAAAGTTGCCAAATGGTTTAGATACTTATATTCGAGAAAGAGGAGGAAATCTTTCCTCAGGTGAGAGACAGCTTTTGTCTATCGCAAGAGTTGCAATAAGAGATCCAAAAATATTAATCATGGATGAAGCAACTGCTTTTATGGATCCATCTACTGAGGCAACTTTGCAAAGAGATCTTGATAGATTATTAGAAAAAAGGACAGCACTTGTGATTGCTCATAGATTGGCAACAATAGAAGCTTCTGATCGAATCTTAGTAATGAGAAAAGGAAGTCTTATTGAAGAAGGTACCCATGAAGAATTGAGGACTTTAGGTGGACTTTATTCGCAACTTTCAGAATTGCAAGAAAAAGGTCTCACAACTATTTAATTAGTATTAATTTATGATTAATTTAGGATCTACAAAAATTGGAATGCCAGGATGGAAAAATGAAAAACTTCTTTCTGATGAAACTTTGAAAAATATTTACGGTCAACAAGCTTTTCAATATTTTAATCAAACCAATTCATCTCTCTTTGTATTTAGTCATTCAAAATCTTTTGATTTAATTGAACTTGAGCAGCTTCTTCAAGCAGTAGGTTGGGGAAGAAGACCTCTGAGAAGAGTAAAACGTGCACTCGATAATAGCTTGCTTAAGGTTGGGGTATGGCAACATGATCCTAAATTTCCAAGGTTGATTGGATTTGCAAGATGTACAGGTGACGGAATTATTGACGCAACAATATGGGATGTGGCTATTAACCCTGTTTATCAAGGTTATGGATTAGGAAAGCAACTTATGGAATATTTAATGAAGAGTTTAAAAAGAGAAGGTATTAGTAGAGTAACTTTATTTGCTGATTCTGATGTTATTACTTTTTATAAAAGGCAAGGGTGGACTTTAGAGCCAAAAGGTAATAAATGTGCATTTTGGTATTCAAATTAATCGGTTAGATAGGGATAAGACAATCATGAATTATATTCTTTTGAAAGATAATCTATGTCACAACCCTGACGCCACTTATTTCTTAATTTAGCATTTTTAATTGCACGTTTTATTATATTTGAATTAGTCCACTTTATATCATCTGTATATATATTTTCTCTTATACGCTTTACCTTAGTCTTTTTAGTAATTCTTGTTATCAAGTCGATATCTTCCATTATTTTCAAAGAAGAATAACCTCCTGTATTGGAATAGAGATCTTTATGTATTAGTAGGCCTTGATCTCCATAAGGATGTTGTAAAAAATGACTTCTTAGTGCTACTGCTATTTCTAAGAATCTGAATTCTAAATTATGTTTTTTGATTTTAAAGTCAAAATACCATGCAAAATTTTCTGACTTTTTATTTTGTATTATTTTAGATAAACTTTTAACCCAACCTATTCTTAATCTACTGTCGGCATGTAGAAATAAAAGCCAATCTCCTCTTGCATTTGATGCACCTGTTTTTAATTGATAGCCTCTATTCTTTTTACTGCTTTTAATAACATCTATTCCTTGTATTTGTGCAATCGAAATAGTTAAATCTATACTTCCTCCATCAACTATGATTAATTCAAAATTATATGGCCATTCATTTAAATCAGCAAGAAGAAGAGGGAGGTGATCCGCTTCATTTAAAGTTGGTATGATGATGCTGAGAGTCGGAATTTTTTGTAATCTAGCCATGGTGACAAATCCATAATATTATCAAGATCATTTTTAGTTTGAAGAAGTTGATAATCTATTTGATTTAAGGATGCTAGTCGAATAGTTTCTTTTAGGACTTTATCGCTTCCCCAACTGATTCCAGAAAATAGCCAGGCACATAAAGGATTTAAAAGTTTATTGGATAGACCTATAAGCCAGTATCCTCCATCTTTTGAAGGACCTAAAACCATTTCTTTGTGATTAAGTATTTGAATAGCTTGAATTAATTCAAAATGTGATATTGATGGTAAATCACTTCCAATAATTAAGATAGGATTTCGAATTTGGTGAGAAAGATTTTTTTTAGAATGAGTCTTTAAAAACTGTCTTTTCATTTTTGTTCCTAGGTTGCCAGGCCCTTGAATCTCAACCGTTTTGATTTCATTTAATGCGGCCCATTTTTTTGCGGCTTTAATCCCAATTCCATCGATTGCAACTTTTATATCTGCAAGACCTTCTTTTTGAATCTCTTTGGCAACGTTAATTGTGTGATTTGTTAGTTTCTCTTGTATCTTTGCTGCTTTAAAAGCCCCTATATCCTTTGCTAATCGGCTTTTACATCTAAATATCGCGTGCCATTTTGTCATTAAAACAATAGTTGGTTTGCTATTTGCATAAAGTTTTTTTGTATTTTCTGCTTTACTGATAACCAGATTCATAGCTATTCATCTCAAAACATTCTATGTTTTTGAAGCTTAAGTTACTATTCATTGCATCAGATTAAATTTTGTTCTGAAAAAAATAAATTTACACTTGCATTTATCTTCCTAATCAATTGCAATAGTTGCGTTTTGGGATAATGCATTAAAAATTCTACAACTGGATTCCAAAATTTAAGAATGACTCATTAAGGTTTTTAGCTACACTCGTATTCCATTAAGTAATGCCTGTGCCAACTCGGAATGAGCTATGGACGAAGGTGCAGGAATTACTGCAAAAGAATTTAAGTAAGCCTTCATACGAAACATGGATACGTCCGGCTGAATTTTTTGATTTCAAGGATGGATGCTTGACTTTGCTTGCTCCAAATAGTTTCTCAAGTGATTGGTTAAGGAAAAATTACTCTCAAACAATTGAGGAGATTGCATCAGAGATCTTTGGCCATGAAGTTAAAGTATACATAAAAGTTAAGGAAGAGTTTTCATCAAACAAAAGCAATAAGAAAAAGACTTTTTCAAATGTAGAAACTAATTCTATTGCCACTAGTGAGAATTCCGACATTAAATCTAAACAAACTCCAATAAAAAAATTTTTACCGAGTTTGAATCTTCGATATGTTTTTAATAGATTTGTTGTTGGTCCTAATAGTCGGATGGCTCACGCTGCAGCAATGGCAGTAGCTGAGGCCCCTGGTCGGGAATTTAATCCGTTATTTATTTGTGGGGGAGTTGGCTTAGGTAAAACACATCTAATGCAATCTATAGGTCATTACCGGTTGGAAATCGATCCAGGAGCAAAGGTTGCATATGTTTCTACTGAGACCTTTACCAATGATTTAATAGTTGCAATCAGGAAAGATGGAATGCAAGCTTTCAGAAATAGATATAGAGAAGCTGATTTGATTTTGGTTGACGATATTCAATTTATAGAAGGTAAGGAATATACTCAGGAAGAATTCTTCCATACATTTAATGCTTTGCACGAGGCAGGCAGGCAAATTGTCCTTACAAGTGATAGGCCTCCAAGTCAAATACCTCGTTTACAAGAACGATTGATTTCAAGATTTTCAATGGGACTAATTGCAGATATCCAAGCGCCCGATTTGGAGACGAGAATGGCAATATTACAAAAAAAAGCTGAGCATGAAAGAATGCGTTTGCCAAGAGATTTGATTCAGTTTATTGCTGGACGATTCACTTCTAATATAAGAGAGTTAGAGGGAGCGTTTACTCGTGCTGTCGCATTTGCCTCTATAACTGGGTTGCCAATGACAGTGGAATCAGTAGCACCAATGCTTGATCCTACTGGACAAGGAGTAGAAGTTAAGCCTAAGCAAGTACTAGAAAAAGTAGCTGAGGTTTTTGGAGTTACCGAGGAGGAAATGCGTAGTCCAAGTAGACGTAGGCCTGTTAGTCAGGCAAGACAGGTAGGTATGTATTTAATGCGCCATGGGACAGATTTAAGTCTTCCTCGTATTGGAGAATCTTTTGGGGGGAAAGACCATACAACAGTTATGTATGCTATTGAACAAGTAGAAAAAAAATTATCAAGTGAGCCACAATTAGCAAGTCAAGTTCAGAAAGTTAAGGATCTTCTTCAGATCGATTCACGAAAACGTCGTTGAATTTAATATTTGATAGTGAGAGGGATTTTATATTTGTTAATTAAACTGTATGGGATTTTGATCTAACCTATTTCGTGTAGGTATTTCAGGACCTAGATCACTACCATCAATACTTGCTGTGCGTTCAAGAGCTTGTCTAAATAATCTCCCTGATAATAAAGGCATATCTCTTGGCACTGAAATTCTATCTCGGAGGTAACGTAATGCAGAGGCACTATTCTCCTCTGGACGGCAATTTTCTTTTGAAATCATAGAAGTTAAGGCTGCTCTCAATGGCTGATCAAATAATTTATTTTTCATTGGGCTTACAGAGATGATCCTTTCTTTATGTTTGATAACTCTTTCTAAAGCTAATGCCTCAAATTGTTGTTCCGGTTCTTGATCAACTTTAAAATCTACTAGTTCTAATTGCCCTAATCCAGAACCTATATCAATTTCTTGGGCAAATAATTGTTGGTTTTTATTTGAATAAGTAAAGCAACCTCCCATTTGAGGAGGTAAATCATGAGCATGAGTATGAAAATCTCCTTGAGTCCCTCTATACTCATCAAGTTTTTCAAGATTTTTAAGCCACATATTTATAAAAGGGTGCTCATCTCTCAATGAGTATCCTTTGTAGTAAGCCAATGAGGCATTCATTCTTTCAACATATGGGATGAAAATTACATCTGCTGATCCAGGCTTTTCACCATTCTCTGTTGAGACAGGTGTTAGCCACCCTGAAGCATTGTTTTGTAGTTCTTTTTCAAATTTAGTTGCAACATTTTTGAAATTCTCTTTCTTTTGTTCTTCCTGGGCTTGGAAAAGAGAGTTGCGACATAACCAATTACACCATGATGAAAATAGTTCTCTTTCAAGTCTCCTCTGCTCTAAGACTTTCTTCTCATTCAGAGATTGACCTAAAGAACCATAAATTTCTTCTAACACAAATAGGATCTCATCACTTTCTTTGATTACATGATTTTCAATTTCTATTGCAGGGAGCATACCTGAGGGTACTTTTTTTAAATACCATCTTTCCTTTTCTCCGTAGCAACGCATAGTGACTTTTTTAATCCGGTAAGGAATTCTTTTAAGCTCTAACCAAATCCAAACTTTTTGGCAATAAGGACACCAAGCATGATTGTCTCTGTAAAGAGTAACAATTGCCTCGGACTCATTTTTATTAAAAAGACGAAGTGAGGAATAGGGGTTGTTTAACCCATTGATTTGATCAGTTGGATCGGCTGCATATATTGCTAATTCTTCCCAACTCATTGCATTTCTGGTTCGATTCATTTATTTCAACGAGAATAGGGAAATAATACTAGGTTGCAAAATTGAAAAGCTCTTTTGATTTGATTGTCATTGGTGCAGGATCCGGTGGATTAGCTGCTGCAAAGAAAGCAGCCAGTTATGGAGCATCTGTAGCGATCGTTGAGGGCGATCTTGTCGGAGGAACGTGTGTAATAAGAGGATGCGTTCCTAAAAAATTATTAGTCTGTGGCTCTTCTCTCTTGGAGAGTTTTTTGTCTGCAACATCTTATGGCTTTAATTTTGATGATTTAAAGATCAATTCAGAAGTTTTATTAGCTAATGTTCGGAAGGAAGTGCAAAGGCTGAATGAATTACACGAGAATTTTTTAAATAAAGCTAATGTTGAGCTTTTTAAAGGTTGGGGTGAGTTTAGAAATTCAAATTGTGTTGCAGTAAAAGATCGAAAAAATGGAGAGACTTTAAATGAACTTTATGGAGAGAGAATTTTGATTGCAGTGGGAGGCAGACCTAAAAGACCAAGCATAGAGGGGGCATCTTTAGGTTGGACAAGTGATGATATGTTTCTTCTTAAGAGCTTTCCGAAAAAAATTACAATTGTTGGTGCAGGCTATATTGCTTGCGAATTTGCATGCATACTGCACGGTTTAGGTGTTGAGGTTACTCAACTAGTACGAGGTGACCAGATTTTAAGAGGGTTTGACTTTGAACTGTCTTCAGCATTAACCGAGGCAATGAAAAATAAAGGAGTTAACATAAGCTTTGGCGAGAATGTTTCATCACTAAAAGGAACTCCTGGATCTTTAACTATAAAAACAAATGCAGGTAAAGAGTTTGACTCGAATGGATTGCTTTTCGCTACTGGTAGAGAGCCATTTTTAGATGGGTTGAAGTTAGAACAAGCGGGTATAGAAATTCTTGAAAATAAAATTAAAGTTGATAGTGAAGGTAAAACAAATATTTCTAATATCTTTGCTATTGGAGATGTAACTGACAGGATCAACTTGACACCTGTCGCAATTGATGAGGGTAGAAAGTTTGCTGATAGAAATTATGGCGAATCAGATCATAAGGTTAATTATAATTTTGTTCCTTATGCTGTATTTAGTCAACCTGAAATAGCTTCTGTGGGCATGACTGAAGAGAAGGCTATCCAGTCGATGGGTAAAGATAACATTAAAGTATATAGATCAATATTTAGACCCTTATCTAAATCATTGCCAAAGACTGGCTCTAAATGTATTTTAAAGCTAATAGTTGATAAAAATGATAATAAGGTTTTGGGATGTCACATGATTGGTGATAATGCATCTGAAATTATTCAGATGGCATCAATCTCTCTAATGCTAGGGGCTAAAAAATCTGACTTTGATAATACAATGGCATTGCATCCTACGATAGCCGAGGAATTCGTAACAATGAGATGATTTAGATAAGGCATTAGTTATTAGAACTTTTTCTTAGTCTTAGCCAGTAAACAATTGTTTTGTATATAATTATTGTTATTGATAATGATATAGCTATAAAAACTAATTCTTTGAATGCTGTATGTAAAGTTGGTAGAGTTAGAGGTATTATTTTGTCTGCAATGTAAAGCATATACAATCCTAATAAAACGCCACCTTCTCCTCTACTTATTATTCCTTTTGTCCAAAAAATTGGCATGCACGCAAGTGTAGTAATTACCATTATAGGAATATCCTTAGTTATTAGTAAATTCTCAACCACTAAACCACTGCCTCCAGATAATACAGAACAGCTACCTAAAACTAGTAATTGATTTAATAAACAACTTCCAATTACGTTGCCTATCGCTAAGTCAGTTTGACCACGAAGAGCGGCCACTAATGACGTGATTAACTCAGGTAAAGAAGTGCCCAGTGAAACTATCGTTAATCCAATTATAGCTTCGCTTACCCCTAACAATCCTGCAATTGTAGATGCGCCTTCTATTAAAAGTCGTGATCCAAGTGTTAGCAAGAAAATACCACCTAATAATTTCACGCCTGCATTGAATAAACTTGTTGAGTCTTTTTCTATATTGATTTCTGGCTCTGCTTCTTGGGTTCTTTGAGGTTCCTCTCTTGCTGTGCGAATTTCCCAAGTGGTATTTATTATTAGCGCAACTATTAAAGCTATTCCAAATTGCCAAGTTATCAGCTCTGAAGCGGCCATCCCCCAAACGGCAGTTGAGACTGCTAAAAGAAGAGGAATGTCTCTTCTTACAAGACGACTTTCAACTCTTAAAGGTCGTAAAAGAGCACTTCCTCCAAGAACTACCATCACATTGAAAATATTGCTGCCAACAATATTGCTCAAAGCTAGACTATCTGATCCATTTAGGGAGGAGTTGACACTCACAAATAGTTCAGGTGCACTTGTCCCGAGAGATACGATTGTTAAACCAATGACTAGTTGAGGAATCCCCAGGATTAAGGCTAAAGCTACAGATCCTTGAATAAAGAACTCTCCACCGCTAAAAAGTAAAAGTATCCCAGCAACTAGCTCTAAAAATGACAATAATATTGATGGCATAATTGAGTGATTTATTGAGAAACTAAATTAGTGAATTAATTTATATTATTTCATTTGGTATTATCTTAATATCTTAGCCCTTTATTGATACTTGAAGACTTATAGATCAAGGTTGCATAAGATATACATGGAAAAATCTTTAATCCTGTGATTGCCTCTGTTAATCAAATCTCATTATTAAAGCCGGATGATTGGCATCTGCATTTGAGAGATGGAAAGATTCTTAAAGGTGTTTTAAGTCATACAGCAGATGTGTTTTGCCGTGCAATCATCATGCCTAACCTTGATCCGCCAATAACTACTTTAAGCCAAGCACAAGAGTATAAAAAAAGAATTATCCAGTCTATCCCTGAAGGTGTTTCTTTTACCCCATTAATGACAGCATATCTTACAGATGATATGCCTGCGAATGTCTTAGAGAGAGGCTTTAGAGAAGGTGTCTTTCATGGGGCAAAGCTCTATCCAGCTAATGTGACAACTAATTCTTCTTATGGGGTTACAGATATAAGTAAAATCGGCAATTTATTTGAGACGATGGAAAGAATTGGTATGCCGTTATTAATTCATGGAGAAGTGACCGATTGCAATGTTGATGTATTTGATAGAGAAGCTGTTTTTATTGAGCGTCACCTTGAACCACTATTACGAACATTTTCATCACTTAAAGTGGTTTTAGAACACATCACGACCACAGATGCAATTGACTTTGTAGAAAATAGTGAGTTTGATATAGCCGCTACAATTACTCCTCATCATCTACATATCAATCGAAACGCAATGTTCGATGGTGGTTTAAGGAGTGATTTTTATTGCTTACCCACAGCTAAACGTGAAATCCATCGTATTGCTCTAAGACAAGCTGCTACTAGCGGTAAACCTTGCTTTTTCCTTGGAACTGATTCAGCACCTCATACTCGTAGATTTAAGGAAAGTTCATGTGGATGTGCAGGAATCTTTAATGCCCCTTTCGCTTTGGAAAGCTATTTAAAAGTTTTCGAAGAAGAAAATGCCCTAGCTAGGTTTGAAGCTTTTTCGAGTATTAATGGAGCAACTTTTTATGGATTACCTTTAAATACAGAGAGAATAACTTTAGTTAAAAAAGATATTTCCGTACCGAAAATGATTGATGTCGGACTAGATGGTGATCCCAATGACTTTGTAAAACCATTTCATTCAGGAGAAACTCTTGACTGGGCCATATGGGATGTTTAGTGAGATTGGTTAATGATTCTTCCAATAATAATTTAACTCTAGATATTCTTAAGAGTACTGATTCAAGCACATACGTTTACGCTAATATATTAATGGCTTAGAGTTGGTTCTCTAGCATTGTGATAATCCTTGCTATCACTGGGGAGTGTGGCGGAATTGGTAGACGCACCAGACTTAAAATCTGTTGGCCGCTTTTTGGCCGTGGGGGTTCAAGTCCCCCCACTCCCATGATGTTTTCTATCTCGATTGTGCGTTTAATCCCTTTTGGATTAATGGGAGCTGTTAATCCGATATTTACATTATCGGCTTATGCGGTACTGGGAGGGATGTATTTATTTGTAGTTCCTGTATTTCTGTTTTATTGGATGAATAATCGTTGGAATGTTATGGGAAAGTTTGAACGCCTTTTTATATATGGACTTGTTTTTCTTTTCTTTCCTGGAATGGTTTTGTTTGCACCGTTTATTAATTTAAGAATGAATGGAAAAGAGGAGTCTTGAACTTTGACAAGAGCACAGGTTTTTCAAATAGGTTTGATTGTTTTTGTTTTAGGTGGCTTAGGATATGAAGTGTTTCAGTTACTTGGATTTGAATCAATATCAGCTGGTATTGCATCACAGTCAATATTAATTTTAATTATTTTTGTATGGACAGCTTCTTACCTTTTTAGAGTTTTTTCTGGGAATATGACTTTTATGGAGCAACGTAAAAGATACAGAGAAGCTTATGAAAAATTAACTGATGAAAAAATTAGAGAAAAGTTTGAGGCCATGACAGATGAAGAAAAAGTTGAATTACTAAAAACCGTTGAGGAAGAAAGTAGTGAGCAAACTTAAGTTTTAATTACTAAATCTCAATAATTTTTTACTCTTAGGGATACAAAAATGATAAAAAAGATAGATACCCAAGGCTTAAAACATTGAAAAGTACAAATATCAGTAGTTCTTTTTCCAAAATAAAAAAAGAGAAAAGAATAGCATTAATGCCTTTCCTTATGGCAGGTGACCCTGATTTGGAAACTACAGCAAAGATTTTGTTAGAACTTCAGGAAAATGGTGCTGACATGATTGAGCTAGGCATTCCATACAGTGATCCTTTGGCAGATGGACCGATTATTCAATTAGCAGCTTCTCGAGCTCTCTCTGCAGGAACTTCTCCTGATAGGGTTTTTAAAATGTTGTCTGAATTGAGAGATCAATTGACAATACCAATAATTTTATTTACTTACTCAAATCCACTTATTAATAAAGGTCTGGAAGAATTTTGCTTACAAGCCTCGAAAGTAGGTGTTTCAGGACTTGTCGTGCCAGATCTTCCTTTAGAGGAAGCAGAAAAACTTTCTGTCATAGCAGAATCTAAGGAAATTGATTTGGTTTTACTTGTTGCTCCTACAACCCCCAAGGATCGTATGAGAAAAATCGCAGCGACTTCTAATGGATTCACTTATCTTGTAAGTGTTACTGGGGTAACAGGAGAAAGGTCGTCATTAGAAGATAATGTAGGAAATCTTGTTCAACAACTAAAAGATTCTTCATCTAGTCCAATTGCTGTGGGCTTTGGAATTTCGGAGGTAAAACATATTGAACAAGTTAGAGAATGGGGCGCTGATGGCGCAATTGTTGGTAGTGCTTTAGTTAAAAGAATTGCTAATGCCTCGATCGAAATGAAAGTCGAAGAAGCAGGTTCTTTTTGTAAAGAACTAAGAGCCGCAACTAATTAATATTTTTTTAAATAGCAACAGATCAAGCTGAATATTGAATTCTTATATATGTTTTATCTTGAGAAAGGTTGTCTTTATTCAACTTGAAAACTATGGATCAATTTGTCCTTTGGGGGTCTTACTGTGAAGATGCTCTACTAAAGAGAAAACCTTTTAGGGAAGAGCATCTTCAAAGGCTCTCATTACTTAAGGAAAAAGGTATATTAATAACTTTAGGACCGACAAAATGTAATAGATATGTTTTTGGGATATTTAAATCTGAGACTATTGAAAATATAAGAAGTCTTATCAAAGAGGACGTTTACTGGAGAGAGGGGATATGGACTGATTTCGAAATTTACTCTTGGACCCAAGCTTTTTGAGCTTGTTCCCAGACCCAATTAGCTACAATCTGATCGCCATTATCTCCTAATTTATCTTCATAACCACTCATTATTCCTAACCCTTGTCTAGCTATCTTCGCTATAGCTTCTGGATTGTCAATTCCATTACGTTTTAATGATGAAATCTTCAAATTCTTTGATCTTCTTAGTATGTTCCCGCCATTAATGTGGCATCCAGCACAGTTGTGTTTGAAAATACTTTCCCCTAAATCTGCCTCAATAGCATTTAGCTCTTTTGGTAAACTTAGATAAAAAAAGGTGAAACAAAAGATGATTAGAAAAAAACCTCTTAAATATTTTTTCATAGTCTTATAAATCTTATTTATCGAAATTAATTTTTGAAAGATCCTCACAAATTTCGTCAAGAAGATCAAGTTGCCCCGAAGAATTTAAGTCAAAAATTTTCTTTGATTTCTCTCCTCCACCGTTTGTCCATAACTTTTCAACTTCACAAAGCCTATTTGCAATTTTTGGAATGCCACCAGAACTAAAATCTTTTTTTAAAGATTCAATTAAAGTTTGCATTCTTGCGGAAGGGAGATGAAGACTTTGGCAAAGTTCTGATTGTGTTCTACCTGTGTGCTTCAACCAGTCTTTGATTAGAAGTACTAAATCCTTTTCTATATCTTTTGACCAGCGTTCTTTGCTCATAGTGGAAACCATTTATCCAGCTTTGATTTTGCTTTGAATTTTATCTCTGGAGTAATGTGATGTTGCCATAGACTAATTACAGCTGTTAAGGCCACAAGATCATCGCTAAAACCTGAGGCAGGAATAAAGTCGGGAATTAAATCAAAAGGAACAATTAAATAAGTAAGTGCTCCCATAATGGATAACCTCACCTGAGGAGGAGTTGAATTATCCATGATGAGTTCAAATCCTTCTAAAGCAGGCTGTGCAATTACTCTGCCTGCTCTTAATAAGATCTTTTTAAGTACCCCCTCATCGATAACAGAACTTTCAAGTACTTCTGCTTCAAAAACTTCTTTATTGGAGTCTCTTGAACTAACCACAATTAAATACTTGACTCTAAAAGACCACTTTGAACCCCTGTCTTTCTTAATTTTCTTAATGCACGTTGAACTACTTGTCTGCAATATTCTCTGCTGCAATTCATTTGTCTGGCGACTTCCGCTAGCGTCCTCCATTCATTTGAACCATCAAGACCAAATCGAAGACTTAGTATCGTTCGCTCTTTGGGGGTGAGATTTGATTTTTCCAATAAAGACCAAGCTGATGCACTCCTTTCGGCTAATTCAGCAAGTTCCATGGGAGGTGCTTCCTCACTTGGAAGAATATCCACAAGCTCAGAGGGCTCTGCTTTGGATTTGATTGCACCTTGCAAGCTAACTGTAATACTTCTCAATTCGCATGCAAGCAATTCTTCTACTTCTTCTAAAGGGATTTTCATCTGTGTGGCTATTTGGTTGGTTGAGGGATGAACTCCAAGTTCTTGCATTAGTCGAGACTTGGCAGCACGAAGCTTTGTTAGTTTTTCATTAATGTTTACAGGGATTCGTATGGTTCTACTTTGCGTTGACAGCGCTCTATTTAGTCCTTGTCTAATCCACCAGTAAGCATAAGTTGAAAATCGATGCCCCCTTTTTGGATCGTATTTTTCAACAGCTCTCGTTAACCCTAAGGTGCCTTCTTGAATTAAATCAAGAAGGTCAAGCCCTTTTCCTTGATAGCGCTTGGCTAAATTCACAACAAGCCTCAAATTTGCTGTGATCATTTGATTCTTGGCCCGCTCACCTGCTTTAAGCCTTTTTTTCTCTGCGCTTGAATATTCGCACTCTGGCCCATTTCCTCCAGCTTGTTGGCAGCGTTCATTAAGTGCAACCATTGATTGCACTTCTCTACCCAATGTGAGTTCTTGCTCTGGTGTGAGCAATTCGTGTTTTCCTATTTCTCCAAGAAAGTCGCTTAAAGAACTCACGATTTATTCCTCCTTATATTTATAACCTAGAGAGAAATTGTTTACTTTCAATAGGCGTAATAAAGTGTTCGGAATTTATTAGTTATCCTTTTTTTATTCTTAATGCCTTCACAAGTTCAATTAATCCCAAAAAGTTTCCTCTGTTCTTTAATTGGGCTCTTTGAAATGAAATTAGAAGAAAAGAAATCTTAGTTGAAATATCTTAAAACAATTGATATAAAAGACATTCTTTAAAGTAATTTTATGATCTATGAAACTAGTTAAAGTCTTTTTAATCTCTAAAAATTTTGGTCAAGCGTTATACCTAATTTTTGAGAAGCGATAAATTTCCAATGATTTAAGAAAATTGGTTTGATCTGTTTTTTTCTCTTTCAAGATGTTTTTATGAATTTAATCCTTTGCCTTTGTACTAAAGAAACTTATTTATAAGTAAAAAAATAATAGATGAGTTGGTTCTTTCCCTACAGATTTCTTCTGGGAGCGCCTTTTCTATTGACTAAAACTTTTAGAACTTCTGTCCATGAAACGTTTTGGTGAGCTAAGGCTACTTGGAGATGGAAAAGTATATCTGCAGCCTCATTAGCTACTGAAATTGGACTTTTATCTTTACAAGCCATTATAAATTCTGCTGTCTCTTCGCCTATCTTTTTTAGGATTTTATTATCGCCTTCCTTCAGAAGAGTATTTGTATAGCTTCCCTCCTCAGGATTATTCTTACGACTCTCTATTACTTTGAATAATTCACTACAAGCATCAGATGGAGGGTAAAGAACGTCTTCATTTGTTTCTAAATCTTTAAAAAAACAACTTCTTTTTCCTGTATGGCATGCAATTGAACCTACTTGCTCAATTGACAAAAGTATTGTATCTGTATCGCAATCAGTCCTAATTCCTTTCAATTTTTGAAAATGTCCGCTTGTTTTTCCTTTGTGCCAAAGTTCTTTTCTTGAACGACTCCAATAGTGAACTTCACCAGATTCTAATGTTTTTGTAATGGATTCTTTGTTCATCCATGCCATCATTAAAATTGAGCCATCGAGCCAATCTTGTGCTATGGCTGGGATCAAGCCGTTTTGATCAAAATGAAGATTATCTATAAAAAGCATTTTTAATTAAGCCAATTAGGCTTTTTAACTCTAACTATTTAAATTTAATCCTCTATTGGTTTTTTATTTATCTTTTTATGACGATTAAAGATATTCCATTTAATTGCTCAAAGCATTTTAAAGACTATCCATGTTCTCACCGTCAATGGAAACATAAAGGTCACTGTCGTTATGTTCATGGATATAGTCGAAGCTTTACTTTTTGCTTTGCTTCAAAAAAACTTGATGAAAATGGCTTCGTTGTCGATTTCTCAAGTCTGAGACCTTTGGAAGAGCAATTAAAAGATCATTTTGATCATACTTTTCTAGTCAATTTTGATGATCCTCTTCTTGAAACTTGGAAAGACCTTCACTCTAAAGAAGTCCTAGATCTTAGAGTTATGAACAATGTGGGTATGGAATCGACTGCTGAATTAGTGTGGGGATGGGCTAATGATTTATTATTTTCAAGAGAGAAAGGTAGATCTTGTTGTTGGAAAGCAATAGCACATGAAAATGATGTTAATTCCGCTAGTTATAGCTTCATCCCAGAGTGGTTCAATACTAAATATAGTAAGACTTCTTGATGAAATACGATTAAAGTTTTATTTTTTAGTTGAAAATTAATTTTGATTCTTTATTCTCTATTTTTATGGTGCTTCCATTTTTATATTTGCCTTTAAGAATATATTTTGCTATTTCACTTTCTATTTCTTTTTGAATAACTCTTTTTAAGGGCCTAGCACCATAGCTTGGATTGTATCCAATTTCAGTAATCAAAGATAGGACATTATCATCAATTTCAAGCTCGATTCCTTTCGCTTCTAATCTTTCTCTTAAACGGTTTAATTGTAAATTGACTACTTTAAGAAGAGTTTCTTTTTTAAGTGGTTCGAAATTAATTATTTCATCAAGTCTGTTTAGGAACTCAGGTCTGAAATTTGATTTTAGCTCTTGATTAATAAGTTCATCTATATTTGTAGATAGATTATTCGTCATATCCTTATCAGCGATTAATTCGCTTCCTAAATTACTGGTGAGAATGATAATAGTGTTTTTGAAGTTTGTTGTTCTTCCTTGACCATCAGTTACTCGGCCCTCGTCAAGTATTTGTAGCAATATATTGAAAACATCTTTATGTGCTTTTTCAATTTCATCGAATAGCAAAACGCAGTAAGGTTTTCTTCTGATTGCTTCTGTTAATTGTCCACCTGCTTCGTAGCCGACGTAACCAGGAGGCGCGCCAATTAGGCGACTTATAGAGTGCTTTTCCATATATTCAGACATGTCAATTCTAATGAGGGCATTATCACTATCAAAAAGTTGAGAAGCTAAAGACTTAGACAATTCTGTTTTCCCAACGCCTGTTGGTCCTAAAAATAAAAAACTTGCGATTGGTCTGTTTGGATCACTAAGTCCTGTCCTAGATCTTTGTATAGCGGAAGATATTGATTGGACGGCTTTATTTTGACCAATAACTTTTTTTTGCAGCTCAGATTCAAGATTGAGTAATTTTTCAATTTCAGTTTGAGCAAGCCTTTTAACTGGGATAGATGTCCACTTCGCAATTATTTCAGCTACATCATCAGCTACAACCTCTTCTCTCAAAAGTGATTTTTCTGCATTTTGAGAAGAATTTTTTAAATTCAGTTCTTTAGATTTTAAATTTTGTTGATAATTCACAAGGGTGCCGTATTCAAGTTCAGCAGCCCTGTTGAGGTCATAATTCCTTTTTGCTTTTTCTATTTCAAGTTGTACTTTCTCAATTTCTTCTTTAAGTGTTGAAATTTCTTCGATTGATTCTTTTTCTTGTTTCCATTTCTTATTTACTTCTATTTGATTTTTTGTTAATAAAGCTAGTTCTGCAGAAATTAATTCGAGTCTCTCTTTACTTGAAATATCTGATTCACCTTCCAAAGATAATTTCTCCATCTCAAGTTGGATGATTTTTCTATCAATCTCATCAATTTCTTCTGGTTTTGATGTTATTTCCATCTTTAAACGTGAGGCTGATTCATCTATTAGATCAATAGCTTTATCAGGTAAAAACCTCTCGGGTATATACCTATCACTCAATATCGCCGCAGCTATTAGGGCGTTATCAGAGATACGAACACCATGATGAACTTCATATCTTTCTTTTAGTCCACGTAATATCGAAATCGTATCTTGAACTGAGGGTTCTTTTACAAGTATTTGCTGAAATCTTCTTTCCAGAGCAGGGTCTTTCTCAAAATTTTCTCTATGTTCATTGATGGTTGTTGCTCCAATACATCTCAGTTCACCTCTAGCAAGCATTGGTTTAAGTAGGTTACTAGCGTCCATTGCACCACCACTTGCCCCTGCTCCGACGACAGTATGTATTTCATCTATGAATAAAATTATTTTTCCTTCTGAATCTGTGACATTTTTGAGAACTGACTTAAGTCTCTCTTCAAATTCACCCCGGAATTTTGCACCTGCGATTAGTGCCCCCATGTCTAAGGAAATTAGTTGACGCTCTTCAAGGGCTGTAGGAACATCTCCGTTGATAATTCTTTGTGCTAACCCCTCAATAATTGCTGTTTTACCCACGCCAGCTTCCCCAATCAATACGGGATTATTTTTAGTCCTGCGGCTCAGTATTTGAATCGTTCTTCGGATTTCCTCATCTCTTCCAATTACAGGATCTAATTTTCCATCTCTTGCGGCAAAAGTAAGGTCTGTGCCGTACTTTTGCAGAGCTTCGTAGCTATTTTCAGCATTTTTCTGGGTCACTTTTTTGTCACCTCTAATAGCATTTACAGCCTCAAGAAGACTGTTTTTGTGGACTTCGTTTTGTTCAAATAACCTATGACAAATTCTCTTGTCATCAAATAGGGAAATCACTAAATGTTCGCTTGAAATAAATGCATCTTTGAAAGATTGTTGAATATTTTTTGCTCTTGAAATTGAAAACGATATGTTTTTGCCAAAGAAAATGGATTCTTGGGTCTTCAGCATTTTTGGTTGGTTTGTTATAAATTCTTCTATTTCTGTGAGTAGATTTTTTATTACCCCGCCAGATCTTTCTATTACTTTTATCGCTATTTCATTTTTCTTTAGGAGAGACCACAAAAGATGCTCTGTTTCTAAAGTCTGATGCTTTTCAGTTAATGCTAAATCTTTTGCATCAATAATCGCTTTCCAAGCATTGTTAGTAAAATCATCAGGATCTACCTTCATCCTTAAAATTTATTGCCAAACTTATAATATTCATGTCTGTTAATTGTATAAATATAAGAAAACCGACCTTTCTTCACTTGATAATATAAATTTGTGAGATCAGTTTAAGTTTTTGGAACTAATTAATTGAATTTTAATATCTTAATTTTATTTACTTCAGATCTGTTATTGATATTTATAAGCAGTTTATCCTAATTAAAATTCTCCCAAATAAAGGCGAATAAAAACTTTTTCGTAACTAAAAAAAATTCCTTTAATGTTTTTAATTGAAAAAGTTTCTCGTTTAAAAAAAATATACTCAGTGAGTTTGATTGAATTTCTAAATATCTTTTTCACAAAAAAAAGATGGGGTCTCCCCCATCTTTAATAGATTTTTCTGGAGATTTAGTTCACTACGATTTTACCAACCATTCCTGCACCTCTATGAGGCTCGCAGTAAAAGTCGTATGTTCCAGCTGTGCTAAAAGTCCTCTCCCAAGACTCTCCTGGGGCAAAAGCTAAATCTGGATGACTTAGGTCATCATTCCCGTCAAAAACAGCATTATGAGGGGCTAGTTTGTTATTTACAAACTTTACGGTGTCACCAGCGCTTATGTTTAGGGTGCTTGGTTCGAAAGCAAGCATTCCTGCATCTGTACCAAGCTTAACTTCAACAGTTGAAGCATTCACATTGGTTACACCAATTACTAGGAATGCAAAGAAAGCAAATAACGCTGTTGAAATCGAACGAATCATGAAATTAATTCTCTTCTTTTTTAATTTTACTACTTTAGCTTCTGTTTGGCATTTTATTGTTTAGTTAAACCAGAATTATGTAAAACTTGACTTAACGTTTTGGCATGACTTATACCTCCAAAGGTTTCAGGAGAGGTTACGGGCTCATGTATAAAGTGTTTTTGTCTAAGACTAAATCTATCCCAATTTGTCATTTGAATTGGTAGTAATATAGTTAAAAGTTCAATAAGCCAAGGCACAATAGGGATTTGAGGGACTTTTCTCATTCCTTTCCATATTAGAAGCGTCTGAATGACTACATCAATACTTGTATAGGGTTGCCCTAAAACTAATTTTTTTATTTTAGTGGCAGAAAAAGGTTGTACAGGCTCGAAATCAGAGGTAGCTAGATGCCCGCAAATGAAAGCGATATCTGCTGCGTGAATAAAATGAAACCTTGAGGATAATTTTATCCATCTAGCCAGCCAGATCCATTTCAATGCATCTCTAAGTCCTTCGGTAAGATAACTAGTTGGAAATTTACTTTTACCGTCTAAACGTCCGCCAAAAACTAGTGTTGGGAAAACAGCTATGATCTTCGTTGCAAGCTGATGAGATTCAAGCTCTCTGAGGCATTGTGCTTTTGTTTGTATGTACTCTGTTCCATAGGTAAAAGCTTCCGGTAACAAATTTAAGTTTCTATCAAGAACACTTGCAGTTGAGAAATAAATAATTTGTTTGATATTGGAAGGATTTAGTAAATTGAGCAAATTTTTTACTGCATCAATATTGACTTCTTTCGCCCTTTTAGGATCACCCCAAGCAGTCGCAGTATGAATAACTCTGTTCACTTCTGAAATTTCTTTCTTGAACTTATTTGCTTCTCTCAAATCTCCGACTAAAAATTTAATCCTTGGGTTTTCTAAATTTATTGAAGTTATTTTTTTAGGATCTCTAACCCATAAAAATAATTCTGAAGTTGAGTTTTCGATTAGCCAATTTGCTATGTATTGCCCAACACATCCACTTGCTCCAGTAATCAGAATTATTTCGTTTTTCAAGATGAAACTTTTATAAGTTCATTCACATTTTTACCAGCCTCGAAAAATACTCTTGCATTTTCTTCTGGCGTCCCTGGAAGTATTCCATGACCAAGGTTAAGAATATGTTTTCTTCCTTTCGCTTTTCTGACGACATCAACAATTCTTGATCTGATCGCATCAGGAGTACCAAACAAAAGTCCTGGATCAACATTTCCTTGGACTCCAACTGCTTGAGGCAGCCTTTTTAGTCCATCTGCCATATCAACAGTCCAATCTAGAGAGACTATATCTACTCCGGTTTGTCCCATTCTTTCAAGAACTCCCGCACTACCTGAGATATATAAAATCATAGGTGTATCTGGATGTTTTTCTTTTACTAAATTGACTACTTTTTGTTGATAAGGGGCAGCAAACTCGTCATAATCTTGTGGACTTAATTGTCCTGCCCATGAATCAAACATTTGAACTACTTGGGCCCCAGATTGAATTTGATAGGACAAGTAGTTTGCAATTGATTCTGCAAAGTGATTTAAAAGTTGATGCAGTAGTTCTGGCTCTTGGAATGCCATCGCCTTTATAACTGCATAATTTTTGCTGCTTTTTCCCTCTACAACATATGCAGCAAGAGTCCAAGGAGCACCTACAAAACCAAGAACTGCAGCTTTGTTCCCAACGCTTTCCCTTAGCCTTCCAAGGACTTCCCCAACAAAAGACATGCTTTCTTCTGGTTGAAGGGGTTTAAGGTCTTTAACCTGTTTGAGGCTTCTTATTGGGTCATTTATTAAGGGTCCTTTACTTTCAACGATGTCAAAGTTAATTCCCATCCCAGGTAGAGGAGTCAAGATGTCTGAAAAAAGTATCACTCCATCTGGTTGAAAAGCTTTAAAAGGTTGCATTGAAATTTCATAAGAAAGATCGGGGTTTTCGGATCTTTCCCTGAAGCTTGGATGATTATCACGAAGGTCGCGATATACCTTCATGTATCTACCCGCTTGTCTCATCATCCAAACTGGGGGCCTTTCAACATTTTCTCCGCGAGCTGCACGGAGTAGTAAAGGAGTAGTTTCGTTCATTATTTTGTCCTTTTATTCGAAAAACTTACATGAAGCAGTAACTTGAAAATCATGAAATACGTTCTCTGCAAAAGTTCGACATACCTTTTGAATTTTTACATCCAGACGACAGTTGAAATTAGGTTTTAAGTCAAGGTTGAAACATTTCTATTCGAGGAAGCTTAATTCTTCTTGGATTTATGCTTTAGAACAAGAACGCTAAGAGGAGGAAGGCAAAGATCTATAGAATTTTCATAGCCATGTATGTTGTATAGATCTGTTGATTTCCCTCCCATATTACCTAGGTTTGAACCTCCATATTGACTCGCATCTGTATTGAAAATTTCTTCATAGAATCCGTCAACAGGCACACCTATTCTGTAATTGGAGTGGTTTTGAGGTGTGAAGTTTGCCACTATTACTAGCCATTCTCCATCAGTTTTTTCTCTTCTCATAAAACTGATTACTGAATTTTTATTATCATCGCAATCAATCCACTGGAATCCGTATTCGTCAAAATCATTTCTCCATAAAGCAGGTTCTCTTTTATATAAATTATTCAAATCATCTACTAATTTCTGTATTCCTTTGTGAGGTTCATAATTTAGAAGATCCCATTGCAAATCATCCCAAACATTCCATTCTTGGCGCTGCCCAAATTCCATTCCCATAAATATTGTTTTTTTACCTGGATGTGTCCACATATATGCAAGTAAGGCTCGTGTATTAGCGTACTTCTGCCAGTCATCGCCAGGCATTTTGTGTAAGAGATGACTTTTTCCGTGAACAACTTCATCGTGGCTTAAAGCAAGCATAAAGTTTTCTGTAAAGTTATAACAAATGGAGAAAGTAATGTTGTTTTGATTGAATTGTCTAAACCATGGGTCAATTTCAAAATAATCGAGCATATCGTGCATCCAACCCATGTTCCATTTTAGATTGAAACCGAGTCCATCCATGTCAGTTGGTTTGGTTACACCAGTCCATGTCGTTGATTCTTCTGCAATAGAAAGTGCACCTGGAAAATGTTGAAAAAGAACGTGATTAGCCTGTTGTAGAAATCTGACTGCTTCAAAATTTTCATTCCCTCCATCTTCATTAGGAATCCATTCACCCTCTGGACGAAGATAGTCTTTGTAAAGCATTGAGGCAACTGCATCAACACGTATGCCATCTATATGAAATTGATCAAACCAGAAAATTAGATTTGCAACTAGAAAATTACGAACTTCATTTCGACTGTAATTGAAAATTAATGTTCCCCATTCTTTATGCTCTCCAACTCTGGGATCTGAATGCTCGTATAAATGGCTGCCATCAAAATAAGCTAGTCCATGCTGATCTTTAGGGAAGTGGCCCGGGACCCAATCGAGAATGATTCCTATTCCTTCTTTATGACATGAATCAACGAAGGCACGAAACTCATCTGGTGATCCAAATCTACTTGTAGGCGCATACCAACCTGTAACTTGATACCCCCATGACCCATCAAAAGGGTGCTCTGAAATTGGCATAAGCTCGATATGAGTGAAGCCTCTTTCTTTGACATAGGGAATGACCTTATTTGCCAGTTCTTTATATGTAAGCAATCTTGAGCCAGGCTTCATATCTGCAGCTGGAACTGGAGCTCTATGCTCTCCGTTTGAGTTGATAAATGGATCGTCCGAGGAAGCATGCATCCAGCTTCCTAAATGCATTTCATAAACCGAAATTGGTTGCTCTAAAGGATTTCTATTGTCACGATTGGATATCCAAGACTGATCACTCCATTGAAATGAGTCGATTTTTGATATGACTGAGCTTTTTGCTGGTCTTACTTCATGTTGAAAACCATAAGGGTCGGCTTTCTCGTAGCAATGTCCTTTTTCAGTCCTGATTTCATATTTGTATAAATCTCCCTCACTTAGACCAGGTATGAATAGTTCCCAAATTCCTCCTAGACGTTTTTGCATTGGGTGATGGCGTCCATCCCATGAATTGAGATCACCAATAACGGAAACACTCTTTGCATGAGGCGCCCATAAGCAAAACATAACTCCTTTCTTTTTATCTATTTCAGTGAGATGAGCACCCATTTTTCGCCATATGTGATGGTGATTTCCCTCCGCGAAAAGATGCCTATCAATTTCACCCATCCACTCTTTTCGGAAACTCCAAGGATCATGTTGAACATGTTCAATTCCTCCTCTATTTACTTTTATTTGATAGTCAGTACCTGGATCTTTTTCTAAAACCCCCTCAAATATCCATTCATGATTGGGATTTTGTAGCTTAATTTTAGTTTGTTGTGTTATCAGTTCAACTTGACTTGCCTCAGGCATCCATATTCGAATGATCCATTTATCTTTAAATGGTTGAGGGCCAAGAATTGAAAATGGACTTTCATGTCTGCATTCAGAAAGTCTTTGTCCGTCGTCTTTCAAAGAATCTAATAGAATAGAGACGGTCATGATTTATAGCTTAAATAGCTAGTAAGCTTAATCCTCTATAAGTAAATATTGAACCCTTAAGAGGAAATAAGTGATTCAAATTTAAGTTTTGAATTTAAAAGTAAGAGTGAAATTGTTGTCACTAGGCAGTTAGGGCTAGGTCCTTCGCACAAATATTTACTCTGACCAGGATTTATTCCAATTGCTGGCCATCCAGATCCTGAAATTGAAATTCTTAAACGATCCCCTTTCTTAAATGTGGCGAGAGTTGGTTGAAGTCTGATTTCTCTAGCACTTGTTATACCTTTATCGCAATTAGCAATTCTGAGTACACCCGTCGAAAGTTGAGTAACAGTATTCTCTACCGCTTTAGGAATTATTGATAATGCCACAAATAGATCAAAACTTTCCCTGTCACAGTTGGTTTCTAAAAAAAGAGTTGGAATACCCTCCAGCCTAAGATCTTTCAAAATAGGTTCTGATGTAAATACTGCGACATCAGATCGAATATCAAGTTCATATCTGTTCGCTTCACCGGCGGTATCACTGAGATGTCCTCCGATGGATGGGATTGGTCTCCATGGGTCGTGAACCAAATTCACTTCACTATCTGCTTCTAAATCAGAATTAGGGACTAGGCATCCTTCAAGGTGATTTATTGAGGCTAAACCTTCGCTACGAAGATTCCATGAAGGAGTTTTATTTTGAACCGACAGCTCCCAACTCTTAGTAGTTAGATTCCAAAGATTGATTTGAGGAAAATGAATCTCTTTGTTTTTTTCTTTTAAATGAGAATCAAAAAAATCTAATTGGGTGCGTTGTGCTCCTTCCCACCATTGAAGATGAGTAGCAGGACCAATTAGTAATTTGGGATCGCCTCCTGCCTTTTTTGATTTCTCAAAGATATCTAAAATTCCTTTTAAATGAGGATCCCACCAACCACCAATTAGAAGCAAAGGTTTTTTTAACCAGTTACTTAATGGCTCGTGGGTTTTCCATTGTGGAGTTTTGCTTGATGAAAGATTTAGCCATTTATATGCCATCCCTTCTGGGTCATTCTTTTTAAGTAACTCATGACCGTTATGTAAATATTTTTTCGATTCAAGATTTTCACGTATTTCATGCCAAGCTTTCCAATTTTTGTCTCTTTGTGCTTTTTGGGCGGCTAATTGCAAACCCCATCCAATACCCAAGTGCCACCAAAACGCTCCTCCTTCACAACTCCAATGTTCATTCTCTGAAAGACCCGTCATTGCAGGAATAATGCAATCAGGTGGAGGAGTACCTTTTTCCGCAAGGAGTTGTGTTAATCCTTGATATGAAAAACCGTATGTGCCTAGTAGACCATTGCATTCAGGCAAGGATCGTACCCAATTATGAGTTTGACTAGTATCTGAAGCTTCTTGGTTGAAACCTGAAAATTCCCCTTCAGACCCACCTTGACCCCGTACATCTTGTATGACAACTACATAGCCCTTGCTAGCCCACCAAGATGGATGAGCGTATGTAATTGTAGAAGCAATTTCTCTTCCATATGGCTGGCGCATAAGCAAGACAGGCCAAGGCCCATTCCCCTGAGGGGACCAGATTCGGGATTTGAGTAATGTACCGTCTCTAAGTTGTAAGTCTTCGTCTCTGTATGTTATTGAATTCATTATCTCTTTAAAAAGTTTCTGGGCAATAAAGACCTCTTACGTACATAGAAAGGATCTCAGCATCAACTTCGTTTATGTTTTTTTGAATTGAGATTTTCTCAATAGATTTTTGTGAACTGGCTGAGATGTTTTCTTTATTGAGTTTTCTAAAACTTTCACAAATAGACTTCGCTTCATCAGGATTCCTTTTTACACCTTCAAGAAGTCTTGATTGAGCCATTACACCTTGACTGATTCCAAATGATGTAAATATTAAAGTGATTAGTAAACCATTCATTTCTTTTAGTTTACCAAGTTTCTCTTAAATTAATTATATTCTATTACCTAATAGCTCTTGGGTAAATCTAATAATGTTTTTTTCGCTTTCTCTATTAAAAAATGTGCTTTTTTTAGATCTATTATTGGTATTCTTCCTGTTCGAAGAATTCTTTCAAAGCGACCAGTCTTTTGAACTAGCTCTTGAGGTGTAAGTCGTGAAATGGCCTTATTAGAAATTAATCCTGAGTGCATCAATAAGGCAGCTTCGTTAAGTTGAATATCTAAAGTACATATAAAATATGCTATGCATTTAAGTCTTTTTAGATTGCGAACACTTCCCAGGCTTCCATAAATTAGATGATTTATTTCTTCATCACTAATAGATAATAAAGAATCCCATGTTTTTATATTATTTGATATGAGTATTTTTTCTTCTTGATAAAAGTTTTTAGGAAGATCTTTCAATAATGACTTATTATTCATCAGTTTCTAATGAGGAAATTTCTTCAATATCAGCATCATTTGATAAATATTCACTTGCAGAATAATTCCTGTCTGGTAATTCTATTATCTTTGATTCTTTTAAATCTTTTATTAATTCACCTAGAATAATTGGTTTACTTATTCCATCACCATCGGATTCTATTTTTCTTAGCCTAACTTTGACCTGAGCGCCATTTCTTCCTCCTCCTTTCAAATTTCCGGCTATTTGTAACAATGTTGGTTTTATTGCTTCTTTAGGGAAATCATTTGATGCTTGAGCAACAACTAAATCAAATCCATTGTCATAAACGATAGGAGCATATTTGTACCCTTCTACATTATAAGGAGGAGTATAACTTTGCTCAAAGGCCCAGCAACTAGCAGATAGTAAAAGTGTGAAAATTGTTGTACCAGTGAGTCGGAATTTAATTCCCCAGTTAAATAAATAAGCCAAAATGGTCAAGACGCCAAGTCCTGAACCTCCCCAGGCTAGCCATTTCGAAACATCTTGGATAACTTCACTAATAGACATAGGCTGGTTTCTCCTGAATTGATTCTTTATAGTTTGTTAGCTCCCCCAAGTTTGAGATTAATGTTTCATGGGAGATGAGTGGAGTTCTAAAAGATTAAAGCGATGGGGACTTGCTGGAACCTTTGCTGCGTTGGGTGGTGTTTTGATTTGGAGTGGCGCAGATCTCCTAGTAGGTAGAACTATAAGCCGTTTTTCTCCACAAATAGAAAAAACATTATCTTATTCATTAGGTCATCCTTTAAAAATAGGTTCATACAGGGGCCTTAGACCATGGGGAGTTGAGTTGGGGCCAACAAGACTCCTTCCAATTATTAAAGATACTTCTTCAGTTAATATTTCAAATTTAACAATTAAATTTGCTCCTTTTGCAAGTTTATTTAATTGGAAACCAGTTGCAATAGTTACTCCAAAAGGAACAGAAATTATATTAAATAAAAATGATACTGGTTCTTTTTGGGTTGTTCCCCAGAATGATAATCCTAAAAAAATCAACCTCCAACTAAAATTTAATTTAAAAGAACCAACCAAAATCGTATTTAATCCTGGAGATACGACATTATTAGCGAAAGGTAAGCTATCTCTAAATCTTGGTGAGAAGAAAATTATTGGTGCGATTAATCTAGACTCCAAAAAACAAGGAAGCCTCTATCTTGCAGGGAAGGGTTATTGGGATGGAATCGAATTTCAAACTAAAGTAAAGGTTAATAAACTTAGTCTTGGTATCTTTGAGAGAATTTTAGGAGATAATTCTAATATTACTACAAGAGGAAATATAAATGGAAGTCTAAAATTGGGCGTTAAGAAAGGCTTGATAAGGTGTAAGGGTGGGTTATTGCTTGATAATTTAACTCTGAGGGGAGGACCTCTAAGTGATACCTTGTCTACAAAAAGTTCAAAAATAAAATGTGATAATAATAAGCTTAAGTTGATTAATTCTAACTGGAATTATGGATATTTGGATATATCTAATTCCTCTGAAATACCATTTTATAAAAAAGATAAAACTTATATAAGTTCTGTAAATACTATTAAGATTAAAGATTTTGACCATAAACCACTTTCTTTGAAAATCAAATTACCAATTTCAGTAGTTAATAGACAATTTATTCCTGGAGACCTTAACGCTAATTTTAATTTGGAATCTTTTCCTTTAGGTGCTTTAAACCCAATACTAAATGTATCATTATCGGGGAAATTAAATACAAAAGGTAATTTTAAGGGGCCTTTATCCTCTCTGAAATCTACTATTAACCTCGCCCTCGATAATCCACAATTTAATGGTATTCGATTAAGGGAAAAATGGAGAGGTTCTTTTATTCGAATTCCAAGTGAAAAGAAATGGGGTAGTTTGAGAATGAAATCAGAAGGTTCTTCTACCCCAGGTAATCTTCAAATTAACTTTGCTAAGAATGGAGATTTTAATGATTTAAACCTAAATAGATTAGGAGGTGAAATAAGTCTAAATCCTAAATCAAATGCTTTTAAATGGGATGCTAATAAATTCAGATTAGATCGAGTAGAAGTGGCTTTCCCGCCAGAGAAAAGTTTTAAACGAATCTTCGGGGAAGTTACAGGTAATGGAATATTTTCTCTTGATCCGTTATTTCTTAATGGTGATTTGAATTTAGATTATTTTAGATTGTTAGGTTTTAAATTAAAAAATGCAAGTATTAAAGGTCAAATTAAAAATTCAGAAACTAAATTAAAAGGTGAATTAATACCATCTGAAAAAGGAAAGATTAAATTTGATATTAATAATGGGTCCGAATTTTCTTTGTTGGCTCAATTGAAGGACGTAAGCTCTAGTTGGATTACTGCTACAGCTTTAGAGTTTCCTAAATTAGGATTGAAGTATTCAGATGCAATTGGGAAGGCTGGAGATCTAGAAAAATTTATAATTGGTTATCCAATTAGTTCTATAGATAGTCAGTTCGAAGCTTTAACTAGGTCTCAGGATTCATATAGAGAAGAGATTTCTAAGGTAAATAATGAAAGCATTATTAATCCTTATGATCTTAATGGGGATATTAATGCTGATATTAAATTAAGTGGTCCAAGCCTATCTGATTTAAATTTAGAAGCAAAAGCTTTTGGTAAGGTTTGGACTAACAAATTGAAGATTATAAACTCTAATAAAATAAAACCCTTTAAAGCAACTTTTAATGGGAACCTAGCTTCAGGTATGGGTGATTTTTCTTTACTTAATTTTAATTTCTCATTATTAACTTTAGTTGCACCAATACCTTCAGCAGTTGATGGGTATTTTGGTTTAAAGGGTAAATATAGTTTAGCTAATTCAACTCCACGAGTTACAGCAGATTTAATTATTAAAGATACCGTAATTTATAACAGAAATATTATTTTAGATACTGGAAATATTTTATTTAAAGATAATAATCTCGAATTTGATATCACTCTAAGGGATAAATTTTCGGCAAATCCTGTTAAATTAGGTGGAACCTACCCATTAATAAGTTCCTACCCTATTGATCTAAAGATCGAAAGTCATGGAGATGGGTTAGCGTTTTTGACTGGTCTAACTAAAGGGAATGTCTCTTGGGCCTCAGGGACAGCTGATCTAAGCTTGTTGATTAGAGGAACTCCTGCAAAACCGGTTGCTAATGGTTTTTTGGTTTTAAAAAACAGTGAGCTACTTTTTCAAGATAAAGAAATTAATAATTTGAATAGCACAATAGTTTTTGATTTTAATCGACTTGAAATCCGTAATCTCAACGCAAATATGGGAGCAAGCGGTACTATTCGCAGTCAAGGTGGAATTTCGTTATTTGATTCTCAATTAAGTGAAAGCGAGCCATTGGCTCTTTCTATAGAAAAAACACGTATTAAGACGGCATTTACTGACATCAGAGCTTCATCTAACCTTGTTGTTAAGGGTTCTATTTTGAAACCTCAATTATCAGGTGAAGTCTTTATTTCAGAAGGTTCGATTTTTGCTAAAAGGGCTAATAATCCAAGTAAGACTACATCTGAAAAAACGGATCGTTATCAAGATTCTAAGGTGAAAAAAATTCGTAGTTTACCAGAACAAAACTGGAACCAGAGAGAACCTCTGGTTTTATTTATTCAAGATAAAGATGCACCTGCAAGTCGAATAGTTAGTGGTGGTTTCCCTAATGGATTTGAATCACTAACCTTTGACAATTTAAAGCTCGCACTTGGCCCTTCATTGCGATTAGTTTCTCAACCCTTGGCAAGCTTTGAAACAAATGGATTCCTTCTCTTGAATGGCGCATTTGACGAGACTCTTGATGTTAGTGGAGTTATTAAACTTGACAGTGGTTACGTTAATCTCTTTACGACTACTTTTAATTTAGATCAAAGTGAACCTAATGTAGCCGTATTTGTACCATCTATGGGCTTGGTTCCATATGTTGATGTGACTCTGAATAGCCGCGTTCCAGATAATGTTAGAGACGTAAGTAATTTTTCCTCTAATGGCTTGGCATCATTTGGTATTGGAGGATCTCGTTTCGTAAACGTCGAAGTGACGGCTTCTGGACCTGCAGATCGCATTAGTGAAAATTTTCAATTCAGAAGTACTCCATCTTTGGGAAGAAGTGAGTTGATAGGACTATTAGGCGGTAATTCTCTTGCAAATCTAATAAGTAGTGGAGGCAATGGTGATGTGCTTGCGAGCTTTTTGAATAGATCTTTTGCTTCGTATCTTCAAGGCAATATCAATGGTTTTTTAAGTGATAGACTTCAAATATCATTGTATCCAGCATATATAAATGGATCAGATTCAGAGGATGATAATAGCGATAGTAGTTCTTCAAATACTGATCAGGAAGACGCTGCTTTGACAGGTCAACAGGCATGGGTGACAGAAATAGGAGTTGACCTTAACGATAAAATTAATCTCTCAGTTCAGGCTGCTCCTAACCGAAAGGATATTCCACCGAAAGGAAATATTACTTTTCAAATGAATCCCAACGTAGGTCTACTGGGCTCGTTTGATAAAAATGGGAATTGGCAAAGTCAGCTCCAGCTTTATTTTAGATATTAAATAAATGAATAGTTTGAAAAAATGACCTACTTAACAAATGCTCAGGTAGATAGATTTTTATCTTCTTTTATTGCTTGATTAGCCATTAAAGGAATATTTTAAAGATAGTGAAAAATTATCTTTGATTAAATAGTTGATCTAAATCAAATGAGTACAAACTTTTCAGTTCCTGATCCTACGCCCCAGCTAATAAAAGTAGCAGAGAGTGCAAAAGAGGCTTCTATTTCGCTTGGTCAATCCACAAATAAACAACGTTGTGATGCTTTGACTGAAATGGCAAATGCTTTGAATGATAAAGCTGATGATATATTAAAAGCAAATGTTCAAGATCTTGAAAGATCAGAAAAAGAAGGGTTGAATAAATCGCTTTTATCAAGACTTCAGCTAACAAAAACTAAACTCAAAGGATGCATTGACGGAGTCCTCAAAGTTTCAAATCTTGCAGATCCAATAGGTAAAAGACAACTTCATAGGGAATTGGATGAAAACCTTATTCTTGAGAGAGTGACAGTTCCATTAGGAGTCTTAGGAGTGATATTTGAGTCGAGACCAGATGCATTGATACAAATAGCTTCTCTTGCTGTTCGTTCTGGTAATGGAGCTTTATTAAAAGGAGGAAGTGAAGCAAAAGCCACAAATCAAGCAATAATGGATTCTCTTGATAAGGGGTTAAGAAAATCAAATGTGGGTTCAGGAGCGTTGTCTTTACTTACTACACGTCAAGAAAGTTTAGGCTTACTTCGTTTAGATAGGTTTGTGAATTTGATCATACCTAGAGGTAGCAATGAGTTGGTTCAATTTATTCAAGAAAATACTCGTATTCCTGTCTTAGGGCACGCTGATGGAATTTGCCATTTATATATAGATAATTCTGTAGATATTGATAAGGCCATAAGCATAGCTTTAGATAGTAAGATTCAATATCCTGCTGCTTGTAACGCAATTGAGACATTATTAATTCATGAAGATGTAGCTGAGATGTTTTTGAAAAAAGGCTTGCCAATTTTTTCTAATGAAGGAGTTACTCTTAAGGGAGATACAAAGAGTCAAGCTTTAGGGGTGAAAAATAAGGCTGATGAAGCAGACTGGTCTAAAGAATATCTTGATTTAATTCTTTCAATAAAAATTGTTCGTAATGTGAACGAAGCTATTGAACATATTCGTAAGTATAGCTCTCGTCATACTGAGGCGATAGTTACTGATGACAAGGTGGTTGCTGAAAAATTTTTAGGTTCGGTTGATAGTGCAGGCGTTTACCATAATTGTTCTACTCGTTTTGCTGATGGTTTCAGATATGGATTTGGAGCTGAAGTTGGTATAAGCACTCAGACTCTTCCACCAAGGGGACCAGTTGGATTGGAAGGCTTAGTTACCTATCGATATTATCTCAGAGGTGAAGGTGATCTCGTTAAGGATTTCGCTTCTGGAGATAGAAGTTTTTCTCATATTGATCTACCATTATGAGTCAATTTCATAATTTAAGCGCAATTCATATCAAAGATATAAATCTGTGGGCCCATGTAGGTGTTCTAGAAAGTGAGCGAATACATGGTCAAAGCTTTCTTCTTGACCTTAGCTTTTGGTTGGATTTGGATGAGTCATCCAAACTTGATCAATTAGATAAATCAATAGACTATAGCGAAGCAATTAAAGAAGTAAAAAAACTTTCATTTGAAATCAAATGCTTAACGATTGAATATTTTAGTGATCAAATTTTGAATCTTATTGAGTCTCTATATGGTCCAGTTCCAATTCATATTCTGCTGACAAAATGCTCGCCACCAATACATGGATTTACTGGAAGTGTTCTAATCGAAAAAAAAAGGAATTTCTTATTTCCTATTAATTAATTGGATATAAACAAAAGACCAATCTTTCTTGTTCATGGTTTGTGGAACAATCCTAAATTATTTGAAAAATTAATTAGAAAAATAAATGAAGATGATTATGAATTGTATAGACCACATTTGCCACACAAGTATGGAAAAACTTCTCTTAAGCGTTTAGCTCTGGATCTTGATTCTAAGATTGAAGAATTAGTGGGTCCTGAAATCGAAATTGATATTGTTGGTTTTTCAATGGGTGGATTAATTAGCCGGTTTTGGTTGCAAAATCATGATGGCTTTTTAAGAACTAAACGTTTTTTTAGTATTGGTACACCTCATTTTGGTACTTACACCGCTCAAATGATCCCTTCATTTTTGATGCCAGGTATTGCTGAAATGAAAAGAGGTAGTCGTTTATTATCTCTATTAAATAATGACTTGACTTCCTTAGAAAAGGTTGAATGCACTAGCTTTTTTACAAAATGGGATTTGATGTCATTCCCAGGCTGGCAAGCAAAACTTTCTATTGGTGATTCTTATCACTTACCTGTATTGACTCATAAAGAATTGATAACAAATTCTAGTTCTCTAGATATTTTGGTTGAAAAGATTTTTAAAAATATCTAATTAAGACCACTATGTCTTATTAGGGCTTCAGTAGAGGGAAGTCTTCCTCTAAATTGTTTGAAAACCTTATTGGGTGAACGACTACCACCAAGACTAAGAATTGAATCTCTATATTTCTTGCCAATTTTTCTTACTTCATCCTGATTAGCAAGGCCTGCCTCTTCAAATGCGGCAAAGGCGTCAGAACTGAGTACCTCAGCCCATTTGTATGAGTAGTATCCAGCAGCATAGCCACCAGCAAAAATATGACTGAAGGCACAGAGAAATTGATCTTCTGGAATAGGATCCATCACTGTTGTATTTTTTGCGATTTCTCGTCGTAACTCATCTGGGGAAATTTCTAAATCTTCATTCCATTGACTATGGAGTTTTAGATCAGTGAGAGCAAAATGTATTTGCCTTAAAGTCGCTAGCCCAGAATTAAATGTTCTGCTTTGCCTTAATTTATTGATTTCAGATTCTGGTAATGGCTCTTTCGTCTTCCAATGTATTGCTATTTCAGAAATTGTTTGATCCTCCAAGCACCAATTTTCCATGAATTGGCTTGCTAATTCAACAGCATCCCATTCAACGTTATTAATACCAGCTGCTTGAGGGTAATTTATAGTTGTCAGCATATGTTGTAGTCCGTGCCCAAATTCATGAAAGAGAGTTTCTACTTCTTCGAAACTCATCAGACTGGGTTTGTCCGCAATTGGAGGAGTTTGATTGCAGACTAAATAGGCTACTGGGAGAACAATATCATCTTTCGTTTTTTGATTTCGGCACAAACATTCATCCATCCAGGCACCTCCTCTTTTCGTCGCGGGACGACTGAAGGGATCTAGATAGAAAGATGCAATTTTCTGGCCGTCTATATTTTTAACATCGAAGAAACGGACATCTTCATGCCATAAAGGAGCTGTATTAATTACTTCTTCAATGTCAATTTCAAAAAGTCTTTTGCATAAATTGAATAGACCATTAAGAACTTGATCTAGAGGAAACCAAGGCCTGAGTTTCTCTTGGTCAAGATCGTATTTCTCTTTGCGTAGTACTTCAGCCCAAAAACTTATATCCCATGGAGATAGCTCAAAATCTTCGTTTTCTCCATTTCTTTTGGCACACTCACGAAGATGTATAATTTCTTTTTCGGCATGAGGCATTGCTGCTAATCGTAATTCTTCTAGTAACATCTCAACAGCCTCTTCATTATCAGCCATCTTTGTAGCCAGACTAATTTCGCACCAGTTTTTATATCCTAATAGTTTTGCCTGTTTATTTCTGAGATCTAGAATCTCTTCAATTATTTTTTTATTATTAATCTTTCCATTGCTAGCTCTACTTACAAAAGCTCTGTAGACTTCCTCTCTGATACGTCTATCTTTTGCATAGGTTTGAAAAGGAATGTACCTAGGCAAGTCTAAGCCAACTCTCCATGGACCACTTGATGCTGATGGTTCATTACCTTCTTTATCTTTGTCACCAGATTCCTTTGCCGCAAGAGCTAATGTTTCAAGTGCTCTTTCAGGAAGCCCCTCGACTTCTGATTTGTTTTTTAATAAAAGAGTCCAATTCTTAGTCGCATCTAATACGTTGTTACTAAATGTCGTTGATAATTCGGCTAGTCGCTCACTACGAGAATTAAATAGTGCTTTTTTATCAGCTTCTAGACCAATTCCTTTGTTTTTCATCGTTATTAGTTCTGCTTCAATTATTCTTATTTGTGTTTCGTCCTTTATATTTCCATGCTCTTTTAAATTTGAGAGCGCCTTGAAAATGACTTCGTTTTGAGCGAGCTGATTGCTAAATCTAACGATGGTAGGTTGCTGATTTGAATGAACCTCACGTAGTTTAGTGGAATTGCATACAGCATTCAGATGACTTACAACCCCCCAACTCCACCTAAGCTTTTCACCTATTTCATAAAGCTGAGGCATTACATCTTCCCAACTTAGTGAACTTTTGGTTTCTAATTGCTCTTCGAGTTGTTCTTCTAGTTTATTTAATTTTTCATTTAATTCTTTTATGAGCTTGGGTATATTTTCCGTGATCTCGTTAGGGGTGATTTTATCGTAATCAGGAAGTCCTTCACCTTTTAATAGAGCTGTTGGCTTTATTGAAGTCATTTTTAAAATTCAAAAACTAACTGATTGGTACAAGGCTATTGGTAATTAATGATTGTGCGAGAGCATTTGTTGATACCTCATATAAATCAATAGCTATTCTTGGCCAAAAACCTATTACTAATGTAGGAACTAAGAGGCTTAAACCTATTGAAAGCTCTCTAGCATCCATTTCTTTTACTATGGATAATGCAGGGATCCTAGGACCAAAAAATACTCTTCTACACATTGAAAGAAGGTAGATAGGAGTTAAAACCAGTCCGATAGCTGCTAAAAGGATTGTTATTGCTCTAAATAAAGAAGTGAATCCTTCTTGACTGGTGATGCCTAGAAAAACTGTGATTTCACTTATAAATCCACTCATCCCTGGTAAGGCAAGTGACGCTAAAGAACTGGCCAAGAAGAATGCGAAAGTAATTGGTAAAGCCTTTGCTAAACCGCCCATGTTAGGGATTGAAAGAGTATTGGTTCTTTCATAAAAACTTCCAGTAACAAAAAACATTGCGGCAGCAATCAGTCCATGGCTAATCATTTGGAGCATCGCTCCACTGATTCCAAGTGCATTAACTGCGCCAATTCCAACAAGAACAAAACCCATGTGACTTACAGAACTGCAGGCGATGCGCCTTTTTACATTGTCTTGTGCAAAAGCATTTAGAGCTCCATAAATAATATTTACTATCCCAATGATGATTAGAGCTGGAGCAAGTATTAAATGAGTATCAGGTAAAATTTGGACGTTAAATCTTATAAGAGCGTAACCTCCCATTTTTAATAAAACACCAGCTAATAACATTGAAACCGGTGCATTTGCCTCCCCATGAGCATCGGGAAGCCAGGTATGAAGTGGAAAGATAGGAAGCTTTACTCCAAAACCAATTAAAAAACCTAAATAACAAAATATCCCAAAATTCCCGGTAAAAGATTTGGCTGCAATTTCACTTAAATTGAAGGTGAATTGATCTCCAGAAAGAGCTAAAGCAAGCCCACTAATTAATATTAAAAGGGAAGCCAGTGCGGTGTAAAGAATGAATTTTGTTGCTGCATAGAGTTTCCTTTTGCCTCCCCAAATAGCAATCAAAAGATAGACTGGAACTAGCTCAAGCTCCCAAGCTAAAAAGAATAGTAAGAAATCTTGCGATAGGAAAACTAAAGCTTGGGCTGAAGCTTGTATAAGTAATAGAGCAAAGTAAAGCCTTGTTTTTTGTTTTACTTTCCAACTTGCAGCTGCGGACAAAAAAGTGATTAGCCCGCTTAGGACTACCAGCGGAGCGGATATTCCATCTACTCCCAGTGACCATTCGAGTCCTATGGACGGAAGCCACTGAAGTCTTTCGACCAACTGCAAGCTTTCGCTATTTGGATCAAATAAATTGGCAAAAGCCAATACAACTATTAGAAAATCGGCTAATAAAATTACTAGGGCTATATTTCTCGGAAGATTAGAATTTTTACCTTCTTGCGTTGGGAGGAAAGGCATTATCAATGCTCCAACTATGGGGAGGAGCACAATGAGTGAGAGCCATGGAAATACCGTCTGAGAATCAATACTCATAGGCAGATTGGCATCCATAATTTGGGGCAAGTCAGCCATAAAGCTATCAGTTTTTTTTCGTTTTCATGAGTAGAACTACCCAAAGGTGTTTGAAATGCATTCGCTTCCTGTGAGCTGGATGCTCATTAATGGAGCACGACTTGCTACACCAGCAGCTTCCCAAGCTTTGACCATCGCGACACTGACTTCTCGGCCTTTAGTCGCTTTGCACAAGGCAAGAATGCTTGGTCCTGCTCCACTAATTGCACATCCTAAAGCTCCGGCAGCCTTTGCTGCTTCTCTTACCTCTAACCCACCTTTAATCAGACCCCATCTGTAGGGTTCATGAAGCTTGTCATGCATACCATCTGCAATTAAATCCTCATTTCCAGTCCTTAGTCCTTGAAGCAGAAGAGTAAGCGCACCTAAATTGATTACTGCATCATTGACTGGAATATTCTCCGGCATTACACGTCTCGCTTCGCTTGTACTAAGGCGAATAGATGGAATTGCAACTACTGCTTTTATTGATTTATCCCAATCACAGCGGACCACTCGCCATCTGTCATTGGCAGTTTTAGCTGTTACGCAAAGACCTCCTATTAATGATGGAACAACATTGTCTGGATGACCTTCTATATCTATTGCCAGCTCCAATAATTTTTCCTTAGGTAAAGGATATCCAGCAAGTGCATTTGCTCCAACTAGCCCTGCCACGATAGCCGTAGCACTGCTTCCAAGTCCTCTTGCGGGAGGTACTGCCAATGTTACTCTTGCTTCAAGAGCTACAGGCTCTATACCTGCAGTTCTCCAAACTCTTTGCGCGGCTCGATAAAAAAGGTTTTCAGGGCCGCCTCTTAAATGATTGCCTTCAGTACTTTCCATTATTAATTCAAATCTTTCAGCATTACCTTCAATTCTTTTAATAGTGAACTGATTGGAAAGGTCTAATGCTGCTCCAAGGCAATCAAACCCTGGACCAATATTGGCTGTAGTAGAAGGGACTTCTACTACGACAGTTTGTCCTATTTTTGGCGGCCCCATGTTTTTATCCTTTAGCTAAGTCTCCCATTTTATTCGGCAATTAAGCGTGCTCTGCAAGCTGAGCTGAATAATGTCGCTTCTTTATCTTTAAGAACAACCAATGGAATTTCCTTTAAATAAGATTGAAAGCGACCCTTATTACTAAATGCACTAAGGAAGTTAGAAGAGTTTATTCCATCGAGGTTTTTTGCTGCTGTTCCACCTGCTATCCATAAGCCTGAAGAGCAAAGTTCTTGTAAAGCAAGGTCTCCAGCTGCAGACCCATAAGCATTTAGCCATAGTTGCAAGGCTTCAGTCATTAATTTGTCTCCGTTTTTTGCTTTTTCCCAAACAAGTGCGGGTAAATCTGTGGAATCTGATTTGTCACTATCCATATTTTTTAAAATTACCTGAAGTGGATGGCTTTCATTTATTGGATCATCCAATTTCCATCTGGCAATCATGCCAAGGCCAGTACCACTAACAATTCTTTCAATGGATATTCTTTGAATATTTAACTTCTTTTTTAGCCATTTGACTAATGCCCATTCGTTTTCTGTTCTTGGGGAAAATTCTCGATGCCCTCCTTCACTTGGAAATATAGAAATGCTTTTAGGGGTTATAAAGCCTCTGGACATTCCTAAGCCAGTACCAGCTCCGATAATTGCAATTAATTTTTGATTGTTTTTGTAATCAGAATTTAATGTCCCTTGTATTACTTCATATTGGTTTCTGTTGAAAAATGGTATTCCATAGATTAAAACTGAAAAATCATTTATTAATTCAATATTATTTATTTTTGAAAGTAGAGATAACTTTTTTGATTCGATGTCCCAGCCAAGATTTGTAATCTTAACCTCCTGATTTTGTATTGGCCCGGCTACACCAATAGAACCATATTGAGGCAGTGATATATGATCTGGTAAATGTTTAATAAAATCTTCAAATAATGAGTAAAAAGATTTCCATTCTGATGAAATATAGTACTTCTCAAATAATTTTTTTGGATAGTTCTCGTTTGAATAAATAGCTAATATTGTTTTAGTTCCCCCAAGGTCTCCAGCAAGTAAATTCATTATTTATGAAATTTCTTTAATTATTATTTACTCTCAACCAAACTCTTTTTGCTGATTGATTCATCCATTATAAGTTTGAACTTATCCAAAGTCATTTTACCAAGATCTTTTCCCTCACGTGTTCTTACCGAGATTTCATTATTCTCTTCTTCTTTATCTCCAATAATTATCAAGAAAGGTATTCTTTGCATTGTATGCTCTCTTATCTTAAATCCCACTTTTTCATTCCTTGTGTCAACAGAAGCTCTAAAACCATATTTTATTAATTTAGATTTAGTATCCAAGCATGCATCATTATTTCTGTCAGTTATCCCCATTACTACGATTTGAAGTGGGCATAACCATATGGGCAAGTTCCCAGAATAGTTCTCAATTAAAATACCAATAAATCTCTCAAATGAACCTAAAATTGCTCTATGCAACATGACAGGGGGTTGTTTCTTCCCATCAACATCTATGTAGCTTGAATTTAGCCTTTCAGGCATTGAGAAATCTACTTGAATTGTCCCACATTGCCAGACTCTGTTAAGACAATCTTTGAGGGAGAATTCAATTTTTGGACCATAGAAAGCCCCTTCTCCAGGCAGTAAAGACCAATCTAATCCTTTTGAATCTAAAGCATCTGAAAGCGCTTTTTCTGATTTGTCCCATACATCATCGCTTCCAACTCTTTTCTCTGGTCTTGTTGAGAGTTTAATAAGAATTGAATTGAAACCAAAGGCTTTATAGACTTCAAAAACAAGATCAATAAAGCTTTGAACTTCTTCTTGTATTTGTTCATTAGTGCAGAAAATATGTCCATCATCTTGAACAAAGTTTCTTACTCTCATTAATCCATGTAAAGCTCCAGATGGTTCATTCCTATGACAAGATCCAAACTCTGAAAGTCTTATTGGAAGATCACGATAGCTTTTTAAACCTTGATTAAATACTTGTACATGACATGGACAATTCATTGGTTTTATAGCATATTCTTTATTCTCAGATGTAGTAGTAAACATGTCCTCCTTAAATTTATCCCAATGTCCAGATTTCTCCCATAAACTTCTACAAACTATCTGAGGTGATTTTAATTCTTGATAATCATATTTTGAAATCGTTTCCCGAATAAAATCTTGTAAAACTCTATAAATAGTCCAACCATTTGGATGCCAGAAAATCATTCCTGGTGCTTCTTCTTGAAAGTGGAAAAGTGATAGTTTTTTACCCAATTTTCTATGATCTCTTTTTTCTGCTTCTTCAATTCTATTAATGTATTCTTTTAATTCTTTAGAATTCTTCCAAGCTGTTCCATATATTCTTTGAAGCATTTCATTGTTAGAATCTCCTCGCCAATATGCACCAGAAACTTTCATTAATTTAAAAGCTCTTAGATGCCTTGTGTTTGGGACGTGAGGTCCTCTGCACATATCAATATATTCTTCATGTTTATATAGTTTTATAATTTCATCTTTCGGTATATTTTTAATTATATCTAGCTTGAATACTTCACCTCTTTCTGAGAAAACTTGTGTTGCTTTTGCAGGAGAAACGACTTCTACATCTACATCGTAATCTTTATTTATAAGTTCTTTTATCCTTTTTTCAATCTTCTCCAAATCTACTGGAGTAAATGTATCTTTGTATGAAATATCATAATAAAAACCATCCTCAATGACAGGGCCAATTGCCATTTTGGCCTCAGGATATAGCTGCTTTACTGCGTGACCGAGAAGGTGAGCGAATGAATGTCTAATAATTTCTAAACCTTCATTATCCTTTGATGTGATTATTTGTATTTCGGCATCATTTGTAATTGGAATACATGTATCCAAAAGATTACCGTTGACTCTTCCTGCTAGTGCTGCTTTTGCTAAACCAGGACCAATATCTGTGGCTATTTTTTCAATGGTTACTGATGATTCATAGTTCTTTTCACTACCATCAGGTAAAGTAATTATTGGCATAATCGTCTATAGAGTTGAATAAAATCCAAGAGCATCTTTAACTCTCTTTAATGTTAACTTAGAAACCTCCTGGGCAGTAAGTTTGCCTTTATTTAGTATTCTTTTTAACTCTTCTGGATCATTCATTAGTTCTTTATATTTTTCTTGAATAGGTTTAAGAACGTTAATCATTGCCTCTGTAAACTCTGGTTTGAATTTACCCCAGCCCATTTCTGCGCAATACTCAGCTGCTTTTTCTCTGCCTAGGCCTGAAATTATAGAATAAATTGTTAAAAGATTTTCAGCTTCAGGTCTTGAAGGATTTCCGAATTCTAATCCTAATTGTGAGTCGGTTTTTGCACGTTTTATTTTTTTAGTAATTACATCTGGACTGTCTAATAAAGTAATCCTACTATTTTCATTTGGGTCGCTTTTACTCATTTTTTTTGTTCCGTCTGTCAGGCTCATGACTTTGGAACACTCTTTCAAAATTAAGGGATTTGGAACTTTAAGTATTGGATTCTCTTTTGTTCCGAATTTTGAATTAATTCTTTGAGAAGCAATATCTCTCGCAAGCTCAAGATGCTGCTTTTGATCTTCTCCAACAGGCACCAAATCAGCGTCATAGAGAAGAATATCCGCGGCCATAAGAACTGGATAATCTAATAATCCAATAGATACATTGTCGCCTTGTTTAATTGACTTTTCCTTGAACTGAATCATTCTCTCCATCCAGTTTAAAGGAGTTAAGCAATTTAATATCCAGCAAAGCTCGCTATGTGCGCTTATCTGACTTTGAATGAATATTGAGCATTTATCAGGATTCATTCCACAAGCGATATACAAAGCCGCTGTAGATAAAGAATTTTGATGAAGAGATTTTGGGTCATGCGGAGTCGTTATCGCATGAAGATCAACAACGCAAACAAAAGTTTCGTAATTTTCTTGTAATTCAACCCAGTTTCTTATTGCTCCAAGCCAGTTACCAATATGAACATCTCCTGTGGGTTGAACACCAGATAAGACTCGCTTCTGATTCACTTATCCTTGCTCGCTTGTATTTGTTGAATCATCTTCATTTGAACTTGCTTCTGTTGTTTGATCATTATCTTTTTCTGCAGGATCTTGAGCAACATTGTTTGCCTGATTAGTATCAGCTACCTCTTGTTCTTTAACTGGCTTTTCTGGTCTTGCAAAAGGGTTGGGCTTTGTGTTGGCTGAGTTGTTATTTTCACCGTTATAGTTTCCCCTGTTACCCCTGCCTCTTCTTTGGTCATTGGCGGGCGCTTGAGACCTATATTCGTTGACTAAATTTTCAAGATTTCCATCTTCAAGCATTTGGGCAAGAGTTCTTACCGCGAAACCTAAAACAGCAACAGTAGAACGAAGATTAAAAGCTTCTTGTAATGATCTAGCTGCTCGCATTTCATTATCACTTAAGCGAATACGAAAGCCTCCCTCTCTATTGTTAGGACCTCGGCCACCTCTGAAATTATTACGACCATTTTGTCTTTGGTTTTGGAAATCGCCACCACCTGACTGATTATTGGTGTAAGAGTCACCCATGAACTTATTTGCCAATAGGGGCAAGTGTGACGCATAGCCGGTACTTTTGCGACATATTTGAATATCTTGATTAGCACTTTCACATCTAATGACATTGATCCCTGCGGAATGATTTGATTTCTTTAGGCATAAATTTTTCCTCTTAAAAACGTAAAACCTTCTTTCTTTGCGGTTATTAAGGGAAAATTTGCTTTAAAATGAAAGTTAGCTAAGAAGAAACTGTATTTATTCAAATCGTGGAAAATCATTCATTAACAAAACCTCCTCTTTCCTTACCTTCTTTTTCGATTCCGAAAATTAGTCTTTTTATTGGGCTAACTATTACCGGTCAATGGGTTTTAAGTGATGTGGCCCATATCCCTGGGGGTGGACTTGGATTGCTATTAGGGCTTGGTTGTATTTTTTATTTTTTAAAACCAGGAAAGGTTTCATTTGATGCTCCCTCTACTGTTCAAGGATGGGTAAGAAGATGTCATGACGTTTTAGAGAATTTTGAGTATTTACTTGAGGATGGAGAACAAAGTGAAAGAAAAAAAGAAAGAATTAATTCCTTGCAAAAAATTATTGATAGAAGCGAAGATCAAAGCATTGGTTTCTTGAAAACAAAAGGCGTAAAATTACCTGATAAAGAGCAATTGGAAAAAGTTTTAGGAATAAATAATCAAATAAAAGTTTCTTTTCCACCAGCTCTTCCTGTAAGAGATCGAAATTGGATTTTGCCAGATTTAATCCAAGATCAAGATTTTATTGTTTATTCTTTGGCACTTCCAATGAGCGCAGCTGATCTTTTGTGGATTAAAAATATCCCTACAGATCAACCAGCCTGGCTAATGGTTGCCAGTAAAGAATCTACTGATTGGTCTGACGAGCGAAATGCATTAGAGGCTCAATTACCAGATAGATGGACTAACAGAGTATTGAAATGGGATGGATCTCAAACAGAAATGGCAACGGTTCTTTCTCCAATTAAGAAACTTCTTGAAAATCCAAAGAAGAATACAGACATTACTAAGCAAAGACTTTTGTCTCGATTGCATACTTCTTGGCAAAAAGATTTGGAAAAATTAAGAAGAGAAAAATTTAAGGTTATTCAAACAAGATCTCAGTGGATAGTTGCTGGTATCGTTTTCGCCTCCCCTGTTGCCTCAACTGATTTGCTTGCAGTTGCAGTGGTTAATGGCTTGATGATCAAAGAAATGTCGAAAATATGGTCTTCCAAAATGAAGCCAGAATTACTTGAGGCAGTCTCACGACAACTAGCAATGGCTGCAATTGCTCAAGGAGTGGTCGAATGGAGTGGACAGTCCTTGTTGAGCTTGGCAAAGCTTGATGGCTCCTCTTGGGTTGCTGCTGGAACAATTCAGGCCTTGAGTGCTGCTTATTTAACAAGAGTGGTTGGGAGATCGATGGCTGATTGGATGGCTCTTAATAACGGAGTAACTCAACCTGATTTAGAACTTATTAAGCAACAAGCTCCTCAACTAGTATCAAAAGCTGCTGAGTTAGAAAGAGTTGATTGGGTGGCTTTTTTAAAGCAATCAAAAGAATGGATTCATTCTCAATCTATGAATTACAAAGTTAAATCAGTTTAAGTTTATAACTTTTATTCTGTTATCTCATTGACTTATATTTAGATAAAACATTAATACTTTCTAATTTCAAATATATGTTTAATAAAAAGGTTCCTTTTGATTATCTTTATAAGAAAAATAAGATACTTGGTTTATATATTTTCCTTTCTTTAAATATTTTATTCCTGATAGGATGTGTAAATAAAAACACTTATAGACCAAGCAATGATAAGCCTTTCGTTTTAACTACTTTTACAATTTTGGCCGATCTTGCTAGAAATGTTGCTGGAGATAGACTTCTAGTTAAATCAATAACGAAACCAGGAGCAGAAATCCATAGTTATCAATTTACACCTAGTGATATCGTAAAAACTAAAGGAGCAAAACTGATTATTGAAAATGGTTTAGGTCTTGAAGCATGGTTTTCGAAATTTATGATTAGCACGGGTGATATTCCCAATGTGAAATTAACCGAGGGGATGAAGCCATTATTGATAGAGGGAGATGCTTATTCAGGGAAGCCAAATCCTCATGCCTGGATGTCACCCAAAAGAGCTAAGAATTATGTAGATAAAATAGTTGATGCTTTTATTAAAATCGATCCTGATGGAGCTCTTGAATACTCATCTAACGCTTCAACCTATAAAGCTAAACTTGAATTGCTTGATAAAGAGCTAAGAGATTCTTTATCCTCTATTCCTAAAGAAAGAAGATTTTTGGTGACATGCGAAGGAGCCTTTACTTATCTGGCCCGTGATTACGGAATGAAAGAGGCATATTTGTGGCCAGTTAATGCTGAAAGTCAAGTAACCCCAAGGAGAATGGTGAATTTAATAAAAAAAATCCAAGAGAATGAAGTTCCAACTATTTTTTGTGAAAGCACTGTGAGTGCAGAAGCACAAATGGAAGTTGCAAAATCAAGCGGAGCTGTTTTTGGTGGGACTTTCTATGTAGATTCACTCTCAAATCAAAATGGTCCTGCTCCTACCTATATAGATTTACTAAGGCACAATGTTCGATTGATTACTAAGGGCCTATCTATTTCAGCAATAAAAAAATAATGAACCCAATTTTTAAAAGTAACGAGAAAGATTTTATGCGTATTGAGGCAGACCAAGTTTGTGTGGACTACAACGGAACAGTTGCTCTTTATGATGCAAGTTTAAATTTAAAAGCTGGATCTATCTGTGGCCTTGTGGGCATGAATGGTGCCGGAAAATCAACTTTTTTCAAAGCTCTCATGGGCTTTGTTAGACCTTCAAGGGGTAAAATAAAGATCAATGGTATAAACGTTAATCAAGCGCAGAAGGAGCAATCCGTTGCATATGTTCCACAAAATGAAGGAATAGATTATTCATTTCCAGTGAGTGTTTGGGATGTCGTAATGATGGGGCGATATGGTGCTATGAACATTTTTCGAATACCAAGAGAGTCAGATAGACGAGCAGTTGTTCATGCCCTTGAGAGAGTTGATCTTTTTGATCTCAGAGAAAGACCAATAGGATCTTTATCTGGAGGGCAACGCAAAAGAGCTTTTCTTGCAAGAGCAATTGCCCAACGGGCATCAGTACTCTTATTAGACGAACCTTTTTCTGGAGTTGATGTACCCACTGAAAAGCTTATGGCTGAGCTATTTCTTCAGTTTCGACAAGAAGGACATACTATTTTGATATCCACTCATGATTTGAATCATGTGCGAGATTTCTGTGATTTTGTTGTCCTTATCAATAAGACAGTTCTTGCGTATGGCAAAACCTCGGAGGTCTTTACTTCTGAAAATCTAAATAAAACATTTGGAGGAATTCCTCCAAACCCTTTATCAGGTCCAACGTCAAGTAAAGATTTTATAAATGAGTGAATTTCTAATTTCCATTACGCCAATTGATTGGCTATTGGATCCATTAACTCATGACTTCATGAGAAGAGCTTTAATGGTTAGCGCCTTAGTAGGAGGTGTTTGCGGACTTTTATCTTGTTATATGACATTAAAAGGTTGGGCATTAATGGGTGACGCGGTTTCTCATGCGGTTATGCCAGGAGTAGTAGTTGCTTATGCCTTAGGGCTCCCTTTTTCCTTAGGCGCTTTTGTTTTTGGCGTTGGTTCAGTTGCTTTGATTGGATTTGTTAAACAGAAATCTAGAATCAAAGAAGATACAGTAATAGGACTTGTTTTTACTGGCTTTTTTGCTTTAGGCCTTGTATTGGTCTCAAAAATTAAAAGTAATATTGATCTAATGCAAATACTTTTTGGAAGCCCTCTTGGTATTTCTCGTTCAGATGTTAACCAGACTTTAATAATTTCGTTTATTGTTATATCTATTTTGCTTATATTTAGAAAAGATTTAATGCTTTATTGCTTTGATGCTAAACATGCTAGATCTATAGGAATAAATACAGGTATTCTTCATTATTTATTATTAACTTTATTGTCATTATCCGCAGTTGTAGGACTGCAAACCGTAGGTATTATACTTGTAGTAGCAATGTTGATAACTCCTGGTGCGACAGCATACTTGCTTACAGATCGTTTTGATAGGATGACAATATTAGCAGTGATTAGCAGCTCTTTCTCAAGTATTTTAGGTGTTTATATAAGTTATTGGTCAGATATAGAAACAGGAGGATCTATTGTTTTAGTACAAACATTAATCTTTTTAATAGCTTTCTTATTCGCCCCAAGATATGGAATATTTAAAAAACAAACTCTTATAAATAATGATTAATTTAATAGAACATGAGTAATTCAGCTTCCGAACAAAAATGGAATTGGTGGCCACTCTTGCCTCTTTACCCATACGGAAGAAGACGAACAATATTTCGTGAATTAGTCCCTAATCAAATATGGAGTTTTGAGCAACTTCAAGGTATTTATTATGTTGCCGTGCCAGTGAGATTGTTAGTTGTAAGAGTAAAAAATGAATTAATGATAATTAATCCTCTTCCTCCTACCAGTGAATTGCTAAGAGAAATAGACCTACTTCAAAAAAAAATTGGACCAGTAAAAACTATTGTTTTGCCTACGGCTTCTGGCTTAGAACATAAAATAGGACTTCCTGCTTTGACCAGAGCTTTTCCTAATGCAAAAATATGGGTATGTCCCGGACAATGGAGTTTTCCTTTTCAATTGCCTTTTGATTGGCTAGGAATTCCATCTGATAGAACTAATATTTTGTTGGCTGATGGCTTTCCCCATGGTGATGATTGTGAATGGATTTCTTTAGGTCCTATTGATATTGGTCTGGCACGTTTTCAAGAGATTACTTGTTTTCACAAACCATCAAAATCTTTATTGGTAACTGATGCTCTTGTAGGTATCGAGGACACCCCGCCTGAGCTCTTTAATTTAGATCCAACTCCGTTGTTGTTTCATTCTAGAGAGAAAGGCTCCGAGGAACTTATTGATACGCCTATTGCTAGAAAGAAAGGATGGCTTCGATTAGTTCTTTTCGCCTCTTACCTCAAGCCTGAAAAGTTGGAAATTCCAAAAATAAAAGAGATTCTTGAAAACTCTTTTAAGCCAAAGATGAGAAACAAAAGATCACATTTCGGAATCTATCCTTTTGCTTGGCAGAAGGGTTGGGAGCTTTCGGCGAAAAAACTTGTTGGAGAAAAAAAACCCCTAATACAAATCGCGCCTGTAATAGAAAGGTTAGTTTTCCCTAGAGGAAAAAAAGCTTTTATCGTTTGGTTGAATAAGATTGAGTCTCTGAAAGGAATTTCTTGTTTGATTTCTGCTCATTACAGTGGAAAAGTTAGATTTACAAGAAATGAAATAAGAGATTTAAAAATTAAAATTGATAAATCAAATTGGAAAAAAAATGAAGGAGATTTTAAGTTTTTAAGTTGGTTCGATCAAAAATTATTAGATTTCGGAATAGTTCCTAAAAATCCACTTAAAAAATTTAGCGATTAAATTTTATTTGGGTCAACAGACATCTCTTCGTCAGACAAAAGTGTTTCTTCTAATTGTTTTCTTTGTTCCATCTGTCTTAAGAAATAACCTGTCATCATTGCAGAGGCTAATAAACTTGCCAAGTTGTCTTTGCTAGAGGTTACTTTGACTTCGAATTGCTCTCCGGGAAGCATTCCTAACAAACCTTGAACGTTATGTTTGATTATTTCTTGAATTTCAGGACTAGCTGACTTTGCAACTCTCTGGAGAACGTCTGCCGGTTGATCTTGTAAATATTGTATTAGAGCATTTGTATCGTGAGATTCGTTATTGTCTGTAGCTAAAAATTCAGGATTAAACATCCAGTTTTTTCCGTGTATACACACAATATCGCAAAATGTACTCCAATAAAATTTAATTCAGGTTATGGGAACCGAATAGGTCCAATTTTTTTTAACGGCCAGTACCTTGCAAGTGCTGTCCCTATAAGATTTTTTTCAGGGAGAGGACCCCATATGTGAGAATCTAAACTGTTATTTCGGTTGTCTCCTAAAACCCAAAGTGAATAGTCAGGTACATTTACTGCTTCCATTTCATATTGGATAGGTTCTTTAATCCAAGGTTCATTTATTTCTTTTTCATTTCTATAAAGTTTTCCATTCTTAACTTCAATTGTGTCTCCGGGCAAACCAACGACTCTCTTGATTAGAGCTGAACCATCACTATAACCTGCTTGTGTAAGAATCTTTGGAGGTTTGAAAATAACAATCGAATTTAAATTTAGATATTTATTTAATTTATGATTAATTCTTGGAGTTATTTTTTCTATCAGTATTCTGTCTTGAATTTCCAAGGTTGGAATCATTGATCCAGATGGAATCCACCTAGGTTCAACTACTTGCCATCTTAATAAAAGCGCAATTAATATCCAAATTATTAATCCTCTCCAATTATTTTGGTTTTGATTATTTTTTGATTCGGTGGAGGTCATGAATTTTCTTTGCTTAAGTTTCTTTTTGGATAGTGTTTTACAAAAATCGAACTAGTTTTTCTTTTGTCAATTTCTTTAGCACGTTACAATTTTTTTATTAGCTTAGAACTTCTTAAAGCTCTAGTGGCCAAGGGCGTTAAATATTTTGTTCTTTGTCCTGGGAGTAGATCAGGGCCTCTTGCATTAGCGGCAGCAAGTCTTTCTAAAAGAGAAGAATTAACTCTCATAACATCAATTGATGAAAGGTCTGCTGCATTTCTTGCCTTGGGCATAAGTGCTGCAAGTGGAAAAGTAATTGGTGTTATTACAACTTCTGGTAGTGCGGTCGCAAATCTTTTGCCGGCTGCTGTTGAGGCAGATAGATCATGCCATCCTCTTTTGTTCTTGACTGCAGATAGACCACTGCGATTAAAAGAATGTGGAGCGAATCAAGCAGTGAATCAACAGGATTTTCTTACGTCTGTTTGTAGATATTTTGGTGAATCTCCAAAAGAGGGAATTCATTTGATTTCTAAAGAGAGACTCACATCTTTAGTTGAAAAATCATTCGAAATGGCTTCTAACCTGCCTGGTCCAGTTCATATAAACATTGCATATGAAGAACCCTTACATCCTTGCGAAATTGACCAGAAAAAAGTTCTTGATGGATGGGGCTTTGAAGGATTTTTAAAGGATAAAATTATTTCAAATAATACTGAGATCGTTAAAAAATCTCCCTCTTTAAAACTACCAAAATTAGATCCATTTTCTTTCGGAATAATTATTGTTGGTCCATGGAGAGGAAAAGTAAAACAACTTGATTCTTTTAGGAGAGCACTAAAGAAATGGCAAAAACTAACTGGATGGCCAATTCTTGCTGATCCACTTTCTGGCGTTGAAAATGATCAAGAAGGTGTAATAAATCACTGGGATCTTTTTTTCTCAACAGGTCTATTTGAAAAAATCCAAGAGGTTCAAGTTTTACGCTTGGGACCATTACCTCCAAGTAGAGAATTAAATAGTTGGCTTAAAAAACCTGGAAAAATTCAATTACTTATTACTGAGGGAGATTGTCGCAATCTTGATCCAATAGGGGACTCAACTCAATTTAGTGAGGGATTTTCTTATTGGGTTAATAAATTGTTTGAGAGTATTCCTAAAAAGCCTGAAATAGATAAAAATATTATTAGTAGAAAATTAACTAATAAGCTAATTAATTATGATTTGTTAATCGATGATTGGCTTGATAAAAGGTTATTTAGAAATGGTTTAATTACTGAGCCTGCATTGGCTAGATTGCTTCCTCGCTTACTGCCAAGTACTGTTCCTGTAATGCTTGCCTCAAGCAGTCCCATAAGAGATTGGTTGAGTTATGCTGGTAAGTGGGCTTTATTTAGAAGGTGCTTTGGCTTTCGGGGGTGTTCAGGTATTGATGGGACACTTTCAATGGGTATGGGATTATCAATAATTATGGGAAGAATGATTTTGGTAACAGGAGATTTAGCACTTCTTCATGATACAAATGGTTGGTTATTTTCAAAGGATAAAAGTATTAGTCTAATAGTAATAATGATAGATAATGGAGGGGGTGGTATATTTAATCAATTAAATATAGATAGAATTCAAGAAGGAAATTTTGAAGAAATTTTTCTTATGCCTCAGCAAGTTTGTCATCTTACACTTGCAAAAGCCTATGGATTGAAATATAGGCAAGTTGCTTGTTTAGATGATTTAGAACAAGCAATCGAATGGAGCTTTTCTTTCTCTTCAAATGTATTAATAAGAGTTTGTACTAACTCTGTTGAAGATCATAAATTGAGAGTAAGTTTGCGTGATGATCTGAAAAGAACATTGTCTGACAATTTATCAAGTTTTGACTAATTTAAACAATGACTTTAAAACCTTCTACTCCTGAAAATATCTCCAGAAGGGTTCTCCCTGGAGAAATTATTACCTCATGGGTTGCGGTTGGTGAATACGAAGATATTTTTTTTGATATTAGTTCTGAGGGAATTGCTCGCATTGCCATTAATCGTCCTGAAAAAAGAAATGCTTTTCGACCTCAAACAATTTCAGAGCTTTGTGATGCGTTTATCAGAGTAAGAGAAGATCCGAAAATTGGAGTGGTTTTATTTACAGGGGTTGGTCCGTCCAAGGATGGAAAATTCGCTTTTTGTTCTGGAGGAGATCAGGCTATTCGTGGAAGTGGAGGATACCTAGGAGATGATGGGATCCCTCGTTTAAATGTTCTTGATTTGCAGCGAATAATTCGGAGCCTTCCTAAAGTGGTGATTGCTCTTGTTCCAGGCTTCGCAATCGGGGGTGGGCACGTTTTACATTTAATTTGTGACTTGAGTTTGGCTGCGGAAAATGCAATTTTTGGTCAAACAGGACCTAGGGTTGGTAGTTTTGATGCAGGGTTCGGTTCAAGTTATTTGGCAAGAGTTGTAGGCCAAAAGAAAGCTAGGGAAATATGGTTCCTATGCAGGAAATATGGAGCGAAGGAAGCATTAGATATGGGTCTAATAAATACCATCTCTCCAATTAATTTGCTCGAGTCAGAGGGGGTTAAATGGGCTAGAGAAATTCTTCAAAACAGCCCAACGGCCATAAAATGTTTGAAGTTTTCTTTTAATGCTGATACTGATGGATTGGCAGGTATACAAGAGCTTGCTGGCCAGGCAACACATCTTTTTTATACGACTGATGAGTCAAAGGAGGGAAGAAATGCTTTCATGGAGAAAAGGGATCCTGATTTCTCCGAATCAAAATGGCTTCCATGATTTTTATTTGGTTTATCCGAAAGATAAACCTTTCTGTTTAATGAATTAAATGCGAATACTTTTTGCTGCTGCTGAATGCGCTCCAATGATAAAAGTTGGAGGTATGGGTGATGTTGTTGGTTCATTACCTCCATCTCTTAAAAAACTTGGACATGATGTTCGATTAATAATTCCTGGATATGGAAAACTATGGACCTTGATGGATATTGCTCCTGAGCCAATTTTTCGAAGCAATACAATGGGAGTTGACTTTGCTGTTTTTGAAACAAGGCATCCCTCAAATGGGTTGCCAATTTATTTAGTTGGACATCCATGTTTTGATTCTGAGCATATTTATGGAGGAGAAGATGAAGACTGGAGATTTACTTTTTTTGCCAGTGCAGTCTCTGAATTTGCATGGAACTCATGGAAGCCACAAGTCCTCCATTGCCATGATTGGCACACTGGAATGATCCCAGTTTGGATGCATCAAGACCCCGAAATTAGCACTGTATTTACTATTCATAATCTCAAGTATCAAGGCCCATGGAGATGGAAACTTGATCAAATAACTTGGTGCCCTTGGTACATGCATGGTGATCACACTATGGCGTCAGCAATGTTATATGCCGATAGAGTGAATGCAGTATCTCCTACCTATTCTAGAGAAATTCGAACATCTGAATATGGAGAAAAATTAGAGGGACTTTTAAATTATATTTCAGGGAAATTACGTGGAATATTAAATGGAGTTGATCTAGCTGAGTGGAATCCAGCAACGGATAATTCATTGCCAGCCAAATTTAGTGTAGACAATATTTCTGGAAGAGCAATTAATAAAAGAGTGCTTCAAGAAAGAATGGGACTTGAAGTTAATCCAGATAAATATCTAATGGGTATGGTAAGTAGGCTTGTTGATCAAAAAGGTATTGATCTTTTACTTCAAGTAGCTAATAGGCTTCTTTCTTATACTGACTCTCAAGTCGTTGTTCTTGGTACAGGAGATCGCTATTTAGAGTCATCTTTATGGCAACTTGCAATTGAGTACCCTGGTCGTTTTTCGGTTTTCCTTACTTATGATGACGCATTATCTAGACTCATTTATGGAGGAGCTGATGCATTCTTGATGCCTAGTCGCTTTGAACCATGTGGAATTAGTCAATTATTAGCTATGCGTTATGGCGCTATTCCTATTGTAAGAAAAGTAGGCGGTTTAGTTGATACAGTAGAGCCTTATAATCCTTTGAATGAAACAGGTTCCGGATTTTGTTTTGATCGTTATGAACCAATTGACTTTTATACAGCATTAGTTCGTTCTTGGGAGGCATATAGACATCAAAAAAGTTGGAATGAATTACAAGTAAGAGCAATGTCAAATAAATATAGTTGGGATAGATCCGCGAAGGAATATGAATTAATGTATAAAGATGTTTGTGGCATTAAGGAGCCTTCTCCTGATGCTGCAGAGGTTGAAAAGTTTTCTTACGGCCAAGAAGCGGATCCTTCACGGAAAAGGAAAAAATAAAACTATAGGATTTTTGCGTATTTAGATTACTATGCTTCTGTTCAGATATTTGTATGGATATTACTTTTAAGGACTTAATTAAGCTATGGGGGAAGCCATGTAGTCAAAAGGAAATAGACCTTGATTTACCTATTGGTCATATATCTACTGATACGAGGACGATTGAAAAGGGTGATTTCTTTGTCCCTTTAGTAGGCAATAACTTTGATGGCCATGATTACTTAAAAATCGCGTTTGATATTGGTATACAGGCAGCAATAGTTTCTGAACAATTTAATGGTTTGGTGCCAACTGACTTTACCTACTGGGTAGTTCCAGATACTCTATGCGCCTATCAACAGATCGCATTGCTTCATCGAAGAAATATGAATCTTCCTGTAGTTGCAGTTACAGGTTCTGTTGGAAAAACAACTACAAGAGAATTGATTCGGGCAGTATTGTCTCCTCTTGGTGAGATTGTTTCAAGTAGAGGGAATGAAAATAATGATGTCGGTGTTCCAAGAACCCTACTTAGAGGGTCTAAAACAGATGCTGCATTTGTTCTTGAAATGGGGATGCGAGGCTTTGGTCAAATTGAACGTCTCTCTCGAGTCGCTGAACCAGATATTGCGGTAATTACAAATGTGGGACAAGCTCATATTGGTATTCTTGGTAGTAGGGAAAATATTGCAATAGCTAAGTCGGAAATCACCTCGAACCTAAGATCTGATGGCGTTGTGATTATTCCCTTTGGTGACAACTTATTGGAAAAAGCTTTGTCAGAAAAATGGTCAGGACGTATTGTTCGAGTGGCGATAGAGGGCTTTTCACTGGATTGGTTAGGTTGTAATGATGATCATTTTGCTTCTCAAAATATTGAACCAGATTATATTTCTAAAATTGACATGCAAAATAATTTCATTTTTTTTGATGGGAGTAAATATAAATTACCCCTTGAAGGAAGACATAATGCTATGAATTTTCTAATGGCATTGACCGTCGCAACAGAATTAGGACTATCAATAAAGAATCTTGATAAATTAAATATAGATATGCCTATGGGAAGAAATAGATTGGTTGAATGTGGAGAATATTTAGTTTTAGATGAGACTTATAATGCATCTCCAGAATCTGTTATTGCATCTTTAGAGTTATTGGTAACCAAGCCTGGCAGACATTTTGCAGTTTTAGGTACGATGCTTGAGTTGGGTCCTGAAAGTATTTCACTTCATCAGAAAGTTCTTCAACATGCCGTTGACCTAGGTCTGTCTGGAATCGTTTTTGTGTCTTTTGGGGAAGAATATAATTTTATAAAAAAGATCATTAAGGACTTACCTAATCATGATGTAGTAAGAACACCAAGAGATGCTGCTGTAGCACTACTATCATGGCTTTCACCTGGAGATAATATTTTAATTAAAGGTAGTCGTAAGTTGGAATTGGAAACAATATTACCTTATTTACAGAAATAACTCCTTATTGTAGTTAATCAGTCTTAGTTCTAATAATTGCTTTTGATCTTTCAACTACTAAGCTTTTATCGGGAATATCTTTACTTATTGTTGAGCCTGCACCAATAGTTACGTGTGATCCAATCTTGATGGGTGCAACTAGGACTGAATTGGCACCGGTTTTTGAATAATCATCAATAATTGTTCTATGCTTATTCTTGCCATCGAAATTAGCTGTAATAGTTCCTGCTCCAATATTAATATATTTTCCTAGCGCTGAATCACCTACATAGCTTAAATGATTAATCTTCGTTCCTTCACCAATAAAACTTTTTTTTATTTCTACAAAGTTCCCTATTTTAGAATTCTTGCTTATGTTTGATTCCGGCCTTATGTGAGCGAATGGACCAATTGATGTATTTTTTTCAATCGTTGCTTCATTGATGAATGAATGACTAGCTAATACATTTTCCGCAAGTGTTGAATTTGTTATGACACTACCTGGTCCTAAATGACATCCATTGCCAATATTGCATTTGCCACGTACATGGGTTTGTGGCTCAATAATTACGTCTATACCAAAGGTAGAATCTTCACTTAGGGAACAACTAATAGGATCAACAAATGAAACTCCCTTGCTCATCCATAAGGATTTAAGCTTTTCTTGGATGTAATGTTCGCATTCAGATAGTTGAAACCTATCATTAATGCCCTTAATCTCAAATGGATTATCCACCTCAAAATGGACTGCTTTTTTGAGTAAACTTATAGTATCTGTTAAGTAAATTTCATTTTGACTGTTTTGGTTAGATAATGAGTCTAAAACATCTGATAATTGTTGCCAATCAAAGCAATATATACCTGCATTTATTAATTTAGTTTTTCGTTGTTCATTAGTGCAATCTCTCTCTTCGATGATTTCTTTTACTAGTCCCGACTCATCTGTGAATACTCGCCCATATCCTGTTGGAATGTCTAAACTTGCAGATAAAAAAGTTACACTCGCGTTGGATTCTTTGTGAAACTTTAAAAGTGATTTTAGAGTTTCCTCTCTTATCAGTGGTACATCCCCATTTAAGACTAAAAGTTCTCCATTAAACCCTTTTAACTTTTGACTTAATTGCTGGATCGCATGACCTGTTCCATTTTGTGGGTGCTGAAGAACAAAATCTAAGTCTTGATGATTCTTTAGAGAATCCTCCACTAAATTAGATTGATGTCCTACAACTATTAATCTACGGTTTGGCTTAAGCTCATGAGTACAGGATAAAACCCTATCAATAAGTGATTTTCCTGCTAAATGGTGAAGGACCTTAGGCAGCTTACTTTTCATTCGCGTACCTTTTCCAGCCGCTAAAATTGCGATGGCAAGCATTAGAGTATTTTTTTAGAAATCTAATTGCTTTATTGCTTTCGCGCAGTATCCCATCGTTTTCTCCATAATGAAGTGTTTATTAATTGACTCTTAGATTGCTCTATTTCTCTCGTTGAAATAATTTCTTTAGAGTTCCCTCTCCCTGTTGGATCTCTATAAGGAATTGATGAACGAGTAGCAAGGTGTTCTATTTCTTTGATGCTTAGCTCTTTAATCTGACAATTTTTTACAATCAATTGATGTTCAATTTTATTTTTCACAGCAACTGTCCCTGAACTCCATTTCCTTTGTTCATCGGTTGATGGAACTATTGAATAGATGCTTAAACCAGCTCTTTTGAAACTCGCTCTAATTGAGGCAGCAGTTGAATATGTAATCAAGCGGCCCTCGGTAGATAGCCTTTCGGTTAATAATGAGATGAACTCCTCACTCCATAGCTCGGGACACTTTTGTGGAGAAAAAGGATCAAGAAGAATTAAATCAAACCTTAGAGATTCTTGTATTTCGAATATTTTTTGTCTGGCATCCCCCCAATGAATAGTTCCTTCGTTAAAACCTTCAGACCATTTCCCTGATTTGTTTAGGCAATTAAAAAAATGCAAAACTTTTGGAGACCAAATTTCCTTAAATATCTTTTCATTGAGACCTATATTTAGTGGCTTTTTGTCAATCTCAAGCCCATGCCATTCGATTTTTATATTGCTTTGAAGTAACTTTTCGAGAATACATCCAGTGTTGTACCCTAATCCCATACAAACATCTAAAACAACAATTTTTTCAGCGTTAGAAAATTGTTCTAATTCAGAGGGTAATAGATATTTACTGATTGATTCTCTGAGTGCTCCATCCTTGTCATGAAATCCTTCTGCATAGCTCAAGCTATAAAGACTTAAACTCCCATCTTTTGTCGTGTGTTTTTTATAGGCATCCAATTCTAAGAAAAGCTAATTCTTTTGTTGAAGTCTCTTAAGATCACTCCAAAAATCAGGATATGAAATTGCTGCAGCCTCACTACGTCGTAATGTCGAATTAGAAGTAGCCATTATTGATGCAATAGCTAAACTCATGGCTATACGATGATCATCTTCGCTATCAATCTCGCATCCTTCTAAACTATTTCCGCCATAGACAGTTAGACCATCTTGATGCTCATCTACTTTGGCTCCCATTTTTTTTAATTGCCTGGCCATTACAGCTAATCGATCGGTTTCTTTAACTCTCAATTCACTTGCCCCTTTTATTTGGCTGATACCATTACAGAAACATGCTCCTACGGATAAAATAGGTATCTCGTCTACAAGCCGAGGCATTATCTCACCATCAATTTTAAATGGTTTTAAGTTTTCTTTGTAGAAAACTTCAATATCTCCGACAGGTTCACCGGCTACCTCTCTTTTGTTTATCACGTTGATATTTGCTTCCATTGCTTCTAATACGTCAAGTATTCCAGTTCTTGTTGGATTTAGACCAACATTTTCTACAACTAATGCTGATCCGGGTATGATGCTACCTGCAATGAGCCAAAATGCAGCGGAACTAATATCACCGGGAACAATAATTGATTGACCTTTTAGATCTTTACCTGGGGAAACAGTTATATGTCTACCCATTTCACCACCAATTTTTATATTAGCTCCGAAGGCTTTTAACATTCTCTCGCTATGATCTCTTGATCTTGCGGGTTCGATAACCGTCGTTGAGCCTTCTGCATTAAGAGCAGCTAGTAAAATTGCAGATTTTATTTGAGCACTTGCTACTGGAGTACCAATTACGGCACCCCTTAATTTGTTCCCGATAATCGAGAGAGGAGCAAATTCTCCACCTTGTCTCCCAGAAACTTTAGCCCCCATCATTTTTAACGGTTGCCCTACTCTTCTCATTGGCCTGCTTCGAAGTGATTTATCTCCTGTAAGGATGAAATGATGGTCTTTTTGACCAGCTAATAACCCCATTATTAATCTCATAGTTGTTCCTGAATTTCCGCAATTCAAAATATCTTGAGGCTCATGGAGACCATCTAATCCAACACCATCAATTTCAACGATGTTCCCTTTTTTTATAGGACTAATCTTTACGCCCATTGACCTCAGGCATTCAGCAGTGCTTAATGGATCTTCAGCAGGTAATAGACCTTTGATTATTGTTTTCCCTTTAGCTATAGCCCCAAACAATAGTGCTCGGTGTGAGATTGATTTATCTCCAGGTACTTTCACTTTCCCACAGAGCTCCCCGCCTTTTTGAAGGTCTCTTAAAGACAGATCTTTAGTGTGGACTTTCAATGAAAACAAATATTTTTTTATATTTTATTTATCGATAAGCTTAATTTATGATTTATGAATTGTTTGTTTGTTTTTGACGCATTATTTCATCGATAACATACCCAAATAATTCTGGGTTTGGTTGATTGTTTTCCAGCTCAGACAATCCTAACTCTGCCCATCTCTCATCGACTTTGTCTTCAAGTTCTTTTGGTCTTGTCAGTGGCTTTCCCCAATCATGATTTTTCTCTGGACCAATTTTTGTTGTTGCATCAATAGCTAATCTCCCTCCTAACCCTATATTTTCACTAGCGAAGTCTAAGGTATCAAAAGGAGTATTCTCTAAAATAAATAGATCTCTTTGAGGGTCAACTTGGCTGGATAAGACCCAAACCACTTGTCTTGGATCTCTTACGTTGATAGTGGAGTCGACGACGACGACAAATTTTGTATAAGTAAATTGGGGCAAAGCACTCCAAAATGCCATCGCAGCTCTTTTAGCTTGGCCTGGATATGCTTTGTCTATTGATATAACCGCTAACTTGTAACTTAAGGCCTCCATAGGAAGGAAAAAATCAATAATTTCAGGTATTTGTTGTTTAAGTATTGGTGTATAAATTCGATTTAATGCTATGGCCAGCATTGCTTCTTCTTTTGGAGGTCTACCACTAAAAGTTGTTAAGAATATTGGTTTTTTCCTTTGAGTCATACATTGGAATCTAATTAAAGGGGAGGACTCAGCACCCCCATAGAACCCCATGTGATCTCCAAAAGGACCATCCATCATCTCTTCTCCAGGAGATATAGACCCTTCAAGAACAATTTCACTATGACTGGGTACCTGAAGATCAAGAGTTTTGCATTTTGTTAATCGAACACCTTCACCTGCATACAAACCTGCAAAAAGCCACTCACTTAGCTGCACTGGAATAGGAGTTGCTGCCGCCATGACAAGAAGTGGATGAACGCCAATAGCAACAGCTACTTCTAATTTCTTATTCATTGCAGCTGCTTTACGAAGATGCCCAGCGCCTCCTCTAACACTTAACCAATGGACTGTCATGCTCTTTGCAGATTGTCTTTGGAGTCTATAAACACCAACATTTGGTACGCCTGTTTCAGGATCTTTCGTTATTACGAGACCTAAAGTTATGGCACCTCCAGCATCCTCTGGCCAGGGACGCAAAAGTGGTAAATGATTTAGATCCAATTCTTTTTCACCAATTACTTGCTGATGGCATGGTGGCAATAGATCAATATCTGGACGTGCTTTAAGTAGATCCCATGCAACTGAAGCAAAAGCTTTGGTTTCTTTAAATCCTTTCGGAGGCCGTGGTTGCTGCAGAAGAGCTAATTTCTTACCTAAATCTTCCAATTCTTCTTGCCTCTCTAAACCCATACTCCAAACCACACGTTCCATTGTCCCCAGTAAATTCACTGCAACAGGTATTGATGATCCTCTTACATTCTCAAAAAGTAGAGCAGGACCTCCCATTCCAAGGACACGGTCGCTTATGGCCGCAATTTCTAAGTCACTATCAACTTGACTGCTTATTCTCTTAAGTTGTCCTTTCTTTTCTAGAAGAGTAAGAAAATCTCTAATGTCCCGTGTAAGAGGTTCTTGACGAAATAATTTCATGAAGGTCTGCACGATTAACCTATTTATCTAGTTACTGTGACGCAAGTTATCAGCCTTTGTGGAAATGAAACTTTCTTATTTTTATGCGGCGGCAGATGTGCCTGATGGGATTATTCCTGAATCTTCAGTCGTGATTGATGTTTTGAGAGCTACAACAACTATTGCCTGGGCTCTTGAAAATGGAGCTGATTCAGTGCAGGTGTTTGCAGATGTTGATGAACTTAAAAATCAGGCAAATGCTTTTGACTCTAAAGAAAAAATACTTGTTGGAGAGAGAGGAGGAAAAAAATTAGATGGATTTGACTTGGGAAATTCTCCATTAGGAGTCTCAACTGAGAGAGTAAAAGGAAAAAGAGTTTTTATGAGTACTACCAATGGAACAAGGTCACTACATCGTGTCAGAGAATCCAAAAGTTTGTACACAATGGCACTCCCAAACAGAAAAGCTATTGCTGAAAGATTGAAAAGTGATAATCCAAAAGAGGTTTGGATTGTTGGTAGTGGGTGGGAGGGTTCCTATTCTTTAGAGGATTCTTTAGCCGCTGGGGCTTTAGCCTCTCTTTTAATGGATCAATTAGAATCTGTTCAGATATTAAATGATGAATTGATGGCCTCCATAGCACTATGGAAAAATTGGGAGAATGATGTTGAAGGATGTTTACGTATTGCAAGTCATGGACAAAGACTTGCAGGAATAGGAAATCATGATGATGATTTTGCTTGTTGCGCTTCTTTGGACAACCTATCTGTTATTCCTAAACAGATTGAGATGGGCGTACTTCGCTCAAACTAACTTTATAAATTTTTTTCTTTTTTAACTCAGTGTCAGATTTTTTGGCTGCGGCCTTACAGTTAACAAGTACCTCAGACATAGACGCAAATCTCAATGCTGCTGAAGAACAAATTGAGCTAGCGTCAAGGCGTGGAGCTGACCTCGTTGGACTTCCTGAAAACTTTGCATTTTTGGGTGAAGATCAGAAAAAATTAAAAATTGCATCTTCAATATGTGAAAAATGCAATAGTTTTTTAGTAACAATGGCAAGGAGATATCAAGTGGTTTTGCTTGGAGGTGGTTTCCCTGTTCCAGCTGGCGATGGAATCAGAACTTTAAATAGAGCGGAGTTGTTTGGTAAAGACGGTCAATCTCTAGCAAGATATGACAAAATCCACCTTTTTGACGTTGATCTACCTGAAGGTAATACCTACAGAGAATCTGAAACAATTGTTTCAGGAAGCGAATCTCCTCCTGTTGTTGATGTGCCAGGTCTTTGCAAAATTGGATTATCGATATGTTATGACGTGCGATTCCCTGAACTTTATCGGGATTTGGTAAATAAAGGCGCAGATTTATTAATGATTCCAGCAGCTTTTACTGCTTTTACTGGAAAGGATCATTGGCAAGTCTTATTGCAAGCTAGAGCTATTGAAAACACAGCTTATGTTGTGGCACCGGCGCAAACTGGCCGTCACTATGGCAGAAGACAAAGCCATGGACATGCGATGGTCATTGATCCATGGGGGATAGTTTTAGCAGATGCAGGAGTTGTTCAAGGAGCCGCAATAGCTCCTGCTGATAAAAAAAGAGTTGAGAGAATTAGAGGACAAATGCCCAGCTTGAAACATCGAAAAACAGAGCTTTTTATTTGATGTTTAAAGATCAATCTTTAAAGTCAAAACTAGGATTGTTTGCGGGATTTGTTTTTTGTTCCAATCTCTTTATTTCTTTACCTCTAAGATCTGCTAGTGCTCTTGCTGCTTGGGCCTTAAATAGTAACGGTAGCCTTCAATTACGAACTGCTGCTGGGGCTAAATTAGATGCTTTTTATCAATCCTCAACTTCTGATAAAGGTGAGAGGGTTTGGATTGATTTCCCTGGAGAATTAAGCCGACCTAGAACTATAAAAGGTAATGGATCAGTTAAGGAAATTAGACTAGGTAAACCCTCTAAGGGAAAAACGAGGCTTGTTATTGAATTCTTGCCATCAGTTAAATTAGCACCATCAAAATTAAAATTAATTGGCACATCGCGAAATACCTGGGAGTTGGAACTTATTGGTCTAGAAAGTAATTCTTTTAGTTCTATTGAAGAAGGTAATATTTTAAGAAACTCAATAAAAAGAACTTATGAAAAAATAAAGACTCAGGATTTAGATGTATCTTCTTTACCAGATGTACCCTATGGAAAGTATAAAGTTGTAATAGATCCAGGGCATGGGGGCTCAGACCCTGGTGCTGTTGGAATAAATGGATTAAGAGAAACTGATATTGTTTTAGAAGTGTCAAAGAGTGTTTCAGAATTTCTAACAAATAAAGGCGTTAAAACTATTTTAACTCGGAATTACGAGAGAACATTAGACCTACAGCCAAGAGTTGCCAAGGCTAATAATTCAAAAGCAGATGCTTTTGTGAGTATTCATGCAAATGCAACAAGAGGAAAGCGAAAAGATGTTAACGGCTTAGAAACCTATTATTACTCTGGTTATAAAGGTTATTCTTTAGCTAAAAATATTCAAAAACAAATTTTAATTGTTTCTCCGCAAAGCCCTGATAGGGGTGTTCGTAGATCACGCTTTTATGTAATTAGAAAAACATCCATGCCTGCAGCTTTAGTAGAGATTGGATTTGTTACTGGTATGTATGATGCTGATTTATTACGACAAAAAAGTTATAGGGATATAATTTCATTTGCTATCGCGAGGGGAGTACTGAATTATCTAAAAGTTTCAAATTAGATATGCGTATTGGATTATTTGATAGTGGTATTGGAGGTTTTTCTGTTCTAAAAAAGGTTATTGAGTTATGTCCAGATAATTCATTTATATATTTGGCTGATACAGCAAGACTTCCCTATGGAGTAAAGACAAATAATGAGATCAAAAAAATTGCTGAAGAAATATCATCTTGGTTTAGTTATCAGAAAATTGACGCTTTTTTGGTTGCTTGTAACACAACAAATGCTATTGCCTTGGACGTACTCAAAAATAATTTAGATGTCCCTGTTTTTGACTTGATTGGCTCTGCTGCCTCAACCATTAAGGAATCTAGGGTAGGTGTTCTCGCAACTCCTTCTACAGTAAAAAACAAGGCTTATACAAATGCAATTTTAGATATCAAGCCCAAAACATTTGTAATTGAGCAACCATGCCCTGATTTTGTTCCAATGATTGAAATGGATAACATTAATTCAGATGAGATTACTGATGTTGCGAATGGATATTTACAACCTCTTTTAAAACAAAAAATTCATTCTTTAATTCTTGGCTGTAGTCATTATCCTCTCATAACTCCTTTGCTGACTGAGATTTTACCCTCTGGTGTTAAATTGATTGATCCAGCAGAAGCTCTTTCTTTGAAGTTGAAGTTGTTTATGGATTCAAAAACAAGCAATTTCTCAAAGAGAAGAAAATCAGTTGATTTAAAGTTTTACGTAACCTCTAATCTTGAAAATTTTCCAAATAAAGCTAAACATTGGTTAGATGTGTTTCCTGAAGTTAATCTGGTTTCACTACAGAAGAAGGGCTGGGTCTCTTAATATTAAAAAGTAGAGCGGTTTTATGACCACAGCCACAGAAATTCTTCAACCTGTAGAACTTGATCTAGAAGCGCTGCTACTAGATCTTCGCAGTCTCATAGGCGCTGGACACCCTATTTTGCAGGCTGCTGCAGAGCATCTTTTTAGTGCAGGCGGTAAACGTTTAAGACCTGGAATTGTTTTATTAATATCAAGAGCTTTGACTTCTGAAAAGGATCTTCCTTTGAAACATCGAAAATTGGCACAAATTACTGAGATGATTCATACCGCTTCCCTAGTTCATGATGATGTCGTTGATGAAGCTGATACCCGTCGAGGTGTTGAAACTGTCCATAGTCGATTTGATCCCAGGATCGCTGTTCTTGCTGGAGATTTTCTATTCGCTCAAGCAAGTTGGCATTTGGCAAATCTTGAGAATTTAGATGTTGTTAAATTGTTAAGTAGAGTGATTATGGATCTGGCTGAGGGTGAAATAAAGCAGGGACTTAATAGATTTGATTCAAGTCAATCCTTTGAGAGTTATTTAGAGAAAAGTTACTGTAAAACAGCCTCTCTAATTGCTAACAGCTCTAAGGCTATTGGTGTTTTATCCGATGTTGATCAAGACAGCTTAAATTCACTCTATTTTTTTGGAAGACAGTTAGGATTGGCCTTTCAGGTGGTTGACGATATTCTTGACTTCACTGGAAATGACGAACAATTAGGTAAACCTGCAGCTAGTGATCTCCAAAGTGGGTATCTTACTGCACCAGTTTTCTATGCTTTGGAAGAAAATCCAACTCTTAGCGAACTTATTATTGGTAAATTCTCCAAAAAAGATGATCTTGATAAGGCTCTGTCACTAGTTAGGAACTCAAGTGCGATCAAAAAATCAAGAGAATTAGCCGAACAATTTGCATCAGAATCTAAAGATTCTATTTCATGGTTGCCAGATTCACCATCAAAAAAAGCTTTACTTGAACTACCTGAATTTGTTATCAGTAGACTTTATTAACTTAATACTCATTCAATATTTGTTCAATTTCTTTTAAATGTGTGATTTGTTTTAAATTAATGTTTTGGTCAAAATCTTCTTTTTTCGGAAGTTGATCACGTTTTTCTTTTAAAAAGAAAACACAACAACCCGCTTCAATCGCAGAAGTTACTCCAGCAATTGAATCTTCAACAGCCCAACATTCTTTAGCAGAAATATTTAACTTTTCAGCGGCTAATAGATATGGATCTGGAGCTGGTTTCCCTTTGGCTAGTAATTTTTCATCGCCAAGAACCATTACAGAAAAAAGATTTATCCACTTATGAGGAGCAGTCTTTATCTGGAAAGATTCAGAGCTGCTACTGGTTACTAACGCCATTGGGATATTGTTTTTATGACATCTTTTGACCAAACTTTCGCCACCTTGCATTGCTTGTGCAGTGAGGATGAGTTGTCTTGAGATGGGCTTATGGAGTGTTAGTAACTCTTTTGCTTTTACTTCCTTTGGAATTAATTTAACCAGTTCATTGGCACAATCAATTCTTCTTTTGCCTCTTAAGAGCTTTAGTTGATTATCAGTTAGATTTAGATCAAAAAGTGCTGCGGTTTCTCTCCATGCTTGTCCATGTAAGGGTTCTGAATCAATTAGAACTCCATCAAGATCAAATAAAAATGCTTTAGGAAAATTCCAATTTTTCTTCATTATGAATTTGTTTTAAATAAGAGTTTCACTATTCAAGCCTTTTGGTCAGAAATAGCTTGAATGCAATAAATGAAAAGTTGTTTTTATCTTTCATGAATTCAGACAATTCTAACTCTATTGAGTCTGTTCTTCAGGAGCAGAGAGTTTTCCCCCCCTCTGATGCCTTTTCCCATAAAAGTAGAATCTCATCTTTTTCAAAGTATTTGGAAATGTCGGAGATGGCTAAATCAGATCCAAATAAATTTTGGGGTGATGCAGCTAGAGAAGAATTACATTGGTTTAAAGCTTTTGATAAAGTCCTCGATTGGTCCAAGCCACCATTCGCTAGATGGTTTGATGGAGGAAAAACCAATATTTCTTTTAACTGTTTAGATCGTCATTTAAGTAGCTCAACAGCTGACAAAGTAGCCTTGATTTGGGAAGGCGAGCCAGGTGATCAAAAAAAATATACCTATAAACAACTACACAAAGAAGTTTGCAAAGCAGCTAATGCACTCAAGTCTATAGGTATAGGCAAAGGAGATCTTGTCGCTTTGTATATGCCTATGGTGCCTGAGGCTGCAATTGCAATGCTTGCTTGTGCAAGGATTGGAGCACCACATTCAGTTGTTTTTGGAGGCTTTTCTTCTGAGGCTCTGAGGGATCGATTAATTAATGGAGAGGCGAAAGCAGTAATTACTGCTGATGGTGGCTTTAGAAAAGATAAAGTGATTCCTCTCAAAGATGCCGTTGACTCAGCATTAGAAAATGGTGCTTGTCCAAAGGTCGAATCTGTTTTAGTTGTTCAAAGAACAAAAAAACTTATTGCTATGGATAAGGGGAGAGATTATTGGTGGCATGAAATTGTAGATAGTCAATCAGAAGAATGTTTCCCAGAACAAATGGATAGTGAGGATTGCTTATTTGTTTTGTACACTTCTGGCTCTACGGGCAAACCAAAGGGAGTAGTTCATTCAACTGCTGGGTACAATCTTTGGTCTCATTTAACTTTTAAATGGATTTTTGATATTCGTGAAAATGATGTTTATTGGTGCACAGCTGATGTGGGTTGGATCACTGGACACAGTTATATCGTCTATGGCCCGCTATCTAATGGAGCTACTACTGTTATGTATGAAGGAGTTCCTAGGCCCTCAAATCCAGGAGCTTTTTGGGATGTAATTCAGAAGCATAGGATTTCGATTTTTTACACTGCTCCAACAGCTATAAGGGCCTTTATGAAAGCAGGAGAAAAGATTCCTAAGCAATACGATTTATCTAGTTTGAGACTTTTAGGAACTGTTGGAGAGCCAATTAATCCAGAGGCTTGGATCTGGTATCGAGATGTTATTGGGGGAGGGAGATGTCCCATAGTTGATACATGGTGGCAAACAGAAACTGGAGGAGTAATGATTAGTCCTCTTCCAGGAGCGACTCCAACCAAGCCTGGTTCAGCAACTTTCCCTTTGCCTGGGATTGAAGCCGATGTGGTCAATTCAGAGGGGGAATCTGTCGCTAATAATGAGGGTGGATATTTAGTAGTTAAAAGACCATGGCCTGGAATGATGAGAAATGTTTACGGAGATGAAAAAAGATTTAGAGAGAGTTACTGGGAATATTTAAAACCTTCAGACAATAGCCATATATATTTTGCTGGGGATGGGGCACGAAGAGATGAAGAAGGTTATTTTTGGGTTATGGGGCGAGTTGATGATGTCATAAATGTTTCTGGTCATAGGCTTGGAACAATGGAAATAGAATCAGCATTAGTTAGTCATGAGCTCATCTCAGAAGCTGCAGTTGTGGGTAGACCTGATGACTTGAAAGGTGAGTCAATAGTAGCCTTCGTTACTTTAAAAACTGGTGCAGAAGCAAATGAAAAAATTGAGGCACAATTAAAAAAACACGTTGTTAATGAAATTGGAGCTATTGCCAAACCTGATGAATTAAAATTTACTGACTCTCTTCCTAAAACAAGAAGTGGCAAAATAATGCGCAGAATTTTAAGAGCACTGGCTTCGGGCGACGAAATCAGTGGGGATACAAGTACTCTTGAAGATAGATCAGTTTTAGATAAATTAAGAAATTAATATTAAACTTTCCAATGAGTTACTTGATCGACTATTAAATCAATTTTTTCGTATTTTAATAAACTTTGGAAATTTGATTTTAGTAACTTTTCTCTTAGCCCTACGCTTACTGGAGTTAGGTGATTACCTTCTAATTGCATAATTTTAGATTTATCAGTGGGTCTTTTTTGTAATGATTCAAGTAATAAATCGTTTTGATCTAGATTATCATTTCTAAATTTTATTAATAGATTATTTATTTGCTCATAGTGTTCTCTAACGAGATTTAATGTTTCGGCAGGACTTGGACTAAACTCTGCTTCAAAGTCAAGCTTTTGAGACATTTTCCTAAGTAATGGTATAGATTTATCAGCCTTGAAATTATTAAAGCTCATAGCGACTAAACCATCGCAATTCCTTCCACCATCTGGCGCTAGTAAATGTAATTTACATCCAAGACTATGTCCCAATCTTATTGATTTTGGTATTAAGCCAACTCTCTTTTCAAGAATTTTTCGACATTGACGGAATTGTTTCCAAGCATGATTGGCTTGAAGTTGATGATCAAAATTAGGGATATAGCCCCATGAATGAACTGCAAAATTTCTTTTTAAAAGACAAGAAATAAGCCTTTTGTATGTAACTTCTGGCTTTATTGAAATATAGCTACCTCCAATTAGTTCTATTAGACCAATTGGTCTTGAAGGCCATTGACAAGAAACATTACTTATACGCCTAGAAGTGTTCATTGAGGAAAACACTATATAAAAAGAGATAGATGTCGATTATAAATTAAATATGTGTATCTCTTATTTCTAATGATCTAATAAGTTTTTATTCAAGACTGTTTTTATGATGATAATAGGGGCATGATTAATTTGTTTTGAAGTGAAAGAAGTGCAAAATCGTCAGAAAGAAAGCGAACAGCTTGGCTTTCTGTATGAAACAACTAGAGAAATTTCTAATAAAAAAGAAATTGATTTAGGAGTAAAAAGTTCTTTAAACTCAAAAAAAGAACCGGTTGAAATACTAAGAGAAGAACGTTTACCTAAGAATATCTTGATTTTAGATACGGAAACCACAGGTCTTGACAATAAGAATGATGATTGCCTTGAAGTAGGTTCGATACTTTTTAATGTCAAAACTAGATCAGTGTTAGCGCAGCAATCGTTTCTTTTACCAGTTGAAAATAATAACGCAGAAAAAATAAATAACATTCCTGCTGAGATAACTAGATTACCTCAACCTTTATCTGAAGCAATTAAATACTTTGAATCTTTGGTTCGTGTATCAGATGTGATTGTTGCTCACAATGCAGAATTTGATATGAAATGGTTTGGTCTCAATAAATTGCCTGAAATTGACAAAAAGTGGATTTGTTCTATGGACGATATAACTTGGCCAGCTGATAGACAATTGAAGCCTCGCCCTTCTGTTAGAGATCTTGCATTGGCTTATGGTGTACCAGTCTGGAATGCACATAGAGCTTTGACAGATTGCATATATCTGGCAGAGGTTTTTAAAAGATGTAGTGAACTTGAAAAACTATTGATTAGAGCATTAGAACCAAAAATTCTATTTCGCGCTGAGATCTCATATGAAGAAAGGGATCTGGCGAAAAGAGCTGGCTTTAGGTGGAATGATGCAATTAAGGGTGCTTGGTCTAAAAGAATGAGTCGTCTGGAGATGGAAAAATTAGACTTCCCTGTACAAGAAGTCGACTTTAATACTTGAAGTAGATCTTTCATAAAGTACTCATTTCAAATCTTTTCTTTATGTTTAATGTATTGAGTAATGAGTTTTTTTAGAGTTTTCTCCATGATTGATCTATGAGGAAATATTTCACTAAGAAAAAAATAGTTGGTCAGACGGCTCTTTTTAAAAGTAAGACTGACGGTAACGAATTAAAAAAGCGTCTCAGGCAATGGCAGCACTCAAGAAGTTGGGCTCGTTTGATTTGTGAAGCGGAAAAAATGTGGACTCTTGAATCAAAAGAACTTAAGAGACTCGGCGCTATGGAATTAATTCAACTTCAAAATGAAATGCCTTTTAATGTGAGAAGAAGAGTTAATTTTTGGTTGGTTAAATATTCAGGCGCTACGCGACTAGAGGATTAACCTTAATTACCTTGCTAAGTTGAACCTCTCCAATTTGGTTTTCAAAACTTACTCTTTTAAAAAATATTTTACAGTTTACGTAAACAATTACTATTAAACAAACAACAAATATTTTTGCTGAAGCTACTTTGACCAATCTCAAGAATTTAAGAGGAATGGTGGATCTTTTACCTGCTCAGAGTCAGAGCTGGCAAAAGGTCGAATCAATTGCGCTTGAACATTTTAGTCGGGCTGGGCTTCAAGAAATTAGAACACCAATTGTTGAACAAACTGAATTATTTGCAAGGGGTATTGGTGAAAATACCGATGTTGTGTGCAAAGAAATGTACAATTTTGAAGATAAAGGAGGTCGTTCTTGCACTTTGAGACCTGAAGGGACAGCTTCTGTCGCGAGATCAATTGTCCAGCATGGGTTGTTAAATAATGGGCCTCAAAGGCTCTGGTATAGAGGACCAATGTTTAGATACGAGCGTCCTCAAGCAGGAAGACAAAGGCAGTTCCATCAAATTGGAGTTGAATTTGTTGGATTGGCCTCTGTTATGAGTGACGCTGAGGTTATTTCAATAGCTTGGAACTTTTTAAAGGATGTTGGTCTGAATGATTTGACTTTAGAAATTAATAGTCTTGGAAGTAATGCAGATAGAAGTATTTTTAAAGAAGAGCTGAAAGATTGGCTTAATCAGAGATTTGATTTCTTAGATGAAGATTCTCAGAAAAGAATTAATGTTAATCCCTTGAGAATATTAGATAGTAAAAATAATTCCATGAAAGAACTTTTGTCTGAAGCACCTTCTCTAAACAACTTTTTATCTCATGAAAGTAAAACTAGATTTGATTATTTAAAGGAGTTACTAAATAATCTAAAGATCCCATATAAAATTAACAATAACTTAGTAAGGGGGCTTGATTATTATTCTCATACAGCCTTCGAAATAACAAGTGATGACCTGGGTTCTCAATCAACTGTATGTGGTGGGGGACGTTACGATGGCCTGATAAGCGAACTAGGGGGGGGGCAAGCTCCCTCAATTGGCTGGGCTATTGGGATGGAAAGGTTGATAATTCTTGCTGGAGATAAAATTTTACAATCAAAATCTCCAGATGCTTATGTGATTCATAAGGGTGAAAAAGCTGAACAACTTGCTTTGGAAATTACTTGTCAGTTAAGGTCGTCTAACTTAATGATTGAATTGGACTACTCAGGTTCATCTTTTTCAAAACAGTTTAGGCGAGCAGATAAAAGTAGGGCCAAATGGGCCTTAGTGATAGGTGAGGATGAGGCATCTAAGGGGCAATTATTGATGAAGAAATTAAGGGATAAACAAAAGGATGAGAAGAGTAAGGAATATATTTTTTCAAAGGAGGATCTAGATCAATTAATTAAGAAGTTGATTGCCTAAAAAAATTATGGATTGTTTTAAATGAGCTCTAGTAAAATCAAAAAAATATGTTGTATTGGTGCGGGTTATGTTGGTGGCCCAACCATGTCAGTTATTGCAGATAAATGTCCGGATTTAGAAGTTAGGGTCGTTGATATTAATAAAGAACGAATTGATGCATGGAATGATTCAGATCTAAATAAATTACCAATATTTGAGCCTGGATTAGATCGGATAATTTCAAGAACAAGAGGGCGAAACCTTTTCTTTAGTACAGAAATGGAAAAATCAATTTCTGATGCTGATATGGTTTTTATATCAGTTAATACTCCAACTAAAACAAAAGGACTTGGAGCTGGACAAGCAAGTGATCTTAGTTGGGTTGAAGCTAGTGCAAGGCAAGTTGCTAAATATTCAAAAGGACACACAATAGTAATTGAAAAAAGCACTCTTCCAGTTCGTACTGCACAAGTAATAAAAGAGATACTTAAGACAACAAATAGAGAAAATGAAACAAATGAAATTTCAAAAACTTTTTCTGTTTTATCGAACCCTGAATTCTTGGCTGAAGGTACCGCAATTAATGATTTAGAAAAACCTGACAGAGTTTTAATTGGTGGGGAGGATGCTGATGATGTAGATGCACTGGTTAAGATTTATTTGAATTGGGTCCCTAGTGAACAGATAATCTGTACTAATTTGTGGAGTAGCGAGCTTTCAAAATTAGCTGCTAATGCATTTCTGGCTCAGAGAATTAGTTCAATAAATTCAATTTCAGCCTTTTGTGAAGCGACTGGAGCTGATGTTCAGGAAGTTGCTAAAGCAATAGGAACAGATAAAAGGATAGGTAATCAATTTCTTAATGCAGGTCCGGGCTTTGGTGGGAGTTGCTTTAAAAAGGATATTTTGAATTTAGTTTATTTAAGTGGATATTTTGGTTTACCAGAGGTTGCTAATTATTGGAATCAAGTAGTAGTTCTAAATACTTGGCAGCAAGATAGAATTTATAAAATTGTCCTTGAAAAGCTTTTTGGTACGGTTAATGGGAAAAATATAGCAATACTCGGTTTTTCTTTTAAGGCAAACACCAACGACACTCGAGAATCTCCTGCAATAAGAATTTCAAGTGACTTACTCGAAGAAGGAGCAATTTTATCAATTTATGACCCTAAGGTTTCATTTGAGAGAATAGAGGAAGATTTTGAAAAAATTTCATTTGATAATCAAGGTATTTGGAAAGTGGCCCATTCCATTCCAGAAGCATTGAAAAATGTTGATGCAGTTTTAATTCTTACTGCATGGGATGAATTCTATGGACTTGATTGGAATTATTTAGCTTCTTTAATGAGATCACCAGCTTGGGTTTTTGATACAAGATCTGTTGTTAATCGACAAGAAATTGATAATACAGGTCTAAATCTGTGGAGACTGGGTGAGGGGAACTAAAATATCTTCATAAAAAAATAATACGCCTATAATTGGTGCTTAAATAAATCAAATTGATTTAAAGTGTTTTATTAATTTAATTTTAGAAAAAATAATGCTCTTTAAATTTCTTTTCAAAAAGAAGAAGAAGAAAAAACTTCAAGAACAATCAGAACAAAAATTTGATATGAATAATTGGATGAACTTATCAAAGGAAGAGAGACTTGAAATAGATTTTAATGAAAAGAATATAATAATGAGAAAGAAAAAGGCACTGTTAAAATCAATCAGAGAAGAATATTTAAAAATAAAAAATAAAGAACAAAAAATATCTAAGAGTCAAAAAAATTCTAAAAAAGTTATTTATTAGAAAAGTTTCAATGAATTATTTGATTTTATGATTTGGCCTCCAGTAAAAGCTTGGACTAGTAAGATTAATCTTAATGGCCAACTTCATTTCGTAGCAATTAATTATGGTGGCGAATTGCTAAAAAGATGGGTCCTTTTGATGTCTGTACTTGACTCGACTGTGGTTGTAAAAGTTCCGTGGTCGCAGTTAGTTGATTTATCTAAGTGGGAAGCTGGATGGGATGAAATAAATCATAGAGTTTCTTCTAAATTAGTAAATAATAAAAGTGATATAAAAACTACTAACTTTTCTCTACCATCTATTGATTCTGGTTTAACAATACCTATAAGTAAAAAGACTATTAGGCCTTGGTTTGAAAAGAGTTAAAGTAATATTTTATATACGACTCGAATGCAATCTAAGTATATTTTTATTATTACTTGCTTTCCCAGCTTAAATCTTTGGGCTTTTTTTGGCGGACTTTTTACGCTAAAAAAAAGATACTTGTTTGTTCAAGAATGATAGAAGCATCAATGTGGTTATCAGAAAAAGAAGCTAGTGAGGTTTTGAGAGTAAATGAACAATCTTTAGAGTTGATGAGAGAAAGGGGATATTTAAAGCCAGGAATTCACTGGAGAAGTTCAAATGATCCTAAACAATTGCCATGGAAGCCAAAAGTCTTTTATTCTTTAAGGGGATGTAAGGAAGTTATTGAATATTGGCAGAACAATGATGATTCTTGTGCGCAAAGAGCAGCCTAAAGAAAAACAAAGAATTTTTGTAGATTTGATATTTAAGAATTGCCCTTTTAAGCTACTAAATTCTCACCTTTACAATCATTGATCGAAGTCTCCAAAATTGGATAAAGAGAAATCATTTTTCCGTATTCAGGCGATGTTCTATAAACATTCGCTTTTTTTCGATAGTGATCTTCTGTCTCCATCTCTAGACGATTAAGTCGATTGAAGTTCATGATTCATTATCCAAAAGGATTTATTTACTTATTAGTTGTAAATAAAGAGACCAAATTAATCTTTTATATTAATTACATATTTGCATGTATTTATATGGATTCTGGGACTTGATTGGTCTCGAATGCCTGATATAAAATTATTTTATGTATCAATTAATTCTTTAATTAATAAGTCTTGGTTCTGCAATTCGCTTGATTATTTTATTATGAGTCCTTGGCTGTCTGTTTTGTATTGTTTAAAACCTGCTTTTTTTGATATTTTTTTATTTCATCGGATTTAAATAATAAAAAAAATTTACAGATTCTTTCTGTTGCATGAGTATTCGATGAAATTGAAGTATTCTCTGTTCGGTTTTGAAAAATAGAACTTCTAATGCAGACCTATGGAAATTCAGCCGTCACCTACGGGTGGTGGGCTGGCAACTCAGGGGTCACCAACCGTTCAGGCAAATTTATTGCTGCTCATGCCGCTCATACCGGTTTGATTGCTTTCTGGGCTGGTGCCTTCACGTTATTTGAATTGGCTCGATTTGACCCTTCCGTACCAATGGGTCATCAGCCTTTAATTGCCCTTCCTCATTTAGCAGCTTTGGGTATTGGTTTCGATGAAACTGGAGCCTTTGTTGGTGGAAGTGCGGTTGTTGCAGTTGCTGTCTGTCATCTAGTTGGATCCATGGCTTATGGGGCAGGTGGATTGATGCACTCTCTTCTTTTCTCTAGTGACATGCAGGAATCTTCTGTGCCACAGGCCAGAAAATTCAAGCTTGAATGGGACAACCCAGATAACCAGACTTTCATCCTTGGACATCATTTGATTTTCTTTGGTGTTGCATGTATTTGGTTTGTTGAATGGGCGCGGATACATGGGATTTACGATCCTGCTATTGGTGCTATTCGTCAGGTTGAATACGACCTTAACTTGAGTCATATCTGGGATCATCAGTTTGACTTCCTAACTATTGACAGCTTGGAAGATGTTATGGGAGGTCATGCTTTCTTGGCTTTCTTAGAAATAACTGGTGGTGCTTTCCATATCGCTACTAAGCAAGTTGGAGAATATACGAAGTTCAAAGGAGCTGGGCTTCTTTCAGCAGAAGCTATTCTTTCTTGGTCACTAGCTGGTATTGGCTGGATGGCAGTTGTCGCAGCATTCTGGAGTGCAACAAATACCACTGTTTACCCTGTTGAATGGTTTGGAGAACCACTAGCACTTAAATTTGGAATCTCTCCTTATTGGATCGATACTGTGGACCTTCCAAATGGTGCTCATACTTCTCGAGCTTGGCTAGCTAATGTTCATTACTACTTTGGATTCTTCTTTATTCAAGGTCACCTATGGCATGCTCTTAGGGCAATGGGATTCGATTTCAAACGAGTGACAAATGCCTTAAGTAATCTTGATACTGCTTCAGTATCTTTAAAATAGTTAAATAAATTTAACTTAATAAAAAAGCCCCACATGCTTGGGGCTTTTTTATTGGGTTCTATTTATCAATGGCTCAATTCTTTCAATAATAATTAACCATATTTCTTATTAGTTTAAAATTTAAAAAAATATTAAACTAATAAGAAATATGGTTATGGTTTGATCGCATATTTACTAATAATTAAAGCTAATTAAATGATTTGATTGAGATATGATAAGAAACAAAATTACTTTAGATGTTAAATATTCAAATGGGATATTATTTTTTAGGGATTTTCATTTACTTCCGTAAGCTTGTTAATAGATGAGTTTGTCGTTTTTAGGTTTGGAAGACCTATATAAAATTAATGCAATCCCGACGTTGGTCCTTTCTTTGGGTTTGCTTGGACTGATAGGAATTCTTCTAACCCTTGGTAGAAGATTGGATTCCGCGATGAAGTTGGAAAGATTTGGTATTCCCATAGCCCTTTTAATTGGAGCTTTAGGTTTTTTAATTGGTCCTTATGGACCTCTTTCTTTATTACCAGAAAGGGTTCTGAATACTTGGATGCAATTACCAACTCCATTGCTCACTTTAGTCTTTGCGACCTTAATGCTAGGAAGACCTATTCCAAGAATTAGTGCTTTATGGAAACCAGTTGCCTCGCAGGCATTACTTGGACTTTTATTAGGCTTTGGTCAATATGTTGTTGGTGGGATAATTGTGCTGTCATTTCTGCTTCCTTTTTTAGGAGTAGATCCACTGATGGGATGCATTATTGAAGTTGGTTTTGAAGGAGGACATGGAGCTGCGGCAATAATGGGAGAAAGTTTTATGAAATTAGGCTTTCCTGAGGGATTAGACCTGGGCTTTGCAATGGCAACTGTAGGGTTACTTGCTTCTACATTGTTAGGGAGCGGCTTGGTTGTCCTAGGTAGGTTTTTTGGATGGCTTGTGACTACTGAACAAGAGCCCCCAAATGATTTAAATTATATTGAATTAGAAATTAAACCAATTGAACAACTTAAGTCGCTTTTATATAATTTTGCTCTACTAGGATTAGCGGTATTGATTGGAATCTTTTTTCTTTATTGTTTGAGGCTATCTTCTACTTTTTTTAGTGATATAAGTAAGCAGGTGATATTAGCTTTCCCAGTATTTCCATTGGCTTTGATGGGTTCATTTTTAGTTAGATTTTTATTGGAAAAAACCGGAAAGACTAAATTAGTATCATCACTTTTTCAACGTGAGATTGGTATACTTTCAACCGATTTACTTATAATTACCGCCATGGCTGGATTGAATTTACCTTTATTAGTTAACTACTGGGTTCCTATAACCATTTTAGCCATTGGTGGATTGATTTGGAATCTTGTAGGGATGTTGATTTTTTCTAGATTATTTTTTAGAGAAGAATGGTTTGTAAGAGCAATAGCAGAGTTTGGAAATTCAACGGGAGTTGCAGCCAGTGGACTATTACTTTTGAGATTGGCTGATCCTAGAAATTCTACTAATACGTTACCTGTGTTTTCTATTAAGCAATTATTTCTTCAACCACTTCTTTCTGGAGGTCTGATTACTGTAATAGCGCCTTTGTTTATCAGTAATTTTGGGCTTAAAGGGTGGACAGAATTTTGTGGATTAATTTCATTGTCTTTATGTGTAGTAGCAATATCTCTACAGTCAAAATATACAAAAGCTTCAGCATAATAATTAATGAACTTAACTAAAGTTATAATTTATAGAAATATAAGTTTTAATAAACTATTTCCCTCCTTTATATGAATCGACAAAATTACAAAGATATTCCCCCTCAAGAATCAAAAGAAAAATGGTTTAAAAGTCATCTGCTTGGGAAAGAGGTTGAATTAAGAGAACTCTATGAGTTGCCTCAGGATCAGTTGGATTTAGTGATGGCAGAGACTGCAGAGTTTAGGAGCGATATAGGAAATAGAGATAGAAATCTAGGTAAATTTTGTACAGCTGGTTATTTTTTAGAGTTATCAAGAATCATTGACAAAAGAAGGGCCTCAGAATGATTTTCTGCTCTATTATCCAAAAAATAGAGGTTCATTTTTCTTGCTCCATGTTTCATTCTTTTTCATAACTATTGGATATTTCTCATGCGTAAAAAAATAATTTAACCAACAACGTAAATAATGAATTTCATTGTTTTGATCAAACTTTCTTATGTCAGCTATTCTAAATTGCCTTACAAATGGCCAGATAGCCCAATCAGCTAAGCTTTCTTTTGCATCAACAAGAAATAGAGCTTTTCCTTGGTTTGAAAATTCTTTTAATCTGTTATTTAAAGATAAAAGTATTTTCATAGCTTCAGAACGATGAGTTTCTGATTCTTCAATATTAAATCTAGATGCATATTTAAATCGATCCAAATGATATTTAAATGCTTTATCATTTATTTCTATAAGACTCAATATTTGTTTTGAAATATCATTATCACTACCACAACCAAATAATCCATTCATATTCGATTTTTTGATACTCCATATCATTATTTCTAGACTTTCATCAATTACTTTATTTAAACTAGTTTTTAGTACAGGTACAGTTGCTTTTTTAGAAATTTGAATTAATTCAATAGGCTTGTTCTTTAGTTCGACCTCTCTTAACTCTACTATTTGATTTGTGTTTAATAAAGCCCATCTAGCTCTAATTGCGTAGGGACATCGTCTAAAACTATATAGAATATTGTGCTTCATAATTTTCCTGTTAAAATCATATTGTCAATTATATCTATAGATGATTAGTCAATCTTAGAGGTCAAAATAGAAGATGCTTCACAAGTATATTCTTTATGGTTTCCTTTGCAAATTACATTTTACTATTAAAATATATTCAATTCGCTTCATTTTTCAAGAAAATTAAATTATGTCAGGATTTGTTTATTTAATGAAAAATGGTGATTTATATAAACTTGGATGTACCACTAATTTGAATAGTGAGGCGACTAAAATGAAACCAGGTGAAATAATTTCTTCTTTCAAAACTAATGATCCAAAATCTTTTGAAGTAAGATTGCTAAGGCTTTATAAGAAAAAAAGAATTCCCGATACCAACTATTTTCGTCTATCTGAATCAGAAGTTAATAATTGTAAAAAACATTTAGAAGGCAAAAGTAATTTTCCAAAAAGCTTAAATGATGAGTTAAGAATTGGATTAAATGGATCTTTGTTTTTCGCTGCTATAACTTTTCTTATTTCATTCCTTATTAATAAGATGTTTATATTTAGTTTTTCTCTGTCAATATTATTTTCCTCTTTCCCTATGTGGTCGCTTGCAATTCTTGGTAGTTTTGGAGGCTATGATGCTGATGATCTTACACTTTTCTCGACATTTTCTAATAGATTTAAAGGTCTTTTGATAGCTATCTCCATGATTTCAGTTTCATATGTTCTATATACCTTTTCTCGCTTTGTAATTACCTTTTAATCTAGGCAATTATTTTTATTTATATAATTTATAAATTCTTGCTCAATTATCAAATTGTCGCTATAAATATATTTAATAGGTAATGAAATTTAGAAAGTATGAACGTTTCTGATTATCTTCAATTTTTAGAACCAATACAAGAACAGCTAAATAAGGTTTACTCGATCGCTTCGTTGGTTCTTACAGTATTGGTTTGTTTATGGCTCTTTAATTTTATAGTTGGTCTCATTCAAAGAACATATTCAGTAGGTAAAGCAATAGGAGGTTTTTATAGAAACTATTTTCATAAGTATCTCCGTAAGGCAATTCTGGGAGTGTTGAATACATTTAAGAAAACTACTAATCCTATTTAAAAAAAAATAAGACTTCTCTAATAAATGCTTGTTTCAAGTTGACAATTTAGTGCGATTTCAAAAGGAATAGAACTGTTTGGTAAATCAAGTAAATTGGAGCAAATACTTGCAATATCATTTGCTTGTGTCATATTTTTTTTGGGAAAATGTTTTATTTCTTTTGCCATATCTGTATTTACCCAGCCTGGGCAAATAGCTGTAACTCTAATACCTTTTTCCCATCCTTCATTTCTCATGGATTGGCATAAGCTCATTAAAGCAAATTTACTCATAGAATAGCCAGTCAAGTTACCTTTTGATCGTTTTCCACTCATTGATGCCAATACAATAATTCGTGCTGAATTGCTTAGAGATAAATACTTCCAAGCATGTTTTGTTAGTATCCATGGTCCCATCACATTAACTTTCCATAGATCTTCAATATCTTTCATTTCATTATCATTAAATAATAGATTTGTTCTTTTGAATATCCCAGCGCAATGAATAATAGTATCAATACTTTTAAAAGTTTCGAATGTTTTATCTACCCATTTCTTTGATGAATTTTTATCAATTGCCTCATAGTTGTGAACCAAAAAACTATCTGAATTGTTTTTTTTGGGATCTAAGGGTGTATTGAATAAATCTCCTTTTTCTCTTACCCCTAAGCTTAATGAATGTCCTTCTTTAAGTAATTTTAATGCTATCGCTTTACCTATACCTCTACTTGCTCCACTTATAAGTATTTTTCTCATTTATTATTAACTAGTAATGCTTTAAATAATAAATTTAATTCTCTGCCATGCATATTCATTAAGCCTTGTTTGATAGTCCACGGTGATTTCCTAAACATCTTCCACATTGCGGATATTAGTTCTTTAAGGCTAAGAGTATTTGTAAGGAATCCATACCATTGTTTATTAGGTAAACTGAAAAACTCTATAAAAAATCCTCTTAGCAACTTCTCTTCGAAGCGCATCAATTTTTCTAATCCAAATTTATAAATAGCTTGTTTCCTTCTGAGCTCTGATGGCCATAAGGTTTGCCAACCTTTCTTTGCTAATGAAGCTGAGGATGCTTTTGGGTCTTTCATTGCTAATGAAAGGGCTTTGGCAACTTTAGGAGCTCTCCTTAAAAGGCTGCCAACCATGTATCCAGATGCAGGATGTACCATCCCAGCAGAACCGCCAAATCCAAGGACCGGCTGTGTTAGGTCGGGGATAGGCATGTTCATTGGCAGATATGAACCATGCTCTTCATGATCAAGACTTTTTATTTCTAAACCCCGAGTCTCTAATCTTTTTTCCAGTCTTCTTTTTAACTCATTAAGAGATACTGGAGGAAATAGACCCAAGGATGTTTCTTCTAAGAAAAACTTTCCATTTCCCATGTCCATAGCGTATAAAAATGTTGGAGCTTCTTTTCTCTCCTCTGTATTCAAGTGGTCGCAACGATAATCCATTAAAACAAATTGGCCTTTCTCGACAGGTGGTGAACTGAACTCCCCTACGATTCCGTAACAAGTTTGAACGGCTACTGGTCCTTGGTTAGGAGACTTAATAAAAACAGGTTTGTAGCCAGTTGCGTCAATTACTACCCGAGCATTCAGTTCTTTTCCATTAGAAGTTTTAACTGTGCTGGTTAATTGATTTGTTTCTAAGTTGACTGCTGATCCTTTATGCCATTTTATTTGAGCATTATTGCATTGTTCTAACCAATAAGCTTGTAATTTATTTTTATCAAAAAGTCCATAATCTCTATTGTGTTTGGTGATTTCATTCTTTTTAGAATTAGGATCCTTGTCTCCCTCCCCAAAATAACTAATGGTATTTACCCATCTATGTTCAAGTAAATGACTTAGCCCAAGTTCGTCAACTTCTTCACCCCAAATCCCATACGTGAAGGGCCAAGGTTCATCTGGCGATTGTTCCGATAAGATTTCAACATCTAAGTTCTCAATCGCTAAAGCTGCCGCTATTGATAAAGCGCCTGGGCCTGACCCAAGTACTAGAGCATCTTTTAATGCACTAGTATTCATTGCTTCCCTTGAGGAGAATGGCTATTTCCTTTTACTTGGGGTCGAAAAATAGGATTTAATTTCTTAGAATAAAATTTAGTTATTTGATTGCCTCCCATGTTTACCACTTTAAACACCATGCCTATAGGTTCAACAATAGCTCGCGATGGCATTAAGAATGAATTGTATTAATGTTTTTTATCAACTTAATAATTTTATTTTATTTCTAAGTATTTATCAAGATTTTTTTATTAAAAATTGAAATAATATAAAATTTAGTTTAATTCCAAAATCATTTAATAGTAAAACTAAACATTTATGAAAGAAAATTCAAATATTTTCAAAAAAGATAAACCTTTAACTATTTTTATAACAGGCGGTTCATCGGGTATTGGTTTTCAAGCAGTTATAAAATTAATTTCCCTTGGTAATAATATAATCTTACCTTGTAAAAATATAACTCGAGCGAATGAAGTATTGACTAATTTATTTAATTATTCGTTAGATAAATCATCTAAGAAAGGCGAGATTTATACTCCAATAATGGATCTTTCTGATTTGAATAGTATTGATTCCTTATGTTCTGAGGTTAAAAATAGACGTTGGAATATTGATGTATTAATTTTTAATGCGGGTCTTCAATATACTGGATCAAAAACACCTAGAAGGTCCACTCAGGGAATAGAATTAACTTTTGCTGTTAATCATTTATCACATTTTTATCTGACACAAAAGATTTTACCTTTGATAGATATAAGCAATGATACTAAAATAATTATTACTTCTTCAGAAGTTCATAATCCTAGCAGTGGTGGAGGTAAGGTAGGAGCCAAGGCAAGCTTAGGAAACTTAAAAGGATTGGAATCTAGTGTTGGTTTTGAAATGATTGATGGAAATAAATTTAATGCTGATAAAGCATATAAAGATAGTAAATTATGTAATATTCTTTTTGCAAGAAAGTTAAGTGAATATTTTATGAGCAAGAAATTGTTAATTCCAGTTATTGCTTGGGCTCCAGGCTTAGTTATCTCTAGAGATAATCAAGGATTTTTTAGGTACAGTAGAAAATATAATCAATTAGGACAAATATTATTTTCTTTTTTAGCTAGAGATATTTTAAGAATAACCACATCAAATAAAGATGCAGGTTTACTTCTAACTAATCTAGCTTGTTTATGTAAATATAGAGAACCTGGTTTCAATTATTATAGTAATAGAATTATTTCATCAGGAAAATTTACTTTTGAACAAACTGAAATCAGTAATGATGCCCAAAGAAGAGATTTATCAGATAAGTTATGGGAGCTATCTCAATCCCTAATAGATAAGATACTTAAATAAATATCTCTTATTTATTTACATGAATTGTTTGGGTTGGATAAGCAAAATTAATATTCTCATTTTGGAATTTCTTCATAATCTCTAGATTAATTTCTTGCTGAGCTGACATTGCTAGAAGATAATCACTTGTAGGAATGTAATAGACAAGTTCAAAATCAAGACTGCTATTTGCGAATTCGATAAAATGACATCGGTCGAAGATCGCATTTTCAGTTTTATCAACAATATTTTTTATCAGCATAGGTATGCTTTTCGTTTGTTCGTATGTAGTTTCATAAACCACACCTAATTTATGAACGAGTCTTCTTTTTTTCATCTCAGCATAATTTGATATTACTCCATTTGTGAGTCGGCTATTGCTCATTACTATTGCTTCGCCGTTAATACTTCTTAGGCGTGTTGATCTAACGCCTACTCTCTCAACTTTTGCCCAGATCCCATCAATATGAATAAACTGTCCACTTTGAAATGGTTTGTCTAGGAGGATCGTTATGTATTCGAAGAACTCTTGAACTGGTTCCTTTAAAGCCAGTCCAGCTCCTATACCTCCTGCACTTAAAAGAGCCCAAATGGCAGCCATTTGGACACCCATATTTTGAAGATAAAAAATAACTCCTAGACTCCAAACAGATGCTCCAACCATTGGACTAAGTGAACGAATCATTTCACTAATAGATTGATCATTTATTTTGCTTGCCCATCTTTGTATTATTTTTAAAAATACTCTATTTACAAATCTGACAATATAAATAAGGCATAGAAACTTACTAATACCAATTAATGTCTTATCTACTATTCCACCAATTAGTAAGACTTTCCATGCAACTATGAAACTTAAGATAAACCCTAAGGGTTTAATAGTCTCAAGTAGAAGAGTCGCTATATAGTCATCAGTTTTGCTTTGTGTCGCAGAGGTTATTTTCCTTAAAATCTTTTTTAAGATTTTTGGACTCACCAAGGAAATAATGCAACCTATGCTAAAGGTAAGTAATGAAATAATTATGTTTTTATAAAAATCGTCCATGATCTCTGTTTACTTTTCTTCAGACTGCCTGAAAAAAATGATTTGTCTATATATTTTCTAATTATTTAATTTCAAATGAATTCTTTAAAATTTTACTAACCTCCCTAAATTCTTTTCTATTAGAGGTCTTACATAATTGACATATTAGACTTTCAGTCGTAGACGCAACTGCACCGGATAATATAAGCCTTAGAAAAGCAGTATCATTATCCATTTCATTCCTACTGCCAATAGCATCTCTTGGAATTAGAATGTTGAACCCTTTTTGTAAAAGATCAATCGATGTCTGAAGAACACATATATGACTCTCAATACCACTAACTATTATATTTTTAAAATTATAATCATTTATATAATTTATAAAGTTCTTATTCTTAATACAACTGAATTCCATTTTTTCAAATTTAGGATATTCATTATTTTCTGTAATTGATTCTATAGTCTTCCCAAGTTTCAATGGATTTTGTTCCGTAATAGCGATTCGAACATTAAGCAAATTGCATGTATCAATAAGCTTTTTAATATTAAATATTAATAATTGATTGTCTTTTATATTTTTTATGAGCTTTTGTTGAACATCTACTATAAGTAGTAATGTTTCATTCTCTACTAATATATTATTATTATTATTCACATTGATTGGGGTTCGATTTTTTTTTAAAAATTTATCCATTTTAGAAATTCTTTTTGTTTATTTAAATATAAATCATCTAATAAATCTAGACATAATTTTTATCGAGAGCAATCCGGATAATCCTTTCCATTGTTGCGGGTTTTTCTCATTACGCTATACTATTGAGAAAGAATAGCTGTGATTGATTTCTCCCCCTTCCTATCGTAGTCATCCTTCTCCTTTTGAATCTGGCCTTCGTTCAGATGGTAAAAGAATGACCCCTCAAAGGCAAAAGGTTCTTTCTTTGTTTGAGGAGATTGGCTCTGGAATCCATCTCAGTGCGGAGGAGGTGCATTCCAAATTGACAATTTCTGGGGAGAAGGTTTCTCTTGCGACTATTTATAGAACTTTAAGACTCTTGGTCAAGATGACCTTCCTTAATGAACTTGATTTAAGTGAAGGAGGTAATAGATTCGAATTGCTTAGTCATGATCATCCAGATCATCATCATTTGATTTGTATTCGATGTGGTAGAACAGAAGAGTTTGAGAATAATAATGTTATTAATGCTGGTAAAGCAGCAGCTAAAAACTTTGGATTTAAATTATTGGAGTCATCGTTAAACGTAAGAGCATTATGTCCAAAGTGTTCTAACAAATAAACTTTTTTAAGTTAATTCTCCACCACAACTTGAACCAGCTCCAGCAGTACATCCAAAACAATGATTTCCTATTGAAATAGGATTATTCTTTAAAGAGACAAGTGGAATTAATAGATCATTCAAATGCTTAACGTTACCATCTCTCTTCATCCCAAGTTGTTGGTTGAAATCACAATCATATAAAAAACCTTTCCAATCAACACTCAGAGTTGTTCTACACATTACTGAATCAAGATTTGCTGGATTATGATTATCTTTAAGTAATTTATTATAATCTTCTAGTTTTCCAATTATCTTTAAATAGTTCTCATATCTATTAATTGGCATATTCGCTAAAACAAATAAATTCGAGAAAAAGATTCCATATCTTTCTTTTAGTTCGCGTCTATAAGTATCTTCTAGTTCTTTTTGGCATGGAGGAAGTTGTGGGCTGCTTGGATTATAGACTAGATTTAAAAGTAGACCTTTGTCTTTTATGCCGTAACCTAAATTGTTAAGATGCTTAAGAGCTAAGATACTTTTTTCAAAAACACCTTTTCCTCGTTGTTTGTCTACATTGCCCTCGAGATAACATGGAAGCGATGCAGTTATTTGTACTTTATTTGATGCTAAAAAACTAGCTAAACTTTCATAACCTGGCTCTCTGAGTATTGTTAAGTTACATCTGTCCATTACTTCAACATTAAGACTGCGTACTTCTATTACTAATTCTTTGAATTTAGGATGAAGCTCGGGGGCTCCTCCTGTAATATCTAGTAGCTTAATATTATTAGATTTTATAACTTTAGGTATAATCTTTATAATTTCATCGCTCATCATTTCGGTTCTGCTTGGACTAGAATCTACATGGCAATGACTGCAGGCCTGATTACATTTATATCCTATATTTATTTGCAAAGTATCAAGAAAGTCTCTTTTGATTTTTGGGAATTTATTTTTATTTATCTCCATAGAGATCTATATATAGAAAGCTTCATTTGCCATTATAGTTAAAATATTTATTTAAGTGCAAATTTTTATAAAGGTTTTACTAATAAGCTAAAAGTTAATAGCTAATTGTTTAAACCACTCTATATATTCTTTTGGACCATTATTAATAATCATATTGAATTTTAAATTATCATTAGGATCACTAACTCCTTTCATATCAGTTCCATTAATTCTTGGTCTTAATACCTGATCGTTGCAGCTGTTAACAAATACAACTTGATTATCTTTCTTATATGATTCTCCCAACCTTTGTATCAAAGTTAAGAAACCTCGATCACTTCCACCTCTTAACCAAGAGTTGTCTTTATTATCTTTAACCGAGGTTACTGTATCGCCAACACCTACTAGCAGTGGCATTTGATCAATAGGTATTTTTTCTCTGCATAGCTTTACTAATTGACTGTGTGTCTTTGGGGCATTTCTGACATTGAAGTTTTCACCGAAAGGATAAACGCCAGTTTTATTTTCTATGTATTTATTTAATAGAAATAAAAGACCTGCTTCTTTTATTGCTCCCTTGATAATGAACTGAATATCTGTTGTCCCAAATTCAGTTTGTGTTGCATATTTCATTATTTCTCTGCCATCTTTTATTCCTAGATTTGGCATCAAATGCAGATAAAAAGAATTATCTAAGCCAAAATCTTTAGAATCTTCTAGCAAATCATTCATTATTTTTTCCATAATTAATTGCAAATCTTTCACTTTTTGAAAATCATTTTTAACGCAACTAAAGATTTCATTAAAGTTTAAAGTGGGTGTGAAGCGTGTATCACATACAGCCACATCAATTAATTTATTTCTTTTCTCATTTGAAAGGTTTGGTAAATTTTTTTTTAATTCATTAGTTAACATTGATCTCATCATCTTTGGAACTTTTACTAAAAAGTTAATCTCATTATCTTTGAGCCCTGGATGGGACAAATTACTAAATCTATCTTGAAATTCAACTCCACATGCTGCAAGGCCAGGTAAGTAAAAGCCATTTTCTTTTGCAGTTGTTTTCGAATTAAGTGCCTTTTCTACTAAGCGATTAACGCCTCTTCTGCCTTCATGCTCCCCGCAGGTTAGAACTGCAAAATTATCTCTTAATCTTGAAACGTCCTTCACATATTCTTTGCTAATCTCTCTTTGCAGTGGGTCTTGTACTAGTGGAATACAAACGCCGTCAAGATCCTGAACTATTAGAATATTTTTCTCTTTTATTATAGTGTCAATAACTTCTTCTTTCGTCTTAAACATTTTCATAAAAGAAGCCTTTAAATATTATTTTACTCTAGTCCAAATGAATATACACGTTATTGATAGTTCTTGTTCTTAAATAATTATATAGATATATATTCAGTATGGTAAAAACTATTTTTAAAAGTTTCTAATTATTGTATATAATGTAATTGAATCAAAATAAACTGTGTTTGATAAGAATTTAAGTAATAGCTTTTTTGCTGAGCCTTATTCAAGTGAGCACATAGCCCTAAGAATTAGAGAGGTTTTGAATGGAAAAGTCGGATTTTACAGTGTCGGCTTATACCCTGCCTCTCTTGCCTACAACTGTGCGTTGCAAAATGAAGGCTTCAACATTCTTTTAGCCCCAAGAGATGGTAGAGAACTTTTTGGAGCTTTCTCGGATATTGATCTCTCTGAAATGGATAACGGGATAAAAAATAAAATTGAATCTATGGCAATTTCAAATGAAAATAAACCAGGCAGATATAATACTCTTAAGGATTTATTGATTAACTGTGAATTAGTTGTTTTGAGTTCAAATAGTAAGCACATAATAAATGACGTTGAGTTAGCATTCAAACTCAAAAAAGAGCTTAATAGAGATAATGTTTTAATTGCATGCTTGGTTGGATCATTTTGCCATGATCATGATTTGAACGAATCTTTTGTGTTGTGCGAAAAATTAAATAATCTAGCTTTCTTTTCAGGGTTTCATCGACACGGAGCTCTTCGAAATCCACTAGATAGTTTTACTGCTAATTTTTGTCATCCAGACGCTATGAATGCAATATTAGGTGCAAAATTATTAAATAAAATTTCACCAAATATACAAGTATCTGCAGGTATACATAACATTGAAGGTCAATACATAAAAGCTGCTAAAAATATATCTTCAATCTTAGCGGGTTTTGGTCATACTTTTCATAAGAATAATCCTGGATTACTACCAACTTTATTAACTCTATTATTAGATCAATGTCTAGATCAGGCTGCCTACGTTTCAATGAGTCGAACTGATAGGGAGGATTTATATTCTAAACAACCTTTTCCTATTACCGAACTTGGATATGGCGTCCAACGCATAGAGGCTTCCTATATTAAGGATGGAGATTTTGTTCAGGTAAGAGATCATACCTTTACTCAGCTGACAGCTATGGTTGCGGATGTGAGAGGGAGCATGATGTTGCCTGTAAGTGGTAACCCAACTAGAAATTTTCAAGCTGGTCAAGTCCTAGCTGAGAATATGATTGAGTATAAAAGATGTCCAAAAGGTGTAGATGAATTTATAGAATGGTGCGAAAGATCTGGTCTTAAACGTGGAGCTTTAGAAGGTATAAATTCTTTGAATTATTGGCCAAATATTTTAAGAAAGTATTCTATACCATTGAATAATTCCTCAATGATTAATCTTTTATATATGTGTATATTTGGCCCTCTTGAGATAAAAAAATACATTTATAGTGTTATGTCATGTAGCCGTGAACTGGCTAATTATTGTCAAGAATCTGTAAAGTCTTTACAGAGTAAGAAAATATCTGAAGCACTAAATAGTTTCCATTTAAAAACTTCTATAGATTTTGTAATAAATTCACTAACTAATGAAGATGAATTGTTTTTTGAATTTAGTGAGATTGGCTTTGATAATCAACTAGGAGCTCAAAATAAGCCGGTTTATAGTAAAGTTATTGATTACATGGAAACTCATTTCTTAAAAACTAATCTATAAAATAAACCCTATGGATTTTGAGAAAATAAATTTCGTCACTTCCAATTTTTTTGATAATAGTATACTTTTAAATATTGATTCAATAGATTCTGGCCTTATAAATAAAACGTATATTATTGAACATTTAATTAATGGGAAAAAGTCTAAATTCGTTTTACAGTGTCTTAGTAATATATTTGAATCCTATGAGCAAGTTAATATGAATCATAAATTAATAACCGATCATATTAAAACTAAAATTAAAATAAACCATCTTAAATCTATCAATCAAAGATGGGAAGTTCCATGTTTAATTAAGTGTAATTCTAATAACCTTTTTGTATTTCCTTTTTGCTCAGATTTTTGGCGAGCTATGGAATATATAGATGAAAGTCTTAGCTTTGATATTTTAGAAGATAATAAAATGGCTTATCAAACTGGTCTTGGTCTTGCTAAGTTTCATGGAACATGCTCCGATATTGACCTTACAAAATTAGAAAATACTATTAAAGATTTTCATAATACAAAAAAATACATTGACCAATTTAATATTACGATTAAAGATTTTAACTTTATTAAATTAGACGATCAAATAAATAAAAGAGTTCAAAACTTAATTTATGGGTTGTCTAATCATATCTTATATATTAAATCTTTACTAGGATATTTAAAGAGAAAATCAATACAACTAAGTTTAATTCATGGTGATCCTAAGTTAAGTAATTTTCTTTTTGATATTCAATATAAATATGTTGTTTCTTTGATTGATCTAGATACTGTATCTTCTGGTTATTTACTTACTGATTTGGCTGATTGTATTCGATCTATTTGTAATATTGCTGGCGAGAATCCAGATAATATAAATAATGTATATTTTGATGTTAACTGTTGTAAGTATTTTCTCGAAGGTTATTTCTCATTTTCTAATGAGAATGGTGATGACTTCTTTGGACTCCTTCCCGAATTTATTTATTTGATAATTGTTGAGTTAATTATTCGATTCCTGAATGATTTTTTACAATCAAATAGGTATTTCAAAGTAAAATATCAAACACAAAATCTATATAGAGCAGAGGTTCAATATCAATTGCTTTCTAGTTTCATTACTCAAGTTCCTACTTTGTCAAACTCTCTTCATGGAATTGGGATTTCTTCAAACTCAAATTTTGTCTCAGATGTACAGAATATTGTTTAGGGTTTCACATAACCCAACTTATCACTAAAGTAAAAAAGATATTTATTTTTTCTTGTGGCAAAGGAATTAACCCATAGAGCCGATGAGCTTAAACAATTAGGTTGGAATCAGGAAGATTTGTACAAATATATTGAATTATGGGATTACAGACAAAGGTGGGGCTCTATAAATTTAGAGAGAGAAGATAGGTTTTTTCTAAGAAAAGCAGAATCTTTATTGCCTGAAATTTCTAAAAGCAAAGTTTCAGTTAAAAAACCTCTTAAAGAAAAGTCATATTATTGCTGGATTCAGTTTTTCCTAAATGAAATGAATGATTTTGAGTTAAGTGAAAATCTAGACGATGGCATGAGAGGGGTTTGGCCTATTTTTCTAGAAGAGGAACTTCGAGTAATTGATTATTTTGAACCAGTTTTAGGCTTGCCGGATACAATTAAGGCCAAATTAATCGGCCCAATTAGAGAGGACTTGGTCAAAACAGCTTTAGAAATCTATAAAGAATCAGTTGTTATAAAGCAATTTGATTTTCAAGGGGCTTTGGCTAATGCGAAATCCAGTGGCAAAAACTCTAGTTGGCGATCTCTCAGAGATGGTGATTTTGAGAGCAACCAAGACTATCAAATTATTGATAAAGAAAACGTTCTTGAATTCCGAAAGAAAGTCAATGAAAAGCTTTTATCATTTATAAAAGAAAATTTACCATCTCTAGCTGAGTCAGATAAATCTTTACCTCCTAATGATTGGATAAATTAATAGCCAATTCTTAACTTATGTGGCTAAAAAGAAAATAGAGATAATTAATTCTTTGACTTCCCAACGTTTTGAAACTCTTCAATTGCATGCAGGTCAAGTACCAGATCCTGTTACCAATTCTAGGGCGGTTCCTATTTATCAGACAAGTTCATATGTTTTTAACGATGTAGATCATGGAGCGAATTTATTTGGTTTGAAGGAATTTGGAAATATTTATACTCGCTTGATGAATCCTACAACGGATGTTTTCGAAAAAAGAATTGCAGCACTTGAAGGAGGAGTAGCTGCTTTAGCTACAGCATCAGGACAGTCTGCACAATTCATTGCGATTACAAACTTCCTTACTTCAGGAGACAGCTTTGTCTCAACATCGTTTTTGTATGGTGGTAGCTATAACCAATTCAAAGTTCAATTCCCACGATTAGGAATCAATGTCAAGTTTGCTGATGGTGATGATGCAGAGAGCTTTGAAGAACAAATTGATTCATCTACAAAAGCAATTTATGTAGAATCAATGGGGAATCCTAGGTTTAATATCCCTGATTTTGAGGGACTATCGAAATTAGCTAAATCGAAAAATATCCCTTTAATTGTTGATAACACTCTTGGTGCTGCTGGAGCTTTAATTCGTCCTATTGAACATGGAGCAGATGTGGTTGTTCAAAGTGCTACAAAATGGATAGGAGGACATGGAACTAGTCTTGGAGGTGTAATTGTTGATGCAGGAACTTTTGATTGGGGGAATGGGAAATATCCTTTAATGAGTCAACCCAGCGCGGCTTATCATGGCTTGGTTCATTGGGATGCCTTTGGATTTGGGAGTGATATTTGTGGAATGCTTGGAGTCCCTGCAGATCGAAATATTGCGTTTGCTTTAAGAGCTAGGCTAGAGGGCTTACGAGATTGGGGACCTGCAATTAGTCCATTTAATTCTTTTTTATTACTTCAAGGATTAGAAACTTTAAGTTTAAGAATAGAAAGACATTGCTCTAATGCTCTTTCATTGGCTAAGTGGTTAGATGATCATTCGAAAGTTGATAATGTTAGTTATCCAGGATTACGTTCGGATAAATACCATTCAAGAGCCTCTAATTATATGACCAATAGAGGAAAAGGTTCCATGTTGATTTTCTCTCTGAAAGGTGGCTTTGATGATGCTGTGAAGTTTATAAACTCTTTGAAACTTTCTAGTCATCTAGCAAATGTAGGTGATGCGAAAACATTAGTAATTCATCCTGCCTCAACAACTCATCAACAATTATCCCCAGAAGAACAGATTTCCGCAGGTGTTACTCCCACTATGGTTAGAGTGTCTGTTGGTATAGAACACATTGATGATATTTTAGAGGATTTCGAGCAGGCTCTAAACTTAATTTAATTTTTCAAGGAGGTATATAGATATGGCCTTAATACTTCCTCGCAGTTATCACAAAATTTCATCAATAGAAAAAAATCATATTTCATGGATTGAGCCTGAATTAGCAGAAAGACAGGATATTCGACCTCTTAGGATTGGGATATTAAATATTATGCCTTTGGGAAAACAATATGAATTTAATTTATTGCACCCTTTAGGACTTTCTCCTCTACAAATAGAACCTATATGGATAAGATTAAAATCCCATTCATATAAAACTTGGGATCTAGAGCATCTGAAAAACTTATATGTTCATTGGGAGGAGGCAATGTCTCCAACTCATCTTGATGGGTTGATTATTACTGGTGCACCTGTTGAGCATCTTCCTTTTGAAGAAGTTCATTATTGGAAGGAATTAGTAAATCTAATTGAGGAAGCAAAGATAAAATGTGCAAGTACCCTAGGATTGTGTTGGGCTGGTTTTGCAATGGCTTATCTGGCTGGAGTTGAGAAAAAAATTTTTAATAAAAAGCTTTTTGGTGTATATCCAATGAGAAGTCTTGTTCCTGGCCATTCTTTAATGGGAACACAAGATGATGAGTTTTTCTGTCCTCAAAGTAGGCATGCCGGTTTACCTGATATTGAGATGGAAAAAGCAGAACAAAAAGGCAAGCTAAGATTATTGGCTCATGGAGAAAAAGTAGGCTACACAATTTTTGAAACACCTGACCAGAGGCAATTAATACATTTAGGACATCCCGAATATAATGTAGATAGATTGAAATCTGAGATGAAAAGAGATAAGAAAAGAGGCGATGTACCTCCTCCAGAAAATTTTGATTTTACCAAATCAAATACTTCATGGCGATCGCATAGAAACTTATTATTTCAACAATGGTTGTGGTTCTGCTATCAACGTGTAAGCCTGAGTGTTTAACTTTTTTAGATTTACCAGGGATTATATTTTGTTGAAAGATTTGACTATTTTAATGGAGGCATTATATTCCTTGGATCATAAATTGTTTTGAGCTCTTGTAAATTTGGGAGCCAATTTTTGAATGCGGATGATAACTCTTTTTCATGCCATTCTAAATGTGGGTGTATTTGCGCAAGATGAACCCCAGGGCATATGAATTCTAGATTATTCCAACACTCTTTCATCCATCCAAGACTTCTTTTTCTCTCCGCTTGATCGTGGGCTTTCCAAGTACCGTTAATCCAAGGTTTCCAGATGGCATCACGATGAATAAATGAAGTGTCAAGATCATTTAAATGTGTTAAACCTCCTAATTGTTGAGAAGCTATATAACAACTTTTGTTCGGCCTTTTATCTATTAATTCTTTAAGGATTTTTAATACATGTTGATTTTTTCCTTGCCAAGCAGGGCCTAATAATCCAAGTACTTCAGAATGATTTAAATTATTATTATTATTATTATTATTATTATTTCCAAGGCTTAAATTAGGTAAAGATTTCATATTTTTGAATTTATTAATGATTCTATTTCGAGAGAAGGGTAATCTTTCTAATAATTTAATCAATACCGATTCATCATCACTATTTTTAATTTCACCAATTGCATGAGCAAAAATATCGTCTCCATATATCCATTGAAAGCTAAGAGAATTAGGCCAACTTTCGGCTTGATTAATACATTCAGCTAGCTGAGCAAATGAAAGATTAGCTGTCCAACTTAATAGTGGTCTTAATGGCTGAGTCTTTAACTTTACTTGTGTGATTATGCCAAGAAATATAGCTGCTCCGCAAAGGGCTTTCCATTCATAAGTCATTTCTTTTTTCGTATTTGGTCGTAATAAATGAAACTCTTTTCCATTTCCCCAAAAACCTTTAATTTCTAAGATTTGATCAATTGCTAATCCTTTGCTCCTACTGAGTGGACTTATTCCACCGGTCAAAATATATCCCAATCCTGTATTTCCAGATAACCCAATTGGAAAACTTCTTTTATGATTTTCTAAAAAAGAGCATAACTTTCCCATCGTTACCCCGCCTTCAATTTCTACATGCTTTTTGTCTAAATCGAAAAATATATTTTGGTAGTTTTTTCTTAGGTCTAAAATCCAATGTTTATCTGCGGCGGCTCTACTTGTGGTTCCTCCACTCGAGACTAAAAATGGACAGGAAGTTTTTTGGGATGATCTCAATGATTGGAATAATTCAGAGTTTACAGTTTCAAAAACCCCAAGGACATCACTATCATTGGAATTCTGATTTTGTAGTGATATGGAATTTCTAATAATCGGCTCCTTTTTCTATAATGAATTTCTTAAGTTGGTATTTTATAAAACTATATTCAATTAAAGTATATTATTGGCCAAAATATTTTGATTCCCTCTGCATCAATTGACTATAAATATCCAACTAATATTGGGATTTTGTTGTGCGGACATGGCAGTAGAGATCCGCAAGCAGTAAAGGAGTTTATAAGTGTAGTCAAAAAAATAAAATCTAGAATACCTGATATCCCAGTTGAATTTGGTTTCCTAGAATTTAATCGACCAATAATTAGTGAGGCACTAGATCAGCTTAGAAAATTGGGCGTTGAGAGAGTAATTGCTCTCCCAGCTATGTTATTTGCGGCGGGTCATACTAAAAATGATATTCCTGCGGTTTTGAATAAATACTCCGCTAATAATGGACTTCAAATTCAATATGGCAGGGAGCTTGGTTTGAATTCGTTGATGATTGGAGCTGCAGGAGCAAGACTCAAAGAAATTATTGATAGTAATCCAATACTTCCCCTTTCTGAAACATTACTTGTCGTAGCAGGGAGAGGGTCGTCCGATCCAGATGCTAATTCAAATGTTTGTAAGATTACAAGGATGCTTGTTGAGGGATTTGGTTTTGGATGGGGAGAAACTGTTTTTTCAGGAGTAACATTTCCTCTCGTTGATCCTGGGCTGAGACATGCTCTCAAATTGGGTTTTAAAAGAGTAATTCTCTTACCTTATTTTCTTTTTTCTGGAGTCTTAGTAAGTCGCGTTAGAGAACACTCTATGAGAGTTGCAAATGATAATCCTGATGTGAAGTTTCTACACGCAAGATACTTGTCAGACCAAGATTTAGTAATTGATACTTTTATGGAAAGAATTCAAGAAGTTTTTGATGGAGAGAATTTTATGAACTGTGCTTTATGTAAATATCGTTCTAATTTATTGGGTTTTGAAAGTGAGGTTGGATATGAACAGATTAGTCATCATGATCATGTTGAGGGTTGTCTAGACAATCGCTCAGAAAACAAGGAGTATCATCACGCGCATGAACATTTTCCTTATCCACATGCAAAGCACCCTTTAGGACCTGTCACGCTTCCCTCTTTAAATAAAAGCCAAATCTTAAAAAAATAGGTTTAAATTAGAGAATCATTTGTCTCTTTCTTGCTTGCGACGCAGGGGACTCGACATTTATACATTTTTTTAATGTTTAGTTTCAGCTCTTTTCCCCAAGTGGTTTCCACAGCTAGTAAAGAGTTTTCCACTACAAAAGACTAAAACCCTAGTTTTCGTGATGAACTTGTGGGATTCAATAGATATTTTAATAGTAATTTACACTTAGACACTTTATGTGAATAAAAATAATTTATTCCAGATGATCCTTCGAGAAGTGCTGATATAAGATGAGTCTACATCTGTCTCTGATTTACAGTTCAGCTTTTCTTTACCTTTGACGTTTTTTAGAAAATTTAAGATCCTTAATTCATGTGTTTTAGCTTTTAAGAAAAGAGATGGAGTTTAATCAAATTGAAGCTCGTATTGATGAGATGAAAACTGATGAGGTTGGATATTGTGAAAACGACTTGGACCTTATGTCTATAAGCCTTGAAGCTGAGGTGCCTGAAGCTCTTTATGTAGGTATGAAGGATTTTATATATGGAAATGAGAATTGGGATCAATCCAAGCTTATTAGCTCAGCCATAGCAAATTTTCTTTTTCAAAATGGTTCTGAGGATAGGGCTGTTACTGAAAAATACTTAAATGATATTTTTAACCTTTAAAGTCTTTAATTGCCTTTTCGCAAGCTCTCTTAGTTATTGCCATCATTGTTAATGTTGGGCTCTGCCAAGATGAAGTAGGCCAGCAAGCTCCATCAACTACCAATACATTGTTGCATTCCCATAGACGATTCCAGTTGTCTAAAACACTTTTTTCCTTGTCATTTCCCATTGGTGCTCCTCCTACCTCATGTATGTAGTAACCAGGGGGCGGAGCATCGCTTTTAATAGCAACTGATTTACTTAATATTTGTTTGGCAAATGGAATGGTGAGGATCTCATTCACTGGAGTAATCTTGCCATTTCCAGAATTGATAATAAGTTCAATCATTCTGTTCATTTCTGAAACCATTCGTTGCTCATTTTTACGCCAAACTATTGATATGTGTGGTATCGAAATACCATATAAATCTTTGCTATTTGACAGCGAAACAGTGTTTTTTTTATTTGGGAGTACTTCTCCGTGACCAATAAGAAATCCGGTTTTTGTATTTTTATATTTTTTTAAAATCTCTGGTGGTTCAAATCTATCTATTCCTCCCCAAATGCCATATCCACCGATAAAGTTTTTTTTAGTTGAGCGGTCTCTACCGATTGGAATAAAGAAGCTACCAGCTCCTGTTAAAAGATGATTATTATTATGTTCATCTGAATGATCAGTGAAATTCTTATCGATTGGGACAGTGAAAAACCTACAGGTTGATATATGATCCATTAAATTCATTCCTAATGAATTAGAGGGGTCAATTAGACCATTTGAATTATTACTTTCTTCGGAACTTAATAGAATTCTAATTGTTTGGATTGTTGATGAACATAATATTATTAATTTACTTTCTAATTCACTTCTCTCTCCATTTTCTTGATTTACTACAATGACACTTTTTGCAGACTTTCTATCCTTGTTTAATACTAATTTATCTACAATATGATTTGAAAGTATTTCTATTTTACCTAGCCTAGTTGCTTCTTTTAATGTACTTCCTAAGCTACTATATCTGGGCCATTTTGTTTTATCTTTATTTGCTCCAAAGCCTCTGGAATGTATAAAGGGAAGATTTAAACTTTCTTTTATACTGGAGGCGAATCTTGATTCACTCTCTGTGAATGGAAGTTTGCCTATATATTCACCATTAGGTAGTTGATTAAGATCGTCTTTGTTGCCATATACTTTAAGAAAACTCTCAATTTCTGAATAATGTGACTCAAGATCTTTATAACTAATAGGCCATTCAAGATTGTATTCTTTTTCTTTTGAGGCTTCAAAATCTTCGTCAGATAATCTTAAGGTTATCCCTCCCCAAGTAAGGCTTCTTCCACCAACTTGATTGCCTTGCGTCCACATGAATGGAGCTTTTGGTGGGTGGGTGTAAGGATTTGCTTTTTTGCTTGCGTACAGCAAGGGATTTGATTTCCAGAACCCGGGATGTTGAGGTTGATTTTGGTAATTTCCAGTTGTTACCCCTATAAGTCTCCGAATCATATTGCAAGGTTCTGTTCCGTTTGACTGTTTGATCTCTAGTTCAGGACCTCTTTCAATTACAAGTACTCTTACTCCAGCTTTAGCCATTGTTAAGGCTGCCATCCCTCCGGTTGCACCTGAACCGACAATTATGACTTCGTATGGCTTTTTAATCATTTTTTGAAACTTGTATATTTTAAATTTGGTGGATTTAGGGAATTATTTTTTGATAATATAAAATATATATTAAATCATAGGGTTAGTTATTAGACCGGTGGGAAATTTGATTAATTTTTATGTTTTCACTTTCTTTAATAAACCATTAGCATGGAATATATTTTATTAGATGATTCTTGAATCATTTAATGTAATCATTAAGATCTATATATTGATCTTATGATTTGGACTTTAATTAATAATTCTTTTGATTAATTTTTATGGTTTAGTAGAGATTTATAGTATTAGTCCTTTATTTCTAATATATATATAATCAAATATTTATCTGTTAGTCAGACCCTTTTTGACTTAAAATATAATGATTAGTAGCCATTAGTAAGTTATGTTTAAACGTCTTCTTTTTTTTGTAAGCTCCGTTTTGTTTTTCTTTTATCCTCTGCCAGCTTATTCAGCTTTAGACTATGGAAAGCAATCTTTGATAGGTGCTGATTTCTCCAACATCGATTTGAAAGGTGCGACTTTCTATTTAAGTGATCTCCAAGATTCAGATTTTTCAGGTAGTGATCTTCAAGGAGCAAGTTTTTTTGACGCAAAGCTTGAAAACGCTAATTTAAGTAATACAAATATGAGAGATGTAACAATGGATGCAGCTATACTTAATGGCGCAAATCTTTCCAATAGCATATTAGAAGGTGCTTTTGCTTATAATGCTAAATTTGAAAACGTTATTATTGTAGGTGCCGATTTTACTGATGTATTGATCGCAAATGATGTTAGAAATAAACTATGTCTTATCGCAGATGGGATAAACAGTGTTACTAATAAAAAAACAAGTGAAACATTGGACTGTTAGTAGCCAATATGTTTATTAAGAAAAATATTAATCACTCTAAATATATTTTTTGGATTTCAATACTATTTATATGGATTCTTTCCACCATAATAGATCGGATTTGGTGGAATTTTTATAGCAATACTCCGTCATGGGATCAGGCTGATTATCTCAATAGTGCCCTTGACCATGCCAGAGAACTCTCTTTTTTGCGAGAAGATGGAGGTTCAGACTTTAGTTCTTTGCTAGATAAATCTCCAAAGATTCCTCCTTTGGCCTCAATAATCAATGGAGCCGTAATTGCCTTCGCTGGTGATTCTCCTCATCAAGCTGCCTGGTCCTTAAGTTTTTGGAATGGATTTTTGCTATTTAATATGGCCTCATGGGGACTTTATTTAAGAGGAAAATTTTTTGGGCTTTTTTGTGTTGTTATCAGTGCATGTTCTCCTTTCTTATTTCATCTAAGAACTGATTATGTATTGGAGTTGCCCTTAATCTCCGCCATTACATTTTATTTGTTTCATCTAGGAAGGTGGAGTGATAAATCAATTGGAGGTAAATGGATTCAATTGACAATTGCTACTTTTGCATGCTCAATTTCATTGTTGATTAAGCAGAGTTCTTTGTTGGTGATAATACCTTCTTTATTATTTATTTTTATAATTTCTTTTAAAAGAGATATTAAATTTCGATTGCAATTTTTATGCTTAGTTCTTCTCAATATTTTAGCAATTTTACCTTGGTTTTATCATAATTGGATAATGACATTAAGTGGAACTTACCGAGCTGTTTTTGAATCAGCGGCGATAGAAGGTGATCCTTCTATTCTGGGTTTCAAAAGTATTTTCTGGTACTTTCCTTATTTAGATAATCAATTTGGAAGTATAATATTCTTTTTTGGGTTTTCAGGAATATTATTTGCCTTCTTAACATATATAAGATCTTTTAGAGCTAATGCAAGATTAGGTGATATTTTTAATAAGAATAATTATAAATGGACATGGATTTATATTAATTTAATAACATGCTGGACCTTTACAACTTTCATTCCTAATAAGGATGAAAGATATATAGCATGTACAATCCCGTTAATTATCTTACTTTTAGCCCTTGGATTTACTAAGTGGAGTGACTGGCTAGATACTTATTTTAAATTCAACCCTTATGGTTTATTCCTGATTCCTTTTTTAAGTTTTTTGTTTTCCAATTCTATTAGCAAATTTAACACCTTACAAAATATTTCAAGTAAATATTATCCTGTTAAAGATATTATATCTACAGTTAGATCTGATCAGACTTTCGATAAAAAAGAAACAGTTATTGTCGTTCCCAGTACTCCTGATATTAATCAGCATAATGTAAGCTATTTTGGAAGAATGCAAGGTGGGAATATTTTAGGCAGACAACTTGGGCAATCTCTTTTGCATATAGAGCCTGTTCTTAAATATTCTAATTGGATTATCTTGGCTGAGGGAGATCAAGGCTCAGTTTCAAGTAATTCACTAGCTCTGGATGAAGCAGTTAGAGATAGTTCTCTTTTCACACAAGTTAGAAAATTCTCTAGAGAAAAAGAAGGAAGCTACACTCTATGGAAGCGAAGTTCAAGTTCAATTAAGCAAAATGAATTTCATAATAGATTTATTGAACTAGCCAAGGGTATGGAGCAAGGTCCATTAGGCATTAAATTGATTTTTGATGAAATAGAAATAGAACATATGCTTGATGGGCATTTTCAATATCAAAGTATTGTTAGAGATAAGGCATTATCAAAAATAAGTTCAGACCCCGAAAATGTTGAATCTTTATGGTCCTTATCACTTCTTAAAATATTATCGAATAGACCTTCTGAAGCAGATATTTATTTAAGAAATTTAGAAATTTTGTTGCCAAATAATCCTTGGCCAAGTGCTTATAGAACTATAGTTAACCTTGCCTCTTGGAATCCTTGGAAGGCATCCTTAATAGCCGATAGAGCTCATAAAAGAAATCCAAATTACTTTCTAAAAAGTTTGGGTGATACAAGTGCACTTTTTAGAGGAGCCTTTTGGAGATTAAAGTCTGCATTAAATAGTGTTCCGAATGCAATAAAAAGTGTTGATGAAGCTCTAAAACAAATAGAAAAATAGAAGTTTAAGGCAATATTTCAATTTCGACCTGCACGAATCAGAGTTGGTCTCTTTCAAATGTTTTTGTTATCTCTTTTAGAAATTCAACTATTTGGATATTTGTATACCCAAGTTCAGTCCTAAGCCCTTTGCATGAAGAAGTGATCTCTTTCCAAATATCAGCTCTTACAATTGCTTCTCTGTCTTTTAGGTAACGCTCTTCTTTCATTTTGAATTAATTATGTAAGGTATGGGTTCCTGAGCTTTTAAGAAAAGCAATCCAGTAAATCTCAAACTTTTACTAGGTTGCTTTGATTGATATCAGATCAGTATCTTAAAAATCTTTAAAACCAAAGTCATACCATAACGAAAAAATAAAAGAATCATGAGAATTATGGCGTTCTTGTAGGTATTAAATATTTGATTTACTTATCTTAGTAGCCCAAAAAATAAATCATTTTTAATATTCTTTGATAAATCTATGAAATATTTTGGCTTATTTATTATATAGCAGGGGCAATAGTATTGTTAAATGTCTCCAGACTCCCCGATATAGAACGGAGAGTGGGGGATTCGAACCCCCGATGGAGTTGCCCCCATGCTAGTTTTCAAGACTAGAGCCATAAACCACTCGACCAACTCTCCACTTTTGATTTTACCTTATTAACTTCAGAAATCTTAAAAAAATTGCTCAAACGAGAATTTCATCACTTTTTCTTTAGTTCAGTTTCAAATGGGATGCTTTTAAGCCTTTAAAAATTTCAGAACCTATAGATTCTCTGTATGCATAAATGTCAATGAGATTATTTGTGCAATAATTCCATGGATTGATAAATCACATTCATGGCAAGCAACAAGAGCCCACAATCTCGTTTCCTTGGAGACCTTCCAATGGAGGGTGGTATTAGTCAAAAAGAGAAATACCGTTATGTCGCTCACTTGATGTTCTTTATTGGATGTGCACTGTTTTCCTTTGGTATTTGGGCTCTCTCCGGCTTTACAGCTTCAAGCGGAGCAACAGGACCATTTCCTTTCTAAATTGAAAGGGATATAAAAATCGGTTTGGATTAGTAGGTCTAAATAAAATATTATTGAACCAACAACTTATTTATAGTGTTTTCTCTATCTTCAATAAGCGTTAGGAGCCATTTTGATCCTAATGCTCTAGAGATACTTCTGTTTTTTATTAGTTCACAAATTCTTTTATAAAGTTTGTCTGATTCAATATTGGTATTGAACCATTTCTCGAATTTGAGAATTTCATCTGGGTTTTTACAAGCTCGCAGTTGATCAATTAGTGCATCATTAGTACTTGCGCCACTTATCTTTAATGGTTTATTTGTCGTGGTCATTGAAATTTCAGGGAAGACAATACCTATTGAATAATTAGCCAAATTTTCTAATTTGGACAATTAACTTAAGATTTCTTTGAAAAATAAACTTTTTTATTAATTAAAAAATTTTCTCGATTGATATAAAATACCGTCACTCAAGATTGCATGACTGCTCTTAAGATGGCTTCGCTAGAGGGAGTAAGCATTTATCAGAATCGCAACCTGCTGGACCTGCTTCAGTAAGCTCCCCTTGATCATATCGACTAAGAGCATCAAAGAAGTCACAATTGTCTCTTCTTTTTATTACCTCTGAGTGCATTTTTGTATAGCATTCTTCGTCAATAGGTTCAAAAGGAAGTCTAGGGAAGGTTGCATTTGCATCAAACCTGGCCAGCAATGCAGCTGAAATATAACCTTTATTTTCATTGATAGAGCTATGAAGAGCTTTAGCTAAACCCTCTATCTCATTTTCTCTAAATTCAATAGTGGCAGAAGTGTTGTGGTCAGTGTAGTTTGTTTGAACTTGCATATAAAAATCAAATTGTGCAAGAGCTGAGAAGTTGTTGATATCTATTTGATCCGCACCAGGTATGTTTGCCCAACTTACCTCAGTCGGAATTTCAACTAGCCACTCAGTACATTTCGGATCAAATGGATTGTCTAGTAATTTCCCATTTTCATCTTTATCTGACTGAGAAGGAACGATTGTGTATCCATAATCCATGCATGCTAACGCTACTGGATCGTTCTTCCTAAAAGTAATTCTTCTAATAAAACGCTGAGCTTTTGGAGGATGCCAGCCTGGTGAAGCCCCTGTTAGAAGACTTTTTGTTCCCGCAGGTTGAACTGTCGTACAACGACTTGGACGGCGAATATTATGCCTATCACAATACTCAAAAACTGTATCGTTGACGATCTTCCTCCATCGGCTCAAAAAAGTAGCCTCTTTGAGTTTAAAATCCTTTCCTTCTTTTGTCTCAGGTCGTCCAGCTTCCCACCATTTTAACCATGAAGTCCCAAAGGCATGAACAAAAAAGTCAAAAAGTCCTGTGAAACTGACCCCAACAATGGGATCCCATTCGCGACTTTTTCTGTATCGCTCTACTTCAAATCGATGATTAAGGAGACAGGCTACTGACAAAGCTGCTGCTTTGAAAGCATCTTCTTGTTGATTTATGTCTAATGGATCAATTTGATTAAGATGTATTTCTGCAAGATTACAGTGAAAATCTGAACCTAGAATTTCTCCGCAAGGATTAAGACCATATCTACTGAGTCTGTGAAAAAGTTCTTTATCATCAAATGGACCATAATTTGATTGAATCCATTTAGAGGCTTCTTCTTTCCCTTGGTCACAATAGATATCTATAAATTCATTCCTGAGTTCTACTGTTGAAAGTATGTCAGCATTTGAGCGGGCAATTGCCTCTGGTGCAAATTGAATAGCACCCTCCCCTGAATGAAATTGCTTAATAACGGCATCGACAAGAACTTCTAATTCAGGTTTGGTGTGGTAAACACGAGTATGGTTAGCCATTCTTAATGCATCCTTCTCTGGGTCAATACTCCAATTACCATTTAAGTCTTGCTTCCATAAATTTTCTTTAGCACCAGCAGCTTCTAAATCTTGCGAAGAAAATTGGCGCATACCTGCACTTCGTCTGATGTTACCAGCAACGATTGTTACGGCTGCTTCGTCGATAAGTAGACAACATTCAATTGAAGTTAGTTTTCTTCCTTCTGCTTTGTTCAAAAGAGTTGCCACACGTGGGTATAAATCTTTGAGTTTTACAGGGTTCGCCATGCCTCCGAAACCTTTGAGTGATTCACCCGCTGGCCTTACATCTTTTAAGTCAATAGATACATTAACAACTTTAGAATTGAAACTATTGTCACTGCTTAATTCAAGAATCTTTTGGTAGCTATCAACCCATCCACGTCTACTATCCCCAACTTTTATTAGTACATTGTTATCTTGAATAGAAAATGTAGTCTTTTCATTTCTTTCTTCAGAAGGGGTTAATCCAATATCTGTAACATTTGCAATATTAATTCTATTTCTAACCTCTGGCAGTTGATCAATCAAGTGAGGTTCAATTATCGCACCCGTTCCACAACCCATCATGGCTAAATCCATCATAAGTCCAAAGGCTTGCCAATCAACAAGATTCGTTGAGGTGCAATTGTAGGCTCCAGAAAAATTCTTCTCTTTTTCAATCCATTCTGTCCCCCCTATCCAAAGCCATCTACCTGAGGGAAGAGCTTTTTTTTCTTGTTGCATTCTTTGCATTAAATTTATTTCTGCTTCGTTTAGTCCCCCAAGCTTCTTTAGACCATCTAAGTTTCTTATATTTACTTGTTCCCAGCTTTCACGACCAGCTGGAAGTTTCCTGCTATAAGTTCTGTAAAAGACAGGATTGGCTGCAGGTGCAGTTATCGGAAAATCAGTTGTAACATTTCTTTTACCCGATGCTGAATTATTCGTTTCGGGCTGGCTTGTTGCGATTGTCAAAATCTTTGTACCCCTTTTGTATGTTTTACATTAACTCCATCTATAGCGTTGGCAAGTTTTTTTAACACCATCTGCAGGGGTCTTCAAGGAAAAGAAAATTCTTTATTTTAGCAATGAAGCGAACACCGGAACCAGAACTCATGCAAAGCCCCTCGCAGGTAAGGGCTTACGCGGATGCGGATTTCTCTAGGAGTGATTCTATGGTGATTAAATCGCTTGACAAATATTTAAAAAAAATAGGAAAAACTCTCAATAAAACTGATCTAATTTTTGATATAGCATGTGGGCCAGGAAATATTTCAGAGAGAATTGCTAAGAATTGGCCTTTCGTAACCGTTGTAGGAATTGATGGCTCAAAGGAAATGTTGAATGAAGCAGAAAACAAACTTTCCAAAAAATTTACGAAGAATCTCTCTTATCAATTGATTGAAATTAATTCAATAGCCAAAGGTGAAACACATTTTCCTCTTAGAGCTGATGTACTTGTCAGTAATAGCGCCTTGCATCATTTTCATGACCCTTATAGGTTTTGGGGTGCATTAAAAAAACTTGGTAAAACCAAATGTATTCATATTCATCGTGATTTAATAAGGCCTACTTCTTTAGAAAAAGCATTTGAGATAAAAGAAAAACATCTTTCAGATTCCCCAGAAATTCTAAAAAAGGATTTTTATGCATCTCTCAAGGCATCATTTACAGTTGATGAAGTAACTCAACAGCTAATTGATGCAGGGTTATCTCAATTAGAGGTTCTTCAAGTTGATGAGCTTTATTTTGAGATTATTGGGTGTATTTAATCTTTGCCCTGAACAAATGAACAACCAAAAACAATAATGAAATCAACTCCCCAAGACAAGACTAATTTAGATCCAAATTTAGAAGAAGAATTAACTGTATCTTTAAGTACGGAGGTTAGTAAAAGAAGAAATTTTGCGATTATTTCCCACCCTGATGCAGGGAAAACTACTTTGACAGAAAAACTTTTACTTTATGGCGGAGCTATTCAACAAGCAGGAGCTGTAAAAGCAAGAGGAGAACAGAGAAAAGTTACTTCCGATTGGATGGAGATTGAAAAACAAAGAGGTATATCAATTACATCAACTGTTTTACAATTTGCTTATAAAGATAAGACGATAAATTTATTAGACACTCCTGGCCACCAAGACTTCTCGGAAGATACATATAGGACACTTGCCGCAGCTGATAATGCTGTAATGCTTGAGGATGCAGCGAAAGGTCTTGAACCTCAAACAAGGAAGCTTTTTGAGGTTTGCAGAATGCGTCAGATACCAATTTTTACATTTATCAACAAGATGGATAGGCCAGGTCAAGAACCGCTGGAATTATTAGATGAGATTGAGTCTGAATTAGGATTGTCAACCTTTGCAGTCAATTGGCCAATAGGGAGTGGTGAGCTTTTTAGAGGTGTTGTTGAGCGAGCAACCAAAGAAGTTGTTTTATTTTCTAGAGCGGAAAGGGGGAAGCAATCTAATGAAATAAGGTTGGAAATCAATGATCCGGAACTTAAAAACTTAGTAGAAGAAGAGCTATTGACAAAAGCACTTGAAGAGATTGAGATTCTGGATGAGGCTGGTTGTGACTTAAATCAAGAATTAATCTTATCTGGCGAATTAACTCCTGTGTTTTTTGGATCTGCAATGACCAACTTCGGGGTTAGGCCATTTTTAGATAATTTTCTTGAGCTATCTCAGGGACCTGTAGCTCGAAATAGCTTTGATGGGCCAGTAGTTCCTACAAGAGAATCATTTAGTGGATTTGTATTTAAATTACAAGCAAATATGGATCCAAAACATAGGGATAGAGTTGCCTTCGTGCGTGTATGTAGTGGGAGGTTCAAAAAAGATATGACAGTTCAACACGCTAGGACAGGTAAACAAATCAGACTCTCAAGACCCCAAAAGATTTTTGGTCAAGATAGGGCTGTTGTTGATGATGCTTATCCTGGGGATGTTATTGGTTTGAATAACCCGGGAATGTTTTCTATTGGAGATACGTTATTTATAGGACCTAGAGTTGAATTCGAGGGGATCCCGTGTTTTAGCCCTGAGATATTTAGTTGGTTAAGAAATCCAAATCCTTCAGCTTTTAAAAACTTTAGGAAAGGAGTAAATGAATTAAGAGAGGAGGGAGCAGTCCAAATTCTTTATGATAAAGATCAAAGTAAAAGAGATCCAATTCTGGCCGCAGTTGGTCAGCTTCAGCTTGAGGTAGTACAGCATCGACTTGCTAGTGAATATGGAGTAGAAACTAGACTTGAACCGATGGGTTATCAAGTCGCCAGATGGGTAAAAGGGGGATGGCCTGTTTTAGAGGATGTTGGAAGAATTTTTAATTGCAAAACTGTTCAAGACGCTTGGCTTAGACCAGTACTGCTTTTTAAAAATGAATGGAATCTTAATCAGTTAAAGGAAGATCATCCTGAAATGGAATTAAACTCAGTTGCTCCAGTTGTTAGTGGTGTTGATCCTGTTTCCCTCTAAAGTAGATTAAAATCTAATCTTAAAGAGAATTCATAAATCTTTTTTTGCAAAATCTATGGATCCTGGTAGCAATTCACAATCAAATTCAAACTCACAAGATCCATATTTGATTCTTGGAATAAATGAGGGTGCAAGTTTTGATGCTATTCAAGAAGCAAGAGATAAAAAGTTAATAGATGTGGGTGATGACCAAATTACTAAAGCAAAAATTGAAGCTGCTTATGATTCGTTGCTAATGATAAGTCTTAAATCAAGACAACTTGGTAATGCAAGTAATGAGGCAATAAATGCATCAAATAAAGAAAATGAAGCTAAGAAGGTTGGTGATATAGGACCTGGTTCGCTTCTAACTAGGTTGAAAAATTTAAATCTTCCTAAAAACGAGGCTTCAACATCTAACTTTTTACCAAAATTAGAGTTGCCCTCTGGACAAGACTTAAATATACGGATAGCTCTTGGAATATTGGCTTTTTTACTTGTTTTAATTGTACCTTCTGAAAGTGTTGAATTAATACTTTCAGTTTCAACAATAGGCTTATTTATTAGTCAGTCACGTAGAGGTAGGCCTTTCTTTTCTTCTATTATTTGGTGCATTATTCTGCTTAGCATTGGACTTTTATCTGGTGCATTATTTATGGGTGGTGCTCAATCATTTATTGATAACGCTGGATCATTATCTTCAGACAAATTTGAGGCGATACCAGCAGTATTTTTGCTTTGGTTAGGAGTGATTTTTCTTGATTAATCGTCTAATCGATCAAAGTTATCAATTCGTCCTCTTTAACAAGATAAACATTTTTGCAGAATTGACATGTTAGTTCTGCTTTCCCGTCCTCCTTTATCATTTTCTGAAGTTCATCTTTCCCCAAAATCTTTAACGCTGTTATGCTTCTTTCTCTTGAGCATCTACATTTAAAACTAACTTCCTGAGATGTGCTAATAATATCTGAGGGTGATTGATCAAGATCAGGAAAAATCTCTTCAATAAGAGAAATAAGGTTATTCCCTTTTTTGTTTAATAACTCACTAAAAGAATTAATCTCTTTACATCGATCTTCAAGTAAGTCTATCAATGAATAGTCTCGCTCTGCTTTCGGTAGTATTTGTGCTAAAAGCCCTCCGCTACAAACTATTCCATCCTGATTAATTCTTTCTCCAACAAAAACAGCTGAGGGCGTTTGTTCAGAATGTAATAAATAGGAAGCTATGTCTTCACCTATCCCTCCATTAATTAATTCAACTGTACTGTTGTGTGGTTCGCCTTTCCCATCATCTCTAATAACGTGAAGATATCCAATACCAGTAGCTTTTTTAAAATCAAATGAATAGTGATTGCTTTTATTTTTAATTAGGTCTAATTCAAGTCTTGGATCGCCAACGTAACCTCTAACACTTCCATCTCTACCCGCATCAATAGTTAATCCTTTTAGTGGTCCATTTGAGCTTATCCTCAAAGTCACTCTTCCATGATTTACCTTCATAGAGCTTGCTAGCAAAAGGCTTGCACTCATAGCCCTACCTACAATTGCAGAAGTTAAATATGAAAGAGAATGTCTTTCTTTTGCTTCTTTTGTGGCTTCAGTTGTTGATACGGCGACTAGTCTGATCCCTCCTTTTGCAGCAGTAGCTCTAACTAGTGAATCTGTCATTGATTAGTTGGATTGTTTATTGAGGGATAAGTTGACCATTCTGCAACTCGTAATTGTCGGTATTCAAATTTTTAAAAAGTTCGGGTTCATGGGTAACTATTAGAATAGTTTGATTGTCTTTAAGCTTCGCGAGTAATTCTATAATTCCGTTTCTCACTGACCAATCTAAACCAGCTGTTGGCTCGTCCAATAAAAGTACTTTTGGACTCCTTAATAGTTGAACAGCAATAGCTAGTCGTCGTTGTTGCCCTCCACTAAGAGATTCTGGCGGCTTCTTTAAATCTAAGTTGATTAACCCCACTTTTGTGAGAGTTGAAATTTGTTCTTCAGTCGTTAACCTCTTGTGCCCAAGACGTAATTCTTGAGCTACGGATAATCCAAGAAAATATCTTTCTGGAAATTGAAAAACTAATCCACATAACCACCTGCGCTTACGTGCATTTAGAGGTTTGTTAAACCATGTTATCTCTCCTTTCTGATGTCCGGATAGACCGCTAATGATTTCTACTAATGTAGTTTTTCCACTTCCGCTTGCCCCTCTAACAATTGTGATTTTCCCAGTCTTTGATTTTAAACACAAATCTCTTAGGATTGGTTCCTCTGCTGTCGAGGGATGGTAATAAATATTTTTTAAACTAAGCATTCTTTTTTATTGAGGCTTTGATCAAATAAATAATGATTTTTCTATTTTCTTTAATCAATTTACATTAGATTATGTTTGATATCTTTTAGTTTTTCTTTTTCAAGATCTATTGTTTATGGAAGTTAGATTTCGTGAAGTTGATCCTTTCAATTGTTGGATATGGCTTAGATATTCAGGTGTTCCAAGTAAAGGAGAAAAAGATTACATTGATGGTATTTTTGATTCTTGGTATGTGCTAGGCCGACTTGGGGGATTTAATTCTGAAAATTTACAAACGCACGAAATGGGTGCTGATGTCAGTTGGATGAGCTATGAAAATGACGATAGCTCTTCTAGCCTGCCATCATTAATGCATAATCTTGGAGAATTTGAATTTAATGAGTGTTGGGCTAGATGCTGGGTCGATTTAGGCACTTCTGACCTCATAGCAATTGATATTTTGATAAATGTACTAAAACAAATGGATGTTGATGTTATGAAAATAGAGGAACTAATTATCGGAGGAGTTAATGAAGATTGGCCAGTAGAGAAACATCCAGATGCAATTTTTTCTTCAACAGATTAATTTTCTATGGCTGAGAAAAGAAGATTATTTATAAAACTAAATCGATTAAGAGATGAAATCGATTCAAATGGAGAGTTGGAATTGACCTCTAATGAATCCCATTATTTACACAGGGTTATGAGGATGAGATCGGAAGATCTTTTAGAAGTCATTGATGGAAAAGGTCATCTTTGGAACGCAAAAATTGTTGAAAAAAAAACTATAAAACTTACCAATGGTTTTGATAAGCCTCTTCGATTCGTTTCAAGAGAAAGACCATTAATAGGAATTGCTATAGTTATTCCTAAAAAGGGTTTTGAAAACTTTTTACAAATGAGTTGTGAGATAGGAGTTGATATTATTCAACCATTAATCTCAAAACGATCAGTAGTTAAAGAAAGCAATAGCGAGAAAACTATTAGATATAAAAAAATTATTTATGAAGCTGTTGAGCAATCTGAAAGACTCTGGAGTCCAGAATTAATGCAGGTATTGACATTTCCCAATTGGATAAATGATATGCCCTCGGGAACTCAAGTCGGATTTGCTGCAACACGTATTCAAGACTTGCAAGATTGTGTGACTTGGGTAAAAGAAACACCACATGATGTTAATCAAGTTTGGGTGGTAATTGGACCAGAGGGAGGCTGGAATAAAGATGAAGAGGAATTAGCTTTTGAAGCTGGCTTAGTTGGGGTTTCTATGGGCGAAACTATTTTGAGGACATCAACAGCTGCAGTAAGTGCTTGTCAAATAATGACTTCATGGAGAAGACTTAAATCATCCCTTTAAGATTGAATATTTTTGATCATAAAAACGTCTATTGTTTAGAAATAGGTATTCTGAGTAGAAACGATGGGTAACTTGTCTTTTGAAGGCGGTGTTTGGATTAATGCTTTTTTGATTAATTTCTTATTGATACTTTTGGGACAAAGGCTTCCCTTTTTAACTAAGAAAGGTTGGATTCATGCTGGAATACTAGGAACACTTTTATTAGGATCTATTGGTTGGAATGGTTGGATATCAGTTTGTTCATATCTATTATTGGGAACGTTAGTTACAAAAATTGGATACAAAAATAAGGCTTCCCGAGGTATTGCTGAAGCCAGAGGTGGTCAACGCGGCCCTGAAAATGTTTGGGGGTCTGCAGCAACAGGTTGCTCACTTGCCTTATTCAGTTGCATTTGGCCAAATTTTTTAAATTTATTCATGGTGGGTTTTGCTTCTAGTTTCAGTGCAAAGCTTTCCGATACTTTTTCAAGTGAAATTGGCAAAAGATTTGGTAAAAGAACTTTTCTAATAACTACTTTAAAGCAGGTATCACCAGGAACAGAGGGGGCAATAAGCATCGAAGGTTCAATGGCTGGTTTGTTAGGAAGTTTTATTATGACTGTTTTTATGCTTAATCTATCGATCATTTCTGGACTATCTGTTGCTTTTATAGTCTTCTTTTCTGGTTATTTAGCAACTTTTTTGGAAAGTTATATAGGAGCACTAGTTCAAAATAAGATTGATTGGATGACTAATGAATTAGTTAATTCTATCCAGACATCTATAGCCGCTATTATTTCTATCTTTTTATATTTGAAGTTTGTTTGAAATGTTTATTTTAAATCAGCCCAATTCTTCAGTGCTGGCCATTCGCTAATTTGGTCATAAATCCATTTATGACCCTTAGTATTTAGATGTATTCCATCTGATGAGAGTAATTCTTTAAATGATAATAGGTTGATCATTTTCTCATGGATAGATAAAAACGGAACATTTAATTCTAAGCAAGTTTCTTCAATTTTATTTTCATATTTAGAACAAGCTTGATTTGAATACCAAAGACATTCTGCAAAAGGCATTGAGTCTTCATTAACAGGTGTTAATCCAAGAACCATTATATGTACTTCATTCTTAATTTCGTTTACTAATTGTTTTAAGCCAAATTTAAAAGCATCTTCGGAAAGTTGGGGCCTGCCATCTTTTCTCCCAATTCTAGCTGTATCGTTTAATCCAATTGATAGCAAAATACCTTCAGGAACTTTTCTCCTTAACTCTCCCCTTGTTGCCCACTCATTCTTATATCTTATAGCAACTTTCTCTAATCCATCTCCTCTTACTCCAAGGGAATAAATGATGGGTGCTCCATCTAAATTTAACCAGTTTTGTCTTAATCTCTCAGACCATCCCCCTCCCTCTAGATCTCCCCATCCATAAACCCCACTATCTCCAATTATGATTAATTTTTTCTGATATTTATTCATAAGTAGATATGTTGAATAAAATAACTAACTAATGAAATTGTTAGTTGAATTCTTTAACCAATAATTTTGAGAAGTGTTAAATAAAAATTCTCCTGACATTGTTAATAAAGAGAAAGTAGCAGTTATTATCAAGACTTGTGCCCAATTGAATGAGCTTAGTGATTCCTGTAATTGCCACCCCAATCCTACTCCTCCGACTGCACCTATAATTGCTGTTTCCTTTAGAATTACGTCAATTCTATATGCTCCATAAGCTAAGTAACTATTACTTTGGGGGGCTAATATTCCATAAAGTGTTGCTGATTTCTTGCTTGAACCATTGCTTTTAATTGCTCGATAAATACTTTTTTCTTGATTTAGTATGTTATCTGTAAGTAATCTTCCCATTACACCCATATGTGTAATTCCTAGTGATAATGCGGCTACAGATATATTAGGATTAGTAAAAAGAAGAATAAGTATAGTGGTCAATGGAGGAGGTATCAATCTAAAGAATATCCAAATAAGATTCTGAACTCTTAGAGGGAATTTACCTGGGAATAATACTAGTAAAAGAGGAGGTGTCCCTATTGCAATCCCAGACGCGAAAAAAGTTATTAAAATTGTTGTAATGATTAGTTTAAAAAGAGGTAAGGTATTAAATCCATTTCTTATCTCTACGAGTGAAGGTAAATTTAAATACGAAAAGTTTAATGGAGTAAATATCTCAAAATTTAGATTATAAAGCCAACTAATACCTAACGATAGAGATAGTGAGAATATTGATATTGAAATTAAGAAAGAATTTTTCAAACTAATATTATCAGATAGATAACATCTTAAATATCTTATAAAATTCTCTAATAAAATCATAATTAACCAAAGCATCCACAAACAAGTCCACATTTCATTGAACTCAAAGGATTTTAAAGTTAAATATAGTTCTGTTCCTATACCTCCTAATCCAAATATTCCAAGTAATGTTACACTTCTAATTGCACATTCAAACCTGTAACTTCCATATGTAGATACGATAGGTATTAACTTTGGTATTAGAATTGTTATAAATGAGCTCATAAAATCAGATCCGGTTTTCTTAACTGCTATTAGAGGTTGTATGTCAAAACTATCTAGTTGCTCTGAAATTACTCTTGCTGTTAAAGCTGAATAGGGAATGACTATAGATATAATTGCCACCCAAATATTCAAACCTAAAATTTGTATAAATAGCAGGCCCCAGACTACTTCATGTATTGATCTTGGAATTGCTAATGAGTATTTTATGAATTTACCTAAATAAGAAAACTTAGGAATACTTTTCCAAAATAAATCTGTAGAAAGTACACCTAAAAGAATTCCAATAAGCATACTTATAACCCAGCTAGTTAATGCAGTAGAAATTGTTATTTGAAGTCCTTCCCATGCACTTTTAACTACTTCTTCATTGAGCGAAGGTTTTATTGCTGAGCTTATGAATAGAAATATGATATTTAGACCCCCAATATGAAATCCTTTGATGATTTCTATTAGAATGGGAATGTAGGCTATTGATGGGATTAATGTTAATAAAGTTGATACTGGTTTTATTAATTTCATTATGAATTAAAATATCCAATCAAACTCTGATTTATTAATATTATGAATTTCTCTATCTATTACAATCTCTCCATCTTTTAACCCAATAACTCTATTGAAATTATTTATTAAATTAATTTGATGAAGACTTATAAGTATTGTCTCAGGGATTTTAATTCTAAGATAATTTTTTTGATTAATAAATAAATTTAAGATATTTTTTGACAATAAAGGGTCTAAATTTGAGAAAGGTTCGTCTCCTAGAAGAATCTCTGGCTCCTGTCTCAAAAGACGTGCAATTGCTATTCTTTTTTTTTGCCCACCAGAAAGTTTATTTATATAGGAATAAATAGTTTTTTTAGGAAGAGAGACTGCTTCTAGGCATTCTTGGCATAAACCTTTATCTAAGACTCCTAGAAGATTTTTTAAAGCCCAAATGAAATTGTGTTTACCTAGTGCACCGCAGTTTATATTCTGAGCGACATTTAGCTCTTCTATCAAAGATAAATCCTGCCATATAGTTCCTATTTTTGACGACTCAATATTTGAAATATTGTTAATGTGAGAACCTTTCCATAATACATCCCCTTCGTTTGGGATTAGTGATCCATTAGCGATCGATATTAATGTACTTTTGCCAGAGCCACTTTTGCCAATAAGCGCTATTTTCTCGCCTTGATTTATTGTTAAATTAATATCTTGTACTCTAATAATTTCTTTACTGCTATGGCTTATATTTTTTAATTCTAGTAACTTAGTCACTTAATCTTTCCAATTTTCCTACCTACCTTTTCTATTTTATTATAATTCTCGTTTGTTGATATTATAAATTTCTTTGCGCTAAATAATTCGAGAACTTGTTTTTGTTTTTTTGACTTTTCATTGAAACTTAAAAATACATTTGTAAGTTCTTTCGTAAAACCTTTTCTGAACTTTTTATCTAGGTTTCCTTGAGCAAGCCAATGATAATTATGATAAGAAGGAGTCTTCCAAATCACAAAGACTTTAGAGGGGTCCGCGCGTCCTATCTCAAGATTTCTCTTCCATACTTCTTCGCTAAGAGCACCTGCCTCATATGAACCACTTTGCACAAGCATTAATGTTGAATCGTGGCTACCACTAAAACCTGGGCTTGCACCTTTGAAATCTTTAAGTTGAACACCTGCTTTGTTTAAAAAATATTGTGGCATCAATCTTCCTGATGTTGAACTTTCAGAGCCAAAAGTAAAACGCTTACCTTTTAGTGTTTTTAAGTCGTTTATGTTATTTATCTTTTGGATTGAACTTTTCTTGTTTGCAATAAAAATACTATGGAATTTTTCATCAATATCTCTTTGTGCTATTACCTTGGATCCTTTAATTTGAAGTCTTGCTTGTATACCTGTTAAAGCACCGAACCATACTAAATCTAAATTCCCGGTCCTAAAAGCTGTTACAGCTGCAGCATAATTAGTAACTGGTTTATAACGAACTTGAACATTGAGCTGCTCGCTTAATTCAGAGGATAATAGTTTATATAGACGATTCAGGTGCTCTGGGTTTTGATCTGGTATCGCCCCAATGCGAAGTACTTCCTCTGCTTTTAATGAACAAATATTAGATAAATTAAATATTGATAAAAGAGCAATAGCTATTTTAGTGAACTTGATTAATTTTGATGCTTGACGCATTTTTTTTGATTTAAAAATAATTTAAGAGTTTTTCTAACCTATCAACTCCATCGTTGATCATTTTATTTGAAGATGCATATGAGATTCTTATGCATTTGTCATCACCGAAAGCAATACCTGGAACTATTGCTAGGCCAACCTTTTCTAGTGCCAATTTACAGAAACTTATTGAATCGATATCCTCTAGATTAATTTCTGGGAAAACATAGAAAGCTCCACTAGGAGGGACAAAAGAAATATTTTTTATTTTTTTTAGTCTTTCTGTTATCAATAATCTCCTTTTGTTATAAATTTCTGCCATTTCATGAACGCAATCTTTTGAGCCCTGAAGTGCGGCAATAGCTCCTTTTTGAGCAAAACTGCATACATTGCTTGTACTTTGACTTTGTAAAGCAATGGCTTTCTTTATTACCTCTGTATTTCCTGTTAGGTATCCAATCCTCCAGCCAGTCATTGCCCAAGCCTTGGCAAAACCGTTGACTGTAAAAATTCTATTTTTTAAATCTGGTGCTATTTTTGCGAAACTGTGATGAACTTGATTTGGAGAAATAAGAAATTCATAAATTTCATCACTCATTAAAAAAATTCTTGGATGTCTTCTTAAAAATTCAGAAATAGTATTCATTTCTTGCTCTGTTAAAACGCAGCCTGTTGGGTTGCTGGGAGAGTTGATAATTAATAACCTTGTTTTTTCAGTTACGTTTTCTTCTAGAGAATTGATATCTATTTTGAAATTATCTTTAGTTGAAGATTTAATTTTAATTGGCTTGGCACCAGCTAAAAGGGTTATCTCTGGATAACTAAGCCAATATGGTGAAGGTATGAGAACTTCATCTCCAGGATTTAAAACTACTTGAAATAAATTGTATATTGCTTGTTTCCCTCCATTTGTTACCAAAACATTGTCTGTGTTTGTGGGAACTTTATTAATATTTGATTGCTTTTGGGCAATGGCTTCTCTTAATTCTGGATCTCCAGCAGCAGGTCCATAACGAGTTTTTCCATCTTTTAATGCTTTTAGAGTGGCTTCGATAATAAATTCTGGGGTATCGAAATCAGGTTCTCCAGCGCTTAAACTACAAATGTTTTTTCCTTCAGCTTTTAAAGCCTTAGCTTTTGCGCTGATCTCAAGAGTTAGAGAAGGTTTTATTGAGAGAGCTCTTTTAGATATCTGTGATTTTTCAGTCATCTTCGAAGCATAACTTCAAAATGTTTTTCTTAGATTCACTTTTAAAGTGAATTGATCTAATTACAAACTTACTACTTAATCAGATACTTGCATGCCTTTGATGAACATAAACTTTGTAATTGCTTCTGAAAACCCTAAAGAATTGTCTGATTTTTATGCCAAGGTCAACTCTGACAAGGCAAATAAAGGTTTAAATGCAACTCATTATTTTATTTCAATAAATAATCGATCCAAAATACATTTTTATCGACCTAATGAGAATCATGAATGGCAAAGGAAAGGAAATTCAACCTCATTGTGTTTTCAAGGTGAACCTTCTGAAGATCCATCAAAAATGATTGAAAGGTGGATTTCTGAGATATTAAAAATAGGAGGTAGTGTTATGGGTATACCAAAATTGGCAAACTTTGGGGCTGAGCAATGGATTCTTGATCCAGAAGGTAATAAATTCTTGATTTTAGTTCCGTACCTCTCAAAAGGATCAGATTTGGATGCTCTGATGTGAATAAAAATAGCGCGTCTGATAAAGACTTTTCTGAAGTTTGTAATTTAAGCAATTCCATAAACAAAATCGTTGTATCCAGGGGTAACCCTTTCGCTAAGTTAATGATTATTGGAGAAGCTCCAGGAGCAAAGGAGGAGGAGATAGGAGAGCCTTTTGTAGGAAGGTCTGGAAAATTACTTGATAAATTGCTTCAAAATGCTGGAATTGACATTAACAAAGATGTTTATTTTTGCAACGTGGTCAAATGTAGACCACCCCAAAATAGACGCCCAACAAAGATTGAAATACAAGAAAATCTTCCTTGGTTGTATCAACAAATAAAACTTGTAAACCCCAGAGTAATAGTCCTAGTTGGAGCAACAGCATTAGAAGCTATTTTGAAAATTAAGTCTCGTATTAGTATCCTCAGGGGTGAATGGATTAATTGGGAGGGCAAACTTGTAATGCCTGTCTTCCATCCATCTTATTTAATTAGGAATCCATCTAAAGAGGAAGGAAAACCAATGAGTCTGACTAAATCTGATTTTTTAAAAATTAAGGAAAAAATTGATTTTTTATAATAGCCCTTAAATATGTCATCCTTATTTATTAAAGAGGCTCAATTGTTAACTCATGATTGCGACCCTGGCAAAGAATATGGAAGGAAATAATCTCTCTCAGCGATATAGCACCAGAATTATTCGTAGAGATACTAGGCCAGTAATGGTCGGTGATATTGGCATCGGTGGAGATAATCCAGTGCGTGTTCAATCAATGATTAATGAAGATACGATGGATATCCAGGGGGCAACGGCCGCAATAAGGAGATTGCATGAAGTTGGATGTGAGATTGTCAGATTAACAGTTCCAACTCTTGCAAGTGCAAAAGCTGTGGGGGAAATCAAGAAACTTCTAGCTAGCACTTATCAACCAGTTCCTTTGGTAGCGGATGTTCACCATAATGGAATGAAAATAGCTTTAGAAGTAGCTAAGCATGTAGATAAAGTTCGTATCAACCCTGGATTATTCGTTTTTGAAAAACCTGATCCCAATAGAACTGAATTTACTAAAGATGAAATTGATGCAATTAAAGAGAAGATCATACAAAAATTCCAACCAATTGTTAATACTCTTAAAGAGCAAAATAAGGCACTCAGAATAGGCGTTAATCATGGCTCTTTGTCTGAAAGAATGTTATTTGCTTATGGAGATACTCCATTTGGAATGGTTGAATCAGCTATGGAATTTATTCGAATATGTCATTCATTAGATTTTCATAATATTGTAATTTCGATGAAGGCTTCTCGAGCTCCCGTGATGCTTGCAGCTTATAGAATGATGGCTGACACAATGGACAAAGAGGGATTTAATTATCCTCTGCATTTGGGTGTAACGGAAGCGGGAGATGGGGATTATGGAAGAATTAAAAGTACAGTAGGGATAGGCACATTATTATCCGAAGGTATTGGAGATACCATTAGAGTCTCTTTAACAGAGGCACCCGAAAAAGAAATACCAGTTGCATATTCAATTTTACAAGCGGTTGGTTTGAGAAAAACCATGGTTGAATATATTAGTTGTCCTAGTTGTGGTAGAACATTATTTAATTTAGAGGAAGTTGTAGCAAGAGTTAGAGACGCTACTCAACATTTAACGGGTTTGGATATTGCTGTAATGGGTTGCATAGTTAATGGGCCTGGAGAGATGGCAGATGCTGATTATGGTTATGTAGGGAAAGGCGTTGGAACCATTGCTCTTTATAGGAATAGAGATGAAATTAAGAGGGTACCTGAGGATGAAGGTGTTCAGGCATTGGTTGATTTAATTAAAGAGGATGGTAAATGGGTAGATCCTTAAAAATAGAATATATTTTTTTATTGTTTTAGTATTAGAAAAGTTATTTGATAATTATGTTGAAGAGATTTTTAAAAATATGTTTACTTATAGCTATTTGCCCTTCACCTTCTTTTTCTTTCCAGGCTAATTCCTCTACTTTGATTACTAACAATCCAAAGGAGATTATTGATCAGGTATGGCAAATTATATATCGCGATTTTTTGGACTATTCAGGGAAATATAAGCCAGAAGATTGGATTAAATTAAGAAAGGAAATACTATCAACTAAATATTTTGATAATGACGAAGCATATATTGCCATTAAGGACATGTTGACAGAATTAGATGATCCTTATACCAGATTTTTAGATCCTAAAGAATTCAATGAAATGAGAATAGATACAACGGGTGAATTGATGGGAGTAGGTATTCAAATTTCTCTAGATGAAGTTACTAATCAAATTGTTGTTGTATCACCAATAGAGGGAACTCCAGCCTTCCTCGCAGGAATCAAACCGAACGATATAATCGTATCTATAGATGGTAAGCCTGTCGAAGGTCTGAGCATAGACAGTACTGTTAAACTTATTCGAGGTAAAAAAGGAACGAAGGTTGAACTAGGTATTATTAGAGACGAGGAGTTATTAAATATCTCATTAATACGAGATAGAATTGAAATTAATGTAGTTGATAGTCGAATAAATAATACAGTTTCTGGAGCAAAAATTGGTTACGTAAGGTTAAAACAATTCAATGCAAGATCTCCTAAAGAAATGAGTTTATCGATTAATAAATTAGAAAAACAACAACCTTTTGGTTATGTATTAGATCTTAGAAGTAATCCTGGTGGTTTGCTTGAGGCAAGTATTGAAATAGCGAGACAATGGATAAATACAGGAATTATTGTTAGTACTAAAACAAAAGATGGAATTACTGATGTTAGGAAAGCTAAAAGTAGAGCCTTAACTAACAGACCAGTTGTGGTTTTAATCGATGAAGGATCTGCGAGTGCTAGCGAGATTCTCTCTGGAGCAATTAAAGATAATAAAAGAGGAGTATTGGTTGGGAAAAAGACTTTTGGTAAGGGACTAGTTCAGTCTGTCAGGTCTCTTTCTGATGGCTCAGGTCTAACAGTTACGGTCGCAAAATATTTAACACCAAGTGGTAAAGATATTAATAAAAATGGCATAGAACCAGATGTTAGAGTTGATCTTTTGTTAAATGAAAGAAATAAATTAACAAATTCAGATATAGGAACTTTAAAAGATAGTCAATATGTTGCGGCTGAAAAGTTATTACTTAAAAAGTTTAAAATTGGCAGTAATAAAAATTCTTATAACCCCTTGAAATCAAATTTGGGTTATGCCCTGAAAAACTAGCTTAACTTGTCAATTCTCCTATATCCATACCAGTCAGGAATGATTTTTTCGTCTCTTTTCTGAACGTCTGGGATCAGCTTTATTACCCAATTCTTTATTTTTATAGGATGCAAATCGTCCACCTGCTCAATATAATTTATATCTGAGTAGTCATCATTATGTTTATTTTTTAAAGTTGTTTCCCAATTCTTTTTGGCTTTTTTCTTTGCCTCAATAGCTTTTTGTGCGACAACTAGTTTGAATTCATGTTCTTCATACATCTTTTTAGGATTGTACCCACCTAGATTAACAAACCAAAGTTTTAAGTCTTCTATTTTGGGTGAATTTAAATTATCTTTATTAGATTTAGAAATGATTATTTGATAGCCATCTATATATTTAATACACTTATAACTATCAATATGGAGTCCTCTTTTTTTCCCTAACCATTGTTTCCTAAGCTCAGGGAATGTATCCTCTATTGTTTCACCTAAAACCCATCTTACATCGTGTATTTCTATATTACTTTTTAGACTTCTTCCCCCTAAAACAACAATAAAAAGAGATAAATTCACTCTTGAAATCAATTACTCATATCAAGCATTTTTTTCAGTGGCTTATAGGCCATTGATCTAATTTGTTCGTCCATGTGCAACTCCGGATTCATTTCTTTTAGGCAATTTAATACTTTTTCTAAGGTATTCATTCTCATGTATGGGCATTCATTACAACTACAACCATCTAGTCCAGGTACTTCGATATATGTCTTTAAAGGGTCTTTTATTCTCATTTGATGAATTATGCCTGGCTCAGTTAGCACGATGAATTTATCTTTTTTACTATTTTGAGAATAGTCCAGCAATTTGCTTGTTGAACCAATGAAATCTGCTAAATCTAAAAGATTCTCTTGACATTCAGGATGGGCAAGAACTTCAGCGGTTGGATTTTTGATTTTTAATTTTATAAGCGATTCTTCATTAAAAGTTTCATGGACGAGACATCTGCCTGGCCACAAGGTTAATTTTCTGCCACTTTGACGTTCAACCCATCTGCCAAGATTTCTATCTGGTGCAAATAAAATAGGTAAATCTTTGGGTAATTTGTTTACCAGATCAACGGCATTACTACTAGTACAAATTAGGTCACTTTTTGCCTTCACCGCTGCACTGCAATTTACATAGCTAATAGCAAAATGATCAGGATGCTTGTCTAAGAATTTTTGGAAGTCATCAGGTTGGCAATCATCTGCGAGTGTGCATCCAGCATCAAAATCAGGAAGAAGAACAGTCTTCTTTGGACTCAAGATCTTTGCTGTCTCAGCCATGAAATGAACTCCACAAAAAACAATGACGTCTGCATTTGTTTCAGAAGCTTTTCTGGATAACTCAAGAGAATCTCCAATAAAATCTGCAATATCCTGTATCGCAGGCTCTTGGTAGTAATGAGCAAGAATTATAGCGTTTCTTTTTTTACGCAAAAAATTGATCTCATCAATGAGATTTTTGCTTTTATTTGAGACTGATGTATCAGTCTTGTAATAGGAAACAGTAGTAATTAGTTTCCAATTCAATGTGTTGGGGCAGTATAGAGGGTAATTTCCAAAAAAATCTGACAGATATCCGAATTGCTATCGCTGGGGATTTACATGGCTCATGGAGTCAGGATGATCTAGATCTGCTTTTGGAACTGAATCCTGATGGTGTTTTATTTGTTGGTGACTTGTCAGATGGCGATTTAAGAATTGTTCGGGGAATAAATAAAATTTCTATACCCACTTCTGTAGTACTGGGAAATCATGATAGAGGTAGAGACGGATCTGGGAATGTTTTACAAGCACAGTTGGATTTGTTAGGTGAAAAGAATTGTTCATGGAATTTATCGAAATGGGCATTAAAAGAACTTTCTGTCGTTGGAGCTAGACCTTGCAGTGGTGGGGGAGGGTTTTTCTTAACACCAGAAGTTAAATCTGTATTCGGGGAGGTCAGCCTTGATGAATCTGTCTTTAGGATTGTTTCTGCGGCTAAGTCTGCACCATTAGATTTTCCTTTATTAATACTTGCTCATTCTGGACCAGTAGGTCTTGGATCAGAGGCTTCAAGCCTTTGTGGCAGAGATTGGAAATTGCCCTCAATGGATTGGGGGGACAAAGATCTTGGTATCGCAATTGATCAAATTCGTAAATTTAGAGTTCCAGAATTAGTCGTTTTTGGCCACACTCATCATCAATTAAGAATTGGGGGGAATCGAACTAGAAAAACTTTTGCTCAAGATTTATGGGGGACTTCATATTTAAATGCAGCGTGTGTTCCAAGAAGAGGTATTGATTCTGCAGGTGAGAATTTGTGTCATTTATCTTGGGTTGAGTTCTCTAATAACAAGCTTATTCATGTATCCCACAGATGGTTTAGGAAGGATGCATCAATTGCATATAAAGAGATTTTATTAAACCAAGAAAACTAGTTTTCACTATATTTCTATTTTCTTCAGATCCATTTGACTTTAACTTTGCTTGTTTAAATCAGGATCCTTAAATTTTCTTTCTGCGATCAAATAAGCACCAATTGCAGAGCCTATAAATCCCAAAATATTTCTCATTAAAGGCAAAATGTCATTAGTTCTTGTTACAACAGGAGCAATGCCAAAAATTCCAAATAGCATTATCCAAAGTGGAGAAAGGAGCAAAAGCCATCCTATTGAAAATGATTCATTTTCTTTTCTTGGAGAAGCTGCGAAACCTGCAATTATCCCTCCCAACAAAGAGGTCAATAAAGTCCATTGCCATTGTTCTTGGGGTAAGCCGGGTACAACTTCACAACCACCACGGTCTAAGCAGGTCTCCACTGCTTGTATTGAAGCTAAGATTGCACCGTCCTCTCCATTATCTCTTACATAAAATTGGTTTCCAAACCTAGTTTGTAATTCCACCCAAAATATTCTGGGCATGAGTGCAAAGTATGCATCTCCAACATTAAAACTGAGTAAATTTCCACCTCTTGGATCAGCGATTATGAGTAAACTTGTCTCATCAAGATTCCAATAGTCCTTCACTGCTAAACCAGGAGTTTTCTCATATTGCGACAAAACCCTTATTTTCCACCCAGTTTCTTGTTCATAAGAATTTAGTGAGTTCTCCAAGTCTAATCTTTGTTTCTCACTAAGAGTTTTTGCGAGATCGATTATGGGTGTTTGTTCTTTTGGTAATAGTTCAGGATTATCGTATGCAAATGCGTTTCCGCCCATTGAAAACATAATCAATAGTCCCAGACAAAAAATCATGGCTCTATTAAATGATTTCTTAAGCATGTGCTTGATTTTCTCTGAAGGTATTCTCCATCATGATTGACCCGACCGCGAGATGTCCTCAATGGTTAGTTGATCGCATTGGAGATAGTGGCGGTTCAATTAGTTTCTACAGATATATGGATTTAGTATTAAATGATCCAGATAATGGATTTTATTCAACTGGAAAATTGACTATTGGTAAGAATGGAGACTTTTGTACTTCACCATCTTTGAATAATGATTTTGCACGTTTATTAGCTATTCAAGTAGTTGATTGGCTTCTTGATATGGAAAAATCAGGAATTGATTCGAAATTGTTATCTATTGTTGAGGTTGGTCCAGGAGAAGGGACTTTATCAAGAGACTTGATAGTGGCTATCGCTGAAATCGAACCTGATTTAATCAGTAAAATTGAGCTTGTATTAGTTGAATTAAATGTAGGGATGAGAAGACGACAAGAAAAAGTAGTTAATAATTTGGAGGGGATAAATTATCGCTGGAGCAGTATCGAAGATCTTATCTTAAGACCAGTAACTGGTGTCGTAATTGCTAATGAAGTTTTGGATGCATTCCCAGTAGAGAGATTGGTTTTTAGTGACAATAAAGTTTTTAGGCAGGGAGTTGCTTTAAAAAAAATGAATGATGAATATTTTTTGGAGTTTGTTGACCTCAAGCCTACTTCGAGGATTGTTAAATTTTTGAAAGAATCTAATACCCTTTTGAAAATTGAGTTTCCACCAAAGGATATTTGTAATAGATGGGTCACCGAATGGCATTGTGATATCCCGAGTTGGTTTAGAAAATTGTCTAAGGTTTTAATTGATGGCTCATTATTAGTTGTCGACTATGCGATGGAATCGAAGCGCTACTACAACGCAATGAGAAAAGACGGTACTCTTATTTCCTATAGAAATCATGTGGCAAACTCTAATGTTTTAAAAGATGCTGGCTTTTGTGATTTGACAGCTCATCTATGTATCGAATCAACCATTAATTATGCTCTGTTTAACGGATGGAAGTTTATGGGTGAAACCAGGCAGGGACAAGCTCTCTTGGCATTAGGACTTTCAAATTTTCTTTATTCTCTTCAAAATACTAATAATAATGATCTCTCATCGGCATTAAATCGTAGAGAGTCATTATTGAGGCTAGTTGATCCAATGGGACTGGGGGACTTTAGGTGGTTGGCTTTTCAGAAGGATAATAGTGATGAGTTGATTTTAGGAAACCGTTTTCTTGAAGAGCCAATTAACTGATTTTTTGCAAGCATTCACGTATTTCTTCATTAGAAATGTTATTAAATAATTTTACATCACCAATTTTTAAGGGCATAACGAAACTTACCTTGCCGTTCTTAACTTTTTTGTCTCCTTGAAGTGAGCATAGAACACTTTCTATCTCAAGCTTGGGCCAATTAGAGGGTAAGCCTGCTTTCTCTATTAATCGTTTCTGCCTTTTCGCGTCATCCTCTTTCCAAAGTCCCCTCTGTACCGCTAACTGACCAACTGCAACCATACCCATTGCTACGGCCTCACCATGAAGCCATTTCCCATAACCGCAAAGATTTTCTATTACGTGGCCAAATGTGTGACCATAATTTAAAAATGCTCTAATTCCACTTTCCATCTCATCTTTTATAACAATTTCTGCCTTAGATTTAGCAGAACGCTTAATTATCTCTATTAGTAGTTTTTCTTTTATGTTTGAAAGATCAGCAATATTTTCTTGCCTTTCTAGAAGATCGAATAGTTCTAAGTCTGATATAACTCCGTATTTTATTATTTCAGCCATACCTGCTTTAAACTCTCGTGATGGGAGAGTAAATAATGTTTTAGGGTCTATTAAAACCAATCTAGGTTGATGAAAAGCACCTATAAGATTTTTACCTTTCGAATGATTTATGCCTGTTTTACCACCAATAGAAGCATCAACCATGGCAAGTAATGTTGTGGGGATTTGGACTACATTTATTCCACGCAACCATGTAGCAGCTGCAAAGCCTGTCATATCTCCAATCACGCCACCTCCAAGTGCAATCATTAATGATCCTCTCTCTAACCTCGCTTCATATGCCGCATTGTGGATTAAATCTATAGAAGATTGATTTTTTTGATCTTCTCCAGCTTTTATTATTAAAAGCTTTGCTTTGAATTTACTTTTAATCAAACTTTTAATTATGCAATCACCATAGTGATCAGAGACTTCCTTGTTGGATACGACTAATATTTTTAGCCCTTCCCTAAAACCAATATTAAATAGCTCATCTCCTATGCTTTCAAGACTATTTTTTCCAATAACTATTTCGTATGGGTTGTTAGTTAGAGAGACTTTAATATGGTGGTTGTCTTTATTCACAGTTGTGAGGGTATAAATTTTTTGATGGTTTATTACATTAAATCATCAAAATATAGAAGTAATTATATGGTTGATGAACACATTTTATAAGCAAATGATATGTATTCATATACGTTAAGTATTTTTTCTGGGATCACATGGTGGAATATTCTTTGGGTTGTGAATTAAGGATGTTTTTATTAAAATCAGACTTCATAGATTATTTTATTTGATAGTGCGCGATTTTGTTATTTGCTTGCTTTCAAAGCTCTAAAAATGAGGTCTTTAACTAAATGATTGGGGTCGTGGGCGGAGGACAGCTTGCAATGCTTTTGATTGAGGCTGGAAAGAAAAGAAATGTTGATGTAGTTGTTCAGACGGCAGCTAAAACTGATCCTGCTGCTAAAAAGACAAATCAAATCATTTTGCATGATCCTACTAATCCAGAGGGTACAAAACTTCTTGCTGAAAAGACCCGCTTGATTACTTTTGAGAATGAATGGGTTGATATCTCAAGTTTACTTTCTCTTGAAAATAATGGGGTTTCTTTTGTCCCTAGACTTCAATCAATAAGACCTTTAATTAATAAAATAACGCAAAGAGAGCTATTAAACAGTCTTGATATTCCCTGCCCTGATTGGTTGGCTATACCACTAAAAAAATCATCAGAAATAGATCTTCCTGCAGATTGGGGATTTCCTTTAATGGCAAAAGCTGCCAAAGGTGGATATGACGGAAAAGGAACTAAAATTATTAAAAATCTAAAGCAACTTCAAGAGTTTCTATTGGTTGAAAGAGAAGAGCAATGGATGTTAGAGAAATGGATCTCTTTTGATAAGGAATTATCCATTGTTTCTAGTAGGGATTCAAAAGGAATTGTCCGTAGCTTGCCAATTGTAGAGACATATCAATCTAAACAAGTATGTGACTGGGTCCTTGCTCCCGCTGATATCAAACATGACGTTGAGCTTATGGTTAGGAATATCGCAGCGTCGTTGCTTGCCGAGTTGGAATATGTGGGAGTTATTGCTATTGAATTTTTCTATGGATCTGAAGGATTACTTGTAAATGAAATAGCTCCAAGGACTCATAACTCAGGTCATTTTTCTATTGATGCTTGTAGCAGCAGTCAGTTTGATCAACAAATATGTATCGCCTCTGGTATTAATGTCCCCATGCCTGAAATGCTTGTTAATGGTGCTTTAATGGCAAACTTGCTTGGTTTACAAAGTAACTATGCAACATCACTTACCCAAAGATTGGATGATTTGAGGGGAATTCCCGGTTTGAATGTTCATTGGTATGAAAAAGAGGAAGAAAAAAAGGGCAGGAAGCTTGGACACGTTACATATCTCTTGAAAAATAAGGACGCTTTGTCTAGAAAAAAAGAAGCATTAGATGTTTTACAAACCATACGTTCAATTTGGCCGACCTCTTGATAACATTTCTTTTAGATTGTTCCAGTACTGCTTTGTTGGTATAGGCCTTCTCAAGTGCTCTGATCTGACTCTCTTTCGATATGGGGAAGCTGTCGTGAAAGTGACGTATACCAGCCTGTTCTGGAAACGAAGCTCCACTTTGAATCCCCCTCTGGTTCTTCCAGGTCGATGCTTCTTGGGCCTTACGGCAAAGCGGTACTTTCTCTCAATTAGTGGGTTTAGATAACATATTAGTTTTGAATAATTAAATTATTTAACCCTTATTTTAATAGGGTTTTGGTGTTTGCATTTTTCACTTTAAAAAGTTGATCTCAAGAGGTTAATCCTCTGGATTTGCGGACCTTTCTAAGTAGCTCATGATCTTCTCTTGCTCTTTTGTCTAGAATGGCTATATCTTTTCTAGCTTTTTTATCAACTTTTTGAATATCTTCTCTTGCTCTTTGGTCTAGGAGTGCAACATCTTTTCTTGCTCTTTGATCGATGTTTTCAAGGTCTGCTCTAGCTCGTTGATCAACATTCTCTAAATCCATTTTTGCTCTTTCTACCATGCTAGTCATTGAGTCCACCATCATTGATAAAGCGGCAGGAACTTGTTTCCCCGACGCTGAAAAAGAGGACTGGTCATTAAGATTAATACTAGTGTTTGCTTGATTCGAAGCCATAGGTTTAATTAAAATAGGCTTTTAATAGTTAGAAGCCATTTTCTTTATATTTCTATTATCTCCCTTTATTAGCCCAATAAATCAAAATCTCCTGAACAAAAACGAGATGTAATAGAGAGTAAATGCTTTTGCTTGAAAAGGTCAGTATTGTCCTGTGATTCTTTTTTCAAACTTTGATGAGATCTCGTTTTTAGACCCATTAATTTAATTTATCAAAAAACAAAATCAATAGTATTTTTCTTTTGGATATAGCCTAGCTATCTTCTGCTTTTGAATTTCTCTTTCTAGATTTTTCCTTTTTCGATCCTTATATGAATCATCATCTTCATTAAGCTTGAAAAAGACAAAATAGAACATAGCACCTGTGAAAATAAATCCAATTAATAGCACCCAAAAGCCAATCAAACCTGTAGGAGATAAGTAGTTAATGTCAAAAGAACTATTACTCATTTTTTTTTGCTTAAATGCTTAGTATCTATATTATCCACAATAAATAGGAAATGATGGAGAAGCTTTTTTTTCAAAAACTTAATTTTAGGCTTTGAACTGAAAAGTTATATTCGCTTTAATAAGAGTTTTTACGCATTAACACAGCGTAAAAACTAACTAGTATAAATTACAATATTTTTGGTTTATTAAATGGAAGGAACTCATAACTATGCTATGAATCTTATAGTTCCACTAATGGGGATTGCTCCGTTGCTAATGCTATTTGTATTGAAAGGAGGAAAAAAATCAAAGGTTGAAAAGACTTGGACCAGATCAACAAACTAGAAATATAAAGAATAAAACTTCATTTCCCTTGAACAAATAAGTAATTTATAAAAATATTAAAAATAAACCTGTTTAGGTGTAAATGATTTCTTATGAAATTATTTTTTAGCCTAAACATACTTTATATTTCAGTAATCAAAGATTTATAATATTTTGTTTGATATATTATAAACCGTTAAGTAAGTTAAAACCTTAAAAATATCAAAGTAGATGATTAATTGAAAACTCTAAGATAGGTTTGTTCGGTTTTCACTCACAGTATTGATCTCATTTTGCTATCTTATACATATTAATAAAAATTAAAAACAATTTTAATTAATTAATTTTTTTCGTTTATTTACAAATGCATAAAACCGAAACCCAACAATTTTCAAAATTTTTTCTTAAAAATCTAAAAATAAAAAAAACATATTACAATATTAAAAAATCTAATCTCGAAGAGAGAAGGTTATATTCATCAGATTAGTTTCTTTTTTCTCTAAAACTTTTTTCTTAGAGCTTGACTCATTAACCTTATAATTTTTTTAACATCAGAATCTTTTATTTAATAAAGACTGAACTATTTTAACAATTTTGATTAATAGCGTGTAATTTATACTTAGTTTTCTTGTATAATGAAAATAAGATTAAGAAAAAACGATAAATTTAAATTCATGCTATTTGTAATTTAGTTTCATTTGAGGGATATGAACAAACCCATTCAAAGAAAAACTACTCTTAAATGGAGTTCCAATGGAGAATTATCTTCAGTTGATATGGCTAGGATTCTTGAACTTCTTGCTAACAAGGAGCTAACACAATGTGTTTTAGCGTGTGATCCCAAAAGAAAATCTTCACAGATACTATTTCAGTTAAAAGACCACTGATAAGTGAATTTACCTAAAGAAGTTTTGTTAATTTATCAATAAATTTTATAGTTTAATAGTATGTTTAGTTACTAAATAAAATTAAAAATATGAAAACCGCTCAAGATAGATATTTTGAATGTTTAGAAGTTTGTATTGAAGATGAGCAGGGAAAATCTTGCCGTCAAGTTTGTGCACCTATATTAAATGATGATCCTTTAGATCATCCTACAGTTCCAATAATTAATAACCATTAAATATTTAAGTTTAAGATTTCAAATCTAAATCTTGAAGATTATAAATTAATTCAAAAAGAAATCATAAATTTTAATATTCAATTTTTATTTTACTATTGTCTTGTTAGATATTAATGGTCACTTTATTAATTGGAAGTTCTTAAAAGTTACTCAATTAGCTAAGATAAATAAAATTTTTTAAACCATGGATACTCCTATCACGCACATAAATTTATTTAATGCAATGCTTGCTCTCTATGTTATTGGTTATCAAATATCTATCTGCTCAGATTGGAGTTGGATTCCAATGAATAAAGAGGATTATCAACTTCCTTATCAAGACAAATGGAGTCAGACTACTTAGTTAATCATAAATGTTAAAGTATTATTGTATTAATTTAATAAATAAAAAATTTTTAAATCAATGAATTTATTTAATATCAACAATTAAATCATGCTCAGATATTAAACATAGAGTAATTAATTTTTGTTTGATTCAGACTTATATACTTTGAACCACATGAAATAAACCGAATGAATATCCCCCAATAAGAATCCATCCTAGAATTGCTGAAATTATAGTGGACCTTCTGTTATGTCTTCTTATTGCATTCTCGATCATTTCATTTACATCCTCTCTATTTATTAGTTTTGTAGATTTTGGATTTGTTGAAGTCATTTGTTTTTATGTAGATTTGATTTTTGAGATTGGTTAATCCCTTTTAAACGAATTCAATTTGAGAGAGAATCTGCTTAAGTAAGCAAGAGATACCTGGATTTATAGCTATCTTTTATCGAAGCTATAAATCATTGGTTGGAGCCTAACTGATTCATGTGTAAATATTTGTTAAGACTATAATAGATTTTCGTGGAAGTTGTGTAGGTAAAATCACTTTGATTTGAATTCAGGCAATACTAATTACCCTTCATAAGGCATATGGGATGTTTGGAATTCTGGTTGTTCTAAAACTTGTAGCGCCATTTTTATATTTTTTTTGGTTGTTTTTTGAAAACATCAAGTTATTGCGATCGACTTGAATATTTTCACTTTTAATTAATCATGATAAAAAACCTGTAGCTGCTTCAATCATTTCCTTCCAAATTCGATCTCATTAAATTTAACGAAAGATAATCACTAATAGATATAGATTATTAAATAATAGAAATCTACAGTTCTCTTTGGCGATCTCCCAGTATATTATTGACAATAAAAGATTATTTCATATCAATGATCAGATGTAAATGATGGAGATTCAATATGTAGAGCTTGGTAAATAAGTTTAATTCTATTTAGTTTTTGTTTGTTTATTTCCTTTCTCAGTTTTCATGATTAGGAAGGTTTATTTACGAAGAATACGTTATGTATTTTTTTCGTTATTGTCTGATTCATTCTTTTCTAAAAGCTTTCTCGTTAGAAATGAATATGAAGCTTGATGCTTTTCCTTCCAATCTTTATGCTCTTTTATCTGATTTTTTAACTTTTCTAAACTCTCTTTTTCCTCTGGATAAACCCTCTCTAAGTATTCTGGACTTAAATTTATGTTCCCTTCAAATTCATAAACCATTTCCTCAAATGATTCACATAAGCCAAGTATGTCTGCCATAAAATCTTCAAATTCATCAACATTTAATTCTTGAAGAACCTTTCTTAATTTACTTTGACTCGATTCCTCTGGAGCCCACTCTTTTTTTAAAACGTGAAGAAGATTAAGCTGACCAATTCTATCTAGAAGGTCCCACTTGGAGGCATCATCGGCTGAATAAAAATAGGAGCCATCCCCGGATTGATAAAACTTTCCTCTTTCTTTATCCATTTATGTTAGAAGGAGAGATTAAATCTTCTAAAAAAGGTTTATAGTAGTGAGGCATTTGATTCAATTTGTTTATAACTAAATTTTAGTTTAGTAAAGTATAGAATTTTGAATTGCTTTATACTTTAGAATACCATTGTATATTATACATTTATCTTTTGTTGATTAAATATATTTCTTACCTACGTAGCTGTTTAATTCTATTTTCAATCAAAGAAATCTAATGGAAAAGGACCAATTGTTTTGGAGTTCAATGAATTTTCATAATATTGGCAACTAATTAATATGCCTTCACCCAAACCAAATTCAATTCTAGCATGAATTTCACCGGTCTTTTGGTTTGCCTTTAAAAATACTGGACCGTCAGAACTAGGTAATGTGATGCATTTCATTTCATCGTATTCAAATTTTTCTTCTATTCTTCTAACGGCATGTATTCCCCTTTGTAATGTAGGTGACATAACCCCTATCGTTATCCAATCTGATTTGTGAATTAGATGGCTAATTTGATTTAAAAGGTTTTTTGATTGTTTTTTATTAAGTCTTGGTGCAGATCTCAATTTATCAAGATCTTCTAATTTGCATATATCAATATTTTTTGTAGACATTTAGATAGGTATTTTATCTATTTTATCAGTTTGAGCATTTTTTTTTCTACTCTTTACTTATATAATTACAATCTTTATAAATTAAAATATTATATATATTTTAATATTATCAACCTCAAAAAATATTTTCTAATGACCAACTTAAATATATGATGAATTGTATATTCGCAAATTTGATTATATTATTGGTTTTTATTTAATTCCCATTAGTTAAGATTATTAGATTCTTTTTTTCTCCTAGATTCATGAAGTTGTTCTAATTCATTATAGACATCATGTAATGTTTTCTTTATATGATCTGAATGCTCGATGGATCCAAGTGAATTCATAGCTTTTAAAAGGCTATCTTTTGCTTCTATCAAACCTCGACACTGTGTGCTGCCCGCTTCAGAGGTCATTTTTGTAAGAGCTGTTGGTATTATCTTATTATAACTATTATTTTAAATTATTAATTTTCTTTTCAGCTTTTTAAAATTATTATTTCTTTAACTTCACTTTAGATTTTCAGGCTTGACGAAGTCTGACTTTCTCATTAAAAACAAAATTAAGTATAATTTTTTTGATGGCAAAAATAGATAGTCCAAAATGCCCTATTGGATGGCTTATTGATCCCCATCATAAATGGGCAATAAACTTTGATTGGAAAAAAGTAACTAGTGAACAGAATACTGAATCTTTCACCATTGATATGTGGGGAGTAGTTGAAAATGGCAAACCTATGCAATTTAAAAGTAGAAGAAAGGTCACAAAGGAGGAGTCATTAAAGACATGGAATCAATTGCTCTCATCAAATTGGATTGAATTTGATTTTGAAATGAATAAAAGTGCTTGAAAGGCTTTTTAATCTAGTGTGCATTATCCTTATTACTGGTTATCATAAATTTATGTATTTATAATTTTTAAAATTGCTAAATACTTTCCATAAACTTCTCAAATTAACTATTATATTCTCAGCTGTAATTACAGGATGGACTTCAGTTATTCTTTTATCTAGCACAACATTAAATATAGAGATTAAGGAATTAATAACTAAAATGTATCTGAATCAAAAGAATTTCATGTTTAATGTTAAGGATTTATCACTTTTGTTAGTAAAAGATGCAAATGAGCGCTTTTCTGAAAAAAATCAAGGCATAATTCCATTAAAAAATTCAAAATCAGAATGATAAATTGACAAACAAGACACTTTATCTGGCCTCTCCTTATGGCTTTTCTGAGCATTGGAGAAAAAAACTTTTACCTGAATTTGTTTCTAAATTGGAGGTTATGGGGGCGAGTGTTTTGGAACCTTTTGATCGTAATAGTCATATTGATATTACTTCGCCTGGTTGGGCTAATAAAGTTGCTAATTCAAACTTAAACGACTTGAGGCAAGCTGATGGCTTATTCGCAATAGTTAATGGGACTCCCCCTGACGAGGGAGTAATGGTTGAGCTTGGGGTTGCTATTGCTTTAGGTAAACCTATATTTTTATTTAGAGATGATTTTCGTAAATGTACTGATTCTGATGAATACCCCCTTAACTTAATGATTTTCCTTGGGGTACCTTCTGATTCATGGAATGATTACTATTATTCTTCCTTGAATGATCTTGATTGTAAAAAGAAAGCCATTTATAAATGGTTGATAGAAAAAAGCTAATGTATATAATTTCTATTAATTTATATACACAAATAATTTTAAATCTTTGTATTTAGTTTAAGATTATATCTTTTTTTATTTTAAATGAATGATATTTTGTTTAACTTTACTGAAATACGGATAGAAATATCTTTTAAATCTTTTGATGAACTTCGTAAGACTTTATCTTTTTATCAGAGAAATAATCTTTATAATATTAATATACCATGTAAAAATAGCTTAAAAAAGGATTTTCTTTTAGAGTCGATAAAAATTACAAAAGATGAGTTTCCAAATATAGATATTATTCCTCACTTTAGTATCCTCAATGAATTTAAAAGAAATAGGATTAATACATATGATTCTTTTATATACTTTCTGCAAGCTGCTAAATACTCCGGATGCAAACAGGTACTTCTTGTCTCTGGTTCTCAAAAAAGGTCTACATTAGACTCTGTTTCGGCTCTAGATATGCTTAAAGAAAATTCTTTATTTTTTAATCAAGATATTTCTATTGGCGTAGCATTTAATCCTTATTTACCTTCCTATTTGTTTGATGAAGAGATTTCAAGATTAGAAAAAAAACTTCAATCAGGTTTAGTTAGTTCTATTTGGATTCAATTTGGTACCGATTATAAACTTCTCAAAAGTAGGATTGAAATTCTCTCTAATATACTATCCGTGCCTACTAACAATCATTCTAAAGTTTCTAAAATTAGTCTATTTGGTAGTATTTTAATACCATCTAGGCAATTTCTAGCTAGATTTAAATATCGACCATGGAAAGGTGTTTATTGTTCTACTGAGTTCTTAGAATCTGAGGAATCTGCCCATAAAATAATTACAAATTTATTAAATATCTATAAACTAAATCAAATTTGCCCACTAATTGAAACAAATATTTCTACTGATAAACATTTAGATAAATTAAAAAACGTACTTAATTTATAGATTAAATTTTAAGTGCTCTGGAATGAATTATAAATAAAATTTATTTAATCTAAAAAATTCAATTTAAACTTTACTTTAGATCTTCAAGAAGTTGTTTTGGCTAAAATAATTTTTAAATTAAAATAATTCATAGAGGTTGTGATGTAGAGCTTTTTTTTTGTAAAGGCCCTTACAGAATTGAATTAAAGGTTTGTAGGGATTCATTTCCATTTTTAATATAAAAAATTTGTGAGAGTTTGTGATGAAGTTTTTTTGCTGGCCGAGATTTTAATTTGCTAGAAAATTGAACTCCTTCAGCAATGTGAGATTTACTATGAATAAATGTAAAGCATCTGTGACTTTTTGTAAATATCCGCACTTGCTTGCTCTCTCTTCTCTTCTCTTATTTTTTAGTGGGGTTGGCGTATACGTTTAAGTGATGGCAATCTTTTTTACTTGTTTCTCGGTTCTTTCTCGACCTTCGAATTTCTTCTTTTCCCTTCTTTGCATCCTTTAATTCGATCCTGTTTTGGCCTGGTGTCACACCCCCTAGACTCATGCTTATCGTTTTGTGCTCGAGAGAAGATCATCTGTTGTTCGCAGTCTAATGAAAATTCCATTAATTTAAAATTTGTAGTCTTCTAAAAAAAATGTTTTCATCAAGGAAAAAAGCACCTCAGAAGGCAATTCCTCAAGCAAATTCTTTTGCTGCTGATACCTTTTTGCTTAGAAGAGGCTCTGAGGCTACTAGGTATAAACTTGCTGCATTGATGATGTTTGTTGCTGGATTTGGTTTGCTAACTTTAGGAACTTGGGTTCTCAATGATTTTAATTTTCTAACTTTTACAAACTGAGTTTGTAAGTTGATATTCAATTCATAAATATGGATTGAATTAATATACAATAACCAGAATTTAGTTAATAAATTCTGGTTATTGTATTTTTCAATCTGAAATTTTATCTCTTGTGTCTTAAAATTGGGATGTGGCAACAATTAAATGTCAAATTCTTGGAATCAATACTTTTCACATTATTCAGATTGGGACGAGGCACATTGTTTTAATGTCAGAATCGAACTCAAATTTGAGGAAGAAATAAAACGACTTGGTTATATTGAATACTTGAAGTCTGATGATATTTTTCTGAAAGATGAAAATATTTCTAACAAGACTCTCCCTAGAAGTAAAACTTATATTAAGAATAAAAATGAGATTCTATTGTCTTTCGATGTTCCTTACGATTGGTCTATTGATACTGATTGGGAGGATAAAGCACTTATTCTTCTTGGCCTAAACGACGAATGGGTCATAGACTCATCAGTTGAAGACAAATAAGTTGTTAATCCAAGATTCTTAAATTAAATTATTTAACTGCTGAATTAGTTTTATGAGTAAAAAATAATTGCTAGACCTTTTTGCGTTATGTAAAACTCTTTCTCTTCTCGACTTAAATCTATTGCTAATTCCTCACCTTCTTTAATTGCTTGTTCATAAGGAGGTTTTGCAGGAGAATTGCCTTTATAAATCGCTGCAATTCCTAAGGGAGTTGCGTTCCATGCAAAATTATCTGTTTCTCCAATGAGAGGCTGATTTAAAGCTTCTTCAAGAAGATTGGATGATTTTGATGTTGTACGAATTGCTGTTGATGTCATGTTTATATTTTAGATTTCTTATAAAAAAAACTTGTTTAGTTATCCTTAGAAGAAGGTATATATCCACTTTCTAGTGCATTGGATTGTTTTTTGCGTCATTTTTGTTGATCTCTGCATCCTTTATAATGCCTAGGCCTTTTTATTATTTCTTAGCGCTAGATAGATTTTATTAAATCATTTAAAAAATCCTTATTATTTATCTTGTATCATTTTTTGAAACAGAATAAATTGTTTAAACTGTTCAATTAACTTTTCGTTAGAATCTTCTTTAGACTCGGATAAATCATAATCTGGATAATAGTTGTACTTTTTTTTGTTGTAAGTTATACCTTTATCTGAGATCAATTCATCAAGATCGTTATAGTTTAAGGATGATTTATATATATTATTTTCTTTGCAATAAAGGTTCTTTACAATTTGATCACTAGAATTTTGAAGATCGAATCCAACTCTTGCCATCAAGGCTTCTTCTACTAATATCCCTACCACTTTTGATTGGCTAAGCTTTTCTTTAATTGCAATTTTGGTTATCGTCTTTTGAGCATTAATTGATGGAAGATAGCCAATCCTTTTTCTTATGGAGGGCATAAATATTTATTTAGATGAAATTTAATTTACTTTACCTACTGGTTGATTATCAAATATTCTATGTATTTCTTGACCTATAAATTTTAAAAAATCCAATCAGCTAACATTATTTTTGCTTTCTCCATTTCATTATTAGCCTTATACTCATTTATTTTTTTTAAAGCTGAGTATGCCATTTCTCCTTTATCCCAAAAAAGAATGTGATTTATAGGGCTTAGAAGATTAGATTCACTTCCAGAATTTGTATTTTTTTTAGGCATTAGTTTATCGATAAAGAGTTATTTCTCAATTTGAATTAGATAGTTAACTATAATTCCAGAATAGACTATTGACTTTCATTTCTATGAAAAAATAAAGTAAAATATATTTTTTAGGTATTTAGGACTAATAATAATTGTTTTTCTAAGATATTTTTTTGAGCTATTTTCTTTTGTCTTCAGGAAACTCTGGTTTCTCTTTCTTTTTTCTCCTACCGTCTGAAAGCTCTAATAAAGTTGAAAGTTGCTCATATACTGATCTGAGTGATGATAGCTCAGGAAGTAAACCGTCGTTCCTGAGGTCTTCATCCATATATCTAAGCTCTTGTCTTACATATGAGAGAATTGATTTCGCTTCATCTCTTTTTGGGCCAGCCATATTTTTCTTTAATTTTTGAAAAGATACAACAAAAATGAACTGAATTAAGATTTCAACTGCGTATCAAGACAATGCGTCTTTACTCAATATCTTTAATCAATAATCTTTTTTGATTTTTAAAATTTAGTTTTGACTCAATAAATAAAAGTAATAAATAAATTATTTATTTATTACTTTTATTAAAATATAAATTAATAGAACTTTGTTCTTTGATGACTTCAGATCTTGTCATTATTGGTGGGGGTGCCTCTGGCTTTATGGGGGCAATCACCGCTATTACTAATGGCGTTAGATCTGTTGTCATTCTAGAGGGCACATCAAAAGTACTTGAAAAAGTTAAAATTAGTGGTGGTGGTAGATGTAATTTAACCAATTCATGTGTCGAGATTTCTAATTTAGTAAATAATTATCCAAGAGGAGAAAAGCAACTATTAGGACTGTTTAATAGATTTTCCACTACTGAAACTTTTGATTGGTTTCAAAAGAGAGGAGTTAGTCTTAAAGTAGAGAAAGATGGCAGAGTATTTCCTTGCTCTGATTCTTCTGAAGATGTTATAAGCTGTTTGACTGCTGCTGCGAAAAACTCTGGTGTAAAGGTATTAACTAATTCTCATGTAAAGCAAATTAGCAAAATAAATGGTGGCTTTAACTTATTAGTTAGAGGTAACAATTCCTTTAAAGCCAAAAATATTTTGATTTGTAGTGGTGGTCATCCTAGTGGACGTAGATTAGCAAAGAGTCTTGGGCATTCAATTATTCAGCCTGTTCCATCTCTTTTTTCTTTTTCTACTGCAGAAAGCTCATTAAGTGATTGTTCAGGTGTTGCTTTAGATGTTCAGATTAAACTAAAAGTAAACAACAAAAAATATTCCGGGAAAGGCCCTATCTTGATAACACATAAAGGCTTTAGTGGTCCAGTGATACTTAGGATCTCTGCCTTTAGTGCAAGAAATCTATACAGAAACAAATATAATTGTGAATTAAGAATAAATTGGCTTTGTATGCATGAAAATGAAGTCAGATTAAAATTAGATCTATATAAATTAGAAAATGCTAAGAAATCAATATTCAATAATAAACCTTTCCATAGTCTTCCACGAAGATTGTGGAAATCTTTCCTCTTAAGTTTAAATGTTGATAGACAATTGAAATGGGCAGAACTATCTAAATCAGAAAAAGAGTCTTTAATCAAATGTTTAACAATGAAAACCTACTTGATAAAAGGTCGTGGTCCGTATGGGGAGGAATTTGTAACTGCTGGAGGAGTATCACTTAAGGAAATTAATTTTAAAACTATGGAAAGTAAGATATGTAAGGGGGTATTCTTTGCAGGAGAAATATTAGATATTGATGGTGTTACGGGCGGTTTTAATTTCCAACATTGCTGGACTAGTGGTTGGGTGGCTGGAAAGTCAATATCTTTGAGTTAGATACAAATATATAATTTTTTATTGGCTTTCATTTAAATGTATATATGCAGAATAATTAGCCAAGTGAAGCGATTAACGCTGGTAAAGCAACTATTATTATGCCTACAGACGCAGTAGCGGCAAGAAGTGATGTGCTCAAGAGGCAGTTCTAATTCAAACAAATATTAGTACGTTGCTTGCATCACTAATGTGAGTATTAATACTAATCAAAGTGATTGATTTTTGTGTCTTTGTAAGGGTTCCCAAGGATCTGATTTTTTGATTAGATAACAAATATATTGATGTTTCTTTTTAAGTGCTGCTGGGAGCATTTATTTCAAGCAATTCCAATTAACTGCACATAAAAACTTTTAAAACACTTTCTAGGTATTAATACTTATCGTCACCTTTTGTGTTGTTCCTGTCCACGCTTTATGTCCCGCTGCAATTAAAGTTCATTCAATTAAAATAAGTCAAATTGCTTACTTCTGTCCTCGTTAAATCAATATTTAAGGATTTTGCAATCCTTCTTTTAAGAGTTTTTACTGGTGCGTTACTTATCCATCATGGATTTGAAAAATTAAACGACATCAATAATTTTGCTGATGCATTTGTGCGTCCCCTCCACTTACCTTTCCCTGTGACGCTTTCTTACATGGCTGCCGCTTCCGAAATAGTTGGAAGTTGGGCTTTAATTATTGGTCTTGGAACACGACTAGGAGCTTTCGCAATATTAGGGACAATGAGTGTAGCTATCTACCATGCCTTAGTCACATCAGGTTTTAACATTTATTTATTGGAACTTTTAGCTCTGTATTTCGCTTCTGCTACCTCAATAATATTATTAGGCCCTGGTAAATTCTCGGCTGATTATTTAGTAACTGAGATTTTCATAAACAAATTAAATCCAGTTAATTCTGCTCCCAACCTGAAAACAATCGATACTGTTTATCCTAATAAAAAAACTAATATATCAAAAAAATCAAAGCAAGATAAAAATTTTGCATTTCCTTTCTCTAGCTTTTTATCGCCCTAGTTAGAGCCTAAACTTTTTGTACTTATTTCTTTTTTTTTACAGACCAGTAAAACCACATCCAAGTTGGTAATGTAATAAAGAATCCAATTAAAACAATATAGCTTTTTGTCGTGTCCCAAGAGGCCTTATAACACATTTTTTTGATCTTGCTAGAATCACTAATTTTTGAACTTAAATTTCTACAAATATTTAATCCATGTACACTTAGAGTGCCATAAGTTATGGCTGTTGGAACCGTAGCAAGAAATATTGCAAGTATTAGATTGCCTAATCTCAGGTTGAGGTCTTTTCTTTTTTGAGTATCCATATATATATTCTTAACCATCTCTATGAGATAGCCCAGTATAATTGTTATTTTTTTACAAAATAGTGATCATGCTTTCTTTATTATCTTTTTAATCCATTGTGCGAAAATATAGAGAGATTAGTTTTTGCGGATTTTTACGCAATCAGTATTTTATAAACAATTAAATATTATTGAAAACTTTTGATATGTTGGAACTTTATAAACTTTGTAAAAATATTGATGCTTAATATCCTTATCTTAAGCTAAAATAAAAAAATTGAAGCAATTTAATTTATCCTATAATGTCTACTAGTAAAAGAGAGGAAGTTAGTTCTCATTTGCGTTATATCAGACAGGAACTACGAGATTTGGATCAAATGCTTGGCCAGGATGGCTTGTTGCCTGAGTTGTCTGAGCTTAAAGAAGTCTATAACTCATTAGATGCCCTACATCAATTGCTTTCAGGTAAAATCAAAAAGAAACCTAAGCCTGAATTTGATGATTGATGAAATTAACTAGTTTTTGAACAATACTTTAAGAATTTACAGTATTAAATTTAATTATTTATATTGAACAATATTTGCTTGGATTAAAAAAATAAACTACTAACAAAATACATATAGTGCAGACAATTAAACTAATGATATAAAAATAGATATGAAAAAATAAGTATAAAAATCGAAAAATTTAAAACCTTATTGAATCTGATTAATCGATTATCGTTCTAAAAGTAAATCTCAGGCTTTGCTGCCAGAATTGATGTGGTGTGAATAAATGGATTTTAAAACAAGATATGTAAGAAATTTCACAAAATGATATTTCCACTTGCACCGATGATCCTTCTGATGGTTAATGGTTGCTTCATCTTTCTTTAAATCTTATTGGAAAAATAATTTTTTTCTAATAAGTCATTAATAATTATTTCTTTAACAAATACTTGAATTACTACAGCCATTGGAATTGCTAACAATAAACCAAGTGGTCCAAAAAGAATAGTGAATATAAATTGTGCAGTAATTGTCAAACCAGGTAATAATTTGACTTGCTTTTGCATTATTGAAGGAGTTATTACATAGCTCTCTATATTTTGAATAACTACATATAAGCCCAGAACAGCAAGCGATTTCCATGGTGTATCTAGCAATGCTACAGATAGAGGGAAAATAGTGCTGATTGTTGGACCTACATTTGGGATGATATTTAAAACACCAGCTATTAAAGCATTTGCAATTACAAGTTTTATTCCTAATAAATATAACCCAATAGAAGCAAGTATCGCTACAAAAATTGAACTTAATAGAACTCCAGCCATCCAACTACTTAGTGCATTTCCGCATCTCAATAAAATAGTTCTTGCGCGTCTTCTGTAAAATGATGGGACTAATAATATAGCAACTTCTCTATAGGAGTTCGGTTGTATAGCTATCATTAAACTAACTGATATTATGAAAAACAATTGAAGTATTCCTATCCCTACATTACCGGCTAAACTAACTAACTTTGTAATGCTATCCGTTACACCACTAGCTAGGGTCGCACCGTCTGGAATCATACTTAACTTAGTTGTTAGTATTGATCTGTCGGCGAGGTTAGGATTATTATCTTTATATATAATCTCAGCGAAATTTAAAAAGGTGTTTATTGATAGATCCCATAGTTTGCTTGCGGCTGATGGTATTTGACTTATTAACTCTTGAAATTGACTAGTGAATTGTGGGATAATTATAACTATTGAAAGACTTGAAATTAGTAATATAGAAATTATAGCTATTACTAAAGATATCCACCTAGGGACCTTAAAGAAATCTCTTATTTTACCAGTAATAGTACAAAGAGCCATTGCTAAGATTATCGAAGCAAAAAATAGTATTATTATTTCTTTTAAACTCCATAAAATCAATATTGAAATAATTAAAGCTGTAATTGATAGCAAGCTAGTTGGTTTCAATTTAAATAATTAATTATGAGACAATGAATTTGCATATCTTGATGCGAAGCGCATAAACCTCTCGAATTCTTTTTCTGTTTTCCAATCATAAGTGGACTTTATTTCTTTAATATGATCATCTGAAATAGATAAATCAATTTTTTTAGTTGAAAGCTCACCTTCGGAATCTATAAGATACATTTTCTTAACAGATTTATAATTAGTTAGTGTTATTGTTGTAGGCCTATAGAATTTATATACCGCTTTACCTTTTTTGCCATCGAGGTCTCTAAATAAACGAATTTCAGGATGATCTTTTTCGTTTTTACCTTTAACAAATTGAATTCCAACATTCTCATTGATTTTAGTCATATTTTCTTTGGATTTAATTAAAAGAGATTTCCTTATTTGAAACTATAGGGGATTAAGGTTCTCATTCAAGATTTTATTTAATGATGATTTTAGGCTTAAACCACTAAGATTAATTGAATTTATATTATTTGTTTTTTTAAGCTCGTATTCATAGCACTTGTCATAATAATCGAGCATGGATTCAGCGGCTTTTGACCATTCTTTTCTTTCAATCGCCGTTAATGCTTCTTTTGTTCTTTGTGGACCTAATCTCTTACTTATTCTATTTACAGCATCTTTTAATTCAGTTTGTGAATTTTGACTATAAACATTGACTAAATTCTTTACACGTTCATTTTTATCTTTAATTATTTCAATGATCGGTGCTTTTTTCATTTTTGTATACAAACTATTTGGTATTCGACATTTACCTAGATTAGAACTTTCTGCTTCAATCCATATCTCCATAGCACTATTTTTTTGAAAGTTATATATTGATTCTGCGAGAATATTTTCAAATTGTTGAGTTGTAGGTTGCGCCCTCATACCTAATGAACCAAAACTACTCCCTCTGTGATTAGCAATTCCCTCTAGATCAATTACATGTATATTTTCTTCATTTATATAATTTAAGATGTCTGTTTTCCCTGTACCTGTTTTACCTCCTAAAAGTCTTATTGGTAAATCATTCTCAAATTGATTTAAAACCCATTTTCTATAGTTTTTATATCCACCTTTTAGTAAATATGTCCTAAAACCTTTTGTTCGTGCAAGCCAGGCAAAAGCACTAGATCTCATGCCACCTCTCCAACAATATATTCGTAATGATTTATTCCTTCCTTCTTTTTTTGTGGTGATATGATGGATTATTTCTAATAGTTTTTTAGTGTTAGGAATGGTTATTGTTAATCCATTAAATATTGCTTTTAAGCGACTTTCTTTTTTATAACTTTTCCCAATTATCTCTCTTTCGCTATCAGAAAATAAAGGAATATTGACAGCACCAGGCCAATGACCTTGCCAAAATTCGCTAGGACTTCTTACATCAATAATTGGACTGGTTAAATTTCGAAAATCCGTAACGGGAAAGCTCGAATTGGTAGGTTTCTCTGACATAGTATTAGTGCTTAGGTCATTTTAGGCCTGCAGTTGATCATGACTGAAGAAAAATCACATCCAAATAAAGAGAGCATAGAGGAGTTCTTAGAGGCTTTTAAGATGGCTTCAGAAAGGAAACGACTCGGATTGTTAAATGGTTTAGAGGAGAGGGTTGAGGAGCTTCTTGGCCTTGGGTCAACTTTAATGTCTGGCTTTGACCCTGGTATTTATGACTGGCCTCCTGGCTTCATTTTGCAACTCATTCATAAAACTGATAAAGATTTCATAAAAAATACTCTCAATTGTGATGACCTTTCTTGGTTTGATTCCCCATCAGCTGTTGGTTTTGATTATTCACCTCTTCAGCGATTTTTATTAAATGAAAGCTATGAGGATGCTGACCGTTTTACAAGCTCGAAACTTAGAGAGCTTGCAGGAGAAAAGGCAGTAAAAAGAGGGTATGTTTATTTCTCTGAGGTTGAATCAATACCTTCGATTGATTTGTCAACTTTGGATAAACTTTGGGTTGTTTATTCTAGAGGAAAATTTGGCTTTACAGTTCAAGCGAAAATATTAGATTCATTAGGGGGAAGATATGACAATCTTTGGCCTCGAATAGGTTGGAAAAAAGATGGCATATGGACTAGATATCCGAAAGCATTTGATTGGTCAATTGAAGCACCTAATGGTCACATGCCGTTGGTTAATCAACTGAGAGGAGTTCGTTTGATGGATGCGTTACTAAACCATCGAGTATTTAAAACTAAAAGTTAACCATTTAATTATTAATGCTTAAGTTTTTCTCAAATAATACTTTTGATGACTTAAATTACGTTTTAATTCCAAACTAATTTTTTGATCAGAAGACTAATTTACTAAATCTGTTTTAATTAATTGTGGTGCCTTCTAAAAATTGGGATGTATTTATTCATCCCTCTACTTTAAAACTATCATCATTTATTGAAACTCTTTTAGAGCCTGTAATATGTAGAGAAACTGCAAAAAAGATTGAATTAGGATTGCATGAGGCCCTTGTTAATGCTGTAGTACATGGAAACTTATCTGATCCTAATAAAGTTATTCGAGTTCGAAGAGTTCTTACTCCATATTGGTTCGTTTGGCAAATTCAGGACGAAGGATTAGGCGTAGTTAAAACTAAAAGAGTGAGTTCTCTACCTTTAGAAATTGATGCTAATAGCGGAAGAGGAATTTATTTAATTCATAAGTGTTTTGATGATGTCAGATGGAGTAGGAAAGGGAATAGACTGCAATTATCATTCAAGAAATAATTTTTTAATGACTTTTACATCCTGTATCTTTAATTTCTTCTTTAATCCATAATATTGCTTGGTTAAGTAATTTTTCTATTTCTGCTTCATCTCCATCATTAATCAATTGTGAAATAGCTGACATGATTAATTCGGCGCTTCTTCTTTGTTTGTTTCCCCTAAATTGATGCCAGTTGTCATTATTAAGACTGATTTCATGATGGAGTTCTTTTGCCAGTAACTTAACTTTTCCTGGCCATATGTTTTTGTGTGTTTTTAGCATAAAATAATATTTATTTGTGACTTTTTTAAATCATTTTATCAATAAAATCAATTTGGCTTGGTTGCTTTCCATACTTTAGTCATGAAGTGGGATTCAGAAGTTATAGATGAAAATCCACTTTCTTCTAATCTTAAGTTTATGTTATCAACTATGTAATCTCTGTAGTAAGGTTCATGAAAGATTTTGTGAAAGTTTTCCATTATTGGAGTGAACTTTGGAGAATCTTCTATTTGAATGGAGTCGGCAAGAACAAGTATTCCGCCAGGTTCTAACAATCTGAAGCATTCGTTCAAAACATTCTGTCGTGCATCTCTGGGAAGTTCGTGAAATAGAAAAACACAAGTTAATGCATGAAAACTCTCGGATGCATAGGGCATTTTCTCTGCATTTCCTTTGGTCAGTTGAACAAGATCTCCACTTCTGGAACTTAGATATTTACTTGCTTGTTTTAGGTATGAGCCTGACAAATCAAGACCATAAAGTTCAACTTGAGGTAATGCACTTTGTATTTGCTGTAGTGTTCTTCCCGTTCCTGTCGCTATGTCTAAAACCTTTACTTTCCTTGAGCCTTCAGATAGATATTTTTTCAAACCTCTTTTTAAAGGAGATAAAACTCTTCTTCTCATAGAATCGGCAGTCCCATTGAAAAGAATCTCAACTTGTAAGTCATAAATTTCAGCAGAATGGTCACTTAGGTAACCATCTGTTTGGTGATGAAAATTCTGTAGATAGTAGTCAGGGTAATCTTCTTCATTGATAATTTTTGGGATTTCTCTGGTCTTATTTTTTTTTCGCCTCTTCCAAGTTTGTGGCATATCTAGCCAAACCAAGGGATATTTCTTTGCCCATTCAAACCATGGAGCTTCGAAAAGTTGTGATTTAGGGTAAATACCTGCCTCTGCTTCTCTCCAATCAATATTTTCTAGTTTTTCCATTGATCTTCTAACTTCTTTTATTAGATCTTGATTGATTGGAAAATTTCCTGGAGCGGCTCCAGGTGCAAATACTTCCATTAACTTTGTACTCAACTCTTTATGAGCTAACCCAGCAAGCGTTTTCCCTTGTTGAAGAGTATGGTAAGCAATTTTTTTAAGGCTTGGCGCTGCCATGAACCATTTTCTAATTTATCTATTATCTAACAGATTTGATTGATTAGTGACGAGTTACCTAAAAAAAAATTAAGGTCTATGCATAATTTTGCATAGACCTTAATTCTGCATCCTAAAAATTATTAGAGGAATTTATTTTAAGCGTCGTAGTACATGGTGAATTCATGAGGATGAGGCCTTTGTCTTAGCTGTTGAACTTCTTCGTATTTAAGCTCTATCCAGTTATTAATGAAATCTTCTGTAAATACTCCCCCTTCAGTTAAATAATTGTTGTCATTTTTTAATGCCTCTAATGCATCATTCAATGAGGAAGGAACAGTGTCTATTTTTGATAATTCCTCTGATGGAAGTTCAAAAAGGTCTACGTCAACTCCATCTCCAGGATCAATCTGATTTTTGATTCCATCGATACCTGCCATCATCATTGCTGAAAAAGCAATGTAAGGGTTGGCCAATGCATCTCCTGATCTAAATTCTAGCCTCTTTGCTTTTGGACTTGGTCCAGTTAAGGGGATTCTTACAGCAGCTGATCTATTACCCTGTGAATAAACTAAATTAACTGGAGCCTCGAATCCTGGTACCAATCTTTTGTAACTGTTGGTAGTTGGATTTGTAAACGCAAGGAATGATGGTGCATGTTTTAGTATTCCACCTATGTACCATTTAGCTGTTTGAGATAAATTGGCATATGTACCCTCTCCATAGAATAAAGGTTGACCGCCTTTCCATAAGCTTTGATGTACATGCATCCCTGTTCCATTGTCATTGAAGACTGGCTTAGGCATAAAGGTGGCAGTCTTCCCATATTTTTTTGCTACATTTCTGACAATGTATTTGTAGATCATTACATTGTCAGCTGCGTTGATTAGGGGAGCAAATTTCATTCCTAATTCATGTTGGCCAGCTCCCGCTACTTCATGGTGATGTTTCTCAATGGGTATACCCAATTCACCCATCAGCAGAAGCATCTCAGATCTCATGTCTTGCGCTGTGTCATTTGGTGAGACTGGGAAATACCCTTCTTTTAGTTGAATTTTATATCCAAGGTTTCCCCCTTCTTCTACTCTCCCAGTATTCCATGGGGCTTCTATGGTATCAACGCTATAAAAACTTCCGCCTTCCCCTGAGTTATATCGAACATCATCAAAAATAAAAAATTCTGGTTCAGGACCGAAGAAAGCAGAATCTGCAACACTAGTGCTTCCTAGATAATCCAATGCTTTTTGTGCCAAAGCTCTAGGACATCTGGCATATGGTTCCCCACTCCTTGGCTCCTGAATAGAACAAATCAAGCTAAGAGTCTTGTGGTGATAAAAAGGGTCTATCCAGCTTGTTGATGGATCTGGAACCATTGCCATATCAGATTCGTTTATAGCTTTCCATCCGCGGATAGAAGAACCGTCAAAAGCAAGTCCTTCGGAGAAAGAGCTTTCTTCAATGAGATCTGATGCTACGGTTAAATGTTGCCACTTCCCATGTAAGTCAGTGAATTTTAAATCTATTAGCTCAATGCCCTCATCCTTGATTTGACGAAGAACATCTTGAGAGGTCTTGCTCATGATGAATTTGATTTACAACAGAGATACTTAATTATGAACGTAATAAGCGATCGCATCTCCTTTTGTATTAAGAAGCACTTTTTTTAGACTTTTAACAGAAATCTTTTATTATTTTTGTCTTTTTTAGCAGATCTAGCAAATTCCTATTGCAATCCCTAATAAAAACACCCCGACTTTGCCCATTGCCTTTTAGGCTCAGAAGAGATATTAATCGATCTGTTTTCTTGGCCACTCAAATTCTTCCTTCTGTTGATAATCAACATCGTAAAGATTTTGGTCCAACTGTTTCTCCTGAAAGGCTATTGCTTGGGCCAGGCCCATCAAACGCAGATCCTGCTGTTTTGAAAGCGCTCTCTCAGCCTCCCATTGGTCATTTAGATCCTTTTTATGTGGAATTGATGAGTGAGGTTCAAGAATTGCTTAGATATGCTTGGCAAACTAGCAATCGATTAACACTTCCAATGAGTGGTACAGGAAGTGCCGCAATGGAGGCAACATTAGCAAATGTCGTTGAGTCAGAAGATACGGTATTAGTAGCTATCAAAGGATATTTTGGACATCGACTTGCTGACATGGCAGGTAGATATAAAGCGAATGTAGAAACAATTCATAAAGATTGGGGTAATGCATTTTCACTTGAGGAAATAGAAGATGCACTGAGGAAACATACCCCAGCTGTTTTCGCAATTGTTCATGCGGAAACCTCAACAGGTGTATGTCAACCCATGGATGGAATTGGTGATTTATGCAGAAAATATAATTGTTTACTTCTTGTAGACACAGTAACTTCTTTGGGAGGTGTTCCTCTTTATTTAGATGAATGGAAAATTGATCTGGCTTACAGTTGTAGTCAGAAAGGATTAAGTTGCCCTCCAGGATTAGGTCCTTTTTCAATGAATGAGAGAGCCGAAAATAAAATGTCTAATAGAAAAGACAAAGTTCCTAATTGGTATTTAGATGTCTCTTTGCTTAATAAGTATTGGGGTAGTGATCGTGTATATCATCATACGGCTCCCGTAAATATGAATTTTGGCATTCGAGAAGCGCTTAGATTGTTAGCGGAAGAAGGATTAGAAGTCTCATGGGATAGACATAGTACAAATGCAAAATCGCTTTGGAATTCGTTGGAAAATATTGGTTTAGAATTACACGTTAAAGAAGAATTACGCTTGCCTACCCTAACAACAGTCAAAATACCTGAGGGAGTAGATGGTAAGGCATTTACTAAGCATTTGCTAAATAATTTTGGAGTGGAGATAGGTGGTGGCTTAGGTGATCTGGCTGGAAAAGTATGGAGAATTGGTTTGATGGGATATAATTCCACCTCTGCAAATGTAGATAAGATAATAAATATTTTTGAAACTGAATTACCTAAGTTTAGATAACAAAATTTTCTCTAGCTATTAATCTTTTATCTTTAAACCAATCCACGATAATCTTCCTAGATTCTTCTTCCATTATTCCTCTTTCAATCAACATGTTGTGATGAGCACTTTTATGTTCCGCTAGATTAATAGTTCCACCTAGCGCGCCTCTCTTTGGATCTTCAGAACCATAGATAATCTTCCCCATCCTTGCTTGTATTAATGCGCCTGCGCACATGGGACATGGCTCTAAATTTACTATCAAAGTACAGTCATTAAATCTCCAATCATTTTTAATCCAAGAAGCTTGGCGAAGAGCTACTAACTCAGCATGACCTAAAGGATCTTTCATTGATTCTCTCCTGTTCCCCCCATAGCCAATACACCTACCTTTTTTGTCGAGAATAACTGCAGCAATAGGAACCTCACCTCTTTCTCCTACAAGTCTTGCTTTCGTTAGCAATCTTGTCATCCACTCTATTTTTTCTTTTTGATTGAGATCGATTGTTTTTGACAATTTTTTAGATGTTTGGTGAACTATCAAATAAAATGTTTATCTAGAGATTAATCATTTTTTGGTTTGAACTGGATCATCCAATACTACAAATAGAGTTTTATTTTCTTTGAATCCTTTCGCATCCCCTCAAAACTTAGATAAAGAACTGCGTTCTTTACTTGCTCAGGCCTCAAGTAATCTTTGTGATTGGTTTGCTGAATCAGCCAGCGAAGGTCCAATGCCCGATTCATTTGAATTGCCAGTGGTCTATCCCGCAAAAGAAGGTGTTTCTAATGAAGTTTTACTGAGCGAACTCCAATCACTAATGGATGGTTCCTATCGACCATCGCATCCAGGATCTCTTGCACATTTGGATCCACCTCCTCTATCAGCTTCAATAGTAGGAGAACTAATTTGTGCAGGTTTAAATAATAATCTTTTAGCCGATGAGTTATCCCCTAGCTTGTCTTCCTTGGAAAGAAACCTATGTAAATGGTTTTGTCAGAAACTAGGTCTTGGTGATTTGTCTGGAGGCGTAGCCGCTAGCGGTGGGAGTTTGAGTAATTTAATGGCTTTGGTAATGGCAAGAAATATTTCTGGTCTAGAAACTGATCCTAAGGCTGTTTTTTTTGCAAGTCATGATTGTCATGTTTCATTCTCAAAAGCTTTTAGAATTATGGGGCTTAACCAGCAATCTCTACAAAAAGTTTCTACAGATGAAAATGGTGCATTAAAAATTTCTAGTTTACGAACAAGTTTAAATAAAATTAAATCTCAGGGGAAGAAATGCTTTGCTGTCGTTGCGACAGCTGGAACTACTGTAAGAGGCGCTATTGATCCACTTTCTGAGATCGCTAAATTTTGTAAAAAAGAGAATGTTTGGCTTCATGTTGATGGTGCAATTGGTGGCATTTATGGTTTATCAGAAATGACTTCAGAAATTGTTCAAGGATTAGGTTTCGCTGATTCTTTAACTATAAATCCACAGAAATTATTGGGAATCCCAAAAACTTCTTCTTTATTACTCGTAGCCAATAAAAAGCATCTTTCTTCTACATTTTCAACCGGACTCCCTTATGCCGAGCCAATTACAGGGGATGATTTTCATGGAGGAGAACTTGGAATTCAAGGTACTAGATCCGCCGAGTCATTGAAATTGTGGATTGGATTAAGACAATTAGGTGAAGAGGGTATTGAAAAAATACTTTTGAGCTCAATTAAAAGAAGATGTTATTTAGAATCAATAATTGATCAATCAAAATTTAAAATAATATCAGGTCCTCTTCATCTTTTAGCTTTTACACCTATTAATTATAGTTCTTCTCAAGCATCCGATTGGTCTATAAAAACAAGAAACTCTTTGTTAGCTAATAAGTTTATGCTTTCTAGACCAATGTATGGAGATAGATATTATTTAAAAGCTGTTATGGGAAACCCAAATACTAAATTTGAAGATTTACAAATGTTAGCTAATCTGATTAATCAGTCAATTAGTTGATTTTAATATGAATAAGGATTTTTTTAATAAAAAAAATATATTGGCTTTAATAACAGCTTTAATATCAATTTTTGTTGGCCTAATTTATTTAGCATTAGTTTTTGCTTTAGATTTTAGAGGTCCGATGAGTCCCCCTCCTTCGGAGGCCTTGATCTCGGTGGTAGCTTTTTCAAATTCTTTTCAACTAGCGGATCAATAACTCTTTCATAAGCCCTACGAATAAAACTTTTAAAATATTCGTCCCTTTTGTTTAAGTTGTAATGATATTCAACAACTTCTTGTATTCCTCCATCTCCCCAGTCTTGATCTTGTTGGAAATAAGTAATGAAACTTGCTCCTGCAATCCTGGTAAGCCAAGATACACTAATACCTTGAATTACTTTACTAATAACTAATGTTGGTAGTGATAAACTTAATGTTGAACTTATTAAAGAAACTCCACCTTTAACTAAACCCATAGTTGCAAGTATTTTTCCTACCGAAAGTGCTAAATTCTTTGCCCTTTCATTTGTAAGTTCTACACCATGTATTTTAGCTATTTCTATTACCATTTGTGCATTTACAGCCGCTGCAGCAATCATATCTAAGACAGGAAGAGGAGTAAGTATTAATACACCACTGCTGAGCCACCCATAATTATCTATACATTTTTTGGCTGATTGAGTTCTTTGTTTGATTAATAACTTTTTTCCTTCTTTTCCAATATTGCTGCACTGAAGTAATATATTATCTGCAATTAATTCTTCACCTTCTTCATGTAGGATATTTGCTAATCTTCTAATTAAACTGTTGATTTCAGGGGCTGGCTGATAGGGCTTTTTACCAGCGACAGCAATTGTCTGAGGTGAGGCTGATGTACAAATAATGTCATTAGGATTAATAAAATCATTACATCTAGAATTTAGTATTTCAATTAATCTTTTTTCTTCACTTTCTCCTCTTAAATCTATTTTATTTAAAACGAGTAAAAGTCTTTTCCCTGATTTTGACAAACTCCTAATTATTCTTGTTTCTTCAGAACGTAAATCACCTTCAATTACTACTAACATTAAATCAGATTTACTTGCCTCTATTAAGGCACTCTTTTCCCTTTCTCTACCCCCTATGCCAGCTTCTAGTATACCGGGGGTATCAATTATTTTTATCCCCCTTGTAAGTCCTTTAAGCTTTAGCCGGAAGGTTTCTTTCTCTGTCGTTGAACCCATTTCAGGACTAACTTTACCTACTATTTTTTTTAATAGAGCTCTTATTAATGATGTTTTACCGCTTGAGCCAATTCCAAAAACTACTAAAATAATATCTCCTCTATCTAACTCTAATGAAACTCTATCCTTTTCATCCTTTAAGGCCTTGGCCTTGACTTTATCATTGATTAATGTGATTAAATAATCAATACTTTTTAATGATTTATCTGCGGCTTCTTTTTTGCTAATTAACTTTAAATCTAATGATTCCTTCTCTTTCTTTATTTTAAATATTGATCTTAGACTGTTTTGCAACCAATCTATTTTTTTCGAATAACTTAAACCAACTATTATTAATACTGTAATTAATATGGCAGGTATATTTATTAATCTAATTATTGCTCCAACCAAACCTATAATTATCAAGCTAATTAATATTATCAATATATATAATATTATTTTTCTTGAGTTAAGGATTTTCATTTGATAATTACCATTCGATTAATACTTTAATTGCGACTTATCTTTAGTTTTAATTATATCGATTGTAAAACAAATTAAAGCAATGTTTATTGATATATCTGCTACATTAAAAATAGGAAAATTAATTGGAACTAGATCTAGAAAATCTAGAACATAACCTTTGAACAATCTATCAATTCCGTTACCTAAAGTACCACCTAAAAGATAGGCAAGTCCTATCAAATTCCATTTAGATCTTGGTGGAAATCTTAATATAACGGTGATTAATAATAATGAGGCCAGAATGCTTATAATAGTAAGAAGGCTTGTGGAATTGCTTAGAAGACTAAATGCAGCACCGCTGTTTCTTACTAGGGTGAGATTTAAAAGATTAGGAATAATGTTTTGAGATCTTTGAAACCCTAATGTATTTAATACTAAAAACTTAGTAACTTGATCTAATAAAACAATATAAAAAGAATAAGAGATGATCTTAATACTTTTCCTGTTAAATGAAGTCATTTTATTATTAAGACTCTTCTTAAGAATATAGATAATAGACTTATTGATATGCATAGTAATAGTTGAGTTGGCAAAGGTATAAAAGTATTTATTAAAATAAGATCAGATAAATTCTCTAACCACTTCCCAAATACTTTCCCAATAATTAGATAAATAATTCCTATGATATGCACAGCACATAATGACGTGGCAGTATAGAGTGAATAATTAATTAAATTAGCTTTGGTCTCTTTTTTAGCTAAGAAACCACATATCCATGCCGCTGGAATAAATCCTAATAAGTACCCAAATTCATGAGTTAAGATATAACCAACACTACCCCCTCCATGAAAAACAGGCAAATAGAATAAACCTATAATCAGATAGGAAATTGCAGAAATTGTTCCTATTTGGGGTCCGCAAACGAGTGAAGTCAAAAGGACTCCTTGGATTTGCCAATTGCTATGTAGTGGGGTAATTGAGAGAGATAGGTCTTCTTGAGGGGAAATTATTGATGATGGTATCATTGAGCATATTATGATTAGCATTACGCCTGTTATTGCTTGAGTCCAACTTGTAAATTTGTGCAATTAATTTAATTAGCTGATCTCACTTATTATTTACAAATTGATTGATATGTCAATATTATTATCTAGAACTATTTATTCATAATGAAATTTTCAGTTGGAGAAAAAGTATCCTTACAAGTTCCTTTGCCATATTTGAAGACATCCGATGCTATATCAATGCTCAGACCCCCAGATCTAGTATCTCTTGATGAAGTTGGGGTGATTGTTGGAATAAGAGCAAATGACTTATTAGAAGTAAAATTTAGAAGGGGTAATTTCTTGATTCCTTCTGAAAGACTTAAGATTGTGGCTATGGATGACTGATAAGAAAAATGTGACTTGATTAAACTTTCCAGTCTTTAACGATTTTTCGAATAACTTCTTTGTTACTACATACGCTTAGAAATGGGTTCTTTAAATATCTATTTGCTGCATCCTTGATTTCTTTACTAGTTATACTTTCGAGTCTTTTCAGAATTTCTTTATCGTGATCCTTTGTTAGCCCAATTCCTAAAAGATGGGCTTTGTGCTCAGCTCTTTGACTAATACTCTGCAAAGAATGAGCCATTTGACCTCGATATTTCATTTTTACAAGATATAATTCTTCAGGAGAGATTTCACAATTGATAATTTTTTCCCAACACTCTTTTAGTAATTGAAGAGTAATGTTTCCTTTCTCTTCACTTGTAGAAGCGTGCATAATAAATGGTGTTTGACTCTCTCTAATAGGATGATAAACCCCTGCTTCATAAACTACTCCATACTTTTCTCTGAGGACCTTAAATAATAAACTTGACATTCCATAACCTAAGTAACATGATAATAATCTAAGCAAAATATCAGATTTATTATCATATCTAATTGTTGCCTTACCAAGTAGCAGAATGACTTGTTTAGTATTTAATGAATGTGTGCAAATACTTCTTTTTTGTTTAAGTAGACGTTCGGTTTTGTTTACATTGTTAATTGTTTTCTTTTGCTTGTTAATATTTTTACTAATCCCCATAAATTCAATTGAATTTTCTATATATTTATCTAAGTTAATTGGAAACTTTCCTGAAATTACCAAGTTCTTTTTTCTATGAATTAATGAGCTTGCGATTGGCAATATATGTTCTTTATTAATTTTCTTTATATCATTAATCGATCCTAGTGGGTCATGTCCATAAGGTCCATCTCCATATATCATCTTTCTCCAGGCATCAAAAGCTAGTTGATATGTACTCTCTTTTTGTCTTTTAATGGCTTTTATTGTTAGATCTTTTTCTAAGTCAAACTGATCTACTTGAAGTAAAGGTTTTGTAATCATCCATCCAATTAAAGGGAAAAGTGTATACGCATCATTTTCGACACATTTAAGACTTATTAAAATACCATCTTCGTATGTATCACAGTTTAAACTTGCACCACAACTTTCTACAATTTCAGCGATCTGCTTATTATTGTATGGTCCACAACCTCTAAGCATTGTTGAGCTTAATAGTTGATGAATTCCTTTTTTATCTTTTGGATCATTCCTACTCCCGTCTTCTATCCATAGTTTGGCAGACATTATATTTTTGCTATTAAGTTTGTCTAGAATTATGTTCATATTTATTTCTCAGGTTCAGCAATTAATGTAAAAGAATTTTCTGGATTGAATAATGGAAATATTAATTCATTTAATCGAACCGTTGTCCAATATGAAATATCATCTATTGTTTTTTGTATTGAGTTGTGTCGCCCCCATAGAGCTTGATTCCCTAATGTTGAGGCAATCTGAGAACTCAACTCTAATCCAAAATAAATATTGTTTAAGACTAATTTTTTTGCACGTTCCAAATCTTTTTTAGTAACTAAATCTCTAGTTAACTCTTTGAGAATGTTATTGACTTCACTTTCGACAATTTTAAGGTTCTCTTCTGGACAACTGACATCTAGAAGAATTAATCCACCCTCTTCAAGGATTTGTAAATCTATATCTATTGATTCAATAATACGTTTTTCTTCTCTTAAGTCCTTAACAATGAGACTGCTTTTGCCTTCGCATAACATTGTGGCAACTATTTCTGCTCCTAAAATTAAAAGCTGCTCTTTTGCTGGTGGAAGTTTCCAGGCTTTCAATATTCTCCCTCCCTCAAGCCTTGGAATAGTCTCTTTTTTATAACCTTTATTAAATGTTGAGTTACTTATAGCGCTCTCCTTTGAGATTGTTTTTAATTCCTTAAGTTTACTATTGTTGATTATTGAATGAATTTCTTTAGGCAAATCTCCTGCTATAGATAGTGTACAATTTTTACCTACATAATGACTTTTGTGGAATAGTTTTAGTTGTTTTGCATTCATATTTTTAACAGTATTTTTATCACCCAGTATTGGCTTCGAATATCTATGTGGTGTTAAACATTCCTTTAATAATTTCATATAAATAATTTCATCTGGCTGATCAATATTCTGTGCGATTTCCTCTAAAACTACTTCTTTCTCCATTTCAAAGGCATCTTCTTCAATTTTAGGAAACAATAATAATTCTAATATCAAATTTAGTCCTTCTTCTATTTTTTCTGGGGGTACTAGAACGTGATAGTGAACATCGTCTAACCCAGTTGCTGCATTACTACTTCCACCAAGAGATTCAATTTTTAAATCGAATTCACCTTCTTTAAGGTTTTTACTCCCTTTAAATATCATATGCTCTAAGAAATGTGCAATCCCTTCTTCATCTTTCATTTCACTAAGACTTCCTCCTTTGCACCAAAAGTCAATACAAGTCAACTTTGATTCTTCAATATCAGCTACAACACATGTAGCACCATTAGGTAATGACCAATGTTTTACTTTCATTCTAAATATCTTAAAGCACGCTAAATATTTATGCTATATTAATATATGGTAATAAGATTTTGAACTTTATAATCATTATATTTTAAATTTCTTTAATTGTAAAAGATTGATTTCATATTCATTTGATTTTAATATCTATTATTTATTTCATATTTAATTATCCTTTTTTACTTGTTTTCTTCTATGTATTTTATTCTTTTTCTAGATTCAACATTTGACCCCTCTGTGAGTATTTACTTGCCTTTCTTAAAAAATCTCTTATTTAGTTCTTTTAGCCTTAATAATCATATAATATTGTGTAAGTATATTTATAAGTAAACAGTTGCTATGAATCTAACCCAAACCCTTTTAGCTTGAGTTCTAAGTTTTGGAGTCAGTTTTTTGCATTCAAAGTGAATTGAATCCTCTTTTGCTTGAGGCTTTCAAACTTATCAAGAATAGAATCAATTCGTTGACTGATTTACAACCACTATACATTGATCCAAATTATAGCAAGATTTACCGCAACCTAAATAAAGAGGAATTATTTATTATTAACGAATTTTATCGAGCAAAAGGATTTAGGAAAATTCATTTAGAAGTTGCAAAGCTTGGAAAATCATTGCAAATACTCCATTGTGTCTTTTTCCCGGACCCTTGCTATGAACTTCCCATATTTGGTGCAGATTTGGTAGTTAATTCAAATAATATTTCCGCCGGAATTGTTGATTTGTCACCTGTAGGTAAACATTTGCCTGTTTCTCTGATTTCTCAAATGAGATCATTAAAAGTCCCTAAATTTGCTGAACCTGGGAGGCTACCAGAATGGGGATTCATCTTTTCTCCGTATGTATGCTTTATTCGTCCAGTTGATCTCCTCGAAGAAAAATTATTTCTAAAACTCACTGATCAATATTTGTCACTAATATTGTCCTTATTGGTTAAGGTAAGAGTAGACCAAATTAATTCGTTGGATAGTATAAAAAGACTTAAATATCAAAAACGATACTGCCTAAATCAAAAACGTAATGATAAAACCAGAGGAATTCTAACTAAATTCTTTGGCTCGTCTTGGGCTGACGAATACATAAATAAAATACTTTTTGAATGTTAGTGATGTTTAAATATTTATCTTTGAGATTTTTATTTCTTCTATGCACAACACCTTTTTGCGTGCTCTTAATTAGTGGATGTGATAATAAAGATTTAGAAGTAAATCAAATTCTCAAGGAGATTGAAGTAGTTGATAGGGTAGAGGGAGTAGCGGCTTTGGGCCAGTTGAATCCAGTTGGCGAAGTAAGAAAATTAGCAGCTCCAAATAGTGGAAAGGGTGGTACTCCAAGATTATCTAAATTATTAATTCGAGAAGGTGACTCTATTCTCAAGGATCAAATATTAGCTGTTTTTGATAATCGTCCTAAGCTTGAAGCTAATTTAAAATCTGCGCAAGCTAATTTAAATATATTAATAAGTGAAATCAGTATAAAAAAAAGAGAAATTAATAGATATCAAACTCTTGTTGAGAAAGGAGCAGTGGCGGAAATTGTTTTAGACAAGATGAAAGATGATTTGTTTATTTCTGAGACTAGGATTTTAAAGCTTAAATCTGCTATCGATGCAATTAACGTTGATTTAGAACAAACACAATTAAAAAGTCCAATTGATGGGATTGTTTTGCAAATTTTAGTTCGTGAGGGAGAGAGACCAAATTCGTCTGGTGTAATTAATGTTGGCGCTAACAAATTGATGGAAGCGCTTATTGAAGTATATGAATCCGATATAGATAGAGTTCAAATGGGTCAAGCTGTTGATTTGATTAGTGAGAATGGAGGATTTAATGGGTCTTTAAGTGGTCAAGTGACTTTGATTAGCCCACAAGTCAGGCAAAGGAGAGTGCTTTCAACCGATCCAACTGGCGATGCTGACTCAAGGGTTGTTGAGGTTAGAGTAAGGCTTGATAATTCATCAGCTAAAAAGGTTTCTCAACTAACTGGAATGAAAGTTATTGCTCGTTTTCAGCCGTAGTGGAATTTATAAATTTTTTAAAAAAAAGAAAAATACCTCTTGCTTGGCTTTTGCTGACAAGACAACCTTTAAGAATATTGGTAGCTATTGCAGGAATAGCATTTGCTGGAATCTTGATGTTCATGCAATTAGGTTTCAGAGATGGTTTATTTGACGCAAGTGTTACTGTTCATAAGTTATTTGACGCAGATTTGGTATTAATTAGTCCTCGCTCAAAAAGTTCAATAAGTATGAGTGGGTTTCCTCGAAGAAGATTAGTTCAAGCAATGGCACATCAGGATGTGACTGGAACAACAGCGGTTAATTGGAATTTTCTGCTTTGGCGAAACCCTGAAAATTTATCAACAAGATCAATTCTTGCTTTAGGCTTTGAGCCAAGTAAGCCGTTGTTGATTGATTCTGATTTTGAGAGAAAGGCTAAAACTTTAAAAAATAAAGGAAGGGTTTTATTTGATGATCTTTCCAGAGATGAATTTGGACCTATATCGTCATGGTTTAAATCAGGACGTGTAGTTGAAACTGAAGTCGCAGGGAGAAGAGTTAGAGTTTCTGGCATAGTTAGTTTAGGTCCTTCCTTTGGTGCAGATGGGAATTTAATAACTAGCACTGAGACATACTTAGGATTATCTCCGGGGAATCCCAAAGGAAGTATTGAAATTGGTTTGGTAAGATTAGCGAAGGGATCTGATATTGAAAAAGTTGTTCGCTCTTTAAATATAAGTTTGCCTAGTGACGTTAAGGTTATGTCTTTGAAATCATTTATAGATTTTGAGAAAAATTATTGGAAAAGTAGTACATCGATTGGATTTATTTTTACATTGGGAGCTGCAATGGGATTTATTGTTGGTTGTGTAATTGTTTATCAAATTCTTTACAGTGATGTCAGTGATCATTTACCTGAATATGCAACCCTAATGGCTATGGGTTACAACTTAAGAAGCCTATTAGGAGTTGTAGCTAGAGAAGGATTCATTTTATCAATAATGGGTTATATACCTGCTTATCTTTCAGGACAAGCTTTGTATGCTTTGGTTAGATCATCAACTAAATTGCCTGTTGAAATGAGTTTTAGTAGAGCATCAATTATATTTTGCTTGATACTTTTTATGTGTATGGGATCAGCATTAGCAGCTATGAAAAAATTGGCAGATGCTGATCCTGCTGAGATATTTTGATGAAAAAATCGACGGTTTTAAATTTAAATAATTTATGACAAATATAAATAATAATACTTTAAATATTTCTTCTTTGAATCATTGGTATGGTCATGGAGAAATGAGAAGGCATGTTCTCCAATCTGTCTCAATGGAAATTTCTCCTGGTGAGGTTGTATTGCTGACGGGACCTTCCGGATGTGGAAAAACTACTCTTTTGACTTTGATTGGAGCTCTTCGTAAAGTTCAAGATGGTGAACTTAAAGTATTTGGTAAACAACTATTTGGAGCAAGTAGAAAAACTAGACAGAACCTTAGAAAAAATATTGGAATGATTTTTCAGGGTCATAATCTTTTGAGATGTCTCACCGCTGAACAAAATGTCCAAATGGGTGCTGACCTTTTAAATGGATTTTCATACAAAGCTCGAAGGGCCCAGTCTAGAGAATGGCTTAGAGCTGTTGGATTAGAAGACCACTTATCTAAGCTGCCGCATGATTTATCAGGTGGGCAAAAACAACGAGTTGCTATTGCCAGAGCCCTTGCCGCTAGACCAAAATTACTATTAGCGGATGAACCAACATCTGCATTAGATAGTTCAACTGGTAGAGAAATTGTTGATTTGTTAAAAAAACTAGCTTTAGAACAATCCTGTTCAGTGTTGATGGTTACGCATGATCCAAGAATATTGGATGTGGCAGATCGTCTCTTGCAAATGGAAGATGGCCAAATATTGCCCTCTGTTTAGTAAATTAGTTAGATATAAAATTCAAAGGATCTTAGTATGTCTAAAAGACGAAATCTTAAGAAAGAGAAGCAAGAGAGAAATAGAGCTTATGCTAGAAAATTTAAGAAACGTAAGCTTCGCAATGATGGTAGAGGAGAAGGCGCAGGTAATGGCGTTACCGGAACTGCAAATAATGGTGGAGCTGCTGATTAATAAATCGAAATGCAATTCGAAAAATATTTTTTTAAATCCTTTAATTTAAAGTGGTTGAAGAAAAAATTTTGATTTTATTTTTTTATTTAGGATGTTAATTAGCGTTGTTATACCAACTTATAATAGACTTCCAATACTAAAAAAGTGTCTAGATGCATTAGAAAATCAAAGTTTGAATGTTGAAATTCATGATTTTGAAATTGTAATAGTCGATGACGGATCAACAGATGGGACAGTTGATTGGCTAAGAACTAATATTGAGACTTATCCTCATTTAAGACTTTTTGAACAATCTCATGGAGGGCCTGCTCTAGGAAGAAATCTTGGAGTGGAAAAGTCAAAAGGTGAATTAATTGTTTTTATAGATAGTGATCTAGTTGTTGATAGATATTTCCTAAGGAACCATCTAGATTCCTTGTTCGTAGCCTGGAAAAAACTTGGTAATAGAAAATGTTTTACATATGGATCTGTCATAAATACTTCTAATTTTAATAATCCAAATTCTGAACCTTTTAAACTTCAAGACTTGTCTTGGGCTTACTTCGCTACTGGAAATGTTGCTATTGATAAAAACGTTTTAGAAATCTCAGGCCTTTTTGACCCTTCTTTTCGACTATATGGTTGGGAAGATTTGGAATTAGGTGAAAGACTAAGAAATATGGGAGTTAAACTTATCAAATGTCCAAGAGCTATTGGATATCATTGGCATCCTGCTTTAGCTCTTGATCAAATTCCTCAGTTGATTCAAATTGAAAAAGAGAGAGCAAAGATGGGATTAGTTTTTTATCGTAAACATCCAAGTTTGAGAGTGAAATTTATTATTCAATACACTTTTTTTCATCGATGTCTTTGGGAATTTTTAACTCTTGGTGGATTTATTAATACGAAGACACTAAGACCTCTTTTGGCTTTTCTAATTAAGAATGGTCAATCTAGTTTGGCTATGGAATTGTTAAGACTTCCTCTTAATTTGATTGGAGTGAGACAAATTTTTAGAGAAGCATCATTAATTGGACTCCGATGAGCCATGGTTTGTTAGATTAGTACTGCAATCTAAAAACGCACACCTGACTGTTTCGGGTGATAAATAAATATTGATTTTTTAATCATTATTTAAGTTATCCCTGTTGGGTGGAGGCGAACCCGGAACCCACAAAAAAAACATGGCTGTAGTTTCTCTCTCAGAGATGATGGAAGCTGGTGCTCACTTCGGGCATCAGACAAGAAGATGGAATCCCAAGATGTCCCGTTACATCTTTTCAGCTCGTAATGGGGTGCACATCATTGATCTAGTTAAAACTGCTGTTTGTATGAACAGCGCCTATAAGTGGACAAGAGGAGCTGCAAGAAGTGGAAAAAGATTCCTTTTTGTAGGTACTAAAAAACAAGCTTCCGAAGTAGTTGCTCAAGAGGCTATTAGGTGCGGAGCTTCTTACGTGAATCAAAGATGGCTAGGAGGTATGCTTACAAATTGGACAACAATGAAAGCAAGAATTGATAGGCTAAAAGATCTTGAACGTATGGAATCGAGTGGTGCTATTGCAATGCGCCCCAAAAAGGAAGGAGCGGTATTACGTAGAGAATTAGAAAGATTGCAAAAATACCTTGGTGGACTTAAAGGAATGAGACGTCTGCCTGATGTTGTGATTTTAGTTGATCAAAGGCGCGAAACAAACGCCGTTTTAGAGGCCAGGAAACTCGATATCCCATTGGTGTCAATGCTTGATACTAATTGTGATCCAGATCTTTGTGAGATTCCAATACCATGTAATGACGATGCAGTTCGATCTGTTCAACTCGTTTTGGGGAGATTAGCTGATGCTATCAATGAAGGGAGACATGGACCCAATGAGTAGTTAGTATATTTTTTTAATAAATTCTTATTTACCTTTTTCTCACTACCCCAAAATAAAATGGCGGAAATAACAGCTAAACTTGTTAAAGAACTGCGAGATAAGACATCCGCAGGAATGATGGACTGTAAAAAAGCCCTTATCGAAAATAAGGGAGATATGGATAAGTCTATTGAGTGGTTAAGACAAAAAGGCATTGCCAGCGCTGAAAAGAAATCAAGTAGAGTTGCCGCTGAGGGTGCTGTAGGTAGTTATATTCATACAGGTTCTCGTGTAGGTGTTCTTCTGGAATTGAACTGCGAGACTGATTTTGTTGCTAGAGGTGATTTATTCCAAGGCCTTTTAAGAGACTTATCTATGCAAGTAGCCGCTTGTCCAAGTGTTGAATATGTAAGTGTCGATCAAATTCCAGAATCAATTGCCAACAAAGAGAAAGAAATAGAAATGGGAAGAGATGACCTCTCTGGTAAGCCTGATCAAATAAAAGCTAAAATCGTTGAAGGAAGAATAGGAAAGAGATTAAAAGAAATGGCTCTCTTAGAACAGCCTTTCATAAAAGATAGTTCAATAAATGTTGAAGAGTTGGTAAAACAAGTTGCTGGGAAAATTGGAGAAAATATAAGAGTTCGTAGATTTACTAGATATATACTTGGAGAGGGGATTGAGGTTAAAGGACCTGACTTTGCAGAAGAGGTCGCTTCTATGACTTCAATTTGATCTTGTCAAAAAAAAAGCATTTATTTGATTCTAATTTTGATCCTTTAGATCAAATAAGTCTTCTTAAAGAAAAATGTAATAATATATCTCCTCATTTATATAGGGTAAATTCTCTTTATCTCGAGGAGATAAGAAACTCCCTTCCTCAAACTATAAAAACGTCATTATTTTCTCTAATTACTGATAAGATTGGAGACGATTTTGGCTTGTCAACAGTTAGTTCAAGAAAAAGATTTCAGTTGGAAATTGATAAATTAGTATCAGATAATATCTCACTCATTACAATTGAACATTTAAATGAATTGGCTAAGAAAATTGATGAAGAAAATATTCTTAAATTAAATAATGCTAAAGACGAGATTTCTAATTCATCAAATATGAAAAATGATTCTGAAAGATCAGAATCATTTAAAGGTGCTAATTCAATAAATATAAGTTCTACTCCCCCATTGGAGCAATTATCAATTACTGAAGGATGGAATGGCGAATTAAAAGCTCCATATACAATTGATGATAAAGAACCTTATATGCAAAGTAAAATATCAGAAAATGATGATCCTTTTAACAATATAAATAATGAAAATAATTCATTAAAAGATGATGTTAAGAATTCTGATAGTTTTAAGTTGAGAAGTAAAGATATTGAAATTTTACAATCAATTTTTTCATTGACTGATGAATCTAATTTAAGCGACTTAGATTCAAAAATAGCAGATTCATATAATGATACTAACTCTTGCGAAGATTCGGAAAATAATCGGCTATTACCGCAATCACCAATTGGATTATATGAGTGGATGATTTCTATAGAGACAGCGTTGGCTAGAAGATTGCGTGACCTTTCTCATTCCATTAATACTGAGCTTTTAAAATCTGGCTTGGTAAATACACTTGTCCCCATTAATATTTTAGATGCTGCTTTATCAGGCCAATTGATTTCTTCTAAATCTATATCCAACATTCTTACTTTTAAATTACCTACGAATAATCCATTAGCTACTGGTGGTTTAGAAATTGATTGTTTGCTAATTACCCCTGAGGATATGGAATTTGATAATCCAAGACTTAGAAAAAATAGAACAAATATGAAACATTATCAAAATGTACTCTTAGGTATGATTAAACAACAACGTTACTGGCAAGGTCGCTCCGTAGCAGAAGAGATTAATAAAAAATGGTGGAAGGATACAACAAAAATATAACCAGCACTGATTCCGAATCTACTCCTGAAAGCAAATCAAGTGAACTAACGACTTGGATTCGATCTATGCAGCAAGCTTTAACAGTTGAGGTGGATCACGGTTTTACTAATATTCAAGGGAGAACAAATAAATTTTCTTATTTTGTAAGTGGATATTTATTAAGTGCTCCTTCTAAAGCTGTTAGGGAGTTTGATTTTTCTAGATTACAAGAGCTCGCTTTAGATTATAAAAAATATCCAACTATGTCTACAGACGATAGACGTAAATTAATAGTTCAGACCAGACAGGCTCTTCATAACCTTTGTAAATATAAGGAAGCCGAAGAGAAAATAGAGTCGAAAAAATTAAAAATAAGAAGATCTCAAGACTCTATTTTGCTTAAGAGGCGTTCTTCGGAAGACTCACTAAGTTTAGGGAGTGCGATTTCTGCTGTAAAAGGGGTTGGCGTTAAACAAGCTGAGAGATTGTCTGCATTAGGTCTTATTTTAATTCGTGATCTCATTAATTATTTTCCTCGCGATTATGTTGATTACTCTTCATTGAAAACGATAGATAGAACTCAAGCAGGTCAGAATGTAACGATTGTGGCAAAAGTTAGACGATGCAGTTCATTTAAAAGTCCTAAAAATCCAAATCTTTCCATTCTTGAGTTGTTCATAAAAGATAAGACAGGAGGAATGAAAGTTACTAGATTTTTTGCAGGTCGTCGGAGTAGCAGTATTGCGTATGTAAAATCTCAACAAAGTTTGTATCAAGTTGGTGCAACTGTTGCGGTAAGTGGGTTAGTTAAGGAAAGTAAATATGGCAAATCGTTAAATGATCCTTTAATTGAAATTATTGATAGCCCCAATGGTTATTTGAAATCTAGAACTATTGGTCAGATATTGCCTGTGTATTCTTTAACTGAAGGTATTACCGCTGATAAATTCAGAGATCTAATACAATCGATACTTTATTTGACAACTAATATTAAAGATCCATTGCCTAAAGAGGTATTAAATAGACTTGATTTACCTACTAGGAAAAAAGCATTTTTTCATATTCATAAGCCTGAGGATTCAAAAACTTTAGCTAAAGCAAAAAGAAGAATTGTATTTGATGAGTTTTTACTATTGCAGCTTAGTCTTCTTTTAAGACGTGATTTACATAAGAAATCTAATTCTCCTCAACTAAGTATTGAGCCAAATATTAATAGCCTTGTTGGGAAATTCCTGAGTATTCTACCCTTCTCTCTGACTAATGCTCAAAGAAGGGTTTTAAAGGAAATTGAATCAGACATAGTTAAAACAGAGCCAATGTCTCGACTATTACAAGGCGATGTTGGTAGTGGTAAAACTGTTATCGCTATTGCAGCACTTCTCACTGCAGTTCAATCAGGATGGCAGGGTGCTTTTATGGCGCCAACTGAGGTGCTCGCATCACAACACTTTCAAACACTAAGTAAATTGATTCCTCAACTTGAGTTAAATGTTGATCTTTTAACTGGTTCTACGCCAAAATCTCGTCGTAAACAAATACTTACTGATTTAGCAAATGGCTCTACAAAAATTCTTGTTGGAACTCATGCCTTATTTGAAGACCCAGTTGTCTTCGAACGACTTGGCCTTGTAGTTGTCGATGAGCAACATCGTTTCGGAGTTAAGCAGAGGAACAAATTATTGAACAAAGGCTTACAACCTCACTTGCTAACGATGACGGCTACACCCATTCCTAGAACCTTGTCACTTACTTTGTATGGCGATCTGGATGTTAGTCAATTAGATGAGCTTCCACCTGGTCGAACTCCTATTAATACTCAGCTTATATCACCAAAAGATAAAAATTATGCATATGATTTGATCAGGAATGAAATTAATAAAGGACGTCAAATTTATGTTGTTTTACCTTTAATTGAAGAATCTGAGAAACTAGAACTTAGTGCAGCTATTGACGTACATCATCAATTGTCTACTGAAATATTTTCAGAATTTAAAGTTGAATTACTTCATGGCAAAATGAAAAGTATAGAAAAGCAGAAGGTTATTCAGAATTTTATAAATAAAAAAAGCGATATTTTGGTATCTACTACGGTCATCGAAGTAGGTGTTGATGTTCCAAATGCTAGTGTAATGTTGATAGAAGATTCTGATCGTTTTGGTTTGGCTCAATTGCATCAACTAAGGGGTCGAGTAGGAAGGGGAGCATCCAAGTCATACTGTCTCTTGAGTCATCAAAACAAAAATAAACTATCTAGACAAAGATTGGACGTTCTTGTGAACTCTAATGACGGATTTGAAATTTCTGAAATTGATTTGCGTTTTCGTGGACCTGGACAAGTCTTAGGTACTAAACAATCAGGCTTACCTGACTTTGCTCTGGCATCATTAGCTGATGATGCTGATGTCCTAGAAATCGCCCGGAATGAAGCTCGAAGTATTTTAGATTCCGATCCTTTGCTTTCAAATAACTCAATGCTTCGTTTGTTAATCAAAGAGCAGTGGGAGAGACTAAAAATTGGTAATAAATTAAATTAACCTTTTGATTGGTTATTACTATTGATCTCAATCCTTTTGAAGGTAGACTTAAGAATAGATTTTTGTGCGAATGAAATTTTACCCTAATATTCAATACAAATCATGAATTTGCGACCTTGGAATAATATAAAAATAAATGAATGTAATGAGCCTTTAGTTTCTATCCCTCAATCCATTTTTCGACTAACACCTCATCCCTATATGTCGTTAGGTGCACCATATTCAACTGGAGTAGATCCATGGGTTTTACGACCCAGTGTTTTAAAAAGATTGATACGAGCACAACAATATCTTTTTGATAGTAGTCCTCATTTACAGTTGGCTTTGTTTGATGCATGGAGACCTATCTCTGTCCAGAAATTCATGTTCAATTACACTATTCAAAAAACTTGTAGATCTAAGGGGATACATATTGATGATGATATCTCAAATAATGGAGACATCATTGATGTGATTGAGGAGGTTGGACGTTTCTGGGCAAAACCTTCATCTAATCCTCTTACACCTCCTCCTCATAGTACTGGTGCTGCAATAGATTTGACTCTTGCTGATATGAGCGGAAATCCATTAGATCTTGGCGGGAAAATAGATTTTATTGGTGCTGAATCTAGTCCTGACTTTTATAAGAAAGCCAATTTAAGGATGCCTTGTTCAAAATATCAAGTTTTTCATAAAAGAAGATCTCTTTTGTTTTCAATTATGGAACAGGCTGGATTCGTTCAACACCCAAACGAATGGTGGCATTTTAGCTATGGAGATCAATTATGGTCTTGGCTAAGCAATCAAGGTAATCCTATCTATGGAGCTGCACTTGAAGTAAGTAAAGACATTACACTTTCAGAGCCAAGTTTAGTCACATGATCCCCAAGACTTGATGAGGTTCCAGTATCTTTCCAGCTAAGGAATAAAGGCTCTAATGTCTTTTCTAAGTCATCTATAGGCATTTTTTGTAGATATGGAGTCGCCAACCTTTTTAAATTAGTGCTGCCTCCAAGCCAAAGTTGGTATTGATTTAAACCACTACCAACAAGAGCTAATTCGGCCATATAAGGGCGAGCACATCCATTCGGACAACCTGTTACTCTAATTAGGACTGATTTATTGATGTCTAGAATTTTTAATTGATTGTTTATTCTCTCCAAGAGCTCAGGTAAGAATCTTTCTGCTTCTGTCATTGCTAGTCCACATAATGGAAGAGCTGGACAAGCCATGGCATGTCTGGCCAATCGGTCAGGAGTCTCCGGATGTATAAAACCAATATCAATGAGTGCCTTCTTTACACTGGCTTTTTGATAATTACCGATATTGCACAATAAAAGATCTTGGTTGGGAGTTAAACGCACATCTAATGCATATTTTTCAACTATATTTCTAAGCTCTTTCTTTACTCTTCCTGTAAGTCTACCTGACAACAAAGGTAGACCAACAAACCATAGCTTCTCAGATTGTTGATGCCAACCTAAATAATCTTCAAGTATTGTATCCCCTTCGTGCTTAAGGTTTTCAATTTGTCTCGTAAAATATTTAGTTGTTAACTGTTTCTTAAACCAATCCACGCCCATGTCGTGCAAAACGTATTTTAGTCTTGAATGTCTTCTTGTTTTTCTGTCTCCATAATCTCTTTGAAGAGCGAGTATAGATTGAACAAGTTCTAAGATATATTCTCCTTCTACATAGCCAATTGGATCTGCTATCCTCGCAAATGTAGTGTCCAAGTTGTGTGTTCTACCCATGCCTCCTCCTACATAGACATTACATCCTTCTAGAACTCCTTTTTTGTTTGTGAACGTCACTAAACCTATGTCATGAGTAAGAATGTCCACTGAGTTGTCTCCCGGGACTGTCGTTGCACATTTGAATTTTCTTGGTAGATAGGTTGCACCATATAAAGGCTCTTTTTCATCCCCACTAAAAACACCAGGCTTTAGTTGGAGCTTTCTATTTCTTTTAACTTCAGAAGAAGGCTTGATAGCATATTTGATCTCGCCATCAACCCATAAATCAATGTATGTTTTTTCTGCTTTTTTGGGCGATAAAACATCGGCAATATCATTAGCTAATTTTCTCGCGGCAGGATAGGAGCCTTTTTCGTAGGGGGCTGCAGGAGCCATTACATTTCTGTTGACGTCTCCACAGGCTGCAAGTGTAGATCCCATCGATTTGACTATTGTTCCTATTACTTCTTTAATATTTACTTTTTTTATTCCATGCATTTGGAAGCATTGGCGAGTGGTCGCTCTAAGCGTTTGATTCCCTAGTCGATCAGATAGCTCGTCTAATGCAACAAAGAGTGGACCAGGCACATAACCAGCTGGATTTCTTAGCCTCAGCATCATTTGCCAATCTTTACCTGTGCCCCCTCTTTTTCTATGCTCTCGATCGTCTTGTTGATAACTACCGTGAAATTTTAAAAGTTGTACTGCGTCGTTTGTAAAGTGATCGCTGTCATTTAATAACTCACTGTTTAGGGGTTCATTTAAATAATTACTATCGGCTTTAAATTGTTCAAATTTTGCCCGAGGTGAATTATTAGCTATGCAAGGTGATGGAACAGTTTGTTCTGTCTGTTCAATATTGGTACTTTCATTTTCATCAAAGTTCATCAAAGCTTCAATAGCTGCATTACTAAATCCAGCATCTTTTAAGTCTTTTTCTATGTTTTTTGGAGATTCTTTTGAATTACTATTTTTAATTGCCTCTAGTCTTATTCCCTTGGGCAAAGACTTGTTGATATGTTTTGCCTCTTCTTCCCTGAGCTTTTCATCGAATTTTTGTTGAATAGCTATTTCTGCTGAGCTTATGTTCTCTTCTGCTTCTTCTTTAGTGTTACCTATTTTTTTTACTACATCACATGTTCCAAAAGCATCCCTTAATTTTCCTCTTGGTACAGCAACCCTGAGGTAAAAACCCGATCTTCCAGGTATTTCTATGATCTTAGGCAATGGTACCTACAACGGTACCTACACTGTATCATTTTTCGTGTTGTTTAGTGCTTATTTGTTTAAATAAAGCTTTGGGTTATTAAAAGATCCATCCATTGAAGATTAAATTTTTTCTAGGACACAGAGTGTAGAACTAATTCAAATTTAGACCTACTCTTATTAGCAACGCAAGGAAATTTTTTTGTCTACCTACCTTTTAGAAATCGGCACTGAGGAACTACCAGCTGATTTGGCTGAATCTGTTATTTCCCAGCTTGAGCTAAATGTAAATAATGACTTGAATTCTTCTCAAATAAAATTTAGTGAAATAAGAGTAACTACTACACCCAGAAGAATTGCATTAACGATTAAAGGGATTGCTCCTTTTTCTGAAGACAATATTGCAGAACGAAAAGGTCCTTCTGTTTCTCAAGCTTTTCATGATGGAAAACCTACAAAAGCAGCTATTGGTTTTGCTAAAAGATATGATCTATCTCCTGATGAATTAGAGATTCGTCAAACGTCAAAGGGTTCATTCGTTTTTGCTAAATCAATTGAGAAAGGCAAGCCCGTTACTACTTTATTGTCTGACTATTTACCTAGATGGATCAGCAAGATTCAAGGAAGGAGGTTTATGAGATGGGGCAAAGGTGATTTTCGCTTTTCGAGACCTATTCGTTGGATTGTTTCTTTGCTTGATTCAGAAGTTCTACCTTTTAAAATTTCAGGGTGTGATCCAGAAATAAAAATAGGTAATATCTCAAGACCTCATAGGTTGCATGGAGCAAAATTAGAAATAAATAATGCGAAAACTTATTTTGATCAATTGCAAGAGGTTGGAGTCACAGTTGATAGGAATCGTCGCCTTTCCTGTATAAATGATTTAGTTCTTAAACACGAAATAGATAAAAAAGTTAAGTCAGATTTGACTGATCCCCTTTTAAATGAACTGACAGATTTAGTTGAGTCTCCTTTACTTGTGACTGGGTGTTTTGATGAATCTTTTCTCGATTTACCCCCTGAAGTTTTGTCCACTGTGATGAAGGTTCATCAAAGATACATCCCCTTATACAAAGTGAATGTTGAGTTTGATCCATTATCACTTGACTCTAGAAATACTTTGCTTCCTGTTTTTTTGTGTATTAGTAATGGATTACCTTCAGCAAAAGAGAAAATTATTAAAGGAAATGAAAAAGTGTTAAAGGCAAGATTTGCTGACGCCTCATTTTTTATAAAGTCAGATTTATTAATCAGTAGCTCTTCACGTATTGATAAGTTGAAAAATGTAACTTTTGCTGAAGGGTTAGGTTCTTTATATGAGCGTGTAAATCGAATTGAATGGCTTGTTAAATTATTAACTTTAAAACTTGAATTTGATCAAGAGGATATTCAAAAATCTGTAAAAGTTGCACATTTTTCTAAACATGATTTAGTTAGTAATATGGTTGATGAATTTCCAGAGTTGCAAGGAATTATTGGATCTAAATACTTACTTCACGAAGGAGAATTAAGAGATGTATGCCTTGGTGTTTTGGAACATTATAAACCTAAAGGAACTTCTGATTCGCTTCCTTCAAATAAACTTGGTAATGCGGTTTCATTAGCGGAACGTTTTGAATTGCTTATCAGCATTTATGCTAAGGGCGAAAGGCCTTCTGGCTCATCTGATCCATATGCCTTGAGAAGGGCTGCTAATGGAATTTTATTGATTTTATGGAATAAAGATTGGCAATTAAATATAAATAATATACTAAATGATTCACTTATTTATTGGCAGAATCTTTTCCCTTCTCTCTCTCTTGACATAAGTACTATTCTGTCCGAGTTGAAGGAATTCTTTCGTCAAAGAATTATTAGTTTATTAGAAGAGAAAGATGTTGACTTTGATATTATTCAGGCAGTTGCAGGAGATACTACTTCAACATCAAAATTATTGGATGATCCTACAGACGTCTATTTTCGAACTTCACTATTGATGGAAATGAGAAAAAATAATACACTTAATTTGTTGCAAGCTGTAGTGACTCGAGCCTCTAAGTTGGCAGCTAAAAGTACTATCTCCAAAGATATCATTGATCCTTTAGATTTTGTTGATAAGTCTCTATTTGAAAAGGATTGTGAAAGAGAAATGTTTGAGGTGTTGGAGAAATTAAAACCTCTAGCTGTAAATTGTGATCGTGATAAATATAAGTTGTTAGCTGATGGTCTAGTCTCAAGTACTGAAACTTTATCAAACTTTTTTGATGGAGAAGGAAGTGTAATGGTAATGACGGAGAATCTTAATCTACGAAATAACAGACTTAATCTATTGACGATACTTAGGAATCAATCTTTCAAGCTTGCTGATTTCAGCAAGCTTGGTTAATTACTTAGATTAATATTGGTATTATTATTTACTGGCTTTAATACCACCTTTGATTGAACTTACTGCTAACATTTTATTAACTTCTTTATCATCTCTGACTGCACTAGGTACTGGCTTATATGTGCTCGGTGCTAGTGCTTTCCCTCTTAAAACAGAACCAATTGTCAGTAAGGTAAGTTTTAATTGTTGAAGCGGCTTCATTGCAACTACAGTTTTGTAGAGATAACTATCAAATGTAAGTCTTTGAACATCCATGTCACCACACATCTCTACAAAGGCTTCTCTTGCTCCATCACTGGTGTAGAAAATTCTTTGGAGAATATCTAAAACTGTATATGTAATTCCATACTTTTTATCCCATTTTTTTAGATATTTTTTTAAATCATTTTCCGTAGGTATTATTTTTCCATTTTGACTTGATTCGACAATCTGCTCGGCACACATCCTTCCACTTTTGGCCGCAAAATAAATTCCTTCTCCTGAACTTTTGGTTACATAACCTGCCGCATCTCCGACTAGAGCCATTCTTCCAACAACTCTCCTTGGTCTGGGATGTTCAGGAATTGGATGAGCTTCTACTTTGATTACTTCTCCATTTACTAGTCTCTTCTTGGCTCTTTCTCTGACGCCAATTTGGAGGCTTTTTATTAAACCACCATTTTGTTTCATTGTTCCTGTTCCAGCTGCAACATGGTCATATTTTGGAAAGACCCAACCATAGAAATCTGGTGATACGTCTGTTCCGACATACATTTCGGCCCTATCTTCGTAATACTTCATTTCCTCTTTAGGAAGCTTTATCCTTTCTTGAATTGCTACTGCATAGTTGTAATCACCAGCATCCATTGCTTTTGCAACTCTGCTTGTTGCGCCATCGGCTCCAACAATTAAATCCACTTCAAGTTGCTTACCTTTCTCTTCAGATTTGTCGTTAAGGATTTCGGTGTAATGAAGTGTATAGGGACCTTGTTTGTTAGTACCAGTTTCTATTTTTGATACCAATCCATTTACTAATGTTGCGCCAAGTTCAGCGGCGCGATTTCTCATGAATGAATCCATCACCTCACGCCTCAACATACCTATATATTCTTTATCGCTTCCTGGATAGATATCATCCAAAATAATATCAACTTCTCTGTTTGATGGGGATATCATTTTCATGTTCCTGACTTTCCTATCAATAATTGATTCCGGAAGATCAAATTCAGAAACCATACACAATGGAATCGCTCCTCCACATGGTTTTGCGTTATCAAGCTTTCTCTCGAAAATCCAAGTTTTAATTCCTGCCTTAGCTAAAATTTCTGCAGCGCATGATCCACTTGGTCCACCGCCAATAACAGCAACTCTTAACATCTTTGGATGAAAAATTTAGTTCTTTATATATAAAACTTACATCGTTATCTAATAGAAAGTATAAAGATTAAAGATACTCGTTACTATCGAAACATCATTTTTGCGAATTCCAATTGTTTTGACCATAAGCAGATCGTATGAATTATCAAGATGACATCCCGCTGGCAAGAAGGATTAAATCCATAAAAACCATTACTAACAAGTCTTTTTTGCTTGTAGGACTTCTATTTCTTGGCCTTGGTATAACTGTTACGTTTTTAGCTAATAAATCATTTTTAAGCCAAAGAAAATCCTTAGATGATTCGATTAATTCCATTGAGACAAGTCAGAATAAAAGCTTGTTAGGCCATCTCCCCTATAAAGAGGCTTCTAAAAAAGATTTAATTCTTTTTTCTCCGGGTATTTATGTTCATAAAGATATCTATGAAAATTTTAAGGAAATGCAATTTATGGCTGCCCAAAGAGGGGTTTCTCTTCAACTATTAAGTGGTTATAGATCAATAAATTTGCAAAGGGATATTTTTTATGAAAATAAATCTATTAGAAATCAAACTGCTGTTGAGCGCTCAAGGGACTCAGCTCCTCCTGGTTATTCTGAACACAGCACAGGGTATGCAATCGATGTTGGTGATGGAAATTATCCAGATACTCATTTTGAGGTTGAATTTGAACAAACGCCAGCTTTTAAATGGATGAAGAGGTTTGCCTCTAAATATCATTTCGTTCTTTCTTTTCCACCCAACAACAAGCAGGGAGTAACTTATGAGCCTTGGCATTGGAGATTTGAGGGGACTGTTAATGCTTTGAGGGAATTTGACGCTGCTAATAAAATTATAAAATTCAAATAATCATGACTTAATTTTTTTACTTCGAATTTTATATTCGATATTTTGATTGGCATTTAAAAAAGCTAAATGAAGTCATCGTGAGATATTCTTTATGTTTCTATTAACCAAAAGAATTTTAATTTTCTTAAATTATGAGTTTTGATATACAAGCTATAAGGAATATCGCAATAATTGCTCACGTTGATCACGGTAAGACAACTTTGGTTGATGCTCTTTTAAATCAATCTGGCACTTTTCGAGATAACGAGGACGTCCCAACTTGTGCGTTGGATTCCAATGAATTGGAACGTGAAAGAGGGATAACAATTCTTTCGAAAAACACAGCTGTTACTTATAACGATACTCGGATAAACATTGTTGATACACCAGGTCATGCTGATTTTGGAGGAGAAGTCGAAAGGGTTTTGGGAATGGTGGATGGCTGTCTTCTAGTAGTTGATGCTAACGAGGGACCAATGCCACAAACTCGATTCGTTCTGAAGAAAGCTTTAGAGCAAGGCTTAAGACCTATTGTTTTTGTGAATAAAATTGATCGTGCAAGGGTAGAACCAGAAACCGCGGTAGACAAAGTTTTAGATCTGTTTTTGGAGTTAGGCGCTGATGATGATCAATGTGATTTTCCTTATTTATTTGGGAGTGGATTAGGAGGGTTTGCCAAGACTGAAGTGAAAAGTGAAAACGATAATATGAAACCTTTATTTGAGGCAATTATTAGACAAGTTCCTCCTCCAGTTGGCGATGTGAGTAAGCCTTTACAATTACAAGTCACGACCCTAGATTACTCAGATTTCTTAGGAACAATTATTATTGGAAGAGTACATAATGGTGTAATTAAAAACGGCCAAAGGACATGTTTGATAAAGGAAGACGGCAGTTTAAAAAAAGGAAGGATTAATAAATTATTAGGATTTAAGGGATTAAAAAGAATTGAAATTGAAGAAGCAAATGCTGGAGATATAGTTGCCTTGGCTGGCTTTGATGAAGTTTCTATTGGTGAAACTGTAGCCTGCCCTGATGAACCGAAACCTTTACCCCTAATTAAGGTAGATGAGCCAACCTTGCAGATGACTTTTGTTGTTAATGATTCTCCTTTTGCAGGAAAAGAGGGCAAGTTCGTAACCAGTCGGCAGTTGAAGGATCGTTTAAATAAAGAACTTCTAACGAATGTTGCTTTAAGAGTTGAAGATACGGATTCTCCTGACCGTTTTTCTGTTAGTGGAAGGGGAGAGTTACATCTAGGAATTCTTATAGAGACAATGAGAAGAGAGGGGTATGAATTTCAAGTTTCTCAACCACAAGTAATTTTCAGGACAATAGATGAAATTAAATGTGAACCTGTTGAAACGCTTGTCCTTGACGTCCCTGAAGCTTCTATTGGTGCTTGTATTGAGAGCCTTGGGGTAAGAAAAGGTGAAATGCAAAATATGGAAACTGGTACTGATCATCGAACTCAACTTGAGTTTGTTATTCCCTCAAGAGGCTTGATTGGATTTAGGGGTGAATTTATTCGTGCAACAAGAGGAGAAGGGATTATGAGTCATTCATTTTTTGAATACAGGCCATCTGTAGGAGATTTTGAGCAAAGGAGAAATGGAGTTCTTATTTCATTTGAAGAGGGTGTAGCTACCTTCTATTCCCTAAAGAATGCAGAAGACCGTGGACAATTTTTTATTACTCCTGGAGCCAAGGTTTATAAAGGAATGATTATTGGAGAAAACAAACGACCACAAGATCTTGAATTAAATATCTGTAGGGCTAAACAACTTACCAACATGCGATCAGCTGGTGCAGAGGAGCTAGATCAATTGCAATCCCCAATCGAAATGACATTAGAAAGAGCTCTTGAATACATTGGACCAGGAGAGATGTTGGAAGTTACTCCTGAATCTATAAGGCTTAGAAAAATTAAAGCAAAGAAAAATTTGTAAAGAGAATGAACACTATGGATAATGAAGATGATTTATTTATAAATGATCCTCGTTTTGAAATAGGAATGAAATTATTTAATTCTTGTCAGTGGTACAAATCCCATGATGTTTTTGAAGAGATATGGCATGAGACTGGTGGTGCTGAAAGGCAGTTGTTACAGGGAATATTGCAAGTGGCTGTTGCACAAGTTCATTTAGAAAATAGTAATATAAATGGGGCGACCATTCTTTACGGAGAGGCATTAGGTAGATTGAAAAAATTTCAATTATCTAATTTAGGATTAGATATTGAAGGACTTTCTAAATGTGTTTCAAAGAGATTGGAATTGCTACAAGTTGGTAAGGACCTAGCTTGTTCCTCCATTCCCGTTCTCAATTTCCTTTGAAAACTTTGTTAAGCCTCACACAGGTTTTTGGTTGAAAGAAAGATGATTTCATATTATTTTTCTTGTTATACTTTTTTGATTTTCTTCAATTTTAAGTACAGAATAAAAGTAAAATTTAGATTAATTCAAATTATATAAATCGACATTCTGGATAAATCACAATGGAATTTAGAAGAATCAATCAAATACAGTTATCGAATCATCGTTTTTATGAGATATTTTTACCTACTTTATTTATAATTATAGGTTTATTTGGTGCATTTAATCATGCTCTTTGGAGAGATGAAATGCAAGGATGGCTGGTGGCTTGGCAAAGTGATAACTTAATAGATTTATGGAAAAATAACGCTCCATCTGGACATCCAGTCCTATGGTCATTTCTAATTTACTTATCGAAAAATATTACTGGAACACCCATAAGTATGCAGCTTATGCATTGGTTTTTAGGCAGCTCTGCGATTGCAATTTTTTGGAGATTTAGTCCTTTTAATCTAATAACTAAAGCTTTATTTACTTTTGGATATTTTCCTTTTTGGGAATATTTCTTTGTGTGCCGTCATTATGTGATTGCAGAATTAATAATATTTATTTTTTGTTCTATTTATCATTTAAAAGAAAAAACTTACATACCATTTTCTTTATGTATTGGTCTTTTGGCTAATACACAAGCTTTGTCTTGGTCATTGTCATTTGCTATTGGAATGACTCTTGTATTGGATTGGTTTTTGAACCCAAATCAAAGAAAAAATTATAAAAGAAATAAAAGGTGGATTCTTGATTTTTCTTCTAGCATTGCTATTTCCTCAACATTATTGTGTTTTGGAGCCTTTAGTCTTCTCCAAGTAAGAGATTCAGTTAAGTTGCTTTCCTCTTTTATAGATATACGTCACTTTCTTCGAGTAATAGGACAGGTTTTTGGAGGATATATGCTTGTTATCCCTAATTCAAGTAGGTTTTTTGACTTGATTTTATGTGCGTTAATTACTTTGATTTTGATAGTAAGTACAATCACATTCATTAGATCTTATAGGCAAGCATTAATTTATTTTCTAAGTGGGATTCTATTTTTATTTCTGTTTAACTATTTTTTATTTTTGGGAGATGGATCAAGACATTATGGATATTATTTTCTATTGATTATTTCCTCATCATGGTTAGCCTTATCAAATCGAGACCAACAAATTAGGTCCTCTGATAATCAAAATTTATTCACTAAAGGTAATTTATTTTATTTCCCTAGATTACTTACTATTTGTTTGACCATACATATGGTTGTTGGGATTCATATGGTCATAAATGATTTTAGGTTACCGTATTCAAGTGGAAAGGAAACTGCTCAGTATATACAGACTAAGGGATGGCAGGACTCGCCAATATTTGCGACTAGAGATGTTGAGGTTGCGACAGTATCTGGGTACCTCAATAGGGAATTCTACGTACCTGAATTGAAAGGATTTGGTAGTTATGCTCAATGGGCTAATAGGGTTACGTTAGACAGAACTAAAACACTCGATGAAGTCCAGGTTTATTTAGATAAATTTCCTAAAGTTAATAAATTATTACTACTTTTAAGTAATCGATCATCTATTAAGAATTTGCAGCCAGGTGAATCACTTTATGTTGATAAAATTAGAGTTATTGCTGATTCTAAATTTGAGAATTCTTTTCATGATTCAGAGAAGTTCTACATATATTGGGTTGAGAGGATTGTTGATTAATCTTCTATAGTTTAAGTGTGATCTATTTTCAGATATTTTTCATGTATAAGCTTCTCCCACTTATGTTCTATTGAAATGACTCTACTTATTGAGAGTTTGGATTTAACCTTATCCAATAAAACAATTGTAAAAAACGTTGATTTAAATGTTAAACCTGGGGAAGTGGTTGGTCTTTTAGGACCAAATGGTGCGGGTAAAACTAGTACTTTTAATTTGATCATGGGCTTGATTAAGCCAAACAAAGGCAATATCTACTTGGAGGGGAATAGCATAAAAAAATTTTCGATGACAAAAAGAGTTCAATTAGGGATAGGTTATTTACCTCAAGAACCAAGTGTCTTTAGAAATCTTACAGTTATTGAGAATTTGGATATTGCTCTTTCTCAAGCTAAGTTATCAATTTCTTTGTTTAGGAAAAAACGTGAAGAATTGATTGAGGAATTTAATTTGGTCTCTTTCCTTGATCGCTTTGGCCATCAACTTTCCGGTGGAGAAAGACGCAGATGTGAAGTCGCTAGAGCTTTGGCTGTGGGACGTTTAGGTCCAAAATTTTTACTCTTAGACGAGCCTTTTGCAGGAGTTGATCCTATTGCTATAAATGATCTACAGAATTTAATTAGGAAATTAAAAAATAAGAATATAGGCATATTAATTACTGATCATAATGTTAGAGCAACTTTGGCTATAACCGAACGTTCTTATATTCTTAATCAAGGGGAAATACTTGCCGATGGAACGTCTGATCAATTAACAAAAAATCAAATTGTTAAAGATAGCTATCTGGGGAATTCATTCGATTAATTAGCTATGTTTAATAACCTATTATTATTCTCTAGATTTCAAAAATTAGTAGAAAGTAAATGGAAAATAATTCCATTATTAGATAGATGGATACTTTTTGAATTATTGCCGCCTTTATTTTTTTCAATAGCGGCTTTTACCGTCGTTTCTCTTTCAGTAGGAGTTATTTTTGATCTGATTAGAAAAATAGTTGAGATTGGTCTTCCTTTTTCTGTGGCTATTAAGATTCTATTGCTAAAGCTGCCAAGTTTTATTGTTATTTCTTTCCCTATGGCAATGTTACTTTCAACTTTGTTAGCCTATGGAAGTCTTAATGATAACAGTGAAATCAAGGCATTGAAAAGCATTGGTATATCTGTTTATAGGCTTATTTTTCCAGGATTGATATTGTCAATATTTATGTCATACATGACCTTCGTTTTTAATAATAATATTGTTCCTATTACAAATAAAAATGCTGAGATTATCTTATCTAATTCTCTAGGTAGATCTTTTGCAAATGAACAGGGCGAAGATATTATATTTTCAAAGAAAGGAGAAATTTTAGATCCATATTCAAGCTATAAAAAAAACGGAGTTACTCATCTATTTTATGCCTGGAAATTTATTGATGGGCAGATGTTGGATGTAACAGTAATTGATTTTTCAAAATTAGGTTTTACACAAATGCTTAAGGCGAAAAAAGGTATTTGGAATAGTGACAAAAACAATTGGGAGTTTTTTGAAGGAGATGTTTTGACACTTAGTCCTGATGGAAGTAATACAAGAACTAAATTCTTTAGTTTTTTATATCCATTAGGTACTGAACTTACGAATATTGCACGACTGCCAAAAGATGCAAATGATATGAACCTTGGAGAAGCGAATACTGCTATGAAGTTATACCAAAGTAGTGGCAATATTAAAGAAGCAAGAAGGATGAAAGTAAGAATTCAAGAAAAATTTACTTTGCCAATCGCTTGTTTAGTTTTTGCTTTAATTGGTTGTAGCTTTGGTGTGATGCAAAAAAGAGGCGTAGGGAGAAGTCAAAGTTTTGGCTTAAGTATTATTTTGATACTTATCTATTACATTTTGAGTTTTAGTTTTAGCTCTCTTGGAGTCAAAGGAATAATAAATCCTTTCTTTGCTGCTTGGTCTCCTGTCTTTTTGTCTATGTTAGGGGGAGGTTTTTTGTTAAAACAGGCCAGCAAATGATCTGGTCTTTCTAAATAATCTCTAGTAGCTTTTATTAATGGTTGATTTTTCGTTAAATAATTTTTCTTTTGACCCTGTTGTTTCCCTTGGGTTCGCAGCATTTCTTTTCTTGTTAGTAGCACTGCCGATTTCATTTTGGTCAGTTGCTGGTAGCAGTGATTCCTCGAAAGCCAGATTTTTAGTTGCAACTTCAAATCTTTTGCTAACTAGTCAATTGATGCTTAGATGGTGGCAATCTGGACATTTTCCAATTAGTAATCTCTATGAGTCACTTTGTTTTTTGACTTGGGGGTGTACGTTAGCTCAACTTTTTGTCGAAAGAGCGTGGAGGTCTCCAATTGTTTCTGCAGTTGCGACGCCTATGTCATTGCTTTCAATAGGTTTTGCGAGTTTTGTTTTGCCAGAGAATTTGCAATCTTCTGCTCCTTTAGTACCAGCTCTTCGTTCTAGTTGGCTAGTCATGCATGTGAGTGTAATTATGTGCTCTTACGCTGCATTACTAATAGGTTCAATTTTGTCTTTTGGTGTCTTTATAGTTGATGGAAAAAAGCAATTCAATATACGTAATAGCTCTTTTGGGTCTGGTTCGTTTAGGGAAAGTTCTGAGCTTTATCTTGAGAATAGAAATGAGAACTTAAGTTCAATACAACCAATTGAATTTACAAATGCTGAGCAACTTGATTCTTTAAGTTATAGGTCAATAACTGCAGGATTTTTGTTGCTCACAGTTGGTCTTATTAGTGGCGCTGTTTGGGCTAATGAAGCTTGGGGTAGTTGGTGGAGTTGGGATCCTAAAGAAACATGGGCTTTAATATGTTGGTTGGTTTACGCGGCTTATTTGCATACTAGGCTAACAAGAGGATGGCAAGGTAAAAAGCCTGCAATTCTTGCTATCGCAGGCTTTTTTGTTATTATTGTTTGCTATATCGGAGTAAACCTTCTTGGGGTTGGTTTACACAGTTATGGTTGGTTCTTCGATACATAGTAATTAATAACTAAGTTGATTATTTTTCAATAATTATCCCATTCTGTGCGTCATTTGCAACTCTTCTTAGGGCCTCACAACCTTCTTTAAGTGTTGGATAAGCAAACATTCCACTTCCTGCTATGAAACAGTTTGCTCCTGCAGCGCAGCATTGAGATAATGACCAATCTGCTTTTATTCCTCCATCAACTTCTATGTCTACGTTGTATCTATTTTCTAAAATTATTTTTCTTAATTGAGTGATTTTGTTCAACATTGTTGGAATATAAGCTTGACCACCAAAGCCAGGATTGACAGTCATTACTAGTACGTGGTCAACCATATCAAGCACATCTTTGACCATATCCATTGGAGTATGAGGATTAAGGGCAACCGAGGGAGATCCTCCTAGTTGGCGAATCTTGCCAAGAATTCGATGAAGGTGAACATTTGCTTCAGCATGAGCAATTACAACACCTGGCTCTCCGTTTGCTCCCTTGCTTGCTTCGACATATCCCTCAAGCATGGTTTCACAGTTGTATTGACTCACCATTAACTGAGTCTCGAATGGAACTTTGCAATACTTTCGGCATGCGGAAATCATTTCTGGACCAAAAGTGAGATTCGGAACAAAGTTCCCATCCATCACATCAAATTGAATTCTGTCTACACCCGCTAGTTCAAGATCCTTTACGCACTGGCCCATGTTTGCCCAGTCTGCTGGCAATACTGAAGGGATTATTTGAACAGGACGGTGTTCAGAAAAAATTGCTGATGAAATGGATTGGGTCATTGTTTTTTGTCTTATGGCAGAGATTCTATTAATTCATGGTCACAAGTTCTAGTGTGACCTTGCACTGATACAGTAATTATTGCTTATCAACAGATAATAAGTTTTTTGTGAGTACTTTTTTCTGAGCATTTTTCAATGCCCTCAATTACTTACAATATTATCTGCCTTAAGGCGTAAATTTCTTTACCTAGCTGCAAAAAGTGGATCGTACTCTCGTCCAAGAAATTCTTGAAGTAGTTGAGCAGGCTGCAATTGCTTCGGCTCAATTGACTGGTTTGGGTCAAAAAGATGAGGCTGATGCCGCAGCCGTAGAGGCAATGCGAAAGAGAATGGGAACGATTCAAATGCAAGGAAGAATCGTTATTGGAGAAGGAGAAAGAGATGAAGCTCCAATGCTTTATATAGGAGAAGAAGTTGGATCAGGAATAGGTCCTGGAGTTGATTTTGCTGTAGATCCTTGTGAGGGGACAAATTTATGTGCTAACAGTCAGCGTGGATCGATGGCTGTTTTAGCGGCGTCAGATAGGGGCGGATTATTTAACGCTCCAGATTTTTACATGAATAAATTAGCTGCTCCTCCAGCAGCTAAAGGACAAGTTGATATAAGAAAAACTCCCACAGAAAATATAAAAATCTTGAGTGACTGTCTTGGTATCGCAATTAGTGATTTAACTATTGTTGTTATGGATAGAGCTAGGCACAAAAATCTAGTTTCCGAAATCAGATCTACTGGTGCCAGGATTCAGCCTATTTCAGATGGAGATGTCCAAGCGGCAATTGCATGTGGCTTTGAGGGGACAGGTACTCATTGTTTAATGGGCATTGGGGCGGCTCCTGAAGGAGTTATTTCGGCAGCGGCTATGAGGGCACTTGGAGGTCATTTCCAAGGACAACTTGTTTATGATCCTGCAATAGCTCAAACATCAGAGTGGGCAGACTATACAAAGGAGGGAAATATAAAAAGATTGAATGAAATGGGCATTACTGATATTGACAAGATCTATGAGGCTAACGAACTTGCCTCAGGAGAAAATGTGGCTTTTGCTGGTAGTGGAATCACAGATGGATTACTTTTCGATGGAGTTAAATTTGAAAAAGATTGCACCAGAACTAGCAGTCTTGTGATTAGTACGCTTGATCAAACAGCAAGATTTACCAATACAGTTCACATCAAAGATGGTGCTCAAAGCATCTCTTTGAAGTGATAGTTAAGCAAATGAAGTAAGGGGCTATTTATGCATATTGCTGTCGTCGGTCTTAGCCATCGCACGGCCCCTGTCGAAGTGCGTGAAAAGCTAAGTATCCCAGAAGAACTAGTTGAAAGATCGTTTAATAATTTAAAGAAAATTGATCAAATATTAGAAGTTTCCATATTGAGCACATGTAACAGACTTGAAATTTATAGCTTAGTTAAAGACCCGCAATTGGGAATAGAAGCTATTAAATCTTTTCTTCTTGAATTCTCGGGCCTTGAGGATGAGATTCTTTCACCTCACATATTTAATTATGTCCAAGAGAAAGCAGTCTCTCATGTCATGAGGGTTTCTGCGGGTTTGGATAGTTTGGTCTTAGGAGAGGGACAGATTCTTTCTCAAGTAAAAAAAATGGTACGTCTTGGCCAAGATCATCAGAGTCTAGGTCCAATCTTGAATAGATTATTAACTCAGGCCGTAAGTACAGGCAAGCGCGTAAGAAGCGAGACAAATCTTGGAACGGGAGCAGTTTCTATTAGTTCTGCAGCTGTAGAACTAGCTCAATTGAAACTTGGCCAAGCGCACGGAAGAGATCAATTGATGACTTTAGAAACTGAAAAGGTCGCTGTTGTTGGGGCTGGGCGAATGAGTCGTTTGTTGCTTCAGCATCTCCAATCAAAAGGATGTTGTTCACTTACACTTCTAAATAGAACAAAAAAAAGGGCTGAGGACCTTTCAGCAGCGTTTCCCGATATTCAAATTGACTGTCAATTAATAGATGAGCTTGATAGTTGTCTCTCTCTGAGTACTCTTGTATTTACGAGTACAGCTGCTAATGAGCCAATTATTGATGCCGAAAAATTGATAAAGATCGACAGGAAGCCTTTACTTAGACTTATTGATATTGGAGTTCCGAGGAATATTTCTTCTGATGCAAAATCAGTTTCCGGAATTGAATCTCATGATGTCGATGATCTTCAAGAAGTTGTTTCAAGAAATCAAGAGGCAAGACAAAAGCTCGCCCTAGAAGCAGAAGGATTGATAGAGGAAGAGTGTCGTGTTTTTCTTGAATGGTGGGATAGCTTAGCGGCTGTTCCTACAATTAATTGCCTTAGATCTGGTTTGGAGTCAATCAGAAAAGAAGAACTTCAGAAGGCATTAAGCAGAATGGGACCTGATTTCTCTGCTAGAGAACGAAAAGTTGTTGAGGCATTAAGTAAGGGAATTATTAACAAAATACTTCATACTCCAGTAACAAAATTAAGAGCGCCTCAATCTAGGAATGATCGTAGAGATTCTCTTGATGTGATTGAAAAACTTTTTAATCTTGATGTTTCTAGTTCTTTAAACAAGCCCAAAAACAACTGATATTGTTATTTACTTTTGAAATTCTTACTACTTATCACTTTTTACTGGATTAATGAGCACTCTATCCAGTAGGTTTGCTCCGAATAGCCGATTAATAGTGCCTTCATGAAGAGAGTACTTGCCATCATTCTTGGCGGTGGAAAGGGATCACGCCTATATCCATTAACAAAAATGAGAGCAAAACCCGCCGTTCCATTAGCGGGTAAATATCGACTAATAGACATTCCTATAAGTAATTGCATAAATTCGGACATCAGTAAAATGTATGTTCTTACGCAATTCAATAGCGCTTCTCTTAACAGGCATATTGCACAGACTTATAATCTGAGCGGACCTTTTGGCCAGGGTTTCGTTGAGGTCTTAGCCGCTCAGCAAACACCTGAAACCCCCTCTTGGTTTGAGGGTACTGCTGATGCAGTAAGAAAATATCAATGGCTTTTTCAAGAGTGGGATGTTGATGAATATTTGATTCTCTCTGGAGATCAGCTTTATAGAATGGATTACAGCTTATTTGTTGAGCAGCATAGAAAAACAGGAGCTGATTTAACGGTTGCAGCTTTGCCCGTTGACTCGGCGCAAGCTGAAGCATTTGGTTTAATGCGTACTGATGAAACAGCCAATATTAAAGAATTTCGTGAGAAACCAACTGGTGATTCATTGAAAGCAATGGCTGTAGATACATCAAGGTTTGGATTGGAAGCAAATGAGGCAAAAGAAAAACCTTATTTGGCTTCTATGGGAATATATGTTTTTAGTCGTTCCACTCTTTTTGACTTATTAAATAAATTTCCTTCTTATACAGATTTTGGAAAAGAAATTATTCCTGAGGCTTTAGGTAGAGGTGACAAACTTAAAAGTTATGTTTTTAATGACTATTGGGAGGATATTGGAACTATTGGTGCATTCTTTGAATCAAATTTAGCATTAACTCAGCAGCCTACTCCTCCGTTTAGTTTTTATGATGAGAAGTTCCCTATTTATACCAGGCCTAGATATTTGCCCCCTTCTAAAATTGTAGATACACAAATAACTGATTCAATTGTTTCCGAGGGATCAATTCTTAAATCATGTAGTATTCATCATTGTGTGTTGGGAGTTAGGAGTCGTATTGAAAGTGACGTTGTTCTAAAAGAAACCCTTGTTATGGGATCTGATTTTTACGAATCTTACGAAGAGAGAATAGCGTTAAGAAATGGCGGTGGTATTCCCTTGGGCGTGGGACAGGGCACAACTGTTAAAAGAGCCATTCTCGATAAAAATGCTCGCATTGGTGACAATGTGAAGATAGTCAATAAAGACAATGTGGAAGAAGCTGATCGAGCAGATCAAGGTTTTTATATTCGTAATGGAATAGTTGTTATCGTCAAAAACGCCACAATTCCAGATGGAACTATTATTTAATTTTTATTTAATGTCTCAGCAATTTTATAAGCGTAGTTTTTAAGACTTTATTATCAAATATTTTTCAAAGAATTCTTCATTCCTGACATTGAGCTCTTTAATGCAGCGAAATTAATCCATAGTCGTCACACTAATTCAAGTAGAAATTTCTTAACTTAATGACCAAGGCACATTTTGGATTAGTCGGTCTTGGAGTAATGGGGGAGAACCTAGTACTTAATGCAGAGCGAAATGGTTTTTCTAGTGTGGTCTATAACCGTACTTATCAAAAAACAGAAGACTTTTTATTAGGTAGAGGTGTAAATAAATCAATTCAAGGAGCGAAGGATCTTCAAGAATTTGTATCAAAACTGGAACGTCCAAGAAGAGTATTAATGATGGTTAAAGCTGGAGCTGCTACTGATGCTGTCATTAATCAAATTTCACCTTTCCTCGAGGAGGGTGACTTGCTCATAGATGGAGGAAATGCCCAATTTATGGATACAGAAAGAAGAGTAAAAGAACTTGAGAGCAAGAGTTTTGGATATATCGGGATGGGAGTATCAGGTGGGGCGAAGGGCGCACTGGAAGGACCTAGTATGATGCCTGGTGGCACAAAGACTTCTTATGACGCTATAGAGAGCTTGTTAAACAAAATGGCTGCTCAGGTTGAAGATGGACCTTGTGTGACTTACATCGGCCCAGGGGGGTCAGGCCATTTTGTTAAGACCGTTCATAATGGAATTGAATATGGTATCGAGCAAATTTTGGCTGAGGCCTATGACTTGATGAAGAGAGTTTGTGGAATGAGTGGTGATGAGATGGCATCTGTTATGGGCTATTGGAATAAAACCGAAGAACTTTCCTCCTATCTCGTTGAAATCACAGAGGCTTGTTTACGCGTTAAAGATCCTGATGATAGTTCTGATCTGGTTGAAAAGATAATGGATAAAGCGGGTCAAAAAGGTACTGGTTTATGGACTGTCATTAGTGCATTAGAGCTTGGAGCTTCTGTTCCAACTATTTATGCCTCTTTAAACGGAAGGGTTATGAGTTCAATGAAAGATCAACGAAATTATGCAGAAACAATACTGAATGGGAACAAACCTTCTTTTGTTGATTTTGGAAAGCCTTCAGATGGCATGCCTCTCCTTATGGATGCCGTTGTATTGGCTACAATAGCTAGCTATGCCCAAGGTATGGATATTTTACGACTCGCTTCAGAAGAATATGATTACGATCTTGATATGCCCTCCATCGCTCAAATATGGAAAGGTGGTTGCATAATAAGGTCTACCCTTTTGAGTCGTATACAAGACGCATTTAAGAAAGATCCGAGCCTGATCAATTTAGTTATCGATAAATGGTTTGCAGATCAGGTAAACAATCGTCTCTCGGGCCTGACACAAGTCGTTTCTGCTGCTGTTAATGCTGGAATTCCAGTTCCATGTTTAAGTAGTACTCTTGATTATCTGAATAGCTTCAGAACATCTAGACTTCCTCAAAACCTTGTTCAAGCAATGAGAGACTGTTTTGGCTCTCATACATATGAGCGCGTAGACAAGGCTGGATCATTTCATACTGAGTGGATTGACTGATATCAATGACTAAATATGAAATTCAAGTTTCAGATGACAAAAGCGCTCTCGCTCTTGCCGCCTCTGACTTGATAACTCAGATCATTGAGTCAACACTGAAAAATAAAACAAGAGCTAAAATTGCTCTTTGTGGTGGTTCTACTCCCAATGCTGCTTATTCTTTGTTGGGTAAGAAAAATATCGATTGGATGAACGTTGATTTGTTTCTTGGAGATGAAAGATGGGTTGATAATAAATCAAAAGATAGTAATTGCTTTCTATTAAATAATTCATTGTTTAAAGAAGGTTACCCATCCCTAGATGCATCATTTTTTGCTGTTTCAACTGTTGAATTATCATCCCCAGACGAAAGCGCTGAAAATTACGAAACAATCTTGAAAAATAACCTGGCAGGGGATCCACCAAGGTTTGATTTGATTCTTTTGGGATTGGGAGATGACGGGCATACAGCCTCCCTCTTCCCTGGCTCTGATGCATTATTTGAAAGAGATAACTTAATAACTGCTGGCGAAGGTAAAGGTCACAAAAGAATTACTTTTACCAGTAAATTATTAAGTGCTGCAGATAATGTGGTCTTCCTAATCAGTGGATCTGCTAAACAAACGGCTCTTAAACGTCTACTTGATCCATCAGAATCATGGGAGCGAACCCCTGCAAAATTAGTTGCACCAGATTCTGAAATTATTGTCTTGACTGATAAAGATGCTTACCCATCTTTCTAGTTAGATTATTGTATTAGTAGAGAAATACTTCTTAATTGATTTCTGATCCACCACCGACTGAAATTTCAATAACTCCTCTTATAAAGGGTTCTGAATTTTCAGATTGGAAATCTCTGAATGACACAATTATGGGCGGCTCAAGTCGTGCAAATTGTCATTCCTCAGATAAAGGTTTATTTCTTGAGGGTAACCTAGTTGAAGAAGGTGGTGGCTTTGTTAGTTGCCGATCTCCGATTTTTAATAAGCCATTTAATCTCTCCAAATATTCTGGATTAATTCTTGATGTTGAAGGAGAAGGGAGAACATTAAAATTCGCGATCGCTTGTGAAAAGAAACCTTTATCATTATCAAATCTTTTAAAAGGTGATATCCGCTGGGTTGCCTCAATACCTACAAATAAAAAAGGAGTTACTAGGATCAAAATACCTTTCAGAAAATTAGAACCTGCCCGTCGAGCAAAGCCTGTTCGACTACCTCTTAGATTTGACCCTAGTTGTATCAACAGATTTCAATTGCTTCATTCGAAATTTGGACAACCCGGCAAAATGAACTCAGGTTTTTTTGCTGGCCCTATCAAAGTCTTAATTAAGTCAATCAGTGCATACTCCTGACTCAAAAGATAGCTTGATAGCTGAAGTCGCCAAGGCTGCAGATCTTTGTATGAAGCCCTATGTGCATTCTGTCTTTTTAGAAAATCAATTATTTGATGATAATGATTTTGATGACTTGATTTTTAAAATTCAATGTAGAAATATAGACGGCGAAAGAGAAGAATCTATGGATATTGAGCTTGAAGTGTATAAAAGTGGAAATGAGGTGAATATGACTATCTCTTGGAAATCTTTAATTGATAATCCAATTTTATGGCAAGGGAAGCATGCTGTTTGGATGGATAGCTCTTCTGGTGTGCAATGCGAAAGGCCCTCATATGGAAATCATTTTGAGTCCCTTGCAAGAAGACTAAGGACGGTTTTTAAGACTTTATTGTTCTGAGCTATATTTGATCAGTTGTAGCTCCTTGGCTCGATGAACTTACTAGTCTTGAATACTTCCCAAGAATGCCTGTCTTATATCTTGGATTTGGCTTCTCCCATTTCTCTTTCCTTCTAGCTAGTTCTTTCTCATCGACATTTAATTGAATTAACAATTTATTAGCGTCAACGGTAATACTGTCTCCTTCCTCTACCAATCCAATTGTTCCCCCGACGGCTGCTTCTGGAGCAACGTGGCCAACCACTAATCCATATGATCCGCCACTAAATCGACCGTCAGTAATTAGTGCAACCTTCTCACCCAATCCTTGACCTACAATCGCTGAAGTTGGAGAGAGCATCTCTCTCATCCCTGGTCCACCTACAGGGCCCTCATATCTAACGACTACTATATCTCCAGCTTTAACTTTATTGTCAAGAATGGCAGTTAAGCATTCTTCTTCACTCTCAAAGACCCTTGCAGGTCCAGTTAAAACAGGAGTCTTCACACCACTGATTTTTGCGACACTTCCTTCACTAGCTAAATTTCCTTTGAGAATAGCAAGATGGCCTTTTTTATAAATAGGGTTTGATATTGGTCTGATAACGTCTTGATTTTCTTTGGGCTTTGAGGGGATATCTCGTAAAACTTCTTTAATTGTTTTCCCTTCAATAGTTTTGCATTCTCCATGAAGCATTCCTTCATCGAGGAGTAATTTCATTACTTGAGGAATCCCACCAGCTTGATGTAAGTCAACTGTTACGTATTTACCGCTTGGTTTGAGGTCGCAAATCACAGGAACAGTTTGCCTTATACGTTCAAAGTCATCGATTGTTAAATCAACGCCTGCAGTCCTGGCTATGGCAAGTAGGTGAAGGACAGAATTTGTTGAGCCACCAACAGCCATGATTACACTGATTGCATTCTCAAAGGCCTCTTTTGTGAGTAAATCTAAAGGTCTGATGTTGTTCTTTACTGCATTGACAAGGACCTGAGCACTTTTAGCAGCGCTTTCTGCTTTTTCATCATCTACAGCAGCCATTGTTGAACTAAATGGCAAACTAAAACCCATCGCTTCGATTGCTGCAGACATGGTGTTAGCAGTAAACATCCCCCCGCAACTACCTGGACCAGGGATAGCATTTTTTTCTACCGCTATAAGACGTTCTTTATCGATTTTCCCGCTTGCTAATTGACCGACAGCCTCGAATGAACTCACTACGGTCAAGTCGCAACCGTCTAATTTTCCAGGTTTAATTGTTCCCCCATAAACAAAAATAGAGGGTATGTTCATTCTTGCCATTGACAACATTGCTCCAGGCATATTTTTGTCGCATCCACCAATAGCTAACACACCATCCATGCTTTGAGCATTGCAAGCTGTCTCGATTGAATCTGCAATAACTTCTCTTGAAACTAATGAGTATTTCATCCCTTCTGTTCCCATGGAAATGCCGTCACTAACAGTTATGGTCCCGAAAGTTTGAGGCATTGCACCAGCCTCTTTTAACGCTGATTCTGCTCTATTTGCCAAATCCATTAATCCCATATTGCATGGGGTTATTGTGCTGTGCCCATTAGCGATTCCAATGATTGGCTTATTAAAATCATTATCATCAAACCCAACAGCTCTAAGCATTGCTCTGTTTGGTGATCGTTGAATACCCTGTGTTATTGCATTTGATCTAAGCATTTGATTTCTATTTAATTGTTTAAAAAATTAGAATTAATTAGAAGATCCTAGGTCTTCTAATTGTTTCCGCACATCTGCTATGGCCGAATTAAGCTGTTCAACACGTTGCTCAAGATGCTCATTGCTTTGATTTCCTAGCGAATTCGATGCTAATTCAGTTGCCTCAGAGCCATCTTGAATTCTAGGTGCATAAAGCATTGCTTTTTGCTTTCTAGTTTCTTGTCTTTTCTCGGCTTCAGAAAGCAGCCACCAAGCTAGACCTGCGGCTCCAAGTACGGCACCACTAATTAATGATGCCAAACTCCCTGAATTTGAATCTCGGTATTGGCTCATAACTTTGAATAACTTTTTAAAATGCTAGTTCGATGAGGTGACTCTGGTTTTGATACGTAATGATGGATCACCGATACCAGGTGATAGTTCACTTTCTGATATTAATTCAGGATCTATACAAGCACAATAAATATTCAAATCTTGAATGTTTTCGCCGATTTCTTTAAGTCCTTGATTAGCGGCTAATGCTGTAATCACTCTTATCCTTCTGGCATCAATTTTTTTATCTTTAAGATGATTTAAATCTTTTAAAAGTTTTTTAGCAGTTGTTATTTGATCTATGTAAAAAATAATTCCTGCATTTTCCTCAATTTCTTTTGGTAGGCCGCCGATACACAAATTTGAATTAGGAATTAAATCTCTAGCACCTCTAAAAAGCTCAAGCCCTGCAGGCAAATAAGGAATTGCCAATATAGGAATATTTGGATCAATAACTGAGCATTCAGTTGTTCCAGTTGAAGTTGTAATCTGCTCTTTTCTACTTGGGATCCATTCTCTAAGCGCTTCATAAGTGAGCCAGGTGCCAAGTTGCTCAAGGCCAGTTGCATAAAGGATTTCTGGGGTAGTAGGGTTCCTTAAAATAGTTAACCAATGTGATATGAGTGGGTGTGGAGGAACTATTACTCTTAAGCTCATTGACATGATTCATTCTTGGCCTTATGTGCCATAACGTGAATAAGTAAATTACCTGTTAAAAGTCCTTTTAAGCTCCTATGAACAAAAAAACTTCTTTCATCTCGGATTTTAAAGCAATTATTTTTGCTGTATTACTTATAGTTGTTTTGGTACTCCCTGCTAAAAGTGTTTTCGCTAGGACGCCTGCGGAGATTCGCAATCTAGAAGAACTTAATATTTCCCAAGATATGTCTAGCCAAGATTTAAGTGGAAATGATTTCGTAAAATTAGATCTGAAGGGCATAAATTTTAGTGAATCAAACCTTACAGGAGCAGTTTTTAATAACAGTAAATTGAATGGAGCAGATTTGCATGGTGCTCAGCTAAATGACGCATTGGCATATGCAAGCGATTTTGAAGGAGCTGATTTAAGGGATGTCGACTTCAATGGTGCATTATTGATGGAAAGTAACTTCACAGATGCTCTTATTGAGGGAGCCGATTTTACAGATGCGGTGATAAGTCGAATACAACAAAAAGAACTATGTAACATGGCTTCTGGAACAAATTCAAAGACTGATGAGGATACGAGTTACAGTCTAGGTTGCTGAGTTATTAAGCAAAAATAAAAATGAGCGCTATTCGTCTACCAGTTACGGTAGTTACAGGATTCTTAGGTTCTGGTAAAACAACACTCTTAAGGCATCTTTTACGTGAAGGGAATCAACGTCTAGCTGTAGTTGTTAATGAATTTGGAACAGTTGGTTTAGATGGAGACCTTCTTAAAAACTGTGGGCTTTGCCCTGATGATGAAGTAGATGAAAGAATAGTTGAGTTAAATAATGGCTGCTTATGTTGCACTGTTCAAGAGGACTTCCTTCCTGCAATGGAAGCTTTGCTTCTTAGATCAAATCAGCTTGATGGAATCATTATTGAAACCAGTGGTCTTGCTTTGCCAAAGCCTTTACTTCAAGCTCTTAATTGGCCTGCAATAAGAAATAAGGTTTTTATTAATGGAGTCGTCACTTTAGTTGATGGATATGCTCTCTCAAATGGAAGCCCAGTGGGTGATTTGAAAAGTATTAATCAACAAATAACAACTGACAAAAGTATTGATCATTTAACTCCAATAAATGAGCTTTTTAGAGATCAATTGATTTCTGCTGATCTCGTTTTAATTAGTAGGTCTGATTTGCTTTCTGCAAAAAGTTTTTCATTGGTTAGGGATGAGGTGAAAAAGCAAGGTAATTCCATTACTAATATTCTGCCAATATCTAATGGAAAAATTGAACCTTCAGTAATTCTCGGCCTTTGCAAAGAACAAAACAATATTTCTCGAGCAGATCAATATGACCATGACCATGACCATGACCATGACCATGACCATGTTGATGTAATAAGTGAGCATTTAAGATTTGAATTCCCAATTGATAAGGATCTATTGAAAGAAATACTTGTAAATCTAGTTCCGGAATATCAAATTCTTCGTATAAAAGGGAGATGCTGGATAGAGGGTAAGGCTTTGCCTCTTCAGATCCAAATGGTTGGATGCAGATTTAATTCATGGTTTGAGAGTGCGAATGATGAGTCTTGGAAACCTTCTAAGGCTGGAATTGATTTAGTCTCTTTGAGTCTGAAAGGCGGAGTTGAAAAAGCTTTTGAATCTTCCTTTTAATTAATTGGTTCAAATTATTATATTTATATTAAAAATAGGTTGTATTTTTATTTTTATCCGCGATTCTTTGTGAGTTAGGAGATAATTCTCTTAAAGCAATTTTCTAATAGTTTCTAACCGGACATTTTTCGTGAGTCAAGCAGTTTCCACTACCAAGAAAAATGATGTTCAGAGTGTTGCCAATGCTTTGAAACTGAAGACCTGCAATAAATGTGGCGGTAATGGTTATATGAAATCTAGCCCAAATTGTTATCACACTTGTCTGACATGCCTAGGAAAAGGATTAATAAGTGAACAATGTGAAAGTATCAATTAGAAATTTATCAAATATTATCTACAATAACTTTGTAACCTTCTTTCTTGGGTTAACTAAGTGAAGGAAGTAGGAAATCCCATTGATTTTTAAAAGTGTCTTTATTTAAAGCAAGAGTTTTTGTTCATTTAAGACCTTCTGTTTTGGATCCGGCGGGAGAGGCTACTAGGTCAGCTACTAAGAGATTGGGAATAGATGGAGTTACTCAACTAAGAATTGGTAAATCTATTGAACTTGAGATCGAAGCGGCAAATAAGGAGGAAGCTCGATCCAAGATTGAGTTAATGAGTGATCGATTGCTTGCAAACCCTGTTATTGAGGACTGGTCTTTGGAATTTAAGGACGAGCAGAAAACTCTTACAAACTAAATAAATGAAAATTGGAATTATTGTTTTCCCTGGATCGAACTGCGACAGGGACGTCAGGTGGGCTACTGAAGGATGCCTGGGAATTCCTACAAGCTTTCTATGGCATGAAACTACTGACTTAAGTGGTTATGACGCAATTGTTATTCCAGGGGGGTTTAGTTATGGAGATTATTTACGTTGTGGAGCAATAGCAAGATTCGCACCTGTTTTAAATTCTTTAATCTCTTTTGTTGATAAAGGTGGAAAAGTTCTTGGTATTTGTAATGGGTTTCAAATACTTACTGAACTTGGTCTCTTGCAAGGAGCTTTGACAAGAAATAATAATCTACATTTTATTTGTGATAGTGCAAATTTATCTATTGAAAGCACAAAATCATCTTGGATGAAAAATTATAAAAAACATGATTCTATTTCACTTCCTATCGCTCATGGAGAAGGGAGATATCAATGTAGCAATGACGTCTTGAAAAAATTGCAAGATGATGATTCGATTGCTCTAAGATACGCTCATAACCCAAATGGATCCATCAATGATATTGCTGGAATTACAAATAAAAAAGGAAATGTTTTGGGGATGATGCCACATCCTGAAAGAGCTTGTGATGATGCATTAGGTAATATTGATGGCAAGTCAATTCTTAGTACACTTCTTTCTTGAATTTATAAATCAAGGCATTAAAAAAGCTGCTATCAAAATGAGAGATAGCAGCTTTTTGTTAGCTTTTTTAGATTAGTACTTGTATCCAGCTACAAATAATTGCTCATCAGAAGAAGGCTGAGAACCAGCAACATACAATCCTTTTGATGCCTCAGAGTTTGCTTGAGCTCTAGCTATGAGTGCTTTTTGTCCATCAGAAGTGTTAGAGCCTTTCCATGCTTTTAGACATGAATGTTGTAAAGCACGACCATATGAGAATGAAACATTCCACTTAGCCTTTCTGTCGATCTTATTCATCAGATTTAGATAAACTGATGCAGCTTCCTCGCTCAATCCACCTGAAAGGAAAGTAATACCAGGGACACTTGCAGGTACACAGCGTTCCATTGTACGGATTGTCATTTCAGCTACTTGCTGAGGATCAGCTTTTGTTGAGCTGTCAGCACCTTGAACAGTCATTGATGGCTTCAGAAGAGTTCCCTCTAGAAGTACTCCGTTTACCTGGCAAGCTAAGTAAACTTCTTTAATTACTTCTTCTTGAACTGCTGCTGTCTTTTCAATTGAATGTGAACCATCCATTAAGATTTCTGGTTCAATAATTGGAACCAAGCCAGATTCTTGAACTGATCTAGCGTATCTTGCTAAACCCCAAGCATTTTCTCTAATAGAAAGTTTAGAAGGACAACCATCGTCTGTTATTTGAAGTACTGCTCTCCACTTGGCAAATCTTGCACCTTGCTCGTAATAATCAGCAGCTCTTTCAACAAGACCGTCTAAACCTGAACAAAAAGTTTCTACATCATGTCCACCGGCTAATGGTCTTAGACCTTTGTCAACTTTGATTCCTGGAATTATCCCTAGCTTCTCAAGCTTTTTAACCATTGGCTCACCATCTGGATGGTTCTGGAAAAGAGTTTCTTCAAAAAGAATCGCTCCGCTTATAAAGTTTCCAAGACCTTCTGTGGTGAAAAGCATACCTCTATATGCTTTTCTGTTGTCCTCAGTGTTCTCAACACCTATTGAAGCAAGCCTTTTACCTACTGTTTTCGTTGACTCATCAACAGCAAGAATCCCTTTGCCTGGCTGGGCTATGGCACTTGCGGTCTTCTTTAGTTCTTCTGCGTAGTACGAGAGTGCCATTTATGCAACAAAAATTTCATTAAGATTATTCCATATCAAAGGCCCTTTTTGTTGCTTATTACACCTAAAAAGTTTTTTATTTTTTTTAATCCAATAATTAATTCTAAAAATTATTTTTACTTGAGTTGAATTGGATTTGTTCAATTGATTTCTATCTTCATACCTATTGAGTTTGATTCCTTTACCTTATCGCAAACTATTTGGCTGGCTAATCCCTCGACTAAGCCAGGAATTACTGGGGTTCCATCTGCAATGCTTTGAGCCCACCAGTTTTGGATTCTTGCTACTGGAGCTATTCGACCATCTGTCCATATTTTTGAAAAAGATAGGTCAGAGTCAGGTTGGATATTTTTAAGAACGTCTCCTTTATTTGAGTGCCAAAGCCCAAATCCGTGAACATAATCGTTCTGGTTCTCGCTGCTAAGAACAAGTGTTCCATTGCTTCCATAGATTTCCAGACTAAAACCCCTACTTTGTTTTGTTACGGCAGATAAATTTACTTGGGCTGGAATTAAATTGTTATTAATGCTTTTTATTTGTAGTTGAGAAATACTTACATCTTCACTTGTCACTTTTTTAATGGTTTTTAATTGTGGACACTCTCTTTCTTTAATTGAAGTTGAATTTATTGCGCTCAAAGAATGAGTAGGACCAATTAGCCAATGAATCATGTCAAAAGCATGGGTTCCCAAGGCTCCCAGAACCCCTCCACCGGAATTTTCATCTGAATACCAATTCCATGGCCTATCTGGATTAGCCCTGCTACTCATTAGCCAATCAAGCTTTACAAAATATGGTTCATCTAGTTTTTCCTCGGTAATTATTCGCTTTGCTTGCATGAATAGCGGAACAGCCCGATATTCGTAATCAACAGCTATTTTTAAATTTCTTTTGAGTGCGTTTCTTTGAAGATCCATCACCTCATAAGCATTTAAACAAGTTGGCTTTTCAAGTAAAAGATGTTTTCCTCCTTTAATTGCCTCTAGTGCAAGCTCGTATCTGGGTTCTGGCGGAGTAGCTATGATTATTCCATCTACTTTGGAATCATTTACTAAATCCTCCCAGGTCTCGTAGGCACGAAGATTGTGCTTATTGCAGGCTTCTTTAAGCCTTTCTGGCCGAGGATGCCACAATCCCACAAGCTCAATATTCTTATTAGATAATGATGCAGGAATATGAACACTTTCACCGAAACCTAGTCCTGCAATTGCTATGCGAATCGGATGATCTGTATTGATCATTCTTTTAAATAATTTATGAGTTTAAACATTTTCGCAGCTATCTGAAATCACATCATCTAATAGTTTATCTCCATTAGGGTCTTCCCATTTTGCGGATAAATTTTTTTTACCATTAACTGAAATATCTTTGAATTTATTAGTCATACAATTGATTTTCATTATATAAATATTCTCATCTATTTCCTTTGAAGTACTAGGGGTAATTTTTATGTATTTTGTGGTTAGTTCTATTATTCCTTTTTCTTCAATATCAATACTATCTCTATCTAAATATTGAACTCCCGTAGGCGTTCGACTAACTTCAACCCAATTAGTATTGGCTCCATATACTATATTTGTACTATTGAAAAAAATTAATAATATTAATACTAATATATTCAAGAGTAAATCAAAATTATTTTTTATTTTTTGATTTATTTTAAGCATTAGTTTGTAATTTTACTTCTTGTGTCTTATGTAATCGAAGTATCTTTGCCAAAGTTTCTTTAAGTTCTGTTCTTGGTACAATGGTATCTACGAAACCATGATCTTGAAGATATTCTGCTGTTTGAAAATTATCAGGAAGTTTTTCTCTTAGTGTTTGTTCAATTACTCTTCTCCCTGCAAATCCAATAAGTGCTTTGGGTTCTGCAAGTATTAAATCTCCAAGCATTGCAAAACTAGCAGTAACTCCTCCAGTGGTGGGATGTGTAAGTAAAGGCATATAGAGCAACTGTGCCTCTCTATGTCGTTCAAGCGCCCCTGAAATTTTTGCCATTTGCATCAGACTTAACATCCCTTCTTGCATTCGCGCACCACCCGAAGCGCAAACAATTAGCAATGGCAGCTTTTGTTTGGTTGAATGTTCGATAAGCCTTGTGATCTTCTCTCCTACAACAGATCCCATTGAGCCACCCATGAATCTGAAGTCCATTACAGCTAGTGCCATAGGAATAGAATTAACTTCGCATGTCCCTGTTAAAACACCATCTTTAAGACCAGTGCTAGCTTGACTTTCTCTTAGCCTGTCTGCGTAAGCTCGTCGATCTTTAAAACCAAGAGGGTCAACTGGAGTTAAATGAGTATTGATTGATTTGAATGTATTTGGATCAGAAATTAGTCTTATTCTCTCTTTACTATCTATTCGATTGTGATGCCCACAGTTACTACAAACACTGCAATTATCTATTAAATCTTTTCTATAAACTACTTGTCCGCATTCTGGACATTTCTCCCATAGTCCATCACTTTCTTCAGATTCCTGAGTGACTTTGCCAACAAATTGGCCTTTCCTTCTATCAGCAAACCAGTCGAATAATGACACTGCTATTTTGTAATTGAAATTAATTTAATACCTTGAGTCCCCTTAAAGGGATTACAAAGTTTGAATCTTATCTATAATCCATGAAGAAAATATCCCAATTGATAGAAAAGGCGCAAAGGGATACTCTTCAAATGGTATAAATCTTTTAGTAATTTTCCATGTAAACTATATATAGCTGAAAGTAAAAATGAAATATACAATGACAAAAAGCTGAATTCAATACCGAGCCATATTGTACTAATGGAAGAGAGTTTTATATCACCCAGGCCTAATGAATTTATTCCAAAGATTTTATAGCTTATATAACTTATTGAATACATTACTATGAAGATAATAATCATCGATAAAGAATTATTTGTTATTAAGTCTTTAATATCTATTTTGTCGTTTGACAAGCCTAGACATGCCAAGTAAATAATACCTGATAGGGCAAAGATTGTTAATTTACTTTCACTTATTAGAATTGTGTTTATATCTTCTATCGATATAGAAAACAAAATATATAAAAGTATAAAAGTAAAGGATATGATAATCACTATTAATTATTTACTTTATCTATTAATAATAGATATTATTATCTTTGATTGATTGAATTTGTTATCCTGCCGCCTTTTTCTCTTCTATCATTTTATGAATAATAGGTGTAAGAATAAGCTCCATAGCAAATCCCATTTTCCCTCCGTTAACAACAATACTTGTAGGACTTGACATGAAGGAATCGTGAATCATTCCTAATAAGTACTGGAAGTCAATTCCCCATTTTTCTCTTGAACCTTTTCTGAAATGAATAATTACAAAGCTTTCGTCAGGTGTTGGAATATTTCTGCAAATAAATGGGTTTGACGTATCAATTGTAGGTACTCTCTGGAAGTTGATATCTGTTCGACTGAATTGGGGGCATATGTGATTAATGTAATCAGGCATTCTTCTCAGAATCGTATCTACGATTGTTTCGGCTGAGTATCCCCTTTCTGCGTTATCTCTATGGATTTTTTGTATCCATTCGAGATTGGTAATTGGTACTACACCAACAAGTAAATCAGCGAATGAGGCCACATCATAATCTTTTCCTACTACTCCACCGTGTAGTCCCTCGTAAAACAAAAGGTCGGTTCCTGTTGGAATATCTTCCCAGGGAGTGAATTGACCTGGATCTAATTTTGTTCCTAAACGAGTGTTGTGTTCCTCGGCTTCTTCTGGGCTATGTAAATAATATCTTTTCTGACCTCCGCCAGTTTTTCCATATTGATTGAATAGGTCTTCTAATTTGTCGAATAAATTTGCCTCTGGTCCAAAATGAGAAAAGTTTTCACCTCTTGAAAGTGCTTCAGACATTGCCTTTTTCATAGGCATTCTTTCAAAACGGTGATAACTATCTCCTTCAACAACTGCAGGAACAATCTTTTCTCGAGCAAATATATGCTCAAATGCTCTTTTAACGGTGCTTGTTCCTGCTCCGGATGAACCAGTTACAGCTACTACTGGGTGAAGCTTTGACATCGACGCTTATGTATTGACTTTCATTTTTACAGGTCAACTGACCCTCAAAGTGAAACTATTCGCAGAGTTTTTTAATTTGTGAACTAATTATTTTAATTTTTCCGCCAATAGTTCACCCATTTGAGAGCAACCAACCTGTTTAGTCGTCTGATTGCTCATTAAGTCAGAAGTTCTATAACCGTCATTAAGAATTTCGTTAATTGCATTTTCTAAAAAAGTTGCTGCTTCTTTTTCATTAAGGGCAATTTTTAACATCATTGCAGCAGATAAGAGCATTGCTATTGGATTAGCTATATCTTTTCCTGCGATGTCAGGAGCTGAGCCATGAACAGGTTCAAACACACCTGGCCCATCAGTGGTTAACGAAGCAGAAGGAAGCATGCCAATTGATCCTGTCAGCATGGCTGCAATGTCGCTAAGAATATCTCCAAATAAATTACCTGTAAGAATCACATCAAATTGGCTTGGATTTCTAACAAGTTGCATTGCTGCATTGTCTACATATTGATGCGTAAGTTCTATATCTTTGTATTTGTTAGACACCAATATTGTTTCCTCTCTCCATAGTTGACTTACATCTAAAACATTAGCTTTATCAACTGAGCAAACTTTTTGATTTCTTTGTTTGGATAATTTAAAAGCAATTTCTGCTATTCGTTTAACTTCCTCGGAGGTGTATGTCATCGTGTTAAATGCTCTTTCTCCTTTATCTGTTTTTATCCTTCCTTTTGGTTCTCCAAAGTAAATACCGCTGGTAAGTTCTCTAACTACTACTAAATCAACTTCTTTAACAAAGTCTTCTTTCAAGCTACTTGCTTTTGTTAAGGATGGAATTATTTTTACTGGCCTTATATTTGCAAAAAGATCCAAAGAAGATCTGAGATTGAGTAGGCCTGTTTCAGGCCTTTTCTCTCTAGGTAATTCGTCATACTTTGGGTCTCCTATTGCCGCTAACAAAACAGCATCAGAGTTCTTACATTCTTGAAGAGTTCTATCTGGGAAGGGGATACCATCTGAATCTATTGCTGATCCACCAAAAGGCATTTCTTTAAATTTGATTTCAAAGCCAAATTTCCTTGAGACTAGGTCAAGGATTTTATGAGTGACGTTTGTTATCTCTGGACCAATTCCATCTCCTGGCAATAATGTTATTTTGTAAGACTTCATTTGTACTTATTCATCAAGGGAAAAACTTACCTGGAGTTTCTGCGATCTAAATGACGGATAGCTTTTGCTATCTCAGGTAGTTTTTTGAAATTAGCAGAGCATCTCAACCAAAGTTTATTTGGAATAGCTGGGAAGCCGCTAACAACAGTTCCTGCCTCGATATTTGATATTATTCCTGTTTTTGAACTTGCTATCACGCCATCTCCAATTTTAATTTTATTGCTCACGCCCACTTGTCCCGCAAGTATAACTGCGTTTCCAATCTGTGCTCCTCCAGCAATACCAACTTGAGCAGCCATAGCGCATCCTTTTCCGGTAGTAACTCCATGACCAATTTGAACTAGGTTATCAATTTTTGTATCTTCACCAATTATTGTCTCTCCTACTGAAGGCCTATCAATCGTTGATCCACTACCAACTTCTACTTTATTTTTTAAAATAACTATTCCAACTTGAGGCATTTTCTTCCATCCATTTGATGTGGGCACGAATCCAAAACCTTCACCACCAATAACAGCATTGGCATTAATTACACATTTGTCACCAAGTTTAGATCCAGAATGAATAACACTATTTGCGTGAATTAAATTTTTGGCACCAATTCTTACATTTCTATATAGAACAACGCCTGCATGAATGATAGTCCCAGCTCCAATTTCTGTATTATCTCCAATATAAGCATTAGCTCCGATTGAAACTCCAAGACCAATTTTTACATTCTGACCGATGACCGCACTTTTATGTATACCTTCTCTTTCTATCTCAGATGGATAAAGAAACTCTAATGTTTCAGCAAAAGCAATCTTGGGCTCTTTAAGTATTATCCAATCAACTGAAATTTTCTTTGCTATTTCAATAATATAAGTATCATTTGCTGGTAATAATAGAGCAGATGCTTTTGAAGTCTCTATGAGATTTCTAAGATTTAATGGACTATTATTGTCTAGAAAACTTATGTCATTAACCTTGGCTTTTTCTAAAGAAGCTGCGGTTAAAATAACTGGATTGTTTTTTATTTTAAAGTCAACGACACCAGATTGACCTTTCTTCAGTTTTTCGACAATTTCAATGAATTGCATGATTTGATTTAATTGGGGAAGTGAAAATTACTATTGTTATCTGAGTTATTCACTTGTTAGAACCAGAACATCTCGGTGGATAACTAGAGGAGATCCTGTTGTTTCGGATCTTGAATTAATTCCTATCTTTATAGCATCACTGCTCATTGAGCAAATTCCTTTAGCAATTTCCTCTCCTTCCGTGTTAATAACTTTTACAGGTTGATTCGCAATAAAATTCCCGCTAACTTTTTTCACCCCAACTAATAATAGTGAAGCACCTTTGTTTTTGATAGCTTCACTAGCACCATCATCTAAGTGTATTTCTCCGACTGGTTTAATTGCATGTGCCAACCAACTTTTTCTATTCCCGATAGGGTTTGGATTGGGGTGAAAAACAGTTCCTATTTTTTTTCCATCAAGTAATTCGCCTAATATTTTCGGATCTCTGCCATCTGCTAATTGAACTTTTATCCCGCTTTCAGTGGCGATCTTTGCAGCAGTTAATTTTGTTTTTATTCCTCCAGTCCCCCATGAAGTTTGTTCATTTGCTAGTTCTAAATTATTTAATTCTTTTGAATTGTTAATATCTTTGATTGGCTTAGCTTTACTATTGATTTTGGGATCAGAAGAGTAGAGATGATCGATATCAGTTAATAATATTAATTGATCAGCAGATATAGCTGTTGCAACTAATGCAGATAGAGTATCATTATCACCATACTTTAGCTCTTCATCTGAGGTTATATCATTTTCGTTTACGATTGGTATAACATCCCATTCGAGCAATCTTTTTAATGTTTGCGAAGCAGAGTTATAACTATTTCTTGATCCTAATTCTGACCTAGTTAATAATATTTGCGCAACTTTATATCTAAAACTGCTCATAGCCTTTTCATACAAAGCCATTAAATGAAGTTGACCTATTGCAGCAGAAGCTTGAAGAGAGATTATTTCTTTAGGTCTTGTCTTGAATCTCATTTGATGACATCCAAGTCCTACAGCACCACTAGAAACCAATATAATTTTATCGCCATTCCTTTGAGCTTTTGATATGTAAGAACAATAATCATTAATTACATCAAAAGTTGTATATTTATCGTTTCCTCTCAAAAGGCTTGTGCCAATCTTGATTACCCAGGTTGTCATAAAATGTCTCCAGTTATAATATTTGCTATGTATCTTTCTATAGATTGAAACTTATTCTTTTCAATTTTGTTTCCATAATCATCTACTGAATCTACCAATATTGTATACATTCCTAATCTATTGCCTACAAGAATATCTGTAAAAACTCTATCTCCAATCATTGCTACCTCATTTGATAAATAAGGAATTTTATCTAGGATCTTCTTTAATTTTCTTTTACTTGGTTTGCCGCCAGAGTATGTAAATTCTAAATCTAATTCATCAGCAATTAATTTTATTCTATTTCTAGATGGATTGTTACTGAACAGGTAAGTATAAAAGTATTTTTTTGAAGTATTAATCCAATTTCTTATATTACTAGATAGTACTGGTTTGTTCCCAGAAATTAATGTTCCATCTACATCAAGTATTAGTGCTTTGACGTTTTTGGAAGATAAATCATTTATAGAGATCTTTGAAATTTTATCGTTTACCTTCCAATTTGGAATAAGTAATTCTTTAATGTTTATTCTGATAATCCCCTTTCCTCAAGTTCAGCTTCAATTCCTGATTGTATCTTGTCAAACTCTTCACCTTCAACAAGCTTTACTTCTCCATCTTCTAGCTTTCCGACTATGAAGAAAGGGTCAAGAGGAATGTATAGACCATACTCATTACTTTCAACTCTAAAATTGACAAGTAGCTCGTAGGTTTCTGACTCGTCATCAATGTCTTCTTCCTCAATTTCTTCTGGTTCAGGCTCATCTAATTCGCCTGAGACTGTAAGTGTGATGGCTGAGCGAACAAGTCTAAGATCATGTTCTTGAAGAACAACATCAGCTACTTCAAGTATTGGCTCATTCTTTTCAATTGTTTCTATTAGCTTGGGATCTTGATCGTCAATCAATTGAAATAGAGATACAGGAGTATCTACTGGAGTTAACAGGGCATATTCATTTCCTTCAAGAGGTACTACTTGTTCAAGAAAACACAGGAGATCTGAACCTTGAGAATCTTTAACTAAAAGAGTCGGTACTTCGTCGTTTTTATTTGTTGTTGACATAGTTGAGTTCTTATTAATCTGTGTCTAGTTTTATTTGATTATGTTTTTACATCATATTCAAAATTTAATTTGAGTCATCCAGATCAGGTCCCTCAATAAGCCATTGTTGTAAAAGTATAGCGGCAGCTGCACTATCTATTCTTCCAGTCTTGTCATTTTTTAAAGAGAACTTTTCTTTAGCCTCTACGGTTGAACAATGTTCATTGATAAAAGCCAAAGGAAGTTTTAAACATTTAGCTAATTTAATCCCATATTTTTTACATCGAATAGATTGTTTAGTTTCCATTCCATTCATATCAAGAGGATTACCACAAATGAGCCCTTCAACTTTTCGGTCAAAACATATTTTCTCGAATTCTTTTAGATCTTTTTCAAAGCTATCTCTAAAAATTGCGGGGAGATGAGTTATTGATATTCCAAGTGGATCACAACCTGCAATACCAATCCTTTTATCTCCAATATCAAGACTTAAAACTGAACAGGGTTTTGGCTGAATCATTTGTTATTTTCAATATGAATAGTTGAAGGTAATTCAGGTTGTTGTTGTAAATTGCCTACAAGATTAGTTAATAGTTCAGTTTCGATAGATTTTAATTTATATCCATTTTGTCTTTTCCAAACACTTCTTCCTAGAAGAACTCTCTCCTCTGAAATTTCCCAGTCACTTTTATGTAAAATGTCATTCAATTTATTGTCTTCACTTGTTGTTTCTATATAACAACTACTTTTCCCAGCTTTCATGTTATTAATTCTATTTGGAATAGATTGATCTAGTCTTTCATCCCATGCTAATCCTCTTATTAGTTCTAATGAATAATTATTTTGGGGACAAACAGATGGGATTAACCCTGCGATAATATTATTTTCTTTTGATTTAATAACACCAGTTAATGTATTTCTTTTTTCGTAAATATCATGCCACTGCCTATCAAAAATTGATCTAAAGTTAATTGACTCTCTAGCTTGTTCAAATCTCCATATTTGTTGACTATTTTCTTTATTTAGTTTTTCCCAGATGAAATTATCATTATACTCTTTCTTTCTATATTTAATATCTTCTTTCATATGCCAATATTTTATTATTCTAAGCGGTTGAAAACCAGATTGTCTAATAACAGATAAATTCTGAATATCATTTGTATTTATAGAAATTAAAAAACTTTGAGTATTAATATTGCTTTTGTAAAGAACCTTTCTTAATAAATTCTGCAATAAGTTGTAACGGCTGAAGGATATTGATTCTCCTATAAAGTATGGCTCTGATATAGACCAACAAGTACCTCTACGATTGATTGGAGTTGCTAAAATATATGCAATTATATTATATCTTTCTACAGCTACTAAACATGTTGAACTCCTAGTCGGAATTAAATTAGTGAAACTTGACTCTAATGATGAAAACCATTTTTTGCATAATAGAATCTGAAATATTCCAAGGTATTTTGAATTGTTGTCAGCTCTAAGCATTGATAAATGCTTGAGCTTAAGTGGCTCAATTATTAAATCCGAAGATAATGATTCATTATTTTTCATTTAATTATTTTATTATATTTTTAACTTTCATGTGACTATTATCTTGCTTCATCTGATCTGATAAATACTAATGGTGTTTGTTGGTTAGCATTACCTGCTGGATTTGATGTTAAAGCTCTTTTAATTATTTCAGCATTATTTACATTACTTGTTGATAGAATTTTAACTCTTCCTAAATCATTTACATCTACAACAGCCACATTAACATTTAGTCTTTTTGCGGCTTTAATACAAAAATTTTTAGTATTTTTAGGTCCTAAAACTATACTTTTGTCATAGGGCGGCGTTGTACCAGTAATGTCATCAATCAGTCTTGCTTGTTCACCTGCTAAACGATAAAACACACCTTTAACACCAAATAATTTTAATATTCCTCCAATTAACCATGAAATTATTACACGTGTTGGACCAGAAATATTTATTAGGGTTTGCATTCCTGAAGCTGTAGCTAAACTACTAGTAGGGTGAAATCCTTTGCAAATTAACTTTGAAATTAGATTTGATTTTACGTTCCTATAATCTATGTATCTTCCTTGCATTACTGCTAGAGGTGACTCTCCAATTGTAAGAATATCTGTAGGCATGTAATCTAGTGGCATGTAGGATTTTAATACTCCAATAGGATCATCTAAACTACCAAGAATATGAGTTTTTATTGGATCTACTAAATTAGTACTAGAAGAATTTCCTTTGGATATATCTAAAGAATTAGGTAATACAAAACTATCGAACCTTTTGAAAGAACCAAAAGGTCCGTAATTTCCCCATTCTATATCTAGCCACAAACATTTAATCTTATGTATCGCTGTACTTTTAATCTCATATTCAATTGTAATTTCGACAAATGTTGATTTTCTCCCCTTTAAAATATATGCAGTCCAATAGTCAATATTTTGTTCATCTTCTTCTGCATCTGGATGAAGTGGTTTGATTTGTGTTTGAATCCTTATTATTTCGTTTTTATCTATACCTATTATCTGAGGTTTAACATTAAAAGAAGGAATCATAACTTCCATTCTTTTATGTAAATTTTTAATTTCAACCCGAGTAATATATTTGTGCTTAGCATCGAGTATGATTTTTTTAAATTCTTTGGGTTTCAGAACTAGTGGCGAATCTTGTCTGAAATAATGATTAATTTCAATAAAAATAAATATGATTATTATGATAAAAAGTGAGTTTAATAACATTTTTAGTTAGAATATTTGATAATTTAATAAAAAATCTTTAGTACCTTTATTACATTTTCAGCTGCCTCTAGGTTTATTATAACCATCTTTAGATGGCTCACTATTGTATTCGTTAAAGCTTTTTACTGTGAGATCAAAATCAGGTTTCTTTAGACCTGTCCCTTTGGTTATTGCATCATTAATACTATCGAAAGATACTTGACCTTCTTGGTCTAGTAGAACATTACCTTTTCCGTCAAGAATCACTGTCTGAGGTATCTTCCCATGCCAGTAATAGGCGGGGTCGGTAATAAATTTTTTGTCATCATTGTCTAATTCATCAATTGATAGAGGAATTACATCAACAGATGAGCTCCACAATAACTTAATACCTGAAACTACAGGGGCAAATTGTTTACTAGCAGAACTATCATCTAGATAGAAAACTAAAACACTTGTTCTTTCGTTTTTTAATGATTCTGATAATGTGCTTTGTGGTGGAACTAATGATCCGTTGCCAGCATAGATTGGGTATATATTTCCATCATAACTATCAGTATCCCTAGCAGAATATACTGGATTGACAAATAGAAAAAAAAGTATAAGCAGTGAATAGAATATTCTTAACAAAATAAATGTAAAATACTATTTTTTAAATTCTAAAGTCTTAAAGCTAATATAGCTATATTTATTAATAAATAAATTATCCTTTGGATAATTTTCTTCCCATACCTTGAGCGATACCTCTACCTATTAATCCAATAGATCTTCCCACAACTTTTGTGAGGATTAGAACTATTAAATCGCCCAAGTACTGAATTATTGCCTGTACTTGTGGAGCCAAGGCATCTCTTAATTCTATTATGAATGCTATTTGCCTTTGGGCCCAGTCAAGTTTCTTTAATTCATCATCTCTAGGTTCAAGGGTGATAATTTTCTCAATCTTATTATTTTTGACTGTATAATATAATCTTTTGCTTTCATATAATCTAACTGGCTTTTTGAATAGATTTTGAAGTTGATTATTTGTATTGATATGATTTCGTTTACGTTCAAGTTCCCTTGTTGAAACTAATTCTTTATTTAGAAAGTATTTACGTAATTCTGGCCATTCAGAACATGAAGATATAATCTCCTCACTAACTATTTCAGCAGTCCTGAATATCCAATTTAGAATAAATGTTTCTAATTGAATAATAGATCGAGGGTCTTCTATTGATAAATAGTCTCCATCGAGGAGAATCGGCTTATTATTTAATATTGGATCTATTATTAAAGCTATTGAAGGTAGTTCATCATCAAGTATTCCAAGATCTGAATTATGTACTAGAAAGTCTGAAATAAAGACTTCTACACCATTCTTTTTTAGACGATCATATGAATCTATGAAATTTCGCAATGTATTAGCTCGTAATTCAGGAGTAATTGATTGTAAAATCTCTTCTAATCCTTTTTTGCGATTATTTTTAGAATCAAGTTTGATAATAATAGTTGAAAATTCTTTCAGAAGAGTTTTTAAGAGATTACATCGTTTGCTTTTATTTAATGAATAAAGAGCTACCAGCTCGTCCGTAGAATTTGTCAGGTCATCTTGAAGTCTCTCCTTTACCCGTTTATAAATGACATTCCATAATTCATTAGTTGAGGTATTCTTTATTGTTATGTCAGTATTATATTTGTTATTTAGATTTTTATTGCCATTATTTTTGATTGGAGACTCTATTAATACCTCTAGCGGCCCCCATAACCAGATGATTAATCTCTTCGCTGTTAATAGTTCTCTTCTTCTACCAATTAAAATGAAAAGATAGAATGTATTTATTGATTTCTTAGCTATAATTTCATCTATCGTGTATATATCTTTATTTATTTGTGATAAACCACTTGTTAATAACCAATGTCCTAGTCCATATGAATTATGAATTGAGTTAGCTTTGTAATTTGTTTCATTATTAACTTTAAATACTCTGCCTCCCCTAAGCAAAATATTGATTGTATCTCTTAAAAGTTCAACAGTAGGATCTTGAATAACTCCTTCACTACCAAAAGTCATTAAATCATCAGAAGATAATTTAATGCTTTTTGGTATTACAATTAGGATTGGAGTTTGATCCCATCTTTCTTTTAACTTATGAATTTCTAGTTTAATTGAGTTTGAGAGTTCTACTTCTTCAAGGCAAAATAGAATAAGTTTAGGCAACCCATTTAGATCTTTTTTGTCTAAAACTATTTCTAAATTATTATCTTGAGATGTCAGCTGTAATGCTAATGATTCGCCTAACAGTGAAGGCGCTATCATTAAAATTTGTTTTGCTCTTTCTTCGATCAACTTTAATTCTAGAACCTATCCTTTTTAAGATAACTTGATTTAAAAATACTTCCAGCCCTATCCCATAAATCCAAAGGATCGAACATTTTTTTAAATGTTAGACAAGAAATTTATCTTTATCATTGAATGAATCTTGCAGAATAAGATTTTTTAGAGTTAGTATCGCTTCATTTAAATCTATTGAGCCGTCATATAGGGCTCTGCCTACGATTATTCCTTCAATACCCTCATCCTCGAAATCTGCTAGAGAAATTAAATCAGCTATTGAACCTATACCCCCTGAGGCAATTACTGGATTAATACTTATTTCAGCTATCTCTCTCAAGGCTTGAACATTAGGTCCTTTTAGAGTGCCATCAGTTGCAATATCTGTTGATATGATTGCTGCTAATTCAAGATCGTTAAGTTGTCTTGCTAGGTCTAGAGAAGATATTTCGCTTTGTTTTAACCAACCTCGAGTGGCTACCATCCCCTCTTTGGCATCAATCCCTACTGCAACTCTTTTTGGATATTCTTTGGATAAGTCTTTAACTAATTTGGGGTTCTCTATCGCAATTGTTCCTAAAATAATTCTGTCTATACCAATGTCGAATAATTCTTTTGCACGATCAATGCTCCTAATTCCACCTCCAAGTTGAATCGGTATTGTAATAGATTTTTTTATCTCTTTAATTTTTAGATCATTTATGGGCTCACCTGTCTTAGCACCATCAAGATCTACAAGATGTAATCGTTTTGCTCCCTTGCTTTCCCAAATCTGAGCTTGTTTTACAGGATCACTATTGAACTTAGTAACTTCATTATAATTTCCCTGATTTAGTCGAACACATTTACCATTGAGTAGATCTATTGCAGGTATGATTTCCATCAAGAAAAAAATTATTACTATTCATCTAACATCATCTATGTAGCTCTGGGAGATTATCTATAGGCTTTAATATAATTTTTTTAATAAATGATCTTGAAAGTTCTTTTTTACGGCGGAACAAGGTTTGTAGGGAAAGCTCTTGTCTCGAACTTGCTAAAAAAAGGACATGAGGTTTTTGTTTTTACTCGTGGGAATTTACCAGTACCACAAAATATAACTCACTTAAAGGGAGACAGGTCAAATGATGAGGATCTAAAAAAACTATCTGATCATTCATTTGATCTGATTGTTGATAGCTCTGGACGAAAGTTGGAGGATACTCAAAGACTTCTTAAATTTTCAGGTCTTCCTAGTTACAGATTTATATACATAAGTTCTGCAGGCGTATATGACAACACTCAATTATTTCCTGTTTGTGAAGATAGTCCAATAGATTTTGAAAGCCGTCATATAGGCAAAGCACAAACAGAATCTTGGCTCAAGGCTGAAAGTATTCCTTTTACTAGTTTTCGTCCGACATATATATATGGCCCAGGCAATTACAACCCTATTGAAAAATGGTTTTTTGATCGCATAGTTAATGGTCGATCTATTCCTGTTCCTCTTGATGGTCAAGCGATCACTCAATTAGGACACGTTTCTGATTTGGCCGAGGCTATTGCCAAATCTCTTGAAACAGATAAAGCTATTAATCAAATTTATAACTGTTCAGGAAGCAAAGCAGTAACTTTTAAAGGTTTAATTGAAACGGCAATTTTAGCTACTGGAAATAAAGTCACTGATTTTAATTTGCGTTCTTTCGATCCATCAAAACTTGATCCTAAAGCAAGAAAACTTTTCCCTTTAAGGTTAACTAATTTCTTTACTGACACTTCAAAAATAGAAAAAGATTTAGCTTGGAAGCCCAAATTCGATTTGTTAAATGGTTTAATTGATAGCTATAAGAATGATTATCTATTAGCTAATCATGAACAAGTTGATTTTAGTTCTGATGAGTTTCTTTTTGATTGAATATATATTTCATAGCAGAAGTTAAAGTCAGAAAAAATGCTATCCAGAATGAGATATAGCCTATTTTATTAATAATATTAATGGTATAAATCGTAGCCCAACTTTTGGGCCATAATAATAGAATGATACTTGCAAACTGAAATGTAGTTTTATATTTACCCTGAATCGAGGCTGGACCACCTGATGTCTTATCAGATCGCCAACTAGTTATTAAAAATTCTCTCGATATTATTAACCAGATAGACCATAAGGGAACTAGATTCTCATGGGCCAACCAAATCATTGGACCAATAAGAAGGATCTTGTCTGCCAGAGGATCAAGCTTCGCTCCAAAAGCAGATTTATGATCATATTTACGTGCAAAGTAACCGTCTAGATAATCAGTAAGACCAGCTATCAGGATTAACAAAATAAAAGCTTCATTGTTACCAGTACTTAGTAAAATAAGTATTGGCAAACCAAGCAATATTCTTGAAATTGTGAGTCCATTTATAATCCTCGCCCAAGTAATAAATCTTTTTTCTTTGAAAATCTTTTTGTTCATTTTATCTTAAATCTAATATAGTAAAATTGTTTAAAAATTCTAAAGCATTGCCTATAAAGAACCTATTATATTATAATGAGAATTAACAGGTTAAAATCATGACTACTTTTCTTATTTTTATGTTTTTCTTATCATTAGGTGCAATGACATTTATTGTAAGGAAATTAGATCAAGAATAATTTAAAAGTTTTAATTACTAATAACATTAATTCACGGTACATTATTTTTTGGTTTTTCCCAAAGGATTAGATATTTATAATTGATTAATTGAGTTATGTAGAGATCATAATTCCGTATAATTTTTGAAGAACGTTGATGGTGATCTTTCAAAAGTCTCATTCAAATGTCCTTTAAAGGATTATTCGAAAATATTTAAAAATTATCGATATTACCTTTATGCGTTTATATATTATCAACCAAGTCCCATCCATATATATGTGAATCCAGTGAAAATGAAAATGGACATTTTTTTGTATTTTCTTTGTGAAACTATATCTCTCAAATCAATAGATGTCTTGATTGGGGTATTCCTATTCTTAATATGATATCAATCAGCAAATCGAAATATAATCCTGATAGCGTTTATTTTTATATTTATGTTATGATAGCTTTCCCCAAGATAAAAAATCTTATACTTCTTTATCCTTTCCTAAAAAATATAGTTATTTCTTAATTACATATGATGTAGATTTTGTCTTTACTAGTAATAAATTTTTATTTCTACTTTTCCTCAAATTCTTTTAAATTAATAATTTCCTACTGATTACTATAAGCTTTCTAATCTATCTGATATTGGTATTTTTATTGTACTAATTGATTATTTTTTTTATATCCCATTGTTCTATTCGAATATTATATCAAAGAATATTATTTTATTAATAAATATTATATATATGCTTTGGCTAGATGTTTATTTTTGCTCATATTTATGGATTTATAATTCCTTTTTATTAGAGTAATTAATAGAAAATATAATTTATGGATAACCTCCTATCTATTAGACCTCTTTGTGATGAAGATATTGGTTTTGTTACTGAAATATCTAGAAAAGAAGGTTTTGCACCGGGAGTAGGTGATTTAAGAATTTATCAAAATACAGATAACCAAGGACTCTGGGTTGGTTGGTTGGATAACAATCCTATTGGGTGTATTGCTGGGGTTCGATATAATCAATATTACGGATTTCTCGGATTGTTTTTAGTGATTGAGGAGTATAGAGGTAGAGGTTTTGGCCTTCAGCTTTGGAAAAAGGCTTTAAGTCATTTAAGTGATTTGCCCTGTGTTGGATTAGAGGCTGCGCCAGAGAGAATTATTGATTACTCAAAATGGGGCTTTACGATATCTTCGAAAACAACTAGATGGCAATTGTTGGGCGATGGGAAATTACTTGAGCAATACTCTAAGAATGGGGATATAGATGATTTCAGCTTTGTTGAAGGCTCATCAATACCTCAAGATGCTGTAGAAAAATTTGACGAACAAAGAGAAACAACTCCTAGACCTCATTTTTTATCTAATTGGCTCAATCATCCAGCTGGAAAGGTAATAGCAGTAATTGATAAGGAAAATTGTTGTCATGGTTTTGGTCGAATAAGACCATGTCTTTTGCAAAACGGAGATGGATGGAGAATTGGTCCTTTAATGGCTGATAATCCAATGCTTTTACAAATTTTATTGAAGAAATTAATAGAAAGCCATCCTGGGTTGATAATTATCGACTCTCCTGGCTTAAATAAGTCAGCTTCTGAAGTCTTTGAAAAATTAGGTTTCAAATCAGAATCTGAAACTTTCAGGATGTATAGAGGTTCTCAACCTCCTGTTTCCATGAATGATGTATATGGTTTGGCTTGCTTGGAGTTGGGTTAATACTTTGTTTTTTATCCATTAGAATTTAATTGTCCTCTATGAATTTGTTTCTCTTCTTTCAATTGAGTTTCTAATTGATCAATAAGTGTCGTAACTAATGATTGGAATTCTGGTTGGCATCCTTTGAAGGCAGCTTTATGTCTTATTGATTCGTTCCTTGTTCTTAGATCAGTAAGCATTAGTTGCAACGAGTCAATTTTTGCGTTGGTGTTCATAGTAATTTAAGTTTTATGGTCAAATACTAAACGCGTTTAATGCCTTACTCATATTTGTTTTGGGATTCTCTTCGCTACTAGTAATCTCGATAATTCTTTCGATAGAATTTTTTGTTTTTAAAGCTTCTATACAGGCTTTTGCAACAAGCCTTCTGGGGATCGAGCCTTCTTCTTGAGTTTTTTCACCAGAGAATAAAATGTTCTGATTTTTTAAATTAGTTTCATTCTCATTCAATCCTCCTGGACGTATGATAGTCCAATCTAGACCACTTTTTTGCAGAGATCTCTCACCTAATCTTTTCCATATAAGTATTAGACCAAATAAATTTAGAGGGTGTATCAATTTTCCTGCGCAAAGTGAACTAACAAGAACAACCCTATTTAACTTCTGTCTCTTACAGCTTTCAATTTGTTTTTTGATATTTAGATAATCTACTTTTGCTGGGCCAGTTAAATCGATAGATGGCCTTGCACCTGTTGCTATGACTAGGCTCTCACAACCTTGTAATGCATAATCAAGTGTGGTTCCATTAGTGTCTGACAAAACGTACCTTTCACAACCTTTTATTGATTCAGGGATCTCAGACTGTGATCTAACTATCAATCTCACTTCATATCCAGCTGTTATGGCTTCCTCTGCTACTCGAAAACCTGTTTTCCCCGAAGCTCCTGTTATGGCTAGTTTCATTCGAATTGAATTTCTTTGATATGTTTCTAGCAAGAATTAGCCCTTTTTGTAGCGAAAATAAAATTAATAGATAATTATTAAGCCTTTATACAAATAATGGCTTTCTTTCGATTAGGGTAAAGCTCTTTGCACAAGTTACAGACTGTACCGTTACATCCTCTCGCTGAGCAATATTCTCTTCCATAAAAAATAATTTGTAGATGTAATTTATTCCAAAGGTTTTTTGGAAATAATCTTTTTAGATCCTTTTCCGTTTGGATAACATTTTTACCTGAAGTTAACCCCCATCTCTGAGATAATCTATGTATGTGCGTGTCGACAGGAAATGATGGTACACCAAATGCTTGAGACATTACAACACTGGCTGTCTTATGACCTACTCCAGGGAGTGACTCGAGTTCATGAAAAGAATTTGGAACTCGATTGTTGAATTTTTCATGAATAATCTTTGATAAGTTAAAAATATTTTTTGCTTTAGTTTTTGCAAGTCCAAGTTGTTTTATATAATTATATATTTCATGCTCACCTATTTTGTACATTTTCTCGGCTGAGGGAGCAAGTTTGAAAAGTTCTTTAGTTAATTCATTGACTTTCTTATCAGTTGATTGCGCACTTAATACAACTGCTACAAGAAGCGTGAAATCATTTTGATGATCTAAGGGTATCGGTGTCTCAGGATAAATTTCTTCAAGTCTCTTAATTATTATTTTTACCCTTTCATCTTTTTTCATTGGAGTATGACTATCATTGCTTCTAAAGCTACCTAATAAAAACCTTTTAACTTGAAGACATAGAATAGACTTTAATAAAAATAAAAAGGTAACATTTTATACACATGATTGTGATTTTTGTCTATAGAATTTTTATTTTATAGGTAGTTAGTTTTTTAATTGATTTTTAGAGAATAGAATAAGAAAAAATAGTTTTGTGAGTACTGAACTAGAAGTCCACAACTTATGGCATGAATTTAAGTCTAATAAAAATAATAATTGGGTTCTAAAAGATATTAATTTTGCTTTAAAAGCTGGAGAATTGATAGGTTTGCTTGGTCCTTCTGGCTGTGGAAAAACTACCCTTTTAAGATTGATAGCAGGTTTTGAAAAGCCTAAGCGTGGATCAATAAAAAAAAATGGGCAAATAATCTCAAATAATAAATATCTTCTTTCCCCAGAGCGAAGGCAAATAGGGATGGTTTTTCAAGACTATGCTTTATTTCCTCATTTGAACGTTTGGGATAATGTTTGCTTTGGCATAAATAAAAAAGAGAAATCCATTAAAAGAGCAAAGTGGCTATTGAATTTATTGGATATTTATGAGTTTAAAAACAGATATCCTCACGAACTTTCAGGTGGACAGAGCCAAAGAGTTGCATTAGCTCGTGCTCTGGCCCCTGGGACTTCATTGGTTTTACTTGACGAACCTTTTTGCTCTTTAGATGTTGAAGTGAGAGCGAGATTGAGGTCGGAACTTTCTTCCGTTTTAAAATCCTGCTCAGCATCTGCAATTTTAGTAACTCACGATCCTCATGAAGCATTAGCTATTTGTGATCGGGTGGCTGTCTTAAGAAATGGTGAAATTCAACAATACTCAACTCCTTTTGAGATAGTTTTAAACCCATCAAATGATTTCATAGGTCAATTTGTTTTGCAAAAAAATGTTTTGCCTATTCAATATATTGATAATTCCTATTCTACATGTATCGGCAAATTGAGTTTGCCTTCCGATATGTCAATTTCATCAAAATCTGTTTGTATGTTTGATAAAAATGCTATTCGAATTGAGTCTTGTTCAAATGATATCTTTACTGTTATCTCAAAAGAATATCGTATTAATCATTATGTTTATACCGTGATCAGTGATAGTTTAAAGTTGAAATCCGAAATGAGCTTGGATACATCATTATCTATTGGAGATAAATGTAAAGTCGTTGCAATTCACGATAAAAACTTTTTAGTTCTACCTGAAAATATTAAATCTAATTTCTAATTAATTTTAATGCTTTGAAAAATCATATTTAAACTATTAGACGCAATTGAGTTTCATTATCAAATAAATAAATTTTTATATTTTAATTTTTTGCATCAAAATGATAAAAAATGAGTTATGGTTTTATTGAACAAAAAATTAGTTTTTGCGTTCTTTGACCTAGCTTTTTTTTGTTATGCAGTCAGCTCCATCCAGTTTGATAGATCTTAATATTGGTCCTTCAGGTCGTGCAGTTGCGCAGCCGATGGATCTTGATCTACTTGAGGCTCTTTATCAACATACCTCTCTTGAAAGGGTTTCAAGTGCACAATATTTAGCAATGTCCCTTTGGTTCCTAGAGAGAGAATTAAGAGGTTTTTCTTCATTTTTCAAGAATGAGTCTTTATCTGAGCAAGAGCATGGATTTAACTTCGCTAAATACTTGATAGCTCGTGGTCAAACTGTTGAACTTGAAGAAGTAACTAAACCAATACAAGAATGGAAGACAGTCCAGGAATTGCTAACTCTGTCTTTCCAAATGGAGGCTGACGTAACATCCTCTGTTCAGCAGATTTATTCATTGGCCGAGAGATCAAATGATACTCGTACAACGGTATTTCTTGATCCGGTTATCGATGAGCAAATTAAATCAGAAGATGAAATGGCTTATTTGCTCGGTAAAGTCAAATTTGCTGATAATGATCCTTCAGCATTGTTGATTATTGATAATGAGTTAAATAATAAATAATAAATAATAAATAATAAATAATAAATAATAAATAATAATTTAATATTTTCGCTACTTATATTTGCTGATAAGTACTAGATCTTTTAGCCATTTCTAACAGAAATTCTAACGACAAATCATGAGAATTTGTATTAAACATACTTTCAGTGATGTTTATTATTTTTAGTCTATTTTTATTTAGTTTATCTAGTTCTAGCTTTAATCTTTTTGACAGAGATTTATTCTGACAAGTCTTAAGCGTTAAATTGATGTTTTTGGACCTAATCTTTATAAATTCTATCTCTTTGCAGAGTGACAAAACAATAGACTCGGAATAGGAAAATAAACTTTTATTCATTATTTATTAAGCTGCTAATGGGGATGACTCAATAAACTCTGGCGAAAGACTTAGTGTTTGAACACCTGATGGTGCTTTTAGTAAATCTGCTGTTCTCAGTCTTGAAATTAAACGAGTAGAAGTAACCCTTGTTGATCCAATTAACTCTCCAATTCTTTCGTGAGTAAGTCTGAATGGTAATTGGCACCAATCACCGCATCTTCTTCCAAGTCGGTTAACCAATAAAGCAAATAAAGCTTGTAGTCTTTGTTCGGCATTACCTAAATGTCTAATCCTAAGTAGTTGAAGAGTCCACTCGTTGACAGCATCATATCCGCCTGTTTCAAGTGGTTTTTCAGCATCACTTACAAAGCAAAGTGATGTTAAAGCTTCTACGCATACACCTTCACTGCATAGACGGTCAGTTCTTAATTGATCTCCAGACTGCAAGAAAGCCAATGTCATTCCTTCTGTTTCCTCGCAAGGGCAAAAAACACGCGCTATGCCATCTAAAACTTCTAAGCAAGTATCTCCTCTCCTGGAGGAGGGATCTATCAGAACCGATTGACCCGTTGCCATTCGAACAGCTGATGAGGGAGTTTCAGGGTAACTTCTAAAGCTCATTGAACTTTGAGGGAGCTCGATTGATTTCTAACTTACACAAAATTTATAGCTTTTTGCAACCGATTCTCAATAGCAACAAGCTCTTGAGATTTTTTGCTATCCAAAGTATAAAAAGACACATCAAATGGCTATTATTTACGCATTTTTTATCATTTGAGTTAGTTAATTGTGACATTAGTGCATGCAGGTTTGTATGTATTCCTGCCAAATATTCCATTAAAAAAGGCCCGCAAGCGGGCCTTTTTGTTCACTAATGAAATTAATAATTAACCGTTAGTGATTTTAGCGTTTTCCATATTGTCGAACGCTTTACCTACGCGTCTGAAGTCAAATCCCATAGCTCTTAATGCATGCCAGAGATGACCCTGAATGAAGAAGAAGCCAAGATAGAAGTGAACATTTGCTAACCAGGCTCTAGCTGTATGAGCTCCAGTTGCAAGTGATGCGTCAGTGTCAACGAAATAAGGAGCGAAATCAAACTTGAGTTGAAGTACATCTCCAAAGAATTCTGTTGAGTAAACAGTTGTGTTTGTTGAACTCCAGAAAGCTGCAACAAGAGCACAATAGCCAACACCAGCTAATGAGTATGAAAGAACAGCTTCTGCTGAAAGAAGTCCTTTACCTTTAAATTCTGTGTACTCACCAAATTGCTTAGTGATGATATGGAATGCTCCACCAATAATTTGGAAAAATGCTAAGAATGCGTGACCGCCCATAACATCTTCTAAACTGTTGATTTGAAGGAAATCAGCTTGGTGATTCCAAATCATTCCTAAATCTAGGTTGTAAGAAACTGTACGAGTAGCCCCTAAAGCAGTATCCCAAATACCATGATATTGAGCCCATTCAACGAATTGAATGTTTGCCAAACCTAGGAAAATAAGGTGGTGACCAAGGATAAATGTAAGCTTGTCTGGATCGTCCCACTCGAAGTCAAACTTTTTAGGACGACTTCCTTCAGGATAGTTTCCTAAATCTCCGTCATATCTTGTTGAGTGAAGAATTCCACCAGCACCAAGAACACCAGAGAAAATTAGGTGAAGTACAGCAATAACTGTGCAACCGTAAGGCTCAGTTATTACTCCGTTTTCAATTCCACCTATTCCAAGTTGTGCAAGGTGAGGCAAGCAGATCAAGTTTTGATTACCCATCGCAACGGATGAGTCATAACGAGCTAGCTCAAATAAAGTGAACGCACCTGCCCAGAACATCATCAAACCAGCATGGGCAGCATGCGCAGCGATGAATTTTCCGGAGCGATTGGCCGTCCCTGAATTACCCGCGTACCAGTCATAGGTAACGCTAGGATTCCCGTAGGTCTGCACGAGAAATAAACAAAGAACAGTAAGAGGATATATTTATAGGTCTGTAAGTTCCATATCCCTTCACATTGCTTATTGAAATTGTAGGTTTTGTACATATTTCTCGAACATCTGCTACTTAATATGATCTTCGTGTTAGGGGGATTTCTTCTCCTTAAAGCCATTGGAATGACTACTATATTAGGTATTACTCAAAGTGAAAGCTCATCTTCCTCGTTTTGACTTTGTTATTTTGAAAACAAATCATAATAAATTAATGAATTATAAAAATGTCATTAAAGAGTTTTTTGTAAAAGAGAGAATTTTTCTCGATCAAAGAAAAAGCCTAATAGTTTTGCTTGGTTCTTTTGCTGATTTTGATAGTTTTGAATACGCACAACAATTAGCAGTTCAATCAAACAGGTTGGCAAAGCACTCAGTTGATTTGATTTTGATAGGTATTGGGAGTGAAAAGTCTAAAGAATCTTTTTGTAAGTTCAATAAGATTGATATTAAAAATGTTATTGCGGTAAGGAATGCTGACCTTCATAAAAAACTAAATCTGAATGCTGGACTTGTCACAAAAATGCCTGCAATTATCAATCTATTGATTATGTGCACAGGTATAAATTCAAGAGGTACTATCAAGGAAGTTTTAAGAGGTTATTTTGGGGACAAAAATGCAAAGAGTTTATTCGCTTTCGATGAAGATATAAATTTAGGGCCATTCTTTTTGTTGAAGGGAAATATGTTTGATATTTTTTCAAAAAATAAAAATTTACGCCCTTTTGAGCTTGCTACTAGGAGACTTATGAATATGATTGAAATTCTTTCTAATTGGAATACTTATGTTCCTGATTCCGCATTCATAACGCAAAGAGGAGCAACAATACTATTAAATGAAAAAGATGAGGTCTTATATGAATTTATTTCTGAGAGTCTTCTAGGGTATGCAAGTAAAATGAGTGAACCTTTATCATTCTTAGATGATTTTTTGAATTAATTCAACTCTCATGATTGGAAATAAATGCCTAGTATGTGGAAGCTCTAATCTGAGAGCTGATCGAGCATTATCTGGACGATTGGTATGCAATTCATGTGGAACCCCTTTTGGAGTTGGTAGACGAGTAAAAAATAAAACAACTACTTATAGTAGGTTATCATTTAATAATAAATACTTTCTCTTTATATGTATATTAATACTTGCCTTTATTCTTGTAGTTGTTTAGTTATTTAATGGGAGCATTCTCCAGAACCCCTCTTGTTCTATTACTTTGATTGATATATTATAGAGATCGCTAAGTGTTTTGCTATTAATTAGTTCATAAGGGCTTCCATCATTTAATATTTTACCTTCTTTTATTAGAAGAACTCTATTGGTTTTAGGTAAAATAGATTCAAGATTATGTGTGACATAAATTATATTTACTGATTGCTTGATTAATTTGTTTAGGTTTTGATTTAGAATGTAATTTGATTTTATGTCTAAATTACAAAAAGGTTCATCAAGTACTAGTATATTAGGCTCGTAAACTAAAGCTCTAGCTATTAATGCTCTTCTTTTTTGACCATCTGATAATGAATGAAAGTTATTGTAAATAATATTACTTAGGCCCCATTCGTTTATTAGAGTATTGATTTTAATTTTTTCTCTTTCTGAAAGTAGGTTTGTATATTTAGAATTAAATATACCTGAGAATCCTGAACTAATTACATCATATAAATTGACTCCATTATTTACCCTTTGCTCCATTTCTTTAAATAGAAATCCAATCTTTTTCCTTAAGTCCCAAATATTTATGTTTTCTTTGTTAAACAACTTAAATGAACTATCACAAGAGTTGATTGGATAAATTGACCTGTTCAATAACTTTAGAAAGGTTGATTTACCAGATCCATTTGGTCCTAATATCACTATATTTTCTCCATAACGAAGATTTATATTTATATTTGATAGGATTTTATTCTGATCAACATATACATTTAAATTTTTTAAACTAGCCCAGTTTATTTCATCTGTACGAGATTCATTAACCATTTATGTAATTATTTAAATTTATAATCTATTTTAATTATATTAATAGCAGAATAAAACTTATTGGGAACAATAATCTAGTTAAGAGTTTTATAATTATCTTTCTATTATTCTTTATAGCCATATTAGGATTCTCCGGAGGATATTGCATTCCTCTATCGTCATGAACTGAGTTGGTCAATGAATTAGTGGGATGTATGTCCCATGGCTTTTCTTTATTTAAAGCATTTTGAAGCCAATCCCAGTAATATTGAACCATTTTATCTTCTCCTAATAGTTTTACATTATCTTTTTGTATGTAGCCCATTTGATCATTAAAAGTTTGAGTTTTTAGGACTAAATAATCTTCACTAAAAATCTTATAAAATGTTCTTCTTTGTAGATGACTAAATAAAACTAGATTTGTAAACAATTTATTTTTAAGGAATTTTCTATAATGCCTTACAATGACCCTTGCCTTATTATTTCCTAGTGGAATATGATCAAGAACTTGAATATATCTTGTACTTTCAGGTGAGCCTTTATATATAAAAATTCTTCCAGGAGGTACGAATTTTATTCTAATAAACTCTTCTTGCCCATTTGTTTTATATGAATATATACTTTCTATTTGCCTATTATCTCTTTTTATTTTTTGATTGAAACTAGTTATTGTTTCCCTACTTACATTCTTGTCGGGGATGGTGTCTCCGTGCATCCAGAATACATGCAATATATCCAGATGATTTTCTATAATTCTTGCCCAATCTGCTTTGAAATCTACATAAACTTCTTCATATTCATATTCTAAAGATGGAAATCCATAGGAATCAGGAAGAAGGCTATTGATTGAAGATTTAATTTGAAAGTCTTCAATGTTTGCTAATGGTGTCCCTGTATAATAAATATAAATATATCCTTCTTTCTCTACACATGGATATTGAAAGAGTTTTATACTTTTTGCATAATTATCGTAATTGGAATCAATAATATGTTGACAGGTTATTCTATCTAAATTTGTGCAACTTCCTTGAGATGAAAACCTTGCTCCGTGATAAGGACAAACAAGTTGTCCGTTAATCACTTCACCGCCTAGAAATGAAGCTCCTCTGTGAGGACATACATCTTTTACGCATTTAACAATACCTTCTCTATCGCGATACAAAACAAGTGGCTCATTATAAATTGTGAAGTGATTTAATTTACCCTCCTTTATTGACTCGCTGCTTGATACCGAATACCAACCTAGTAGTCCATTTGTTAGTTGATTAGATGGCTTGGGAGCAATATTCTCTAAATCTTTTACACTTTCTTTCTCATTAAGAGTAGATCTAATGAGGTTATTAGTCTCATATTCAAATGATTTATTATTTTTTCCATTTTCTTCGTTCATAGCCAATCAGCTCTTTTAGTGAGAAAAAATTTGGCTCATCTAAAGAGTATTCTCATGATATGTTTAAAGTCTCAAAAAAATAGCACCTAATGCCTTCCAGTATCGATTAAATTTACATAAAAAAACTTCAAAGTTTTTTCCACGTTGAAATCAATTTGTTTAAGTCATTATTAACGTTTAAAAATCCCTTTTTTAAAGGGTTTTAGGAGAGAACTCAATGCTTGATACAAATTCTGATGCTTCGTTTATGTCATTGCAAAACTTACATGTTCCTAGATAGCATCCTAGGTATCTCATGAAGGAAGTTTTTCCGCCTGAAAGTTGATATCTATGAATGGTACCTCCCTGAGGGGTGGCTTTAACTAGTTGAGGTAAAGTAGTCATTAACAAATTACTTTTTTCTAAGTTGCTTATTAAATCGATAAATTGCAATGAGTATATTTACGAAAACAGTTAAGTTTTTAATGTCTTTTGCTTTTCTTTATTTTTTATAGGCCCAAATGAGATAACTAATCCGCGTATCCATCATCATCTTCTCTATTGATTATTCTAGGGGTATTCTTGACATGTTCGTCCCATGGATGAACATATGATTCTTTATCTGAGTAGACCTCGCTCTTCAACTCTTCTATCAAAGTTTCAAATTGTTTGATAATTCTCTTTAGATTGTCTTTTTTCATTTATATAGTTCCTGATTTATAAAATTATTTATTTATTATAATAGTTTATTCATTGATTTGATGTTTACTTAATTATTTTGAACCTTTCTGAATGCTAACTTTGATAAATTATTGAATGACTGAGTTTGTGAATATAAAAGAATTCGCCAATAAATCTGAATTTAATAAAAATATTGCCGTTTTTCTATGAAAATGTCACTTTACGTTTCAACAGTTTTAACTTGACTTCAGTCAGATGCTATTATTTTTTATAATGATTATTTATAATCTATCTTTTATTTTTTCAAAGCCTTTTGCAGTATCTTAAATTTCTTAAAAGAGAAAATTAGATATTATGAGATTACTACTTACCGGCGGAGCAGGTTTTATTGGTTCTCATACGTCTTTGTTATTGCTTCAGAGAGGGTATGATGTAATAATCTATGACTCTTTTGTTAATTCCTCTTATAAAGTAATTAATGTAATAAAATCTTATTTGGATTCTGATGGAATTGATTATAAATTAAAAACAATAAAAGGTGATATTAGAGATAAAAGTTCCTTGGAAAAAATCTTTAAAGATTCTATTAAAGAGGGAAATGCAATACAAGCAGTTATACATTTTGCTGGTTTGAAATCAGTTGCTGAATCAGTAAAATATCCTCTAAAGTATTGGGATGTGAATGTATGTGGAACTAAAAATCTTTTAGAAATCATGAAAGATAATGAATGTTACTCAATAGTTTTTAGTAGTAGTGCAACTATCTATGGCTTAACAAATGCCGTGCCTATCAGTGAAGATCAAACCGTTTCACCTATGAATCCTTATGGAAAAACAAAAGTAGCTATCGAAAATATGTTATGTGATTTGTTCAAATCTAATATGAACTTATGGAAAATTTGTTCATTACGTTATTTTAATCCAGTTGGTGCTCATCCATCAGGTTTGATGGGGGAAGATCCAATTGGAATACCAAGTAATCTATTTCCATATATCACTCAGGTTGCCATACGAAGAATAAATCTTTTAAAGGTATTTGGTGATAATTGGAATACTGAAGATGGTTCGGGAGTTAGAGATTATATTCATATAATGGATTTATCTGAAGGTCATATAGACGCAATAGGTTTTTTAAAATCAAAAAAATCCATTTACGAAAGTATTAATTTGGGTTCTGGAAAAGGATACTCTGTATTTCAGATTATTCGTGAATTTGAGCTGTCTACAGGTTGTGAAATCCCTTTTTTAATTGAAGGGAGAAGAGATGGTGATGTTGCTGAATATTATGCTGATATTTCAAAGGCCGAGCGTTTACTTGGATGGTCTCCAAAAAGATCTTTAAAGCAAATTTGCATAGATGGTTGGAATTGGCAGAGAAATAATCCAGAAGGTTATACATAGCCAAAATCCTTCAGATTTTTCAATGGGAAATTCATTGCTGGTATTTATTATCTTTTACTGTTTATTTAAGTAACTTCCTAAAAAAAATGCATAAAAAAACACCTGAGGGCTAAGTTTTTAATTGGTTGCGGGGGCAAGAATTGAACTTGCGACCTTCGGGTTGTGAGCCCGACGAGATGATCATTTTTGTTGATTTCTGATTAATCCAATCACTGGAATAGTTCTTGCCTGATTAATCACTATTCTTTTTTCTGCAAAGTGAGTATGGTTGTTTACATTTAATTGCTTTAATAGTGTTATAAAAGCATAAAAAAAGCCTGTGATAGCAGGCTTTTCGGGAATTGGTGGCGGGGGCAAGATTTGAACTTGCGACCTTCGGGTTATGAGCCCGACGAGCTACCAGACTGCTCTACCCCGCGAAGCTTTAAAATCATACATCTTTATGTGACGTGAATTAATCGTTTGTTTGGGTTAGGGGATCTTTAATTCTCCTTCAACTTCTATATAAATACCTGGCTTTTTCTGAAGGATGATTTCATCAAGCTCTTCAATTGCTGATGGAGTGATCCATTCGAGTTGTCGAAGAAGATGTATTGCCACTGCATGCTTTGCTCTTTTTGATCCATCCTCAACCTTTATTGAGAGTCCAATTCCTTCCCCCAGAAGACCAATACATTGGATCCCTTCACTTCCACCTTTGCTGATAATTTGATTGTGACCTCTTTTTATTAATTCAGAATCAAAATATCCTTCGCCAGCAATCAGGTCTGGATTTTTTGTCATAGCAGAAGTTATTTTTTTAAATTCAGGTTGGTCAGACTTAGACAAATGAGCATATAAAACCGCCATTTGAGATAAACGCAAAAGTAACGTTGGAGCACCACAGTCATCTCTTTCGGCAATTAATTCTTCGGCAGGTATTTTTAATAACTCGGCAACTAGCCTGAAAATTTCTTTCTGCAGTGGATGATGTCCCATTAGATAGCTATCGCGATCCCAGTTCATTTTTTTGCATGTTGCTAGAAATGCTGAATGCTTTCCTGAGCAATTGTGTTGAAGTTTGCTTTCTCTATTTTGAGGTATTGGGCATTTAAGCTCTTTTACATCTATATCTGCATTCCAAAGGAGCTTGAATGCTGTTCTAGCTTGAACTGATGAGCCACTATGAGAACCACATGCCAGCGCTAAGGTCTTATTGTCAAAATTATATTTTTCGAATGCACCACTTGTAATGAAAGGCATTGCTTGGAAAGGTTTTAATGCTGATCGTATGAAAGTTTCATATTCACATAACCCTGCTTTCATTAATGTCCTTCCTTTCTTATCACAAATTGAAGCGTGGGCTCTGTGAATGGATTCAACACTTGAACCTCTTTTTACTAGAACCTTCAAAGAATTGTTGCTGAGATTTGAATAATTGTTTTGTAAATTCATCTATTAATTCATTTCTAAAAGTATAAATAAAATTGAAGATATGATAATTGATATTAATAGTACTATAATTACTTCTAAATGATTTATAACTGGTTTAATTTGGTATTGAGCTATGAGTAAATCTTTTGCTCTCCAATCAATTGGCTTTTCCCAAGTCTGTCCATCATACCAACCAGATTCTTCATATTCAATGTTTTCAGAATTAAGGCGTTTATATATGTATACCCAACTTAACCATTGCCTGATTAGTAATAATATAGGAAAAGCAATAGATGCAGTAAGGCTTACAAAAATAAGTTCAAAAAGGTTGTTTTTAAGGTAATCACTTCCATAAGAAATCGTTAAACAAACTGGTATAATTAATAACCAACTAAATATTAATTTCCTGTAAAAAATATTTCTTTCTAAAAAAGGCCAGGAGATTATCCATGAATTTCTAATACTATTAAATTCATTTAGTGGTCTTTGGTTTAGAGGCACAGGGCATATTGTTTTATTCATCCATTAACGCTATTAATTTATTATTTATAAGATTATGAATAATGCCATTGCTCCAGAATGACTCTAAATCATAAAATTTTCTTTCATTAGGTTGAAAAACATTAATTATTAGATCTCCATAATCTAATAAAGCCCATTTCGCCTCATTTATTCCTTCCTTTCGAAGAGGTAGTAGATCTGCTTCCTCTCTGAGTGTCTTTTCTACATTATTAACTATTGCCCTTACTTGAACATCTGAAAGTCCTTCAGTAATTAATATCCAATCAGCAATACTTGATACTTCATCAACTTTTAAAAGTTTTATATCGCCAGCTTTTCTATCATCGCAAGCAACAGCAGCTAGTTCAATTAACCTATTGCTATCCATAAACATTTTCACTTGTAACTGACTTTTGAGATCCTTCTTGAGATGCCATTTCTGCGCGAGCTCTTTCAGCACTCTTTCTTAGTGCTTCTAATCTATCTTCATAGAATGTACGCTTTTTTTTCTTCCTAGATTTTTCAACTAAATCTTTTAATGCACCACCAAGACTCTTGTAAGCATTTGGAACGCTATATCCAAATCTGCATGCCAAATCTATAGCCCTCTCATCAGCGGATATGGCATCTTGTAATCGTTTTTCTGAATTATTTTTTAAGTAAAGCCTATAACCTGCAAAACCTGACAATCCAAGTGCCATTAAAAGGAGCAATCCGTCTTGAACCCATAATTCTCCAATAGCGCCACCCAAACCTATTGCAAGAGCAGCCATTTCCCAGCCATCTCTTGGAATAGTGTCATTTTGAATGCGTCCCACCTCATGCCAAAACAATAGATTTCTATGATCTTGAGCTAAATAGTCCCATTGCTCAAGGTCAACCTGAATCTCTACCTCATCTCGCCCAATTTCTTCAAGCGTGATGAGAGGAGGATCTATTGCTGCTGCGGCTTCAATGAATACCCAGCTTTGGTTCTCTGGTGGCAGCAGCCCTTTTAGGCGCTGTAGTTCGCTCATACTCTTTGTTTCTTATTCGGAAAGTTAGTTAAACTTTAATGGTAGTTTGCCGATCTAGACAGTAGATGATAAACAGATACCTAGAATGCGTGACATAAATGAAGTTTACAAGAAATTCAAATGCCACGGCGTAAAGATATACGTCGGATTTTGATACTAGGGTCTGGCCCAATTGTTATTGGACAGGCCTGTGAATTCGACTATTCCGGTACCCAAGCATGCAAAGCGCTTAGAAGCGAAGGTTTTGAAGTCATTTTAGTTAACTCTAATCCAGCTTCAATAATGACCGATCCTGAAACGGCAAACAGGACCTATGTTGAACCATTAACGGCTCAAGTTGTTGAACAAATTATTGAAAGAGAAAGACCTGATGCTCTTTTGCCCACAATGGGTGGGCAAACTGCTTTGAATATTTCAGTAGAATTGGCAGAATCTGGAATTTTAGAAAAATATAATATCGAATTAATTGGTGCTGATCTTCATGCAATAAAAAAGGCTGAGGATAGAAATTTATTTAAAATAGCGATGGAAAATATTGGAGTTGATGTATGTCCCTCTGGTATTGCTTCCAATCTTCAAGAAGCTGAAATAGTTGGAAATGAAATTTCTTCATTCCCAAAAATCATTCGTCCTGCTTTCACATTAGGAGGCAGCGGAGGTGGAATAGCTTATAACCAGGATGAATTTTTGGAATTATGTAAAACAGGCTTAGATGCTAGTCCTGTTTCTCAAATACTCATCGAAAAATCCCTTTTAGGTTGGAAAGAATTTGAGTTAGAAGTTATGAGGGATTTATCAGATAATGTTGTAATTATATGCAGTATTGAAAATGTTGATCCTATGGGAGTTCACACTGGAGATTCCATTACAGTAGCTCCTGCGCAAACTCTAACTGATAGAGAATATCAACGTTTAAGAGACTATTCAATTTCAATAATTAGAGAAATTGGAGTAGCAACTGGTGGAAGCAATATCCAATTTGCAATTAATCCTAATAATGGTGAAATAATAGTAATTGAGATGAATCCTCGTGTTAGTAGATCATCAGCTTTAGCAAGTAAAGCTACAGGTTTTCCTATTGCAAAAATTGCCGCTCTTTTAGCTGTTGGTTATAGACTAGATGAGATTATTAACGATATTACTGGTAAGACTCCTGCGAGTTTTGAACCTTCAATTGATTACGTAGTTACTAAAATACCTCGTTTTGCATTTGAAAAGTTTTCAGGAAGTTCTTCAATTCTTACTACTTCTATGAAGTCAGTTGGTGAGGCCATGGCAATTGGAAGATGTTTTGAAGAATCTTTCCAAAAGGCAATACGATCTTTAGAAACAGGACTAAGTGGTTGGGGATGTGACCGAGTTGATCAAAATGTATCCTCTATTGAATTAGAAAGACTATTAAGGACGCCTTCTCCAGAGAGAATAATGCATGTTCGATTAGCAATGAAAAATGGCCGTAGCGATAATGAAATTTTTTCTTTTTCTAAAATAGACCCTTGGTTCTTATCAAAACTCAGAAACATAGTAGAAGCAGAGGATCAATTACTTAATTATAAAAATATTACTCAATTAGAGCCTAATTTTTTCTTTAAACTAAAACAACTTGGATTCTCTGATCGTCAGATTGCCTTTGCGCTAAATACTGATGAATTAACAATTAGATCTAGAAGAAACTACCTTAAAATATTACCTGTTTATAAAACAGTTGACACTTGTGCTTCTGAATTTTCCTCGAATACACCTTATCATTATTCTACATATGAAAGACCAGCCTACAGGATTGATAACGATGGGAATATACTCAAGAACATTAATCTTAATGAAATAAAAAATGATAATAAAAATAAAATTTTAATTTTGGGTGGAGGTCCAAATCGTATTGGACAAGGTATCGAATTTGATTATTGTTGTTGTCATGCTTCTTATCAAGCTCAAGAGGATGATTTTACAACAATAATGATAAATAGTAACCCTGAAACCGTTTCTACTGATTATGACACTAGCGACATACTTTACTTTGAACCTTTAACTCTTGAAGATGTTCTAAATGTTATTGAATTTGAGGAACCTTATGGAATAGTAGTTCAATTTGGAGGGCAAACTCCTTTGAAACTCTCCTTACCAATAGTCAATTGGTTAGTGAAATCGGAAAACTCAAAATTACGAACCAAGGTTTTAGGTACATCCCCTATCTCTATAGATTTGGCAGAAGATAGAGAGCAATTTGACAAGGTTTTGAGGAGATTAGATATTAGGCAACCCAAAAATGGTCTTGCTAGAACTTTTGATGAATCTTTGAATGTAGCTAATAAAGTTGGCTACCCATTGGTTGTTAGGCCTTCATATGTTCTCGGTGGTAGAGCGATGGAAATTGTTTATAAGCAAGATGAATTGGAAAGATACATAAAGGAAGCTGTAAACGTTGAGCCAGATCATCCAATCCTTATCGATCAATATTTAGAGAATGCAATTGAGGTTGATGTTGATGCTTTGTGTGATGTAAGCAAAAATGTTGTGATTGGAGGATTGATGGAGCATATAGAGCCCGCTGGTATTCATTCTGGCGATTCAGCCTGTTGCCTTCCTTCCATAACGCTCTCTGCAGAATCAATTAAAACAATTAAGCATTGGACAAAATCTTTAGCTATTGAACTTGATGTGGTTGGTCTAATTAACCTTCAATTTGCTGTCAAAAGAGATGATGAGGGTAATGAGATTGTTTACATTATTGAGGCAAATCCAAGGGCTTCAAGAACAGTTCCTTTCGTTTCTAAAGCCACTGGAGTCCCTCTAGCGAAAATTGCAACGCAGTTACTTTTAGGTAAAACACTAAAACATATTGGATTAAATCAAGAACCAATTCCTCCACTTCAGGCAATTAAAGAGGCTGTTATGCCTTTTAAACGTTTTCCTGGCTCAGACAGTCTTTTAGGACCAGAAATGCGTTCAACTGGTGAAGTAATGGGATCTGCAAAAACTTTTGGAATGGCCTATGCAAAATCCGAACTCGCGGCCGGAGAAGGATTGCCTACTTCTGGTTTTGTTTTCTTATCTACTCATGACCGAGATAAACCTGCATTGATTCCAGTAGCAAAGAAATTAATTGAACTAGGTTTTTCAGTTCTGGCAACATCTGGCACTTCCAACTATCTCGAGAGATTTGATTTAAATGTAGAAAGGGTCCTTAAGGTTCACGAAGGTAGACCAAATATTGAGGATATGATTCGATCTGGAAAGGTTCAGTTGGTGATTAATACCCCAATTGGTCGTCAAGCAATTTATGATGATAAATATCTTAGAAAAGCTGCTCTAGACTACTCTGTGCCAACTTTAACAACCTTAAAGGGCGCTAGTGCTGCTGTAAAAGGTATAGAAGCATTGCAGAACCAAATTTTATCTGTTTCAGCTTTGCAAGATATTCATTCCTAAACATCTTTTTGCTTATTATCTAATCCAATTTCTCTCAGATATCTATTAAAATTAATATTAATTTTTTAAATCTGGTTTTTCTAAATTATTAAATATAAATTTTAAAAATTATTTTTTAGCTCATTTTTAGTCGTTTTAAGCAAAGCTCTATTACTACCTGATTAAAAATCCACCTTTTTTTCGAATAAAGACATACAATTATGTTCTTGCTTGATACTTAGGGATGACCGCAACAGCTTCTTCACCAAAACTAAGAGTTGATACACGCGGAACAAATGAATTGCCGCCTCATTTAGATGAAAACCTTTTAACCCCTCGTTTTTACGTAACTGAATTTAAAAAAGCAGCTAAGACAGAATTAACTGATGCCCGCGAAGAGTTTGAAGCAATGCTTTCAGAAATGAAAGCAGACTATAACTGTACTCATTTTGATAGAAAGGCAAGTCTAGATAGATTGCAAGAATTGCCTCAGAAGGCTAAAGAGACTTACGAGAGTTATTTAGTTAGATCAGTTATCTCAGAGTTTTCTGGATTCCTGCTATTTAAAGAGATTTCAAATCGTTTAAAGAAAGAGGGAAATAGGGATCTTGGAAAACTATTTCAGTTCTTAGCTAGAGACGAAGCTAGACATGCAGGCTTTCTAAGCAGAGCATTAGTTGCAGAGGGTATTGAAGTTGATCTTCCTCATTTAGGAGGGAAAAGGGCAGCTACTTGGTTCCCCATTAGTTGGGTTATTTATTCTGTGTATCTCTCAGAAAAGATTGGTTATTGGAGATATATCTTGATGGATAGGCACCTTAAGGCTAATCCAGATCAGGCTTTTGCTCCTCTTTTTGATTTCTTTGAGCCATGGTGTCAAGACGAGAACAGACATGGCGATTGCTTTACAGTAATGATGAGATGTTGGCCTGGAATTACCAAAGGATTTAGAGGTAAGTTATTAAGTCGTTTCTTCTTGTGGAGCGTTTTCCTTACTCACACTTTGACAGTTTGCGAAAGAGGCGAGTTTTATGAATTACTTGGTATTGATCCAAAGGAATTTGATGAGGAAGTGATAAAAAGAACAAACCACACATCTAAAAATGCCTTCCCTTGGGTTTTTAATCTTGATGACAATAAGTTTTGGGATTTGAGAAACAAAATTATCGAATCTTTCAGAGCTTTTGTAGGTGCTAAAGGTTTAACAAAGCCAGTTAAATTTGTGAAATTCGCTACTTTGATTTTTAAGCAATTTGCACTCCCAATGGAGAAGACAAATGCATTGAGATATGATAAAAACGTGAATTTTACAGGTCAGGATATTTTGAATTTTTGGACAGATAAATAAGACTATTTGGATAAATTAAATATCAAAAGGATTACCAGCTTGTGTGTCTAATCCTTTAAAATATTTTCCAAATTGTGCGTTATATACTTCGTCCTCATCTTGAGTCTCGCATTCCAATGGTCCAATAGCTTTTGAAACACATAACAATCCGTATCCCTTGTCCCTCATCTCTTTAGATAGACCAATACAAGCTTGTTGATCCATTTGTCCTGAAATTATTTTAACTGCGCACTCAGAACAACATCCATTTCTGCAGGAGAATGGCAATGTGTCTCCAATAATTTGTCCATTTTCATCTTTTGATTCAAAATTTCTCAATATATACTCACCTTCAGGTACATCAAAGGTATATGTTTTTCCCTCCTGTTTATGATGAATAGTTATCTGGTGAATTGGTTTCATTGAATATCTATTTCGGCGGTGTTATATCTCTTCTTTCTGGAGGTTCAGGGGGCTGACTTGCATGTTGCCAAAGCTCTTCAATATCTAATGTTTTAGTTAACCTTTCCCCACCAAATCGAAGTTTTAACCAAGCAATCGTTGTTGAATCTTCCGCTATAACAGCTTCATAGCCTTCTTCTTCAGTGATTTTGAATTTATTAACTAATAAAGAATTTAAGAACCACATAGGATAGTCCGCACCTTTGCGACTCCTTCTCTCATGAAAGGATTCTCTTAATTGTCCATTACCCTGTAATTGACCTTCTGGGGCTAGAAGAACATTTAGGGTTTTGGTCTCCGACATTATTTAAGAATCAAAAATGGTCTTGATCTTAGGCGTGATATTTCCTAGGACCTTAATCAAATAACTTTAGTAAAAGGAATTACGTAGACGGAAATTGTTTGATAGATCTTCACAAGATTTTCTTGATTATCTGTAAGTAATATTCCTAATTATTTAAAAGGTCTATATATAAGGCTTTTCTAAATTGATAATTAATTATTTAAGCCTCTTTTTTGGGTGCCTCAGCTTTTGCTTTTAGAGCCTCAGCTTCTGCTGCTTTCTTAGCTTCTTCAAAATCAATTCTGTTTTGTAGTTGTCCTGAAGCTCTCATCCAATCATTAACACTAGCTTCCTTGCCAGCGGCTTCACATTCCTCTTGATACTTCAAGAATGGATACCAATGATGAGTTGCATTCTTGGAATCTGTAAAATTAGTCAATTTCTTAAGTATTCAATGAGTTAATTATCGCATCATATTTTGTTCTTTTGGCAGCATATTAATTTTTTATAGTAATAGTTCAAACCTTTGTTGTACTTATTACTCTTAATTCGTTTTGAATAGAAATCTGATTTTAATGAAACTAGCTTTTATTGGTCTTGGCGCTATCGGGAAGCCTATGTCTGAGCGTCTTATTGATAATGGATATGATTTGAATATATATAAGAGAGATAAACTAAAGAATAATGATCAAAAAAAATATTTTGTTGACCCTATAGAGGCTGTTACTGACTGCGATGGACTCTTGATTTGCGTTACTGATGATAATGCGGTTGAATCTGTTCTATTTGGTGATAATGGAGTAGCAGACTCACTAAAGCCTAAATCTTTTGTGATTGATTTCTCTACAATAAGTCCTAATAAATCAATCTCTATACATAAGAGATTGTCCAAAAAAAATATCTTTTATGTTGACTGTCCAGTTTCAGGGGGGACAGAGGGAGCTCATAAAGGTACACTGTCTTTGTTTATTGGTGCAAGCAAAAAAGAGTGTTTATCTTTTGAACATATATTTGAAGTCCTAGGCAAATCAATTAATTACTTTAATGGCGTAGGTAAAGGTCAACAAGTCAAAGCTCTTAATCAAATATTAGTCGCAGGGACATATGCAGCAGTAGCCGAGGCAATGGAATTAGGGAAATTGCTTGATTTGCCCATGGATAATGTGGTTGCTGCTTTAAAAGTTGGAGCAGCTAATTCATGGCCATTAGAAAATAGATCAAAAGCTATGTTGATTGATAAACATCCCTTGGGATTCAAATTAGAGTTGCATCATAAGGATTTAACTATTGCTATTGATCTGGCTAAATCTATAAATATTGATTTACCCATAGCTTCTAAAGTAAAAGAGATTGAGCAAAGATTAATGCAGGCTGGGTTAGGTGAATTAGATGTTTCGGTACTGCATAGATACATCTCTGGAGCAAAAAAAGAAGGCTAGAATTACTGCTAATATTAGATTTATATAACTCATTTGTTTACAAATTGATAACTATATGCTAAGTTAAAAAAAAAGCTAAAAATTATTTAGGTTAAGTTATGAAGCTAGGAAAGCAACATGCAAAATTAATAAAGTTACAAAGCAAAGCTGAGTCTTGTCTTTCTCGCGATGAGGCAAAGAAGATTATACGTAAAGCCGAAAAAACTCAAATGAAAATTTCTAGCTAATTTTTATTTTTTAGGTTGTTGAATATTATTCCGTCATGTTTTTTAAATTCAATACTCCAAAGATTTGAACATATTGATTTTAATTTTTCTAATAAAGTATCTGTATCTCCACTATTAATCCAATTTGATTTAATTACTGGAATATTATTATGCATACTTTCAAAACTAATTTCTGCTAGTAATAATCCAGTTTCATCGTTTGATATTTTAAGACTACCTTCAGTAGTTCTTTGAAATATCCTTAGTAATAAATCAAGTATTATCTTTTCGACTTCTTTTTTAGACGATTGACTTAAAGTATCAACTCCAGAAAAAGTCTTTCCTCCAAGAGGCATTAATCTTTTATTATTTTGCTCTGCAAGAGCTATCGCTATTACATATTTTTGTTCATCCATTATTTTTAAAAACCTATAGATTTTTAACTACTTTGATTTTATCGACTATGTAGGCAAAAATGTTTTATCTTAATGTTGAAGCATTTGAAAATTAATTGCACAATAATCCTAGTGACTTGATCGTTGTAGATCAGCTGAGTAAATATTATCGAGTTGCAAACAAACAGCCTGGGTTTAAGGGTACTCTTAAACATTTTTTCGACCGAAAGACTTATGACGTCCCTGCCGTTACTGATATTAGTTTTAAAATCTCACCGGGAGAGGTAGTCGGATTTCTTGGGGCTAATGGAGCTGGTAAGACCACATTATTGAAAATGATGTGTGGTCTTATTCATCCATCGACAGGGTTAGTTGATGTTGGTGGTTTCTCTCCTCAAAGAAGGCAAACGGCTTTTCTTAAGGAGATAACTTTGGTTATGGGGCAAAAGCAGCAGTTGATTTGGGACCTTCCTCCCATGGACTCTTTGTATGTAAACGCAGCTGTATATGGTTTGTCTGACCACGAAGCAAAAGTAAGAATTAATGAACTGGCAGAAATGCTTGAATTAGGAGAAGAACTCACAAGACCTGTAAGAAAGTTGTCGTTAGGACAACGAATGAAATCTGAAATTCTTGCTGCCTTATTGCATAAACCATCTGTCCTTTTTTTAGATGAACCTACTCTTGGTCTAGATGTAAATGCTCAAGCTAGAGTTCGTAGTTTTTTATCTGAATACAACAAAAGAACTGGAGCGACAATATTGCTGACTAGTCATTACATGGCTGACATAACAGCATTATGTCCAAGAGTTATTTGTATTCATAAAGGAAAGCTTTTTTATGATGGTGACCTTGATTCCCTAGCTAATTCATTATCTCCCTCAAGAGAGGTAAAAGTTGAATTGAAAAATCCATGTGAAAGTGAACAATTTGAAAAATATGGTGAGATTCAAGATTTAAATGATCGTTTTGTATGTTTATTAGTTTCAAGGGACAAATTGACAGATGTAGTAAGTAATCTATTAACTGATTTCGATATTATCGATTTAGAGATTAGTGATCCTCCTATTGATCAATTAATTGGAGAATTATTTATTAAAGGTGAAGTCAATTGAGAATATTTGGATTGTCTTTCAAGGTTATTAAGACCTTACTTACAACGCAATATGCATACATGTTGGAATATCGCATCGAAATAGCTTTGTGGGCTCTTTCTGGAGTTCTACCATTTATTATGTTTTCTCTTTGGAGTCAAAATGATGTTGGCAATTCATTTGGTCTAAATGATATAGGGTTGGCAAGATATTTTTTAAGTGCTTTTCTAGTTAGGCAATTTTCAGTTGTTTGGGTTGTCTTCTCGTTTGAGGAAGATTCTCTTTCTGGACGATTATCTCCATATTTGCTGCAGCCTTTGCACCCTCTATTTAGATATGTAGCTTCTCATTTGGCAGAGCAGGCAACAAGACTTCCTTTCGCAATAGCCATAGCTATTACTTTTTTTATATTAAACCCATCATCTTTTTGGCTTCCCTCACTACCTCAATTGTTTTTTGCGTACTTATCAACTCACTTTGCGTTTACGATTGCTTTTCTGCTTCAAAGTTTAGTCGCTGCACTTTGCTTTTGGACTGAAAAATCTAGTGCTCTTGAGAGATTAATATTTGTTCCATATCTTTTTCTCTCTGGTTTATTAGTCCCCTTATCAGCCTTTCCTTCTAACGTTCTAAAAATAGCAAAGCTAACACCATTTCCCTATCTAATTAATTTTCCAGCAAAGATTTTATCAGGGATGCCAGTTGATATTTTTAACGGCTTTTTAGCTCAGCTTTTGTGGATCTCAATACTGGTACCTTCTGTAAATATTCTTTGGAAACTTGGTGTAAAAAGATATACAGCAATGGGAGCCTAATATGCAGCGTTACTTAAAAACAATCAGATTATTTTGGTCTACAGCATTTGCTTCTCAACTTGAATATCAATTAAATTTTTTGATTGAGTTGCTAGCTATGTTGGGAACTCTTTTGGGAAGTGTATTTATATTATCCCTTTTTTTTACTGGAGGAAGGCAATTAGGAGATTGGACTTGGGAATCAGCCTTAGTTATTCAGGGTGTTTATACATTTCTTGATGGTTTAACGAATGCTCTTTTACGACCAAATTTAACCGAAATCGTTAATTACGTTAGAGAGGGTACTCTCGATTATGTTTTATTAAAACCAATTGATAGTCAATTTTGGCTATCAGTTAAAAAGTTTTCTTTTGCAGGATTGCCTGAAATTATTTTAGGACTTTCAATTGTTTTTTGGGCAGCTATCCAATCAGGTTCAACTTTTTCAATTTACTCATTATTTGTATTCATTATTTCCTTATTGATTGGTTTTATTATTCTTTATTCTGTTTGGTTTCTAATTGCTGCATCAAGTATTTGGTTTGTTAAGACATGGAATGCTACAGAAGTTCTTAGAGCTTTGTTAGCTGCAGGTAGATACCCTATTTCAGCTTATCCTGTGATTTTGAGATTTATATTTACTTTGGTTTTACCTGTAGCTTTTTTAACCACTTTTCCTGCTGAGGCAATTCTTGGAGAACTAAAATTTAATATTTTATTTTTTGGCCTAATATTAAGTAGTTTATTTTTTATTTTTAGCAGACTCTTCTGGAAATTTGCTCTTAAACATTATACTTCTGCCTCAAGTTAATTATTTAATTAATTTCATTAACTATTTTTTATTTTAACGAAATTATAAATTATTAGCTTATTGGCCAATACCAAAGAATGAGTTAAATATGAATAATAAACTAAAGACTGAGAGGAATGAAATCCCAAACCAGCAAACTGTTTTTAGAACAATTCCATAACGAAATTGACTTTTTACTAATGAGCTATTCATAGTATCCATAGCCATCCAGGCAAACAAAGGAGCTGTCAGGAAACTACCGGTCATAGCACCGAAGACATAGTCTTTAACTCCAATTCCTCCAGATTTGGCAATAAGAAGTGCACATAGTGATGCAAAAACATGAAAAATGATCCATTTTTTGAGACGTTTTTTTTCACTCAAAGTAGAGCTATTTCCCTTGTCTGAGCGAGCTATCAAACCATGAGCTGATGAGATACTCCTGGGGTATGCGTCTAGACATGTAAGCGTGGTGCTAAACATTGCAGCAAAAGCTGCAGGTACAATTATCCACTTTGCCCACCCACCAATGGATTCTGTATACAAGCGGATTAAATTCTGAGCAAAAGTAACTCCTGATCCTGTAAGCATTTCATCTCCAGTGCCATACATTGTGTATGCACCAAGAATTAGAAAGAAAATTGCAGTTAAAACAGTGATGAAATATCCAAGATTGAAATCGAATTCTGCTTCTTTTAACGTAGCGGTGTGATCCGTGTCTTTGGCTCTTGAAAACATCCATAGTGATGGCCATATACAAAGCTCCACTGGACCAGGCATCCAACCCATTAGAGGAATTAGAAAACCAAGGTTTGAGAGAGTCCAGGGAGATGGACTGCTATTAAAGAATGAAATATTGACATCTCCAGCAGGGCCTTTAATAAGTAAAGATATAACAGCAAAAAATGTTAGTACTGTAAGTAAAAACACAAGAATTTTAGATATCCTATCAAGAGCTTTATATTGGCCTATAAATAATATTAATGAACAGACTATTAATATACCTATAGCTAAATCTAGAGGAGGGAAGGATGAAAATATTACTATATTTTTTAAAAGGAGACCTGTAACAAAACTAACGGCAGAAATAGTAAAGGTCCCAGTAATCAATCCAACAATTAAATATATAGGCAAATAAAATTTATTACGTTTTTGAAATCCCTCTAAAAGTGATAATCCAGTAACAGCTGTAAATCTTGTTCCGACAAGTAAAAATGGATATTTAACTAGATTTGTCAATAAAATAAGGCCAATAAGCGAAAATCCAAATTTAGCTCCAGCTGTAGTCGATGACATTAGATGTGATCCGCCTATGCATGCCGCAGCTAAAAGGATTCCAGGGCCAAGGCTTTTTCGATAACCGATGGATTTACTCGAGACTATTTTTTCCATTGATTTGGGAAGTTATTTTTATTTTTGCAATAAAAATATTTTTTTCAATTTAAGTACATAAAGATTATTATTTTATTTATAGCTATCTTTTTATTAAATTAGCCTATCTCTCTCCTATTTATTGCCTAGCTTTTATAGAATTTAATTAATGACTAAATCTGTTAATCTATATTTGGCATCAGGTGTAAGTGAAGGTGTTGGTTTTTGGGTTATTAACTTTACAGAGGAGGATAATATTTTTAATTCTCATAGTAGTAAATTACTCGAGTGCTATAGAAAAGAATTATTTGGTCTTGACGGGGCAATTGAGGTTAAGGCTGCAATTAATACAACATTAGATATCCTTTGTTTAGATTCAAAATATGATCAATATAAATTAGATAATTACAATACAGGTTATTCTTCCGAGATTCCTATTAACCTCATTGAGGATATCTTTGATCTATGGGCATATAATTATAGCAATAAACTTCTATGGAAAAAATATATAGGTTTATTAAATTTAAGAAAAAAATTAAAAAAAAATAATAATTATATTAATATAGGATTGAAAGGTGATATCTTTGAATTCGCTACTAAATTAGATGGATTATTGAGTTTTAGGCCAGATGATTCGATATTCAGACTAGAGAATTCTAATGATTTAATGTGGTAAAAATTGATTATGGTCTAGATTTATAATATAAATCTCTATCTTTTTTTGCTGCATTTATACACTCCCAAGGGAAAATAATCCATTCGTTATCTTCTATATATCTATAGGAATTCCACCAGGTGGGTTTTTTTTTGCTCACCCATACATGAGTCTCTGAACCTTTTATATGTTTTATTTTCTCAAGTGTATAACCAGTATCATAAATATCATCAATTATGAGTGAATTGTTTTTAGGTTCGTCTAATAATGGCAGCTCAAGCGAATGACTTAATGCAACTGCAAGGCATAAACCACCTCGAGGGAATCCATAAACCCCTTCGAAATTTTTATTTTTGCATTGCTTATATATTGAATTTATGCATTCATCAAATTCTATCCAGCTTAACTTATTCATTTTTAGGTTATGAATATCTTTCTTCACTCTTTAAGGGATGACTTTTAAAACTTCCTAGATAAACTGTAGTAGCCCATAAAGCCACCTATAGTTAGTATGCCAGCGATTGGGGCTGATAGATTTAATGGTGTCGCCCAATCATGAACCATCAATGAAGCTAACATAAGTTAAGATTAATAATTAATTAGCAAAATACTACATCTAATATTGTTTTGTTATTTTAGTTCGCAATAATTCACAACTTTATAGAATTATTAAATTATTCAAAATAAATTACGTTCAAATAATTTTAATTTATAGATATATATGTCTTTAATATTCTTTATCTAAGATTCGTTGTTTTTATTAGCTTCAAATAATTTAGCTAATTGTTCATATAATTTTCCAAATAGCCATGAAATAGCAATAAGACCAACAATTCCTAAAAATATTGTTATTGCGGATATTCCTGCATCATTTGGACCATAATTTATAGCCGGATCAAATCCTTCCACGATAATTTAAATTCATTTTTATACATTTTAATATTTTTTGGATTCAATTACTGATTCATTACTTTTTTGAAATCTGAATACATCAATATTCCTTATAGTTGAATTATGTATAATAAATATTACCTTAAATCATATTTATGAAGTGGGAGTACCAAGTAATCCACCTCAACGTAGACGATTCGTCAAGTAAAAGTGAAGAAGCTAGCAATCCTGAGGCTGCAAGTGAAAAACTTAAAGGTTCACTTAGTCCAGATTTTCTAAAAGATCAATTTCCGGATCAATATCAGGAAAATGAAGGTTCCGAGCATCCTGCTATTCAACTAAGTAAATTTCTAAATAAAAAGGGACTGGATAGATGGGAGTTTTCTGAAACAATAGAAATTGGTGAAATGTTATTTCTTATCATGAAACGGCAAGTTGATTAATATTTTATAAAATATCTTTTAGCGTAAATATTAACCAACTAATTAGATTAAAGGGATTAGCTAATTTTTTAATACTGCTGTTACCATTTAGCTCATATTCAAATTTATCTACTCGTGATAAAAGGTCTTTAGTTATTAAATTTGTTGCTTTATTTGAACCCTCTATTTTGTACTCCCTTTTTGTTTTCTCATTTAATTCGTTAGTAAAAATCCAAATTTTTTTATTATCTTCAGTTATTAATACGTAGCCAATATCCATTCCATCAGTCATTTTATAATCAATAACCTCTCCATTAATCAGTTGAGGCAAATCATCTAACATTTTTTCAGGGAGTACACTTTCTATTTTAGACTTTTCAACTTTTATCCTTGACCCAACTGGTATTAGAGGATTGATCTTCATTATGATTAGCCTTTTTTCTTCTAAATTAACATATTTTACGTATCTATGAATTAACTATTCATCGCCTAGAATTGTTTATCCGTTAGAAACCTGTTTTTGAATTTTGGATTTACATGATTAATTAAAATCCTTTGGTTTCACTTTTTGTTATCTTTTTCTCCCTATCCTCTCGTTCTTCTTTTGAAAAATTTATTTTTATATAGTTAATTCCAATTATCGTTATTCTTACAATGACAAAAGCGGTGGCTATGTATCCAGCCAAGATACAAGTTGATAAGACTGCTGAACCTAGATCTATTTCAGATATTTTGGATATAAAAATAATCATTACTAATTAAATTAAGCTGTTATGAATCGAAGTTTAAATCAAAACTCAAGTTTTAAATCAATTTTAATTTATATTGGTTACAAGACATCCGTAGATAATTTTTTCAAATGGATGCATAACTGAAATAGGAATATAAATTGAAAATGAATCAAACTCAATTTAAAATCCCACTTTCAAGTTTAAGGCCTTACACAGTTCATTATAGAAGCTGTGATAATCAACGTCTTGAGAATTGCTTTTATGCCTGTGATGCATATGAAGCCAGATTACTTGCAATGGAATTTAATAGATACATTCATGAGCATCCAAATTGCATTGATCTAATAAGAAGAGAAATGATTAAGAATATCTAGATTAGTTTATAATTAATAAACTTTCTAACAAATAAATCAGTTTAATTTATATGTTAAATATTGATATTTTTTCTCAAATCGTTTTGGGAATTATATCTTTTTTCTCCAATTTTCTTTCTGCTTTATCTGGAGGAGGCTCAGGTTTAATACAACTTCCAGCTCTTTTGTTTTTAGGATTACCGTTCTCTAAAGCATTGGCAACTCATAAGGTTGCAAGCGTTGCACTAGGCTTAGGTGCTTCCATTCCTCATCTAAAACGAAGTAGATTAAAAATTAACTATGCTTTTTTGATATTAATTTCCGGCATACCAGGTGTTTTATTAGGTGCCTATACGTCATCCATTTTGCCTAGTAGTTTTTCTACTACTTTATTAGGCTTATTTACTTTATTTCTTAGTTTTTATTCTATAAAGAAGAAAAATCTTGGAAGTTCAAATCAAAAATTATCAATTAATAAGTTAAGGATACTTGTTGGCTCATTTGGTCTTTTTTTAATTGGGTTTCTTAATGGTTATCTATCCTCTGGTACTGGATTATTTGTGACGATTTGGATGATAATTATATTTGATTTATCCTTTTCTGTTGCTGTTGCTTATACCTTAATTTTTGTTGGAATTTTTTGGAATGGTATAGGAGCTTTCTCCTTAGGAATGACTGGGAATATTATTTGGGAATATCTACCCGTATTGATTTTAGGTTCTCTTTTAGGTGGATACCTAGGAGCTAAGTTCTCAATAATTAAAGGGACCAAGTTTATTAAAGTAGTTTTTGAATTAGTCTCTTTTTCTGTTGGAATTTCATTACTAGTTAAAGGCTTTTTATGAGCAGCCTGCTTTTTCTAAATCATCTTGTAATTTACTCTCACAGTCTAGAACTCTTGCCCAACATGGTAATTGCTGCTTTACGGGTGATTCAAGGAATTTATTGATGGCAGGCCTTAATAGTTTTCCAAAAGTATGAACTGCCAGTTCTTCTTTATGTCTACTGTAAGGTAATTCATTAACTGAGGAATCTAAGCTAAATTGTTTAACTCTATCTTCTCCTGCTCTTCTATATAAAACCTCCAAGTTTGCTAATTGAGCACTTGTAAGTGTTCTTGCTTCATGTTCCATTAACCCTCTTAAAACACTGGATAGAATTTCTGTAGACATTTTTTGGAGGCCCTCATTAGGCTTTGAACCAATTTCTTTGTGTTTGTGGTCGAAAATACCGAGATCCACTTGTGCGATTCTTGATATCCTTACGTTTTTATAAACCTCAGAGAGTAGCCCTATCTCTAACCCCCAGTCACATGGGATTCTTAAATTCATTGCTAAGTCTGTAGTAAAAGCAAATTCTCCAGCTAATGGATATCGAAAAGATTGTAAATATCGGAGGAATGGCGCATTACCTATCAATTGCTCCAAACTTGATAGAAGAGGACCTACAAATAATCTTGTAGCTCTACCTTGAAGAGCATTTGTCTCCAGAGATAGGCGGCTGTAAAAAGCTTTTACATAAGAAATCCCATTTGATTTTTCTAATAAAGGTCCCAACATTCTTGCTGGATAATTGGAGTTAAATGTTCTGATATCAGCATCGAAAAGAGCTACTACCTCTGAGCTTTTTGTTGCCACACCAACTCCTTGCCATACTGCCCATCCTTTCCCTGGCACACCTAAGAGATCTAGTCCATTCTTCTCTTGGTCTTTTAGCAATTCAATAACCGCTGGACTATTAGTCCATTGGACGTGAACTGGATATGGCATTTCTTTAAAGAAATCCCTTGCTTTGGCCACCTCCTCACTGTTACTTGCAGATAAGGCTATGACTAGTTGATTTAAATTTTTTAATTCTTTTAAAGTGCTTCTTATAAGTTTTAATGCTGGCCTACTGAACTCATCGAATAGGCATGGAATAAGTATTGATGTTGGCCGTTTTAATAGGTCTTTATTTAATTGAGATACTGGATCTTTTGCTAATCCGTACTCATGAATAGTTGTGATTAAACCCTGCTGAAAGTCCATTCAAGAAAAAAGTTTTACAGATTCAAGGTGGGAGCTACGATGAGGTAGAGATGATCGTTTTTCTTTAAAGAGTGTCTGAGTTGGATAGTGAATTAGACGAACTGAGATTGTCTCTCAGAGAAATTTATCCTGGGCACTCTGAACAAGAAATCAATTCAGTGTGGTCGCAATTGTTGCAGATTCTCGATCCATTTTGTGTTAACAAGGGCACTGATGAATTAGAGATCGAATCAATTTGGGATTCTTCAAGTGTTGTTTTGATTACTTACCCTGATTCAATTTATAGGAAAGATGAATCAACTTTAAAAACATTAACTGAATTCGTAAAAAATAGATTAGGTGGCCTTTCATCAGTCATACATGTTTTACCATTTCTTCCTTCTACAAGTGATGGAGGATTCGCTGTTTCTAATCATGAAAAAATCGATGATACCTTTGGCAATTGGAATGATTTAAAGGATTTATCAAGTAAGCACAAAATAATGGCAGATCTAGTTTTAAATCATGTCTCGTCTTCTCATCCATGGGTGCATCAATTTATAAAATCAGAGGATCCAGGTTCGTCTTACATTGTTTCTCCCTCTGAGACTAATGTTTGGGAAAATGTGACAAGACCCAGAAATACATCACTCTTTACCAATATCAATACTAAACAAGGCTTTAAGAGTGTTTGGACAACCTTTGGACCAGATCAGATTGATGTTGATTGGAGAAATCCACATATCTTTTTAGAGTTTTTAAAATTATTGGTTAGATACACAACTAATGGAGCTGACTGGATTCGACTTGACGCAATTGCATTTATTTGGAAGGAGCCATATACTACTTGTTTACATTTAGACCCAGTACACTCAATAGTTAAGCTGTTAAATAAATGTTTGAAGATTATAAAACCTTCAGCAATATTAATTACCGAGACTAATGTACCAGAGGAAGAAAACCTTTCTTATTTGATTGAAGGAAATGAAGCTAATCTTGCTTATAATTTTACTCTACCTCCTTTATTATTAGAAGCTATTTATACCGGTAAAACCGATTTATTGAAGAGTTGGTTGTCTACGTGGAATGAGTTGCCAAGGCACACTTCTTTGCTCAACTTCACTTCTTCACACGATGGTATTGGATTACGTGCACTAGAAGGCATTATGGACGATCAGAGAATACATAATCTCTTAGTTGAATCAGAGAAACGAGGAGGATTAGTTAGTCATCGTCGCCTGTCAAATGGAGAAGATCAACCTTATGAATTAAACATTAGTTGGTGGAGTGCGATGTCAAACACTGGCTCTGATAATACGGTATTTCAATTTGAGCGTTTTCTATTAAGTCAACTTTTTACTTTATCTATAAAAGGTGTTCCAGCTTTTTATCTTCCATCTATATTAGCTTCTCCTAATGATATTGATTCTTTTAGGAAAACAGGGCAAAGAAGAGATTTAAATCGAGAAAAATTTGAAGCTACTCAATTACTTGATGTACTTAAGAACTTTGATTCACCCGCTAGTAAAAATATTTCATACCTCACTCATATAGTTAAAGTCAGGTCAAGACTTAAAGCTTTTCATCCGGAGGCGAGTATGAAATGTATCTCTACGAATATAGCTAATTGTGTAATTCTTCAAAGAGGTTTGGATGAAGATAGCGTATATGTTATTTGTAATATGTCTAATAAAATTTTAAGTATTTCTCCATTAAATCAAATCAATTCATTAGAATTAATCCCTGAAAAACGTTTATTAGATAATATTACAGGTTCTTATTTGAATACTGATACTTTCAAGCTTAATCCTTATCAAGTAGTTTGGCTTACATTAGCTGATTAGCCTTATGAAAAATAATTCTAAATATTGGATAGTTACAGATCTAGATGGAACTTTAATGGACGAAGATTACGATATAACTCCTGCCAAAAAAACCTTAAAGACATTGGCAGAATTGAATATTCCTGTAATACCTTGTACTAGTAAAACTGCTTCTGAAGTTAGACATTTTAGAAAAGAGAATGCATTGTCAGATCCTTTTATTGTCGAAAATGGAGCGGCTATTTATGGGTGCTATGAACAAAATTCGTCGGAATGGGAATTGATCTTAGGAAAAAGTTATATTGAATTAAAAACTATATTATTTAATATCTCTAAAAAAGTTAACTACCACTTAACCCCATTAAATGATTTAAGCAAAAATCAAATATTTGAACTTACTGGATTATCTGATCAAGGTATTACTAGAGCTCTAGATAGGTGCTGGAGTGTTCCTTTCTTAAATCCTCCTGATGATATTTTTGAGAATGTAAAACTTATTTGTGATTACTACAATGTTCATGTTTTTAAAGGAAATAGAATGAGTCATTTGCTTTCCAGTGAAAGTCATAAAGGTAAAGCTGTTAATAAGTTAAAGGTTTATCTACAGAATAATGATGTAAAGATTATTGCACTTGGGGATTCGCAAAATGATCTCCCTTTACTTGAATATGCCGACATATCTATTGTTATTCCTGGCATAAATGGACCAAATAAGTATTTACAGAATGGTATTGATAACGGCTCTTTTAGACTAGCAAATGCTCCTCACGCAGAGGGGTGGGCAAATAGCGTTGAGGATGTTATTAACGAATTTAAGGAATTATGAAAGATAATGATATTAATAATGATTTCTATCATATTTTCCCAGAGGATATAAGGGATGATTTCCTTTTTTCTCTTGATAGTTATCGCCTATTTCTTGAGGGATTGTCTATTAACCCTACGCTCTTTTATCAAAAATGGTCTGACGTTAATGTGCAATCAATTGTTGATAAATATTGGAAACCAAATCAAAAATCAGATTGGAAATGGTCGTTAGCATTTCCATTTTTTTCTCTTTTAGAAAATTATATAAATACTTTTAATAAACCAGTAATAATTGGTTTTTCAGGTCTTCCTGGCTCTGGAAAATCTACTCTTGGACTTTGGGTTGATAATGTGGCGAGAGAACTATCTTTAGAAATTAAGGTTATATCTTTAGATGATTTTTATTTACCTGGCCAAGAAATGGACGTCGCAATGACTGATAATCCATGGAGTGTTCCTAGAGGTTTTCCAGGTAGTCACTCTTTAGATTTATTAAATCAATCATTAGACGTCTTCTTAAAAACTGGTGTTTTAAATAGTCCGACTTTTGATAAGTCTTTAAGAGATGGGAAAGGAGATAGATCTGGATGGTGTGATTCAGAACCTAGAGTTTTGATTTTGGAGGGATGGTTCGTAGGTTGTGAACCTCTTTCAGATTTATCGAAAATAGATTACTTGGCTGAGGACGAATTTAATTTGTCATTGAGTCAGAGTGAAAAAGATTATCGAATTTTGATTCAAGAATCACTCTTTGAATATACTAAAATTTGGAACAAGTTTGATAAGATTTGGCATCTTAAGTCTTCTCAATTTGATAATACAATTCTGTGGAAATCACAGCAAGAAGGAGAAATGATTAAATTAAAAGGTTCAGGACTTAAAGGTAATAATTTAAGTAATTTTATTCGAATGATTCAAACCTCTATACCACAGCAATCTTTATCATTTATTAATTCAGATACGACAGTTGGAATTAATCAAGATCGTAGGATTAATTTTCTAAAGACTAGAGAATACAATTTTTTGTATTCTTAACACTAATCAAAAATTATACCTCTTGTTGTTTGTTTTATCTTTTGTTAAACTTTTATCTTTTTTTCTATTTACACTCTATCATTATTAAATATTAATCTTTCACATGCCTATAAAATGGCTTCATATGTTTATTTGATTCAGAATGGTGATTTATTCAATATTGGTTTTACAGACAACCTTGAACGAACAAGAATTAATTTAAGACCAGGAGAATTGGTTGCATTTCTAAATACGGATAACCCTGAACCACTGATTAAAAATATAAGGAAAATATATGTTGATAATAGATTACCTGGCTCAGATTATTATCGACTTGCAAACTCACAAGTAAAAGAATGCAGAACTCTTCTAGAAGGAGATGGGCCGAATAATTATTTTCAACCTTTTCTCAAGGGACCAATTTTATTTGTATTCTTTATGTGTTCTTGGATTTTATTGACTTATTTTATTATTGAGTTTGCTGTAGACCCTGTTCTAAGTCGGTTTACCTAATCCTTACTTTTCTTTGATTAAATATATTAATGATTTATACATAATGTTTCTTACATAGATTTGATTTAATTGTTAGATTATATAAATACTGTAAATTTAATCTGATTTGAATTTATCTAGCTTTTTGATTTTTGTTGCACTGCCTTTTGTCGTTTCAACAGTATTTTTTGGCACTAAGAATGGATATTACAATAGTGATGACTATGAGGGAGATGGTTGCGCTCATGACGTTCAGAGGTGATAATTTTCTCCAATCGACCTTTGGCTATACATATAAGTATCTTTTAATTGCTTGAATTTTTGATGCATGTCCATTTGCTATCAAATTGCCAGACAGGCTTGTAGATTTCATTTTCAATTGTTTTCCCAGCTTCCATACACATCTTTTTCGTCCCAATTGGAATAGCAAATAATGATGGACTTGTAATGCCACTTACTTGTGGTTTTCCTCCAGGTCCCTGTCTATAGCTACCTATTACTAACCAGTAATCTGCTACAGCCTTTCCTTGTATACCCGCCAAGGAGGTTAGAGCAATAATTAATGAGAATATAATTTTTTTTCCCATGATTTATTTTTATTTTTGAAATCATATCTATACTAATTGAAAATTTCTATATATTTAGCCAGCTTGTGTTTTTATTATCTTCTAAATATGCCTGAAGAAATTAGTCAATATCTATTTATTTGCTTTAAATCATTTTTCTTAGGTGTTATTCAAGGTTTTACTGAATTTCTTCCAATTAGCAGTACTGCCCATTTAAAAGTTGTACCTTACCTTTTTGGTTGGAATGATCTTGGTGTGTCTTTTTCCGCTTCTATACAATTAGGAAGCGCATTAGCTATCATTTATTATTTTCGAAATCAGATTAGTTCAATTATTAAATCTTTCTTGTCAACGTTTAACCCTTCTAAAGGTATCAAAGATGAAAATTCTAGACTATTTATCTATATCTTTGTAGCGAGTATTCCAATATTAGTTTTTGGCTTACTTATTAAACTATATTGGCCCAACTATTCCGATTCGAATCTCAGAGATTTATTTTCCATAGCGATCACTTCTATTGTTATGGCACTATTGCTAGCTCTTGCGGAATTTTTTGGTAAAAGAAATAAGTTATTTGTGGACATTAATTTAAATGATGTTATTAAATTGGGCCTTGCTCAATCTTTGGCTTTATTCCCTGGAGTTTCTAGATCTGGTATAACTCTAACCTCTGCTTTGTTTTCAGGTATTGAGAGGAAAACGGCAGCTAGACTTTCTTTTCTAGTTGGTATTCCAGCTATTTCAATCTCAGGACTTGTAGAACTATTTTCTTTAATTAGAGTGTTATCTGTTGTTGAGATTATACCAATAATTATTGGCATCATTTCATCTTTCTTTTCTTCAATATTTTCTATTGATTTGTTTCTTAAATTCCTATCTAAAAATAATACTTTAGTTTTTGTTTATTATCGTTTAGCTTTTGGCATTTTTATATTGACAACTTTATAAATCTTATTTTTCTATATTCTTTGGTTTAGTATAGTTTTATGATAATTATTTGGTTTTGATGAATTTTTTAGTTGATTTATTTATTGTTTCTTTTGGGGAGATTGATATACCACCATTAGTCTTTGCGTTAATTATTTTCCTAACTGTATTTGTTTTTTTAGCAGTTCTGATTAGTACAACTAAATTAATCCAATCTTTAGTAAAGGACTCTGATTAGTCATAAATTCAATTTTATCGGAACGGCGGGATTTGAACCCACGACCCCCACTACCCCAAAGTGGTGCGCTACCAAACTGCGCTACGTCCCGCATTTTAAAGTTATCACAAGTGCTTGCTGATATTTTGAATTTTTAATGATTTCCATTTAATTCTTTTTTTAGATTTTCTATTTATACGTCTGATGAGTGAATCCCTATCTTCATTAGAATATCCATGAATAGATAGCTTTTTAGCAATTAATCTTAACTCGTAAATATTCATCTTTGAAAGTTTAAGTTCAGTATTTTTATCCCAGGCCTCTCCCTCATTTGGCAATATAGCTTTATGTTGTGATGATTCGATTGAGTAGATTAACTCAGCAAAGAATTCTGGAATAATTACAATTAAAATTGCAAGAATATTGTATAAGTTTATCCGAGCTCTATCCAGATGTTTTTCAAATTTATTATTTTTCATATTTTTTAAGAAGTATAATCCAAGTTAAAATATATTTTCTCTAACTTGGATAGGTTAATTCAGTATTTAAAGAACTATCCATCCATTGAATAGTTTTTTCTTGTTCAATTTTTTCAGATTTAAAACTAAACACTAAAAAGAATACTAATAGCAAAGTAGCTAATATTATTAGCAAAATGGTTCTATCTGGTAATTGATCATTCATTATTAATTTGATTCAATAGGTGTATTATCTCCTCTAAGAATACAATGAGTTATGTCCCAATTATAGTTGGACCAAATTTTTTCATTTAGTTTAAAGTTTGCCCCACTAAAATTTTTAAATGTTACCTTTGTCGGCATTGCAGAGCAATATGGTCTACTGCCAGGCTTCGCTAAATATTGTTGGTGATAGTCCTCTGCAAAATAAAATTTAATATCGTTCTCAATCTCTGTAGTAATTAACCCAAAGCCATTATTTTGTAGCTCTATTTGATAGCTATTTTTGCTTTCTATTGCTTTACTTAGTTGCTCTTTGCTTGTCGTATAAATTGCAGATCTGTATTGGCTTCCGCTATCGTTACCCTGACGATTGCCTTGTGTTGGGTCATGGCATTCCCAAAATAATTTTAGTAAGTCGCTTAGATCAATTTCATTATTATTCCAAACAACTCTAACTACTTCGGTATGACCTGTTAGGCCAGAACATACCTCCCTATAGTTTGGTTTTTCTTTCTCACCGCCAGCATACCCTACTGCAGTTGTTACAACTCCTGGAAGCCTCCAGAAACCTTTCTCTGCCCCCCAAAAACAGCCACATCCAAAAAGTACTTCTTGCTCATTATCTTTTGGTTTTGCTGTTAGATCATTTTTTAATATTGTATGCTGCACTTTCTTTTTTTGTTTTTCTGTACTTTTATAAGAATATATCTTATCAATTATCAGTGTTAAATATTCAATTATCTTTTTAATCATAACTTTAATTTATAGTTTCTATTTTAATATGATTTATTAGTGTAGTAACAAATGCAAATAATAAGAAAGGTAGGCTTAATACAAGTATTAAACCTACACCTAAAAGAGCAAAAACTGGTCTTGATGAGCCCATTAGTGCAAGTCCTGCAGCTAGACTTACAAAAATTACACCCATCCATGCGAGGATTTGAATGTAAATATCACCAAATGCAAGGTCGCAAATAAGTTTATATTTTGTTAATGTGCTCATGATTTCATGATTATCTCATTTAAGATAATTGTTTTTTTTAGCTTATATCTAATTCAGGTTGAATTGATTAAAAAAAGTCAATAAGTAATGATTAATCATCTGACTGAATTTGCTCTTTAGCTTTTTCTCTCTCCCACATGCTTTTATACAAACCGTCTTTCTTAATTAAGAATTGATGTTTTCCTTCTTGTACAATTTTTCCATCATTCATTACTAATATTCGGTCACACGCAGCAGCAGCTGAAAGCTGATGACTAATCATTAATACTGTTTTACTATATTGATTTTTTATTGTTTGAAGTATTGCTGACGCGGTTTTATTGTCCACACTTGCTAAAGCATCATCTAGAACAATTATCTTTGAATCTACCAATAATGCTCGACTTAAAGCAGTTCGTTGTCTTTGTCCACCGCTGAGTGTTATTCCTCTTTCTCCGACAAGTGTTTTAAGTCCATCAGGAAAACCTTTTATATCATCTGTCATTCTTGCTTCATAGGCTGATTCTTGGACTTTATCTATGGACGCTTTTGGATTCCCATATTTAATGTTTTCTGAAAGTGTTTCTGTGAAAAGATATCCCTCTTGAGGTACTAAAGCAATATTGCTTCTTAACTGCTTCAGCTTTAAGTCCATGACATCATGATCGTCTAAATACAAAGATCCTTCATCAATTTTTATCATCCTCCCTAAAGCTCTTGCCAAGGTCGTTTTACCGCAACCTACAGGACCTACCAAGGCGACTATTTCTCCGGGGTTTATTTTAAAAGAAATTTCATCTAGTATTTTCCTATGAGAATCTTCATAACTTACTGAAAGATTTCTTGCTTCTAATTTTCCTGAAATAGGTTTAGTTATATTTACAGTATTATCTTTATCTTTGATTGTTGGTTCATGATTAAGTAGCTCTTCTACTCTCTCTAAACTTACTTGACCCAATTGAAAAGTATTAAGTGTAAAACCTAATAAGGCTGTTGGAAAAACCAGTCTTTCTACATATAGAATTAAAGCTACCAATCCTCCAACAGTAAGATTTCCGCTGCTAAGTTGCCCACTCCCAATTGCAATAAGTAGAAGCAAAGATATTGAGGATAAACCTTGAAGTAGTGGAAATAAAGTACTTGCAGTTCTTGCAAGGTTAATAGCGGCGTCTCGGTATCTGATGTTTAATTTTTTGAATGCTTCTTGTTCAGCTCGTTCTTGACCATAAATCTTAATGGCACTAATGCCAGATAGATCTTCTTGAATTAACTCACTTAATTCGGATAAAGCTTGTTGTTGCCTCTTTCTTTGTTTAACCATTCTTCCACCGAACAATCCAACGGTGCCAAGTAAAACTGGATAGACGGATATGGCAAAAAAGGTTAATAGCGGATTAATTGTCAGCATCGCTGGCAATGTGAAGGTGTATGCCAATAATGTGTTTGTAAGACTAAGAACCGTAAAACCTAGCAATCTTCGAATGTTTTCTAAATCGCTAGTAGCTCTTGTTATGACTTCTCCAGTCCCTATGGTTTGAACCCATCCGGGGTCTTGTTCCAGCATTCGATCAAATAATTTTTGTCTCAATGAAACTTCTACTTGTCTTCCAACCCCAAACACGAGCTGCCGAGATATCAATCTTGCTCCCCCCATCACTGTTGCCATAAGTATTAACCATGTCGACTTATTTAAGACGTATGAAAATGTAAATCCTTCTTTTAGATCATCAACGATATTTCTAACTTCCATTGGAATAGCAACGCTTAAAATATTTACAAAAATCAGACAGAAAGCACCTATTATCAGATCCCTCTTATGTGGTCTCAAATAGTTTTTTATTAGATCTAGTCTTAATGCAGCCATTCTTTTATTAATATGCCCATTAACCTAGGCAATATAAGCCCATGGACGTGAGCAAAATCCAATTTAACTAATTTATGAACGAGGCACAAAATCATCCGCTTTATTCAACAGATCGTGAAAATCTTGATCGATTGTGTGCGATAGATTCTCCAACCTCAAATAATTTTGTTGAACTAGCTAGATTAATAATTCGATATCAGGATTTCAGAGGTGCTGAAGATCTTAATTCTGATATGGAAAAACTTTTAAAAAAATGGAGCATTAATCGTGACAAATTAGAGGAAATAACAAGGAAACTTTGGTCAGAGGGATTTCGTCCTTCAAGTCATTCAAGTTCCGATAACGTCGGTTCTGGATTTGATACGTCAGATTCCACTGAATCTTAATGTTAGGAAATTATTTTTTTATTTAAACAACTTCCATTGTTGATATATTAATGATTAAGTTATAAAAAATATTCTGCTTGGAACGCTTAACACTTAGGACTTTTTCTGATAAATGACCATTCTAAATCCTATAACTTTTCCAGTAATTCTTGAATCACTTCTTGCTTCCAATGATTTAACTGAAGAGCAATCTAATTATTTAATGAATTCATGGCTCGAAAATAAAATTGAACCAGTTCAAACAGGGGCATTCTTAGCAGCTTTTAGAGCAAAGGGGGTTTCTGGTAATGAACTTTCGGTAATGGCAAAAATTCTTCAAGATGCCTCAACGACACCATCAGATCTACCATCTTTTGATTTGGTAGATACATGCGGAACTGGTGGAGATGGAGCGAACACATTCAATATTTCTACAGCAGTTGCTTTTGTCTCGGCGGCCTTAGGGGTGAAAATCGCTAAACATGGAAATCGAAGTGCTAGCGGCAAGGTTGGATCAGCAGACGTATTAGAAAATTTAGGATTACCTTTAAATGTTTCTTCCGGAAAAGTTCTTGAAGCTTTAAAGAAGTTAGGTATTACATTTCTTTTTGCTCCTTCTTGGCATCCTTCATTGGTAAATCTTGCTCCTTTAAGAAAAAGCTTAGGAGTTAGAACCATCTTTAATTTACTGGGTCCATTAGTTAACCCACTTAGACCAAAGTCTCAAGTATTGGGAGTAGCCAAAGCTGATTTGCTTGATCCAATGTCGCTAGCTTTAAAAGGAATGGGACTTAAAAGAGCTGTAGTTGTTCATGGAGCAGGTGGTCTTGATGAGGCTTCACTAGCTGGGGCTAATGAATTTAGGTTCTTAGACAAAGATGTTATTAAAACTGAAATTATTAACCCTAGTGATCTTGGACTTACTGAAATCTCCAATGAAAGATTGAAAGGTGATGATTTGAAAACTAATTCTCAAATCTTAAAGTCTTTACTTAATGGAGAAGGAAATAAATATCACAAAGAAGTCGTAGCATTAAATACTGCTCTTGTTTTATGGGTATCAGGAGTTGAGGATGATTTATCTTCAGGTGTTAAACGAGCATTAGTTTGTTTGAATACAGATAAGTCATGGCTCCTTTTCGAGCAATTAAGAGATTTTTTAGCCATTTAATCCTTTTAACTGATAAGCCTTATTCCTTATGTTTTTCGATACTGATAGCTCTGCGATTTTGTTATTAGAGGATGGGATCTATTTTGAAGGATTATCTTTTGGTGCGCTTGGAACTATTTCTGGTGAAGTCGTATTTAATACAGGTATGACAGGTTATCAGGAGGTCATAACTGATCCAAGTTACTATGGTCAACTTATTACTTTTACCTATCCAGAGATTGGTAATACAGGAGTCAATTTTGAGGATAATGAATCATCACATCCTTCAGTTAAAGGTGTTATTGCTCGTCAAATATCAAACACTCCCAGTAACTGGAGACATGAAATTTCGTTTGAAAATTGGTTAAAGGATGAAAATGTTGTTGGAATCCATGGAATAGATACAAGATCACTTGTTAGACATATAAGAGAGTCTGGCTCTTTGAATGGAATTATTTCATCAGAGTCCAAATATTCAATAGCTGAATTATTTTCACTTTTAAAAAAATCTCCTTCAATGAGTGGTCTGAATCTTGTCGATAAAGTAACTACAAAAACTGCTTTTCAAGCTAATTCAACTTGTCCTGTTGCATTTGATATGAGAATTAAAAATACTCAAACTATTCCATACAAAGTTGTTGCTATAGATTTTGGGATAAAGAAATCGATATTGGACCGGTTAGTTGCTCATGGTTGTGAGGTAACTGTCTTACCTGCAAATGCTGAAATGGCCGATGTTTTAGCTTTATCACCTGAAGGTGTTTTTCTTTCAAATGGTCCAGGTGATCCATCCACAGTCGATAGTGGTATTAATCTTGCTAAAAATTTAATTGAATATAAAAAACTACCTGTTTTTGGAATCTGCCTAGGCCATCAGATCCTTGGATTGGCTTTAGGTGGTAAAACTTTTAAACTTTCTTATGGACACAGAGGACTAAATCATCCATGTGGATTGAATGGAAAAGTTGAAATTACTAGTCAAAACCATGGATTTGCTTTGAATTCAGAATCTTTGAATTCCAAAAAAATAAAAATCACCAGATTAAATTTAAATGACCAAACAGTCGCTGCAATTTCTGTAATTGACAGGCCTTTCTTTGGTGTTCAGTATCACCCCGAAGCGAGCCCTGGTCCGCATGATGCTGATCATCATTTTAATCATTTCGTAACCTTAATAGAAGAACGACGAAGAATCGTGGATTAATTTGGTTTCTATCACTACACTTCCATCATGAAGTCATAGGGGACTAATCCCATAACTGAATTAAAAAGACTTACTGTTTCTCTTAGAGGTGGTTCTAAACAGCAAAATGGTTGTTTAGTGATTAATTTCACTGGTCAACTAGATGCTTATTCAGAGAAACAATTCACAACTTATATCAATGAAGTTTTAGCTTCTAATCAACTATCAGTTGTAATTGATTTAACTAATATCGATTTCATTGATTCTTGTGGCTTAGGTGCAATGGTTCAAGCTGCTAAGAAATGTACTAATTCAAAAAGATCCTTTAATGTTGTAGGAAATCCAAGAGTTATTCAAACAATTAAACTTGTTCGCTTAGAGGAATACCTTCATGTTGCACCTGATCTAAATACTGCAATTGGTAGATTATCAGCTTGACTGATTGGATTCGCTCTTACAAATCAACCATTTCTCCCGATGGCTTGGGTCCTTTGCAACTAGCTTGGTTGGGAGATGCTGTGTGGGAAATGCATCAAAGGTTGAGATATTGCAGTATTCCAATGCGCTCTAAGGATCTGCACAATGCCGTTGTTAAAGAGGTAAACGCATCCAGTCAAGCTAAGGCAATCACAAAAATAGAGCCTTTCCTCACTGATACTGAAAAGGATTTCCTTAGAAAAGGTAGAAACAAAGCTGGAAGAGGTCCTAAAAATGTAGATGCAGCCACATATGCAATTGCGACCGGATTTGAGACTATTGTTGGTTGGTTGTTTTTGAAAAATCCAAATCGTCTTGCAGATTTATTCGATCTTCTTGATCGACCCATTAACTAAAAAATATTTCTTATAAAATGAGTTATCGCTTTAATAAAGACAGAAGGAATTCAAAAAACTCTTCATCTAATAAACGAAGTAGTAATTTTTCTCGCCAAGATAATGACTCCCAAAATTCAAACTACAATGATCGAAGAAGAAACCATAACAAAACAAATCGTCTTTCTTCAGATCCATTAAATCAATATTCATTAGACAAAGAATCTTCTGAAAGATCAAGAAGTCGTAACGAGACAAATTCCAACTACAGAGGATCTAATCGATTCGAAAGAAAATCGACCAACCCTTCAAACAGAAATCAAAACTCTCAGGATACCAATATTTACAGAGGATCTAATCGATTCGAGAGGAAATCGGCCAACCGTTCGTACAGAAATCAAGACTCTCAGGAAACCAACAATTACAGAGCATATAATCGATTCGAGAGAAAATCGACCAACCCTTCAGACAGAAATCAAAATTTTCAGGATAACAATAATTACAGAGGATCTAATCGATTTGAGAGAAAATCGACCAACGCTTCGTACAAGAATAAAAATTCTCAGGAAGCTAGCAGTTATAGAAGTGAAGAAAGCATAGAACCTCTCTCATATTCTCAAAGCTATACCAAAACATTAAGTGATGATCTGATTTGGGGCCGTCATTCAACTGAGTCAGCGCTTATGGGCGGCAGGCCAATTCATAGGATTTGGTGTACCTCTGAATTACGAAGTACACCAAAGTTTTTTCAACTTCTCAAAGATCAAAAAGCATCTGGTGTCTTAGTTGAAGAAGTTTCATGGTCAAGGATTGGTCAGCTCACCAATGGCGCAGTTCATCAAGGAATAGTTTTACAAATTGCCGCATCAAAAACACATGATTTAAAGAATTTAATTGATGCTTGCAAAGCTTTTGGTGATTCATCATTGCTATTGGCTTTAGATGGCTTAACTGATCCTCAGAATCTTGGGGCAATAATTCGATCTGCCGAAGCCCTCGGTGCTCAAGGCTTAATCCTTCCACAAAGAAGAAGTGCAGGTTTAACAGGATCTGTCGCAAAAGTTGCCGCAGGAGCTCTGGAACATTTGCCGGTAGCAAGAGTTGTTAATTTAAATAGGTCTTTAGAAAAATTGAAAGATGAAGGTTATACCGTTGTTGGCCTTGCTGAGGAGGGAACATCTACTTTGTCTGAAATCAAATTTGAAGGTCCTTTAGTTGTAGTAGTTGGGTCTGAAGACAAAGGAATTTCTCTAATAACAAGAAGGTTGTGTGATCAGTTAGTAAGGATTCCTCTTAAGGGAGTCACTACAAGCCTTAATGCGTCAGTCGCTACGTCTATTTTCTTATATGAAGTGGCTAGATCGAGATGGATGCGCTCAATTTCTGGACAAGACCCTTCACCTAGATTATTGAAACCTCAGATTTCAACTGAAAATAATAACTAAATCTTTTTAAAAATAACACCTTAAACAAGTGTATATTTTTTATAGTTGTATTAGTATCTTTATAACTTCATAATCAAATTAGATTATTAATTACATTACTCACAGCTTTTTATACCCAACATTCTTTCTCTTCTGATATATGTTTCATCATCAAGTGAACATAATATTCCATATTTATTTGTTAAATATCTGATTAAGAAAGTATAGTAAATTAAACGCAGTTTACTTATGGGTCCCATTAGGGCTCTTCGAAGCTTAGGTAATAGTTTTGGCTTGGCCTGGTGGGCGAAGGTTGAGACTCTTCATCCTGAGGTGACATATTGGTTTGGTCCATTTCTGACTCGTCGCAGCTTGAAGGTCAGTTTAAATGGATTTGTTGAGGATCTTTCCGCAGAGTCTCCCCAAAAAATAAGTCATAGTTTAATTAGGTGTCGCCGTAATGAGCCTCTAACGTCATAGGCTTAAAAATATTTTTTATAATTTAGTAATGACTTTTGAAGACTTGCGCCAGAAATTGAAAAGTGGTGAGGTTTCTTCCAAAGAGCTTGTTCAAGAAAAAATAAACCGAATAAACGAATTAGATCCAACTCTGAATACCTTTTTAACTGTTAACACTGAGCTTGCGCTAAGCAAAGCTGAATATATCGATAAACAAATAGCATCTGGCGACCATTTACCGCCTTTGTCAGGAATACCCATTGCGATAAAAGACAACCTTTGTACGAAAGGAATCAAGACAACTTGTGCAAGCAAGATTTTGGACAACTTTGTCCCCCCATACGAGTCAACAGTTACTAAAAAGCTTTTGAACGAAGGAGCAATACTTATTGGCAAAACAAATATGGATGAATTTGCGATGGGGAGCTCTACAGAAACCTCTGCCTTTGGTCCTACATTGAATCCATGGAACATAACTAAAGTTCCTGGAGGAAGTTCTGGTGGTAGTGCAGCTTCTGTTGCTGCCGGATTATGTTACGGATCTCTGGGTTCTGATACTGGCGGGTCAATTCGACAACCAGCTTCATTTTGTGGCGTTGTTGGTATGAAGCCCACTTACGGACGAGTAAGTAGATGGGGATTAATAGCTTTTGCTAGTTCTTTAGATCAGGTTGGTCCATTTGCTAATAATGTTTCTGATGCAGCTGAAATTTTGCAAGTTATATCAGGCAAAGATGATTTTGATTCAACTACTGTCGATATTCCTGTTCCCAATTATTTGGAGACCCTTTCTAAGTCAATTAAGGGAATGAAAATAGGTTTAATTGATAATTGCTTTGATCATGAAGGTTTAGCCACCGATGTTAAAGAATCTGTTCTTGGCTCTGCCTCGCTACTAGAACACTTAGGTGCAGAAATTGTTAATGTTTCTTGTCCTCGTTTCAATGATGGAATTGCTACTTATTATGTTATTGCCCCGTCTGAAGCTTCGGCGAATTTAGCAAGATATGACGGTGTCAAATATGGATTCCGCTCTGAAGATGAACAATCTCTCATTGAAATGACAACCAAAAGTCGAGCGCTTGGTTTTGGAAGTGAAGTTAAACGAAGAATTCTTATAGGAACCTATGCGCTTTCCGCTGGTTATGTTGAGGCTTACTACAAGAAGGCCCAGCAAGTTAGAACTTTAATACGTAAAGACTTTGATGATGCTTTCAAAAAGGTAGATGTTCTGCTGGCCCCAACAGCTCCTACCACTGCTTTCGGTTCTGGAGATAATATTGATAACCCTATGGCTATGTACTTATCGGATTTGTTAACTATTCCAGCTAATTTAGCTGGTTTGCCTGCTATTAGCCTGCCATGTGGGTTTGATAATTCTGGCCTGCCAATAGGGTTACAGCTAATCGGTAATGTTTTTGAAGAAGGTAAGCTTCTTCAAGTAGCTAGTCAATTTGAGAAAGCTGCTGAGGTTTATAAAAAGAGGCCTAATACAGATTTCACGTTATAAACTTTAATCCACTTCATGTGGAGGATATAATTGTCGCTACACTATATGCAGTGTAGTTTCGTGTGATATTAATGGCTTTTGTTCCTATTCATAACCATAGTGACTACAGCCTTCTTGATGGAGCTAGTCAGCTTCCTTTGATGGTTCAAAGGGCAAAGGAATTGGGGATGCCAGCTCTAGCCCTGACTGATCATGGAGTAATGTATGGCGCGATTGAATTATTGAAGTTATGTAAGGCCGAAAATATAAAGCCAATTATTGGGAATGAGATGTACGTTATCAATGGTTCAATTGATGACCCTCAGCCCAAAAAAGAGAAAAGATACCATCTTGTTGTTGTTGCGAAAAATCAAATTGGTTATGAAAATCTTGTTAAATTAACGACACTTAGTCATTTAAATGGTGTTAGGGGAAGAGGGATCTTCTCAAGACCATGTATAGATAAGTCTTTATTTAAAAAATACAGTGAGGGATTAATTTGCTCAACAGCTTGCTTGGGTGGAGAAATCCCACAAGCTATTTTAAAAGGAAGAAATGATGTTGCTAGAGAAGTAGCCGCTTGGTACAAAGAAATTTTGGGTGATGATTTTTATCTAGAAATTCAAGATCATGGATCAATTGAGGATAGAATTGTTAATAGTGAAATAGTCAAAATATCTGAAGAACTTGGTATCCAAATTATTGCTACTAATGATGCACATTATGTATCAAGTAATGATATTGAAGCTCATGATGCATTGATTTGTGTTTTGACTGGAAAATTAATAAGTGATCACAAAAGATTAAGATATACAGGTACTGAATATATTAAGTCTGAGCAGGAAATGAGAAGTCTATTTACTGATCATATAGAAAATAATGTAATAAATAGTGCAATAGAAAATACAGTCAAACTATCAAACAAAGTAGAAGAATATACGATCTTAGGGAACTATAAGATGCCAAATTTTCCTATACCTGATGGCTATAAACCAATCGAATATCTTAAAGAGATAACTATCAACGGTTTAAAAGAAATTTTAGATATTTCTAAGTTTGAAAATTTTCCAAGCTCTTATAAAGAAAGACTTGATTATGAGTTAAGCGTAATTGACCAAATGGGTTTTCCTACATATTTTCTTGTTGTATGGGATTATATAAGATTTGCAAGAGATAAAAATATTCCTGTAGGCCCTGGGAGGGGTTCAGCAGCTGGCTCTTTAGTCGCTTTTTCTCTTCATATAACTAATATTGACCCAGTAGAAAATGGTTTGTTATTTGAAAGATTTCTCAATCCTGAGAGAAAGTCAATGCCTGATATTGATACTGATTTTTGTATTGAAAGACGTGGCGAAGTAATAGATTATGTAACTAAAAAGTATGGTGAAGATAAAGTTGCACAGATAATTACATTTAACAGAATGACATCCAAGGCTGTTTTGAAAGATGTTGCTCGCGTACTTGATATTCCCTATGGGGATGCAGACCGCTTAGCGAAATTAATTCCAGTTGTAAGGGGTAAGCCTGCAAAATTGTCAGCTATGATTTCAAAAGATTCTCCTAATAAAGAATTCTATGAAAAATACAATAATGATTCAAAAGTAAAGAAATGGGTTGATATGGCAATGAGGATTGAAGGGACAAATAAGACTTTTGGTGTGCATGCAGCAGGTGTAGTTATTGCGGCTAATTCACTTGATAATTTAGTTCCTCTTCAAAGAAACAATGATGGACAAATAATCACTCAATATTTTATGGAAGATATTGAATCACTTGGTCTTTTGAAGATGGACTTTTTAGGACTTAGAAATCTTACAATGATCGAAAAGACAATCAATTTAGTTGAGAAATCAATTGGTAAGAGATTAGATCCTGATTCTTTGCCTTTCACAGATGAAAAAACATTCGAACTACTTTCTAGGGGAGATTTAGAAGGGATTTTCCAACTTGAATCTAGTGGAATGAGGCAGATAGTAAAGGATTTAAAGCCCTCATCTCTTGAGGATATTTCTTCAATTCTTGCTCTTTATCGCCCAGGTCCTCTTGATGCAGGATTGATTCCTAAATTTATAAATAGAAAACATGGAAAGGAGAGTATTGATTTTCAACATCATTCACTTGAACCTATTTTAAGTGAGACTTATGGAATCATGGTTTATCAAGAGCAGATCATGAAGATTGCTCAGGATTTAGCCGGATATTCACTTGGGCAAGCAGATTTATTGAGAAGGGCGATGGGTAAGAAAAAGGTATCCGAAATGCAGCGCCACAGAACCCTCTTTGTTGATGGAGCTGTTAAAAATGGCGTTACAGATGTCATCGCTGAACAGTTATTTGATCAAATGGTTTTATTTGCTGAATATTGCTTTAACAAAAGTCATTCAACTGCTTATGGTGCGGTTACTTATCAGACAGCTTATTTAAAAGCACATTATCCTGTTGCTTATATGGCGGCATTGCTTACAGTCAATGCTGGCTCGGTTGACAAGATTCAAAGATATATTTCCAACTGCAATTCAATGGGCATAAACGTAATGCCTCCAAATATCAATACTTCTGGTGTTGATTTCACTCCAAAAGATAATTCAATTCTTTTTGGTTTTTCAGCTGTCAAAAATTTAGGAGATGGAGCAATTAGAAAGATTATTACCTCTAGAGATGAAGATGGAGAATTTACCTCTTTAGCACACTTCTGTGATCGAATTTCACTTAGTTCTGTTAATCGAAGAGGACTCGAAGCTTTGATTCATAGTGGAGCACTTGATTGTCTTGATGAAAATGCAAATCGCGCGCAGCTTATTGCTGATTTGGATTTAACTATCGAATGGGCTTCTTCTAGAGCAAAAGATAGAACAAGCGGCCAAGGTAATCTTTTCGATCTTGTTACTTCAACAAATAATGAATCATCTCCAACTGATGATTATTTATCTGCTCCAAAGGCGAAGCAGGTCAACGAGTATCTTCCTTCAGACAAACTTAAATTAGAAAAAGAGCATGTTGGCTTCTATCTATCTGATCATCCTTTGAAGCAACTTTCAGAACCTGCAAAATTGATTGCTCCTATTAGCCTTGGTTCTTTAGAAGAGCAGAAAGATAAGTCCAAGGTCAGTGTCATAGCAATGATTCCAGAGATAAGAGAAGTCACAACTAGAAAAGGTGACAGGATGGCTATTATTAAGCTCGAAGATTTAACTGGTTCTTGTGAAGCGGTTGTTTTTCCAAAAAGTTTTGAAAGATTATCTGATCATTTGATGATTGAAACGAGATTATTGATATGGGGCAGCGTAGATAGGAGAGATGAAACTGTTCAATTGCTTATTGATGATTGTCGTGAAATTGATGACTTAAGATTTCTTTTGATTGATCTTCGTCCTGATCAAGCTACAGATATCAATATTCAGCATAAATTAAGAGAATGCCTTTCAAAAAACAGACCTGACAGAAATGAATTAGGTGTACGAATCCCTGTAGTAGCATGTCTCAAGGACAATAATAGTACTAGGTATGTAAGATTGGGTGATCAATTTTGCGTTAAGGATACTGATCGAGCTTTGGATTCACTGTCTAAGAATTCCTTCATTGCAAGATCAAGTAAAAGTCTTGTGATTTAAATTTTATTTTTAACTAGAAATATCTGCTTGACTTGTTTTGAATGCATCTTTCATCCTTTTTATGTTTGGCTTTATGTTTTCAAAGCCAAGAAAACTTCCTGGATTTAAATCCCAACTCGCTGAGAGTATTCCATAACTTAACCCTAATAAGCCTACAAGGAAACAAAGCGCTGAACTTACAAGAGTGAGTGTTGGAGATATTTCAGCAATACCTTTGCTTATTAAAAAATAACTCCCAATAAATACGCCCATGCCACTTAGCGTTGGAATACCTGTGGTAAAAGCTATTCTTCTTGCCATTCTATTTGCAACATAGCTTGGTATTCCTGATTTCTTGATAGTACTTTTTGCAAATTTTTTAGAAACTATTTTTGGAGCCGAGTTATTGCTGGAAAAACCTATTTTGACTTCTTTGGGTTGGTCCTTTTTGTTCTTTTTCGAACCTTTCATTAGCTTTAAGTAGTCTAATAACAGTAATTATCCTCTAATAGCTAATTTTTCTATGAGCTCTGTATATCTTTTTTCACTTTTGGTTTTTACGTAACCTAAAAGTCTTTTTCTTTGTCCAATCATTTTGAGCAAGCCTTGTCTTGAGGAGAAATCATGTATGTTGCCCTGAAGATGTGTGCTTAATTTTGAGATCCTAGTAGTAAGCATCGCAACTTGAACTTCTACTGAACCAGTATCAGTTGGATGTACTTGATGTGTGTTGATTAGATTTTGTTTCTCTTCTGTGCTAAGTGACATTTGTTTAGCTTTTCTTTTATATCTATTGTAATTTAATCCCTTACCTTCTATCAAGTACTCTTTTCACTCAATTTCATAAGAATCTCTTTGAGATGTTTATCCATTTGCTCTGCCTTTTCTTCTGCAGTTAGGGAATTTAATAAGGAAGAATTTTCTTTTTCGTTTGTTGTTATTATTTTGATTGAATCTTTTATTTCATTATCTACATATCCAAGTGAACTTAGAATTAAATATATTTCATCTATATATTTAGAAAATTGATTAGGCTCTATGTCTTTTTTGTCGTAATGACTTGTAATATCGTTATCTGTAAATCTTTGAAGTTTGTTTCTTAGCTCAACTATTAATCTCTCTGCGATTCGCTTACCTATACCTTGCGTTTTAGTTAATAAATTAGATTCTTTATTTTCTATTGCATTAACTAATTGAGTAACCCCAAAGTCTTCTAGTAATGCCATTCCTATTTGTGGACCTATTCCATTTACACTGATAATCTCACGAAATAAATCTCTTTGATTAACATCTATAAAACCATATAAACTTGTGCCATCATCACGATCTATTTTGTGAATCCATAATTCAATCTCATTAGAATCTTCTTCTTTACATAATTGTGTTGGTAATAATTGTATTTCATAACCAACTCCACCAACATTTAGAACAATTCCTTTTTTAGAGGATATTTTCCAAGTATGAATTATTTCACCTTTTAACCAGCTAATCATTATTTATTTTGATTGAATTTCAGAGTATTAAAAATATACTCAACCACCATCAATCTCACATCCAACGATTGAACCCCCTACTAGACCAGCAGGAATTGCCCACCAACGATCTTTTCCTCTGGATATGGCGGTGGCAAAGCCAGCTCCTAAAATACCTCCTGCAATTTTGCCTTCAGAGCAATCATTTTTATCAACTTCTTTGTATTTGATTATTGACCCTTCACCTGGGCATGGGACTTCCACCGTTTCCTCCCATTTTTTGACATATCCAGGATCATTTCTTGTTCCTGGAATATATTCTTCTCTGTATTCGTTTCTCGTACAAGTTCTACTTGATGAGTAACCTCTCTGAAACTCATCTGCAAGTATCGATGTTGATCCAGTGCAAATAAAAACTATTGAAAGAATTAGAGATTTACAATTCATATTTTTGCTTGTGTCGTTTTAGATGCACTTATACTAATAATAGTGGAAATAAGGACGCAAAAACCACCTACGTAAACTGAACTTGTTATTGTTTCTTGGAATATAAACACTCCCCATATACTTGCAAAGATAACTTGGGAATAATTTAGGGAAGTTGCTTGACCAGCAGGAAGCAGGGTTAATCCCTCTGTTATGAAAAGTTGACCAATCTGTGTAAAAATACCAATACCTATTATCCAAAACCAATCTGTTCCCGTTGGTAATACAAAATCATTAATAACAAAAGGTATAGATAAAGGGATAGAAACCAATGGAAAGTAGTAAATAATAACAAGAGGGTGTTCTATTGAAGAAAGCTTTCTTACACATATATAAGCTAATGATGTCATCAATGCGCCAAATATTGCAATGATTATTGCTAATATTGTTTCTTTAATATTATTGTTACTTGTTAATTCTGGTTGACTAACTAAAACAATTCCTATCCAACCAATAATGATTGAATATACTATTCTCCTTGATATAAATTCTTTTAATATTATGTATGCACTTATCACTGTAAAAGTAGGATAAATGTATTGTATTACTGTTGCTGTTGCTATGGGTAATATTACTAGGGCTTTGAAGATACAAAATAGTGCAAGTGAGCCTAGTAATCCCCTCATGATTAATAGTCTTTTCTGATATCCCCAGGGGTTGATTTTATTTTTATATAAGAAGAATCTTGTTATTATTATACTGATAGTAGCCCTAGCCAAAACAAGTTCTGAAATAGGTATTCTTCCTCCAATAGCCTTAACACAAACACTCATTAGGCTAAATGCCAAACCACTTCCTATTAAAAATCTGATACCTTTTAAATTCTTTTCTAATTTAAATTTATCTATAAGTAGTTTTTTTCTCAATTTCTAAATCTCTTAACTAAATACTTAAACATGAATTAAAATTATCATATGGCTTCTGCTCGACTACATCCTAGGACAATTGAGTCTGTCAAAGAGCGTGTGGATATTGTTGATGTAGTTGGTGAACATGTTGTCTTAAAGAAAAAAGGTAAAGAATATGTTGGAATATGTCCTTTTCATGATGATAGTAAACCTTCAATGTCAGTAATTCCTGGAAAGCAATTTTATTATTGTTTTTCCTGTGGAGCTGGTGGAAATGCCATTAAATTTTTAATGGAGTTTCAGAGACAAAGTTTTAGCGATGTTGTTCTTGAACTGGCTAAAAAATATCAAGTACCTATAGACACAGTTGAAGGGCCTCAACAAGAAAGACTTAAGCAACAGCTCTCACGTAGAGATACCCTTTATCGTATCTTGAAAATTGCTACTGGTTGGTTTAGAAATCAATTAAATTCTCCCTGTGGAGAAAATGCGCTTAACTATCTTAAGAAAAAACGTCGTTTGAGTGATGGTACTTTAATCAATTTTGAGCTTGGATTTGCACCAGATAATTGGGACTCATTACTCAAATATTTTGTAGATATTGAAAAAGTCAGTGTTGAAATTCTTGAATCTGCTGGATTAATTGTTCCTCGAAAGGGTGGGAATGGTTTCTACGACAGATTTCGCAATCGTATAATTGTTCCTATTCACGACAGGCAAAAAAGAGTTATTGGTTTCGGAGGAAGAAGTCTTGATGGTTCAGAACCCAAGTATTTAAATTCACCTGAGACTGAAATCTTTGAAAAGGGTAAAAATCTTTTTGGTTTAGATAAATCAGCTCTTTCCATTAGGAAAAATGATTATGCAGTTGTAGTAGAAGGATATTTTGATGTGATGGCACTCCATGATTCTGGTATTACTAATGTTGTCGCCTCTTTGGGAACAGCACTAAGTCGAAATCAATTAACGCTTCTCTCTCGTGCTACCGATGGGAAAAAGATCCTTTTAAATTTCGACGCTGATAATGCTGGAATTCGTGCAGCTAATAGAGCTATTAGCGAGGTAGAAAACCTTGCTATTCAAGGTCAACTAGATTTAAGAGTCCTTCAATTACCTTCAGGCAAAGATCCAGATGAGTTCCTTAAGGACAATTCTCCATCCGAATATGAAGCATTAGCGGCAAAAGCACCTCTTTGGATGGATTGGCAAATTGATCAATCTATGAAGGATTTAGATTTAAGTAAATCTGATCAATTTCAGGAAGCCGTTAGCAACTTGGTAAGCCTTCTTGGAAAGTTACCTCAAACGGCGATAAGAACCCATTATCTGCAGAAGGTTGCTCAGCGTCTTAGTGGAGGTCAAGCTAGATTTGCTCTTCAACTAGAGGAAGATTTACGTAATCAAATTAGTGGTCAGAGATGGCACGGACGCTCTAAGAAGATTGATAAACCTCAAGAAATTAGTCTTAGAGAAAGGAGTGAGGCAGATATACTTTTTACTTATATACATTGTCCTAATTATAGATCTCTTATTCGTTATGAACTTCGTCTAAGGGACTTAGATGATTTTGCAATTAATCATCATCGTGCAATATGGTCTACTATAAGTAACATTGAGGAAAATAAGTTTGGTACTGAAATTGTTGAGAAGATAAATCGTTGTAATGATTCTAATAATATTTTAGCTGATGTTGATTTAATTAAAAACTTGTTAGATAGCTTTCTATCCAATAATAATGAACATCTTCCTAAACTTACTCCTTTTCTAGAGGCTAATGAGCTTCGCTTGGCAACACTAATTGATCCCGAATCTTTCATTCGTGGAGCTCTCGCCGCTCTTGAAAAGCAAAAATCTTTAAAACGTTGTAGACATTTGATTGATGCATGGAGTACTCAACGTTTACAAACTCTTGAAAACTGTATTGCCTCTCTTATTGTTCGAGAAAATTCTGAGCCTAGTGATTCAACTGATATGGAGCAGAAGGTTATTAACATGTTTGAAGAATTAAATAATGATGCTATAAATTTTCAGCAACTTTACTACGCTGAGAGAAAACATATATTAAATTTAGATCAACAACGATGTTATAAATAATTATATATGTTTTTTTATTAATGAAAAATATCACATCTTTTAATTTTGATCAATGTTCTTTATCTAATGATCTTTGGTTGGATTTTATTAATAAAATTGGATTTATTAAAGCAAATTTAGCTGTCCAACAATCTCTCGATCTTCAGAGAATGCAGGGATCGACCTCCACTATACCTCTCCTTATTCTTGAAACATGTGGAACTGCTCTGGTGAATTCTCAAGCTGTTAAGACTTATATTGGCCTTTCATCTTTGGAGCAAGGAATGGTTTTGATTTTCAGTAGTAAATTAAACTCTGTTCAATTACTTAGAGAAAATTGATATAACTTAAATATTATAGACAATATTTTCTCAATTCATTTTTTATTAATTTTGGTTTATCTTCTAATATATATGCTTGTCTTTCTTTTTCTTCCTCTCCAGATATTCTCATAGATCCATGTAAAGCATTGATCTTCGAAGGGTTGATTGATTGTTTTCCTTCTATTTTTAACAAGTTTCCATCATTACATTCTTGCGCAACATGAACAGATTCATGCCTGAAAGCTTTTTTTATACGTAAGGCTGTCCTTTCATAAATATCCTTTTTGTTCATTTTTAGAATTGTATACCCCTCTTTTTTTTTTGCGTTACTTGTACAAATGACTATTTCTTTTTTTTTCTTAATTAAAAAACCAGCATAGTTTTTACCTAATAAACACAGTTTTGTGTTTTCTGCTGTTTCATATCCTGCTTTTTCAACTATTTGTAGTATTTCTACTTCTATTTTATCTAAAAAATCTATGAACTCCATTATCTTTATATTTTCCAATTATTATTCATTTTAATTTACTATAAATTAATGCTTTATTTGTAATATGTAGCATCATTGTTAAATATTATACTAACTCCTAATTAGCATGTATAGTTGGAATATTTTCCATATTTGTTGTTTTTATACTAGATAGTTTTTTTCTTCGTGGTGTCCATTCTTTATCCATCATTGTTGATCCCCAATTTATTGTATCTATACCATTTTTCGAATTAATATTATCTATTACATTATCCAGCCTCTGTAAATATAGTTCTTCTTTAATATTCTGTGCATCAAATATTAGGCTTTGTTTATATTGATTGCTTTGAAGTTTATGCAATATTACACCAGCTTTTATAAATTTCTTATATGGTTTAAAAATTTCTTTTGTTAGTAATAGACTTTTTTCAATCATGATCTTTGAGTTAGAAGTTGGAACGCTTATTTTTTGTGTTGCTTCACTCCTAAAAAAATCTTTTGAATGAGTATTTGTATTCGTAAAAACCGTAATAGCTGAAGATAGTTGATTATGTTTTCGCAACTTAGCACTTGCGATTAAAACGTATTTAATAATTGCTTGGCTCAAATCATCTAAGCTATCTATGGGGTACGAAAAACTCCTGCTTACGCATATTTCTTTTCGATCTAATGAGGTCTCTTTTATAGGGATACAGAGCTTTCCTTTTAATTCATTTTGAATGCGTAGACCAACTACACCATACTTTCCTTTGATTTGTTCGCTTGACATATCTCTAAGTTCTCTCGCATTAGCTATGCCTCTGTCTTTTAGCCATTTAGACATCCTTTTGCCGATACCCCAAACTTTATCTACATTAATTAGATCAAGATAATGATCTTTATTTTCAACAAGACCTATATCAAATATACCTGAATTCGTTTGTATCTTTTTTGCTAGATGATTAGAAATTTTTGATAGAACTTTTGTCTCACCAATACCAATAGATATTGGTATTCCTATGTTTTGATAAACCAAAGCTCGTAAATCTTTTCCCCATTTGTATAAGCACTTTTCTTTTGGACGTTTTATAGTTCCAAATGCTTCATCTATAGAGTAAATTTCCAGTTCTTCACAATTTTTTCTTAGTAGCTGCATTAATCGATTACTGGTATCACCGTACAGTTCGTAATTTGAACTTCTCACATTTATATTTAATTGATTTAATTTATTCTTTAACTTGAAATAAGGTTGTCCCATAGGAATCCCCATTCTTCTAGCCTCTGAACTGCGAGCTATTATGCATCCATCATTATTTGAAAGTACCACTAATCCCTTTCCTTTTACGGAAGGATCGATCATTTGTTCACACGAAGCATAGAAATTATTCCCATCAATTTGAAGTATTACTTTGGACATAATTAGACTTTTGATTGCTGTAATTCATGTATCGAATAAATCGCTACTCCCCATATTTGTATATCTATATATTCATATAAGTTTATTGCTGGATAATTTTCTTTATCTGCTTTTAGATAATAACTATCTTGCTTTTTGATAAGTCTTTTTAATGTGAATTCTCCATCCAAGAGAGCAACTACAATATGTCCAGGATTTGGGTTTATACTGCGATCTATTATTAATAAATCGTTGTTATAAATTCCTGCGTTATTCATTGAATTGCCGCTTACACGTAGAAAGAACGTACTTATTGGATTCTTGATTAAGTATTTGTTTAGATCGATACCGAGCTCTATGTAGTCTTCCGCAGGAGAAGGAAAACCTGCAGAAATAGTTTCTTTTACTAATGGAATTAATAGTGACGACAAACCTTCCTTTGATAAAGAGCAAGAGCGATTTGAACCCATAGACCCAAACCAGTACTATGCAGTATAGTACATTTGAACTACCTTTGTCCTTCGGATCTGTTTATCCCTTGTGGTAAGGGCCTCCTTGGGTAATGTTTTTTGCCCGGTAGAGTTGTTCTATTAGTAAAAGGCGGGCAATTTCATGCGGAAAAGTTAATGGTGAAAGACTTAATTGCCAAGAGGCGGAATTATTGATGGAAGGGGAAAGGCCCGAAGCACCTCCAATAACAAAAAAAATTTTTTGATTGTAAGAATTAAGAAGTTTTGTCGCTAGCTGTGTTGATGTAAAAGATTGACCATTTTCATTAAGAGTTACGAGAGTTTCATTTTTGCCAATGATTTCTTTAATTGTATGTTCTTCTTTTCTTTTGTTCTTCTCCTTTATTTCTACAATTTCTAAACCAGGTAATCTTTTTCGGTACATTTCTATACCTTCTTGAATCCATAATTTTTTTATTTTTCCTACAGCAATGATTTTATAGTGTGAAATATTAATCATAAAGATATTTCTAATCGATATCATCTTCGAGTAAAAATTGTTGAAATTGTGTATATAGGTTTAGGGCATCTTCAGCTAAAAGATCTTCAGAATTTTCATAAGTCTGTGGATCTGAATTGGAAGAAATTTTAACATTATTTGATTCAAGTTTTTTTAGTCTTTCTAATAAATGAGGTGGTACGTTTCCATCTGGAGTTATTTCCATCAACTCTCGAAAAAGTTGTTCAGGGTTGGTTTCGGTCTCAACAGGGTGTAATTTTTTATTTTTTGTTTCTTTGAGATTTTTTAATTCATTTGATTGAGGTTTTGATATCTCTTTTGGAAGTTTTCGTCCTAGCTCTTTTAGGCGCTCAAGGCTATGGCTATCAAAAGTCATTTTGAAAAATGTATATTGATTGAAGATCTTCTGGTGAGTATATTTTAAATAATTTATTTTTATTTGAGTGAAATATGTGATCGTTTCTAATGTGGTTTGTAGTTTATGCGTATGGGAAATAACATTTTGAATGATTTTAGACACATCCCAAGAAAACGCTTTGGACAACATTGGTTGAAAGATCAGGGTGTTTTGGATCAAATAGTCAAGGCGGCCGAATTGAACCCTGAAGATTGCGTATTAGAAGTTGGTCCAGGTAAAGGTGCTTTAACTGAAAAATTAATTGAATCCAAAGCAAGATTCATCCAAGCAATTGAGCTAGATAGAGATTTAGTCGTTGGTTTAAAAAAACGATTTAGTCATCAAGATAAATTTAGTTTGAGAGAGGGAGATGTTTTGTCTGTCCCACTGGAAACTGAGAATGGACTCATTATCAACAAAGTTGTAGCTAATATTCCTTACAACATCACTGGTCCAATATTAAAAAGATTTATTGGTGAATTAAGAAAAGCACCTGACAATACTTTTGAAACTTTAGTTTTACTTATGCAAAAAGAAGTTGCACAAAGACTTTTGGCTAGACCTGGGACCAGTAATTTTAGTGCTTTAAGTGTACGGATCCAGCTCTTAGCTAAATGTCAGGACGTATGTGATGTTCCTTCTAAATGTTTTCAACCAGCACCTAAGGTGGATTCCAAAGTAGTCATGATTAAGCCCTTTGTATCTATTGAGCCAGATTTTTATGAGATAGGCAATTTATTAGAGAAACTTTTGAAACATGCTTTTGCTGGTAGAAGAAAAAAATTACGAAACACGATTGGAAGTTTTGTTACTTCCAGCGATCAAATAAAGGATTTTCTTGCCTATAGAGGTATTAGTCTTGATCAAAGACCACAGGAAATTTCACCTTCCAACTGGTTCGCCTTGGCAAAAACATTAAAAGAAACTTGTGTTATTGAAAATGGTCCCTTCTAAATCAAATGAAGATTTTCTTATTGCAGTAGCACATGCAAAAATTAATCTACATTTAGAGGTTTTAGGTATTAGGAGCGATGGCTTTCATGAATTAGCAATGGTTATGCAAAGTATTAATTTAAGTGATCGAGTGAAAATGATAAAAAGAGCAGATAATAATATTAACCTTAAATCTAATAATAATGAGATTAGTAATGGTGATGACAATCTAATAATAAAAGCTGCAAGGCTGTTGAGAAATAAAGTAGGAAATAATCACTTAGGCGTTGATATTGAACTTGAAAAAAACATCCCTATTGGAGCAGGGTTGGCAGGTGGATCTACAGACGCAGCCGCAACATTGCTTGGATTAAATAAACTATGGAAGTTAAATCTTAAGACTCAGGAATTAGAACACTTATCAGAAGAAATAGGATCAGATATCCCATTTTGCATATCAGGAGGAAGGCAGATATGTTTTGGTAGAGGTGAGATTTTAGAAAAATTACAACTCGATCAGATTCAGTTGGGTCTTATTTTGGTTAAAGACCCTTCAATACAAGTCTCTACTCCAGTTGCATATAAAACATATAAAGAACATTACGGTGATAGCTATCTTGAAGATGATAGGGATTTTGAAATCAAGAGAAACTTCATCAGATCTAATGACTGGTCTGATCAGTCGATTTTCGATAATCGTAAAGAAATACAAAATGATTTACAAAAAAGCGTTCGCCCTATGACACCAGGGGTTGAAAAGTCATTGAATTTATTGTCTCGGTTACCTTGTTCCCGACTCGTTTCAATGAGTGGTTCTGGTCCAAGTTGTTTTGCCTTGTTTCAAAATTATGACCAAGCAAATAGAGTATTAAAAGAACATGTTAATGAATTTGAAAGGGCTGGTTTATCAGCTTGGGCATGTTCAATGATGTCTAATGGAGTTGAATTAAGAAATGAATTCACCTAGTAATGGGTTTAAAAATGAATCTGATGAATTAGCTAATCCTTCATCAAGTCCTTTAGATACCTCTAGTCCTCAACCAAAGAAAGGCCCCTTAAGCTTTCTTTCAGGTTCCATTACAAGCTTGTCTTTTAGCCTCTTAAGCCTTTTTATTAGTAAAAAGATAGTTATATATTTTTCTATTCATTCTCCTAATTATTCTTCACCGTTTGCCCAGAGTATTGCCTCTGGTTTTAAAACACTAATTATTGGGATTAGCTTTCTTGCAACTTTTACTTTTGGTTTTATTGGACTGGGTTTGTTTTTAGTATTTATTCGAAGTTTGATAGAAGGCAATAAGGAAAAAAATGACTAGTATTTAAATATTAAATTGTCATATTTTATCTTTCTATGACTCTTCATGATTTGGGGCTTTTGGTTTTATTACTCTCTCCTGGGATGTTGCTTTCCATATTGCTGTTATCGACTTTTGCGGCAGGTGGGTAATTAGGCACTGTTTGAGATAGTTTGGAATAACAAACCGGTAATCCGGACGATCTGTTAAAGCTGTGAAAGGGACTCTTTTATTTAATGCTCTTCGAGAAGCAATTGATGAAGAAATGGGTAGAGATCCCCTGGTATGCGTTATGGGTGAGGACGTTGGACAATATGGCGGGTCTTATAAAGTTACGAAAGATTTATACGAAAAATATGGAGAGTTCAGAGTCTTAGATACACCTATTGCTGAAAATAGTTTTACTGGTATGGCTGTTGGTGCAGCTATGACAGGTTTAAGACCAATTGTGGAAGGGATGAATATGGGTTTTTTGTTGCTTGCTTTTAATCAAATATCCAACAATATGGGAATGCTTAGATACACGAGCGGCGGAAATTTCACTATTCCAACAGTTGTTAGAGGCCCTGGTGGGGTTGGAAGGCAATTAGGCGCTGAACACAGTCAAAGACTTGAAGCTTATTTTCATGCTGTTCCTGGTATCAAAATTGTCGCTTGTAGTACTCCTACAAATGCTAAAGGTCTAATGAAAGCTGCTATAAGAGACAATAACCCTGTTCTTTTCTTTGAACATGTGCTTCTGTATAACCTTATAGAAGAGCTGCCTGAGGGTGATTATGTCTGTGCCCTAGATCAAGCCGATCTTGTAAAGCAGGGAAGCGATATTACTATTTTGACTTACTCGAGAATGCGTCACCACTGTTTAAAAGCAGTCGAGCTTCTTAATGGTAAAGGAATTGATGTTGAATTAATTGATTTAATCAGTCTTAAGCCTTTTGATATGAATACAATCTCTAAATCAATAAAGAAAACTCATAGAGTAATTATTGTTGAGGAATGTATGAAAACAGGTGGTATCGCAGCTGAATTGATGTCTTTGATTACTGAAAATTGCTTCAATGATTTAGATTCTCCTCCTGTACGTTTAAGCAGTCAGGATATTCCGACTCCTTATAATGGAAACTTAGAAAATTTAACCATTATTCAACCTCATCAGATAGTAGACGCTGCCGAAAAGATTATTAATAATGGTGGATTAGATTAATAATGGGCAAAAAGAATTACTGGTTTCTTTTCGTTATCATTTTTGCAATATTTAGTATTTTTATATGTACTAATATTCCTTTCCAATTAGGTTTGGATCTACGAGGAGGTAGTCAACTAACTCTAGAGGTTCAGCCTACTAGGGAAATTACAAAAATTACTCCTAGCGAAATAGAAGGAGTTAAGGCTGTTCTTGATAAGCGGGTAAACGGCTTAGGAGTTTCAGATTCTCAACTTCAAACTGTAGGAACAAATCAATTGTTATTAGAACTGCCCGGGGAACAAGATCCTTCAGGGGCAGCGAAAGTATTAGGAGAAACTGCTCTATTGGAATTCAGAATACAAAAAAATGGTACAGCTGCTCAATTAAGAGATTTACAAACTCAACGAAATAGTGTTGAGTCTATAATTAACCTATTGGAAGAGAATAATAATTCATCTCAGTTATTAAAGGAGATCAATATTAACAATGATATTAATCAGTTATTCGAAAAATATAATATTCAATCTGACCAAATATTAGATTTAGTTGAATTTAATATTTTAAGGAATAAAATAAGTACTGAAATAGCAGGTCTTTTTGAACCAACATCATTAACCGGTCAGTATTTGATAAATGCAGGCAGACGACAAGATCAAAATACTAATAATTGGGAGGTCACTTTAAGCTTCAATAATGATGGCGGAGAATTATTTGCAGATCTCACAAAATCCATCGCTGGCACTTCTCGATTGCTTGGAATTGTTATTGATGGGATCTCATATAGCGAAGCAAGTGTCGGTAAGCAATTTGAAACTGCAGGTATTACTGGAGGGGCCGCAACTATAAGCGGTAATTTTACTGCTGATGATGCTAGGAATTTAGAAGTTCAATTAAGGGGAGGTGCATTACCTCTACCTATTGAGATAATTCAAATAAGAACAATAGGCCCTTCTCTAGGTACACAAAATATTCGTCTAAGTCTTTTTGCTGCTCTAACAGGCCTGTTTTTTGTAGCTATTTTTATGATCTTTATCTATAAACTAGCTGGTTTTGTTGCCGTCTTGGCATTATCTTGTTATTCGCTATTCACTCTCTCTATTTATGCACTACTCCCAGTAACTCTTACTCTTCCAGGTATAGCTGGATTTATATTAAGTATAGGAATGGCCGTTGACGCCAATGTTCTTATTTTTGAAAGATTAAAGGAAGAACTACTCAACGGAAATACTTTGATTCGGTCAATAGATGCAAGTTTTAAAAATGCCTTTTCATCAATAATTGATGGTCATTTAACTACTTTAATAAGCTGCATTACGTTATTTTATTTAGGAACTGGATTTGTTAAAGGTTTTGCAGCCACCTTAGGTATTGGGGTTGTGTTGAGCTTATTTACTGCCTTAACATGTACAAAAGCAATATTGAAGTTCCTAATGAGTTTTCAAGGTCTTCGAAAAATCTCTAACTTTATTTATGCTAATCAGATACCACCAACATCTATCAACGTTCAATAGCAACACTAATTCAAATTTATTAAATTATGAAAGCTAATTTAAAAGTTCAAATCTATAAAAATAGAAAATATGTTTGGTTTGTTTCATTCTCCTTATGTTTGATTTCAATAATTGGTATGCTAATTTGCCTTAAAAGTTCTTCTATTAAGGCTCCTTTAAACCTTGGTTTAGACTATACGGGAGGAACTCAAATAATCTTAGAGAGGAGTTGTACTGATGATTGTATTAGCATAAATACAAGTGAAATTTCTAATAATATAGTCGCTTTAAAAAAAGAGGATAAAAGTTTCAGTTTAAATACATCTCCTAACTTATCCAGATCACAAATTCAATTGCTTGATAATTCACAATTAATATCAATTAGGCTTCCATTTTTGTCTGCAGATCAATCTGAGTCTGTAGTGGCAGAGGTTAATAAACATTTTGGCCCATTTAAAAATGAAAATACTTCAGTTGAAATTATTGGTCCAAGTCTTGGTAAGCGATTACTTAAAAGCAGTTTAATTTCTTTATTCTTTGCTTTTCTTGGAATAGCTTTATATATTAATTTTAGATATGATCGAAGATACTCATTCTTAGCATTATTTGCTCTTTTGCATGACATACTTATTGTTTGTGGTGTATTTGCTTGGCTGGGATATTTTTTTAATGTAGAGGTCGACTCCTTATTTGCTGTTTCTCTTTTAACCATTGCAGGGTATTCAGTAAACAATACTGTTGTTGTTTTTGATAGGATCAGAGAGAAAAGTTCAATGGAGAATCAATTAAGTTTTAAATATCAGATTGATAAAGCCGTTGGCGCAACATTAACAAGGACTCTATATACAAGTCTTACAACACTTCTTCCATTAATATGTATATTGATTTTTGGAGGATCAACATTGTATTGGTTTGCATTTTCTTTGTTAATCGGCGTTATAATTGGATCTTGGTCGAGTATAGCTTTAGCCCCTTCAATGTTATCAATAACAAGTAATAAAAACCTTGATTGATTAAATATGTGCTTGATTTCTATTGGTAGATTTTTTAATTATTTTAAATACAATTGGCTACAAATCTTTTTAATTATACTTTCAATGTATGATTTAAGAATTGACCTTAGGATTCTAATTGATGTTTTTACTTTTTCGTCTCTTTTTTATACTATCTCTGAACACCCGTTGGCAATTATGATACTAATCACAAGCCCCTATCTTTTAAAAAAAAATAAATAAGTCTGATAATAGAATTAATCATATGATTATATATTTAGTAACTGTTAATTTCCCCTATCTCTTTTGAAAAATTAAATAGAAGTTTTATTTTTTTGCTTTTCTTGATGATTTGGGTTCAATTACCACTAATAGCTCCTCCATTTGAGTCATCAATTTTTTAACTTCTGTTGGCTCTGGGAGGGCTAACTCCTCTGTTACTCCTAAATGCATTTTTCTAAGCTCAGTTCGTAAGATCTTGAGAGATGCCTTTACTTCTTCCTTCTTTTCCTTTGCGGTTGCCATCTTTGCTAAGTCTTATAATATCTTTCATTATACATGATGTTATTATTTTACACTTTTTAGATTCCCAAATCAAATTACTAAGTATATAATTTGATTTAAGTGTAGTTCATTAAAAATGAACGTTTGAGTTTTAATCATATTCGACCATGCAGATTCCTCTATCTAATGTTATTAACTATAAGAAGATTAAAGTAGTAGTCATAAATTTTTTTTTAAAGAATAAAAGAATTATTTTACCTTTCTTTTTTGTTCTTTTTTTTATATCACTTTATTTCCTTATCGATTTTTCTACTCAAAGTCTTGTCGCTCATGATGAGGGACTTTACGCAAGAAGAGCAAGATTGATTGAATCCTCTGCTAATTGGTTTTCCCCCCCATTCACATCCCCTCACCATAAGACATTAGGCAGTTATTGGTTTATAGCATTATCTATAAGGTTGTTTGGAAATAGTGAACTAGCTCTAAGGCTTCCAAGTATTCTTTCTTCTTTTCTTTGCTTGATAACCTCGTATTTAATAGCATTAAAAATTACAAATAGTAAGTCTGCATTGATTTCTTTGTTCTCACTTTCATCAATGCCATTATGGATTCAATATTCAAGATATGCGAGTCCAGACTTGCCATTTGTGCTATGTATTTTATTAGTTATTTTATTTTTCCTTAAATCACTAGATTCTTCTGAATATAGAATTCATTATTTTTATTTATTCTGTTCGGGACTTTTTATTTCTACATCTTTCTTTATTAGAAGTTATATGGCCTTTGTTCCTTTTATAGGACTATTACCTTTTATTTTTTATCATCTATATAGAAAAGAATTTACTTCTACACTTTTATTTTTTACTGGAATAGCTCTAGGGGCTATACCCACATTTCTCAATCTTTATTTTTCTTTTCAAAAGTTTGGCATCTCTGGAATTACATCCCTTTTTCATTTTGCTAAGAAACAGGCTATTGGTGAATTTGCTTCTAACAATTTAATACTTTTACCTTTGAATTTTCTTTATTTAACATTTCCTATTGGACTATTACTTCTTATTCTTTTTGTATTTACTAAATCTAATCTTAAGGCCAGATATCCATTATTGATTTATTTTTATCCTCTTTCATCTTTAATCTTATTATTATTTATGTCTACATCATATCCTCATTATTATCTTTTTCTTCTACCTTCTTTATCCATAATCTTTGGTAACTACATAACATTTAATTCATCTAGATTCTCGTTCTCATACTCTACTATAAGATATCTACTCTTTTTTATCCTTTTACTAATATCATCTATTCTATTATTTTCTATTCTTAAATATACAGACTTAGTTATTCTTTATTCAAAGGGTTCTCCTTTATTAGTTTATATTCTTATCTCATTGATATTGTTATCCTACCTTACTTCACTTAGATTTCTATTTGACATTGAATATCTAAATTCTAATCTAACTAATTTCTTTTACAATATAATCATACCTCAATATATTTCTTTATCATTATTGTTTAATTTTGGTGTACTAGGTAATCCTAACTATAATACAAAACTTTTCTTGAAAGATACTGGTGTGTCAGAAATAATAAACTCTAATACCATTTACTTATTCAGCGTTGATAGTAAGGTTCAGACTTTACTTTCATATTATTTGCCATCCTCTAGGATTGTAGATGATTATGAAATAATTAGTAAATATAAATATGTAATTACTTCTAATGCTAATTTATTAGGAAAATTAAATCTTAACAAAATCTTTGTTACTGTTAAAAAATTTGACAATCACTTATTATTAATGAATATTGCTGAATAATTAATACTAATTCTTTTGATTCGACATATTAAAATGAATAAGATACTTAAGTATGCCTACACAAACTTTTGGGTTCCTGTTATGGGTAGGTTTATTTCTAGATTTATTCCTTTACTTGAGGGAAAGCCTCCTAAGCATCAACCAACATATGATATTGATGGTAAAAAATCTAAATGAATAGGTTGTGATTATTTGGGCAAGGAACCACCATGGCAATATCCAACTGCTAATGAATTTATGTCTATTTCATTTTGAGATCTATTTATATTATTTGATTTTAGATACTTTGTAGTTTTATCTATGCATGAAGAACTTGATGATGTGTACCTGACTATTGGATATATGTATAATATCCCTGCAATTAATATCGCGGAATAAACTATATATTTTTTATTTTCATCAATGAAATTTAATGTTTCTTTTTTCTTCTTGAGATATTTAGAAAGCCAAGAATCAGGTAATCCGATTTGAACAAATAAGAGTTCAACCCACCATGGAAGTTTTGTTTGGTTTTTATCTGGTTTACTTTTCATATTGATAGTTAGATTAGTTAGCCCTTTAATAAAATATTTTTGGGCTATTATCGCATCGATATTGTACCAATTGAAATATATACCATTTTTATAAAAATGGTATAGTCGTTTACTTCTTTTATGAGTATTTACTCTTATTCTGTTATTCTTTCTAATTCTTTGAATTATCTTATTGATTTTTCGATTAAAAATAGTGTATTATTTTTGTGGATGAATTGTATTCAATGGCAAAAAGAAGACGTAAACTTAGTCCTGAATTAGAGAAAAACATTTCATTAGCTAAGAAACAAATAGAATTAATTACCGCCATAATACATGATATAGATGAGGATGACATACAAGAAGAATATAAGTCTGCATTTTTACCAGTAATGAGTACCTATCTCTCGCTTGACCAAATGTATAAGGAAGTAGGTTTTAATGATGATACCACTAAACTTCATGAACTTTACTTAACTAATTTAACTAAATTTAAAAATGAATATGAACTCTAGTGTTAAATCTTTTTAATTTCCTTCAGTTATATTAGTTTGAGCATTTTTATAAGAAAAAATATTTTAAATATTTAACTTATGTTATTTATATTTAACTTAATTGAATTATAATTTCTTTATTAATTAATAGAGCTTCTCTAAACTTGTGAATTAGATTATATTATTATTTACTATTTCTATGGCAGATAACTCATACGATATTGATTTTGCGATGAATGTGATCAAAGAAGATATCATTAGAGAACTTTCTGAGTGTGTATCTAAGCAAAATAAAAATTCTTACTATCACCATACTTCATCTAAGAACCTTTCTTTTTCCGATAAGACTTTGGATTAGTTTTTTCAATTATTCTTTTAATTTCACTTTCATCCAACCTTGTAACGAGAAAGACCTCTTGTACAAGTTTACCTTTCCTGGCTAGGAGCTTGTAACCTTCTTTTGTTTTAACAGTAACTTTTATATCAAGTTTCTCTCCTCTTCCATTAGTCTTTGATAGCGAGGCAGGTGTAACTGTTTTTATCTCGTCGATTGATGCAATCTTTTTCAACCACTTAATTAAGCCTTCTATATTTGTGCTGTGGTTTTGAACAAGTCTTCCCATTTTTTGATATCTTATGTCGAATTTCTTAATTCATTTAAATTTCTCTGGGGTAAAGTACTCTAACCTTTCTGATAAGTTATAATTTAAAAAAATAATCTTAGTCATGATCTTTACTTTGGGATGGGCTTCATTAGCTGCGATTTTCACTTTTTCTATAGCAATGGTTGTTTGGGGCAGAAACGGTGATGGTTCTATTGATATATAGGCATAATTATGACTATAGACTTTAATCTCTATAGTTTTCTATCATTTACCTCTATTGCTCTGTTGTCTTTTATCACTATAGGTGTGATATATATTAGTTATATTGACTGGAAAGATAAAAGAAGAAAAAAATGATATCTAATCTTATTTGGTTTTTATGTTTAATGCGATAATTTCTAAAGCTTGTTTCATCTTTTCAATATTAGACTTATACATACTTATATCTTTCTCAACCCTTGAATATTGGTAGCCCAGCGACTTCGATATTTCATTTATTTCTTTATTAATCTCTTCTTCTTTTACATCCTTAAATAACGCCATTTCTCTGACCAACTTATATATACCGATAGCATTTATACGACTATAGTAGTCATATTCTTTTTTATCGCTGGTCATTTTTGCTAGAAAATCATTTAAATCTTCTTTTGTAAATGATTTCGCCTTGCTAACTAATTGTTCTGAGGAGTTATTTATCTCCGTAGGATTAAAACCATTGCAATTACAGATTGCGTCGAATAGCTTTGTAATATGTTCTCTAGGTTTATACCCACTTGTGAATTTACTAAATACTTCTTTTAAGCCTGTAGAAAAAATTGAATCTTTCTTAAAGTTTTTCTGATGACTCAACAGGTGAAGTTCTACTAGCAGCTCATCTGCAAGCTTTCTATAAATCGCTGGTATGACATAAGGAAATTCCTTATGGAAATCAGATTTGCTGTCTGAAATTGTTGCTCTAACGCTCAATGCCAAACCTAGATAATTCTTAAGAGACCTTAGCTTATCCCGCGACTTAGCTAGGATCATGAAAACCGACCATTATTATCGTTCAATGATTCCAATAGTTATTGAAGAATCTGGAAGAGGAGAAAGAGCCTTTGATATTTATTCAAGGCTTTTAAGAGAAAGAATAGTTTTTTTGGGAGAACCAGTAACAAGTGAGTCTGCTAACCGAATTGTTGCTCAACTCCTTTTCCTTGAGGCTGACGATCCAGATAAAGATATTTTTCTCTATATCAATTCTCCAGGTGGATCTGTTTATGACGGCCTTGGGATTTTTGACACAATGCAACACGTAAAGCCTGATATTCATACCGTTTGCGTTGGACTCGCTGCAAGTATGGGAGCCTTTCTGCTTTGTGCAGGAAAAAAAGGAAAGCGAAGTAGCTTGCTCCATTCAAGAATAATGATTCATCAGCCACTCGGAGGTGCAAGAGGTCAAGCGAGTGATATAAGGATCCAGGCTGATGAAATCTTGTTTATAAAGGATAAATTAAACAAAGAATTGTCTGATAGAACGGGACAACCTATTGAGAGGATTAAAGAGGATACAGACAGAGATTTTTATATGTCTCCATCTGAAGCCATCGAATATGGAATTATTGATAACGTATTTAATAAAAGGCCTGTAAATTCAGTATGAAATATAATTATTTTGTATCTGGAAGAACAGGAATAAATCTATCTTTCTCAGGGATAGTAGTATATTGAGATAATATTTTGCAGAATTCATCACCATCCATAGTTTCCTTTTCGATTAATATTTCAACTAATTTATCCATAGCTGATCTATTCTTTTCGACTAATTCAAGTGTTTCGCTATAGCACTTTTTAACTATTAATCTGACTTGTTCATCTATTTGCTTTGAAATTCCATCTGATATATCAGATGTGTTCATTAAGCTTCTTCCTACAAATACTTCTTGACTATCACCTTCTAAAGAGACTGGGCCGAGGCTGCTCATCCCAAACCTCGTAACCATTTGCCTTGCCATTGATGCGACCATTTGCACGTCTCCTCCTGCCCCAGTTGTAACTTCTTCTCTACCAAAAATAATATCCTCAGCAGCTCTACCACCAAGAGCTCCCATAATTCTTGCTTTTAATTGTGCTCTGCTTATTAAAGACTGATCATCATCTGGAGAGAACCATGTCAAACCTTGTGCTTGTCCCCTTGGGATAACAGTTACTTTTTGTACAGGATCGTGATCTTTTACTAAAGATCCAATTAAGGCATGACCAACCTCATGGTAAGCGATGAGTCTCTTGCTTCTTCCATCTACTAAAGGTGTTCCTTCCATACCCGCAATGATGCGATCAACTGCATCATCAATTTCAGAAAGACCTATTTGATCCTTTCTTCTTCTGGCTGTGAGAATAGCTGCTTCGTTTAGCAAATTGGCTAAATCAGCGCCTGTGAAACCAGGCGTTCTTCTTGCAATGCTCTCTAAAGTTAAATCCTTTTCTAATTTTTTATTTCTTGAGTGAACTTTAAGAATTGATAATCTCCCTGATATGTCTGGTGCGTCAACGGTTACTTGTCTATCGAATCTACCTGGCCTCATTAATGCTGAGTCAAGAACATCTGGTCTATTAGTTGCTGCGATGATGATAATTCCACTATTACCCTCAAATCCATCCATCTCAGTTAGAAGTTGATTGAGTGTTTGCTCTCTTTCATCATTTCCACCTCCAATTCCAGCTCCCCTCTGTCTCCCTACTGCATCGATTTCGTCAATAAAAATTAAACATGGACTATTTTCTTTTGCTCTTTTAAATAAATCTCTGACACGACTAGCACCCACACCAACAAACATTTCTACAAATTCTGAGCCAGAAAGGGAGAAAAATGGTACTCCTGCTTCTCCTGCAATAGCCTTAGCTAAGAGAGTTTTACCAGTTCCTGGAGGACCAACTAGTAAAACACCTCTTGGAATTTGAGCTCCTACAGATGTAAATCTTTCAGGTTGTTTTAAAAAAGTGACCACTTCTTCTAAATCTTGTTTGGCTTCGTTTACTCCCGCTACATCATCGAATTTGACACCAGTCTCAGCTTCCATTGCAAACCTTGCCTTTGTTTTACCAAATTGCATTGCTTGTCCTGGTCCCCCTGGCATTGAGTTTGATCTTCTTGAAAGTAGAATCAATCCTCCTATCAGAATTATTGGAAAAAGGAGGTTGCCGAGAATTCCAATTCCTGCTGGTGCTGTTCTAGGTGGATGAATGTCAAAACTTATTCCCTCTTCTTTGAGTGAGGAAACTAATTCAGGCGCTAAGCCTGGGAGATCAACTCTTAATCGTTGAACTCTGTTATCAATTTCGGGGTCAACTGACTCGACTATTGCATTTCTACCACCTTCGTAAATGTCGACAGAAGTGACTCTTCCTGCTTTTACGTAATCAAGAAATCTTCCATAGCTTATCTTTGCAACCGGTGCATTTCTTGATGGATTAGAGGTACTCGCTTGATTTACTTGAGTATTGGATGAAGAGCCAATAATTTGGAACGTAATTAAAACTACTATTGTTATTGGAATCACCCAAAGAGCTATAACCTTCCATTTCTTATCCATAATTCTTTAAAACTTTCAGTCAATTCTAGTAGTGCAATGCCCCTTTCTGTTGGATGCTTTCATCTGTTTATCAGAAATATTTTAAAATCATGTTTCTAAAGTTAATAAAATTTAGAATGTTTTTATATAAAATATTATATTTATAAACTTCTTAGCGCGGTAATTGGATCTAGCCTTGCAGCTCTTTTTGCTGGAAGAACACCAAAGGTTAAACCTATTGTACCTGATATGAAAACAGTTATAAATACAGTTCCAAATCCAATTGTTGCAGGCAAAGGTGATAATAAAGATACGATTTTTACTGCTGTGAGTCCTAAGCCTGTTCCTGCTATTCCACCCAGGCTAGATAGAATTAATGACTCTATTAGGAATTGTGTTGAAATATCTAATCTCCTCGCCCCTAAAGCTTTTCTAAGCCCTATTTCTTCGGTTCTTTCGCTTACAGAGACCAACATTATATTCATAATTCCTATCCCTCCAACTATTAATGATATCCCCCCTATCGCAGCTAGCAATAATGTTAAACCACCCGTAATCGTAGATACTATTTGTAATGCATCTTTTTGTGATCTAACAGCAAAATCATCATCTCTAATTATTTTGTGTCTTTGCCTCAATAAATTTGTTATTTGAAATTTTGCTGCCTTTATTGAATTTTCATTTATTGCTTCAACGCTTATGAAACTAAGACTTATACCATAAGTTGGATCTTTACCAGTAATTCTACTAACCATCGTTGATAGAGGAATATAAGCGTTCTCATCTTGATTGCTTCCAAAAACAGCACCTTTAGGCTTCATTACTCCAACAATTTCAAAAGACTGATCTTTTATTCTTATTCTCTCCCCTAAACCTTCTTTTTTATTGAACAGCTTATCTTCAAGATCTGGTCCAATAACAACTACATTTTTGGCCCCTTTTGTATCTTGCTCATTAATAAATCGGCCTTTAGCAATTTCAAAGCTTCTTACAATTAAAAAATCATTTGTTACTCCTGAAATAGAACTACTCGTGCTTTTAGAACCAGTTTGAATGACTTCATTTGAAGTGATTTGTGGAGCTACCCTTTTAACAGTTGGCACTTGCTCCTCTATTGCTTTTGCATCTTTAAGAACAAGGTTTTTTGGAAAAGCTACTCCTCTTCTTCTTGTGTCATTACTACCTGGTACAACGAATAAAACATTTGCACCTAGATTGCTTAATTGATTTTCTGCAAGATTCTGTGCCCCTCTTCCAACTCCTACAAGCGTTATAACAGAAGCATTTCCAATCACTATTCCAAGCATTGTTAATAAACTTCTAAACTTATTAGATTTAAGATTCTTTATTGCCATTCCCGTTGTTTCAGTTAGACGGAGCTTCCTTTTCATATTTTTTTAGATAAAAAGAGATTCATTCTCATGTTCTGAACTAACTATCCCAACCTTTACCAAATCTGTTGACCCACTTACGCCTGAAAGTGTTCCTGCTGTTTCAACAACAAGATCTCCTTGCTTAAGAATTTTCATTTTTTTTGCCATATTCATAGCATCATCAAATGTTTTTGACGTGCTTGTTTGATTTTCTATTAGAAGTGGCGTAACTCCCCAGACAAGTTGAAGTGTGCTGGCAACACTTTTTTCATTAGTAACTGCCAGTACAGGAGTGGCGGGTCTAAATTTACTTACATTTTTTGCAGTTGCACCACTTTTTGTTAAAGGTATTATGGCTGCAGCGTTTATTTGTCTAGCAATACTGCTTACGGCTGCGCTAATAGCATTTGGAATTGTGCTTGGAAGATGACTTTCCAGTGCTTTTTGTGGATAATCTCTTTCGATTCTTTTCGCAATAGTGGCCATAGTTGCCACAGCCTCAATGGGATAATCACCAACTGCAGTCTCATTTGAGAGCATTACGGCATCCGTACCATCGAGTATGGCATTTGCTACATCACTCACCTCTGCTCTTGTAGGTCTTGGGCTTGAGGCCATTGAATCAAGCATTTGTGTGGCCGTAATAATCGGTATGCCAAGGCTGTTTGCCTTTTTAATGAGTTGCTTTTGTAACAATGGAACTTCTTCTGCGGGCATCTCTACCCCGAGATCCCCTCTGGCTACCATTACTCCATCACATAATTTTAAGACGGCGTCTATTTGATCAATAGCTTCAAATTTTTCAATCTTCGCAACTACTGGAGTGTCATATCCATGATTTCTAATTAAATCTTTTATTTCTATTAAATCAGAAGGATTTCTTACAAAACTTAGTGCTACCCAATCAACACCTTGTTTTAAACCAAATGCTAGATCTTTTTTATCTTTTTCTGTTAAAGCCCTTATGGAGAGTTGAACATCAGGGAAATTTACTCCTTTGTTATTAGATAGAACCCCACCCACGGTTATTGAACAAATTAACCTTTCATCTTTTAAATCAACTTCTTCAACTTTCATCTCTACCCTTCCATCATCTAACAGAATTCGATTTCCAACATTTACTTCTTCAGCTAGCTTGTCGTACGTGACATTTGCTTGGTCCTGATTACAGTCAATATTTTTCGATGTAAGAATAAATTTATCGCCATTTTTGACATTAACTGGGCCATTTTTAAATCTACCAAGTCTAATCTTAGGCCCCTGAAGATCCTGAAGGATTCCTATGTGAATGTCTAGATCATCAGAAACTTTTCTAATTGTTTTTATTCTTTGAGCATGTTCTTCATGATCACCATGACTAAAATTTAGACGAAAAGTAGTCGCACCGGCCTCTACTAACTTGCTTATTTGACTCGCACTTTCCGTTGCGGGTCCTATCGTAGCTACAATCTTGGTCCTTCTGGCTAGGTCGAGTATTTTCATTTATGTGACTTGTGATAACAAAAAACTAACATCTGATTGTGTTTTATTTGTCAACTTTACTTTTTCAAGAGAATAAAGATGGAATTAAATGATTACCAAAGAGAATCTCGTAAGACAGCTCTTTATCCTGATGTTGGTAGCAATGCTATTTATCCAACCTTAGGTCTTGTTGGTGAAGCAGGGGAGGTTGCTGACAAAGTAAAGAAAATTCTAAGAGACAAAAAGGGTGTATTTGATAAAGATAGTAAGGATGCAATTAAATTTGAACTAGGTGATGTTCTTTGGTACATATCCCAGCTCTCTAGTGAGCTGGGATATGAATTGGAAGATGTAGCTCATGCAAACCTACAAAAGCTCAACAGCCGAAAATCTCGAGGAAAAATCCAAGGTAGCGGCGATGATCGATGATCTTAAATTATCCATACATTTGAAATCCTCCCATCGCCAATGCAGCTGCATTTCCTAGAATTCCTTGAACGACTCTAATAACAACAAAAGCTAAAATAGGAGATAAATCTAAGCCTGCTAATGGAGGTATAATTCCTCTGAAAAAATTTAGATAAGGATCAGTAATAGCACACAAATTTACAAGTATGGGATTACTCATATCAAGATTTGGGAACCATGTCAGCAAAACCCTAATGATTAATATTGTTGAATAAATTCCAAGTGTTTTTAAAAGTACAAGAAGAATTGTCGGAATAATTTCGTAGCCCATTAGCCTTTGATTTTTTGTATTATATTACGCCGCCTTTTTGTCTTCTGCTTGATCTGGTTCAGGTAACACTGAAAATGTTTGATGAAATTTTTCTGAGAGAGTTAACCAGAAAGAACGTCCATCCTTTTGCCGCCTTCTTTCAACGAAGTTTTTTTCTACAAGCTCTTTAATGTGATCGTATGCGCCAGATCCTCTGAGATCAACCAACTCTGATTGGAGTATTTTCTTTTTGAGTGCAACAGTCGCCAATGTTCTTAATGTCGCAATCGATAAATCTGCTGGAAGGAGATCTTGAACCAACTCACCTAGCCCTTGCCTTAATTCCAAGCTGTAATGACTTTTGTTTTCGTTTATTTCTAGAGAAGTGTCACGCTGAGCGTATCCAGCCTTAAGTTCCCAAAGTGCTTTTTCAATTTCAGCAATATCTTTATCCAGTAATTCAGCCATCTCTTTTGATGATGTTGGCCTTCCTTTGAGATAGAGGATTGCCTCAATCTTCGCTGGTAATGAAATTTGTATGCTCTCACTCATAACATTAAAACCAAAATTATTTTTCTGTATATCCAAAATTAACGTGTCTAATTAAACTATGCACCTAAAAATAATTTATATGCTGGATTATCTGTCTCATCCCAATTTTTATAACCTATTTTTTTGACAAACTCATTCCAAGCTTGAATCTCGGAATCGTTTACTAGTACACCTATTACTATTCTTCCCGTATCAGCGCCATGGTTTCGATAATGGAAGATGCTTATTGTCCACTCTGGTCTCATTGAGTTAACAAATCTCATTAAGGCTCCAGGCCTTTCAGGAAACTCAAATCTATATAGTAATTCTGTGTATTCTCCTTTAGATATTTGACTTATTGATCTTGGTAGCCTGCCACCAACCATATGCCTGAGATGAACTTTTGATAATTCATCATTACTTAAATCATGACAATCAAAACCTCCCCTTTTGATCTCAGCTGTTAATAATTCCCTATCATTATTATTTGAAACTTCAACACCCATAAATATTTGAGCTGTTTTACCTTGTGACATTCTGTAACTAAATTCAGTTAAACTGCGTGAACCAAGTGTTTTGCATAAAAGTTTTAAACTGCCGGCTTTTTCTGGTATTCCTACTGCAATCATAGCTTCTTTTTCTTCACCTAATTCGGCTCTTTCTGCGACAAATCTTAGTCGTTCAAAATTCATATTTGCACCACAAGCTATTGCAACAAGGTTGTTGTTTTTTAACTGATTATTTACAACATGTTTTTTTAAGCCAGCTATAGATAATGCACCTGCTGGTTCAAGAATTGATCTTGTATCCTCGAAAACATCTTTTATCGCGGCACAAATTTCGTCAGTACTTACAGTAACCATTTCATCAACATTTTTTTTGCAAATCGAGAACGTCTTTTCTCCTACCTTCCTTACCGCAACTCCGTCTGCAAAAAGGCCAATACTCTCAAGCTCAATAGGTTCATTTGCCTTTAATGAAAGTGTCATTGCGCAGGCATCTTCTGGTTCAACACCAATAATCTTTGTATCTGGCCATATTGCTTTTACGTACGCACTTACTCCAGCAATAAGTCCCCCGCCTCCAACAGCTATGTAAATCGCATCAGGCGGAGTTTGACTTTGTCTAAGTATTTCTATACCAATTGTTCCTTGTCCTGCTATGACTTCAGGATCATCAAATGGATGTATGAAAGTTAGATTTTCTTTCTTAGATATATCTAGTGCCTTTTCATAGCATTCATCATAAGTTTCACCGAAAAGAATAACTTCTGCCTTGTGTGATTCAACTGCCCTTACTTTCATAACGGGAGTTGTCAGTGGCATAACAATTACTGCTCTGCATCTCAGGAATGATGCACTTAACGCAACTCCCTGTGCATGGTTTCCAGCGCTTGATGCAATTACTCCTTTATCTAGCTCTTCCTTGCTCAGCTGAGACATGCGGTTAAATGCACCTCTTAACTTGAATGAAAAGACAGGTTGAAGGTCTTCTCTCTTAAACCAAATGTTGTTTTCGAATTTTTTGCTTAAGTTTTTTGCCCTTTCTAGTGGTGTTTCTTCAGCAACGTCATAAACGCGAGCTCTTAGTATTTTCTGTAAATAGTCCTCCATATCTAGTTTTTTAACGATTTTTGGATCTTTTGTTTTCTACATTCCATTTGTTCTTGTGCAAGTTTTATCAAAATGTACGGTAGACCTCGTAGATTGGAGAGATTCAATCTCAGAGTTATATGCGTCTGAGCCAGTTAAGTCATCCGAATGAGCTTCATGGCTTAGCCATTAGTGATTTGGAAGATGTTGCTTGCCAAATTAGAGAAAGGCATCTTCAAGTAGTTTCTACTAGTGGTGGGCATTTAGGTCCAGGTCTTGGTGTTGTGGAGTTAACAATTGCTCTATATCAGACTTTAGACCTAGATGTAGATAAAGTTATTTGGGATGTTGGGCATCAAGCTTATCCACACAAGTTACTTACTGGAAGATATAACCGTTTTGATTCTCTCAGACAGCAAAAAGGGGTAGCTGGTTATTTAAAAAGATCAGAAAGTAAATTTGATCATTTTGGAGCTGGTCATGCGAGCACATCAATTTCTGCTGCTCTTGGTATGGCTATTGCAAGAGACCGAAAAGGTGAAAATTATAAATGTGTTGCAGTAATTGGAGATGGTGCTCTTACAGGTGGAATGGCTTTAGAGGCTATTAATCATGCAGGACATCTTCCAAAAACTCCTCTTTTGGTTGTCCTAAATGACAATGATATGTCGATTTCTCCTCCTGTTGGAGCATTATCGACTTATTTAAATCGAATGCGTCATAGCCCACCTGTTCAATTCATATCTGACAGTGTCCAAGAAAGTGTGAAAAATCTTCCTTTCATGGGAGATGCTATCCAAGAGGAATTTAAATCACTTACTGGTAGCGTTAGACGTTTAGCAGTTCCTAGTGTTGGTGCGGTTTTTGAGGAATTGGGTTTTACTTATATGGGTCCTGTAGATGGACATGATATTTCTGAATTGACTAGGACATTTAATGCTGCGCATAAAGTTGGTGGACCTGTAATGGTCCATGTCGCTACTACAAAGGGAAAAGGTTATCCGTATGCCGAAGCCGATCAGGTCGGTTATCATGCTCAGTCTTCCTTTGATCTAACAACAGGAAAATCTATTCCTTCAAAAACTCCTAAACCTCCAAGTTTTAGCAAGGTATTTGGCCAAACTTTAGTAAAACTTTGCGAGCAAGACAGCAAAATTGTAGGTATTACCGCTGCAATGGCAGAAGGAACAGCTTTGAATCTTTTACAGAAAGCTATTCCTGATCAATATGTTGATGTTGGTATAGCAGAACAACATGCTGTAACTCTCGCTGGGGGAATGGCTTGCGAAGGCATTAAACCAGTTGTTGCCATTTACAGTACTTTTTTACAACGAGCATATGATCAGTTAATCCATGATATTGGAATACAGAATTTACCTGTAACTTTCGTATTAGATAGAGCTGGAATTGTTGGTGCTGATGGCCCAACTCATCAAGGACAATATGACATTAGTTATTTAAGGTGCATCCCTAACTTTACTGTCATGGCTCCAAAAGATGAGGCTGAATTGCAGCAAATGCTTGTTACCTGTATTAATCACAATGGTCCATCAGCTCTACGGATTCCTAGAGGCTCTGGAGAAGGTGCCGCTTTGATGGAGGAAGGATGGGAATCTCTAGAAATTGGTAAAGCTGAGACTCTAGAAGAGGGTGATAACTTATTGATAATTGGTTATGGCTCTATGGTTTTCCCAGCAATTAAAACAGCAGCAATACTGAGAGAATTTGGAGTCAATAGTACTGTTATTAACGCTCGCTTCATAAGACCATTAGATGAGGATACTATTCATGAGGCAGCAAAAAGAATTGGCAAAGTAGTAACAATGGAAGAAGGAACACTATTGGGCGGCTTTGGATCTGCTGTTGTTGAATCTTTTAATGATAATGATATTTTTGTCCCTACATTAAGAATTGGAATACCAGACAAATTAGTTGATCATGCAACGCCACAACAAAGCAAAGAATCGCTTGGCTTGACACCAGAAATGATGGCTGATCAAATTAGAAATAAATTTAATTTTAATTAATTATCAAACAATAAAAAAAGGATTATTGATTAATAATCCTTTTTTTTTCTATCTAATTTAGAAACTTAATTTATAAAACGCCTCTAGCAGCAAGACCCAATATTGATCCTATTCCTAAAACATGACCTAAGCAGTTTGCGGCTACAACAGAACCATGACTTAGCCCACCAAAAAATTGAGAATTAGGAATTGGGAACCCTTCGTTTGGCTTTTCAATATTTGATCTTGCAATTGCATAAGCAAGTATATTGCAAATGATCATCACAACGGCACATTTTGGAGACCACTGAAATGTCACTGGATCAGCTGCTGCTAATAATGTTGTGAGCATCTTTTATCCCTATTGAATAACTACATTATCAACCATAAAGATTGATTTTGCGTCAAATGTTACTTAGCTCTTAAGAGTTTTTTACTTCTGCTTTATTTTTAAATGACTGGAGCATCAAAACAAAACCGTAAACAACAAATGCATCGCTAATCGTTAAGAACGATTCTGCTAGTCCATGCAGTACATCAACATTTGTTAATTCATCCCCAAAATAAATTTGTGCGATTATTGCAAAAACAATCGTCATGAATACAAATAAAAGAGTTAACTTAAAGCCAATAAATGATATTTTTGGTATCGCTTTTGTTTTGCCAGCGTAACGCAGAAATACTAGATAAGGGATTAGTGAAATGACGAAAAATGGACTTGGGTCAATTCGTGCTATTGAATCAAGACTAAGAATTGAAACATTCATTGGTTCGATTGTGATGACTCAGACCTAAACAAGTTCCAAGCAGCAAATGCAAGACATATATTTCCTAAAGTTGTAAGAGCCGCCTGTAGTACAACTAATCCTTCTAATTCAATACTGTTGTCGAATATATGCCATGTGATTGCTGCCATAGCACTAGCTAAATTTGGCAACATTGCTAAAGCAAAATAACCCAAAGCCTTGTTATTGGTTATTGATGAAATATAGTCAATTATTATTATTGCAATTGCCCACTCAAATAGAGTCGCAATATGGATAAACCATGTTCCTAGAGATAGTTCATGCATATATTTTTTGTTGTTTAGTAAGCTCTTTTAAAACTTCTTGAGCATGTCCAATTGGTCTTACTCCTATCCATTTATATACAACTATACCTTCTGGGTTGATTAGAAATGTATTTCTTTTTGAGTAGGGATCTAACCATGAATCGTATGACTTGCTAATTTCTGAATTTGCATCTGATAGTAATGTATATCCAAGATTTTCAGATGTACAAAATGATTCGTGCTCTCCTTCACTATCTGCACTGATCCCAACTATTGAGGCATTAATTTTATTATATTTAGCAAGATTATCCTGAAAATTTTTAGCCTCTAATGTACAACCACTTGAGAAATCTTTAGGATAAAAATATAAAACTAACCATTTTTTTGAAAAATCATCCAATGACCATTCCTTTTTATTTGGGCTGTTTTTGTTATATCCATTCAACAAAAAATTGGGTGCCTTTTGGCCAATTTTAACTGAATTTATACTTGCAAATAGTCTCGAAGGTTTAATAAATAAAATAGTAGAAAATAAAATAAAGGATTTTATAAATTCACTTCTTTTCATTTGATAAAAATCAAATTTAAAGTTTGTTTAAATCAACCCCTAATGATTTGGCATATTTTCCTAAACCTTTTTTCTGAATAGTTTTTAGTGCTCTTGTCGTAACTCTTATATTAATCCATTTGTTTTCTTCTTCCCACCACAATCTACGTTGCTGCAAATTTGCTTGCTGCAATTTTTTAGTTCTGATATGGGAATGGCTGACTGACATTCCGTTATTAGCCCTTGTGCCTGTAAGTTGGCAAACTCTAGACATTTTTTAATCTTATTCGTTTATTTATTCTATCAAATGAGGTTGAGTTTATACGAAATTTTTCATTAATTTCCCTAGCAGCTCAGCATTTCTATTTTGAAAAGCTGCTATATCTTTGTTCTCAAGCCCTCCAATTGATAGTTTTGCCATCTCATAAACATGTATAGCGATGTCGCTAGCTAATCGACCTTCTTCTGATTTACTAGATCCTTCAATAACTATTTGGTTAGAATTTAGCTTGAGTAAGCCTTGAATAAGTGGGTGGTTTGAATTGACTATTAAATTATGATATTCGGGAAGACCAGGCAGTTTCTGTTCCATTAATGCTGTTATATCATTTATTCTTCTCATTTGTTCTGGTAACAATATTAATGAAGGTGGTGAATTATCACCTTTTAGATTCTGTATTTGTACTGTGACTTTTTCATTGTTTAAAGCCGAACTAATAATTTTTTTAAGTGTTTCTGACTTTGTATTCCCGTCTTTATCTGCAATCTCAGGCGAATCATCTTTAATACTTTCGTCCAGTTCGGAATCGACTCTTACAAAATTTATTTCTTTATTTTTTTCCTCTAGCCAAGGAATAAACTGAGTATCAATAACAGTATCAAGTTTTAAGACCTCTTTACCTTGTGAAGTCCACATATTGAGTGCTGTTGATTGAGAGACTTCATCTGTTGAATATAAAATCTTTTTGTTCTCATCAGTAAGCCTATTTTTATATCCTTCTAGGGTAGTAAATATTTTTGAACCAGATTTTACCAACTCGTTATTCTCTTCATTATCTTCAACAGGAACTTTTGTTGTTGAATATAAAATTATATCTTTTACTTGCTCGGCAAATTTCTCATCTTCCATAGCTCCAATTTTTATAAAGGGGGCTATTGAGTCCCATATGTCAGCATAAAATTGGGTTTCATCCTTCTTTAATGTTTTAAGCTTATCGGCTAATTTCTTAGCAATAAAGTTACCTATAGATTTAACTCTTCTGTCTGATTGTAATGCACTTCTACTAACATTTAAGGGAATGTCTGGTGAATCTATCACACCCCTCAACGGTAATAGATATCTAGGAACTATCTCTTTAATTGAGTCACTAACAAAGACCTGATTACAGAAAAGTTTTATTTCACCACTTTCCCAATCTGCTCTTCCACTTATCTTTGGAAAATATAATATTCCTTGCAAATTATATGGATAGTCAGTATTTAGGTGAACCCATAAGAGAGGATCTCCCTGAAAGGGATAGAGATATTTATAGAGTTCAATATAATCTTCATCTTTAAGATTTTGTTTGCTTTCTCTCCATGGCGGATTCATTTTATTGATAACTTCTTCTTCAAGTGAGATTTCAATAGGCATGAAATCACAATATTTTTTAATTAATGTCTTAATTCTGCTTGGTTCTATATATTCAATTTCTTCTTCCATTAAATGTAAAATTATATCTGTACCTATCTCTTCTTTATCTGATTCATCAAGTGTATATTGAGGCGATCCATTGCATTTCCATTGAATAGCTTGTGAGTCATTCTTTGCTGATTTAGTTATTATTTCAACTTCTTCTGCAACCATAAAACTTGAGTAAAAACCGAGTCCAAAATGACCTATAAAACCATCATCGGGTTGCTTGTATTTCTCAAGAAATTCTTCTGCGCTTGAGAAAGCTACTTGATTAATATATTTCTTAATTTCATCACTAGTCATTCCTATTCCATTGTCACTAATGGTCAATGTCTTATGCTCTCTGTCAATCGAAATTTTTATTTTTTCATCGTCAGCAGCGACACAATCTCCTGCAAAGGCGGCCATTTTTCTTTTCTTGATTGCATCTACGGAGTTACTTATAAGCTCTCTAATAAATATCTCATGATCTGAGTAAACTGCTTTTTTTATTATTGGAAATATATTTTCTGTGTGAATAAGAATAGTTCCTTCTTCTTTAACGGGCATGTCTTGTCTAAATTTTTATTATCATAGCGATACAAATTTCTATTTAGGCGTTAAATGCAAAAGTGTTATTGATTACAGCTCAATAGTTTTCAATCCCTGACAATTGTTAAAAATTTAAGGCTAATTTATATCAATCTATCCATTCTATTTTATTACATCTGTTAGATTTTAAGAGTTGATCTGTTTCATCATTTGTCTTTAAAGGTTCATGTGAAATTACTGAAATAATCCCCTTTCTATGCAATTCCTTTTGTTGTTTTAATGCTTTATACAAATTTACACTTTGCTTATATGCGATTAATACTTTTACATTATTAACAAGTTTTTCTTTGCTTGTGGAGACTAATTCTCTTACTTTATCAACGCTAATACTAAAACCAATTCCATAGCAATTTTGGGCGCTTGAACTAAATTTTTTAACTAAATCATCATATCTACCACCTTTAGCAATAGTAACAGGAGCACTTGTTGATGATGAAACAAGAGAAAATGTTAATCCACTATATAATTTATATTTGGTTCCTAATGTAGGGTCTAGTTGTACTTCTATTCCTTTCTCTTTAGCTAATGGCTCAATAATGGTAAATAATTCCTTTAGTTTATCAATGTATGAATTTGAGCCATATATGTTTTGTAGATTAGTTAACACTTTTTCAGGTTTTCCTCTCATATTCATGATGGTTTTGATAAACATTCTTTGTTCTTCTTTTACATCAAGTGTAGTCAATGCTATGTAATCAAGATCGCAGAGAATTTTTTTTATTTGGTCTATCTTGGTTGAATCAAATGAGCTTAAAATAAGTTCCAATAGATATGTATTTCCAATAAGCAATGTCATTTTATATTTTTGATCAATTTCAATTACTTCTAATGATTCGATGAGAAGAGATAGAAGTTCTATTTCTGCATTAATTGCTTTTGTTCCTATCAATTCAACTCCGCTTTGAAATGACTCTTCAATATCAATACCACCATCAATGCTTTGATTGCATTTGAATGATGTTTCTGCTGACCAAAAACGAAGTGGCCTTTCATATTCATTAAATCTAGTTGAAGCAGCTCGAATAATTGACGCTGTTATTTCAGGTCTTAATCCAAGAGGTTCATCAGAAACGATTTTTAGTATTTCATTGTTCGAAATCCCACCAGCTGCCGTCAGTGTGTCTAGACGTTCTATGTGTGGCGGTGATATTCGCTCATATCCCCATAGTTGATATAGAGAGGAAAGTTTTGATGCAATGAGATGGTTCTTTCTTACTTGCTGAGGATTTAAGTCGCGCGCACCCGAGGCAGGTTGCAATGTCATTATTTGAATCTTTTTATTTCTTAAGGATCACATAAATTAAGACTATTTTCCACCATAAGAGTTAGGGGTTAATGGTTTAATTTTTCCAAGTTCTTTTATGAGCTCATTTTGTATCTCTGGATTACAAGCAAGAATTCTGCCGTTATTGAGATCAAAATCTCCGGAAGGATAATTGGAAACTATTCCACCCGCCATTTCGACTAGTGGTACTCCTGCTGCCATATCCCATTTTGCAAGTCCACGTTCCCAAAAACCATCAACTTTGCCTGAAGCTACAAATGCTAGATCTACAGCGGCTGCTCCTCCTCTTCTTACCCCATGGGTAAGATGGGTTAGCCAACAAAATTCTGAATAATTATTATCTAATACTTCTCGTCGGTCATATGCGAAACCTGTAACTAAGAGTGAATCAGATAAGGAATTCGTGTTCGTTACATTTATTTTTTCGCCATTACAATATGATCCGTGTTCTGGAGAAGCGTAATAAATTTCATTCAAAGAAGGTACTGATATTGCTCCCAATATTGGATTGCTATTCCAAATTAAACCTATTGAAGTTGCGAAAAATGGATATCCATGGGCATAGTTAGTTGTTCCATCAAGAGGGTCTATACACCATTTTAATTCACCATCCTTTGACTTATATCCACTTTCTTCAGCAAGAATAGAAATGTAAGGAGTCTCTTTTTCTAAATATTCTATTATTAATTTTTCACATTCTATATCTGCATTAGTAACAAGATCTCCAGCAGTTCCCTTACATTTTATTGTTTTAATCCTTCCATAATTATTCATTAGAGATGATCCCCCTATTTCTGCGGCCTGCTTGGCAATTTCTAATAATTTATTAATTTCATCTTTACCTAGACCTGCATTAAAAGCAGCGGTTTTACAAGATGGTATGACCATGACTATTGTTTTTATTTATATTAATCGTCTACTATTGGTAGATTCTATTTATCTTTAAATCAATTTATTCTCATTAATAAATTAATGATTACTAGGAACTTGTTTGGTATAAAAGTATTTAATAAATAAATCCGATAGTTAAATTTTTAACAAGACCTCTCTTGTGGTATATATTTAAATTCAGCATTTGAGAGACATTTCATGGCTGATTCCAAGGAGAGGTGGCCGAGTGGTTGAAGGCGCAGCACTGGAAATGCTGTATAGGGGCAACCCTATCGAGGGTTCGAATCCCTCTCTCTCCGTATAACAAGCTAACTTTTAATAAAAAAGCTTTAGTGTTATCCAAATTTTCCAGAGATATAGTCTTGAGTTGATTTTTGCTTTGGTGAATTGAACATGTTTTTTGTTTTATCAAACTCAACTAAAAATCCAATTTTTCCACCTAAATCCTTCTCTTTTTTCTCTGTGTTGAAAAAAGCTGTGTAATCACTGACTCTATTGGCTTGTTGCATATTGTGCGTAACAATAATGATTGTAAAATTCTTCTTTAATTCGTGAATTGTCTCTTCAATTTTTAAGGTAGATATTGGATCAAGTGCTGAGCATGGCTCATCCATTAAGATCACATCAGGTTCAATAGCAATTGTCCTTGCTATGCATAATCTTTGTTGTTGACCACCAGATAATGAATAACCACTTTCGTTTAATTTATCCTTGCACTCATCCCAAACTGCTGCCTTTCTAAGAGATTCTTCTACTAATTGATCCATATTACCTTTATATCCATTAACTCTTGCACCAAAGGCAATATTTTCGTAAATACTTTTAGGAAAAGGATTGGGTTGTTGAAAAACCATTCCAATTCTCCTTCTGACTTCAACTGGATCTATATCCTCTGCATATATATCTATACCTTCAAAAATAACACTGCCTGATAATTTGCAACCTTCTATTAAATCGTTCATTCGGTTGATTGCTCTGATAACAGTTGATTTACCACATCCTGATGGACCAATAAAAGATGTAACTTGATTCTTTTCAATATCACAAAATACATTTTTAACTGCAACTGAATTGCCATATGTAATTGATACATTATCTAGTGAGACTGAAGATGTAGATTTTAAATTTTTTTTATTCATTAGAATATTATATTATTAGCTTTGCTCATAATTATACTCTTTTTTTTGAAAAAGTACCAAGCGTGCCTATCCATCTTGAAAGGACATTAAGACTTAAAAGTACAACAACTAATATGAATGATGCTGCCCATGCTAGTTGGTTTTGAGCTTCATATGGTTCAAGAGCGAAATTGTAAATTAAGACTGACAATGAACCCATCTCATAGAAAAGATCATCAAAACTTGTAATATAATAACGGGAGAAAAGAGCTGTAAATATTAAAGGAGCTGTTTCTCCTGCTGCCCTGGCCAGTGCTAATAATACTCCTGTAGAAATTGAACTAAATGCAGCTGGTAATGTGATATTTGTTATCATTGTGAATTTTGAGGCACCAACTCCAAATGCAGCTCTTCTCATATCATTTGGAACTAATTTAAGTGCTTCATCAGTAGTTTTAATTATTGTTGGAAGCATTAAAATTGACAGTGATATTCCGCCTGCTATGCCGCTGAACATTGATCCAAATAATATTTTGGTGGAGACTATAATTGCATATATAAATACACCAGCAATTATAGAAGGAACCCCTGCAAGTACATTTGATCCAAACCTTATAAATTTTGCAAACTTTCCTGATTTTGAATATTCGGCAAGATATATTCCACCTCCTACTCCAACAGGTATTGATATTATTGAAGCAATAACTGACATTATAAAAGTTCCAGTTATTGCTGGTCCAATACCTCCAGCTGAGAGAAGATCGTCTCCTGGTGGCTCAGGTTCAAGAATTAAGGTATCTAAGTTTATATAACTTCCACCCTTAATTAGTACATAGCTTATGACTAATATTAAAGGAAGTACAGAAATGATAGCAAAAATAGCAGAAATAAAAGTTAAGGCTTTGTTCCCAATATTTCTAGTTAGAGTGGGATTATAAATTAGAGATTTTTGTGAAGTGTAATTCATTTATTAATATTTTAAGCTTAATTTTTTTACAATCCACTGGGCAAATACATTAACCAATAAGGTTAATATCATTAGGATTAATGCTGCATACATTAGAGAAGAGACTTGGCTTCCATCAGCTTCACCAAATTGATTAGCAAGCATTGATGAAATTGTATATGAAGGAGCAAATATTGACCAACTAAAGTTATTTGAATTGCCAATAATCATAGTAACTGCCATTGTCTCACCCATAGCTCTTCCTAGAGCAAGTAAAACTCCTCCTGTTATCCCAGAAATTGCGGCTGGAATAATAACTTTAAAAATAGTAGTCCATCTTGAGGCTCCAATTCCATAGGCAGCTTGCCTAAGCTTAGATGGAACTTGATTTAGTGAATCTTTTGAAATCGATGTAATTATAGGTAATATCATTACCACAAGTATTAATATTGCGGGTAGCATTCCAGCACCCAAAGGTTGGGTGCTGAAAAATGGGATAAATCCAAATACTTCGTAGATTATGTTCAAAAATGGTCTAATAAAAGGTTCCATAATAAATACTGCCCATAGTCCTAAAACTACTGATGGAATAGCAGCTAAAAGTTCAACCATTATTCCAATTACATTTCTTATATATTCGGGAATTATATTTTCAGTTATAAATATTGCAGTGCCGACACCCAATGGAATGGCAATTAATAATGAAGCAATCGATGTTAAAAGGGTTCCATAAATAGCTGTGAATGCACCATACTCGTCTGTAACTGGATTCCATGCAGAGCTAAAAAGAAACCTCAGTCCATATCTTGAAATCGATTCAGTAGATTCATAGTAAACTACTGCAAATATAGAAAAAAGGACTACGGCTACCATTGAAGCCATGGCAACAACAATATTTTTAAAACCAAAATCTACCAACTTCTCTGAAGTTGGTCTTGTTCTCAGTGAAAATTTCGGTGTACTTGCTTTGTCCACTCGCTAAAGCAATTTACTTTATGAATCTATATCTATTTTCAAATTTTTCATTAACAGAGGGTTAATGATTGGCTTTAAGTGTTGAAGGGTACATAATAAGTATTGAATACCCTTAAATGCTAGTTACTGTGGGGCTTAAATAAGTATTGCCATGGGGAGAATAGTTGGCATTGACTTGGGAACGACTAATTCCGTTGTAGCGGTGTTGGAGGCTGGTAGGCCTGTTGTTATTGCTAGTGCTGAAGGTGCTAGAACTACACCATCTGTTGTTGGCTTTACTAAGGAATCTGAATTGTTAGTCGGTCAACTTGCTAGACGGCAATTAGTTCTTAATCCCAAAAACACTTTCTCCAATTTAAAAAGATTTGTTGGCAGAGCATGGGATGAGCTTGAAGAAGCAAGCCTTTCAGTTCCTTATAGTGTCCGCTCAAATGATCAGGGGAATGTTCGTATCACCTCTCCTATAACAAAAAGGGAATATGCACCTGAAGAACTGATTGGAAATATCATTAGGAAGTTAATAGATGACGCTGAAACTTACTTAGGAGAAAACGTTGATGCTGCTGTAATCACTGTTCCCGCTTATTTCAACGATTCACAAAGACAAGCTACTCGCGATGCTGCGATTTTGGCTGGCATATCTGTTGAAAGGATTCTAAATGAACCAACCTCCGCGGCTCTTGCTTATGGATTTGATAAAAGCTCCTCTAGAAAAGTTCTGGTTTTTGATTTAGGTGGTGGCACATTTGATGTGTCTTTAATGTCCATTTCTAATGGTGTTTTTGATGTAAAGGCAACTTCAGGTGATACACAATTGGGTGGTAATGATTTTGATCAAAGAATTGTTGATTGGCTTGCTCAAGATTTTTTAGAAAAGAATAAAATAGACCTTAGAAGAGACAGGCAATCATTACAAAGACTTACTGAAGCGGCTGAGAAAGCTAAACAAGAACTTTCTGGTGTTCAAACCACACCCATTTCATTGCCTTTTATTTCTACAGGAAAAGATGGTCCACTACATATAGAAACTACCCTTAGTAGAAAAAAATACGAGAGTCTTTGCAATGACCTTTTAGATAGATTATTTGATCCTGTTAATACTGTTATTGATGATTCAGGTTGGAATCCTGAGGATATCGATGAAGTTGTTCTTGTAGGTGGAAGTACGCGTATGCCAATGGTAAAGCAATTAGTTAAAACCTTAGTTCCAAATCCACCTTGTCAATCTGTTAACCCTGATGAAGTTGTGGCTATTGGTGCGGCAATTCAAGGTGGCATTCTTTCAGGAGAGTTGAGAGACCTTTTGTTGAATGATGTCACTCCTCTTTCGTTAGGACTAGAAACTGTTGGAGGTTTAATGAAAGTTCTAATTCCACGTAATACCTCTATACCAGTAAGACAATCCGATGTTTTTAGTACATCTGCCTCAAATCAATCATCAGTTGAGATTCATATCTGGCAAGGAGAAAGGCAAATGGCCTCAGACAACAAATCACTGGGAAAATTTAAATTATCTGGTATTCCTCCTGCTCCAAGAGGTGTTCCTCAAGTTCAGGTGGCTTTTGATATTGATGCTAATGGTCTATTAGAAGTCAGTGCCACTGATAGAACTACAGGGAGAAAACAATCAGTAAGTGTTACCGGCGGTTCAAATCTGAATCAAAATGAAGTGAATAAGTTGATTGAGGAGTCCAAAGTAAAGGCCTCTGAAGATAGAAAAAAGCGAGCTTCTATTGATCAGAAAAATAATGCATTAACACTTGTTGCTCAAGCTGAGAGACGGCTAAGAGATGCTTCTCTTGAGTTAGGACCCTATGGCGCAGAAAGACAACAAAGATCTGTAGAGGTTGCGATGCGGGACGTTGAAGATTTGCTTCAAGATAATGATTTGCAAGAACTCGAATATGCAGTCGGTTCTCTACAAGAAGCATTATTTGGTTTGAATCGTCGCTTGTCAGCAGAAAGAAAAACAGAGTCAAATCCCATACAAGGTATTAAAAATACTTTTGGGTCATTAAAGGACGAATTATTTTCAGACGATTATTGGGATGATGATCCTTGGGATTATTCTCAAGGACGTCAAAATAGAAATGGTGATAATAATTATGGGAGAAGGGATGTAGATCCTTGGGATAATGACTACTACCGTTGATCCTAATTATTGGTCTCTATTAGGAGTCTCTCCAGAATGTGATTCTAATGAGCTTAAATCTGCCTTTAGGAAAGAGGCAAGAAAGTGGCACCCTGATTTAAATAAGAATGATGTCAATGCAGAGGAAAGATTTAAATTAATTAATGAAGCCTATGCGATACTTAGCGATCCAAAAAAGAGAAGGGAATGGGAGAAGCAAAATAATAAACATGAAGATATCTTTGAAAATAGATTTCCAACCTATGAGGAATATATAAATATTGTATTAGGAATAAGAATAGATTTAAAAAAAGAAAGTGATGAACAATATTCAGAACCTTCTGAAGATGAATACGAAGACTTTGAACAAACTAATTTTAATGAATATATTCCTACCACCAGTGAGCCAGTACCACCTCCAACTTTAATTTATGAAGATCAAGAGTCAATTGTAGAAATCTCACCAGATCAAGCTCTTTATGGTTCTTCAGTAGATATTCAGTTGCAAGACGGCACCCTTGTTGAGGTTTTAACTCCGCCATTTGCAGGTGATGGATGGAGATTACGAATAGAAGGTGCTGCAATCGGTTGTCGCGATCATTTTGTTCAATTAAAAGTACAAACGAAAGAAGGTCTAAGAATAGATGGATTAAGAGTTACATATCGTCTTGAATTGTTTCCACATGATGCTTTATTGGGTTGTGCTGTTGATATTCCAACTTTAAATGGATCTGTAACATTACAAGTACCTCCTAATTCTTCTACAGGGAGGTTATTAAGACTTAGAGGACGTGGATTGGAATACGAGGAATATCGTGGTGATCAAATAGTTGAAATAATTATTGTGTTACCGGATAATTTAAGTGATTCTGAACTAGCATTATATCAACGTCTAAATGAAATATCTATGGAGAATTATTAGAATTATATTTTTTATTCAATTTATCGATTTATAATTAAATTGGTTATTTATTTACTATGTTAGTTAATGTCCTTTTGTATGAGGCGGGGACTGAAAGTGAAGGCATACATTCCCTCGAACTTAAGGGAACGACAGTAATCCTTATGTTCGAAGACAAGGACGATGCTGAGAGATATTGTGGACTTTTAGAAGCTCAAGACTTTCCTACACCATCTGTTGAGGAGTTAACCAAGACGGATATTGAAGCATTTTGTATTGAAGCTGGTTATGAATCCCGCTTTGTAGAAAAAGGCTTTATCCCAAGAACCGATGAAGAGCGCCTTATGATTTCACCACCTCTTTCAAATTTAGAAGTAGGAAATTGGCAAAATCAAGATAATTTAAATGAACAAACATCTTCTAATGATCAACTCCAAGATATAAAAAAACGTTTAGAAAATCTTTTATGAGTGATATAAATAAAGATTCAAAAAATATTATTAATCGAATACTAACTGAGCAGATTAATTTAACTTCTAATGAATTGGATACTAAGTCGACAAATGAAATAGTTAATATTTTTTCAGAAGCTGATAAAGAACCCCAAAAAGCTGTGGAGCGAGTTATTCCAGAATTAGTTAATGCTATTGATGAAATCACTGCAAGACTTAAATTAAATGGCAGATTATTTTATATTGGTACTGGTACTTCAGGAAGATTGGGAGTACTTGATGCCTCAGAATGTCCCCCAACTTTTTGCACGAATCCTGATTTGGTTCAAGGAATAATCGCTGGAGGTGTACCATCTCTAACAAAAAGTTCTGAATATCTAGAGGATTTATCTGAGATTGCTATTGCTGATCTTAAAGATAGAGATTTCTCATGTAGAGATGTCTTAATAGGTATAACAGCAAGTGGTAGAACTCCTTATGTTCTAAGTGCATTAAACTATTCCAAAAGTTTAAATGCACTAACTATTTCTATTTCATCAGTTCCAGAAAGTGATTCAACTTTAGATAATAATATCGATATTAGGCTGATTACTGGACCTGAAATTCTTGCGGGTTCTACAAGATTAAAAGCTGGAACAGCTACAAAGATGGCTTTAAATATAATTTCTACATCTGTGATGATTAAATTAGGTAAGGTTTATGGCAATAGAATGATTGATTTATCAGTATCCAATGACAAATTATTGGATAGAGCAATCGGTATTTTATTTGATATTGGATCGGTTGATAAAGAAACTTCTATTCGACTTTTAAAGAAGACAAATGGATCTGTAAAATTGTCTTTATTAATTGCTTTGTCTGGAATGGATGTTATAGATGCCAAGCAATTACTTAATGATTCAAAGGGTAATTTAAGAACTGCACTTATTAAATTTAAAGATAATTGAATTATGATCAATTAAATCTTAGGTATTCTTATTGTACTTTCTGCATTAAACTTTAAAAGAAGTTATTATGAGAAAAATTAACTTGAGTTATGTCTAAAGTATTGATGGAAACAGATAAAGGCCAATTGACTATTGACCTCTTTGATAATGATGCACCAAAAACAGTAGAAAACTTTTTGAAACTTGTTAAAGAAGGTTTTTACAATGGCCTATCTTTTCACAGAGTCATTAATGGGTTTATGGCTCAAGGCGGATGTCCAAATACAAGAGAGGGCTCAAGAGGTATGCCTGGCACTGGAGGCCCTGGTTATTCCATAAATTGTGAAATTAATCCAAACAAACATGAAGCTGGTTCTCTTTCTATGGCCCACGCAGGAAAGGATACTGGTGGTAGCCAATTCTTTTTAGTTCATTCTCCACAGCCACATTTGGATGGAGTACATACTGTTTTTGGTAAAACTAATGATATTAAAACTCTTCTATCTATCACTAATGGTACTAAAATTAATAGTGTAAGTATTATTTAATAACTTAAGACATAAATTTATTATCTAATCTTGTAATTAACTCCATTCAATAGTTCTGTTCTTATCTTTTAAATTCCAATCAAATAACGGCGAATTTTCAAAATTTGAAAGTTCGCTAATATTTTTTTCCTCAATCGATATATTTGAGGAAGGATGTAAAAGTCTTTCATAATTATCAGTTTTAATTATTCCAATTCTTTCTGTATTTTTCCAATTGCTTAGTTCCTTAAGTAGTGACTCAAGTAATCTTTTATCTATCAAGTTACCTTCCAAATGTGCTTTGATATCTCTATGTCTAACATTCCAAATAAATAATGGGTTTTCACATAGAGCTATTAACCTTTGAGCAGTTTGAATAGAAATATTTAAAAAATGGTTTTCTGACCACTTACATGCTTTATCTTCAAAATGTTTTAATTCTCTGTTGTCAACTTTTCCATCCCAATAGACAACAATATTTTGTCTTTCATTGATTAAGTTTGTCTGAATATTATTATCAATTAAGTGTCCAAGTTTTTCTCTTTTCACCTCAAGATAAGCTGCATTATGATCTCCCGGACAAATAACTAATGGAACTCTAGATTCAACCTGAAGACCATATCCACCAAGACCAGCTATTTTTCTAGGATTATTTGTTAGTAATTTAAGTCTATTTATTCCTAAATCTGTCAATATTTGCGCCCCTACTCCATAGTTTCTTAAATCTGCAGGAAAACCTAACTTCTCATTTGCTTCAACAGTATCTAATCCTCCATCTTGTAGATTATAGGCTTTTAATTTGTTAACTAAACCTATACCTCTCCCTTCCTGCCTTAGATAGACAACAACTCCTTCTCCTTCTTCAGAAATTCTTGACAAGGCAGCTTCTAATTGAGGCCTACAATCGCACCTTAATGATCCAAACGCGTCTCCCGTTAGACACTCTGAGTGCATTCTTACTAATACTGGCTCTTTTAAATTTTCTGGATTTCCTTTTATTATCGCTACATGTTCTGATCCATCCAATTCATTCTTATAACCGATTGCCTTGAAATCTCCAAATAGGCTAGGCAACTTTGCTATTGCTTGTCTGTACACAAATCTCTCATTTTCAAGTCTGTAGTGAATTAAATCTGCAATACTGATTAACTTTAAATTTCTTTCTTGCGCATACTTTTTTAACTCAGGCAATCTTGCCATTGAGCCATCCAGATTTTGAATTTCACATATAACGCCTGCAGGAGATAAGCCTGCTAACAAAGATAGATCTACTGCCGCTTCCGTATGTCCAGCCCTTTTCAAGACTCCTCCAATTTTTGCTCTTAAAGGGAAAATATGACCCGGTCTTCTTAAATCAATTGGTTTTGTTTGACTATTAAGAGCAACTTGAATTGTTTTAGCCCTATCTTCAGCCGAAATACCCGTAGATACTCCAAATTCTGGACCTGCATCGATACTTACTGTGAATGCGGTTTGGTTTGAATCGGTATTTCTGTCAACCATTAATGGAAGATCTAATTCGTCTAATCTTTCGCCTTGCATTGCTAGACATATCAAACCTCTAGCCTCTGTTGCCATGAAATTTATTTGCTGGGGAGTCGCAAATTGAGCAGCACATATTAAATCGCCTTCGTTTTCTCTCTTTTCATCATCAACCACAACAACACATTCACCATTTCTGATAGCAGCTAGAGCATCTGCTATATCATCAAATTCAATTTCATAACAATCTTCTGATTTCAACTTATTCCTCGTGTTTGTGGTGAAATGGTTCTTTGCTAATTATTCTCAAATGAATATCTGCTCATTCTACGAAATAACATTGATGTTATGGCAATTAGTACATCGAAAACTGGGAGGATCGCAATTATTGGAGCATCTGGATACGGTGGACTTCAGCTTGTTAAGTTGATCAATGAGCATCCTGATTTTAAGATTTCAACTTTAAATGGTGAGCGATCAGTAGGTAAAAGCTGGAATGAAATAAATCCTTTTATGAAAATTTTGGGAGATAAAAAGATAACTAAAAGCAATATTGATGAAATCGCTCATGATTCTGATTATGCAATATTGAGTCTCCCTAATGGTTTATCATCACAGTTAACACCTTTATTATTAAAAAAAGGTGTTAAGGTCCTCGATTTGTCAGCTGATTATAGATTTAAATCTCTAGATAAATGGAAAGAAGTCTATAAAAAAGAAGCAGCGAAATATCCAAGATTTGACTACGAATTATGTGAAGAGGCTATTTATGGTTTTTCAGAAGAATTTAATAGCGAAATTTCAAATTCTAGATTAATTGCATGTCCAGGTTGCTATCCAACTGCTTCACTTAGCTTACTTATTCCATTTTTAAAACAAGGCTTAATAGAAAGTGAAGGAATTATTATTGATGCAAAATCTGGTACATCTGGTGGCGGGAGAAATCCAAGTGAGCAACTTTTATTGTCTGAATGCTCTGAATCAATTAGACCCTATGGAGTTATTGGACATAGGCATACGGCTGAAATAGAAAGGATTGCAAGTCATTTTGCTGGTCACGAAGTCAATTTACAATTCACTCCTCATTTAGTGCCAATGGTTAGAGGGATTTTGTCGACAGTTTATGCTCGTTTAAGAGATCCCGGATTAACAGCTGAAGACTGCAAAATTGTAATTGAAGCTTTTTATAAAGATCAACCATTTATTGATATCTTGCCTGTAGGAACTTATCCAGCAACTAAATGGGTTAAAAATACTAATAAAGTTATGATCTCTGTCGAAGTTGATAAACGTAACGGAAGAATTGTTCTAATGAGTGTTATAGATAATCTACTAAAAGGTCAAGCAGGTCAGGCAGTTCAAAATTTAAATATTATGCATGGACTTGAATCAGATATTGGTCTTCCTAAGATTACTTTTTATCCTTGAAACTAGTTCTAATTTCTATTGCTACTTTAGCAATAGCTAAAGGTAATATTATATGTTCCATATCTTGAATTCGTTTTTTTAAGGTTTCTATACTATCTTTTTCTTTTATAGGAACTGCCGCTTGAATAATTATTGAGCCTGAATCAACCTCCTTTTGAACATAGTGAACTGTACAGCCAGTAATAGTTACCTTTGTATCCATTGCCTGCTGTATTGCATCAATGCCTTTAAAAGATGGTAGAAGTGATGGATGTATATTAATTAGTCTCTTATTAAACTTATTAATTATTTCTTCACCAACAATTCTCATCCATCCAGCCATGACAACTATATCTACAGATATTTCCTCTAGTTTATTCATAACCAATATATCGTGTTCTAATCTCGAATTACAATCTCTATGATTAATAATTATATAGGGTATATCATATTTAATTGCCTTTTCTATTGCTAAGCAATTAGGATTATTAACAATTAATATTGAAATTTCTGCATTAAGTTCCTTGTTTTGAATAGATTTAATAATGTATTCAAAATTTGATCCATTACCAGAGGCAAGGATACCTAATCTAATCTTTGGCTCAACTAAATTGTTTACTGATTCAATTGGACTTATTAGACTCTGTCCATTTAAACCATTAAATAAATTTCTTTCAGCATATTCTTTATTATCTTGATTCATCAATTAAGGTTTATTTACAACAAATATATGACCTATCGAAGAAATTACAATATCTAAATGTAAAGACATTTTAAATATTAATAAAAATTTAAATTAGTAATTAGAAAAATACAGGGTTAGTTAGTAATAACTAACAAGGATACAATCATTCTTATTTGTCAATTACTAAACATTCAGCATTTAAAATCCATTCGTGACTAATATAAATAAAATATATTTGTTAAATGGCTCTCTGTTTAGAGTACCTGCTAACAGAATTCATTAAGGAGTATTCTTTTATCAATAATGGCAATAACTGACATCTTCCAGATGAATAACAAAGATAAATGGAGAAGGTACTGCGACCTTTTGTATAGCAATGATTCATTAGGTTTTTGGCTTGATATAAGCAGAATGGATGTAGAGACAACCGATTTTGAAGATTTTAATGAAATGTATTCCAAAGCTTTTGATGCGCTAGAAAGTCTCGAGAATGGTTCTATTGCCAATATTGATGAAAGTAGGCAAGTAGGTCATTACTGGCTTAGGAATCCAAAAGTTGCTCCAAGCCCTGATATTTCAGATTCTATTACTAAGGAAATTCAAGACATATCCAAGTTTGGGGCTTCAATATTAAATGGTGAAATAACAAACAGCGACGGAAAAAAATATACAGATGTTTTTTGGATTGGAATCGGTGGTAGTGGTTTGGGTCCTCTACTCATTAAGGAGTCCTTCAAGAGAGAAACAATCGGATTGGATCTACATTTTCTAGACAATGTAGATCCTGAGGGGATTTCCCATAAATTAAATTCTATCCTTCCCAATCTTGATTCAACTTTGTTTGTAGTTGTTAGTAAATCTGGTGGCACTCCAGAACCATTAATTGGAATGGAGCAAGCTATGAAGTTTGTTCGCGATAACAACCAAAATTGGTCATCTAGGGCGATAGCTATTACATCAAAAGGTAGCAAGCTAGATGTTTTAGCCGATAATGAGAATTGGTTAGATATTTTTGATTTACCCGATTGGGTTGGTGGCAGGACAAGTATTACTGGCGCTGTTGGATTATTACCTGCTGCCCTAATTGGCGCTGATATAGACAAATTCTTAAATGGAGCATCTCAGATGGATGCACTTACAAGAGTAAAAGACATTAAAAATAATCCAGCAGCACTTTTGTCTTTAGCTTGGTTCAAATCGGGAAATGGAAAAGGGTTAAGAGATATGGTTGTACTTCCCTATAGAGACAGATTAGAAGTTTTCAGTAGATATCTTCAACAACTTGTCATGGAATCTTTAGGTAAAAAGTATGACAGAGATGAAATTCAAGTTAATCAAGGTATCGCAGTTTATGGAAACAAAGGTTCTACAGATCAGCATGCATATGTGCAGCAATTAAGAGATGGTATTGATAATTTTTTTGTTAATTTCATAGAAATTCTTCATGACCCCTTAGAGATAGTTGAAGTAAAAAATAAAAGACCAGGTGACTATTTGTCTGGATTTCTTCAAGGAACTCGGTCAGCATTAACTGAAGGAGGTAGGCAGAATTTGACTATCACTTTCAAGTCATTTGATGAATCAAGTCTTGGTGCTTTAATCGCATTATTTGAGCGAGCTGTAAGTCTCTATGCAGAATTGATTAATGTTAATGCCTACAATCAACCGGGAGTTGAAGCAGGTAAAAAAGCCGCTACAAAGATAATCAAACTTCAAAAAGAGATTGAGGAATTATTAGCTGATGGGAAGCAAAGAACATTAAATGAAATCAATGATGAGTTGTCTTCTGAATCAACAGAGTCAATTTATTTAATTCTTAGAAAACTTTCAGAAAATTCCGAACATTATTCAATGATTGGTAATCAATCAAATCCTGATAAGCTTATTATTTTGAAAACTTGATTGCTAAATAACTATATTCACTAATTTATTCGGGACAACAATTATTCGTTTTGGTTCTTTTCCATCCATCCATTTAATAGCAGCCTCAGTTTTAATAGCTAAGTCCTCTAAATCTTCTTTAGATAGATTTTTACTAGCATTAATTGATCCTCTGACTTTTCCATTGATTTGAATCATAAGTTTAAAAGTATCTTGTTCAATTGCACCTGCATCAAATTTTGGCCATGACTGAAGATGAATACTTTGATTATTTCCGATTGTCTTCCAAAGTTCCTCTGCAATATGAGGAGAAAATGGAGAAGTTATTTTAACTAATATTGAAATAACTTTATTTAGAGTTTGATTGCTACAGTAATTAACTATTGAACTTAGGCCATTTACAACCTTCATAAGTTCAGATATTGCTGTATTAAATTGTAGATTATCCAAATCATCAGTAATTTCCTTAATAGCAATATTAATTAGGCGTAAAGCCTCTTTATCTTTTGACTTTTCATTTTCTATATTTAATCTTGAATTATTCTTTGTTATTTCTAAAGTATTAATAACAAATTTCCAGAGTCTCTGTATAAATCGGTATTGCCCTTCAACATCGGAGTCATCCCACTCTAAATCTTTTTCTGGTGGCGCTTTAAAAAGAATGAACATTCTTGCTGTGTCAGCACCATATTTATCTATCACTACAGATGGATCTACACCATTATATTTTGACTTCGACATCTTTTCAAAGATGATTTCAATACTCTCTCCTGTAAGTGGATCTTTAGGGTTTTCAATATCTTCAATCTGATCCTTTGAAAAATATTTATTTGTATTGGGATTTTTAAAAGTAATGGCTTGAACCATCCCTTGAGTTAGTAGTTTCTTAAAAGGTTCATCGATATTTATTAATCCACACCTTTTGAGAGCCTTGGTTAAAAATCTAGAATATAGTAAATGTAAGATTGCGTGCTCGATACCACCAACATACTGCTTAACTGGAAGCCATTTATCTATTTCGCTGTTCAGAAAAGGATTTTCACAATTATCAGGGTTTATATATCTTAAAAAGTACCAAGATGAACACATAAAAGTGTCCATTGTATCAGTTTCTCTTTTTGCATCAATTCCACATTTAGGGCAACAAGTATTTATCCATTCGGTTTTTGTTGTTAAAGGACTCTTACCTTTACCAGTTAATTTAATATCAATTGGTAGTACAACTGGAAGATCCTTGTCCGGGACTCTTACTTGGCCACACTTCTTACAATTAATAATCGGAATTGGGCAGCCCCAATATCGTTGTCTAGATATAAGCCAATCTCTTAACTTGTATGTTATCTTTGATTTTGCCCAATTTGAATTTGAACCAAATTCAAGTATTTCTAATTTTGCAATATCAGAATCAATACCATTAAATTTATCTGAATTGATCATGATACCCTTATCAACATATTCAGCCTTTAAATAATTATCATCTTCATCAATATTGGGTTTTATTACATATTGAATTGGTAAATTATATGATTTTGCAAACTGATAATCTCTACTATCGTGAGCAGGGACACCCATCACAGCACCAGTTCCATATTCCATAATCACATAGTCTCCTATCCAAATCGGTATCTCTTTATTATTTGCTGGATTAATTGCATTTACTCCTAAATACATTCCTAGTTTTTGTCTAGTATCTGAATTACGTTCAAGATCACTTAACTTTTCTTGAGTTTGTCTAAACTCATTTAATTTATCAATATCATTAGAACTTATTAATTGATCAATTAATGGATGATTTGATGCTAATACCAGATAACTTACACCATAGACTGTATCTATTCTTGTGGTGAAAGCTGTTATTTTTTGGTCGCTATCTTTGATATCAAATGTTATTTCTGCACCGATGGATTTACCAATCCAATTTTTTTGCATAACCCTTACTCTATCTGGCCAGTCATTAAGGGTAACTAAATCCTTATTAAGATCTTCGGCAAAACTAGTAATTCGTAAAAACCACTGATTTAATTCTTTTTTTTCAACTTTAGCTCCAGATCTCCATGATTTACCTTCAGCATCTACTTGCTCATTCGCAAGAACAGTTTGATCAATTGGATCCCAATTAACTGTTGCTTTTTTTTGATAGGCAAGATTATTTTTATGTAATTGATTAAATATATATTGAGTCCATTTATAATATTCTGCTTTGCAAGTGGTAACTTCTTTAGACCAATCTATTGATAATCCAAGGCGAGCTAATTGATCTTTCATTTGTGAAATATTTTTATCTGTCCATGTCGATGGACTTGTTTCTCTCTCTATTGCTGCATTTTCAGCAGGTAAACCGAAGGCATCCCAACCCATTGGATGTAAGACGTTAAAACCTTTCATCCTTTTATATCTAGCCAGTACATCTGTAATGACATAATTCCTGACGTGACCCATATGTAAAGAACCTGATGGGTATGGAAACATCGACAAGGCATAGAAAGTATTTTCTTTATTTACCTCAGTATTTGTCCTATAGAGGTCATCATTAGCCCACTCTTTTTGCCAATAAGCTTCTACTTCCCGAGGCTCGTATCGCTGGTCATTAATATCTGAAGTAGTATTATTCAAGGAAGATCTCCTTCAGTAGTTGATTTGCCAATCAAATAATGTTCTCATAAATTGATGCGCAATATGCCAATAGTTCTGAAATTACTACCAAGAGCCCTTTATTTCCTACAAACATAGTTAAACAAACTGAAAATCATGAAAAATAATTTTTCAAAGTATCAAGGACTTGGTAATGATTTCATTATCTTTGATGCTCGTGGTAATAATTTAGATCATTTATTTTCAAAAAATAAAGATAATTTTATTGAGCACCTATGTAATAGAAATTTTGGCATCGGAGCTGATGGGATTATTCTTATATTAGAGTCTAATAATAAATGTTTTGTGAGAATGAAGATTTATAATTCTGATGGTTCCGAACCTGAAATGTGTGGCAACGGTATTAGATGCCTGATTGCTTTTTTGAACGATAATAATGAAATTAATGAATCTTCTGAGATTCCCATTGAAACCAAAGCGGGTCTTATTCTTACCTCTATTAATGGCAATAAAAATATAAAAGTAAATATGGGCGAACCTATCCTTTCTCCTTTAGATATACCCACAAAATTGTTGATGAATAATTTAAATGTTCCGAATGGAGTGATTACAATAAATGATCAAATATTAAATGTTTATGCTGCTAGTATGGGGAATCCTCATATGATCGTATTTGTTAATGATATTGAAGGGATACCATTTAAAGAATGGGGTAGTTTCCTTGAAAAACATAATGCATTTCCAAATGATACTAATGTTCACTTTGTTGAAATAATCGATAAGTCAAATATTAAAGTAAAGGTATGGGAAAGGGGTTGCGGCCCAACATTAGCTTGTGGTACTGGAGCATGCGCTTGTCTGGTAGTTACCTCTAAGTTAGGGAAAACTTTAAACAACGCTAATGTCTATTTACCAGGCGGCAAATTAGAAGTTGAATGGCCTAATCAGTCAGGTCCCGTTTTCATGCAAGGACCAGCTTTAAAAGTATTTAGTGGAGAGATAGATATTTAATAAGTCCTCATATGAAAGATATTTATCTCGATGCATCAGCGACTACTCCTCCTCATTTAGATGTTATTACTAAATTAAAGGATATTCAACTTGAATGCTGGGGTAATCCATCAAGTATTCATAAAGTTGGGGTTATCGCAAGAGAGATTTTAGAAAGATCAAGATTATCAATAGCAAATAAATTAAAAGCGTCTTCGGACGAATTATTTTTTACATCTGGAGCAACTGAATCAAATTATCTAGCTCTAAAAGCTGTATCTAATAATATTGATAAAGGAAGAATTGTCATTTCTAGCGTTGAACACCCCTCAATTAACCTAATAGCTAATCAATTGCGTAATGAAGGCTGGGATATTAAATACTGGCCTGTGGATCGTTATGGAATTATTGATCTAGATTTACTAGAGGAGGTGTTATCTCCTCCGACAAAATTGGTTTCAATAATCTGGGGACAAAGTGAGATTGGCTCCATTCAGCCCATAAATCTCATAGGTATGGAATGTAAGAAACGAAATATTCTTTTCCATACAGATGCCACACAGGTCCTCCCTTGTGGCCTTATTGATTGGAGTAATTTAAATGTCGATATGCTTAGCGCCTCTGCTCATAAGCTTCAAGGCCCTAAAGGTATTGGATTATTGATGTTGCGAAAGGGTATTCAAGATTTATTAATGAAGAATCCTTCATATGGATTTAAAAATGGCTCAATAAGATCTGGTACTGAGTCAGTTCCTCTTATTGCAGGTTTTTCGACAGCAATTGACTTACTCAATGAATATATAGAGGTTAAAGACAATCAAACTTTATTTCCTGTGAATAATGTTTCAAAAATGACATCTCTTTTAAAAAAAAATCTAATTAATAATAAACATCTTACGTTTATCGGACCAGATATAGAAAGACTGCCCAATAATCTTTCATTTCTCTGCCATACAGAATCAATGATCCCGATTAAAGGTAGAGAAATTGTTCGATTATTGTCAAAAAATGGAGTTTATATAAGTAGCGGTAGTGCCTGCTCTTCATCTATTCAAGGACCAAATCCAATACTGGTAGCAATTAATGTTGACAAAACATTTCAAGAATCTGGATTAAGAATTACTATTGGTCCATGGATTTCAAATGATGATATTACCTCAGTTTCAAATATAATATTCGAATCATTGCAAACTTTAGAACTCAAAAAACAATGATTTTCAAATAATGAATATGTTGCCTTCAGATCTTAAAGAAGCAGAATCAAATGTATATGAATCTGTTCAAAGTTACTTTTTAAGTAACTCCGAACAATCGTTTCTTTCTATTAATCTAAAATTCGATGGATTAAGACTAAATCCTATAATTTTTCGATTATCTAATAAACTTACAGAAATTAAATACGATAATATCTTATTGTGGGCTGATGCTGGTGGAGCAGCTCTCGCGAAAAGAGATAAACCTGAATTAGCCAGTAAGATCTTTACTTTTAAAGAATTTATTAATTCAACAGATTTGTCAAATTCTATATTATTAGTTTGTTCTCCTCAACCATATGATATAGAGATGTTTGAACAGGTATGTTCACATGCTAAATCTAATGTAATTATGATTAATGGTAAGCTGGAAGACCCCATTGTTGGAATTGGAAGCGTAGGAAGAGAAATGAGAAAAAGATTTGCTAAAAAATGGAAAGTTTTATACTTTGTTCAACCATTATCGATGGGTGCATTATTAAAAAGATATCCCAATGATTGGGAACTTTTTAAATTAAATAATAATGGGTATTCTTTTGTTAAATCATTTATTAATAGGCCTGACGATGAAACAATAATTCTTAACTTGTAAATTAATGAAAAAAAAACTTTCTTTATATATTGGATTAATAATTATATCGATAAATACAGCTAATGGTAATTTGTTTTCGATATATTCATACGTCCGTCAAAGAATTAATATTAATTCTATAACTCCTGAAGAGACAAATATATGTTATGCATTACAAAAAAAGATAGAGGATTATATTGATAACTTTAATAGTAAAATAAGTGTTAATATATTAAATAAAAATGGTGAGTTTATTGTAGATATAAATGGAAAAATTCCTAGAATTCCTGCATCGAATCAAAAGATTTTGTCGAGTGCTTTTTCTTTAGATAATTTAGGACCAAACTATATTCTCAAAACATCTCTAAATGAGATGAGTAATGGAGGCTTATACCTTGATGCCTCTGGTGATCCTGACTTTGATAAAAGACATTTAGATGAGTTACTAAGAGGACTAAATAGTAAGGAGTTTAATACGGGTATTAAATTACCAATTTTAATCACTAGTAGTAAAAAAAATACTTGGTGGCCTCCTAGCTGGTCCTATTCTGATAGGAAAGAGGAGTATGGAGCACCAATTACTAAGTACTCGATAGCTAGTAATGCAAGTACTAATGCTTTAAATAATCCAATAGATAATTTTATTAATGAGTTAAAGACTTCTTTAGTAAGAAATAACTTATCAAGTAAATATTTTATTAAACCTGTTTATAATGATTTTTCTATTGATTTTGTTTCTACTATCAAAAGTGTTAATTCTGCGCCCTTATATATTTTACTTAATCTAGTTAATTCAGAAAGCCATAATTATACAGCTGAGGTTGTTTTTAGACATTCATTAAATAACTGGTCTCATGATTTTCCTAATGTTAAATACACTAAGTGGTTAAATGATCAAAACTTTGATTCAGATGATTTTATCTTTGCTGATGCTAGTGGTTTATCAAGAGATAATAGAGTTACCACATATGGTTTATCTCAATTTTTGAGAAGAATGCAATTAAGTAGATATTCCGATTATTATTTCTCATCTTTTTCTATTTTAGGGGTTAGAGGATCATTGGAAAATGTAAAAGCCCCAATAAATCTCAAAGGCAGAATTTTGGCTAAATCAGGAAGACTTAGTAACGTTAGATCTATTTCTGGTATTATATTAGGTAAAGATAAAATATTTAGTATTATTGTTAATAATAAGGAAAATTCGACGAAGAATATTATTAATATTTTATCAATAGTAGATAATACTAATTATTGTACTTAATTAGTATTTAGTTTCATAAGATCCTTAGCAATAAATTCAGGAACCATATGGCGAATCTCACCGCCAAATCTTGCGACTTCTTTGACTACTGAACTACTTAAAAAGCTATGGTGCGTTTCTGTCGCGAGAAAAATTGTTTCGTACTGATTATTTAAAGATCTGTTTGTATGAGCAACTTGTAGTTCATATTCAAAATCACTCATAGCTCTTAAGCCTCTTAAAATAAGATCAGCATTGTTTTCACGAGCACAATCTACAGTTAATCCTTTAAAAGCTATTGTTCTGCAACCTGGGATATCTTTAGTAGCATTTTCAATCTGCTCGATTCTTCTCTCGCAGGAGAAAGTTGCCTTTTTTGAGGGGTTTTCTAATACTGCAATGAGAACCTCCCCAAATAAATCACTTCCTCTTTGAATTAGATCAAGGTGCCCAAACGTTAATGGGTCGAAACTACCCGGATAAAGCGCCTTCATTGTGTTTTAGCTTTAAAAATGTCCAGTTCTTTCATAGAATCACATATCTACAAAAGTATCAAAGCGCATGACTCTCAATCAGGATGCAAAAAAAGTTCTTTTGCGCAAAATCCCTCATGGATTATTTATATGTGCAGTAAGAGAGGGTGATGAAATAAATGGTTTTACAGCTAGTTGGGTAACACAAGGTTCATTTACACCTCCATTAGTTGTAATGGCAGTTCGTGCCGATGGATCGAGTCATGGAATTATTCAAAGAACAAAGATGTTTTCTTTAAATGTTTTGAGAGAAGATCAAAAGGACCTAGCAGCTGTGTTTTTTAAGCCTCAAAAAGGTTTGGGAGGAAGATTTGAAGCTTGTAAATTCACTTATGGAGAACTAGGCATGCCGTTAATCGAAGATGTCATAGGTGGCGTTGAATGTGAAGTCATTTCAGGAGTCGAGCATGGAGATCACACAGTTTTCGTCGCTGAAGTAAAAAGTGCAGTATTGAATAAAGATGGATCTGCCTTAAATTTAGCGAGCACAGGTTGGAATTATGGTGGTTAATTTATCGAGACAAGTTCGGTGGAACTAACACCGTTAATAAGGGACAAGTCAAGATTATCGGATTTTTTGAAGGATATACCTAATGATCCTGGATGTTATTTGATGAAAGATGGTGAGGATAGATTGCTTTATGTTGGTAAATCTAAAAAGTTAAGGAATAGAGTTAGAAGTTATTTTCGTTCAGGTAATGAATTAAGTCCTAGAATATCTTTAATGGTGAGACAAGTTGCAGATATTGAATTGATAGTTACTGATAATGAAAGTGAAGCATTAACATTAGAATCAAATTTAATTAAATCTCATCAACCATATTTCAATGTCTTACTAAAAGATGATAAAAAGTATCCCTATGTTTGTATTACTTGGGGTGATAAATATCCAAGAATTTTTTTAACAAGAAAGAGACGTCAACGACAATTAAAAGATAAATATTATGGTCCTTATGTAGATGTTTATTTACTTAGACAGACTCTGTTTACTATAAAAAAATTGTTTCCACTCAGGCAAAGAAGAATTCCACTTTATAAGGATAGAACATGCCTTAATTATTCAATCGGAAGATGCCCTGGTGTTTGCCAGGAAGAAATAAGTTCAGAAGATTACAAAAACACTTTAAAACGAGTTGAAATGATATTTCAAGGAAGAACGGATGAATTAAGAATATTATTAGAAAAACAAATGATTTCTTTTTCAGAGTCATTGAAATTTGAAGAGGCTGGATCAGTTAGAGATCAGCTTAAGGGTATAGATAGATTGTATGAATCTCAAAAGATGATCATTCCTGATTCATCTGTTTGTAGGGATATAATTGCAATGGCATCAGAAGAAAATATAAGCTCTGTACAAATTTTTCAAATGCGATCAGGTAAATTAATTGGTCGTTTAGGATATTTCTCAGATAATAGTAATTTTAATTCATCTCAAATACTTCAACAAGTAATAGAAAATCATTATTCAAATGTAGATCCTGTTGAAATCCCATCAGAAATATTAGTTCAACATCAACTTGTAAATAATATCTTAATATCAGATTGGCTTAGTGAAATAAAAAAGCAAAAAGTTAATATAAATGTTCCTAAAAGATCTAGAAAAGCAGAGATTATTAAACTCGTAGAAAAAAATGCTAATTTAGAATTACAAAGAATTAAACAATCTCATGATAAGAATTTAGTTGAACTTGATGATCTGGCTAATATCCTTGATTTAGAAAATATTCCAAAGAGAATTGAATGTTATGACATAAGCCATATCCAAGGAAGTGATGCTGTTGCATCACAAGTAGTATTTATTGATGGTATTGCGGCAAGGCAACACTATAGAAGATATAAAATTAAAAGCCCGAATATAAAAATTGGACACAGCGACGATTTCGAATCAATGGCTGAAGTGATAACTAGAAGATTTAGAAGATGGGCTCGTTTTAAAGAAGAAGGTGGAAATATTGATGCCCTACTAAGTAATGAAAGCAGTGTTCTTGACAATCAGAATTTAAATGACTGGCCAGATCTCGTTGTGATAGATGGAGGTAAAGGTCAATTAAGTTCTGTCGTAGCTGCTCTTGAGGACCTGAAACTTGATCAAAATTTAAATGTCATTTCTTTAGCAAAAAAAAAGGAGGAAGTTTTTATTCCGAAGGTTAAACAATCATTAGTTACCGAATCAAATCAACCAGGAATGCTTTTGCTAAGGAGACTGAGAGATGAAGCTCATAGATTTGCAATTACTTTTCATAGGCAAAAAAGGAGTCAACGGATGAAACGTTCTCAGTTAAATGAAATACCGGGTCTTGGACCTCAAAGAATAAAATTATTGCTTGAGCATTTCAGGTCAATTGAGGCAATACAAATGGCTACTTTTTCTGAACTTTCATCAACACCAGGCTTAGGCAGATCAACTGCTGTTGTTATTAGAAACTATTTTCATCCCGATAAAAATAAATAATCTAATTTTAAATTATTAACTATTGAGCGACATCTAATCTTTATTAGAGTAATGTATAGAGTGATATGAACTTACCCAACATTTGATTTAATATGAATTTTTCGCCAGAGACATATTTATGGTTTAAATCATTTCATATTATCGGCGTAGTTGTTTGGTTTGCAGGTTTATTTTATTTAGTTAGATTATTTATTTACCATGTTGAAGTACAAACTCAGAAAGAGGAAATTAGGGACGTTTTTAATAAGCAATATTCTTTAATGGAGAAAAGGTTAGCTAATATAATTACCACTCCAGGAATGGTATTGGCTGTTATAATGGCAACTGGTCTATTATATATGCAGCCTTCATATCTATCGCAAGCATGGATGCAAGTTAAATTATTATTTGTATTATTTCTACTTATATATCATTTTTATTGTTATAGAATTATGAATCAATTAAATAATAATCAGTTCAATTATAGTGGTCAGCAACTCCGAGCATTGAATGAGTTGCCAACACTACTTTTGGTAGTTGTTGTAATGCTTGTTGTATTTAAAAACCAATTCCCAACAAGTGCTGCAAGTTGGTTGATCTTTGGGCTAATACTTTTTATGGCTGCAAGTATACAATTTTATGCCAAATGGCGCAGGAACAAGAAACAACTTACTTAGTTAATATGACTAATAAGGATTTTCTTTGTTTAAAAAATATAATCAAATCTGTTACTAAAGATAGTTGTCCAAATTCTATTAATTTTCATATGCATTCAACTTATAGTGATGGAAGTTTGTCTCCTATAGAAATCTATAATCAAGCCTTAGAACTAAATATTGATCATTATGCAATTACAGATCATCATTCAGTTGATGCATATCTTGAATTAGTTAAAATTATTGAATCTGATTATCTTGATAGTTCAATTTTTCCAAAACTTTGGACTGGTATAGAAATTACCTGCTTATTAAAAGGATGTTTAGTACATGTTTTAGGGCTTGGATTTGATCCTAGCTCTAAACACTTATTACCTTATGTTGAACATAGATCTGCTATTGGTAATGAATTACTAGCATCAAATGTAGTTGATTCGATACACAATGCGAATGGAATTGCTGTTTTAGCTCATCCTGCAAGATATAAGCTTCCATTTGATATTTTAATTAATGAAGCATCAAAGCTTAATTTTGATGCTGTTGAAACTTGGTATAACTACGAAAGAGCACCTATTTGGATCCCGTCAGAGTTTATTTGCGATAAAATATTTGATTGTGCAAATTCTTATTCATTGTTATCAACATGTGGAACAGATACTCATGGATTATCTCTTTTAAGGCGCTGATTTATTATTTCTTCTATTGGAATTAAATTTTTCAATTTTACTGTCTATATCAGATAAAATAGATTTAATAGATGCTATTTCTTCATTAGATACATCTGTCCAAAGCTTTCGATTTGATGCTTCTAGTAGTCTTTCAGCGATATCTCTTAATGCCCATGGATTGTTATCAATAATAAATTTTCTTGTCTTTTCATCTACCAACCAATTACTTGCAATTGACTCATAACACCAATTAGGAACAAGGTTAGTTGTTGCATCAAAAGAGAATAAATAGTCAAGGCTTGCTGACATCTCGAAAGCTCCTTTATAGCCATGTTGTTTCATTCCCTCAAGCCATTTTGGATTTAATAACCTACTCCTAACAACCTTATCTATTTCTTTTGAAAGTTTATGTATTCTTGGTCGTTGATATCTAGAATTATCTGCAAAATAAGCTTGTGGATTGTTACCACTAGTTTTCTTTACTGCAGAGATTAAGCCACCCTGAAATTGATAGTAATCATCTGAATCGAGTATGTCGTGCTCTCTATTATCTTGACTATGAAGTACTACTTTTACTTTTGATAAATTATATTCCAACCCTTTTTTGTCTTTAACAATATTGTTTGAACCTTCATATCGCCATTTACTCCATTCTATAAATGCATTAGCCAGTTCAGATTGATGATCCCATGAGCCATTATTGATAATTTCTTGCAAACCTGCTCCATATGATCCAGGTGCTGATCCATATATTCTTGAGTCGGTTTTTCCATTTCTATAAGACTCAGCAAGGGGATTAATTGCATTGGGCTCATTTAAATTCCCAATAAGGTTTTGTCCTCTTCGTATTAATTCAATGATTTGGGGGAATGCATCCCTAAATAAACCAGATATTCTTAATGTGACGTCGACTCTGGGCCTATTTAAAACACTCATGGGAATGACTTCAACGTCCACAACTCTTCTTAAAGTTCCATCCCATATAGGCATTAGACCCATAAGTGCAAATAGTTGACAAATATCTTCTCCTCCATTTCTCATGGTTGAAGTTCCCCATATTGAAATAGCGAGATGTAAAAGGTGCTCTCCATTTTCTTGTAGGTAAAGATCAACTAATTTTTCAGCACTTCTTTTCCCCAGGTCCCATGCTGTTTCTGTTGGAATAGCTCTAATATCAACAGAAAAGAAATTTTTACCTGTCGGTAAGACCTCTAATTTTCCTCTTGTTGGGGCACCAGAAGGGCCGCTAGCAATTCTCTTCCCTTCCAACGCTCTAAGTAAATTAGTCTTTTCGTTTTTGGAACTTTTTAATAATCTAGGTAAAATATTAGTTATTAAATGATTTATAAATATATTTGGGTTTTCAATATCTAAATATTTTAGTAGTTTACTATCAAGGTCGATTTTATTTTTGGCAGTGGTTTCGAGATTAAGTATATGTATACAATGAAACTCAATTATATACATTCCAATTTCATTAAACCAGTCAATTAGCTGCCCTACTTTTCTTGCATTAATAGAGGTATATTCTTTAAATAAATTAATATCTCTTTGCGTTAAGTCTAAACTTTCTTCGTCTCTCCAGGGGTCAATGGTAAAACCTAAATCTTCAGCTAAATATTGTGATAAACCAGCAATGTTCCCTGTAGGCACATTTGATATAGCCAACGTTAATTCTATTAGTTTATCCATACTTTGATTCACACCAAAGATATGAAGTCCAGTCCTTATTTGGGATTGTTTTATTTCACATAAATAACTTTCTGCAGTATCTATTATCTCTTGTATATGAATTCTTTTGATATCATCTTTAATTATATATGGGTCAATACTTGGCCATGAATTTTTAATTAATAAGTCTATAATCTTTTTTTCTAATAACTCATTTCTATTATCATTAATAAGTTTAGATTCATAATATTCATCAATTAAGTTCTCAATTTCTATTAACTCATTATAACTACCAGCGTGAGAAAGTGGCGGTGTTAAATGATCAATAATTATCGCGTGTGTCCTTCTTTTTGCTTGTGACCCTTCTCCAGGGTCATTTACGATAAATGGGTATATGTTTGGAACTGGTGGGCAAATAATAAATGGGAAACAATTACTACTTAAACCAACACCTTTACCAGGTAACCATTCAACGCTACCGTGCTTTCCTAGATGTATAATTGCATTTGCCTTAAATGAATGCGATAACCAAAAATATTGCGCAATATATTTATGTGTGGGTGGTAGATCTGGTGAGTGCAAATCTGACAAATTATCTTGTTCAAAGCCTCTATTTGCTTGAACTAATACAGTTATATTTCCTAGAGTAAATCCATTGATCGGGAACCCGCCTTCTTCTAATTGTTTTGAACAATTTGGTTCTCCCCATCGTTTAATCACCTTTTCCTTCGCATTAGCTTCAATTTTTTTCCACTGGTATAAATAATCAACAAGGCTTAAATATGATTGGGGTTCGTTAGATATGGTTTCATCAGAATTTGTCCTATAAGTAATTAACTTGTTAATTAGCTCTTTACTACTTCTTGGCAAGGGGTTATCTCCTAAATAATATCCTTCATCTTTTAACCATCTCAAAACGTACAAAAGGGTTTCTGGTGTATCTAAACCAACTCCATTTGCAATCCTTGAATCCTTAACAGGATAATTAGCTATTACAATAGCAATTTTTTTATTGAAGTTGCTTGTTTTTCTAAGATAAACAAGATTTTTTATGTAATTAATACACCATTCAATATGTTTGTCATAAGGTTCTGTTTTATATACAGATATAGATAATTCATTATCTGTATAGCTAAGATTTTTAAATGCAATTGGAACTGTACAAATTCGACCATCTACTTCTGGCAGAACAACTTGAATTGATAAGTCAATTGGATTTAAACCTACTGTTGATTTTTTCCATTCATTAACCGTCGAACTGGATATAAGTAGTTGATAGACAGGAACGTCTAATGTCTCCCATAGGCTATTTTTTATATTATCATTCTCATATTCAACTGATGAGAATGAAGTAGTAGTAATGATCGCTTCAATTTTTTCATTATCCAATAAATTTATTATTTCTTTCTGAATATCTTTTGACTTAAAACTAGTAATCCATACGATTTTGGGATTTATCTGATGTCTTTTTGAAATTTCAACTATTGATTCTGCTAATTCTGTGTTGCCTGATTGCAATAATGATTTGTAGAGAAATATAGCAATCTTAGGGTAATCATTATCTATCCATTTCCATTTGACTAAATCATCATGATATTCAATTAAATCTCTTTCAAGTTTAATTTCTTCTAAACTTATTATGTTATCTAAAACCTTTAAAAAGTAATTATAGTTTTTTAAACCGCCTTCATTTAATAGAAGTTGAATAAAATCAACTTGATCTTCTTTTATACTACTAATATCTTTAAGATCATTTGCTGTACTCTCTATGCCAGAGACTACTATTAATTGTCTATTAGGTTTCTCTAATTGCCATAAACTTAGTTGTTCAAATCCATATGACCAATATGATCTTGATCCTAAAAACCTAACAACAACGATTTCTGCTGTATTACATGTATTGGATATATAATGGTCGATTGATGCATTTGATGATAAATAGGCTATTGGTAAAGCCCTGATTTTATTTCTCCACTTTTTATTTTTAGGTTGCTTTAATACAGAGGATAAACAAGTTATGTCGGATGTAGCACTAGTTAGGAAGATAACTGGTGCATTAGGTTGTTCAATAAATGTAATTTCTTCTTGAGGATCATTCCCAGGAAGGCTGGCAATTCTATGCATTCATTTATTATGTGTAATTAATGCAGTAAAACTAAAAATGCTGATTTTTTTTCATCCTAGCTCGAGCTTAAATGCATAGTTTTCTTCCCTTCGCTTGGTTTGAGGGTCAATGTATTCCATTCAATGATGCAAAGCTATCAATAGCTACTCACGCCCTTCATTATGGAACTGCAGCTTTTGGTGGGATGCGTGCTATCCCTGACCCGAATAATAGTAAATCATTTTTATTATTTAGGGCAGATAAACATGCAAAAAGATTATGCCAAAGCGCTAAATTTTTGATGACTGAATTAGATGAGGATTTTGTATTAAACTCTCTAGAAACGTTTCTAGTCAAAAATAAACCTACTCAACCTGTATATATAAGACCATTTGTCTATACTAGTGATTTAGGAATTGCACCAAGATTACATAATATCGAAACTAATTTCTTTATTTACGGAATAGAATTAGGGGATTATCTTTCACCAGATGGTGTTACATGTCGCGTCAGTAGCTGGACCCGTCAGCAAGACAATTCACTTCCTCTGCGTGGGAAAATTAGTGGAGCATACATAACAAGCTCATTAGCTAAAACGGAAGCAGTAAAAAGTGGATTTGATGAGGCACTATTACTTAACAGTCAAGGTAAAGTTAGTGAGGCTAGTGGAATGAACATCTTTATAGTTCGGAATGGTGATCTCATAACACCTGGTGTAGATCAAGATATTCTTGAAGGTATTACTCGTGCAAGTGTTTTAGAACTTGCTAAGAGTAATGGAATAAATGTTATTGAAAGACCTGTAGATAAAACAGAGTTATTTATATCGGATGAGGTTTTCTTAACAGGCACAGCTGCAAAGATAACTCCGATTAAAATGATTGAAACAACATTAATGAGTAAAGAAATGCCAACAATGAATTTACTCAGAGATAAATTAACTAAAATTACAGAAGGTTTAGTACCTGAATATGAGAATTGGGTTAAACGTGTGAATATAGATTAAAATCTTAATGTATAATTTATTTAGATTTATGTTTTTCATTTTTATAAGTAAAGTATATATTATATGACTCGCTTTTTAGACTATCTAAACTCAGAGAAAAGACCAATAATAGTCTTTGATGGTGCAACAGGCACCTCTTTACAAGATCAACAACTAACTGCAGATGATTATGGTGGTGCTTCTTTAGAAGGTTGTAATGAAAATCTTGTTTTAACCTCTGTCTCTAGTGTTGAGCAAGTACATCAGTCATTCTTAGAGGCCGGTTGTGATGTAATAGAAACAAATACATTTGGCGCAACTTCTATTGTTCTTGATGAGTATGGAATTGGAAACAAAGCTTATGAGATCAATTTCAAAGCCGCACAAATAGCAAGGAGTATTGCAAATAAATATCAAACAGCTGAAAAGCCAAGATTTGTTGCTGGTTCAATTGGTCCAACAACAAAGCTCCCAACCCTTGGTCATATCAGTTTTGATGAATTAAAAAAATCTTATCTTGAACAAGCTAAAGCACTGATTGAGGGTGGAATTGATCTTTTTCTTATTGAAACTTGCCAAGATGTTTTACAAATAAAGGCAGCTCTGCAGAGCGTAAATGAAGCAATAGGTGATGGAATTAAAATCCCAGTAATGGTATCTGTAACCATGGAAACTACAGGTCAGATGCTTATTGGTAGCGATATTTCTTCCATAACAACAATTTTAGAGCCTTTTAATATTGATATTTTGGGCCTTAATTGTGCTACTGGCCCAGAAGAAATGAAAGATCATATTAAATACTTATCTGAGCATTCACCCTTTCACATAAGTTGTATTCCAAATGCTGGACTTCCTGAAAATGTAGGTGGTAAGGCTCATTATCGATTAACCCCAATGGAACTTAAGTTCCAACTTAGTCATTTTATTAATGATTTAGGCGTTCAATTAATTGGTGGTTGTTGTGGGACTAGGCCAGAACACATAAAACAACTTTCAGATTTATCGCTTGAGCTTTTATCATCAGATCGTAGATTGATTAACCTATCAAAGGAAAGATCTATAATTCCAGCTGCATCTTCAATTTATGAGTCAATTCCATATGAACAAGACAACTCATTTTTGATAGTTGGCGAAAGATTAAATGCAAGTGGTTCAAAAAAGGTAAGAGAACTTTTGAATATTGAGGACTGGGATGGTCTGGTTGGAATAGCAAAATCACAACTTAAAGAAAATGCGCATGTACTTGATGTAAATGTTGATTTTGTTGGAAGAAATGGCATAGAAGATATGTCGAACTTGGTTAAAAGATTAGTTAATAATATCAATTTACCTTTGATGCTTGATTCAACGGATTATGAAAAAATGGAGAGTGGTTTAAAACATGCTGGCGGAAAATGTATTTTAAATTCCACTAACTACGAAGATGGACAAGATAGATTTCATAAGGTGATTGATCTAGCTAAAGAACATGGTTCAGCAGTTGTGATTGGTACAATTGATGAAGATGGAATGGCTAGATCTGCAGAAAAAAAAGCTGAAATAGCAACTAGGGCTTTTAAGGATGCTACAAATTCTGGGTTGAAACCCTATGAAATTTTTTATGATCCTTTAGCTTTGCCAATATCAACAGGACTTGAGGAAGATAGAAAGAATGGTTTGGAAACGATTAAAGCTATTAAGTTAATTAAAGATCGACATCCACAAGTACATTTAATCCTAGGCATTTCAAATGTAAGTTTTGGCCTATCATCGAGTGCGAGAGTTGTCCTTAATTCTATCTTTCTAAATGAAGCAATTAAGGCTGGATTAGATTCGGCAATTGTTTCACCATCCAAGATATTACCTTTAAATAAAATTAGTGAAGAAGAGATAAAAATATGTTTGGATCTTATTTATGACAAGAGAATCATAGATAATAGTGTATGCACTTATGACCCCCTAACGACCCTAACTTCCTATTTTGATGACTCGAAAAAACTTCTAAATAATAGCTCAATTGATGAGGATATTAATTTACCTATAGAAGATAAGTTGAAGAATCATATTATTGATGGAGAAAAAACAAATCTACATGTAAATCTTGATTTAGCATTAAATAAATATAAGCCTTTGATAATAATTAATGAATATTTACTAGATGGAATGAAAGTTGTTGGGGAATTATTTGGATCAGGTCAAATGCAATTACCTTTTGTACTTCAATCTGCAGAAACAATGAAATATGCAGTTTCATATTTAGAAGATTTTATGGATAAATCTGAGGTAAATCAATCAAAGGGTAAATTTATTATAGCTACGGTCAAAGGCGATGTTCACGATATAGGAAAAAATTTAGTAGATATTATTTTGTCGAATAATGGGTATGATGTTATTAATTTAGGAATCAAACAAGATGTCAATGCAATTATAAACGCACAAAAAGAACATCATGCCGATTGCATTGCAATGAGCGGTCTACTTGTAAAATCGACTGCCTTTATGAAAGATAATCTTAAAGCATTAAATGAGGAAGATATTGATGTACCTATCATTTTAGGTGGGGCTGCATTAACCCCTAAATTTGTTAACCAAGATTGCGCAAGTGTTTACAAGGGCAAGGTTATTTATGGGAGAGATGCCTTCACTGATTTGAAATTTATGGACGCATATATGAAAGCTAAATTAGCTAATAACTGGGATAACAAAACTGGTTTTTCCGAAGGAGCTCCTGAGGGGATAACTATTGGAACTTATAAAAGTTCTAATTCAGATCCAAAAGTAATAAAAGAGGGTTTAGAGGTAAAAAAAGTTATCGACAATTCCAGATCAAAAGATATATCTTCAGTAAAATCCATTAAACCTCCATTTTTAGGCTCCAAGGTCTTATTAGAAAAAGATATTGACTTATCTATTGTTTATAAATTTTTAGACCGCAATGCATTATTTGCTGGACAATGGCAAATGAAAAGATCCAAAGATATGTCGGCTTCAGATTATAAGGAATTTCTCAAGCAAAAGGCTGAGCCAAAATTAGATTATTGGATGAATAAAATCATAAATGATAATCTTATCTCACCATCATTGGTTTATGGATATTTTCCATGTGGGAGAGAAGGGAATTTCTTAAATGTATTTGATACTGATCATAAATCTCTTTTAGGAAATTTTCTATTACCAAGACAAAGATCTGGAAAGAGATATTGCATCGCAGATTTTTATAATGATTTAGTAGATAATCTTCCTTCTGATTATCTACCTATGCAGGCAGTTACAATGGGAGATACTGCTAGTGATTACTCCCATAAATTATTTAGCCAAGACTCTTATTCTGATTATCTATTTTTCCATGGTTTAACTGTACAGTTAGCTGAAGCATTAGCAGAATATATACACTCTATTATTAGAATAGAGTGTGGTTTTGAATCTGAAGAACCAGATAATATAAAAGATATATTGGATGTAAAATATAGAGGCTGCAGATACTCTTTTGGTTACCCAGCTTGCCCAGAAGTATCAGATTCTAGAAAGCAATTAGATTGGCTAGATGCAGATAAAATTAATATATCTATGGATGAAAGTGAACAACTTCATCCAGAACAAAGTACTACAGCTATTGTTGCTTTACATCCAGTAGCTAAATACTTTGGTATTTAATTTTTGATTTAATTGTTTTAACTTTTATTTGATTTAAATATTATTTTCATCCATCGCCTCTAATACTTCTATCTGAAATTCTGCCATTGATTCTGAGTCAGTTAAATCAATTCCTTCTCCAGCAGCATTTTGAGTTAACTCTTGAAAATGAAATGCTCCTTCACCAGTGGCTAAAAATTCCATAGCAGATGTTTCGCCGCTCTCTCGAAAAGCGTCACAAAGAGCCAAAAATGCTCCGTCTTCAGAAAAGTCCCAATCCATCGAGGACACATTACTGAAAGAGGTTTTAACTCCTTCCCCCCTGCTTCCGTCAACCTAAACTGATAAGAATTTTAAACTTTTTTGCAAAATGATAACTTTGGAACCGTTTATATTCACTTCAGATCTATTCCAGCACAACCGTTTCACGATAATCGCTGAACATAAAATAAATTTTCAGAATTAATTCAATTTTTGTTGCTTGCCAACAAATGAATTTTTTGGCAATAACAATTTTTTCTGGAATTCTTAAAGCCAGACCCAAGACGCTAAACAGTCTGAGTGACCCTTTAGAACGGCTCTAGAGCGTCCAGGCAAATATGGCTAGCATTTAGTGCCTTTCACTTGTTTGATGCGTGTCTCAGTTAAAAATTAAGAAAGATAAAACTTCTTAAGCTAATTTCATTGCAAACAATTATCTTTATTTTTAATTAGATAATAAGTATTGATTTGAACTTTAAGGTTATAAAATATGTAATAATTGTATTATTGATTAAGGTCTATTGAAGGTGAAGAGCGAATTAATATGGTCGAAAGCTCTTGAAACCAGCAGAAAAGCTATTGAATGTGCAGCTGTTATTCCATTAGAAACTTATAAATATAAATCTATTAAAAGAATTTTTGACTATGAATTGAGGTTTCTAAAAAGAACCTTTCCAAAAAATTTAGTTGACTATGGTCCAAAGGAAAATCCCTTTATTCCTTGGGATAGAAGACTTGAAGTTCAGGCAGTAAATGATAATTACACTTTAATTTTGAATAAATATCCTGTACAACTGGGGCATTTATTATTAATTACTAATTATTGGAAACCACAAAATAGTTGGCTAAATATCGGCGATTTTGAAGCAATTTCTAAAGTTGATAATGATACAACAGGATTATGGTTTTTCAATAGCAGTAAGGAAGCAGGAGCTAGCCAGCCTCATCGTCATTTTCAATTATTACGTAGGCATACTTATGAAAATATTTGTCCTAGATATGATTGGTTTTGTTCTTTACTAAATAATAGTGAAGATTTTAACTCTGATATCAAACAAAGTATTTCAATTAAACCAAGAATGAGTAAATCTGAAATAGATGCTAATGACTTGTTTAATTCATATAAGTCAATGATTATTGAAATGGATTTAGGTGATATAAATAATGATGATAAACCAATAAAGCCATATAATCTTCTTATCACAAAAAGATGGATTTCACTTATTGTAAGATCGAAGGATAGGTCTCATGGTTTCAACATAAATGCACTGGGATTTGCAGGATATTTTCTTGGAACAAAAAGATCAGATATTGATATGTTGATTAAATTTGGTCCAGAATCTATTTTAAAACATGTAATTTAAACTATTAAGAATATTTTTTAACTTTCTACAGTAGACATATTTGATTCAATTTGCTCCTCTAGCTTAGAAATAGAAGCTGATATTGCAGCAAGTTTCCGCTCATAAGATTCTTTAATTGATATTAACAGATGTAATTTTTTAGTCTGAATGAACTTTTTTCTTTGACTCCATTCTTGATTTGAATTACAAAAGTCCATCTTAGTTAAATTAATTTAACTCACAATAGACAATGATTATAACGAATGTGTATCTAATGGGATTATTTAAATATGATCAAAGATTTTATTTTTTTTTAATATTGATTCTTTTTTATATATATTCAAACGTATAGGTGTGTTGAGACTCAAAACCCTATTAATATAGATTTAGTTTATGTCTTGATGTGGCAGAAGCAGAAACTGAAGAGAAGAAGGTAAAAAGAATTTCAATTGACTTGCCAATTGAGTTAATAGAAGGTGTAGATCGTCTTCGTAAAGAGTGGGGACTAAGGGCCAGAGGACTTGTCTTTGCGAGGCTATTAGAAGTTATTTTAGCAAACGACTTAGAGGATGATTTAACAAACAATCAACAACTAGAGCTTAACCAAAGTATTAAGACTGACTTGGTAACAAACAATTATGATGAAGTAGACAATAAGACTGAGGAAAAGGCAATTGTTATAGTTGGTGATAAGAATATTGAAATAAAGAATGTCTCAGTACTAGAAAATGATTTAGAAAATAACAGTATCAATAAAAAAAATCAGATAACATCTGGCATTGAACTCCCTGGGTTTATAAGGAAACAAGCTACTAATTTAAAGAGAAGTTTAAGCAAGGACAAGACTATAAAAAATATGGAGGACACATCAATTACAACTATTGATATAAACGATTTATTAGAGGCTAAAGATGATGCAGTAAAACATTGGATCTACCTTTACGGACAAAAACCGACAGACAATGTTCTTGAGGCATCCATGATTTGGCTAGCAAGGGATATATGGCCTAACGTCGATGGTACGGAAAACATTCCTTTCACATGGAATGCTGCATGCAAAATGTTGAATTCATATTGCAAGGATTGGCATAATGAAAATCTGACTTTTGATCAAGTAATCATATTAGCTGGAGCATTAGAAGATCCATTCTCTACTAGAAACCTAAAAAGCAGAATTCCTACTCTCATTCGAAGATTTGTAAATAAATTTAAACGAAGCAACAATGTAACTTCTTTTCAAACACTTGAATCAACCATGACCGTCCATGGAGCACTTAAATTATTAGGTTTACCTACAAAGGCGGGCTCTTCATTAACACTTTCTTTCATCAGGGAATCATATAAAAACAAAGCATTATCTAACCATCCAGACGCTGGGGGCTCAAATGAATCAATGAGGAAGCTAAATGAAGCATATCAGCTTTTAAAAGATTTATACAAAAATTGACGTCCAACATGTCTCATGTAAGTCTTGTAATGAGTCTTATCACGCGTCTTGAATGAGCCAGCTAAGATAATACTTTTTCCATTTTTGAGCGAATGCAATCTTTGTATGAAAATTGTGAGAAATTAGATTTTTTTTACTTGTTTTTATCGGCGAACTTGTTCAAGCTAATGACTATTACACTGCAAGCAACAAATTAAAATCCTAATTTAACCGTTCTTTTCACCCATTAGCCAACTAAATAATTCTAATAAAATATCAACATTCAAGATTAACGTCCAATTGCTGTCCATTCTAATAAATTAAGTTTAGAACCCCTCCTGCAACTTGGTTTTGAAGTCTGCTTAACTGTTTTATAGACAGTTATGCACACATATCGATCAAAACATATCTTGGATTATCAACTCCTATACGTATTCCATGGATTTCCTGATTATAAGCTTTCTCATTGGTCTAAAATAAGTCCCATTGTTAGTCCTGTATTGCGTCGCATTAAGGATCTTGGAGACTATTTTTAAGATGTTTTTGCAATAGAAATATAAAATTTTAAATATGAGTGATTTTTCATCAATGAATATTTATAAGCAATAAACAAGACATCTATCTGCAAATAATGTTTATTCTCTAAATATATTTTTCTTGAAAACAGTTGTCTCGTAAATCTTGTATTAGACTGCTTAATAGACTAACTAAGAGACAAAACTGATACTTCTGAGACTAACTTCTTAGTTCCGCTTTTATTTTTTCTTTAAGAGCATTTCTTATCTTTTCGTGTATTGGATTAATGTCTTCCTCTACTAATGTTTTTTTAACATCTCTGTATCTGATTCGAAAAGCTTGGCTAATCGCATCCTCGGGCATTGAAGAGCCCTCGTAACGGTCTATTAATTCTACTTTCTCTAATAATGGCCTTCCAGTTTTTTTAATTAGACTCATGATTTCTAAAGAGCTATATTTTTTTGAATGTATGAGGGCAATATCTCTTTCCATATAAGGAACAGTGGGGTAATCCTTGTAAATTCTTGTCCAATTTGTTTTCCTTGTCGCAGCTTTTATCAATGAATCAAAATCAAGGTTAAATAAATAAGTTTCCTTAATTAGATCAAATTTCTCAGACTGCGAAGGATGAATTTGACCAAAGAATCCGATACTTTTGCCTTCAACAAATAATTCAGACGTTCGGCCTGGATGCATGAAATCTTTATCAGTAAGCTGCTTATCAATAGTCTCAACTCCAAGAACATCAAGAGATTGCTTAAGTTTGCCTCTTGCTTCAAAATAATCTAACGATAGTTGTTTTGATGCTCTACCCCACTTACTAAGTCGTTTACTACCAGTCAATGCACCTGATAACAAATTAGTTTCAACAAAAGATTCTTTGTCTTTTTTGTATGTCTTTGCTATTTCAAAGATCCAACAACCTTCAGCTCCAAAAGATACGTTTCTCTGGAGTATTTTAAGATGTTCATCCCATACATTTGTTCTTAATCTACTTGTCTCTGATAGTAATGGATTTTTAATTAATACAGCATTGTCATCAGTATTTTCTGGACCAACAAGTGAAGAAGTAACTACCTCTTGAAAACCATTATGGATGAAAGAATTTCGTAAACGTCTTTCGACTAATTTAGTGGGTGAAAGGACTCCTGGCTCAAGAGGATCTGGCATATTTGAATCAAAATTATCATATCCAATTAGCCTCGCTATCTCCTCTATTAAATCAATTTCTCTTGTTAAATCAGATGATCTATAAGGAGGGACTTGAACATTCCAACCGGAATCATTTGATGTAAGTATGAGACCTAGTTTTGATAAGAGTGTCTCAATCTCATCTTCATTAAGATATCGAAGTTTAGTAGAATTAATATTTACAATATTACTATCTGAGCTACTTAATTTACCTAAGACCTTATTGATTTTATCCATTCTTAGATTTACACTAATACTTTTTTTCTTGAAATCAGTATTAACATAAGAAGATATATTGTCCCCCCCTAACTGAACAGAAATTAGTTCACTAGCTCTTTTAGAAACAGCAGTAGTCATGTTTGACGATATTCCTTTTTCGTACCTACTACTTGCATCTGTCCTAAGGCCTATTTCTCTACTACTATTTCTAATTGAAGTAGGGGTAAATACAGCAGCTTCTAACCAAATCCTTGTTGTTTTATCACTTACAGAACTATTATTTCCACCTATAACTCCTGCTATTGCTATTGGAATATCGTCGCAGGTAATCAACTTTATCGTTGGATTTATCTTATATTCCTTTTTATCAAGTGCGACAAATAATTCACCTTCCTTACCATTTCTAATACCAAAATCATTTGGTATAACCTTTCTACCAATTATATTATCTAATAGATCTGCATCAAAAGCATGTAAAGGTTGTCCCTGTTCAAGCATTAGATAATTTGTAATGTCTACAACAGGATTTATACAATTTTGTTTTAATGAACTTAATTTATTAAAAATATTTTTATTTGTGTTTCCAGTATTGTCAATACTGTCTATATACGTAATTGAGTATATACAGTCTACTCCAATCGTTTCTTTATCACTTATGTTCGGTTCAAATATATTAAAGTCTTCATTGTAATTTAAAGTTGGTAATGTTAATTTTGAATTTGTTATTGTAGATATTTCTCGTGCTATACCTACCATTGACATACCATCAGGTCTATTAGCAGTAATAGCTAATTCAATGATGGTGTCATTCAAACAAAGGTAATCAACAGCATTTGTACCAATTGGTGGGATATTTGCTTCATTTTCTTCAAGAATTTCAATACCTTCATTACTACTTTCAATACCTAATTCTTCCAGCGAACAAATCATTCCCTCGCTTTCAACGCCACGTAAATTAGATAATTTTATTTTTAGTGACTTTGAAGATAAATAAGCTCCAACCTTCGCCACTAGGACGTGAAATCCAGCTTTTACATTTGGTGCACCACAAACAATGCTCAACTTTTTGGGTAAACCAACATCTACAGAACAAACTTTTAGCTTTTCGGCATTTGGATGCGGTGAGATTTCCTCAACAAAACCTATAACAACATTCTGTGCTTGTTCTGATAAGTCTTCTATTGATTCAACCTCAAAGCCAGTCATTGACAGCTTTTCAGAAAGCTCGTCAATATCATTGTTAAATTCGACAAGATCTTTTAGCCAAGAAACAGATACCTTCATGATTTGTTCTCACACGAGTTATACATAGGTGCTCAAATGAATTTATAAAAAAGGGTGCATAGCCTAGTAGAATTGTACTTTGTTCCCTAGACTCACCAAAGTTGAGCTAAGTTCATATGGCGAAAAAAGGTACCAGAATTGTGGTCACTTTAGAATGTACTGAGTCTAGAACTGTACCTAGCTCAGAAAAACGTTCTGCAGGAGTATCTAGATACACCACAGAAAAAAATCGTAGAAACACTACTGAGAGACTTGAACTAAAAAAATTCTGTCCTGAATTAAATAAGATGACAATTCATAGAGAAATCAAATAATTATTCCTCTCCACACTTTTTTAAAATGACTAATTCTGTATTTAAACAAAAGCTTTCTCCAATAAAGCCAGGCGATCCTATTGACTATAAGGACGTAGAATTATTAAAGAAGTTTATTACTGATAGAGGTAAAATTTTACCTAGAAGACTTACAGGATTAACAGCTAAGCAACAAAGAGACTTAACAACAGCTGTTAAAAGAGCAAGAATAATTGCCTTACTCCCCTTTGTTAATCCAGAAGGATAGTTATATATTTTTAATATTCTATTAAAAATATAATGGGCACAAAAATAATAGAAGATGAAATAAAAGATTTAATATTCAGATCTAAGACAAGTAATAATTTAAATTCTGCAGTTAAAGATCTTACCCATCTTAAAACATATACAATAGATGATTCTAAAACGGTAGAAATAGATGATGCAATTTCACTAGAAAAAGTATCTGGTCAGGAAAAGTTATGGATTCATATCGCAGCCCCTGCTTCCTATATTGAATATCAATCAGGTATAGATATAAAAGCAAGAAAACTTGTCTCAACTGTTTATTTATCTACCAAAACTTCTTACATGCTTCCAGAAGCTTTAATAAATAATATATTCAGCCTAAGTGATAAAGAAAAGAGAGAATCATTAAGCTTAGGTGTTGTCTTTAATGATGACGGTAGTATTTCTTCTACTGAAATTGTTCAGAGTTTGATTCAAGTAGATTACCGTTTAGATTTTACAGAAGCTGATGAACTAATAGACTATGCGCCAAAAGAAGAGGAGGATTTAAGTGTAATATCAAGCATTTTAGAAATTAGAAAGAGTTGGAGGAAGAAGCTTGGTTCAATTGAAATATTAGAATCTTATGGAAAAATAGTTGTTGAAGATAAGATTCCCAACATAAAAATAATTGATCCAACTTTATCAAGACAACTAATAAGTGAGGCTATGATCTTGTACGGAGATATTATTTCAAATTTTACTAAGCTAAATAAAATACCTGTTCCATATAGGGTTCAAGAACGCGCACATAAAGTAAGTAAAGATAATATTCAACTTTCTGATAATAAAATTTTATATAATTTTTTACTTAAGAAAACTATGGGTAAAACTTATTATTCTATAAATCCAATGCAACACGATAGTTTAGCATTAACATCTTATTTACATGCTACATCTCCCATTAGAAGATATGCTGACTTGTTAGTTCACTATCAATTAAATAGATTTCTTAATAATAAAGTTCTCATATCTAAGGATGATGTTCAACAGATTATTCAGGAGATTAATAATCAAGGAAGACAAAATATCATGAGATTTAGAGAAGATCAAAAATATTGGCTAGGTAAATGGTTCGAAAATAACACGTTTAATGAATATAGTGTGTTATTGCTTAATTGGGTAAATAGGTATAAAAATATTTGTCTTCTATACTTTGTCGATTATAATTTTTCTACAATATCCAATTTGCATTCAAAATTAAATATAAATATCGGAGACAATTTTAATGTTAAAAAAACTACCCATGATAACAATGATATGAATTATTTTGAGATAATTCAATGATTAATATAAACTATAATCATTGAAGTGCAAAAGCCTTAAAAATATAATATAATAATCAGAATATGTAATGAATATGAAATACACAATTACAACACCACTATATTATGTTAACGATAAGCCTCATCTAGGTAGTTCATATACAACAATCGCTTGTGATGCGATAGCTCGTTTTGAAAGACTAAAGGGAAATACTGTCCTTTTTCTTACTGGTGTTGACGAACATGGTCAGAAAATAGAGCGTACGGCAGAAAGCAAAAACCTTGAACCTCAACTACATTGCGATGAAATCACAGAAAAGTATAAGTATTTATGGGACAAACTAAATATTAGTTACGATCGTTTCGTTAGAACAACTTCTATTGAACATACATCCTTGGTCCATCAATTTTATTCCAAAGTACTGAAATCTAATGATGTATACATGGGTAGGCAAAGTGGTTGGTATTGTGTTGGATGTGAGGAATATAAGGATGTTGAGGATAAAGATAAAAGTCCAATCTGCTCAATCCATAAAAAGGAATTAGAGTGGAGAGATGAAGAGAATTTATTTTTTAAATTATCAAAATATCAAGATCAAATTGAAAAATTAATTCATGTCGATGGTTTCATATCTCCGAAAAGTAGAAAAAATGAAATTATAAATTTTGTCTCCAAGGGCTTAAGAGATTTCTCAATTTCAAGAGTAAACTTAAAATGGGGAATAAATGTTCCCGGAAATATGGATCATACATTTTATGTATGGTTTGACGCATTACTTGGTTATGTTAGTGGATCTCTTAATGATCAATACTCACCGGAACTAACCGAAAAATCGTTATGTAATTGGCCTGCAAACATACATGTTATTGGTAAGGATATCCTCAGATTCCACGCTGTTTATTGGCCTGCAATGCTTCTGTCCGCAGGTATGAAAACACCACGAAGTGTTTTTGGTCATGGGTTCTTAACTCGAGAAGGGCAGAAAATGGGTAAATCACTAGGTAACGTACTTGACCCCATTGAACTTCTGGAATATGGCGGGATCGATGCAATGAGATGGTATCTTCTAAGAGATATTGAATTTGGAGAAGATGGTGATTTTCAAATGAGAAGATTTGTTGATATCGTTAATAGTGATTTATGTAATACTATTGGTAATTTATTAAATAGAACAATAACAATGTCGAAAAAATGGTTTAGAGAAAATATCCCAATAGATAATACTTTATCATCTAATTCTACACTTAAAGTTCAATCAGAGAAAAAGATAATCGAATATATGGAGTCATTTAAGGATAGTAATTTTAAAAGCTCAGCTAATGCAATAATTGATTTAGCCAATAGTGCAAATCTTTATTTAAATGATCGAGCACCATGGAAACTAATTAAGGATATTTCTAATAAAAATGTTGTAGCTCTTGATATTTATTCTGTTCTCGAATCATGCCGGATTATTGGAATATTACTTAATCCGATTGTACCAAATTTAAGTAATAGAATATTAAAACAACTTAATATTGATACTTCAAATATAAATTTTAAAGATTCACTTCAATGGGGTTTATTAGATCCTAATAATGGATTACAGGATCCAACTCCTGTAATGGATAAGATTGAATTTAATGAGGAGGCTATATAGTGAAATCTTTCAATATCTATTTACTATTTATACTCACTATATTTCCACTATTAGGATGTCAGAAATCTAATAAATCAACTGCACAGGTTGATAACAAAAGCTATATTAATGATTTTGAACTACTTCAAGAAAATCCAAACAAAGAAACTAGTGTAAAAATTACTAGTCCAAAAGCCATAATTGATCCAACCATTAACGATATAGAAATATACGAAAGTTCAATTGAAATAATGAATGAAAATGGAATAGACTTTCAAGTTGAATCTGGCAATGCAACCCTAAATAATTTATCAAATAATATTAGAGTTTTTAATAATGTAAACATATCGTTCCTTAAAGATTCAGATTACAATATTAGCACTAATTCATTTAATTGGGATTTAAATACTTCAGTTATAGATATAAACAATCCACTTGATATAAATTTTGAAAATACCAAGATAAATGCATCTAAAGGATTTTATAATATCGACTCCAACCTACTTCAAATAGATAATACTAGATTTAATAGAAAAATAAATAATTCTGAAGGTGTAGAGGAATATCAAGTAGAAATAAAATCTGACTTTGCTAAATGGTTCAAGAATGATAATAAATTAGTATTCACATCGAATGAGAAACAGGTTGAAACAACGATTAAATTTCTACTTACTAAGTAGAACGTATAACTTATCAGACCATCCTGAAATCCATTTCTCATCTGAATTTGTAAATGATCTCTTTGACCAGCCTCCAACTATAGTTAGGCCCCTATTAGAGAGAGGATAAACGATCACTGCAGGTAAATCAGTTAAAACGTCATCAAATTCTTCTCTCCCTGGAAATAACTCTGTATTTACTAACGAAATAAGTCTTTTTTGATCAATAGCTCTATTACATATTTCTCCAGGTTTAAATTTATTATTTGATATTAAGCCTCTTCTAAGTATAACTCTATTATCCCAATATATTAATATTGTACTTGCCGCTGTTGCAGTTAGTATTTGCTTGCTTCCCCATGCTAATTCATTTCTTTGATCTTCTGATAATTCATTGCAAAGTTCAAAACCTTCTTTTCCATTCAACTTTGCTTTTGAAGGTTGTTTAGGATTAATTTCGGTCCAGAGATAACCTATAGTTATTAATGCTATAGAAGAAATTCCAGATATAGTCTCTGCTCTTACTAGGCTTGGATTTACTTGATTAGTAGTAGCAATGTTTATAATTGATAAAATTAATAGAAAAGCTCCAAATATAATAACTAAGCTTGAAATTTTATACATTTATAAGTTCTAAAAAATTAAAAACTAAATATATTGAATATCTATTATACATTTCGATGTCAACTTTAATTTTTGCCTATATCGATATAATATAAAAAAATACTATTAATAGATAATCCAATTGCTCAACATATGATTACACCATTAGGAAAAAACTATAAAGGACTTATATCAATTACAGGACCGACAAGAAGTGGAAAAAGTCAATTGGCAGAATTTTTAATCAAGAAACAACAATCCGTCACTTATATAGCAACATCAAAACCAAGACCAAATGATCCAGATTGGCAAAAAAGGATTGATCTCCACAGGAAGAGAAGACCTGATCGATGGAAGTTAATTGAGCATCCTAAGGACATCTGCAAAGCAATTGAATCGATCAGTGGAAATGAATCTATATTAATAGATTCAATAGGTGGCTTAGTAGAGCATCACCTAGGAGATGACGATGATCAATGGGAAATATTCCAAGATAAATTACTTAATTGTTTTACAGATGATAATTTGCTAATTGTTGTTGTTTCAGAGGAGGTTGGTTGGGGAATTGTTCCTGCCACACCAATAGGACATTTATTTCGTGAACGTCATAGCACGCTAACCTCATTGCTTAGTTGTCGTTCAAAAAAAAAGTTGCTTGCTATCAATGGCATTGCAATTGATTTAGATCAAATTGGCGAGCTCATCCCATGAATTCATCAAATCGTCCAAGACCTCGTGTCGCATTATTTGAACCAAGAATTCCACAGAATACTGGAACAATTGGTAGGTCATGTTTAGCCTTTAATATGTCATTAGATATTATTAAGCCAACTGGATTTAGCTTCGAAGATAAATATTTAAAAAGAGCAGGTTTAGATTATTGGCCACACGTTGATGTACATTTATATGAATCGTTTGAACAATATAAAAATTCATTTAAAAACTCAAGAATTATAGCTCTTACAAAAAAAAGTAATAATTTAATTTCAAATATTATTTATAAAGATACAGATATACTTTTATTTGGACGAGAGGATACAGGTTTGCCCGAAAGTGTAATTAATAAGTGTGAAATTGTCGCAGGAATACCTATGCCAGGAGGTGAGAATCAATTAAAGACAGGAGGAGTTAGAAGTTTGAATTTATCCGTTGCCAGTGGGATCGTTTGTTATTCTGCATGTTTACAATTAAACTTATTAAGCAAGTAGAAAGTCATTATCCAAGATAATTACAATATAAAACGCCATCATTTATTACATTATCATCATCAACCTCTAACCATTCTTTGTATTCATCATACAGAGCTTCCCTGTTTTCACCATTCAAATTATTCAGTCGTTTAAGTGATGCGTTTAGCATTACTTCTACTGCGTTTAAAGCTCCAGATTGCCTAGCAGACATAGAATAAATGAAGATTTATATAAAAACTTAGATCATGTAATACTATTTTTCAGTTTCATTTATTACAGAATTCAGAATTTGACTAGTTTACGTAAAAAAAATTCAAAATAATTGAATAAATTTTGATTAATGTATGTGTATACATATAATGAGATTGATTTCATAGTTGTTTTTAACTTATACGGGATTTACTAATTAACAGATGATAGTAGAGATAATAAGATAAAAATAACTGATTAGTTCAGATGTCAAACACAAACATTCTAGGAAGTTGTGAAGTCACAATTAACTCTGCACTTAAGAGAATTTCTAAACTAGAAGGCAAAGACAAAAAAGCTCTAGAAAGTGAGTTTAAAGAATGGATAAATGCAATTGAAAGTATTGAAAAGAACTATGATGTTCTTTATATAAATAAGATCATTTGATCATTTATGCGCGAGGATGTAAATCTGGATATCTACTACTTTCATCTTTTATTCTATTTGGATTTTCACGGTCTGAACTTCTGGCAGCATTGAAAATAACTAAAAAAGGTATGAATATTGCGAAGAAATAAAAATGCAAGAGGACTAAATCCCATGGAACTCCTGAACTTCCATAATCTGGAAAAAACAAAGCGGTAGCTAAAGGGAGCATTTTAATCCAATTACTAATATTAACTTAGCTAGAACCACTCTCAAGCGTGAGTTACTTTTTAGACCAAGATTTAATTAAAAGCTGCAACTCTCTTATACGCTTCTCTGCTGCTTCAATCTTTTCTGACTTCATTTTCAACTCTCAAGAAAGTTAAATCATATCAAAATGAATAGTATTTCGCGGTGTTAGTAACCGTAAGAGAGTGATTCAATCCTTATAGTTAAAGTAAATATTTGCTGTATGTAATAAGCTCAAACAAAATACTAAAGCTTTGCATAAAAACAATTAACGAACTATATTAACATCGTAAATATTTAATTCGTTAAAGGATGAAGTACATAACAGAGAGCATAAAGAATATAAAAAATCTTTTACCCTATTTACTGTTAATAGCTATATATTTCTTTTTTGTTAATCTTGAGGCAGGGAGGGATAAAGAAACTAACAGAACAAACGAGAATGAATCTTTGTTGATAGAAGAAAAATCAACCGAACAAAATAAACAACAAAGAATAAAAATCCCAGTAATTCCATACAAACAATAAATTAATACCTAATATTTAATTTTGAAGTCCTAGCATTAAATAAATTGGCTTGTCTTTGCGAAGCCCTATCAAGCTGTTTTTTAATTTCTAAGCAGTGCTCGCAGTTGCATGTCATTTTAGAAAATAAATAAAGAAGGTTTTAAGTGAGAGGGTAAATCAAATGATGAGCGAGAATGATTTAGAAGTTAAAAACTAACTAATTTTATGATTAATTTAACAACAAATCAGAAAATTTCAAGATGATTTTTTTAATAAAAGTAATCTCTGATATTAGCTTTGTATATGATTTAGTTGAATCTAATCCTTAGAGAATGATTTAGTGATCATTGGAAACACGTTCGGCATCAATTGACTTCTCATAATAAAGGTCGAGAGTTGAGTCTAGTTCAGCTAATAAATATGTTATGCGTTCATCCTTTTGATTTAAATCTTCTTGATTGATTAGGTTCATATTTATATGAGTAAGTAAGGTACTCAGGAATGATTGGAATTAATTTGAAGTACATGTTTAGATAAAGCTTCAGATATAATCTGACTTTAAATAACCATTGATTTCGAATAGTTAGTTAATTATTGGGGATTGAGAACTGAAGTGTGTATAAAGCTTGTTCGGTTTACAACCATTCGGATTATTCAGTATTACCAAATTTTAATAATGAATGTTTATATTTTTAAAAACTCCATTACCAATATTTAAAAGTGATCTAAAATTAAAAATCTATCAGATGTCAATGAAAAGAAAATTATTTAACATCGATAAAAAACCTCCATATTCACTTATAGGTTTGGAAAAAAGAGCTGCACTTGCTATTCAGAACCATTTTCGATTGAGCAATTATCAAATGCTAGTACTAAGTTGGATTAAGGGTCTCTGGACAGGTATTTTGCTTTCTCTAGTGGCCCATTATTTTATAAGTCATTAAACTCATGGATTCTTGCCCTTTAATTAAAAAAATTAATATATTTGCTTATAAAAAGCTCAACATCTTGGCAGGTTATGAAGTGGATTTTCTAAAGGAATTAATTTGATGTCCTATTTTTAAAAAGAAGTTTATAAATCTAACTATTATTCAGATGTTAACTGAACTTCCTTTACCAAAATATTATCGTCTGTATTATCTAAATCATGAATATCAAAATCATCTGTTGAAATTGTTTTAATTGATTCAGCTGATTGGATTTCTAAAGTTGTAGGATATCTTTTACCTATTTTACTTTTGTTTGTATAAAACATACCTTGAATATAATCTTTATTTTCGGTAAATCTTATCAAAAATAATTTAAAATTTGAATTAATGAACTTTATAAAATTCTTAAACATAATAAAAACTAATGTGAACTTATTATGGCTAAGCTAATTATTTAAACTGAATGAAATTAGTAGTGCATTCCGAACTTCTATGTCTTTTTATACTGTATTTATAAACTACGATAGAATTAAATAAGCTACAAATCGGTAAATGTTCACGCATATTACCGATCATTTTTAAATTAACATACTACTTTTATTTGATAGGTAGCAAAAAATACAAATGACTTTATAATAAATTAATTTTAACTTCTTATGGTTTGTAAAGACATTAATCAAATATTAATATCCTAAAGTATCGCTTGATAATTGGTGTGGTATGAGTCATGAGCAATTTAAAAAACAACAAGTAAAATGATTTATAACTCACGCTACTAGTCAATAATAGAGAGTAGATAATACCGAACAGAGAAAACACGCATTTATATGTATGTGTTCTTATAGTTGTAAGAAAATGATAGAGACAGTTTTTAAAAATCAGGTCTTAATAACTTTTGTAATTGCAAGTATTTGGATAATCCCAGGTATACTTTTCACATTTGCAACGAATCGCAAATACAAAAATCGCCAAATTGAAAGGCAGATTAAAAAGGTGGCTAGATTATATCCTCAGCAATGATATGAATGTATCGTAATCCAGCAAATTCTTAATTACTTTATAATTTATTTTTTATTTTTTTCGTTATTATTTACTGGACGAACAGGCTTAGGTAGAAGCATAATAGAATAAGAGCTAATCTTTTTTAACCATGATCGATATAGGAATCTGCATTTAATGATACGATTTTCTATTTTTAGCTTTTATTTGTCTTTTCTATAACTTTTTGGAGTTCAGCTCTTGAAAGAGTAGCTTCAATTTGAGCCAAAACTTGCTGTAGTTCGGCAGTTTTATTCAATGACGTCTCAGCCATAGATCTAAGCTTTTGAAGTTCTTTAGAGGCAGTTTTCATAGATAAAATGAAAAAATTGATTTTTTCCTAGAGAAATTACAGATAATTAGCGAAAAAATTAATAGTGACAACACACGAACAAATTTGCCCTAGATTTTCATGATGTCAATAGTTATGATTGTGATACATAAATAAATGAATGGTTTTATTAATTCTTTTGTTGATTTTTATTACTTATATTTCTATTAACTAGTTATCAAAATATAAGCAAGATAAAGCTTAAGACTTATGTTGATTTATAAGATATAAAAAAAAAACAAAGGTATATTTTAATACCTTTGTTCTTTTAATAACAAAAAGAGGAAATTAATAAAGATAATAATTAATTAAATTGACATCCTTAAAACTAACTGTCTTTTCCTTTCTTTTCAGAATCAACAGGTCTAACTGGCTTTGGCAATAGCATGATAAAAATCCAATCTCTATATATATTTATAGATGGTTTTCAAGATACGTAAATAAGAATTTAAAGTTTGAAACTTCTTGACACAAGCCTATCGCCTTTTAAGAGACTTCTCCGTCACCTTTTGTGTCTCCCTTCTTGAAAGGGTTGCCTCAAGTCTTGCTAACGCTTGTTGCATTTGCGGAGTCTTATCCATTGATCTCTATGTTTTGGCGAAAAGTAGCTGAATTTCTCCTGAAGAATTGTTCATTTCATATGGAAAATAGCATTTGAGTCAGCATGTTTGATTTAAATATAGAAATCAAGACAGTCATTCGCTAAGGAAAAGCTAGGATTTGAATGTTCAGTAAATATTCCATTAATGATCATTAATGGAGATAATATCTATGACAGAAGATTGGAAGCCAGTAGATTCTCAAGTCCTAGTAGACGCATGGGATGAAATTAAAGATTGTGCTGAAGGTATACAAAAAGATCTAGCTTGCCCAGATGAGACTATTTCAAAAATGCTGAGGTCAGTCGCTGAAACATTTGATAATACTGTCGAAGATCTTCTTGATAAGGCTGAAGAGGATTGGGAAGAAGAAAAATAGATGTATTATTGACATATGATTCCAGATTTCTTTCAATCCCCTGAACACCTAACTCATATGGATCTATGGAAAACGATAATTGGCTTGTTCATAGTTTTATTTGCAACTTTTGTAGGCGTCGAAATTAGAATTGGTAATGAAGACGAAGAGACAAAATAATAGTTAATTTCCTAGTAAATCATTTTTCCTTGGCAATTTATTTAATTCTTAAATCTAAATTTGAATAATAATGTAGAAAAATATTTGCTTTTTTCAAAATGTAAATGTCAATTAAGGTTTAGCGTAACTTAAAGATTTGCATCAGATAAAAAAGAACTTCTATGTTGGCAAAAACTAAGTGAACAATATAGATCAATGTGGAGTTGGACAGTTCCAGGAGATTATTTTGTTTTTAACCAAATAAAGGATTTTTCTGTCATATCAAATAAAGAGTTATCAAACAAATTTGCTGTATTAAAGATTGACATAACTCAAGTTGATCAATTATTTCTTCATAAACTATTGATATAAGTAGAAGATGGCTACTTGCAAAAGAATGGAAAGAGGAGCGGATAAACCCTTAAATAATTTAGGATGATAAAACTTACTGTTGGAAAAGATTCATTATATTCCTATCAGCCTAAGGATTTTGATAGCAATTTATGTAACTAAAGCTAAGTGAATTGATTAATCATAATTCAACAGAGAAATAGAAAAGGAGATTAATGAAAAAACTAAAATTAAGTTATTTCAATGGTTGATAAATGCAATCACGTTTTTGATTATTCCCCCCCTCCCCAGGCTTTGTGCTTTCTATCTAGGTCAGATATTGAATTACACTGAGCCTTTAATTTTAAAAGATAGGAAACTTTCGAAATCTTAGTATATGAAATCTTAATGGGGTCTTCCACCATAGACTGGTATGCGTTTAAGTAATCACTACTCATTAAGTTCAGAAGTGCTATATTTTTTATATTTACTACAGCAGTAAATCAAATTAATTTTTTTTAATTATCTCTTTGTCTTTGCTTAACAAGGTTAAGCAGCATTATAAGTTTTTCTACTTAATTTAATTTCTAAAACCTACCCGACTCTAAACTACATTCATAAATTGAAGTTGCTTTAGCTACGACTTTTGAAAATTTTAATCAATGGAATCAAGTCTCTTTAGCTACTAGTTTAGGAGAGTGGCATTCATTTTTTATAGTTAAGCAGTTTAGTCGCTAGTAAGCTTTATTCAATGACCTCAAATAAATATAGATCTCAAGATTTCTTCCGAAGAAGACCATCCTCAATTATCATGCTTACATACATACCTTTTTCATTTCAGTTATGATTGATCTTATTCAAGGATAGTATCTTGAATAATTATCTGTTACTCTGTTAATTTTTAGGTATCTGTTTGTCAGTGTAGCTCAGCCGGTTAGAGCACAGCATTCATAACGCTGAGGTCGAGAGTTCAAGTCTCTCCACTGACATTATCTAATAAAAATAAAGCCCAGATGAATATTATTGATAATTAAATGAAATTAGAGCTTTTTTACGTTTTATTTTTCTGTTACTATTTTTCTTCCGTATATAAGATTTAAATACTTTAAGGTAGACATTATTTCATCTCTACATTATCAAGACGTTCGTTGAATGTTGTAAAGCATGAGTCCACGTTTGATTTTAATAGATCGTTGAATGAGCTATCATTTTGACTACCAATATTATTATTTTTTGTTTGATTGTATATAGAAAAATTTTTGGCATTATTAAAACTTACAGTTGATTTATTACTATTGACTTGTTTGTTTTGATTAGAACCTTTAGAAAAGGAACTATTCTGTATCGGTGGTACATTTGATTTATTTTTTTTGTCAATAAAATCCTTTGGCTGAATAGATATTGAATTTTTCTTGTTATTTAGAGGATACTTTTTAACTTCATTTCTCAACTGATTTAATAGCTTATAATGATTTGAAGAACTAAATTTTTTCACAAGTGAAGGGTCCCAACTTATTGAATCATTCATTTTTATTGATTATGCTTGCTTAGATAGAAAGAGTAAAAGTCCCTTTGAACTTTACATGATAAATTATACAGAGGAATAGGGGAAGTTCTTTACTCTCCAAACCATTCAAAATACGCAACAAATTCCATGACGACAAACGAGTGCCTAAGGGTAGGAATGCAAGCACCCGATTTTGCTACTACAGCAGTAGTTGATCAAGAATTTAAGGACATAACACTGTCTCAGTACAGAGGAAAGTATGTGATTCTATTTTTCTATCCATTAGACTTCACATTTGTTTGCCCCACTGAAATCACGGCTTTCAGTGACAGATATACCGATTTCAGTAGCAAAAACACAGAAGTTTTAGGTGTTTCAGTAGATAGTAAATTCTCTCATCTAGCTTGGATTCAAACACCAAGAAATGAGGGAGGAATTGGAGATATTAACTATCCTTTAGTATCAGACCTAAAACGTGAAATTTGCCAGGCTTATAATGTTCTAAACGAGGATGGTGAAGCTGATAGAGGTTTATTTATAATTAATCCAAGTGGAATAATTATGCACTCAACGATAAATAAAGCACCTGTTGGACGTAATATAGACGAAACTCTAAGAGTATTACAAGCATATCAATACGTTGAATCCCACCCTGATGAAGTATGTCCAGCTGGATGGACGCCTGGTGACAAAACCATGAAAGAAGATCCTAAAGGTAGTAAGGAATATTTCTCAGCACTATAAAAGTTAAAATAAAGTTTTACTTAATTGGTAGATAAGAACGAATTAAGTGAATCAATAACATAATCAGATTCAAGAGTTTCCTTAACTATTAATTCATCAACAAGATTATCCATTAAGGAAACTTTATCTGAAAGAAGGAATATTGCATGATTAAGAGCCTTATTTGCTATTGAAATTATTTGCTTATCAATCTCCATGCTCGTCTTCTGAGAATATTCTGTTCTATTTTTCATAATATCTTTTCCAAGAAAAATCGAATCTTTTTCTGAATCATATGCAATTGGTCCAAGATCAGAGAAACCAAATTTTGTAACCATTTGATTTGCCCAAAAATATACATTTTCTAGATCCTTTTGTGATCCTTGAGTAACTTCATTAGTACCAAAAACAATAGTCTCAGCAGCTCTAGAACCAAGTGAAATAACAATTTTATTGTAAATGTAGTTACGGGTTAAAAGTCCACTGTCTATGGTCTCTTCATCTGGAGTGAAATAAGTCATTCCAGAAAGATCTCCAAGAGACTTAAATAAAGAGATTTTTTCTAATTTATCTTGCGTCGGAATCAATAAAGCAACAATTGTTTTACCAATAATTTGATAAGCAATTTGTCTTTTTTTTGTCTGATCTGAAAGCGGCTTAGACAATATGCCAAATCGTGTTTTTTCAAGAGCGTTTTCTAGTTCAATAGTGCTAATGACTGACTTATTATTTCTAGCAGCATAGATTGCAGCCTCATTCAAAAGGTTTTGCAAATCTGCACCAGAAAAACCAGGCGTCTTAGTAGCCCAGTCTTGAAGATTAACCGTATCGCATAAGGGTTTTGTCCTTGCATGCACAGATAAAATTTTGTGTCTAGCTTTTCGATCAGGTAGGGATATGTCAATACGACGGTCAAATCTACCAGGCCTAGTTAACGCTCGATCAAGAATATCGGGTCTATTAGTAGCCGCAATTACTATGACACCATTATTAGCTTCGAATCCATCCATCTCGGTTAGGAGCTGATTTAGTGTTTGCTCTCTCTCATCGTTGCCACCGCCTATTCCGGCTCCCCTTTGTCGTCCAATAGAGTCAATTTCATCTATGAAGACAATGCAAGGTGACTTTGATTTTGCACTTTTAAATAAGTCGCGAACACGTCCAGCTCCAACACCTACGAACATTTCAACAAATTCTGAAGCAGAAATAGAAAAAAAAGGAACATCAGCTTCTCCTGCAATTGAGCGAGCAAGTAAAGTCTTACCGGTTCCAGGTGGACCAACTAACAAAACACCCTTGGGCGTTTTAGCTCCAAGATCTATCAATGTCTGTGGATTCTTTAAAAAAGTTACTATTTCCTTTAATTCATCCGTTTCTTCGTTTAATCCAGCCACATCATCGAATGTATATTTTCTAATATCCTCTTCATTTACTTGAGATGTGCGACCTGAAAAATTCTGCAGATTGTTTAATAACTTGGATGATCTTCTAATTACAAATGCAAGAGAAAAAACAAATATCAATGTAAGGCCAAAACCTGTGATGATGCTGGCCAATCTTTGATCTGACCTAATATCTCTTACAGTAAGAGGAACATTATATTCTTCTGATACACGAAGTATTTTCTGATCATTATAAAATATTGGAATTATTTTTTTCTGCCCATTAATTAATTCAACAATGACTTCTCTTCTATTTGGAATTAAAATAATTGAAATAATTTCACCACTTTGAATATCCTTTAATAATTGACTATAACTTTTACTCATTTGATAATTAAATCAACTAATTCAGATGAATTTATATACTAACTATAGTAAAAATGATATCGAACTTGAGTTTATATAGAAAAAGAGACAAGAAGTTAGTTTTTCCTTAAATTATTTTTGTTAAATTGGTACTTGACGTTATAAAATAAAAGGTCTGTAACTGTTCAGCAAAAATGGCGGTACCCAAGAAAAAAACCTCTAAAGGGAAGAGAAATCAAAGACTTGCAACATGGAAAGGTAAAGCTGCTATTTCAGCAGAAAAGGCCTTATCAATAGGAAAGTCTGTACTTACTGGAAGGGCTCAGGGATTTGTTTATCCAATGAATGAGACTTCAGAAGATGAATCTGATTGAGGATAATTAAGAACCAAGCTTATAGGCTTCAAGAATTAGAGCATAAGTAGAGCCAATTCTAATATTATTTATTATTGTTACGGGTATTGAAGTTTTAGATATCAGATAAGATCTAATTACTAACTCCATAATCAATAATATTATAATTGCTAGAAATATTGTATTAAAGGATTTATCTAATAAAAAAGAAAGAAAACTATTGGTAAAATAAAAACCTAAGAGTAACGAAAGTAATAATACACTCCTCTTACCCCATGTGTCAGAGATAATTGGATTGAAGATAATGACAAGTGAATCTAGTAATTCACTGAATTTAGTTTTCTGCATTTTCAATTTATAATATTTTCCAAATAATCGAAATCAACATTATTACTAATCAACTTTTTACCATAAATTAGCTTCGATGGATTATCAAAATCACCAAGGCTATTCAAACAAGCATTGGCTTTTTTCGTAACCTTTTGTTGAGAATCAGCCCAAGGGGGCAAAATTAAAAGGCAATTAAGATTTGCCGCCTTAGCAGCCTCAACTCCATTCATAGAGTCCTCAATAGCAAGGCAATTATATTGTGATTTCTTACTTAATTTAAGTGCCCGCTCATATGCATCAGGAAAAGGCTTGTGCTTACTTACATCTTCATAAGTAATAAATCCAGAAAAATAATTTAGTTGCGAACTCAATGAAGTTTTTAAAAAGGGTATCAGGGAATCTCTACCACTGGTCGTAACAATGAATTGCATTATGTCAAATTTATAAAGTTCATTAATAAGCCTCAGAACACCTTCTCTTACTTCAATTTTCCCAGATTCAATTAATTGCTTGTAATGAAAACGCTTTCTCGATTGAATTTCGGAACATTGGCTCTCACTAAGCTCACTGCCTATTTTGTTTCGATAATGGATTATCCGGTTAAATCCCCCTGATATTTTTAGCAAATCCAAATATTGGCATTCATTCCACTTCCAATCCAAATCAAAATCCTTAAAGGCCAAATTAAAAGCTACTCTATGCCCACATAATTCTGTGTCGGCTATCGTTCCATCCACATCCCAAAATACTGCTTCTAGTTTATGCATGTTTTTTTAGTATAAAACAAATATAATTCTGATTAGTAAATAATCAATCAAGGATAAGCTTTTGGAAATAGATAATGAGATGCTCAATAGATGGATATTACCTAAGCCAATAAATGAAAATGAGTTTACTAATATTAATTTAAATCACATTCTACAAGCTGTCTTAATTAGAAGAGGGATCGATTTAAATAATGAATTTGACGAATATATAACTCCATCTGATCTTCCAAATCCCGAGTTCCATTTTGATGACTTAGGAAAAGCGACTCAAAGAATAATTCAAGCTTGCGTTAATAAACAAAAAATTGCGATATGTGGTGACTATGATGCAGATGGTATTACAAGCACAGTACTTTTAGTTGAATTATTAACTACACTTGGGGCAATAGTTAAGCCATTTATACCATCAAGACAAGATGAGGGTTATGGCCTTAATAAAAACATGATAAATCAAGTAAATAATCAACAAATAAAGCTGATTATAACCGTAGATAATGGGATATCAGCATTTGAAGCAATAAAAAAATCTAATGAACTTGGAATTGATTTAATTATCACAGATCATCACAAAATACCTGAAAAAACAATGGATATCTTTTCTCTTATACATCCAGAAAGAACTCCAATTAACTCACCGTATAAATATTTGGCAGGTGTTGGTATTGCATATCTATTGGCAAGGAATATATGTAAAAAGATAAATCATGATATTAATGATACTTCCGCAAATGTATTTTTTTGTATTGGAACAATTGCGGATATGGCTCCTCTTAAGGGAGCTAACAGGAAATGGCTTAAAGAGTGTTTACCACAAATAAATAGAACCAATAATAAAGGAGTAAAATCTATTATAAAGAAGCTATCTATTGAAAATACTGATATAACACCAGATGATATAGGTTATAAGATTGCTCCATTAATAAATGCTGTCGGTAGAATTGGTAATCCAAAACTTATTATTGATCTCTTTACAAATGATACGAATGAATCTGTAGTTAAACTTACAAAAGATTGTTTTGCTATGAATAAAGAAAGAAAAAGATTAACTTCCTTAGTTGAAGAAGAGGCTCTGCAAATAGCAGTAAGTGAATATAGAAGTGATAGAAAATTTCTAGTCCTAACGAAGAGTGAATGGCACCCGGGAATAATAGGAATAGTAGCCGCTAGAATGGTTGACAAATTTAATTTACCTACCGCTCTACTTGCAGAAGCAAATGATGGTAATTTCAGAGGATCTATTAGATCAAATAACAAATTAAAGGTAAATCAGGCGTTAGCTGAATGTGATGATCTTCTAATAGCACATGGAGGTCATTCGGCTGCTGCAGGTTTTTCGATTAAGAAAGAAAATATACATCATCTTAGAGATAGGCTAAATAAAATAGCTTATCGGGAATTTAAAAATATAAATCTAGAAAAGTCAATTAAACCAGATGCATCTATTAGTTTTAAAGATATTACTTATAATTTTTACTGTCAATTACTATTGATAGGTCCTTTTGGAGTTATGAATCCTAAGCCAATTTTTTGGACAAGAAAGTGTATGGTTTTAGATATAAGTAAACTAAATGGTGGACATTTGAGAATGACTCTTAATGATGGAACTTCCACAATAGAGGCATTAAAGTGGAATACAACTCTTGAAATAAAGAAAAATGATCTAATAGATATTGCCTTTTATATTGAGATCAATAGATGGAAAAAAGTAAACTCAATGCAATTAAATATATTAGATATTAAAAATCATAAAGAAATTGTCAGTTTAAAATTGTACGACCGTCATTACGATTGCCAATTAATTGACAATAAAAATATTTTAATCACTAACTCAAAAGGTGAGTGTTTTAGTTCAGACCTATCATCATCTTCAGATAATCTTAATGAAGCACAAAAGGTATTTGCAAAAAAAATTCTTACTTTCGCAAAACTTGCACTCGGAAAGGCCGCTTAGCCTTTAAACACCTCTTCTGTAGAAAATCAATGCAATGATTGCTGGTCCTGCAAGAAAAACTGCTACTAAAGGCAATAGGTTTCCCATGTTGTTTAAAAAATTTTTTTTATCCTACTAAACAACTGGCAATCCCAGCCATTATTTAAAAAATTTTGATGTTCAATAATTTCCTGCTTGTTTTTAATGCCTAGATCCTGGTTCTCTTAAAATGCTAAAAAAAGACTTTATAGGTATGAAATGATTTAATTATAGATCTTCTTAAATATGGATATAATCTATAGAAAAATAGGTATTTTCAATTTTAACTTGTTCATCTATAGTGTATTCATAATAATATTTTGTTGAATACAAATAAAAAAAATAAAATCTCTTTAAAGTAAATAATGGGTAAATCTAATTCAAATTCTAAAATAGAACAAAGTGATCCAAAGGATTCTAATCCTTTTTTAAGTATATTAATTACATCTTTCAGTACAATTTTTCTTGCTGAGTTAGGAGACAAGACACAACTTGCAACATTAATTCTTTCTGCTCAGTCTGGTAGACCACTTATAGTTTTCATTGGAGCTGCACTAGCACTTATTTCTACAAGCCTTTTAGGAGTTCTAATAGGTAGATGGATTGCTAATAACCTACCAAGGCAAAGGTTTACAGTACTGTCGGGAATAGTTATGTTAAGTTTAGGCTTATACCTAGTAATACAGGGTTTTATTGACTTTATACAAATTAAGAACTTGAGCTAAGTTAATGATTCTTACCCTTATTTTCACAACATTTGTCACGGTATTTCTAGCTGAAATGGGCGACAAAACTCAATTAACAACTATAACTCTAAGTAGTACAACTAATAAACCATTAGCAGTATTTATTGGCTCGTCATTAGCTCTCATATCAGCTACGCTTTTAGGAGCTTTGGCAGGTGGGTCTATTGCTAATCTCATTCCTGCCTATTTACTTAAACTACTTTCAGGATTGGTATTCTTAATTATAGGTATTAACCTCTTAGTCGAGATCAAAAAAGATGCAGCTAATGATAGATTATAAACTAAAATTTTTTTTAAATTTATAGTCTTTTTTTTTAAGACTCAAATCAATGAAATTAAATTAATTTGCCCCTTCATTATGACATCAGTTCTAAAAATACTAGAAAGTCTAGATCATGAGGATGGATTAGATGTTGACAAGCTTGAGAAAGCCTTAAAAATCACTAAAAAATTTGATAAAGATAGCTTAAATATAGTAATCAAAGCGCTTACAAAACTTGGTATAGTTCAAAATATTATTGACGATAAACTGACGCTAAATAATGAAATTGATTTTTTGCAAGGTAGGGTGCGTTGTAGTAGTAAAGGTTATTGTTTTGTTGTTAGAGAAGATCAAGGTGAAGATATTTATATCAGAGAAGCTAATTTGAATAATGCCTGGCATGGCGATTTTGTAATTGTTTTAATCACAAAGCAAGGAGTTAAAAGAAGAGCACCTGAAGGAAAGATACAATGTGTTCTTCAAAGATATAATGAAACATTGCTGGCTAAGGTAGAGCCAGACAAATTATCTGGAGCATTAAAGGCTTTCCCTTTAGATGACAGAATACCAATAACAATTGAACTTGATAATGCAAACAAAAGTAATAAAAAATATCCAGATAAAGATTTAATTTATGAAATAAAGATTACTAAATATCCAATTGCACAATTTAATGCTCAAGGTTCAATAGTAAGAGAATTATCACTAAGTGCAGGAGTTGAAGGAGATATTGAGTTACTACTTTCCAAAAATAATATATCTAGAAGTTATGTACCACCCAAAGTTGCTCCCAAGAAAATCACTTCAAAAGGAAGAGAAGATTTAACGGCTCAACCCTCATTATTATTTGAAAGTTGGGAATCTAGCAATTCTCCATCCCTTCCTGGATTATATGCAGAACCCTATGAAGGTGGGAATAGAATATGGATTCATGTACCTACTATTTCAGAAAGATTAAATTTAGGTGGGAAACTAGATAAATATCTTAAAGACAAAGGAGAAATAATTTGTTTAGGAAACAACTGGCTAGAGTTCCTTAATGAATCACTGAGATCAGCATCTCAATTTAAAATAAATGAAAAATGTGAAGCAATTTCATTAATGATAGATATAAGTGCCGATGGAAATATAAATGATTGGAAATTTACACTCAGTATTATTAAACCTGTAAAAATTATTTTACCTAAACACCTGAAAGCTATAAACAATAGAAAATCTACATCTAAGTCAATCCCAATTTCTCTCAAAGGCATTAAAGACAATTTAGAAGTCGTTTATACTCTTTTACATTCAGCAAAAATAATCACTAATAACAACTGTATATCTATAAAATTAGATGAGTATATTCCTAATTTGGAAAGATTAGGCGAATTAGTAAAAACTATTCCTGGAAGGGACTTTCATGGATGGTCTAAAACCTATGATAGTTGTGATTCACAATCACTGATAGATGTTTATATTAGACTTTCAAATAATATACTTTCTAGACATTTAATAGGTTATAAATTACCATTTATTTATAAACAATACGAAGAAATTGATCAATCATCTATAAATGAATTAACTAAATCAGCTTTAGCATTAGACAAAAAATTAATAGTTAATGCCGATGGAACAGTAACCTCTACTGAATTAATAAGGTCATTTGAATCAAGTAATGAAAAGAAAATCTTGCATAAACTTGTTAAACATATGATTCCTGGTATTCATTTAAAACTCAATAAAATTTTTCCAAATGAGAATGTGGATTTAAATTATGAATTATCCCCTAACAATATTGAATCTCCTTGGTGTTGTCCAACTTTAAATTACTGGAATATTTTTAATCAGTTTATAATAAGCTCACTTTTATCTGATGGTAAAAATAAATCTACAAGCCGAAGTAAAGATACTGTTGATTTAGGTAAAAAAGACAGCTGGAGAGATGTCAACTGGGAGATATTTCCTACAAAATTAAAGGAAAATATTGATAAGCATTCAAATTTAAGATTAGTTCAAGATTTAAATGAAATTAGAAAAAAATCTAAATCATTTAGAAACAACATAATTTCAATTGCTCAAGGAAGGGAGGCCCAGAAAATTATAGGTCAAGAGGTAACAGCTATTATTACAGGAGTTCAAAGTTATGGTTTTTTTGCGGAAATAGACGATATAACCGCTGAAGGATTAGTTCATGTAAGTACTTTGGGTGACGATTGGTACGAATATAGATCTAGACAGAACCTTTTAGTAGGTAGAAAGAATAAAAAAACTTATCAACTTGCACAAAAAATCAATGTCAGGGTTTTAAAAGTTGACATTCTTAAAAATCAAATTGACTTGGAGCTTGTAAAGGAAACAGAAACAGAAACAGAAACAGAAACTATAAATAGTACTAAAGTTGTATCTGATAACTATGAATAAATGAATAGTATTGTGATTGCAATTACTGGAGCCTCAGCTATGCAAATAGCAGAGCGCTCAATACAGGTATTGCTAGAAAATGATCAATCAGTAGATTTAATCCTCAGTAAAGGTTCATATGAAGTGGCCAAAAGTGAACGTGGTATTAATATTCCTGTTGAACCAAATGCCCAAAGAGAATTTTGGAGAAGTAAACTTGACGTTAAATCAGGTAAATTAACTTGTTATAGATGGAATGATCATTCAGCATCAATTGCAAGTGGTAGTCATAAGACAAAGGGTATGGTGATTGTTCCTTGTTCTATGGGGACGTTGGGAAGAATAGCATCAGGATTTTCACTAGATTTAATAGAAAGATGTGCCGATGTTCACTTAAAAGAGAATAGGCGACTAATTATATCTCCAAGGGAAACACCATTAAATTTAATCCATATTGAAAACATAAAACGTCTAGCCACTGCTGGGGCATCAATTGTGCCTCCAATTCCAGCTTGGTATACCAACCCAAAAACTATTGAAGATATTATAGATTTTATTGTAGTTAGATTGTTTGATTCACTTGGGGAGGATTTAAATTATATTAAAAGATGGAGTGGTCCCATTAAATGAAGTTTAGTAATTTAATTAAAGCTACTCCATTCTTATCTACATTATTATTAATAATCTTTCTCTGTGTAAGTAATCAAAAGGAATACACAAAAATAAGAATATTAATTTGGAACACACCATCTTTAACTTTAGGAAATTATCTTGCAATATCAACAGGAACTGGTTTTATTCTCTCTTATTTTATAACAACAAGACTTGGAAAGGCAATTCAAATAACACAAAAACCAACTCTAGGATATAAAGAAGAAGATAAGTATGAAGAGGTTAGTGAAGACGAGGAGACTGTATTTAATAAAGATCAACCATATAATAATGCTCTAATAGAGCGAGACATTAAAGATCCATCACCAACAATAAATGCAAGCTTTAGGGTAATAGGAAGGAAAGAAAGAAGAAGTTTCAATCACGAAAAATCTAATATTGATGATTCTCAATATGAAGGCTCTTTAGAATATGAGGATTTTGATGATCAATCTGTCAAAAATAAAAGTATCAATCAACCTAACTCAATAGTAGGTGACTGGGATGATGAAAATTATTCAGCATGGTAAACGATAATCTAAACAATATTTTTAATCAATAATATCTTAACAACGAACCATATTAATTTGCTAAAATAAAAAAATGGAAAATCAAGAACCCACCAACGAAATAGCTTCAAGGAAACAAGTAACTAAGTCTCAATCAGATACTTTAGATAAGATTGAACCTGTTTCTGATGACAAAAAAGATTCAAATACATTAGACAAACCAGAAATATCCTCTTCAATAAATAAAAATGCACCTGGAATCTCTAAAAAACCAGCAAAGCCACCCAAGCTAGAGGATAAACCCTTTAAAGACTTTATAAGTAACCACCTGATACCTAGATTAAAGGAATCAATTGAAGATAAAGGATCATTAGTAAGTGAAATTAAATTAATAGAGGGCAATAGACCAGTTGTAGGAGGAAATTGCTGGATGGTTTTTTGTGAATTGTCTGAGCAAAGAAAATTCTGGCTTTGTTTTAGCAAAGACATAATAACCTCAGATAAAACTATATTATTAGCTGAGTCAAATTCAGATCCAAGTATTGTTGAATCATTTTTAATTGACGAGAAGAAGACTACACTACCTTTACTAATTTCTCGAGTTCTTCAAAGATTAAATGGTCAGAAATGGATTGGTGCTAATTAAATATAAGCTATTAATTAATTAACTAAAATTCCTTCTTTATTAATTAGTTAATAATTAATAACAATAATTATGTCCTAGTAATATTCAAATACGCAGTTAAGCCAATCAAATGCCATAATGTAAAAAAAAAAAAATTGACTAATTCATTACTAATTAAAGAAAGTGAAAATTTACTGTTCCATACTTTTGACGAACAATTAAAACCTCAAGTTGAAGAATTACTTTCTCTGGGCAAATCCGCTGGAGCGGACCTAGTAGAAGTCTTTCTGGAAAAATCGGATAACATCTCCCTCTTGGCTGAGCAGGATGATATTTCAAATGTAAGTCCATCTTTTGGTATAGGAGCAGGTATTAGGGTATTTCTTGGAAAAAAAGATGGTTTTGTAAGCACAAATGATTTAACAAAATCAGGACTTCTCTTTGCCTTAAATCAAGCCCTTGGAATGTTAGGCCTCGCAATTGGTTCAAGAAATAATGACAAGTTTGAAGGCTTAAAGGATTTAAAGGATTTTGGATCAAAGAAGAATGATTGGTTAGGTCACTCGCCAGATCTAAATGAATCCACTCTTAAACTGCTAGAAGCCACAAACTCACTAGCAGATAAAAATAAAAATCTTCATGTAAGAAGAGCGAGTTATTCAAGGAATTGGCAAGAAGTTCTTGTTGCAGCTTCAGACGGTGTATTTTCAAGAGATATCCGTCTTCATCAAACTGTTGGTATAAATGTTATTGCCCAAAAAGATAAACACAGATCGACCTCTGCTAGAAGATATGGAAGTTCTGGTAATCCTGACGATTTAAGAAACTGGGATATAGAAAAAAGTTCTTGTGAATTAAATGAAAGTGCTCAAAATATGCTTTACGCAGGATTTGTTGAAGCTGGGCAAATGCCTGTGGTTCTCGCTAATAAATTTGGTGGAGTTATATTCCATGAAGCTTGTGGTCATCTACTTGAAACAACTCAATTAGAGAGAGGAACATCTCCATTTCATGACTCAATAAATAAGCAAATTGCTAACGAAGCCGTAAGTGCAGTTGATGAAGGACTTTCGAATCATGCTTTTGGGTCACTCTCAATGGATGACGAAGGAATGGAACCTCAAAACACTTTATTAATTGAGAATGGGATATTAAAAAAGTTTCTTTCGGATAGAGCTGGCTCTCTAAGAACTGGTCATCCAAGAACAGGAAGTGGAAGGAGGCAAAATTTCTCTTTCGCTGCTGCAAGTCGTATGAGAAATACATATATTAAGCAAGGTAATTATTCTCCAGAAGAATTAATTAAAAGTGTTGATGATGGTCTTTATTGTAAATCAATGGGCGGAGGCAGTGTCGGACCAACTGGTCAGTTTAACTTCTCTGTTGAAGAAGGCTATTTAATAAAAAATGGAAAACTTGATAAACCAGTTAAAGGTGCAACATTAATTGGTGAAGCAAAAGAAATACTTCCCAGAATTTCAATGTGCGCAAATGATTTAGATCTCGCTGCAGGCTTTTGTGGGTCAGTAAGTGGAAGTGTAAATGTTACTGTTGGCCAACCACATATCAAAGTAGACTCCATAACAGTAGGAGGTAGATAAAATGAATGAATCAATAACTAATCCTAAAATAAGTAAGTTAGATCCAATTATATTGAAGAAACTTTTAGAAAAATACAGTGAAGAGTTATCTATTAGTAAATGGGATATGGGTGCATCATCCAGTAGAGATATATCTGTTCAGGTTCAGCAAGGAAATGCAAAACAACTAAAAGGTTCCCAAAGAAATTCTATGACCTTAAGAGTATGGAATAAAAACAATCAAGTAGGAATTACTAGTACATCCGACCTGACTAGTAAAGGCATTAAAAAAGCAATGAAAGGAGCAATTGAAGCTAGCCTTTTTGGTAATGAAAAGGAATCTCCTGAGTTCTCCTCATTATCTAAATCAGAATTAGCAGAAATTAATCCTGAAATTTCTAAATCTCATACAATTGATCAATTACTTAGTATTTTAAAAAACGCTGAAAAACAATTAATTAATACTCATAAGTCAATAGATTCTGTGCCTTATAATGGATTAAATGAAAGTTATATGGAGAGAATATATATTAATAGTGAAGGTGCTAATAGATATATGAATTTATCACAATCTTCTATATACTTGTATGCCAAGGCTGAGGAAGAAAATAAAAAACCCCGAAGTGCAGGGGGGATAAGAATAAACTCTAATTTAGAAGAACTTGATATTGATTCTTGTATAAGCGAAACGTCAGATAAGTTAATTAGTCATTTAGATTATAAATCAATAGAAACCAACAAATATCTTGTTTGTTTTACTCCTGATGCTTTTCTTCAACTAATAAGTGCATTTAGTTCAATGTTTAATGCACGATCTATTATTGATGGTCTAAGTTTAATGAACGAAGACTCACTAGGTAATCAAATTTCAGTCGCAAATTTAAACATAAGTGACGAAGGTCTTCATCCTAAAAATGTTGGAGCTTTTAGTTTTGATGGTGAAGGAACTCCAACACAAAATATCCAATTGGTCACAAATGGTATTTTGACTCAACTACTTCACTCAGAGGCAACCGCAAGGAAATTTGGTGTTAGACCTACAGGGCATGCTGGTTTAGGCGCTAAGGTATCCGTTTCTCCAGATTGGCTAGTCGTAAGCAAAAGTGAATCTGAATTGGATAAAGATGAAAGCCTAAGTATTAAAAATACAAACAAAGAATACATTTTGATAGATGAGTTATCTGCGATTCATTCTGGAGTCAAAGCTAGTCAAGGCTCTTTCTCCTTGCCCTTTGATGGCTGGTTAGTTAATGAGGGAAAAAAGACATCAATTGAAGCCGCTACAGTTGCTGGAGATATCTTAAAAGTCTTATCAACTATTGTAAAAATTGAAAATGAACAGATAGTTACACATCAAGGTATCAGCCCCCATGTTTGGGTTGAAAACATGTCAATTACTGGGGAAGCGTGAAGATAGTTTTCTGGGGAACGCCTAAATATGCTGCTGAAAATTTAAACAGCATTGTTAAGGCGGGACACGAAGTTATAGCTGTAGTTACACAACCAGACAAAAAGCGAGGACGGGGAAAAAGTTTGTCACCATCCCCAGTGAAAGAAGCTGCTGAAGATCTATCTATTCCTGTCTATTCAACATATTCAATAAGTAAAGATCAAAAAACAAAAGAGATACTTATAAATTTGAAAGCTGATGTTTATCTAGTTGTAGCTTTTGGTCAAATTCTTCCAAAAGAAATATTAGATCAGCCAAATCTTGGATGCTGGAATAGCCACGCTTCTCTGCTTCCTGCTTGGAGAGGAGCAGCTCCAATTCAGTGGAGCATAATTAATGATGATGCCAAGACAGGTGTTTGTATTATGTCAATGGAAGAAGGCTTAGATACAGGACCAGTTATTGAACAAGAATCAACAATTATAAAAGATACAGATAATCTTGAGATACTTACTAATAGACTATCGATAATGTCATCAAAACTTTTACTTATATCACTTGAAAAAATAAAGCTAACCAAAGGATTAAACAAATCATCAAGACTTAATCAATTGAATGCTATTCCCCAGACAAAATTAAAGGGTACTCCAAGTTATGCAAGACAAATAACAAAGGAAGACAATTTAATAGATTGGAATCAAAAAGCAAGAAAGATTATAAAAAAAATTAAGGGTTTATACCCAAATGCATATACATATTACAATTCTAAAAGAATAAAGATTTTAGAAGTATTTATATCTTTTGACAAAAATCAATCTAAAGAAAGTCAAGATATAAAAAGTCAATCAAATAAACATATTATACCTGGAGAAATAGTAATGATAAATAAAAAAAATGGTTTAAAAATCATGACAAAAGATTATCCTATTATAATCAAATATGCACAGTTAGAAGGCAAAAAGCCAACAGACGGTTATACGCTATCAATCCAAACAAATTTTAGCATTAATGACAAACTTGGAGTCTAAATACTATTAATAGATGAATTCTTTTTTGAAAAGCCCCAAAGGAAAAGAAATAACATTACCAAGAAGAATAAATATTCAGGTATAACTAATTTGTATAAAACTAATTGAATAATTAACTTTATTCCAATAAGTCCAACTGCAATATAACCAGCTTTTTCTAAATTAATATATATTTCCAGCCATTTAATAAATAGTCCAGATGTGAAACGTAATGCAATAACTCCAATAATTGCTCCAGTAATAACCAAAAGGAACTGATCGCTTATTGCTACGGCTGCGGTAATACTATCTATAGAAAATGCTAAATCAGTTATTGACAATAAAAGAATAACCTTAAATAATGAAAAATTAGATTTATTACTGTCAACATCTATGTTTTTATCAGAATCATTATTTTTTAAAGATAAAAACTTTGAAATTGAAAGAGAAATCAAATAAATTCCACCAATAAGCTTAACTGGCCAAAAATTTAAGAAAAATTGCGCCGTAAGAATTACAAGTATTCTTAATAATAAAGCTATAAATATACCGATATTGAGTGCTTTTTTTTGAAGATTAATATTATTTAGATTCTTAGTTATTGATGCAAGAGCCACTGCGTTGTCAGCTGATAATACAAGCTCTAATGAAACTATAACCGGCAAAAGAGGAGCTAGTTCAACCCATCTGTCAATACCGTCCAGTAAGGGGGTTAAGGATTTGAGAGATGCTGAATCCATTAAATTACAGAAAAAGAGCTATTTATATTGACTGTTTGGTATATTTTAACTCTAATTATTCAATTCAGTGCTAAGTCAAAAGGGTTATGAGAATCGAATCAAAGCTTTGCCACATATCAGAAAAAAAAGCTGTTGTTCAAGTAATTGGTTGGATTAATGACAGAATTTTAGGAAGTGCTCTAGCCGAAGGGCCAACAGTAGAAGTGGCTGAAGATAAAGCCATATCAAGACTGAATAAAAGGATAAATGCAGTCACAAAAGATGAGCCAAGTATTAATACTAATAATGAACATAAAAGCAATACTCCATTAAGAATTGAACTTCCTAATAGTGAAAAAGTTGAATTACCTAAAAGAGAAAAGGCTGAGGACATTAATATCAATCAAGAGCCAAATGATTGGAGTAGCGAATTAACAGCGATAGATGCAGAAATTGAACGTCTAAAATGGTCTAGAGATGATGAAATAAATTTCCTAGAAAAAACATTAGGTTACAATAATCGAAATAAAATAACTAGCTATACTGATATAGTGAAGTATCTAAGTCTACTAAAAAAGACTGATAACAAGAATCCATTCAAAGTATCAAATGGGAATCTTAATACTTTAATAGAAGAGTCCGACATTATACTTAGGGATTTATCATGGGATCATAAACAAGGACGCGAATTTCTACAAAAGGAGTTTAATGTTTTATCTAGGAATGAACTTAATGAATCACAATTAGTATCATTTGTTGAGAAGCTAAAATTGATTCGAAATCAATATCTAGGTCATTAAGCCTTCTCAACAAGACTATTAAAATGTTATTGTTATTTCAATAAAAATAAGTAAAAAAAAATAGTGTCTCTAGAGTCAATAGCAAATTATTTAGAAAAGCATCATTTAACAACTGAGTTGATTGAACGAACAAATAGAGAAGAAAGATTAATATTAACAGGTGCCTCTCGGACAGCAAAGGCATTAATCACTACTTCGCTTGCTAAAAATGAGTCCAAAAGATTATTAGTAATTGTCCCTACATTAGAAGATGCTACTAGATGGTACCCCCTTGTAAAAGATTGTGGTTGGACTAAGACATGTTTATATCCAACAAGCGAAGTCTCACCATATGACACTACAGAGGTGACCTCCGAAATCATTTGGGGGCAATTACAAGTACTAAGCGATATATTGGAATTAAAAGATGATGAGAACATTGCAATAATAGCGACAGAAAGATCATTACAACCACATCTGCCACCAATCGAATATCTTAAATCAAAGTGTATTAAATTAAATTTAGGTGATGAAATAAACCTTAGTAAATTATCTATAAAATTGAGTGAATGTGGATATATCAAGTCTAATAATATAGATCAAGAAGGAACATGGACTAGACGTGGAGATATTATTGATATTTACCCTGTTAGTAGTGAACTACCAATTAGATTAGAGTTGTTTGGGGATCATTTAGATAAGATTAAAGAATTTGACCCAATTTCACAAAGATCATTAGATCAAATCAACAATGTATGTATAACACCAACAGGTTTTGATCCACTAATCATTAATAAGCTTAAATCAACTAAAAACAAGGATATATCGAGTTTATTTAATAATGATGATTTCGATGAGTTAGTAAATTCAAATAAATTGGAATCAGCAAAGAGATATTTAGGAGTTGCATTTGATAAGCCTTCATCATTATTAAATTACTTAGATGATAAAACATTTATTGTTGTTGATGAGAGGCTTCAAGGGATATCTCATGGTAAAGCTTGGTATAATATTGTTAAAGAAAATTATACAGATGAAATTATTAATATAAATGGTAGTGAATCAATTAAGAGTATATTTAAACCTAATCTTCATAATGATATTAATGATATATATGATTCTCTTAACAATTATAAAGGTATTGATATAACAGATTTTGAAGACACTACTAAGAAAACTAATGTTTTTAATATTTCAAGCAAAGTTCATAATTGGCTTCCTAATCAATATGGAAAAATAAGTTTATCATTAAAAGATTACATTAAGGATAAATATTCTATTTGGATAATATCAGCACAACCTAGTCGTGCTGTTTCTCTGTTAGAGGAACATGAATGTATCTCAAAGTTTATTCCAAATAATTCTGATCTTAATGCTATTAAAGACATTATAGATGACAAAATACCAGTTGCTATTAAAAATAGAAATGAGGGTGAAATAGAAGGCTTTTATCTTCCTGCCTGGAAAATCGCTTTATTAACGGATAAAGAATTTTTTGGACAAAACAATATTTCTACTACTGGTTATATAAGAAGAAGAAAACAATCTCAAAGTAAAAAGATAGATCCTAATAAGATGAAACCTGGCGATTATGTTGTTCATAGAAATCATGGAATTGGTTTATTTCAAAAAATTGAAAAATTAAATATTAATGGTGAGTCTAGAGATTACTTGGTAATAAAATACATGGACGGAAAACTGAGTGTTGCTGCCGATCAACTTGGCAGTTTAGGTAGGTATAGAAGTTCAAATTCAAAGACACCCACAATTAGTAAATTAGGAGGAGCAACTTGGAATAAAATAAAGGAAAAAGCTAAGAAGTCCGTTAAGAAAGTTGCTATTGATTTAATTAAGTTGTATGCAGAAAGAAGTAAAGAAAAAGGCTACAAATATCCAAGTGATGGTCCATGGCAAAATGAATTAGAAGATTCATTTCCATATGCACTTACTCCTGATCAGGCAAAAGCTACATCTCAAGTCAAATCTGATATGGAAAGTGAAAAGCCTATGGATAGACTAGTTTGCGGAGACGTTGGATTTGGGAAGACAGAAGTTGCAATACGAGCAATATTTAAGGCTATTACTTCAGGAAAACAAATAGCTTTATTAGCACCAACGACAGTATTGTCTCAACAACATTGGAGAACTATTTCTGATCGATTTGCTCCATATCCTATAAAAGTCTCTTTACTCAATAGATTTAAAACAAGTAGTGAAAAGAAACAAATAGTTAGTGGACTAAAAGAAGGGCATATTGACGCTGTTATTGGTACACATCAGCTTTTAAACAAAAAATTAGTTTATAAGGACTTGGGACTTTTAGTTATAGATGAAGAACAACGTTTTGGAGTTAATCAAAAAGAGAAAATAAAGGAGTTAAAAAAAAGTGTAGATGTATTAACCCTTTCAGCGACTCCAATTCCAAGAACACTATATATGAGTCTTTCTGGGGTGCGTGAAATGAGTTTAATAACAACACCACCTCCCCTAAGAAGACCAATTAAAACTCACTTAGCACCACTCGATAATGAAATAATAAGAAGTGCAATTTCACAAGAGATTGATAGAGGTGGCCAAATATTTTATATTGTTCCTCGAATAAAAGGAATAGAGGATGTAGCAGAAAAATTAAAAATAATGATCCCAAATGTAAAATTATTGATTGCACATGGTCAAATGGAGGAGGGAGCATTAGAAAATGCAATGTTGGCATTTAATGCAGGAGATGCAGATATTTTGCTATGTACAACTATTGTAGAAAGTGGCTTAGATATTCCTAGAGTAAATACTATTTTAATTGAAGATTCTCACAAGTTCGGTTTATCTCAACTTTACCAATTGAGAGGCAGAGTAGGCCGAAGTGGTGTTCAAGCACATGCTTGGTTATTTTATCCAAGCGATGAGAAATTAAATGAAATTTCAAGACAACGCTTAAAGGCTATAAAAGAATTTAGTGATTTGGGCAGTGGTTATCAGTTAGCTATGAGGGACATGGAAATTAGAGGCGTTGGAAATATCTTAGGTATTGAACAAAGTGGACAAATGGAAACAATAGGATTTGATTTGTATATGGAATTATTGCAGGAAACAATTGCTGAAATACAAGGGCAAGACATTCCTGCTGTTGAAGATACTCAAATAGATCTACCTGTTACAGCTTTTATACCAGGAGATTGGATAACTGATCCAGATGAAAAAATAAATGCTTATAGATTAGCCACACAATGCGAAAACAATGAATCGTTAGTTCAATTTGCTAGCAACTTGGTTGATAGATATGGAACATTACCAAAAGCAGTTGAATCCTTAATAGAAGTAATGAAACTAAAAATAATCGCTAAAAAATGTGGCTTCTCAAGAATTAAGTTATCTAAACCAAATGTTGAGCTTGAGACAATGATGGATGAACCAGCTTTCAGGTTATTAAGAAAAGGTTTGGCTAATCATCTTCATGGAAGATTTATTTACAAGAAAGGCGATAGGTATTCAACGGTGACCATTCGAGGTCTCGGAATCTTGGATAGCGATAAACTTTTGGATCAACTAACAGATTGGCTAAAGCTAATGAATTCAGAAATAAACGATCAATAAATCAATTTCTAAATTCAGAAATATAGGCATGTCAATTAATCAATTGGTTGAACAAAATGCATTAAAAGTAAAAAATTGCTATAGTCTCCGAAATTTGAGTATTTTTACCTTGGGTGAAGTAATAGAAATTAGCTCAAACCAGTATGGACTTAGTCTTTTTAGCGGAATGATAAGTCTTTTAGCTTTAGGGGTGTATACACTTTTGACTGTAGACACCGGAAACGACGATGATGATTCAGACTCTGGAAGTGGTGGCTTGATGCAACCAGTCAATTAATTGGAAGATCAATTAGGTATTAGGTTTGAAAGTCTCTCTCTAAAATCACCCTTAGCAATACCTCCTTTAAGTTCACCAATAATTTCAAATTCTCCATCCGGATCATTAACTAATAGATAAGTCGGCCAGCCCATACCTTCTTTGGTAGGATATTGCCTTAATAATATTGGTCTATATTTTCTATAAACAACTGTATCTTGTAGTTTAACGCTAATAAATTCTATACCTAATTCAGTCGCAACTTTAGAATCAAAGAAGCTCATCCTGTGACAAGTTCCACAATCCTCAGAACTAAATTTAATTAAAGAACAGGACATAAAAAAAATATATTATGAACTTATACTAAATATAAGTATTAATAAAAACTAGTTCAGTAATTAGACTTATTGTTTCTTGCAATGACTGAATAAAATGGATCACTCTCAGATGAGTAAAAGCCAAAAAGCTTTTTATCTTGAGTTTTTTCATTTAATATTTTTTCAATCCTCCACCCATTTGATGTGAGGACACTAGTTACATATTCAATTCTTTTTTCCTCTGACGAATATGTCCAGATGTTTGGAGCTTTGGTCCAGAATGCTCGATTAGTGAAGGAGATTATCAATACTGAATCTGATTTTATAACCCTTGATAGTTCTAATGAAACTTTTTCAGGATATTGAAGATATTGCCAGCCAGCAACGATTAATCCAACATCAATAGAAGAATCTTCAATTGGCATATTTTGCTTCTTATTTAAATTTTGGACGAAGAACCAATCAAGTCTTTCATTAGAACTTAACTCGGCTTGATTCATTCCATGACCAATAACTTTTTTATATTTAATATTTGTTGGTAAATGGGATACCCAACTACTCATTAAATCTAAAATTATATGATGTTTGAGTAGATACTCTGAGTATAAATTTGTAAGTCTATTTCTGAATGAGTCGCTAAGGTGATGAACAAATCTTGGCTGTTGATAAAAGATTTCATCATCTGAAATATCACTTTTACTCCTATCGTCAGTCGAAAGTTTCATTTAGATCAAAATATTTCGTTAATAATAGTAGAGTTTTAATGTATTGGTGAGTAAAAAATAAGGAAACAGATAGTATATCTATATAAAGCCAATTTAAAGAATATTATTTAGTTTATATTAAGGTTATTCATTTATAATTTGAGAAGACTTAGGGGGTTCATTTAGATCAAATTTATTATTAGTAGGGATCAAGAGCATAAGGGAACTTGTGGATAAAAATAAAACGAATGCATAAAATAAATTAAATCTTTTGTTTGATTTATAAACAAAAGATTTAATATATTTCTTGCTAAAAGGTTTGTCTAAGGGGATATTCCAACATAGGTTAAATCTGGAATCAAATCTTAAGAGATCTAAACATTGAGTAAGATCTGACAATTCAGAATCATCTAAAATAATTTCGAGAGGCTTTACATCATTCTTTGTACTATTGAGAAGTAATTTATGATTACTGCCAAATGGAGATATGGTCACAATACTTTTTTTAGATATAAATGTTTCTCGAATACCAGAGATATACGATCGTGAATATTGAAGAATTACTTGCATCAAATCTTCAAGATGTTCCTTTTCACCCTCTAATGTAGGAGAGTCAATTATTTTCAATGTCCATGACGATAAGATACCAATAGTATTCTCTGAGTCTCCATTTGACACATCTGGCATACCATTAAGTTCAAGAGATGAAGAGTTTTGAACAAATTTATAAGATAAATTAATCATTTATATAAACCTAGGATTGATTATATAAAGAAGCTTTTAGTCTATAAGCACCACCTTTTCCACATGATAAAGAAAGAATGACTAATAACTCTCTAAAAAATTCATGTTTATCATCATTTAATAAGTAGTTTATATAACTACGATCCACATTCATCCTCTCAGTTATAAGTGACTTAAGACGTGAACTAAATAAAAACCATCTCTTTTTATTAAGTGTCTCAGATTCTTTTGAGGAAAGTAATTGCCTAATAAGAGGATAAAGGTTTTTTGCCATGGAAGAAACAAGTTCAACAAGAGAATCGATCTGCTCCGATGAGAGTGATGTAAAGGTGTAACTTTTTCTCAAAGGGTTAGAACATCTAATTTTCCAGAATTGAACCCTATTAGTGAAATCATCTGATAAACCAATATTTTTAGCCTCCAAAAAGACGGAATCCGTTGCATTGATTTGAAGCGTTTCGATAACTAAAATCAAAAAATCAAGTTTTCTTGATGCATCCATAGCAATAACACAATTTGAATAATCACTTTCACCACAGGTTTTAAAATTTTTTGATTCATTAATCAATTCTTTACTATTCGTACAAACTAAATTAGATGACTTCATAAACTCAATAATGACAGGAGTTTGCTCATTTGCTAGCTTTAATGTTGGTTTTATAAAATCGCACACCTCCAATAATTATATTGAATGGATCACCTAAAAAAATACATTACAAAAATAAATGATTTCCCGAAAAAGGGAATCGTCTTCAAAGACTTAAACCCAATATATAAAGAGCCCAAGATATGGAATGAATTAATGCTTCCACTTCAGAAGCTGATATCTACTAAAAAACCTGATTATATTGCTGGCATAGAATCAAGAGGGTTTATTTCTGCATCTGCACTAGCATTTAAGCTTGAGATAGGTTTTATTACTATAAGAAAACCTAATAAACTACCTGGAGAAGTAATAGGTACTAATTATAAGCTTGAGTATGGAGAAGACAGATTAGAAATCCAGCAAAACCTAATTGAAAAAAATAGTAAGATACTTTTATTCGATGATTTACTAGCCACAGGGGGCACAGCAGGAGCAGCTGGTAAGTTGATCAAAAAAGCAGGTGGTAATTTAATTGGTTATGCTTTTATTGTTGAGTTAACTGAACTTAAAGGAAGAGCAAACTTAGATTCAAATTTATTTATAGAAACTCTAATAAAGTATTAATTATTACTTAGCCACAAAAGTATAATTTTTAATTGAGACAAGGTAATTAAACCATAGCTCCACATTACTACAGGAAGTGGGGAATTTTCCAAATAGGATCTTTTTATTCCTAGTTCAAGCGCACCTTGACTTATACCTAATTTATCAATAATGAAATTACACAATTCATCAGAAGGAGGATCAATAGCAGAACTAGTATTTATCATTTATATTTAACGCAAATTATAATCCATTAGTCATTAAATTGAGAATGAATTTCCTAAATAAAGATGAATTTTTCATAATAAAGAATACAAGTAATCTAGGTAAATAGAAGATAGCAATATTACTTCGAGAATATCTTACTAAACTATCAGTTAGAAAAGATATCGATAATACATCAAGTAATCTAGAAATAGAATATATTAATGGAATAAAGGAATGATTATTCCTTAATAAGGGGATGGAGGATATTTTTGCTAAACTATCAACATCTCGCCAACATAGATTTAGACCTTGTCCACCAACAGGGTGAATTTTGTGTGCTGTTTCACCCAGATAAATATATTTACCCGAAAAGAAAGAGTAATTTAGACAAAAATTAATTGGGAAGGATTTAGGTTCATCAATTATAGTGTCAGGTTCAATACCGTAAGGAAGAATTGTTGATAAATAATCTAAAAATAGTGATTTAGACAAATTCATATTATGAGTACCTTTTACTATTGATTGACTACAGATTATTTGAAATAAATCTCCTCCTAAAGGTAATACAGCAAATGGTCCCTCACTATTTAATATTTCAAATGCTTCATTAGATTTAAGCCCTCTAAGAAGAACTTTGGCAGTAATACACATCTGATCATATTTATAAATAAACGATGGGGTTTTAAGCTTTTTTTTAGTATTAGAGCTTGATCCATCAGCAGCAACAATTAGATCATAATTATTGGTATTAGGAATAACAGAAGTGGGAATCTTATTGATATTTTCTATATTAGAAATAAAATTTAAAATAGATAACATGATAAATTCATGTTCAGCAATCCAACCTACTGCCAAATATTTTTGGTCTGAAATACTTAAATCATTAACGAGAAATTGAAACTTTTTATTTAATTCATAATCGATTACATTCAAATATTGAAATGGTACTAAATTTTTTGATAAATGTGACCAGATGCCAAGTTTTTCTAATATTTTTCTAGAGGAATGTGTAATAGCATATGTTCGATCTCTATTCACAAGTTCTTCGTCTGATAGTCTCTCATATAGATCAACTCTACAGCCGGCTTTTGCTAATGAAATTGCTGCCAATGATCCAGTTAATCCAGAACCAATAATTGCTATATTCATAAATACTATTATATCATTTTTTACATTAAAGATTTAGCTTGAAATTCTCATATTAACAAATTCTTCAAATGCAGGACGAAGAAGAAAAGGATAAGAACCTACCCATAAATTTATTTCTGGACACCAAGCATCACTTATCGCTTGAATCGTATCAAAATCTCTTCTATTGCTAAAAACCACACAGTTAATTCTCATGCCTTTTGTAAGTATATTAAACTTTTTTTGTAGTGGAAAACTTATATTACCTATAAATCCATCTTCATCTTCTATATCCAGAATAACGAATGTTCTCTTTTTCTCTAACACCTCTAATCTTCCATCTTGATTAGCTTGCTCCTGTTTATTTTCCACCCTGTCTTCTACATAAACATCAGAAATATAGCCATCAACTAATGCTGAAAAAGTAAAACTTTTAAACTTTGAATTCTTTCTACTAGCTTCAAGTATGGGGCCCCACAAAATATATAAAAGAAAAATAACACCTAATACCAACCATAGAGAATAGAACTGACTTGTTACTTGACTTTGACTAATTAGTAACGTAATAACGCCTCCAATGGCAGAAATCATAATCCGCTGAAAGATCTTCTGAGGATTACCTAAAGCAGAATTGAATTGTTTCCCTGTCGCAACAGCAGGAATCAATTTATCAATCTCATTTTGCTTAATAGGAAATAACATTTGTATTAAAAACTATAAAATTTTCTCTAGTCCGTAAACCAATTTATTGAATGATCTAATTTTTTTGACAACTAATAGAACGCCAGGCATGTAGGCAGATCGATCAATAGTGTTATGAGATAACTGATATGTCTCTCCATTTGAGCCAAACATGACTTGTTGATGAGCAACAATTCCAGGCAACCTTACGGAATGGAGTCTCAAACCACTAGAACGAGAACCGCCTCGAGAGCCTTTAATTGATTCTTCTTCCTCTACAAAAGATCTATTGAAGGTTGAACGTTGCTCCTCAATCAGTTCGGCGGTTTTGATACACGTACCACTTGGGGCGTCAGCCTTTTTGTTGTGATGCATTTCAGTCAATTCTGCGAACTCATAAAAACGAGCTGCTGCTGCTGCTGCTTGCTGTAGCAAAACCATACCTACTGAGAAATTTGGAATAATAGCTGTACCAAGAGAAGCTTTGTCTGCAAATTTATAAAGATCATCTAACTGATCTGCCGTTATTCCAGTGGTACCAATCACAGGATGGACACCATAGGCGATTGATGTACGGGTGTGTTTATAAGCAAATTTTGGATGAGTAAAATCAACTAAAACAGCGCCATTATTTGAACCATCTTTAGGGACGTTCTGACTTGCAGCACACAAAGAGCCTTCGAAATCACTAGAAAGAAATACATCTAGTTCACCTAAACCTAGCAATGATCCTATGTCTTGACCTTCTTTACCCTTCTGGTTATCAATTGCGCCAACAAGTTGATAATCCTTTGATGAATTAATTGCCTTGATAACTTCAGATCCCATTCGACCCAAAGCCCCTGCTACTAAAACGGGTATTGATTGATAAGCAGAACTCATTAAATTTCTTTTTGCATTATTATATTCCGTATTTCTTGTAACAGGCATTAACTAAATAACACACTAAAGGCCCACTGAACACTAGGCTTGGTCGAATTACCTAAGAAGAAAAGATGTTTACACAGGTTCGCTCAGCAAATCGCAGAGTTTCACCTGTCGAGAATCACAAGCATAAAGCTGTGATGAAGGCTGTTTATGTAGTCCTTGAGCCTCAATATCAAAATGCTCTTACTCAGGCTGCTAACTCATTAAATTCGCAAAATGGTCCTATTGGAATTGAACTTAATGGATATTTAATTGAAGAACTTAGAGATACAAACAATTATGAAAGCTTTAAAAAAGATATAGAAAATGCTGATTTATTCGTAGCTTCATTGATTTTCATTGAAGATCTGGCGCAAAAAGTTGTTGAAGCAGTTGAACCTCATAAAGACAGTCTTAAAGCGGCAGTGGTATTTCCATCAATGCCTGAAGTAATGCGATTGAATAAATTGGGAACTTTTTCTATGGCGCAGCTAGGCCAAAGTAAAAGCATCATTGGCGATTTTATGAAGAAGAGGAAAGAAGCGGGCGGTGCTGGATTTCAAGATTCAATGTTGAAGCTTTTAAATACCCTACCCTCAATTCTTAAGTATCTGCCCGTAGACAAAGCACAAGACGCTCGTAGTTTTATGCTTAGTTTTCAATATTGGTTAGGAGGAACTCCAGATAATCTGCGAAATTTCTTACTAATGCTGGGAGACAAATATGTATTTCCAGAACTAAATGTAGAAGAAGAAAAAATTGAAGTTGCAGAGCCAGAAGTTTTCCCTGATTTAGGAATTTGGCATCCTTTAGCTCCAAATATGTTTGAGGATAAAAAAGAATATTTAAATTGGACAGCTTCCAGGGATGATCTAACAACTAATGCTAAAAACGGTCCTGTAATCGGACTTGTACTTCAAAGAAGTCACATTGTTACTGGAGACGATGCACACTACGTCGCAGTTATACAAGAATTGGAATATAGAGGAGCAACAGTAATCCCTGTTTTTTGTGGTGGATTAGATTTTTCCAAGCCAGTAAATGAATTTTATTACGATCCTATAAATCCTGAAAAACCCATTGTAGATGGCGTTGTTTCACTTACAGGTTTTGCACTTGTTGGAGGTCCTGCGAGGCAAGATCACCCAAAAGCTGTCGAGGCTTTAAAAAAGCTCAATCGACCTTACATGGTTGCTCTTCCACTCGTTTTTCAAACAACTCAAGAATGGGAAGGAAGTGACCTAGGACTTCATCCAGTTCAAGTTGCACTTCAAATTGCAATTCCTGAATTAGATGGTGCTATTGAGCCAATAGTTTTATCTGGTCGAGATGATGCAACTGGGAAAGCTCATACACTTCAAGATAGAGTTGATGCAATAGCTGAAAGAGCTATTAGATGGTCATCACTAAGAATTAAAAAACGTGACCAGAAGAAATTAGCTATTACGGTATTTAGTTTCCCACCAGATAAAGGAAATGTTGGAACAGCTGCTTACTTAGACGTCTTTGGCTCTATTTATAGAGTTTTAGAAGAGATGAAGCAAAAGGGTTATGACATAAAAGATCTACCTAAGAATCCAAAAGAACTAATGGAGACATTAATAAATGATCCAGAGGCTTTACAAGGTTCTCCTGAACTATCTATAGCGCATCGAATGAGTGTAAAAGAATATGAGCAATTAACTCCTTATTCTGAAAGACTAGAAGAGAACTGGGGAAAGCCACCTGGAAATTTAAATAGTGATGGCCAAAATCTTCTTATATATGGAAAAGAATTTGGAAATGTATTTGTAGGCGTGCAACCAACTTTTGGATATGAAGGTGATCCTATGAGATTGCTTTATTCTAGAAGTGCCAGTCCTCATCATGGTTTTGCCGCTTATTACACTTATTTAGAAAAAGTTTGGAAGGCAGACGCAGTTCTACATTTTGGAACCCACGGATCGCTTGAATTCATGCCAGGGAAACAAATGGGTATGAGTGAGACATGTTATCCAGATTCATTGATTGGAGGTTTGCCTAATCTTTATTACTACGCAGCAAATAATCCCTCGGAAGCAACTATCGCAAAAAGAAGAGGATACGCATCAACAATTAGTTATTTAACGCCCCCTGCTGAAAATGCTGGACTATATAAAGGTTTAAAAGAACTTGGAGAATTAGTTGGTTCTTATCAACAATTAAGAGAAAGTGGAAGAGGAATTCAAATTGTTAACGCAATAGTTGAAACAGCAAAAAAATGTAATCTTGATGAAGATGTAAAACTACCTGAAAAAGATGCTTCCGAATTAGAAATAGATGAAAGAGATTTGGTAGTAGGAAATGTTTATAAACAATTAATGGAAATAGAAAGTCGATTATTACCTTGCGGCTTACACACAATTGGTAAACCAGCTACTGCTGAGGAAGCAATTGCAACCTTGGTTAGTATCGCATCTATAGAAAGAGAAGATGATGGAATCAGATCTTTGCCTGGTTTATTAGCTGAATCAAAAGGAAAAACTATTGAGGAAGTCTATGAAGGTAATAACAAGGGAAAATTAGAAGATGTCGAACTTAATAAATTAATTACAGAAACATCAAGAGAAGCTGTTGGCTCAATGGTTAGATCTCTAACAGGAAGAGATGGGAGAGTAAATATGAAGAAGAATATCTGGACACTAATTGTTGAGTTCTTAAGAGGAATTGGTTTCTCAATCCCATCTCCATGGCAAGCATCGGCTAAGAAAGCAGGTTTTGAAAATGTAAATGCAGCTGCACTAGATAAGGTCTTTGACTATTTGAGATTTTGCTTAGAGCAAATATGTGCTGATAAAGAGATGGAGAGCCTTTTAAAAGCTCTAGATGGAGATTATGTGATCCCCGGTCCCGGTGGAGATCCTATTAGGAACCCAGGAGTATTACCAAGTGGCAAAAATATTCATGCATTAGATCCCCAATCGATACCAACCGTTGCTGCTGTGGCTTCAGCTAAAGGTGTAGTTGACAAGCTTATTGAGAGGCAGAAAGAGGAGCAAGGTACATGGCCAGAGACTATTGCTTGCGTACTTTGGGGTACTGATAACATCAAAACTTATGGTGAATCATTAGCTCAAATCCTTTGGTTTGTTGGAGTAAAGCCAAAACCAGATTCTGTAGGAAGAGTAAACAAATTAGAACTCCTTTCCCTTGAGGAACTAGGAAGACCAAGAATTGATGTAGTCGTTAACTGCTCGGGTGTTTTTAGGGATTTGTTTATTAATCAAATGGCATTAATTGACCAAGCAGTAAAAATGGCTGCAGAAGCAGATGAACCTCTAGATCAAAATTTCGTAAGAAAACATGTGTTAGAGCAGGCAGAAAAAGAGGGTAAAAGTATTAGGGAATCCGCAAGCAGAGTGTTCTCAAATGCAAGTGGAAGTTATAGCTCAAATGTCAATTTGGCTGTAGAGAATTCAACATGGGAAGAAGAAAATGAATTGCAAGAAATGTACCTTTCAAGAAAAACTTTTGCTTTTAATGCAGATAATCCAGGTGAAATGAATCAGAACAGAGACGTTTTTGAATCAGTCATGAAAACTGCTGATGTTACCTTCCAAAATCTTGATTCTTCGGAAATTTCATTGACAGACGTAAGTCATTACTTTGACTCCGATCCAACAAATTTAATTAAGAATCTGAGAGATGATGGTAAAGCGCCTAGTAGTTACATAGCCGACACAACTACAGCAAATGCTCAGGTCAGATCATTAAGTGAAACCATTAGATTAGATTCAAGAACAAAATTACTTAACCCAAAATGGTATGAAGGAATGCTCAAGTCAGGATATGAAGGAGTAAGGGAAGTCTCAAATAGACTAAATTACACATTAGGATGGAGTGCAACTAGTGGGCAAGTTGATAATTTTGTATATGAAGAGTCAAATGAAACTTTTATAAATGATCCAGAGATGAGGAAAAGATTAATGGAATTAAATCCTCATAGTTTTAGAAGAATAGTTGGTACATTATTAGAAGTTAATGGGAGAGGATATTGGGAAACATCTGAGGAAAATATTGAACAATTAAAAGAACTTTATCAAGAAGTAGAAGATAGAATCGAAGGAGTTAATACAGAAGATTAAGAATATTTTAAATAATTGACTTAGTCATTATTACAACTTGAGAAATCTCTTTAATATCATGAACTCTTAGAATATCAACACCAGAACTCACACATCTAGATGCTACGGCAGCCATCCCAAAGATTCTTTTATTTGGGTCAGTTTCATTAATAACTGAACCAATAAATCTTTTTCTTGAAGCACCTATCAATACTGGATAATTCATAGAAACAAATTCTTCTAAATTTCTCAGCAAAGTTAAGTTTTGATCGACATTCTTTGCAAATCCTATTCCAGGATCAATAATAATTTGCTCGTCTTTAATGCCTTTGGATAGCGCTAAATCAATTTGATTGGATAATTCATTTTTTACATCTTTTACAACATTTGTATATACAGCTAAAGAATCCATTGTCTTACTATTTCCACGACTATGAGTCAAAACATAAGGAGAACCATTATTAGCGATAACATTATAGATTTCAGGATCATGTCGACCACCACTAACATCATTAACCAAATCGGCACCAATATTTAATACTTTCTCTGCAACAGAATGATGAAAGGTGTCTACAGAAATTGGAATCTGTGGATGTAATAACTTTAGTTCTTTTATTAATGGAACTAATCTTTTAATCTCAGTTTCAGGACCTACCTCAGATGCGCCAGGTCGTGTGCTCTGTGCTCCAATATCTAGAATATGTGCTCCTTGATTAATACATAATGATGCATGATTAATTGCAGCGGGTAAGTCTATGTAAAGTCCTCCATCACTAAAAGAATCTTCAGTGATGTTTACTATTGCCATTAATTGGATTTCTTGTTTCCAATGCTTAGGCGGGAAATTATTAGATTTTTTCGTAGTTAGCAATTCTGGCAAAATTTGTAGGATCTAGAGAGGCTCCACCTACTAGTACTCCATCAATATCTGACATAGACATTATTTCATCAATATTATTTGATTTTACTGATCCACCATATTGAATAATCACGTCTTCGTAACCAATCCACTTACGAATAAGTCCACAAATTCGATTAGCCTCATTGGCTTCACAAGTTTTACCAGTTCCAATAGCCCAGATTGGTTCATAAGCAACTATTAGTCTTTTTACCTCAATTCCTTCAAGACCTTGTTCAATTTGTCTTCGTATAACCCTTTCTGCTTCACCCATTTCTCTTTGTTGAAAAGTTTCTCCAACACAAACAATTGGAATTAACTGATGATCCTGAGCGGATTTTGCTCTTTTATTAATTTGTTCATCACTTTCACTGAAATATTTACGAGGTTCACTGTGTCCAACGATTGCACACTTAACCGAAAGCTCATTAAGCATAATGGGAGAAACTTCGGCCGTATAGGCCCCACTATCCTCCCAATGAACATTTTGGCTAGATAAGGTTAGATATTCACTTGTGTCCCTCATAAACTCAGACAGAGGGTATAGAGCTGTAAATGGTGGTGCAATAACAACTTCCCTATCTTTTTTCGGAATATCTTTCAGTAGTGGAATTAATACACGCATGTACTCAATCGCTTCGGTACACGTCATGTTCATCTTCCAATTCCCTGCAATGACCGGTTTACGCACGCTAGCTCCTCATTTTTCGCTTCTTGCCAACTTACGGCCTAGAGGATCAGAATTTGGAACAATGTATGTTTCATTTGCAAAAGAAATTTGATCTCCATCAATTAATTTCCTACCTCTTCTTTTTTCCACCATGCCATTTACTGATATTTTTCCTGAATTAATAATCATTTTGGCTTCACCTCCAGTCTGAACGATACCCATAAATTTTAAAAATTGATCTAATTTCATTTACGTGCTTTTAAATTAAACATTGATAGTTTGATGGAATGAAACAAAAAAACAAAATAAATTTTATTTACCTGATAGGGAAACTAAAGGGACATTTGCCAACATTGCTTTTGGGTGGGATAAGCATGTTTATATACGTAATTTGTTGGCCAATACTTGCATGGTTATCAGGCAAGTTAATACCTGCTATTGGTCAAGGCAATACAAAACAAGTATTGATTGTCATTTTACAAGCCTTAATTATTTTTATCATTCAAAAAACAGCACAATATCTTCAAGATAGTCTTTTAGCAAAACCAGCATTAGCCATAAGCCAAGACCTACGAACAACACTATTTAGAAAACTTCAAAGAACTAATATTCTTTTTATCGAAAAGCTTTCATCTGGTGATATTGCATACAGACTTACAGAGGATGTTGATCGAGTTGGGGAGGTTATATATAAATCCATTCAAGATACAACACCATCGATATTTCAATTATTAGCAGTATTTGGTTATATGATATTTATTGATTGGAATTTATCACTTGCAACGATCATATTAGCGCCATTAATTGCTTTGTTAGTAAGTGATTTTGGTGGGAGAGTATTAAAAGCATCTGAACAAAGTCAAGACAAAATCAGTTCATTAGCAGGTTTGCTATCAGAGGCAGTTCAAGGTCTACCCATGGTTAAAGCATTTGCTGTAGAGGCATGGCTTCAAGATCATTTTGAAAAACAAGTTAAATTACACAAAGAGGCTAAATATAAGATGCTTAGGCTTGTAGCCCTTCAGCATCCAATAGTCGGATTAATAGAAATAATAGGTATTTTAGGAATCCTCACAATTGGAACTTATAGAATACAAACAGGAGGTATGTCTAACGAGGAATTTGGCAGTTATTTTACAGCCTTAATAATGTTAATTGATCCAATAAGCCATATTACTACAAACTATAACGAATTAAAGCAAGGACAAGCTTCACTAAGAAGATTAAATGAAATAACAACTAAACCATTAGAAATATCTAGTTCAGATAGAAGTATTACTCCTGATAGGATAGCTGGTAAGTTATCATTTAAGGATGTATTTTTCTCATATAATGATGATAAAGAGGTTATAAAAAAAATTAATTTAGATATAGATAATGGAAAAATAACCGCATTAGTTGGACCTTCAGGAGCTGGAAAAAGTACAATCTTTTCATTAATTTTAAAATTCATAGAGCCATCTAATGGATCAATATTTATTGATAATTATAATTTGAATAGAGTAAATACTAATCACTTAAGAAGATTAATAGGTATAGTTCCACAAAAAACATTTATATTTTCAGGGACCATATCAGAAGCAATAAGATTTGGAAGGCCAGCCACTAAAGCGAACATAGTTAATGCAGCAAGAATTGCAAATGCTCATGATTTTATTGAAGAATTACCAGACGGCTATGAAACGTTTATAGAAGAAAGGGGTAGCAATCTTTCTGGAGGTCAGTTACAGAGAATATCAATAGCAAGAGCTTTACTAGGAGATCCAACAATTTTATTGCTAGATGAAGCAACTAGTGCCCTAGATGCTGAATCGGAAGAATCTGTTCAGAAGGGTCTTCAACAAGCAATGCACAATCGAACTGTCTTGGTAATCGCTCACAGATTATCAACAATACAAAAGGCAGACAAAATAGCTGTGATTGAAAAAGGCGAAGTACTTGAAGTAGGTAGCCATAAAGAATTGATTAATAGGCAAGGAAGATATAAGGATTTTTGCGATAAACAATTTATCAAGAGCAATTAAAATAGAATTAATGCTATATTAAAGATATTATTCCTAATTAAATGTCAAATACTCTATCAAACGAAAACGAAGCTATTTTAACATTTGAGGATAAAAAATATAACATTAAGAGCTTACCCAAAGAAGTACAAGAACTTATTAAAGGTATGCAAGTTGCAGACGCTCAATTAAGGATGCACGAAGACACACTAAAAGTTCTAGCAGTGGGGCGACAGCATTTAATTATGCAACTAAAATCAAAACTGGAAACAATAAATCCAATAAACTAATTAATTAAACATATAATTAAAGAAAACTATCATGGCCTATAAAAATAATAAATAGTAAATTTACTTATAAATTTATAACGTTAAATAATTTGTTGCGCTAAACGCATTAGAGCTATGACATGAGAGAATCTAAAGAAAAAATAAAGAGATGGGAACCAAAGGCTATTGGCTTAAACAGGCCAAAATAGAAAGCACAGCTCAATTCATAGAATACGTAAAAACCGTAGTTCCATGGCTTAGGTCAGTTGGTGGAACGATCATTGCTAAAGATGTAAACCAAAACTCAGATTTAAACGAATGGGATGGCGGACAATTAGGAGTAATTGTTGAATTTGAATCTAAGGCCGCAGCTCAACAAGCCTTTAATTCATCTGAATTTCAAGAATACATAAAATATAGTGGAATTGAAAATCAGTTATCGCTATCAATAATCGGATAGCTTAACTATCAATATGAAAAAATAACTAGAAGAGATTTATTATGATAAGAGATTCATCAACTCTTCAAAAAGGTCAACTATTAAGAGTTGAAATAAACGAAGTTAAAGATCGACTACCTCTAAATATACTAGAAGATATTAGAAAGGAACCTATTGTCGAATTAGTTGGCTATAAAATGGTAGATGGAAATGAATTTGGACTAGTGGTTAAACTAAATAATGGTGCGATAAATTGGTTTTTCGAAAAGGAATTGTCTGAGATAATGTAATTAATACCTAGGAAGAGTATATTTAATATAACTAAAAGATACATATTAAGATAACAAATGATTAATAACGTATATTGACATTAACTAATTTAAAAGATTATGCCTTACAACCAAATCACAGTGGTAATTGGTGGACTTATGCATATTCCTGTAATTATACTAGTTCTAAGATTTATTGAGAATAGATTTAATAATAGAAACTGGACTGACGAAGAACTTAATTATAATAAAATAGTCTGATAATATATTAACAAGGAAATATTTATAATTAGCTTAATTAATCATAGGTAATATTATAAGGAATGAAAACTATTATAATTACAGGACCATCTGGCTCAGGCAAGTCTTATTTAAGTAAAAAAATTGCTAAATTATTTAGCAATTCAATAGTAATAAAAACAGATTCATATTATAAAGATAATATATTCATCAGATTATTATCAATATTACAATATGATATATATGATAGGCCTATTAGTTTCAAGAAAAATGAAATAAAGAAGACTATTAGATCTTTACATAATAAAAAAAGATTAATATCATTTTATAAATATGACTTCAAAAGAAAATATTCATCAAAATCAGAAGAAAGCATTGACTATGATGGTGAAAATCAATTCCTAATATTAGAAGGGATATTTTCTCATAGGTTAGATTTAAACTATAACGAGACTATAAATATTGTATGTGAAGAGGAAAAAGCCATTTGTTTTAAAAGAAGACTAATAAGAGATCAACTAGAAAGAGGAAGAGATAGTAGAGAAGTAATTAAAAAATTCAATAAGTCATGGTATTTATATTATGAGAATGTACAAAACTATCTGAATAACTTTGAGGTATTGTCAATAAATCCATTAGATAGGATTTCATATGATCAATTAGTTTTATATTTACAAAAACAAAAAACTAACTAATTTAAAAAAATAATTAATTTATTTAGATTAGTTAGTTTATTGCATCTTAAAATTTATAGTTCCTACTTTTTCACCTCTGGCGCATTCATACCATCGTAGTCAGGACCAACCATAAGTCCTACAATTGCAAACAAAGCAATTGACGCAACTCCAACTAAAACTGCTGTTGGGGCAGGAGTACTAGTAAGACCAGTAAATAATAAATTACCCATAAAAGAGGAATAAAGCTAGTTATAAATAGCAGAAAAAAGGAATCAATATATTTATAAGTAACTAGTTTTGAACTAAAAATCTAGAAACAGACGTTTTGATACACATATATGAAAGAATTGTTTAAATGCTTGAAAATATTCTATACAAATTTAACTATTAATCGTACACGTAATATTTAAAGCATATGTCTGGAAGGAATCAATTGATTAAGATAGGATTATTTTAAAACATAAAAAAATGGGTAAACATGGAAAACATATCAACCCACTTAATTTAACTAGATAGCCTATTTATTAGATGTATTTGGATCATTGAAACCATCGTAATTAGGACCAACTACGACAGCCATAATTCCAAATAGAGCCATAAAAGCGATGCCTACGATTGGAGCAGTAGGAGCTGGTGTACTTAGTAGTCCAGCGAAAGTTAAAGGAAGCATGTTCTTTAGTAAGACCCAATATAAATACCAGCCATTAGGGAATATGACCATTGATATTTTAATTTGTAACATTTAAATCTAGCTTAAGTAAGCTATGACTGGGTTTATAAAGAGAATCATGAAGAAATCTCACTGAAACTCAAATCCATGAAAGATAGCCATGCTGCTGTTTATAGAACATATTGATTGATTCAAAAATAAAAAATATAAAAGATGAAAAATATAATTTAATATCCAATGAACTTCAATCAAAATATAAGAAAAGAAGTAAATTTGCTAATATAAAAAAATAAAAGAAATTAAAAGTGTCGAAGTGATTTCTAACCTACGTCCAATAACACCCGTTGATGAATTTGAACAAGCCTGTATACAAGCAAATTTAAATAATAAAGAACAAATGATTATTGACCACATTAGATATGTTGGTGTATTTACTCAACCGTCACTCACTAAAGATCTTAAATTAGATTCGAAGCCACCAATATTATCTGTGCTATGTGAAATTTGCAGAAAAATAGGTAACCATATGCCAGAACACTTTAGTAGTGTTAGAGACTGGTCTAAACAAATAAATGAGCATAAGGTTAAATGGGACGGAGACCTAATCTGTTCACTGGCATGGAATAAAGACGGAGAGCGATTATCACCAGAGAATGGGACGTGTTTGTACCATACATTTGCTGTACACAAAGAATTATTTCAAGGTCTGGATTAAATTACTTACATATAGAAATGGTTATCCCTGACTAAGGTACTCAAACAAGACATTATTAAAACCTAACTCTTCGGCTGAATATTCAAGCATCAAATTATCAGATTCTATTTGAGAACGGAAGTTTCTAATTTCATCGCTTTCTTCTCCTGTTGGTGGAATGCCGTCGACAACATCAAAGATAATGTTTTGTCGATCGATTTCTGGAAGAACTTCATTTGCCATAATGATCAAATTTAGTACCAATTAATACATAGCCAATATCTTGCAACTGTAAAAGCAAATAAAACATACCTTTACGAAAATGCTAGGTTCTGAAAATGACGACAGCAAAGATTTTTAAAAATTAGACCAAGTTTTATTTGACTAACATTTTTACAGAGAAAAACACAACAATTTTACATAAATTCACCTATGATTTAACTTCGTAGAATATCTGGTATTTGAGCGTGATTGAGCAAGTAGAAATTTTGGAGTCAGATGTAGAGAAAAAGCCTGTTGTGGCAGTAACTATGGCTACAGGCAGACAAGGTATGGGAGTGGTTAAAGAATTAAACCAAACAGATAAATACCTAATACGCGCTATCACAAGAAATATAAAAAGTACAAAGGCTATAGAACTAGGAAATCTAAACAATGTTGAACTAGTTGAAGGAGATTTAATGGATCCTGAGAGCCTTAAAAAAGCTTTTGAAGGTGTTGATGTAATCTTTGGCAATACTACACCTACCAAAGGTTGGAAATTATTTAGAGGAAGTATTGTCAGATCTTATGAAATGGAACAAGGCTATAACCTTATAAATCAAGTCAAAACTGCCTACACTAAAGGGCATCTAAATCATTTTATATTTAGCTCAATCAGTAAAGCAAAAGACCCACTAAAAAATGATCCGGCCCCCGGTCATTTTACGAGTAAATGGGACATTGAAGAATATATAAAAAAATCAGGTCTTAGAAAAATTACTACTGTCTTAAGACCAGTAAGCTACTTTGAAAACTTTGAAAACAAATTACCTGGCTATACAATTTCAAAGAAAATTTTCCCAGGAATAGTTGGCAAGAAATTTAAGTGGCAAACAATCGCAGTACAGGATATAGGTAAATGGGTAAGAGGTGTTTTATCTAAACCAGAGAAATATAAAAATCAATCTATCAATATTGCCGGAGAAGAGCTAACAGGACTTGAAATGGCGATGACTCTTCAAAGAATAGTTTCTTCAGAAGGAATAAAAACAAATTATGTGATGATCCCGAGATTAGCAATTAAGTTATTAGAATATGACATTGGCGTTATGGCAGATTGGATTGAAAGATCTGGTTATGGAGCTGATATGAATAAACTTAAAACGCTTCAGAAAGAGTTAAATATTGTTCCTACATCTCTTAAAGACTGGCTTATTGCAAAACTTGAAAATCAAGATAATAAACAATATTCATGGGCAAGGCAGTGGAAATCGTCTCAATGGAAACTTCAATGGGATAAGTAATAAAGAGTATATAATTCGCAAATTGTAATTTTATAAACCATTCACCTCAATTGATTTTGCAATTGACCTTAGCAATTCAACGATCTCACTGTCACTACAACTTGTATCAACCTTAAGCTCTACACATAAATCTCTAATCGATACATTAGTAGACCACCAAATACCTGATGTTTCTGTATCGTCAAAACTGAATTTGGACATTAGATTATATCCAAGTACAAGCTAAGAAAATTCTTGAGGATCAGTAGATGAATTATCTAAAGTTTTCAATTCATCAGGCACTTCCATATCTAAACCTTCTAATAAACTTTTTAAAAGGATTTTATTATTAATATCATTTTTGCCCGATCTGAAATGTAGAAATAAGTAAAAAAGAGAACCAAAACCAAATATAAGAAAAAAGGAATATAAATATGTATTGTTGATCATTCAGATAAATAATTACAATTTTATATTCATACAAAATCGAATAAAAATCAATAAAAGTTAAAAAAAAAAAATATCAAAATGCTAGAACAAACACAATCAGAGCTTATAAAAAAGCATTTAATAAGTATTTATGACTAAAAGGAGTCGTCGTTTTGACATGCATCTCATTTTCGAGAGAAGCTATGGGAATAGAAAAATCAAGTAAATTCTCAAAATCAAAAGTAAGTAAAATTTATTATTTAATAAGAACATATTTAATACTTTACATTTACAATTGAAATAAATTTCAAATAAGAGCTTAATATAATTCTAAATAATTTTTAGATTAATGGTAACGAACATAAGTTATATATTTTTAATCTCAATGCTTTTAATTCTTGGTGGGTGGACTTTTAAAGCATTGATATCTTTAGCTCAAGGGAAACCCATAGAAATTAATCTCAAAAACCCACTTAATTTGAAGGCAAGATGGCCCAAAGAAACTAAAGAGAAGTAACTAATTATCTAAGAACTAAAACATAAAGTTTTCATTGCGTAATAAAGGCTTTTGGTCAATTAGTATTAATACAAAATTCATAAGGTTTAAAGGAATTAGAAATGCTTGAATCCTTAGATCCATTCCAGCAACTACTATTAGGCGTAACTAGTGTTGGGGTACTAATGATACTTTTAGTTATTTTCCTTACAGCAAGTCCTAACTTTGAAAACACAGATAGATTAAAAAAGATCTTGGACTTTTTTGATAAAAAGAATTAAATTCTTAATTACAGAAGATCGTGACTACTAATTATTTTAATAACTTAAAGAAAAGGTTCATCAAAATAGCTAATATACTCAAAGGATAACTTAATCAGATCAATCTATAAAACATAAGTAATGTTGGCAATAAATAATCATTGCTAAAGATGCTAAAGGAATTCTTTGACAATAACAAATACTTGATTTGTGCAGGCTTAAGTACTTTATCTCTTGTATTTACGTCAATTTCAATCATATCCGTATCAAAGTCGGTTAAGGAGTTATCAACTGACTTGGAACCGATTTCAACATGGGCTGACTCACAAAATGAATGCATAACAAAAACATTTCGCATCGACGGAAAAAATACACAAGGAATGCCCTCAAAGGTTTGGAGCTGTAATGGAGGAGGACAATAGGTTATCTTATTTACATTGGAGGCCTAAGATTCTCCCCATCTCTTTCCAATTTCATATCCCCATAGCTTTGCAAGTTCAACGACATCTTCATGTGTTTTACAACTAGTAAATAATTTATACTTTTTAGGCGAACTATTAATTAAATTAACTAGTTGATTTAATTGATCAATTTTGTATAGAAACCTTTCATAATCTTTTTTCGACATTTTATTTTTACAAAAACGATAAATTATAGAATATTTTATCTAATGAATTTAGAGAATTAATATATGTTGAAGAAAATAATGTTAAAGATATCACAGTGATAATTAAGACTGTGTGTGGTCGGGTTGTTTCCAAACATATCTGTCGATAGCAAAATCCTTTTTTACTGCAACACAATTAGTAGCTATATGCCAAAGAGACTTGTGAATTGGAGTGGGATTGTATAGGTATACTTTAGTAAATTTATTTTTCAATATTCTCGTTGCAAGTCTTGCATGATAGTGAGGAACAGTTGGTTCAATATGATGAATGGCGTGAGTAGAACCTATTGAGTGATGCAGAAAATCAAATATCTTTCCATAGGGTCTATCTATAGACAAGAAGGCTCCTCTCATATAAGAGAATTGACTAGCACCAAGATGGGGAACATCAGTATCTGTATGGTGGAGCCACGTATAAATAACTAGCCAAATATTAACAACAATTAGAGGACCTAAGTAAAGACTAATCATAGAATTAATTCCAAAATTTATAGACCAAAGGATCAATAAAAGCACCATAAAACCAATTCCCCAGTCGGAGATCCATACTTTCTTAGCCCATATGGATGGCCAAAGTTTTTTTGAGAAGGGAGCTGCTGGCCAAAAATGATTACTGGTTCCATAACGAGGTCCGCCTGTTTTGCCAAGTAGTAAGTAAGCTGGCCATCCCAGAATCAAGTGAAGAAAAAGTTGATTAATTCCATATAGAAATTTTCCAAAAAACAACGAAGACTCCATTTCATTCTCTCCACCTTTTTTCTCGGATTTACCATCGCCTGAGATAACAACAGGAACATGAGTTTCTCCATCTGTTATGTGGTTGGTAAAAGCATGGTGAACAGCATGTGATCTTTGCCATGAAAAGTATGGAACTAATAAAAAAGAATGAAGACAATATCCGACAAGTGTTTCAAGTTTACGATTATCAGAAAATGCACCATGTCCACATTCATGAGCTAAAACCCATAGCCCCATGGAAGTTGTCCCTGAGAGAATTGCATATAAAATCCAAATTGGAACCATCCCTTTGGTAAGAGGGATAGAGAGACCTATCAAAACAACAAAGAACTGGATAACTACTGTCCTAAAGAGATAAAAAAGAGATCTATTAGTTTGGCGAGTAAAACAATGCTTGGGTATCGCTTCTCTAACTTCTTTTCTAGAGGGGATATCATCCAGTGAAATATCTAATGCTTTCCCGTTTAGACCAGAAGGAAGAAAAGTCCTATTATTAGTTTCGGTATTGACCCTCTCGAATCTAGTAAACAAACTTTTTTTCAATTTTTAGAACATGATTACGGTTCATATACGACGTTACTCTTCAAGAGTGCTATGAGGCTATAGTAATTTCTAACTTTCACAAAAAATATTTTAAAGAATTATCATAATGTCTAATTAAAGTCCATTTATATGCCTTTAATATAAAAAATACAACTAGAAATTCATCACAAATACTTATATTTGAAAAATTTAGTTATTCCTACTTTCTGGATATTCAACCGATCCATCTGCCTTCCTAACGGGTTTTGAATATAGAACTCTTAATAAACCTTTTGTATCCATATTAGGACTAGTAATAAAAAAGCTTACAAGAAAAAAACCACCAAATAAAACTAATACAATTAAAATAGGCAAGCTAAGACCCATCTCTGAAAAAGATAATAAAAAAAGATACATCCTAAGTACTAATAGTTAAATATAAGAATTCTAATATTAAACGATTTAATAAAAAGATAAACAAATGTAAATGAATAATAATTATCTATAATTGAATTTTTTCGTAAGGAATCTCAACTATATCATTATTATCTACAAATACATTATAAGTATTTTTATTGTTTTTGAAACTTACATTTTTAAAAGGTTTGCCATCAATAAAGTGCATCGCGGAACCGCCTTCAATAGAAATGCAATTGGTAACTTTTTTTTCAAGTAGTATTTTTTTTACATAAGGAATACGTGCAGGTTCCTCATCATAATGAGGACAGCAAGTCCCACTAATAAAATTTAAACAAGGTAATATCCTTAATTCGTTATCCCATGAGTCAGTAATACCACTAGTAAACCAGCAAATTGCTCCTGCACTTACCCCACTCATGATTACTCCTTTATTGTAAGCCTCTTTAAGTATTTGACTCATCCCCCAATCATTCCAAATCGCAAGCATGCTCTTTGTATTTCCACCACCAACAAATACAATATCTTGATCCATTATATGATTTTCTATATCGATAGTTCTATTAAAAAATTCAATGTGACTAGGAATGCACTTCAGGCGAGTAAAAATCGAATAAAACCGTACTATATAGCTATCATTATCACCAGTTGCTGTTGGCAAGAAGCAAATTTTTGGGTAATTATTACTTGAATTACTAAGTAAATATTCTTCTATCAACTTAGAAGAACTCTTTCTGCCAAATCCACCACCACCTATTGCAATAATATGTTTTTTCAAGGGTTAAATATATTACTTTTAATATTGTACAATGAATAAAAACATAACAGAAACAATATCTAGATGTTTAAAAAGAAAGAATTTTTAATTAAATAAAATCAAATACTTACCATGGAATAATACTGCTATCCCAAGCTAAAAACTTACCTGAATCTGATGTTTTTTGCGAAGAAATAATATTAATTAAGTATTCTGTTGATTGAGCAGGAGTAAAAAGTTTATCTTTAGGAACAGCTGATTGAAAAGGTTTTGACAATTTCGTATCACAAGTCCCTGGATGCAATATAGATACAATTGATAATGGGAATTTTCGACGCCATTCAATACTGAGAGTTTTTAAAAATTGATTCTGAGCAGCTTTAGAAGCCCTATATGAATACCAACCACCAAGCCTATTATCACCAATACTTCCAACCCTGGCACTTAAACTTGCATAGGAGAATGGAAGTTCTGGTTCGATAAATTTTTCTATAGTTTTGGCAATCAAAATGGGGGCAATAGAATTAATAGAAAAATTCTTGATAATATTAGAGCGACTGATATGTGAAAGTCTCTTTTCAGGTTTTAAATCTCTAGAATGAAGAAAACCACTGGTATTTATGACTAGACGAAGCGGCTTCTTAAATAGTGATATTTGTTTTTCAAGAGATATAAATGAATCATCTTTTTCCAAGTCTAAATATATCGAATTTTGACTTTTTAGATTTCGCCCACAGACAAAAATATCCAATTTAGGCGATAAAGTTGTCAAATAATCAGACATACATTTACCAATATCGCCAGCACCAATAATTAGAGCTATTCCTTTCCAATCCCGAATTGTCATGATATTAAAAGATTAAACTCAATACTAGAGAAATCTTCTCATAAGCGAGTGTTTCAAACAAACTACATTTATCTACATTAATTATCTTATATAATAATAGAAAGTATATAATGAAAAAAAATATATTGAAATCATGGAAAATGACTGGCTATATGAATTTCAAACATATATTAAGAAATTTGCACTTCTTATAATTTCGATATTAATTATATTATTAATATTATCAGTTATATATTGATTTCATAAAGAAAAGCAAATCATTGGAATAATCCACCACATGAAAAATCTACAGTTATATTGAAATAAAAAACATGACTATAAAAGCGACATACTACGGAGCGAATGGTTGGCTTATTGAATTGGATAAAACAAGAATTTTGATTGACCCTTGGCTAAATGGCGATTTAACATTCACTCCAGGAGATTGGCTAATAAAGGGGAAACTGAGTAAAGAAAATGAGGTTCCCATAAGCATTGATTTATTATTACTAACTCAAGGCCAGCCTGATCATGCCCATCCTCCAACACTAGAGAAAATAAATAAAAGTATTCCAGTAATTGCTTCAAAAGCAGCTAGTAATGTTGCAAGTAAAATCGGTTTTACCCAAATAAACACACTAAAGCCTGGTGAAAGCTTTAAAGAGAACAATATATATATTCAAGCTTCATCAGGCGCGCCAGTTCCAAATATAGAAAATGGATACATTATCGAATCAGGCATAAATTCAATTTATATCGAGCCACATGGATTTCTTGATAAAAAACTTAAAGCTAGAAAAATAGATTTAGTAATAACCCCAGTAATAGATTTTTCATTACCACTTGTAGGTAAATTTATAAAAGGTAAAACTGTACTACCTCAATTACTAAAGTTATTTAATCCATCAACAGTCTTAGCAAGTACAACAGGGGGAGATATTACTTTTACAGGAATAATAAATAATTTAATCAAAGTTGATGGTTCAGTTGAAGATATGTGCTTGTTGAAAGATAGAAGTACTATTTTAATAAATCCTGAACCATTAAAAGAATATAAATTCGAGAAAAACTAATCAATTACAAGCCATCTATGTATTGTTTTTTTCGTCTTGAGTAATGTAAAATTGAGATACTTCATTTAACATTTTAATGACGATTTCGTTACCACACTTTGTTCTTTCTTGAAGTCTCATACAAGCTTCTTTGATATTAACAAAGGCATCTTCCCTCATTTCAGATAATTGTTCTTCCGAATATTCTGCTTTAATCATTGTGAATTTAAACAATTATTTTAATATTAGTATACTGATAGGTTAAAATAGCAAAATAAAGCTAAGTATTAATTAAATCTGATAATGACTTAAATTGCTTACGATATTTAACAAGTGTTTTTAAATCTGGAAAACCTTCTGATGATAGTTTAGTTATGAATGATTTCTCAAATCCTAGTATTGACTGTGCAGAAGCTTTCTCAGCATCAATGCTAAATAAGGGCTTTGTCTTCTCATATAGCTTCTGGTAAACATCTAGGTCAGATTCATTATCAAAAATAGAACCATCTTCTGCTGTAAAAGATTTTTTATTAATACTTTTATACAAATATAGTCCAAGAAATACTACAGCAACCAAGATAAAAATAGCTATAGCTATTAATGTAATATCCATAAATTTAGTAAGAATTACAATACATCTTAGTGGATAAAGAAAAGAAATGGGAAAATATGATTATTAAATTGAGTAGTATCACTCAAGGGCTTGGCTAGGTTTTGTGTGATCAATTTGAACTGACACATTAATTAGTTATCTATATAATAAAAAAGTACGACTATTTTAGTAAAGTGAATTTTATTTTTATTATAGTTATTTTATTTATATTAACTATCTGTATTTTTAATTATTTAATCTATAGACGAAAAAAAAATTCTTATCTTGTGGCCGGTAAAAAGTGGGATAGAATAGTTGATGAGCTAAGAGGAAGAAAGTAGACTTTTTAATTATATTCTCCTGGTACATCATTCTTTTGTACTGTAACTCTTCCAACTTTTTTACCTGAAAATCGAAGCAATTCATCTCCTGAGAATTCATATCCCATCCTTAAGGCAATCAGGGCAACGTCATCTGCCGTTGAGGAAGAAAGAACTTCATTTTTTAGACTCTCATCATTCTGCATTTCCTTTAAAAATCTTCTTAATTGATCTAATGACATTTAATAAAAGTGAATACTATTATTAGATTAATAACATTAGATTATCAAAGACCTATTAAATTAAAAATTAATAAAATAACAACAAAATATAAATATTAAAATTGTACATTAATCAATAATCAAGATAAAATGTATAGTCAGTAGATTACTATACAGAACATGAAGTCAATCTTATTTGTATCTATTATACTTCTTACTTTCACTGGAACAGCTTATTCATACCCTGAAAGTCAAATGGATGACTGCGTTTCAAGTGCTTTAAGCAATCCTGCAACTAAGTCAATATCAGAAAATGCAATAACAAACTATTGCGATTGTGCTCTCAAAGCAATTATTGATGATAATAAAGATATTAGAGAATCAGGTTACGAGTGTGCTCAACAAAACTTTAATTAATTAGCCTAAATATAAATAATTCAAGTAATGAACTTAAAGATAAATAAATCTAATAGAAATTCACATCAGACCTACCCCAATCGTTAGGCAATGCCAATACCCAATCATCAATAGAAGTTCCCAACCATTCCTTATATTCTTGAAAAATACATCTTCTTATATTGGCATCTGATGCAGATTCCATTCGAAGCACCGCATAAGAGACAACTTTGTGAAGGGTCAACTTCAAATCATCATCATCACTCATTTTATAAATCCAAACCAATATTTCTATACATAGCAATAAAATAAAAAAATAAACACATAGATCTTTACAAGATCATCATGAACAATGACTTTTAATGTGGCCAGATTGAGAGTAAAGGAACTAGCAGAGGCCCTAAGCATTGATTCTTCTGAAATAATTGCAACATGCACGCTCTTAAAAATTCCTGCTTCATCACCACTATCGTCATTAACAGTAGAACAGAGCAAAGAAATAATTGACTATATCCAAAAGCTAAACTCCAACCAAAATATTAATAAGGAATAATTGTGATAACCAAAATGATTCATAACGAAAATTTTAAAATTAAAGTTACTTGAATCAATAAGCAAAGATATGATCGAACTAAGTTTGTAAAAATACTATATGAAAGAAATAATAAGAATAAATCTAAAGATCATTAGCTTCTCTGAACAAAGCATCTTGATAATCTGATTCTTTTTTTAGATTTTCCATTTTAATTGGGTCAAAATGATCTATTAATGACTTGCCAAACTCAAAAATTTCCATATCAGATAATCCCTGATCGCGTAAACCTGCAAGAATTGAAGATATGTCTTGGAACGCATCCTTACATAATTCTTTCTTATCTTCAGCTGTAAGAGATTGCATATCAGATGATTACTAACACATTTAATTCAATCATACTATAAGTAATGATTAAAATGGATGATTATAAAATAGGCAAGGTTTAACCTTATAGAAACAAAAACAACAAATATTTAATTCGATTATTACTATACTATAAAAGTTAAGACTAATGATTTAAATTGAATCTAATAAAAACAAGTAAATTTAGAGGATATTTAAAAGTTTGGACTGCTCCAATATCATTACTCATATTCTTATTCTTATTCGGTGCATTAGGCTATAGATTTACAGAAGGATGGGATTGGGGAGATTGTTTATGGATGGTACTGATTACTATTACAACAATAGGTTTTGGTGAAGTTGAAGTTTTGAGTTCAGCAGGGCGGGTTATAACTTTTTTAATCATCGGTGGGGGATTATTTGTAGTTCAATTAACTCTTCAAAGATTTATACAATTGTCTGAACTAGGATATTTCATAAAATTAGAGGAGCTCCGATTAAGGAGATTAATTAGAAGAATGAAAAATCATGTAATTATATGTGGGTATGGTCGTACAGGTAAAGAAATTGCTGACCAATTAAAGTCTGAAAAAATATCTACTCTAATAATAGAAAACGATACAACAAGCAAAATCGAAGCAGAGGAAAAAGGATTCAACGTCCTATTAGCCGATGCAACAATGGACGAAACATTATTACTAGCTGGAGTAAAAAATTGTCGGAGTCTAGTTGTTACTCTTCCAAATGATGCAGCAAATTTATATGTTGTTCTTAGTGCCAAAGCACTAAATGAAAGCTGCAGATTGATCGCTAGAGCAGCGAACGAGGAAGCTGCTAGTAAATTAAAACTTGCTGGAGCTGATGCGGTAGTTAGTCCATATGTTGCTGCAGGGAGAACCATGGCCGCCTCCGCATTAAGACCTATAGCTGTAGACTTTATAGATTTACTTGCAGGCTCCGATTGCGAAATAGAAGAATTCAAGCTTACTGAGGATATTGATAAAATTGATATCTTTACAAGTCATCATGAAAATTCTCTTGACTTCTCAAAACGTGATCAAGCACTACTATTAGCAACTAAAGTCTCGGGTCAATTATTTGGTAATCCTAAAAATATTGTATCTATCTCTCCAGGTATGATTTTGATATTCCTTGGAAGTAAAGAGCAACTAAACAGGATTCGTGTTCGCCTTAGAGAAGTTTTGGTAAAACCACTTAGTTAATCTTTGAAAACAGTCCAAAGTGGGATAACACTACAATAAAGACTTAACGCCTAAAAATAAAATTGATTAGAACAAGTGGAACGGATTTCTAATAGATGACATTACAAACAAAAGACGAATTAACAGACGAGATAAGAACAAACATTGACTCATCAATAATCAATGGAAGTATATTTTCTAAAGACTACGTAGATTTCTTGAGTGAAGCTGGTTGGAGATTAGAAAAAAAACTTCCATCAAATAGTGATAAATATTCAGACTTGCTTGAAGATACTGATTGGAAATCAAAAGATATTGATCACAAATCCTCAAAGCATTACAGAAGAGATCTTGATGCAATAAGCTGATTCGTTTTGTGTTTAGTATTTAATAATGGCTAAAATTAATAAATGCATCCCATATTAAGATGTATTTATTAATTGCCTCAAAATAGATGAATTCTGAAAATCAATCATGGAAAGTATGGTTTTTTGTTTTTTGCCTCAACGTAGTTGCTATCGGTGGTGCTTTCTACCTTAAATCAATTGGAATTGACCTTTATGCCTTTAGGGGATCATCTTGATTGCTAGGTAAAACTTTTTTATTAAAACAAAATTAAAATTCAACAGGAATTTAGATAAAATGGATAAAGAAAATGAAACCAATTGGAAGAAGTCCTTAGATAATATATTAATTTATAATCTTTATATTCTAATAATAGGATCCTTATTTTTAGCTTTTAGTTTTATCTTAAGTGTTAATGGGAAACCTTATTTTTATAATTTATTTCAAAAGCTTTGGTATCCTGTATTCATACCATCATTAAGTTTATTCTTCACAGCAATATTGGTTGAATCTGTAATAAATTCTCTTGTTGATCGTCAAAACAAATAAACTCATGAATGGTTAAGCTTTCAACATTTAAAACCAATCAATTGTTTTTAAAAAGAATTGGCATAAAATAAAAAAAATTCGAGTCAAAATGAGATTTAAAGTTTCTATGCTTAATAAACAAGGTAATCTCCATGAAGAGACTGTTATTGCGAATAATAAGGAGGATGCAAAAAGAAATGTGCTGGGTCTTAATCCCAATTCAACAGTATTAGAAGCAAAATGGGTCTATAAGTAAACTTAAATCAAAAAAAAAAAAAATGGATGAACTTACTTATAAGGATCTGAGCAACAACGAATTAGACACCCTTAAAGATATGTATATATCAAGTCGAGTTAACTCTATGACCGAGGATGATCTAAGGAATTTTGTTAAGGAAATTATTATCGATCAGATTAAAGGCACTGTAGGTAATGCTGAGGAGAAGGAAGCATGGGAAGAAATAAAAGATCATTTCTCAGAGGACTTAAGTAAAAAAATTCTTGAAGTGAAAGAAAAATGCAATAAAAATCCTAAAGTAGAACAAAAAAGTCAGGAAGATATTGAATTTGAGAGAAGACTTGGTCTTTTAAAACAACAACAAGAAGAGGAGTCAAGCAAAGACATGTGGTAAGATTCAAACCATAAACACATTATAAAATTGATATCAATCACTTAATTAAATTATACTTTAATATAAAAGATACGTATACATCCGAAATAAGAAAGAAAACAAAGTAAAAACAATAAATCTTGTGGATCTATATTTTAATTCATTCAGAAAACTTAAATATTTGCCGGATTGAGAGAATAAAGAAATAAATGCGAGTCCAAATGAAATCCTCTCAAGCCAAAAAAGTGACCGAAATATAGCTTTATTTAAATCATTAATATTTAAGGATATAAATACCAATATAAGAATAAAAATTAATGATAATAATAATATTGATTTGATGAAAATCTCTAATATTATACTAAAGGGGTAATTAAGTTTGGAAATTCTTTGTTTTATCTCTTTAAGATGAGTATTTTCTAAACGAAAATACTCCGTTTGAGGAATCCTAAACTTTTTATACCGATAATGTAACTCTCTTTCTAATTTAACATAATCAACGGTATACAATTTAGCTACAACATTATCTGGCTTGAGTTGTCTCATCCTATTCTCAAAGTTTTTTGTAATTCCAATCTTATATAAGTCTCTATTTCTTATTAAGTAAAGCCAACCACTCATATTAATTTAAACTCTTTCGTATTCAAGATTAATGAGTAAGTTATGCCGCCTCATTTTTTCTAATTGAGTTAAATTTTTCTCTCATAGTAGGATTATTTCTGGTCAATCGTTTAACCGAAACATCTTGAGCTTTATCATTAGCTAACCTAAGATTTCTATCAGCACCAAGTAAAGCATCTTTGGTTTTTTGCAAGTGATTAATAGATTTATCAATCTCCATAATTGCTGTTTCAAAGCGTTTTGACGCTAGCGTATAATTTTTACCAAACGAATCCTTAAATAATTCAAGGCTATTTTCAAAATTTGTGATATCAATATTCTGCTCCTTAATAGCAGCTAGTTCTGATTTATACGCAAGCGCCTTATGTGAAGCGTTCCTCAATAAAGAAATTATTGGTAAAAAACATTGGGGACGAACAACATACATTTTTGGATAACGATATGAAAAGTCAACAATTCCAGAATTAAACAAATCATTGTCAGATTCTAATAAAGAAACTAAAACAGCATATTCGCAATTTTTTTCAATGCGATCTTTATTTAACTCTTTAAGAAAGTCCTCATTTTTCTTCTTACTAGAAGTGCTATCACATTCATTTTTCATTTCAAACATAATAGATACGATTTCGTTCCCTTCACTATCACAGTCACGGAAGATATAATCACCTTTACTACCAAAACTAGAATCATTATCTTTGTCAAAATATGCATTAGGAAAGGCTGTAGCCCGTAGTCGATTAAATTCATTCTCACAATGTTGCTCAAGTGACTCGCCAACCATTTTTGTAGATAATTTTATTTTCATATCACGAAGTCTCTCAATTAAATCATCTCGTTCTTTTAACTGAATCTCATATCTCATTTTTATAGAATTTTCAGACAATTCATTTTGAAGCTCAACTTTATCTAAATTATTTTTGATTTTTTCATACCCTTCTCTTAATTCAGAAATTGCTTCAGAAACTGCAAGTTTTTTTTCATATTCATTCTTTTCTCTAGTTTTCTCCAATAAAAACTCAAGTGAATCTCTCTCTTTTTCGAAGGTATGTTTGATTTTATTCACAGTCATAGTCTTATCAGTCTGAGCAGCCATCAACTGAGTATGAAGGTCTTGCATTTTTTTTTCATTTACTAATGCTGCCTCTTGCATTTGTAATCGAATATTTTGAATAGCAAGCTCAACGGATTTCTGTTTATCCTTTTCAAGAAGTTCAAGCCTTTTGTTCATTTCATCCTCAAACTCCTCATCTCTTACCTGCTTAATAATGTTTGAGTAATTATCTTCATCAATATTTATAGTGCTACCACATTCAGGACATTTGATTTCATTCATATCTGAATTAGAGAGACAAACCAACTATCTACCCTTTTTATCTGTTTTCACACCCACAAGCAAGAATTATGTTAAACCCAAAAACCAACTATAAAAAGGAAGAGGTTAGGACTTGAAATTTAGAGAAAACAAAATCTTCTTTTATTATTCTTTAGATCTTGGATAAATTCCAGACAAATCACCTTTATTTGCCTTAATGGCAGAAGATTTCCATTCATACCATTTTTTATTTCTTGAATAGTCTTCATCTTCCCAAATCTGATTTTGAAATATCAAGATCCCACAAAGTATGAAAAAGATGAGGGCACCCAAAATGATATGCCAATCGATCATTATTGATGCATTTGAATAACGAACGTAGGCAATGATTTTCATCAAAAAGTCACTTATGAACTAATCCACATCAAAAGATGTACTCGTCTGATACTAAAGAACTTTCAGTTGAAGTGCGTTTTTTACCAACATTTGATTAAATGTTATATTTAAATGCCTAATTATATAGGCTTCAAAAACTTGTAAAAACTCATTTTATTTAAGCAATAATTTTTACTACACAATTAATATTAATAAAGAATATATAATAATATTAAAATTAATTGAATAATAAAAAAATGTCTTTACTCAACTTTGCTCTTGCACACTCAGAACTTGGCGTAAGCCACTTCACAACAGATTTAATTCTTGTTCTATCATTCGCAATAGTAACAGCCCTACCTATGTCTTTATTACGACCTCAGATACAAGAAGAGAAGGTAAAGAGCAAACTTTTTTCAAAAGCTTAAACTAAAATCAACATGGTTAATAAATGTGAATTTAATATCAGCAAAAAGTAAAAGTTAATATAAATAAATCGATTTATAACCTAATCGTTTATTGTTATACATTTTCTTTTGCCTATCATCAATTAATATCAATAATTATTAAATTGAAATGGAGACGAAAAGCAAAACATTCTATAAAATAATATATTTAGTTTCTAATTTTTGAAACCTGATCTCTATTTTTGCTTAAATAACACGTTTTTAGACAAAGTATATGTACAATATAAATACCAATAGAGAGTCATGTCAGAGAAAAGTTTATTTATATATGATGGTGAATGTCCATTTTGCAATCACTTTGCACAATTACTTGAATTAAAAAGCACTCTACCTGATTTTGAAATCATTGATGGTAGAAAAGATCTTGCACTATTATCTCAACTTTATAAGCAAGGCTATGATTTGAATAATGGTGCAATTCTCATAAGGAATGAAAAAATCATGCATGGTGCAAATGCTATTAACTGGATATGCTCTGAGATCAAGAAACCAAGCGACTCACTGCTAGAAGTACTAAGGATTATTTTCAGCTCTAAAAAGAGGACTAATTTTTTATTCCCAGTACTTTTATGGGGTAGAAGATTATCACTGCTAATAAAAGGAAAAATATGGCAACCTGTTAGTTCAAATAGACAATTTTTTTAAATTCGTCTCACAAACAGAATTCATAGTTTTAAACTCGGATAATTTTTAAAACATAAATTTTTTGATATTAATTCAAAGTCCAAAGTGGGTTAATTTTTATAATCCATCACCACTAAGATCTTCTAGAAATAAAGATAGTATTGAATTATTTGGAATCTAACAGCTGCTTATAGGATTGCTAAAATTCATTCATGCATTTGCTACAACAAATTTAAAAGTTTTGATGATTTTTTTAAACAAACTCAAAATTTTAATCTATTTGTAACATCATTTGATGAGAGAATAGATCAAATACCTAGGACGAGTTTAAATATGTAAAATAAGATTTTCGATATCTAAACTAAATATGCTTATAGAAATCCTGGGAAATAGCACTTCATTACTAGTTGCTCTTTTGATTTGTTTATCAATATATTTCGGAATCCAAGCTAAAACAAATAAAATAAAATAATTTCTAGTTATTTGGATATTTAAAGAAAGATCCTCAACAAGTATGGTATCTAAAAAAAAATAATTAAAGGTTAACTTATTCAAATAGATGCTTTTTAACTTCCTCAAGACTGTTGCCCCTCTCACGCTCAATACATGAAATAGGTATCCAACTCCAATCGATAAACAGAGTAAGCAGTACGGCAACAAAAATAGATAGTGGCAAAACAAGCTCAATAAAAAAATGTCTAACCATATAAACCATTAAGTCCGAAGTACTAGTAACAATTTCTTCATAAAGCGGATCAAACAAGAATCAAAAATACGAATAGGTCTTAAGAATAACGAATTTAGATATCAAAATGTGAATATAAATAATATTAGAGAAGATAAAAATGCGTAGATACCTGATCAAATAAAAGGATCATAGGACATAAAAGAGAACAATGCACAAGGGTTTATCTTTTATGAAAAAGATCGTTAGAACTAACTACCTTAGAAATTATAAAGAAAAAATCGTCAAAAGAGTAAAAATCATTTTTAAAAACTTAATGAGTAAGAAGCATGAAAATATAGAAAAAACGACAAGTAACAAAACCCGTGTGTAATTATTTGTGAGTAAGAAAAATTAAATTGGATAAAAATTCAAAAAAATATGCGAGTAAAAACAAAGAATCCCCTATAAAAAAAAAGGAAAACACAGTGAAAAAGAGAAAGAAGATCTAGCGACGTAAATAAAATATAGATGAGTAATACATCAACTTTAACTAGGAATATTTCTCAAATAAAAAAGCCGAGAGGCAGATATGCTTCTCGGCCATATTTAATTTTTTTGATTCAGATTTAAAGGAATTAACCTTCTCCTTCTGGAACTAAACGGAATCCCTTACGTCCCATCTTAATCTCAAAATTATCACCAGGCTTGAGATCTAAAAGAGCTGTATAGGCCTTTCCTATCAATAGGTTTCCATTTCCTTGAACGGTAGCCACATAACTTAGCTTTCTTCCACCTTTACCAATACCACCAGCACTTTCAGCTGCTAGGTTTACACCTTTAGCCTCTAGAAGTGCTTCGTAAAAAGCGGTGTAGTTAAGACGTTCTCCGCCTCCTTTCTTTGTGGAAACATATCCACAAGCTTTAACAAGATCAGATTTTGAGACATCTCCCAAGTCTTTGACCTTGGCTAATAAATCCTTACCAGTGAGCATGATAAATAAATGGTTGTACTTATAATACTAACTTATAATTAACAAACTTACAATATTTACATTAGTCTTAGACATTAAAGCTAAAAGTTACGGGAACAGAAGCATCTAGATTTAACTCAGGAAATCAAGGTTATATGGAAAATTATTCATGGTTAAGGTCATTGATTTATAGGAAAGATCCTTTTTGGCATGAAGTAAAATAAATGATTCGACTGATCATTTATCTATTAGAAAACGCTCAATAGCCAGCAATAGCAGGATAAATTTATATAATAAAGAAAAATCTACACATGCTTATAGACAGCTATGAGCAAATTGGTATGTTCATAAAGTCAGATCCTTCCATATATAAAGCATTACTTTTGAATATTTGTAAAATAATGAATCAGAAAGAAATTACTTATTACAACAAAAAATGAATCTCACTAAAAATCATCTCATTTGTATTGTTTCTATATACATCCTTTAGTATTTGGTGGATTATTTGGATCTCTACAAAATTCCTAGTTTCATCATGTAATAATTACTTTGAAATTTTGCTTTAGATAAATTTTTCTTGTTAAAAAAATCAAACTAGAACTAACAACGTAATTTCAGAGGAAAGGAGGCAAATCAAATCTTCAAGAGATATTGAACATACATTATTGGATATTTGACTTAAAGTTAGGTTCAAAGACAGCACCATTACATATCATCACTGATAAAACTTCCTTACTCTCATCATTCATTTTCTCAACAGTTTTGACTTGACTCAATGTCTCCGATGTTTTGCTTAAGCATCTATTCCACCTTGAGGCTTGCTTGGAGATAGGAACTAATTGAATTGATAGTGTAGTAAAACCAACAGCCAGAAATAGCAAATAAATTTTAGAGATAAAATTATCCATCTTTGCACTAAAAAAACTAATATATAAGTTCTATTCAAACAGAGAGGGTATAAGTCTTCTTACTATTTCTAATAAAAAGAATTTTTCAGCCCAAGAGATAAAACTCAGAAAAAAATAAAATTACCTATTTAGAATAGGAAATCTAGCTTGCTAAGAACTTATAAATACGGGCGCTCAATATGAATCAGCCCACTTACCTATAGCAAAATCAAGAAATCGATCAACATCATCATTAGGGCAGCCAGTCTTACTTTTTAATTCCTTACATGCGTCAGTAATTTTTTCAAAACAAAGTTTCACATCCACATTTGCCTCGATTGCCTCAAACATTTGCTTATCAGTAAAGGTCATATTAAGAAGGGGGCAATTTAATAAAGAATATTTTCAATGAGCTTTTTTGGCAATCTAGATAAATATAACTGAATCCAAGCTAGTAACAAAAAACAAGTACATGTTTAGATCGAAACTCAGAATAAGCAATCAAACATTTATCTAGTTAAAGCCAAAGCCCAATTAGGAGAGGAAGAACTTACACCCAAAATATTCTTAGTCAAGGAGGAATTACATTTAGCGACAATCCCATTGGTAGGAAGATTAGAAAACAATTCATTATTGATCCATTGAGAATGCCATCTTTTAACCTGCATAGGATCATCAGTTCTTAGAGTTATAGGGACATCGAATCCCCATTTTTGAAGTTGGGTCAAATCTGACAATTCATCACTATTTGAGCAAAAGATATGGAATGCTTTAAATAAAAGAGAGGTATTCTTATCAATTTGCGAGAATGAGTTCGAAAGTAATTTCTCTAATGAAATCTTGGAATTAGCCGAAGGTGAGTATAAAACGCCCTCCAGCTCAACTTCAACTTTTAGAGAGTCATCAATACTCAAAGGGATAGCATTGACATTCCTAATGTTTTCAATCATCACACGATCAACACGGGAATAGGCATCTACTAATTGGCCATATTTATATCGAAGGCCTACTGCGAAGCCTACGATTTTGGGCTGCACAACCATGGTTGATCCCTCTGGTAACTTTGCCCACCAGCTAGAGAAACAATCCTTATCAAGTCCAAGTAATCTCATATATATATCAATAGGAAGATGTAGAGCCAAGTCGCTTCATTAACTTTTTTTCTTAAGAAATCAATGAAACAAAAAGATGTGATCACATATAAATATGAAAAATGCAATAAGGAAAATGAAAAGATAATCAATTTAAATTTTCAATGATGTGAAGAATTTCCTAAGAAGATTTAAAACTGACGTCTCAATAAATTAAATAGACGAATTAAAATGATTCCTTTGAGTTGAACAAGAGAATAAATTTGTATGGGTAGATTTTTTTTCAAATTTTGCAGATTTTACAATGATTTTAGAACTTTAATAAATCATCCTCAAATAGATATTATTTAAGCAAAAACAGTATTTATTCTCATGTCTACAAGTTTTTTTTACCATAAATTAAAAAAACATATCTTTATAAATGACAATACAAGAGAAATATCCGGAAAATATTCCATGGGATTTAAAAACTATCGATCAAAGTAAATACAAATCTATTCATTGGATGCTATCCAAGGCAGACATCGTTTATACATTCACAAGAAGTCGTATAGACAATAATTATGTATACATACAAAAAAATGATGGTAAAAGAAAGGCATATAAAGAATATGAAGCTAGATTTACTTACCAAAGATTGTTTGATGAGGGATATTCGCTGGCTGCCTTTTCCTGATTAAAAAATTAATTCTTGACGTTGAAGAGCATAAGTGTAGGCTAAAAGATATAGACACTTTTAATACATGCCAAGGGTAAAAAGAGAAAAGTATCCAGAAAAGGCCCCATGGGATTTAGGACCATTATCTGAGCATAAAAATCAAGAAAACTGGAGACTAGTAAGAGGATCTGAAATTGTCATTTTTGCTAGAAAAGGTGAAGACAACCACTTTTTCATCATGCAAAGAGACGATAAAGAGCCTATAGAGATTCTCGCATTTCAAGCAAGACTCACATATCAACAACTTTTAGATAAAGGTTTCAAACTTGAAGTTTGATAAGTTTATCGTTAGAAAAATATTAAAAAAAATTTTTTAAATATCATGACTGAATTAGAAGAACTAGAAGACATTGTGGGAAATTTAGACAGCATTGAGCCATTCGGTATAGAGCCAGATTTCAGTTCTCTAGGTCTAGAGCCAGCAGATGTATTAGGTTTTCAAACAGAAGAAGAATTGGAAAATGCAATTAAATTACTAACAATGGAAGTTAAACTTTATAGCCCTTTAATGATTTAAATTTAATAGATATTTAAACATTGATAAATCGAATATGCTCATCTCGATAGCTTAAATTGACAAATATTAAGGCTATGATACGTCAATAAGCTCAGACTAAGGTTCAACTATTATGTCAGGCCAAATAGACAATAAGAGAACAATCGTTATAGGGCACAATAATTGACCTAAAAAAGGGGAAAGACATTTTAAGTAAACTGTCTTATTCAACATATAAAAAGATCCGAAAAGATAATAGACTTTAAAAGAGATAGATTCAAAACAAAAAGCTACAAAGGATAGGTAGATGAAATAGTTAAAAAAATAAAAGTAAATTATTAATTAAATAAAACAACCATAATAGATTTTTTAATCATACGGAATAAACAATAAATTATCAAAGAGATTAAAAATCTTTTAGAGATGAAAGGGTTATCGCCAGGGTTATATGAATAACAAAAAATATGGGACAGTTCAGAACTTCTTTGGCTGGAGTTTATCAAAACATTGCTTGCACATAATCAAGCCTTTTCTTCGCCACAATGTTTCAGCTGATATTTTTTTGCATAATTGACAATGAACCAATTGTCTCTCCATTGTCAGATGTTATCAAAACTTATGCCCAATCAGTATCTTCTAAGAGACATGAATAATCTGAGCAATCGAAGAAAGTGTCCTCATTAAGTAGATCGTCTACTTCTGCACGGACCCAATAACTTAAAGACATGTTAATAATAAAGTAAGTTTAAACGAAACCTGGAATAATCCAGCCTGTGAATCCGTAATTAACTACAGCTGCAAGAAGGCCCATCATCGCAAGACGACCATTCATTATTTCAGCTGTTTTCCAGTAGTTAGTTTCTTTGTTCATTACACGAAACCTGGAATGATTTGTCCTGTTGTTGCGTAAGCACCAACTAAAGCAATGCATCCAAACAATGCTGCATAGCCATTAAGTCTTTCTGCAGTTACCTTTTCAGGATCAATGTTTCTACCGCTGCTGTTGTTTTGAGTAGTCATTAGACAACACCTGGAATGATTTGACCTGTTGTTAGATATGCACCGATGAGTGCCCAGCATCCAACAAATGCTGCGTAGCCATTGAGTCTTTCAGCAATTACTTTGCCTTCTTCTACTCTTGGAGTTTCAGTAGTTTGGTTTTTCATTAAACAACACCTGGGATAAGTTGACCGGTTGTTAGGTAGATACCTGTTAGAAGAACGAATGCCATCATGGCTGGTCTGCCGATGCTTCTTTCTAGGATTGTTTTGTTAGATGGTTGCATTGTTATTAGTAGTTATTGGTTTAGAAAATTCCAGGAATGATTTGACCTGTTGTTGCGTATGCACCGAAGGCAGCAACGAAGCCAAGCATTGCTGCCCAACCATTAAACTTTTCTGCTTCTGGAGTCATGATGAAATCCGAGTTGTGTATGTGAATAAATGTAAATCAATTGTTAAACTACGTAAAGCCCCAAAAGTACGGCTTGCCTCATGAATGTGAATTTCAGAAGCATCGGATACCAAAAACATTGTTTAAACAGTCACTTTGATTACATAAGTGGGAAATCAAACTAGAACAATATTCTCTTGTGAGAGGAAATGACTAATAAAAAAGTGTGACACTAGTGTCAATTCACATTATTGTTTTGTTTTCTTTATCAGATCTCAATTATAAAAAAAGTCGATTTCCTTAGTTTTTAGCCCATCCCAACCAGCCTTGATTAATCGTGTATTTAGAGTGTGTTGGTCAAAATGTTTGGATCCAGTTTTAACAATACGATTTCGCATTGATTTCTTAACTCCACTTCTTTTTCGGGCATTTTCTTTATCCATGACTTCCCTGTAAAGGGTTAACATTTCTGATGGAATAGGACTTCCATCTAGATCTAATCCAGCTTGGATAGCGTTATCAATTGCATCTGGGCCAAAAAACTCCACAAGAAAAAAGCGTAATGGACTTATTCTCCTCTCGCATCTACCGAATTCCTGAAATTCTTAGCAGAAATAATAAAAATTGTGAGTAATTTTTTTACTTTAAGCGATAAAAAACTGAAAGGTTATTGGCTGGCATATCGATGACGTTATCAAGTATGAATCCATTTTCAAATGCAAGATTGTTAACGTTTTCTAAGTTGCGAAGCCCCCAGAGCGGGTTTTGTTTTTTTAAGGATTGATCAAAATTTAAATTACTTTCTGAAGTTTGTTTCGCATTTCTGAAGAAAGGCCCATAGAGCATCAAAAAATTGCTTTGATCTAGATATTTCTTTGATTCTTCAAACAAAGATCTTGTACAACTCCATGGTGAGATATGAATCATATTTATGCAAACAATTCCTTTAATTAAAGCCCCAAGTCGATTGGTAATTGGCCAAGGACGCATGTCTACATCAAGATTAAGAGGATCAGGCATTTTTGAATAAAGACCCTCATGCATAATCCAAGAATTAATACTTTTTCTATGTACTAATTCGGGGTCACTAGTTTGCCAGGTAATCGATGGAAATTTTTTTTGGAAAAATACTCCGTGTTCACCACTACCACTAGCTATTTCTAAAATCAAGCTATTACGAGAAATATAATTGCTCAAAACTTCGGCGATAGAATCTCGGTTCCTTGAGGTGGCCGGGAAAATTAGGCGATAGTCGGGATTTATATTGTCCATAATTTTTCAATAGTTAATTGGACTAATGAATCAGAATTATTTGGAGGTTTTTCCTTAGAAAAATCTTTAATAACAAAAATAATCATTATTATTAAAGGAGTTAGAAAAGCGGATGCAGCAACTGCTCCTATAATTCGTCTTGAATTTATTAAGGGCTTTTTAACTAATGGGTCACCGCAGAGACCACAAATCAAAACACCCTCATTGCTAGTTTTGTGAAACTGATAACGAGAAGAGCAGAAAGGGCAATAATATCGGCTCATTTCTGATCTTAAAAAACAAAATTTAACTATATTAAATATGCCTACCATTATAAAAAGCAAATTAATTTGATTAAATGTAGGACTGAAAGATGAGAGAAGAGAATGATGTATTAAATCATCTTATAAGGAATCTTGAGAGAATATCTCCAGAAGATTCTATCTTTAATTACAAATCTGGAAGCAAAGCCTTCGTATCATTAGGACAAGGAAATATTAGTGAATGGCTGGAGACATTTCTTCCAAATACAAGAATAATTGTAGAACCAAAAATCATTGGATCAATCATTGGCATTCAATATATAAATGGAGAATTAAACAAGGTCATAAATAAAAATGTTCAAGACATTACAGAAAGCGTAAGTTCTCTAAAAATTATTCCTAAAAGCCTACCGATTAAAAACAGACTAGAAATACAAGGTATTCTTTACAACGATAAAAATTTATCAAGAAGAAAAAATGAACCTGAATTTATAGAAATACAAAATTGGCAATCACAGTCTAATAGACTTAAATTCTGCGCTTTTCAAATATATCAATGCAATATTAATCATTTTCAAACACTTCAAGAGTTAAAGCATCTAAATTTTGAAATTCCTCAAACTCATTTTACAAACTTCATTTCAGATATCGAAATCTATCTTCAATGTTGGAGAGAGGGTAAGTTATTTACAAGCTATCCAACAAATGGACTAGTATTAAAAATCAATTCAAGAAAATTGCAGAAGTATCTTGGAGAAAATAACCTATCAATACCTTGCGCATACGCCATAAATTAATGATTATTGCTACAACGGAAAATGCATCACAAGTAATGGGAGGAGTCGAGATCCTTTCCCCAATGGGATTATTCATCCTAACCATAGGAATACTATTTACAGTAGGTGTACCATTAACAATGATTTTAAGAGGGAAAAAAGATTAATTTATTTTCACAGACGATTTTATCGAAAATAAAATTGTGAGTAACTAAACAAACAACTACAAAAAAAGGATTTAGATTAAACTCGTAAAGATCAAAATTCAATAAAAGAAAAATATGAATAAAGAGATTAAAATTCTAATTCATAATATCAACTACTTATTTAAGTATCTACATCCTAAGAAATTTCATTTCAATTTGGTATTGCTATCAGGATTACTCTTGGTAACATTGCAACAAACTAGATCTGAAGAACTTTTTCTAAAATGTGTAGGTAAATATGAAATAAATAGAGGTGCTCTAATCAAACCAGATTGGGAAACAAGCTATCTCACAATTAATCTAGATGGATTAATATCTACAATTGTCGATAAAGGAATAAAAAAAGAAGGAAGGACTTTGATTAGACGTAATTCATACACGATAACGCAAAGAGATAATAGAAACAGGGTCAGGAATATCTACAAAATCAATGGAAAGTATGGTACCTACTCAGTTGAATCCCCACAGAGGTATAGAACTTTGATAGGTACTTGTCAAAAAGGAAGAGGTTAAAAAGATTGATTTAAAAATATAAAATACTACTTCAATTATTTTCTAAATCAATTAATTGTCACTTCCTTTACTTTGATCAAGACCTTGAGCTCTGCGGTTTTTGGCAATACCTCCAACGCCAAGCACCAAGAAAATCATGTAGAAAAATAAGGTAGAAATAATCGTAATGATTACAATCGTGGCAAAATTCATTAAAAAAATATTGATTTAATTTGTACTCTAAATCTAACAGGAAGTATCAATACAGCCACTTAAGTAAACACAACAGTAACGCCACTGATAAGTATCGCAAAGGTAATAATGAAAAAAGGCAGAACCTGAATTTTATTGTTATCCATAGAACTCAATTTTCTCATACATTAATAAAATCACAAAAGAGACGAGACGAATAAATAAGCAAAAAAATTAGTAATAACCGGCCTATAATAAATTTTTTTGTATAAAGCGATTATTTAAGAAGACTTTAAGTATAAAAATTATTAGCTAGGATTTAATAATACTTTCAATCTTAAGTTTATATGTGGGTAAGCATAGACCTTTGCTTAGTACCAATAGGGGTAGGTGTCTCATTATCTCCATATATAAAGGCGTGCTTATCAATTATTGAGGAACATAAGCTTAAGTATGAACTGGGTCCAAATGGAACTGCAATTGAAGGGGAGTGGGATCAAGTTTTTGAATGCGTAAAGAAATGCCATGAGACAGTTCATAGCAAAGGTGCTCCACGTGTTTATACAACATTAAAAGTAAATACACGTACAGATAAGAAGCAATTATTTAAAGAAAAAGTGGAAAGTGTAAGAGGCTCATAGCAAAAGAATTTAAAAGCATTAAGAAAAAGTTTAAAACCCTAAAACAAAAGAAAGATCCCAACATTTACCCATGCATACTCATAGAAGTACTGATATAAAAGAGATACCAGCACGGTAATTAATGACTATCTTTGCTCGTCTAAGCAGATCAGAAGTTATTCACGGAAGAGTCGCTATGTTTATCGTTGCTATATGGTTATTCACAAACTATCTAATTCGTTAAGAATGGCTAACCCTATTAAAACTTGGTTTTTTGAATTAATCGAAGATGCGATAGGCAGTAAAGCCATGAAGCAATTTAAGGAAGAAGAAGAAGGAAAAAAAAAGAATTCCGAATCAACTGATGAGCCCAAACAAAATTAGGTGTTAAAGACTCCTCGTTATATAGCTAACCAAGAATCAATCCCATTCAGCCGCAACGGCTCTTAAACCACTAGCAATGATTTCGTTGGGGCAATTAGTATCTTCCTTTAAGGCCTTAGCTGCAAGATGAACGTTCTCCCAAAATACTGACACTGCTCCAGTTTTTTGATCATCAGAGAATTTAAAGTCCTCAAAAGCTTTTGGCATTTTCCTATTTTTTTTAAGTTCTAGCAAAAAATTCATTCATCAACCTTAATCTTCACTGCTTCAATGTAATTATCTTTTTTATTATCTAAAAATAGTTTCCTTGTGATTAAGACTGCCATGGTCGTTAAAAATATAAAGCCAACACTTTGAATAAAATCTATATAGGTTGCCAAAAAATGAGTCATTGGGAACTTGATTTTTTCAAATGTAGAGCAAAAAAATCAAATGACAAATTCAACAACACAAAAGCAATAAAGAGTAACTTAATGATCTGTTGAAGCCAAATAACTATCACCCAATAAGGTACCAGTACCAAGATCAAAAACATTATCAAGGTTAGATAGCAACTCTTTTAATTCTTCTCCGCTGATTCTTTTAATTTCTTGGTAAGTTTCTTTTGACATAGAAATAATAAAATCAGATGCAAATTTAACCACTCCTAATCAGCTTCAGAGACCGTAAAGACCGATAGGGGTAATTGCCTTTTGGAATACTTCAATAAAAAGAAATTATGACAATAATTAGTTTGCTTACATTAAGAATTCTAATCAATACCACAAAGAAAATAACGATACCTATGAGTAATTGATGTTAAGTAATTATTCCTACACGGCTGATAGTGGTTTGTTCTTATATTTTTTGAACTTCTCAGGACAACCTTCTTTTTATACTGAGCTTTAGAAGGTTGTTTCTTTGAATAAAAAACGTCAGTGCTCCTCCCCAGAAGCCAATCAACCGATGACCAGTGCAATTGATTGCCTGACGTACACATATCCTAGATTTTCCTTTTCATCAATAGTTCTGTAGGACCGTACGTCTTAGGCAGGGAAACCGTAGAAAGAATAAACCTCTTTTAATTAGACATTTAAAAAGGGCCCGAGGGGGCCCTTTTCCTTTACCGATTCTTTGGAAGCTTCTGGATATTGGTGGCCTGGGGCCAAGTGTCTAGTAGAAAGGCTTTTTTACTCCGTTAGGGCACCTAAACGATGCAGAGGAGGTTCGACTGAATTGACGCACCTAAATCATTGATCCTTGTCGCATCAGACGAATAGCCCACTTATTCTTTGAGAATGTTGGAGCAGGAACCAGAATTCAGTTCGCTTCTCTTAAATACTCAGGTGGAGTGTCGACCATCAATGGTGCCTCTGAGCTCAACAAACGTATCTTTGCTCTATTCGCACCTCAACGCAATCAGCCTTAATGCCCATTGCATTTCCACTACACCTGATCAAAAATAGTAAGTTTGGGGTCTAGCTAAGATCTAATTAATAAATCAATATGTCGAGAGAACAAACAAGCAAACAAGATCAAATAAGCAATTTCGGTGAAATAGCTAAAGGATGTAGAACTGATCATCAAAAGATTGAATTTTTCGATTCAGCTAAGGAAGCATTTTTCACAGATTCAATTGAATCTACAAGCTCGGTTAATGAAGATATCCCTAAAGACTTAGACGACGGGTTTTACGTATACGCAAATATGAAAAAACTTAGCGAAACGGAGCTTGAAGAGTTGAAAAGTCTGCCATGGCAAGAATACCCAGAAAACTTTAAGATATTTTTATTCGATTTTTGCATCTTAAATGGTGATGCATATTCAAAATACTTCCCCAATTCAAAGTAGTTTTAGTGATTTTCAGAGGTGTCAGCAAAGACAATCCTGAAAAAGCGATCGTTGTAGTTCAAGCTTATGAGGGTGTCTTAGAAAAACATATACAAGAGAACATTGAAATATTTGAAAAAAATGGTGCAGTCCATGAGTACGGCAGAACCTAGTCTCTGGTCTTGAGGATCCAAATTGCTTAGGTATAAATAAAGAATCAACTCAAAAGATTAGTCTCAATTAAATCTGAACAATGATTAGAAATCTGTTTTTCTTAATTCTCGGAGCATTTAGCGGTCTTTGGTTTATATGGCCTCAAATCATTACGACCAAAGGTTGGGAATGCACAAAAGATGTGATTGCATCTTCTAATGAAGATTTAACAGATATTGAATCATTAGTTGAATCCTTGCCAAACAGAATCAAATTAGGCTTGGCTGTTTCCCCAAAAACATTGCTAAAGAGAGAGAACCTTACTCGTATCGAGAAGCTCAGAATTGTTGGAGATGCTTGCTTTAGATAATTTAAAACCACAAACGAAAATTATCATTATAAATATCAACAAAAAGTTGGCGTCTTAACTTATCAAAGCAATTGCTTCTTTTAATTCGTTCGCATGATTGATCTCATCTTGAGCAATTTCACGTATCCTCTGATCGTTTGGATTAACTGTTAGATACTTTGCATAAGTTTCATACGCATGCTCTTCAATTTTTATATTGATATCGTATGCATTTGATGGAGAGAGTAAGTAATAAAAAACCATTACCCAGTAATAGAAGAGCACTAAATGCCTTGCAAGAAATCGATCAACCCAATATCTATTGCCGCTTCGTGATTCCATCTCTTCTAAATGCTCCGTCTCATTGATTGCTTGGTAAAAATGAGCCTTCATGAGCTTGTTGCTTAAAGGAGTCTTTAGGCCAAGCGACTCTTGTAAATGCAAAACTGATAAGAATGCAAAATAAGGTGCTCTAGCAATTACCTCAAGAACCCAAAAACGTTGAATCGGTCTACCTTCGTAGATCCGATCAAGAATGTTTACACTGAAATTTAAAACAAATGAATTAATACCTTTCATAATTCCTTAGCCCACTATTTAAGTATAAATACTTAACGCAACGATTTGAGTTGTAACTTATTTATTTAACTATCGATAGCAACTGGAGCAGAATGTGGAAGTAGGCCGAAGATTAAATCTATCTTGCTCGGACAGGTTTGTAAGCAGGAATCATCTTTCCTCCACCGAAATCGTCATCATCGTCTGGAAGCGCTCTTGAGATTAGTTCTACGAGGACTAGAGCAGCCATAGGATAGAAACACCATAAAACAGCTTTCCAGATGGGAAATGAGTCAACTAGCTGAAGCTCAGACATGTATCAGAAAATTGTTTGAACAAACCTAACTGATCTAAAAATATTTAGTGTTACGGTTAGCACGAAGTGAATGTTTATCTAATCGATCCTTCTGTAAAAAAATTACTTCAATCCGTCTAAGTTTTCCACAGCTTCAGAGTCACTAAATAACTCCAAGATCTAAATAAAAAGCAATTCCAATAAAAAAGACCCTAGGTATGGTGTCCTACGGGCCTGGGTGATGGGGATCTTATTTTTAACTGTTTTTCAAGCAAATTGCAACCCCTACCATATCTGGTGTTAGAAAGATTAAAAAAACAGAAAAAAAGACCCATATCTGGAATTATTAGCTTGCGTAATATGTACACAGCGAGTAGTATTTTCGAATTACTGGGTGATGGGGATCTCTCAGTATCTACTCCCTCAAATTTGAGGGTTTTTTTATGCCATGAATTTCTGCAGATAATTTCTAAGATGGATTAAGGCAAAATTAGTGAAAAACTGCTCTGATCCTTATTTTTTTCCAAAATCGAGAAGATGGAACAAGTAACTGATGCAATTGGTAATCCCACAGCACTCTTAGTAGAGAGAATTTTTTGGTTAGGGTTAGGTGCATTTTTAGGACTGGCAATAATTACTTCTTTACTAAGAGGATTAAAAGAAAGTAAAAACAAAACGACACCAATTTCACCTGATCAATTAGAAAATCTTGCAAAAAAAGCGATCCAACAAAACAGTGATAGCAATTGATATTGGTTATCAGATATTTTTATAGCCACAAACAAATTTACTTATGGTCGTTGGGGCGAGAACCGTACAATCAGCTACCACTGATTAGATGATGAGCATATATGCTTAATACATATTCACAAAAACAATGAAATTAGTTCCTTACATATTCATGGCTGTTGCTATCTTCTCAGAAGTTTCAACAATTGCTACGACTCCTATTATCTAATTGAATCTCATTAATTGAGTATTCAGACCTAACGCGTTCGGGTGAATACCGACGTTAGATTGTATATAACTGATTTGTATTCATGCTCAAAAAGATATTTAGGGCTGCTAGTTTTTTAGCTTTGTCTGTTTTTTTAACTTCGACAACTATTTTTTCAGGAATTAATCCTGCAGCAGCCGCTCAAATGGGTTCTGATATGAACGAAGATAACTCTATGGGTATTGTGATCGAAGAGTCTAGTGATGCCTTGGATGGTTCGAAAACTAGTGCTGCCCCAGATCTTGGAGATGATCAAGCATTTCCTTTTATTCCAGGTTTTGGTAAAAATTCCGGTAAAGACTGATTATCTTTTTGTTGAAAAGTATTGATTGATAATAAATTACTAATTTTTTCAAAAGCTAGAAAAAATCCACAGTTATAAGAGCTAATTAGCTAAACCATTTTCATGGAAAAATGGGAATCAAAAATAATCATATTTGTTATGTTTGCAGTCCTTGCAATTGGGTCAATCGCGCCATTGATCAGGATGATCAGTGATCGTATTTCTTAAGATTGAATTTGATTGGACAGGCTGAGATCATTGGAGTAATTATTTCTAACATGATTACTTTTGGCATTTTTAGCTGATTAATTTTTATTTTGCAAAAAATGAAAAAAATGGATTAAATGCTCAAATGGAACAAAAAAAAATCTAGAGAAAGATCTCTAGATTTATATGAAGATTGATTTGTTAAAGCTATTTAAAATATGCCAGGAATAATTTGTCCAGTAGTGATATAAGCGCCTAGTAAAGCAATCATTCCGATCATTGCCCAACGGCCATTGGTCTTTTCCGCTTCTTCAGGATAGCTGGAATAGTTTTCAACTAATTGAGTTTGTACTTGGGTAGCAAACATGTTTTGCTTGCCATATTCAGTAATGATCTGGTTAGAAGCAGAACTGTAAGCAGGGATTCCTGTTGGATCAACAGATTGTCCTTCTGATTGATTATCAGTTGGATCTATTGATTGATCAGAAACTGGGTTACTAGAAGTCATATAAGAACCTAAAAAATGCCTGGAATAATTTGACCAGTAGTTGCATAAGCACCGAAAGCAGCAATAAAGCCGATCATTGCCATCCAACCATTAAACTTTTCTGCTTCTGGAGTCACGAGATTAAACTCAAATAATGCGCATGAATGTAAAGGAAAAGTAAAGGAATGTAAAGGGGTCACCCGTACACAGCAAAAGTTATCAGGGGTATTAGGTGAAGCAATATTTTTTATCCACGTTCTAAATAACAATTCCACTAACTTTGTTGAACTTAATTCAAATAGATGGATTTAATACCAGGTGTAGTTCTTTTCTTTGGAGCCATTGGAACTGTGGCTTTACTTGGTTGGGATACTTTCCAAAATCGTAAGCCAATAACTAAAGCTGAAATGCAGCAGTCTCGTGGAACTAGAGCTGCTAAGCCACAACAAAAGAGAAGATGGTTATTTAACAGAGAATAATTATGGGTGAAATTCAAACATACGCTTCAAACTCAGGAGATTTTAATTTCCTTTTCGTTCTAATCATTGTTGGGACTTATCTTCTTTATGAGGTTGGAAAGGCAATAATGGACAACAACGATGATGATGACATGGATGGAGGAATGACGATGCGTGTAGCAGATGGAGCACAGGCCTGAATTGACTACCAAAATAATATGTACTTAATGACTACATAAACATGTCGTCTCTAAAAAGGTTTAAGGGTGAATTGAATATATAATTAGTCATCTATTTAATTAAAAATTTTGAGCGAAGAAAATATCAAAAGAAAAATAGATGCTTTATTAAAAGAACTTCAGGAGAAAACAGGAGTTTCGGATGAGGAGATGGACGAATTTAAAAAAATTATGGAACTAGCAGATTTTTCACAAGACCAAGAATAATTTAGGTATAAGTCGGGATGAATGAAGGTTTAGCGAGATGCGAGTTTTGACCAAATAAGGAGTACCAACACGTTAAGCAATGCATATCCAACAGCAATTTGAAGTTGGTAAAAATAACCAACAATCGAAGAGGATCCCAAAATGATCAAACTAGTAATAAAAATATCTCTTGAAAAATTCACCTAAAAATATCAAGCACTATAAATATTCAGATTGAAAATGAAATCATGAAAGTCTTATTTGATTTTCAATCGAATAAGCATTGCTTGTGCAGGCCTCATCACCTGTAACTTGAGAAACAGCAATAACCAGAAGACTTAGAGAACCAACCGCTAGAGAAATTGTTCTAATAGCACTTGCTTTCTTAGAGATTTTCTTGCTCATATCAAAAAAAATTGATGTAATAAGAATATGATTACTATCCAAGCATAAAGAGTATCCATTGATACCTGCTAGAAATAATTACCTAAAAATTATTAGAACAATTCTGAATAGAGCTAAATCAATTGAAAACCAGATTTAAATTGATTGCTTTATTTACAAGCTTGCGATGGTTGTTGCGAACTTTCTTTTAACAGTTCAATCCAATCTTGCAAAGAATTTAATGAGTCAATATTCAATTGGTAATAAACCCATCTACCAGTTTGCCTATCGGTAATCAAACCTGCATCTTTTAAAACTTTTAAATGAAAAGATATTTTCGATTGCGCCAATCCAATTTCATTAATCAAATCACAAACACATCGTTCTCCTCCTGAAAGAGACTCAATGATTTGCAATCGCAATGGATCAGATAAAGCTTTTAGCAATTTCCTGGCCACTGCATTTTCAAGAACTACTTCGCTCTTTGTCGCTGTGGCCATCACAGAAGAAAAAATATAATCACATGATAAAACAAACCGCAGAAAAGGCTTGCATCGATAAACCTCTATACATCAATATAAATTGATATGAGGAATCTTATCCTTATATTGATTCACTCCTCTAACTCAATTACAGGTTATGCGAATCGGTATTAATGGTTTCGGTCGAATAGGACGACTTGTTCTAAGAGCGCTCTGGGGTAGAGAAAATATCGAGATTACACATATCAACGATCCATTGGGTGATGCAAAGGGAGCTGCGCATTTACTTGAATTTGATTCAGTACATGGTCGTTGGAACAAAGCAATAAGCAACGACCAAAACAACCTGAGTATTGAAGGTCACCCGATATCTTTTGCAAAGGAAAGTGATTTCACAAAAGTTCCATGGGATAAGACAGGTATAGAGCTAATTCTCGAATGTTCAGGAAAATTCAAAACCCCTCAAACATTAAATCCTTACTTCGATACTCTTGGGATGAAAAGAGTTGTCGTTGCATGTCCAGTAAAAGGAGAAATCCAGGGAGAGGATGCTCTAAATATCGTCTACGGTATTAATCATGATTTATATGAGCCCAATAAACATCGCTTAGTAACAGCTGCATCCTGCACGACTAATTGCTTGGCTCCCGTTGTGAAAGTTGTTAATCAAGCTTTTGGTATCAAGCATGGAAGCATCACAACACACCATGACCTAACAAATACACAGGTAATCGTTGATTCATTTAAATCAGATTTAAGAAGAGCAAGGAGCGGATCACAAAGCTTAATTCCAACAACAACAGGATCAGCAAAAGCGATAGGGATGATATTCCCTGAATTACAAGGTAAATTAAATGGTCATGCAGTTCGAGTTCCTCTCCTCAATGGATCTTTAACTGATGCTGTATTTGAATTAGAAAAAGAGGTCACGCAAGAAGAAGTCAATCATGTGTTCAAAGAAGCTTCAGAAGGAGAACTAAAAGGAATACTTGGTTACGAAGAAAAACCACTTGTATCAATCGATTATGTCAATGACTCGAGAAGTTCAATTATTGATGCGCCCTCAACCATGGTGATCAACAAAACTCAACTGAAAGTCTATATTTGGTATGACAATGAATGGGGGTATAGCTGTCGAATGGCTGATCTCGTATCACATGTAATAAAGCTAGAAAAAGAATAAAAATAAAAACATGCGATTAACGGCATTGCAACAATATGGAATCGTAACGACCAACTATTGGGCATTCACACTGACAGATGGTGCTCTAAGAATGCTAGTGATTTTTCACTTTCATAGCCTTGGATATACAACATTAGAAATTGCATTCTTATTCCTTTTTTATGAGTTCTTTGGCGTCATCACTAATCTCTATGGAGGTTGGATAGGAGCAAGATATGGATTACGTCTAACACTGTGGGTAGGAACTCTTTTACAAATCGGCGCCCTATTGATGTTGATACCCGTTTCAAGTGGTTGGTCGAAACTTTTGAGTGTCATTTATGTCATGGTTGCTCAAGCGATTAGTGGCATAGCAAAAGATCTCAATAAGATGAGTGCTAAAAGTGCCATCAAAACTGTCGTTCCAGGCTCATCAGAAGAAGATGGTGGAAATAATCAATTATTTAAATGGGTAGCCATCTTAACTGGTTCAAAAAATGCACTCAAAGGAGTTGGCTTCTTTCTTGGTGGACTTTTGCTTACAAGTTTTGGATTTAATAAAGCAGTTGAATTAATGGCTATCGGTTTAGGTCTGTCATTTCTAATGACATTAATTTTGCCTGGAGATATTGGAAAGATGAAAAACAAACCAATCTTTAAAGACTTATTTTCTAAATCTCAAGGGATCAATGTCCTCTCTTTTGCACGCTTTTTTCTCTTTGGGGCAAGAGACGTATGGTTCGTCGTTGCACTACCTGTTTTTCTTGAAACGTATCTAAATTGGAATTTTTCTGAGATTGGAGCTTTTCTAGGATTGTGGGTTATTGGTTATGGTTTTATTCAAGCGTTTGCGCCGTCTTTAAGAAATTTATGGGGAAATAAAACAAGCCCAGGAGTTTCTTCTGTTCAATTCTGGAGCGCTGCGTTAACTGCAATTCCAGCGCTAATAGCAATAGCACTATGGCGACAAAGCAATCCAGAAACAGCAATTACAGCTGGATTGATATTATTTGGGTTCATATTTGCAATGAACTCATCAATACATTCATATATGGTTCTTGCTTATACGGACAAGGAAAACGTGAGTCTAAACGTCGGCTTCTATTACATGGCAAATGCGGCAGGGAGACTGATTGGTACTCTCCTATCAGGAGTTTTATTCATGATTGGAGCTAATGCCTCTATAGGAATGCAACTATGTTTATGGTGCTCAAGCCTATTTGTATTTATCTCATTGTTGACTAGTTTACGACTACCTCCAGTATCAAATACAAAAGCTATAAAAAATTCCTAAGAGCGTCAATAAAAAAAATTAAATATCAAGGGAAAGAAGGACTACTGAACCTCTGATTCTCTGTCATATTCAAGTCCAACTTCATTCATCCATGCTGCTTTCGTTTTACAGTTTTTACCATGCTCGGCTAGATGTAATCCCTCAATCGAAATAAATAAAACTAGTAGTGAAACTGGAACCCACCAAATGGGTGATCCAACTATTTCCTTCCAATTATTCATTGAATCTTTTTTTTCATATTAAAGATTTTTTTCAGCTTAAGTTAGGAAGTGACTGGCTAGCAAAAAAGAAATTAAAAAGGAGGCTATTGCCTCCTTTTTAATTTATAAGGAATAAATTCACTTACCAATACGCTTTACAGCAGCGCGAGACTTGGAAAGAATATCACCTTTTAGAGGAACAAAGCCAAGAGAAGGAGCCTTAGCCTGGGCTTTATCACTAAGTAGGTAGTTAAGTGAATCTCTAATGGCATCAGTGTTTCTACCATTACCAGTTTCGTAAGCAAGAATCCATGTAAGGGTTGCGATTGGGTATGCACCCTTGGCCTTAGGGTTAGGGTTATTACCGGCTAGATTTTTATCTAGTTGTATTCCATTAAGAGCAATAGCACCAGCCTCAGTAGTTGGCTGTAAAAACTCTCCTGATAAATTTTGGAGAGCGGCTGCTTTGATTTCACCTCTAATATATGACTGGTTTACATAACCAATTGCACCAGGAGTGTTACGAATAACGCCAGCAACACCAGCATTACCTTTACCACCAACACCAGCAGGCCAGGCGACAGATTTACCTGTTCCTAGAGTCCATGTCTTAGAGAAAGCCTGCATGGAATTTGTAAAAGCCTTCGTAGTGCCTGAACCATCAGAACGATGAGCCCAAGTTAGTTTTCCTTCAGGGCAACCAACCTCTTTCCAGTTTGAAATTTTACCCATAGCAACACGAACAGCTTGCTCTTGAGTAAGTTTAAGATCGCAATCGTAGTTATAACCAAAAGCAATAGTGCCACCAACCATTGGGATTTGAACTAATCCCCGCGTAACTTTTGCAATATCTGTTGCTTTCATCGGATCATCAGACGCACCGAAATTAACGGTTTCATCAATGAAAGCTTTACGGCCAGAACCTGAACCAACAGCTTGATAGTTAACACGAGGTCCACGCTCTTTAGCTAAGTCAGAGAACCATCGAGTGTAGATTTTAGCGGGAAAAGAGGCTCCAGCTCCGCTGAGTCGAGCACCCGCAAAGGCACTTCCACCTGAGCCAAGAATAATTAAAGAGGAGAGGACAAGACTCTTCTTAGCAAAGCTCATCAAAGGTCTGCGACGTAAAAGCAATGAAAGCATAGGACGTGAAGGCTCTGACATTGATCAATATTTATTGATATAATCAATATAGCTTGATACAGGGCTTACGGCAAAAAAACTAATTCAAAATAAACATATCTGTTTGATGGAGCGAAGCGGTATATTTATGAGCAATATTAAGGCTGATGCTTGGATGAAAACCAATCATTAGATCAATCAAGCATTTAATAAGAAGTTGAAAAACAAAGTAAAATATCTTCTAATAATTCTAGTCTTAATGATCGGCACATCTATATCTATTAGCCAATACAAAAACACATATCCAGATCCTAGTGAGAGAAAAGATTTATCTGTTAAAGGAATCTTTCTAGATTAAAAATGTTATGTTTACAAAAATATAAAACATAAATAAGCTTTAAGTGTATAAATTTAGACTAAAATAAATAAAGAGTGAAGGCTTGAAGAAAAGAGGAAACTAAATGAGATGGCCACCGAATGCAGCTTGGACCTCAGCCGTAAAAAGAGAAGGTTATCGACATTTTGAAGTTAAAAGCTATGGAGGCAAAAAAGATGAACGGTGGGTAGAACTATTTCCAGTTAACAACAACGAAATTCTTATAAGAGTTCCATGGTCGGAATTAAAAACATATTCAAAGTGGACGAGTGGATGGCTTCAGTTGCCAAAAGATGACGATTGCGATGGCAACTAATCTTTAGAGAAAATAAAAAACAGATATTTAAGTAATTATTCCTACACGGCTGATAGTGGTTTGTTCTTATATTTTTTGAACTTCTCAGGACAACCTTCTTTTTATACTGAGCTTTAGAAGGTTGTTTCTTTGAATAAAAAACGTCAGTGCTCCTCCCCAGAAGCCAATCAACCGATGACCAGTGCAATTGATTGCCTGACGTACACATATCCTAGATTTTCCTTTTCATCAATAGTTCTGTAGGACCGTACGTCTTAGGCAGGGAAACCGTAGAAAGAATAAACCTCTTTTAATTAGACATTTAAAAAGGGCCCGAGGGGGCCCTTTTCCTTTACCGATTCTTTGGAAGCTTCTGGATATTGGTGGCCTGGGGCCAAGTGTCTAGTAGAAAGGCTTTTTTACTCCGTTAGGGCACCTAAACGATGCAGAGGAGGTTCGACTGAATTGACGCACCTAAATCATTGATCCTTGTCGCATCAGACGAATAGCCCACTTATTCTTTGAGAATGTTGGAGCAGGAACCAGAATTCAGTTCGCTTCTCTTAAATACTCAGGTGGAGTGTCGACCATCAATGGTGCCTCTGAGCTCAACAAACGTATCTTTGCTCTATTCGCACCTCAACGCAATCAGCCTTAATGCCCATTGCATTTCCACTACACCTGATCAAAAATAGTAAGTTTGGGGTCTAGCTAAGATCTAATCAATAAATCAAAAACATGAATCAGTCTCCAGAGAAAGAGAAGGGAATGAGCTTTATTAAAAAAGCTGGTAAATGGGCTCCATTAGTTGGAGGAGCATGGATTGTTCTGAATATTGTTGTTCCATTAGCTCTACTTCGTATTCCTGCAGTCCAAAAATACTTAGTAGTACTTGAAGACAAGCTCCCATTTGATATTCCAGGTATTGGTTAGATGGCAACAGAAATTATTTGTTTTTTCTTGCTTGGTATTGCAGCACTGCTTCTAAATGCTGGACTCGACGCTCAAGTTCTTCCACTCTTTTGGCTAATTCTTCCATTAGTAATCAAATTAAGTTTCGACAATATAACCAGAAAGAAAGCTCTCCTCATCAACAAAAAAACGAAATAAGGGCTAAGGTCGTGAAAAATTAGCCGAAAAGCTTTGAACGAGTTACAAGCATTGACGCTATCAGGGGCATTAGCTGTATTTGCTATTACCTGGCTATTTTTTGGTTTTGGAGATGATGATGATGATGGAGGCGGGATGATGAGACCTGTCAGACAAAATGCAGATTAAAATCAGTTGCGAATAGTAAAGAAAAAAGCCTCAACCTAAAGAAGACAATCGTAAAGGTATTTTTACAAGTCCTAAAGCTAATCAACCTTCTGATCAAGCATTAGCCTAAGTAATGAGAGCATGTGTATATGAAAAATTTTCTAATCAAATTAGTTTTATTCGTATTCATTGTTTTCTCTGGATTGAATAGTGCTGAGGCAGTAATACAAGGCTGGGTTCCACCAGAGGATTATGGAGAAGGAGACTCATATGAAATGGGAATGGAAACCGAAGAAGAAGCTGTAGAAATGGAGTCACAAAGTAAAGAGTTGAGTATGGAGGATATTTTTGGGGATGAACAAGTTTTTCCTTTTCCACCTGGCCTAGGCAATTAATCAAAACGCAAACATTCGCTTTAGTAAGGTAGATACAGATAACTATCTAACTTTTAAGTTTGTTGAACTAATGGCAGCAATAAAAAAAGACTCAGAGCCTCTAGATAACTTATCCAGTCAAGAGATAGAGGATATTGTCAGATCAAACGAAATATTGGATCAAGAAAATGAAAGACTAATCAAAGAAGAAGAAATAGAGGCACAAAGATTCTCAAAGACAAAATCTACAAAAAGATTGCTTAGACGATTAAGAAGATCTCCACTTGAAGTGATAAATCGATCACTCTTTTTTGTATTCATTGGTAGTTTTATCTTCTCCTTTGTCTCTGTGTACTCAATCAACAAGTTGTGGTTTGTTTTTTATGTCATCAGTGCCTTCTCATGTGTTTTATACACTCCAAATAGACAAGCCCTAAAGGAACTAATTGCAGCATGGCCAAATATCGAAGATCTTTTAAAAAAAAGAAGTTTATGGAAATAAATTATTTAGACTTATAGACCATTGATGTGAAAATTATTTACTGAGGTAAGTCTCAACTATTCTAAATTCAAAATTGATTAAAAGGTAATGGATAAAAAAGGAGCCAAAGGGTACTGGATCTCAACGGCAAAAATTATTAATCAAGAATTATTTGATGAATATGTCGAAAAAGTTGGGCCATGGCTCAAAGAGAATGGTGGGGAGGTATTTGCGAAAGATACAGACCCAAGAGGAAAAGAAAAAACTGAAGATTCAAACCTTGCAGTCATTTGTGAATTTCCATCTATGCGAATAGCTGTAGATGCTTATGAGTCCAGTGAATATCAAGAACTTTCTAAGCTACGTAAAGCAGCCACCGTGAATGCAACGTTCACAATTATGGAAGGAATGGACGAGGCAACAAAACTTAGAAGAGCAATGGGAATGTAGATAATGGCATCAAACACCTCACTATTCATTTCATATAAATAAATGAATTGATCAAATAATTAATAGCATTAAAACATTAGGAGGCATATTCTGATGAGTTCACAAAATAGAAGTGACGATCAAGAGCTGGTCAGCAAAAACCTTGAATTAATTATTAGTTCGAGTAACTACCAATTAGCCCATGAAGATAGAGAGTTGCTCAATAGTGATGAAATGAGAGGAGTGCGAATGCTACTAGAAATTAATAAACCAGAAAAAATCTTGGATGAGCAAAAGATCTTATCAACAATTATCGTCTTTGGAGGTGCAAGTTTATCTGATAAAAGCTCTATAGATCACAGAATTGAACTAGCAAAGAACTCTCTCACGAAAGATCCAAGCTCATCGAATTTAGAGAGAGAATTAACACGACTAAAGAATCTACAATCAATCTCTCATTACTACGACTCTGCTAGAGAATTCGCGAAGATTGTCTCCAGACAAAACCAAAAAGAGCATTGCAATTCACATGTAATTGTCACTGGTGGTGGTCCGGGGATTATGGAGGCTGCCAATCGAGGTGCTTTTGATGCGGACTGTAAATCAATAGGATTAAACATAAGTCTCCCAAACGAGCAACATCCCAATGCATATATCACCCCTGGGCTTTGCTTTAAATTTAATTATTTCGCCTTACGAAAATTTCATTTTGTGATGCGATCAGTTGCAGCTGTCTTTTTCCCTGGGGGATTTGGAACATTTGATGAACTCTTCGAATTACTCACTCTTCGTCAAACAGGAATGAAAACAGAAATTCCAATTATTCTTTTTGGTCGAGATTATTGGTCGAAAGTGATCAACTTTCAATTCCTTTCAGATCACGGACTTATCTCAGATGAACACATGAAACTCTTTCAATACGCCGATAGTGCTTCAGAAGCATGGGACATAATCAAACAATAGTCCTATCATCAAGAAATGGATTGGAAGACATCACTAGATTGGTATTGCTCAGGTAACATTCTTGAAAAAGAAGATGTCGACCTTTTAGAGGAACACTATCAAGAGATAATCAATGAAAGCGATTCGAATTTCTCCCCAGAAATAGCTCCAAAACATATTTGTAACCAAACAAATATTCCAGAGGGAAGTTCTTGGATTACAGCAGTTGCAGTAATACTTGATCGATTAAATCCAGTAAAAACAGGTAAACCAAGAAGTTTATTAGTAGATCAATTAAGAAGAAAGCAAAGCAGTTAAACCCTCTTTATACAAAAGAGTTGAACATAAAAGACCCGAAGCCCAACAAAGTCCTCTAGCAGGAGGAATATCGCCAACATATGCACCTATATAGATAAACCTCACAATTGGGTGAACCCACGCAGCTATTACGGCCACAGGAGACACAACACCGGCAATCAGACATAGCAAACATGCAGGAGCGTGAAGAGTGATACTCTCCCAGCAATTTTGATGACACCAGACAGCTCTTTTACCAAAATCAGGAAGTTCATCAAACAAAGCTCTTGGCGCACTCATATTCTCAGCTGAATAACCAGCCTTGACTCGGCCATACGTTAGTGGTCCAATTGAAATCAAGACAACAACGGCAGACAGGCATAGGCTCCAAGCAAAAGCTGTTTCCATGGAATTCACAAATATATTTTGAGCCTAAGTGAGGCAGATTCAAATTGCGGTTTAAAAGGTGTGTTGAAGATTGCTTTTAGAACAAGTTGTACAAACCAAGTTTTCAAAAAGATGATAAAAACACAATATTTAGTTCATAAACTTGTTATTCTCTAGGTGTTATAGAGACTTCAGCTCGACTAAAACATCCATTATTAAAATAATCCAACCATGGACTGGGATTCTGCAAAACAACATTGCACTGAGCGAAACTGGCAATGGTCATTGGAATTAATCAATCAGGCTCAAAAGGAGATGCAGGATTTAGAGACGAAGCTAAAAAAATGTGAGGATCAACAGAAAGCTAATCGTTTGTATAACGCCTGTAATTACTAATGGAAGAGATGAGCGCAACAATAGTTCCATTGGGTTCACTTGCTTTTTTATTTGCTGTGATATCAGTCCTTGTGTTCCTTAGGAAGGCTAGTATCGCAAGACAAGCTGATGCATCCATAAAAAATAGAATAGAAGCAAAAAGAAATGAAAAGTCAGAGACTCTTGAAGAACAAAAAAAACGTTTAGAACTTTTGCTTAAGAAATAAAAAGATAACAATTTACAAATTATCGTCGCTTATTTTGCCAATCCTTTTAATCGGATTAGATCCATCTCTATGATTTGCTGGATCAAATGGGAAATTTGCATCTGGTCCTAAAAGATCATCAATACTTTTTGAATCCATTGAACTTTGATCATTTTCAATATGAGCATCCAATGCCATTAAAACCGGCTGTGCTTCAACTGACTTGAAGCAAACACACATCACTACAAATAGAGACAGAAATAATCCAACACAAGTTTTTATAACACTTTTCATAAAGAAGCAAAAAAATTAACTATTTCATGAAGGAAAGTTTATGTCCTCACGTCTAATAAAATCCTAGTCTTCAAAAATAAGGCATGCAGGTGAAGAAGGATTTAAAGCACACTCTTTCTCCCAGTAGGAAGCAACCGCTGTCATTCCTCTTTTAACTGCCTCGTGTTTCATACCGATGTCACCCATAGCATCGTTAGGAACACTAAATGAAGTTTGAAGTTTCATAGTTTCTCTTCAATTAACCATGGTATAAACCATCAAGAAGGCCTATGGCAAGGGAATTTATCCTTATCTTTCTTACAATTTTATATAAAGGCACCATTTGTTATGTTGTTAAGAAAAAAATTCAATTATTGAAAACTGATGAACTGCTGCAAAAAGAAAAACAACCAAATCAATTAAAGAGTCAAATTAATGACTTCGACAATAATATCAATAATGACATTAGGCATCCTCATAACAGGAATTTCTGTTTGGTGGGTCAGAACAACCCTTAAAGAAGGTAATAATGCACTTAAAGAAAGCCAAAAAGAAAATCAAGACAATTAAAAATCTTTTATAAATTTAGATTGCCAAAAATTTTGAGAAAAAGATTTGAACATTAAGTCCAAAAAAAATTCCTCCACTGTTCAGTGGAGGAGATAACGAAACATTCATCAGACCAACTATCAGCTACTTCTTATTAAGAGCAGCCTTAACCTTTGTGGGAGACAACGCATTTAGCTCCTCTTTTAGTTCGTTTTGACGTTCATCAAGAACTTTAATACGTGCTTGATAACTCTCTTCTAATCTCTTCCTAGAGGCCTCGATGTTATCGAGTTCCTCTTGACGTTGATTACGCTTTAGCTCTTCAAGCTGGCTATCAGAAACCACATAAACAGTTCTGGCAGGAGCTATTAAAGAATCAGAGAAAAAAGTGTCGAAGAGTGAAGTGTACATAACTTTTCTTTCGGAGTACATAACTACTCTGTCTTAAATTAATTTAGTTTGGAATGAGGTGAACCGAAGAAAATTATTCGGTAACTATCACTCACATCGGTTGCTACTACTGAAAGGTTAGGTATACCGATCACTAAACGTACCCCAAAGACGACTTTCAAAAGAAACAACAAAAATAATGGCTACATATTTGCTCTTACTAGGAATCATTGTGATCATCATTTCATGGAAATTCTTCAATGACTGGGCGTCTGGTCTGGCAGGATTTATTTACGGAGGCGTCTTATTTTGGGGTATCAAATTATTTATTCAGCTGATCAAAGCTTTATTTGGATAAAAACAATGACGCTAATGAAATTAAATGAAACTACTGAAACCATGTCTTAACCCCCAAAAGATAGTTACCAAAATCGCTGACAAAGGAAGAGCAATGGCAAGTGTGATATTGATTGTCCTAAAAGTCTTACCAACTCCATTACTCGTATCTTTAGAGGGATCTACGATAAGTGGCATGGCGAGTACGTATTTTTTTTATTTATAGACGCAAATTCCATTCAATTGGTTAGATTGTCGTAATTATCGAGACAGTCTCATGTATTTATTAGGTCTAGGACTATTAGTTTTAAGCACTTGGTATCTGATGAAGCTATACACAAATTTCAACAATGATCCAATAGCAAAGAAAGAAATCGATAACGCATGGCAAGAAGCTAAGAAGGAAGCAAAAGGTAAAAATCCTTTTGCTCCAGGAAGGATTAAAGAGGCTCTCAATGCATATAAAGCTGATATGAAAAAGGAAGACACCTAAAAGATAGAAAAATCCAAAGAAACGATAATTAGTAGTACATAAAAGCTAAAATATAAATTTATTAATTTCTTAGTGACACCCTCTTTGGTTTTAATGGATTATGTAGACAGAAAGACATTGAATAATGAACAACTATCATATCTCGAACAAGTTTTAAAAGCCTCAATTCAGAAATTGAAATTCACAGGAATCAAACCTGCTATTGCCAATAATGAAATATGTGATGCAGCTCTCCTTTCCCAGGGTTCATATGAAATAAGTTGTATTGCATCCATACTCGATATGCTTCAGCCAACAAAAAAACGCATGGAGCGTAAAACAAAAGTATTCAACGCTTTATGCAATGCAGGGTTAATAGTTACTGATTAAATAAAAGGCGTACCTTAAAAGACAAATTAGGACAAATATTTTAAATAACTATGAAAAGCCAGTGAGAGGCATTGAACCTCTCATGCCGCCTAGACGGTCTGGTGAAGTTTTATTTAGCAGCTTCAGGTGCTTTTCTGGCTTTGCGTGCACGCCTAGCAGGCCTACCAGCACTTGGCTTGACGACCGCAGAAACCTCGACTTTAGCTTTGGCTGCAGCCTTTTTAGCTACAGGCTTTTTAGCTACTGCCTTCTTTGCTGTGGCCTTTTTAGCTACTGCCTTCTTTGCTGTTGCCTTTTTAGCAACTGATTTTTTTGCTGCAGTAGCTTTTGGAGCAGCTCCTTTACGTGTTCGATGAGAAAGAATTAAAGCCCATTCATCAGCACTAATATTTGCTGGCTTATTTCCATGAACCTCAGAAACTTTTGCTGCTTTTTCGATATCTTTAATTAGGTTTTTCCAAGAAGCCGCGTATCGTTTATCAGACTGAGATTTTGCTCCGCTTTCAACAAGGGTTTCAACGACTTGAGAAGCAGTGACCTTTTTACGACGTCTGTTAAAGATCTCCTTTTGCAAGGTAGCGATCAAGGCATCACCTTTAGCACTAACTTTGATGGATAACTGAGATATAACTCAATAATTACTTTCTTAATACATCTATCACATATAGGGTATTAAATTCAATAGTCAATGGTTAATCGACTACTAATGTTTCATATATCTAACAAAATCAACTTAAAGTGACACGTTTATACCAATTATAATTACTCGAAAATTTCTCGACATTGAGAAGAAAATCATATCCAGTGGGTGAGAGGAAGCCCTAAACAAATACAAGAAACTGTCAGCCAATAAGGGTCATAACCTGATGAAAAATCGTATGAAACTCATACAAGCAAATTAATCAAGTCAGAGGCTTAGGCCACCTCTGGACACCAACCAATCTCTCTCTCTCGTTGCCGAATCCAGAGATGACAACGTGAGATCAAATGATCTCCATGTGGAATTAAACGACGATGAACATGACAGGAAAGAATTGTTCTGCAATGTTTGTCGCTGGAATAATTGAAATGTTGACATGTCATGCAAACGCGAGCTGAACATGTTTTTTCGAGAATCCCTTTCTCAAGGAATTGCCACTCTTCTTCTTGATCGAAGATTTGATCGGTGTGAGCTTCTTCGGAGTGAGTCGTAGACATTGTCCAATACCAATAGGTTGCGCTACGGCAGATACCCATTCCTCAGCCTTAAAAACAGCATATGGGGAAGCAGATGGAGTCATTTACCTTTAGCAGTACACATGTACTAGCAAAGAAAAATAGGTATTGTCAAGTCAACTATTTCAAAACATCTAGAAAATGTATTCTCCAATAACAGGAATTAAGCAGATCAAAGGTTAGAACTCGACACTTATTACAAAGAGATAAAGGGTAATTAAAAAATATAAACGGATAAGTCCGGTCAAGAAAAAACCAATAAAAAAGCCCTCATCTTATGAGGGCTTTTTTATTATCGGCTGAAAGATCCCCATCACCCAGCTCCCAAAAATAATAATCAAATCAATCAGATTAGGCAACATTAAAGCACCATATCTTTCACCTCAGACTTAAATGAACACCATCAGTAGGGGGGGGTTGATTTATCAAAGAAATAGGGTTAGAAATAGTATCCCCATCACCCAGGCCCGAAGGACACCATACCTAGGGTCTTTTTTATTGGAAAAGCTTATCTAGACCGATTTGATTATTATTAAGGTCATAGGAGCTGTGGAAAACTTTTATTGTTTGACTGAATTTGTCTTCAAGAAAAGCAGTCCATACCAAGATATTAAGAAAAAGTAGCTTATAAAGGTTTAAAAACGATTAATTGAAAACCCCCTCTCAATTGAGTAAAAAGGTTCTAAATCTCCGAACGGAAAGGAGAAAGACAATTGCACTCATAAAAATGGAATCTATCAAATAAATACAGTTGAAATCCACACCACATGATTGATCTCAAAAGGAATAGCAAAAAAGTACCAATTGAAGCAACAGGCCTTCGAAGCCGTAAGTCTTCTCTCTATGAGCCAAATCAAAAAGAAGATTTCAAAATCAGCAGAGGTCGGTTCTCTAATTTCCTCACTTGTCAAAGGTGTTTTTATCTCGATCGGGTAAGAGGTCTCGATCCTCCAGGGACACCAGGTTGGACTCTCAATGAAACCACTGACCTATTACTCAAAAAAGAATTTGACTATTGCAGACAGAAACAGATTCCACACAGAATATTTGAATCTAATGGACTATCTCATGTTGTTCCATTTGATCATCCTGAAATAGATAACTGGAGAAACTCTCTTAATCGAGGATTAATGTATCGTTACAAGGATACAGGAATAATTTTAACTGGTGGTGTAGACGATATTTGGCAAGACACTATTACAGAGCAACTAATAATTGTGGATTACAAATCTCAAGCTAAAAACGGACGAGTTGACAAGAAAGATTATTTAGATGATCCATTTCACGAGGCCTATAAAATTCAAATGGATTTTTATGCTTACTTGCTCTCGGGAATGGGTTTTAGTGTTCATCCAACGTCCTATTTTCTTGTTTGCAATGCAAAAAGGGATGAAGATGAATTTAATAAGACCATGCGTTTTGATGAATATCTTGTTCCCTACAAATGGAGCAATGATTGGATAGAGAGTCGACTAGATGAAATGGTGGCACTAATGAATCAGCTAGAGGTTCCAGAATCAAATCATTCCTGCAAGAACTGCGCCTACGCAGATCAATATTCGAAAATAATATTTTCAGGAAATACAAGTCAAAAAGAAATTACTCAAGGAACCTTGCCATTATTCTAAGAACGCTAATAATTTAAAAATGATTCTGACCATAAAGCCTCTAAAGAATTAATGGTATGTGCGGAAGATACCAACTAATAAACGATTTTATAAATCTTCCTGATCTTTTAAAAAAAGATATGCCAAGAGGGTTGAGCCAAAAATATGAACCACAAGTATTAATCAAGCCAGGGTCTCCAATTCTTGTTCTAAAAAATGAAGGCAAGACACAAACATCAATAATGCTTTGGGGATTTATTTCTGAGTGGAGTAAAGACCCTTTCGACAACACAAGACCAAAACCATTTAATGCTAGATCCGAAAGTGTCGAAGAAAAGAAACTTTTTCGTGCTAGTTGGAAGCATAAGAGATGTTTAATACCAGCAAGCGGATTTTTAGAAAAAGGTCACCTAATACGTAGAAAAGATTCTCAAACTTTTTGGTTGGCTGGACTTTGGAATAGATGGATGTCTCAAGAAGGAAGTGAACTAGAGAGTTGTTGTGTTCTAACAACCGAACCAAATGATTTAGTAAAACAATTTCATAACCGTATGCCAGTAATTATTCCAAATGGACTTGAAGAAGAATGGATAGCTTCAGTGAAAAACGCTCAAGACCTGAAAGCTTTAAAACCACTAATGACTAAATGGGACCCAGAAGAATGGGAAGCCGAGCCAATAAACAAACCTAATGCCAATCAATTGTCGTTCCTATGAAATAAAGACAAAAAGAAAGGGCTTATCTAAGCCCTAGAGACAGTTGTACAAGAATCACTAAATCAGTGATCGTGATGGACTTCAGCCGAACTAGGCATTTCATGGGCAGAAGACAATCTCTTCAATGATTGAGATCCACAAATAGCAGACAACGCGATCACAACCAAGGATGCAGTGCTTAACAATTGAAGAACTATCGGGAGATGTGAATTAATTCGTTCTCTAAAAGTAGTCATTTGGGAAGTTAATTAACACTCCATTAAAGCAAAAAGAATAAGCACCGTCCATATCATAAGTATTCTGACTTAAATAGCTAAAAGCAAAAAAATAAGCATAAATAAATTTAGTCCAACTGTTATGAGTGATGTACTTGGTTTAAATTCTTTAACCAAAACTAAGGACTCAATCTTTTAATGATTTCTAATTATGACCTGAAAATTTAAAAGTCTCACAAAATACATAATGAAAATTAAATATTGAAAGGAAACACATGAATAAAAAATGTACAATTAATCAACGTATTAACTCAAAACTTCTCATGGCTGAATAAATAATAAAGGCTAAAACCACTCGACGTCGGATATCTGATTAAGATTATCTAAATAAAGGACGAAAAAAGAATGGATCTTCCTTCTCTAGACAAACTTAAAGAATTAGAAAAGAGCGCAAGAATAGAAGGGAGTGGAATTGAATTTGACTCTCTATTAGGACTATGGAAATTTAATTCAGTATGGAAACAGGGATCAGATACAGAAGACTCAATTTCAAGCACTTTGCTACAGGTTCTTTCAGCGAGCCTAGAGTTGAAGAAGGATACACAGAATCCAGAAGAAGAGAAATTTACTATTGCCAACGCAATTAGATTTGGATTACTAACTCTGAGATTTAGTGGGTACGCAAATTTAGAAAGAAAGCAGCCATTATTACCATTTACTTTCGATTGCATTCAAATAAAAGTAGCTTCATTGACTATCTTAAAGAGATCTTTACCGACACCGGATCATAAGAAGAGACCATTTTTCGCACTAATAGCGATCGATCCAAAAGGTAAATGGTTGTCAGCAAGAGGTAAGGGCGGAGGACTTGCTCTATGGATACAAGATAAATAAACAAAAAACATATTATCCAAGGTTATTGAATAATATGTTTTCAGAATAATTTTTCAAAAAGGGGAGATCCCTAGCTAAATATTAGCAATTTGAAGAAAGTCAGTTAAACGTAACGACATTAAACTATGACTTTATTTCTGAGTGAAATCCTATCAATGGAATTTGGATGCTCACGAACAAATTTGTTGAACTCAATTGCTAGTTGCCTAGCTTCAAAAGCATCGATAGCATAAAATCCTAACTCATGTCTGTTATTAGCTAAATCTCGGTAGCTAACTGCATATCGTTTGCAGGACGTAATTGGTCTTGAAGGCATTTTTCCTTAAACTCTGTGCCACAATCCTAGAAATAAGTAAATGGGGCCGAAAGAAATCTACCGAACAATTTTTGCATAGGTAACCGAATCTAAATCAGTTAAAGATTTTGATTTATTAGATCTTAATGAATATCCGAAGAAAATTCTTAATGAATATAAGTACAAGAAAATGTAACTTAAACTACTTTTTTATATACTTTAAATTAATTTTAAAAGACTCAAAAAGAACGAAGCCCTAAAAAGTCAATTATTAGAAAAACTAATTACATAAATAATTTTTCCTAACTAGATTTGGTATTTCTCCCTACATACAATCAATAAGTAAATAGGTAACTTTAGAAAAATTATTTTAGTTTAATTAAATTCATGACTTTAGATACTTATAAAGCCATTGTAAAAGCATCAGAGCAAGGGAATTTATGGGGACTTAAGCGTACTGATTACTAACTATGTTTAAATTCACCAAATTTAAGTTTATTCAGCTACTTATATTGTGGAATCTCCCGATTCTAATTTTGTTTATTGGAATAATATCTATTCCCATAGAGATATCTAATTCAACATCAATTTTTTAAAAAAGAAATATCACTACTTAAAAAGCAAAAAGTTACTTTTAAGTATAGCTTAATCAATAAGGGTAATCATGAAATTTAAATAGCTAAAGCTATTAATAGACTTGAATGGTTGATAATAATCAAAGTCTGGAAAAAGTATCTGGTTATACCTGAAGTACGGGGCAAGTATTCTTATTAAGCAGCTTTAAACTGCACATTGCTGTTGTCAGTCCAAGTCCAAGCAGACTTCTCCATTGTAGATAGATCAACTCTGTGGCTCGCCATCCAGTCACCATTTGCTTCAACAAATTTCTCAATGTTTCCCTCTGGGTGCTGATGGATAACAATGATTTTTTGAGGATCATCATCACTGCAGCCTCTGTACAAAGGCTGAATATTAAACTCTCTATGCCTTCTGGTAGCTTCTTCGCTGTCGAAAATTGCAGCCCACTCATCAAAGGTGCTTTCAACCTTAAAAGTAAAAACTGAAGTGACAGTAGAAGACATCGATGATTTTTAATATGAGTAAACAATACCCAAACAAAACAAAACTGACTAATAGTTGTGGTAAAAACTAGATATAAAAGCAAAAGTTCTGCTAGAAATAGCTAATGCAGATACCAAGAAAAATCCTCAAACGAATCATCAACTTGATTGTTGTTCTAATCGTTGCAATTGTTGGGTTCATCAAAGTAAAACACCCATTTAGCTATTTAGTTGGAGTCCCTGTTGCTAGTTGGGTCGTTTATCTTTTATGCAACGCAATGTGCACAGATATTCTTTTTGGAGAAACATTAGGCTGTTCAGAAAAAAGTATTTACAAGGAGAAATAAGCTAGCTTATAAATTAAAAAATTCTCAACCAGAGAATAAACCTTTATATCCAGATCATTGGTAGTACTTACAAAGATAAACCTAAGTTAAAATAAAGAAATAAATCAATAAAACTACTATTAACTTCATAGCAAGACTAATGTTATTCGCTTTACTCAGTTGGAAATAATCCTTCTTTTATCTGAATTAATACCATGTCTTTTAATAGGCTATTTACTCGGGCGATTTAAAGAAAATTTATCTCTAACGATTTCTCGTCCACTAATTAGCTATGGAATTCCTATCAGCTTGATGGGGATATTACTTAAGTCTAGACTAGAATTGCCCTTAATAGAATCTGCTGCATTAGCATTGGTAGCTATTGGCTTTTTAATGACTATATTAAATCGCCTTCCTAGTGTAAATAACCTTATACAAAACAGAACGCTTCAATTAGGGAGCGCATTTGGAAATACAGGGTATTTTGGAATACCAGTTTCACTAGCACTGCTTCCCGATCATGCTTTGATTTACAGCATTGGATTTGACCTCGGTGCGACATTAGTGATTTGGAGTCTCGGACCAATACTGTTAACAGATCCTTCAAAAGTTTTAAGTTCTAATAGATATTGGAAGAATTTCATAAAAGGAATATTTAGCAGTCCTGCTGTTAAGGGATTAATTGGCGCGTTAATTATTCATTCATCTCCATGGGATGAACAAATAACAGACTTACTATGGATTCCATCAAGAGTTGTAATTGTTCTAGCACTGGTAATTGTTGGAATGCGTCTAAGTTGGCTAAGGAAAGCCAATCTTTCAAGAATAAAAAACCAAATAACATCGCTAAAAAATGCATTAATCATGAAACTGGTTGGATTGCCAGTCATTATGTTGATCATTTCCTCAGCAATAAGATTACCCAGCGTCATGCGAGAGGCCTTAGTACTGCAAGCAGCTGCGCCAACAGCAATATCTATCTTATTAATCTCCCAAGCAGCCTCAAGAGATGAAAAGGAAGCAACCTCTCTTGTTGTTTTTAGTACGATCATCGCACTCATATCAATTCCAGCTTGGCTGTTGATTTTAAGATTGTAAAAAGTTAACAACTATCGCCTTTTAACTCAGTCGGTCTAAGTTATAAGAAATACATTTTTTTTAATGACCTCAGCTACAGCAACAAAGGCAACAACAAAAAGAGCAGCGGCAGTAAAATCATCAGCAGTAAAGTCTCAATCAATTTATTCATCAACTCAATCTAGATTTGCCAGTTCAAAGTTAATACAAAACCTAGGTTCATCTAATAATGGGGTTCAATTCGATTTTTCAAGTGACTTAAGAACTGCATTTGGAAGGGACTAAAAGAACATGGACCTCTTAAAAACACTTTTTACAGTCGTCATATGCCTTGGTATTGGATGGGCAATCTCTAAGGGGATCATGTTTGGTTTAACTCATATTTAAAGTGCCTGACGAAGGCATTCCACAAATGACGAACTAGAAGTGATCGACAGTGCTTGGATATAAGTCAAAGCCGCATAAAAAAAGAACAAACAACACCAACTGAAAATATATTTCAAAGATGCATAACGTAATAGCAGACCATGACTAAGGAAATTAATGGCTAATGATTGGGAACCAAAAGAAGAACACCAAGCTATTATTGCAAGGAGTCTAGAATTTATTTTTGATGAATTAGCTGAGTTACAAGAGGCTTTACACTGTCCAAATTCATTTATTGTTGAAATAGCCAATAAAGTAATATCAGAATATAAAACAAATCAAATCACCATTAGAAGAGATGAAGAATAAATGGAATTTCTACAATCACATGACTTAAACCAATGGGGTCTTTGGACTCCACTTATTGGAGGTATTCTTCTTTACGTTGGTTTAAATATTAGAATCACTGAAGTTGATCCTAATGAGTAATAAAAACATGACAAATGAACTTGACTATAGAAAAACGTTAAATTTATAAAAAATTGTAGTTGGGGATGAAGCAAGGAACTATTGAACTAATTCTTTTTGGACTAATTTTCTTGAGTCTTCAATTTTGGTGGATAAGGATGACCATTAAAAATGGTCGAACTGGAGAAGTAGATAAATGGGGGCAAAAAACAAGTTCCAAAAAACTAAATGAATTAGAGAAAGCCAAGCAAGATTTAGAAAAACTTTTTCGATCTTAATTTTCAAGATCAATAACAACTTTTCAATTAATGAACTATCAAATTCTGCTCGAAAGCTATGCGTTTGGTGAAGCTATTAGTAAAGACGAGTTATCATTGCTGGAATTAGAACTTGATTCTCAACTGGAATCTATTAAATTTTCTCGCACTCAGGGTTGCACTGAAAAAGCTCCTAAACACATTTGCGTAGTTGCTCAAGTATGTGAAGGTAGTAGTTGGATCACATGCTTGGCCTCAATATTAGATAAGTCTAATCCACTCTCTCTAGGTAAGAAATCAAGAGGAGCAAAAGTCATTGATGCACTTCTACATAACAATTATTTAATGAATTAAACTAAGAGCAGCAATTTTTAATCCATTTTTATCACTCAAATTATTATCAAAAGAATCGAATGAACAATGATGAAAGCCGTGAAGAGAGAAAAAAACGTTTTAGGAGTCTTTCAAGTGAAGAAAGAAAAAAATTGATTAGGAAGAAATTAGAACTACAAGGTTTAACAGAGGGAAGCGGTGTGAGAGAAGAGGATCAATCATCTTATGACAAGGAAGAAATGATAGATTTAATCCTATTAACAAGATGTTTTCAAAAGAATAAATTTCAATAACTCATCCGAGCAAAATTTGTTTTAAGAAGTTAGTTCCTGCAAAATGGATATATGGATAAACCTATTAAAAAAAAGAAAATTACCTTTGGAAGGTTTGCAGTACGTACTCTTGCTATTTCTGCAAGTACTCTAGCGCTATTTGATTTTCTAAAAGGAGAATATCAAGCTGGATGGCTTCTAGCACTTGGATGGTTAACAATCGTGATCGGGGAGAACAGGATGTTTAATGGTGAAAAGACAAATGAAGAAACCTAAGAGAACGATCAACTGTTAACTATCAATAAATACATCTATAAAATTCATTCAGTTTTTACTCCCTATGCCACCATAAAAAAGAAACCAGTATATGAATCTTTCAATATTTAGACATTTTATTTCAACCAATTAGTTCTATGAATGAAACCCAGAAAAATAAAAACTTTAATTTAACTGAAATGAAGTTCAAGTTTAATGATCTATTTACTGGAATTGCTTTGCTGTTGTGTGCATTTTTATGTGCGTTTAGCCTTGCACTAATTGCAATAAGATTAGGCCCAATAGCTAAATGGGCTAATTATCAAACTATTTGTGTAGAACAAGAAAGTTTAAAATCCCCAACAGAGTGGGCTGTACGTAAATGTAATGGAAGGTCAAAAGTTTATCAAGTGAAGTGAGAGCAATTCAATTAAAGCTGAATTAGAAGTTTTCACCAATCAGATATTCACGTTTTTCTGAACAAGCAATAACACAAAATTAATTATTCAGAGCCAAAACAATAGAAATCCTGCCAAAAGTCCAGACATATGACCAAATAGACTAATTCCAGGGAGGAATGACCAAATAATTCCAACACCTGTGAGTAAAGAAATAGATTTTAGTAATCCTGGATCTTTCTTTAATTCGCAACTGATTGAAAGAAATTTATTCTTTCCATAAATAGTTGTCATTAAAATAAAAGCGTCGATACCAAATAAAACACCACTGAAGCCAATTGCTAGAGACATAGGATTACCTAAAACTAAAATATCTAGGCACCAACAAATAAATGCTTGGAGAGGCATTATCAATGCAACAAAAGCCAGAAAGAAATAGTCACTTTTAAGGCCTAGTGATTTTAGAAAATATCTGGCCACAATAATTCCAGAGACATTTGCCAATAAATGATTTAGGTCACCGTGAAAAAAATGGGACGTAATCATCCTGTATGGCTCATAAAACAAACGACCAGACCAATAAGCAATGTAAGTCTTATCAATTATTCCTAAAAAATCTGTTGCAATGAAGCAAATAGTGCAAGCAAAAAAGGGGACAAGATATTGCCAATCATCTTTTGAAATTTTCTCAATCATTCGAAAAAAGAGTTGCCGTTAATCCAATCGTACTTTGAGAATATGATCAACACAAAAGGGAAAAGGTTAATTCTTTAACTATGTGATTAAGCTAAAATGTTTGATTATCAAGAGCTAAATCAATAAATAAGGTTCTAAAGCCTAGGGTATAACAAAGCTATTTTAGATATAGATGAACATCGAATTAAAAAAGAAACTAAATCTGAATAGTTATGAATGGTGGAGAAACCACCGAAGATTTGTAACCCTTGGATTATTTCTAGCGTTTTTTGCTGGCTATGTCAGAGGTCCTTCAGCGAAAGACTTCAAAGTTAATGATATTTGCGGACGTCTTAGCGCTGATTTGATTACGGGGGAAGAAGCTGCAAGAGGATTAAAATTAGGGAAGCAAAGAATCGATGGACTAGAGGGAGAGAAAGCTAATATCACTAATCACTACTACCATGCCAAGTACTACTGCCAAGGCTACACAAAAGGTAATGTAGGCTTGGGATACTAATTAACATAATTACTAAAATAGCCAGAGAAAAACATTGCACTTTTCACGCCGCTTTGACGGATCTGGCTTTTGGACTAAGCTTTGACGGCTTTAGAACTTGCTTTCCTTGCACGCCTTGCAGGTCTTCCTGCTACAGCCTTAGATGTTACCTTTGAAACTGACTTAGCGCTTGAAGTTGCCTTTTTTGCCTGAGCAGAAGCTACATTCTTAACAGCTGTCTTAACTTTAGAAGTCTTAACTTTTGCTTTAGCAGCAGTCTTGGCTGGAGCAGGTTTACTTACTGCCTTCTTAGCAATTGCTTTTTTAGCTACCGGCTTTTTGACAGCTGTCTTTTTAGCAGAGGTTTTTGCTGAAACCTTCTTAGCTCTTGTAGTTTTACGAGTACGGTGAGAAAGAATCAAAGCCCACTCATCAGCACTAACATTGGCAGGCTTATTACCATGGACTTCAGAAACTTTTGCAGCTTTCTCAATATCCTTAATTAAGTTTTTCCAAGAAGCTGCGTAACGTTTATCCGATTGAGATTTAGCACCACTCTCTACAAGAGTTTCAACAACTTGTGATGCTGTTACTTTTTTTCTTCTTCTGTTAAAGATTTCCTTTTGAAGAGTAGCGATCATGGCTTCGCCTTTAGCGCTCACTTTGATACTTAATTGAGACATTGAATTAAGAATTACCTATATACAACATCTAGCACATTGTGGGTATCGAAACCGAACAATCTATTTACATGTAGATGTAAATAGCATGCACATCTTGCTAATTCCTATAAAAAAAGTTCAAAATAAGGCGTAAGATGAAAAAACAAGTCATAGTCTTATTTAAATAAAAGAAAGAAAAGTCTCACTTAAAGCAAAAATGACTATCAAGAAGGTATTAATGCTTTATTCTTTATGACAAATCGATCAATTAACTTAGCTATCTATTGTAAATGTTCTTTCTAATTTTGCTTTAATTTGCTTTAAGGACGGTTCTGAGACCTTGAGAATTTTTTTATAGAAGCCAAACAGTTTAAGACAGGCCAAGGGAACAAATATTGCCAGTAGTAAGGTTTTGGTAGTAATCATATGAATGTTATAAGCCAAATCAATTAGAAACGTACAAATATTACTTGTTAAAGCTATGTATAAAAACAAAGTCTTTCGTAAATTTTAGTTAAGGTCAAGAAGTTCGAGAACGAATTAACCAATTAAATAAAATGAAAGACCGGAAGGATTTAAAAGCCCTTATTTACCAAGTCGCAGCAGCAACAGATAGAGGTCAAAGGATGAACGCGATGATTGCTCCTATGTACCAAAATAAATTAGAAGAGATGAAGAAACTGGTTGAGGATCTACAGCCACTGTCAGATGAAATAACTCAGAGTTCTATTGAAGGTGAATGGGAGCTTATTTACTCATCAGTTGAGTTATTTAGAAGCTCTCCATTCTTTTTAGCCATTGAAAAGGCCTTAGACGACAAATCAAAAAGCGATTTATTTTTCAAGCTTCATCTTTTACAAGTAGGATCATTTGGTTTGTCAACAGTAGGCCGAGTAGGTCAATATCTCAATTTTACTAAAGGAGAAATGATCTCTACCTTTGATACTACGATCTTTGGTCTTACAACTATCCCTATCCTTGGTTGGTTCAAACTTTTGCCTACCTTTGGGGGGCGCGTCATAACGCTTGCTAACAAACTTCAGTTAAAAGACAACATACTTTCTATGGAGTTAGAGAAGACTAAGGTGTCAGAGGTTGATGGTCTGGGGAAAATCCCCTTTCTAGATAGCATTCTCATGGAAAGGTGGTATCCAGTTAAGACCGTATGGAAACTTCTACCATGGAATAAAGAAAATCCAAATTGTGAGATTAGCGTGATCTATGTGGACAAGGATTTAAGAATCATCCGAGATATGCACGGAGCATTGTTTGTTTACATACGTCCATCAATACCTCTTCTTAAACAAACAACAATTTAGTCAATATTTTTTTTAATATTCAATTGTTTGAAGCAGTCACTAAGAAATTGTTGTAGAAACTCTAAAGAAGAAAAAAACTCTCAATTTAAAAATAAATGAGAAATCCTGAAGTAATAGTTATTGGAAGTGGTATTGGAGGTTTATGTTGCGGCGGACTACTTGCAAAAGCAGGTAAAAAGGTCCTAATTCTTGAAGCTCACTCAAAGCCAGGAGGTGCTGCTCATGGTTTTGAGAAAAATGGTTATAAATTTGAATCTGGTCCATCTCTTTGGAGTGGAATAGGTAGTTGGCCTACGACAAATCCTTTAGGTCAGGTCCTTAAAGCTCTTAACCAAAAAGTTGATTTATTTAAATATCAGGATTGGAATGTTCAAATTCCTGAGGGTGACTACACAAGTGGAGTTGGAGATAGACGTTTTCTTGATCAGATCAATTCAATTAGCGGAAAAGATGCCATTAAAGAGTGGGAAAATTTTATTCAAGTTATTAAACCTATTGGTGCAGCAGCTAATGCAATTCCTTTAATAGCGCTAAGTCAAAACAAGGAAACCGTTTTTCAGCTCTTAAAACGTAGTAAAACACTTCTCACACACTTGAAATCTTTTAAATATCTTGGAGGTGGTTTTGGAAATTTAGTTGATGACCATCTTAAAGATCCATTTTTAAGAAATTGGGTTGAATTACTTTGTTTTCTAATAAGTGGTTTATCTAAAGACGAAACAAATGCAGCAGCTATGGCAACACTTTTTGATGATTGGTTTAAACCCGATGCCTACTTGGAATATCCAAAGGGAGGAAGTGAATCAATCGTTAAGGCACTATTGAATGGGGTTTATTCATTTGGAGGGGATCTTCAACTAAATTCAAAAGTTATTCAGATAATAATAAAAAGGAATAAAGCAATCGGAATTGAATTGAAAAACGGTGAGAAAATATTTGCAGATCATATTGTTAGCAATGCAGATATTTGGAATACTGTTGAGTTAATACCAAAAGAGATATCCCAACAGTGGAGAGAGAAAAGGTCAAGGACTCCAAAATGTAAGTCATTTCTTCATCTACATCTTGGGTTTAATGCAGATGGACTGGAAGAAATTCCACTTCATTCAATATGGGTTAATGATTGGTCCAAGGGTATTACAGCCGAGAGAAATGTTGTAGTTCTCTCTATTCCATCGGCATTAGATCCAACAATGTCTCCACCAAATAAGCACATACTTCATGGGTATACACCTGCGAATGAACCGTGGGACAGATGGAAAGACCTTAAAGTTGGCACAAAAGAATATGAAAGTACAAAAGAAAAACGGTGCTCTGTCTTCTGGGAACCAATAAAAAAATTGGTACCTGATATAGAAGAAAGAATCGAAGTAAAAATGCTGGGGACACCACTTACACATCAACGTTTTTTAAATACAAAAAATGGAAGTTATGGACCAGCCTTATCAGCTGCAGAAGGGCTTTTTCCAGGAAATAAAACTCCAATTAAAAATCTATTGTTGTGTGGCTCAAGTACATTCCCAGGGATCGGAATACCACCTGTAGCAGCCAGTGGTGCCGTGGCCGCCAATACAATTCTTGGATCCAAATTTCAAAGAGATCTAATTGAAGAGCTAGGCATATAAAAAACGCCTATGGTTACTAGATAATGTGAATATACAAATCAAATGACCAACTCACTCAATAAAGCTTTTACAGGAGTAATTGCTCTTGCTCTGATTGTGATAGCTGTAGGTCGTATCCCCTTTTCCAGAGAGAAAGAGCTTTCAAATTTATGCAGGGAATACTACACAATGTACCTTAATCAGAATGACTATTCATTAAAGGAAAAAAACGAAAAGATCAAAGTGATTGCTGATAAAACAGGTCTTAAAGCTGAGACAAACAATGTTGGTAATTTTTGTAATTCGTTCTATTTCAACCAAAGATAGATTTTAAATAAACAAATTAGAAGGGTTGACCTGAAAAAATTTATTCAATTTTTAATAGGTACAAAAATATCAGTAATTCTATCGTAGATTTAGGATCAATTAAGTAGTTAAATAGTATTAGTAGCGAGGAAAATCAAAAGAAGAAAGAAACTTAATCAAATGTCCTTGAAAAATTGATATTGCTAATGAAAGAATCAAGGAATTAGAAACAATGATTAATCTTTTGGAAGGCGGCAAAGTAGCCAGCTTTTGGGACACTGAATGCTCCATAAATCCATCCTCTCCGAGTTGCCTTCTCTTTAATGATTAACCATCACTGGCTAAATCTCTAAGCCAACTCAAGCGAATAACTAAATATCAGAAACTCCTCAATTAGTCTTAGTAGGTAAGCAAAAAGGTATCAAAGGGCCTTAAAAATATTTGAAAGCACTTCAAAGATATGTTTCTTTATTTGGTGAAATCTACATTTTCGAACTCATGATTCATAAAAAAATTTTATAGAGTTACAAAAATTTGTTGATAAAATGCCTGAGCTAGAAAAAGTCGTTTCAACTAGTGACTTTGATGATTGGTTTTCATTGAACGACACTATTATGGGTGGCTCAAGCAAGGCAGTTTGTAGAGCCTCCTCAAAAGGCCTCTCCGTAGAAGGTGTTGTAGTTGAGGAAAAAGGGGGTTTTGTTAGTTGCAAATCTCCAATATTTTCTCCTCCTCTAAATTTATCGCGTTATCAAGGTTTTGAATTAAAAATTGAAGGTAAAGGTCGAACTTTAAAATTTGGGGTTTCCTGTAAGTATGGAATTTTAGGCTTAAAAGAATTTTTCTTAAATAAGTCACCTGGTGGGCTCAGATGGGTAGCAGAAATAGATACAAAAAGATTTGGCACAACTATTATCAAAGTTCCTTTTGAGAGTCTTGAACCAACTGTCCTTGCAAAAAAAATCTCGTTACCAATTGAATTCAAATCAAACTCTATAAGCCAATTTCAATTACTACATTCTAAATTCGGTAGACCAGGTGAACTTAACCCTGGCTTTAAGCCTGGAAAGATAAGTTTTCTATTGCAATCAATTAGTGTTTATTAGCAATAACATGAAGGCTTACAAACTTAGATATTTCTTATTTCTAAGGTCATACTGGACAACTTACGTTTAAAAGTATTTCTCAAGAAAAGGAACAGTAAAACAAATTAAAGCTAAAAAAAATATTTTATTGTTTATAATTTGATTAATTATATAACTTCCCTTTCAGGAGGGTGGAAAACTTAAATATATCAACAATAATATGAATAATAAAGACTTACCATCGATATGTGGATATGAATTTGCAATTAACGAATTAGTAAATAGGGATAGAGATAGTAGACAATTCAATGAAAATTTAAATTTCGAGAAAGTCAATTCAGGATTTGCATGTGCCCTCCATATGCATCAACCAACAATCCCAGCAGGTGAGAATGGAGAGCTCATTTCACATTTGCAATATATGTTTGAACACACTTCAGAAGGAGATAATCACAATGCCGAACCATTTGCTCAATGCTATAAACGTCTAGCTGAAATCATTCCAAGCCTGATAAAAGATGGTCATGATCCGAAAATAATGCTTGATTATTCCGGAAATCTTCTATGGGGATTTGAACAGATGGGTCGCGAGGATATTCTATCCTCGTTGAAATTATTGACCTGTGATGAGACAGTTTATCCACATGTTGAATGGCTAGGAACCTTTTGGAGTCATGCTGTAGCCTCTTCAACACCACCTTCTGACTTTAAATTACAGATAACGGCTTGGCAACATCACTTTTCAGCATTGTTCGGAGAAGATGCATTACGTCGAGTAAGTGGATTTTCTCTTCCTGAGATGCATCTTCCAAACCATCCTGATGTTCTCTTTCAATTAATAAAAGCTCTTAAAGAATGCGGATATCGATGGGTAATGGTTCAAGAACACAGCGTTCAAAATCCTGATGGCTCAAGTCTCAGAGACGATCAGAAATATATTCCCAACATGCTCAAAGCTCAAGCAAGTAATGGAGACACCATCTCTATACTTTCACTAATAAAAACTCAAGGGTCAGATACTAAACTTGTTGGACAAATGCAGCCTTATTACGAGGCACTTGGTCTATGTAAACAAAATTTAGGTCAACATGTTATTCCTAAGCTGGTTTCCCAAATTGCTGATGGAGAAAATGGCGGAGTTATGATGAACGAATTTCCTAAAGCTTTTATTCAGGCGTATAAAAGAATTGGCCCAAAAACAAATATAAGTCCAACAATTGCTATGAATGGATCTGAATACCTCAACTACCTAGAGACTTTAAATGTAGATGAAGATACTTATCCATTGATACAAGCAATCGATCAACACAAAATATGGGAAAAAATATCCGGACCAATAACACCAACAACATTAAAAAAAGCAATTGAAGAATTAAAAGAGGAAGATCCATCTTTTTCTTTGAGTGGAGCTAGCTGGACTAACGACTTGAGTTGGGAAGATGGATACAATAATGTTTTAGAACCAATTTCTAAACTTAGTTCATATTTTCACGAAACATTTGACCATTTAGTAGTTCAGAATCCATCCCTTACAAAAAACCATAGCTATCAAAAAGCACTCCTATACCTTTTGCTATTAGAAACTAGCTGCTTTCGTTATTGGGGACAGGGGAAATGGACTGATTACGCTAAAACGATCTTCGAAAAAGGTAAAGAGGTTCTTAGAAACATATAAATTTGATCTAACTAAAGTTGACTTATTTTGTAAAGGCATCAATCAAAAAAAAGAAATAACTAGCATAAATTAAATTTTTGCGTTAATGTCACCGATCAAGGCTTTAATGAAATGACTAGTACAAGTTTTGATAAAAATGGACTTGATAAAGCAGGTATTCATTGGATGCAATATCTTTCAATGACATCAATGTCATTGCTTATATTTCTTATCGCCTTAGACAAAGCTGTTCCAAGCTTTCATCAATTTGTCTTACTTTCAATGGCCAAAGCAGGAATTATATGCAATGGGATGGCTGGATAAAGCACTTTAAAAAATCAACTAATCTTGCCAGAGCATTTATACCAAGAAAGAATTTCAAATAATGAAAGACAACTTCAATCCAGATAACGATGGTATTGATCCATCAGAGGAATACTTCCAAAAGAAAGGTGATAAATATGAAAATGAATCTGAAGAATATTTCCCTCAAGAGACTTCTAAGCCCCCTCATTATTAGAGCAACTAAGGAAGGACTGATCTTAATTTAAAATCAACTAATTATTTATTGCCTATGTGGAATGAAAGTACCTTCTGGATAAAGTCTTGAGATCGCATTGAATCGCTTTGAGATATGACGTGCTTTATCAATGTTGACCTTTCGATTAAGTACTAAAACGTTATGAACCATCCACAGAAAAAAGCCAACAAGCCAATACCAAGATATGGGATGAGCCAAAATTTTTAAATATGAACTATTTTAAGATGGCAATTTTGACAGTTTTTTTCATAAGTATTTAAACCTTTTGTTATTACCCCAACATAAAATTAGATTTTCAGAGAAGATTATTCAAAATTATTACTCATTTCACTACATCAATAACATTGTTGGATTAGTTAGAGGAGTTAGACCTATTTATTAAAAATGGAAAGATTTGGAGTAAATGAAGCGACACTCATAGCCATTGAACTTATCCCTACAAGATTATTCATAGACTTTTCTACCATAATTGTTCACAGGATAAAGGAGTGTATTTAGGCCTCATATCGAGATTCTAAAAACTGATTGAACCATTGCAACAGCTAAAAGATTCTCTAGTGTTGTTTTTTAAAAAGGTCTAAAAATATGAGCTTTTCAAATGTCTCTCCATGCATATTGTTTGGCAGTCGTTCTCTTCAGCACTGCTAGATATAGAACAGTATGTAACACACTCAAGATAATCTTCAATTGGATCAACTTGTGCTTGGGACATTTTTTTAGCATCAATCGTATTCATAAATGTCTCCTACAATTAGGGTTAATCTATCCTTTCTTTTTATTTTTTTCTATCGGTATTACTTACTAACTTATAAGCATAAGAAATACTGATGCATGAATCAAAATTCAAATAAAAAACCAATGGCGGAATTGGGATAAATCATCGAATTAATAGCTCACAATAATAGATATAAAAAATACACCGCATTAAACCAAGAAAAGTCTGGAGGTAACTCAATCAAATTTAAAATAACATTTTTGCTACTTTCTCAACTTTATTTTTATTCCTATTCTTTCTCTAATAGATTTTATCGGAATCATATCTTTCATTTGATCATCAATTTGCTTTCTAATTAAATTTCTAACTAAATGGGAAAGCAAAACTAGAGTCAAAAGTGATAATAGAAGAGTCCCCAATGCGATAAATGAATAAGCATCCATTTTAAAGTTCTCTATATATTGCCCATTCATCACCAACATCACTGACTTCAGAAAGTAAAGCAACAGCTATGTCGGAGTAATCAGAGCGTTTAACAATAATCTCTTTACCACCGACATATGGATCATTGAATTCGGATTTTGACCGGCTAGCCTCTAACTGTTCAGATGGTGTCAAAACTTCAAGGATTTTAATCCATATCTCATCATCTGAAGCGAAAGGAGGAACAGCAAACTTGCTCGGGCCATTTTCTTTATTTTTATCCATATTTTTAATTCTCAGAATTAATCTCTTTGACTTCATTAATTAATCGCTGTTTTCGTTCAAGCGTAATAAATCCGAGAGATTCACACTCATTAATGTCTTGAATTGGATCAGATAGTCCATCGTGTTTCTCTAGCCATCCCTCAGTGCATCCTTTACACGCTAATTCATTTAATTCACTAGCCAATGACTTTGCTTTCAAGCTATCCATCAATAAAAATTTAAATACTTCTTTCTCTCTAGCTTACAGTCATTCAATAACTCAAGGAAAAATTAATACGCTTTAATCAACAAAATTGAAAATTAAAAAAATTGTACCCTGTTAATAGATAAGTGGAATCAAAAAAACAAGAAGCAAAAGGTAAAGAAAGGAGCTTATGCAGCTTCCTTTTTTAATTCCCTATAAATAGAAATATCTATAGGTCTATTCACATCGGATTGAAAATCAACAATGTCTTGATAAATCTCATAAGGTAAAGGATCCATTACGCATCTTGAATAACATTTGTTGTTGTCAATCTTTTTCAGTGAGAACCTGTTGCTTAGGCGTTTAAAGATAAACAATTTCACAATGCAACTTGAGTTAGTTATATCGTTAGAAGCTGCAATTGCAATACGCAAAACTACTAACTTTCTCGATTAATTGAGTGAGTAGTTATTACTAATATTATTTTTGGTAGTAATTGCCACTTCATATCATTTTGTAAAAAGAGCATTATCTAAATAGAGGATCAAACAAAAATGACTTTATCTCCAAATGAGATGACTCCATACATAAGAAAAATTCAACAAAAGTTTGATGAAGCTCAATCTTTTTTAGTGAGAAATGGTTTTCACCAAGCTACAAAAGGTCTCTTACAAGATATCCAAGATGCTAACGGCATAGATAAAAAAACAAGATAATATTCTCTTTGTACGACGTAATCGAAGACAACAAAGCTTTAGAAAGTCAATTAAAATGGTAGGCATATACATCCTCTAATATTCACTTACCCCACCAAGTCAACAGAAATCACTGTTTTAGACTTCAAGCTTAGCAATTTTTATTCAGAGTATTGCACTCATATGAATGCCCCAGAGCAACAGACGATGTTTAACAAGATGGCTGTTAAAACTTTTTATATCGGTGAATGTATAGGAGGCCCTAAAAGAGCAACGGTTATGTTTGAAGGACCAGAGAATGTTTTATATAATATTTTTCCCAGTCCGGAAACAAAGCCTATTGTTGGAGCCTATTGTCATATTTATGAAGGAACAAAAATTATAAGATTGATAAACAATAGTCCAAACTGCTAATTTCCCCGTGTTGAAATTTCTTATAAAATCGTATCTGGAATCATAGGTATTGAATGTTTTTTGCCGTCTGGGCTTACATAGATTTTCTCTTTACCATATTCTGTATCAACGATTTCTTCAAAATGAGTCCCCTCTGGAAGATGTAAAAAATATTTTTGTGCTCTGTTCATTTTATTAATGCAGCTATTTAAAAATAACTAGGATATTTCTCAACGACAACAAATTGATTGTTTTATGAAAGTTTTGTTAGCTAACTATTTAATATTTCTAAATCAGTTAATAATTTTCCCACTCTAGTTCCATTAACTCCTAGATCTCCACCACCATATCTTGATGCCGATTTGATTTGAATCTTCTTACCGATTTTTAAAATCTCTAAGTCATCTGGAAATCTGAAAATCAAACTACGACAAACCGCTTTCCAATAATTTTCATTACTCTCTAAAACATTGGTTCTAGGAAAATTCTGAGCAATCGAGACAAGTTGATCAAAGGTCCTGTCAACGTCCTCAAATTCTTTCTGAAAGAAAACACAATTCAGAGGGTTAAAACATGGACTAAGACCTGATTTAGTGTCTGTCATATTTCCTATGAGTTCACATATTGATCATGACAAAAAGTTTAACCTCCCTGTGGTCTTGTTTTTCCTAAATTTATTACTCACTGATGTCTAGTTCTCCCTACATAAAATACCCACGCAAAAAATATTCTTAGATTATATTTGTATAAAAATTTCCAGAATGAAACGGTTAGATAAAACAGGGATGATGCTTATTGTATTCAGTGTGGCATCGACACTTCCTTATCAGTTTCATTATCTTTCTTCTATGAGTTAAATCAAGTTAATCCCTCTCTCTATAAATAGTACTAATTAAAGGCCTTTTGATCAGAGGCGGCTTAGTTCCATATCCAATCCATATAAAACCAACAATTTCCTCTTCAAAGGGATTTATTTCTGCAATTTGATAGGTATTAGGATCAGTAGTGATTTTTCCTGTTGACCACTTGCAACCAACACCATCAGCTACTAGTGAAAGCGACAAATTTTGAATCGCGCAGGCACAAGCCGCATAATCTTCGAGTTTTTGAACTTGATTATCCGTACATATTTGAGTAGCAATAAGCAAATGGGAAGGGTTTAAAATTTTGTCTCTTATCTTTTTTAAATTAGATTCATCTATTGGCTTATCACCAAACTTAAGAGTCAACTGTAGTTGATATAAAAGTTCCCGTTTTTTCATCCCAATGTTGGTAAAGCGCCAAGGGAAAGTGCTTCTATGACAAGGCGCTTGATTAGCTGCAACTATTGACTTTTCAATTACTTCTCTCGGCACACTTTTGTTTGAAAAGATATGAATGGTCCTTCGTTTTTTAATTGCTTGAGCTATTTCCATGATTTTTTCTTGAAGAAATTAACTGAGGTGTACGCCATAACGAGATTTTCATGGCAATCTGACTAGAGAAATGAAAAAACAAAAGAAGTTTAATATACGACTACTAGATCTTAGCTCTAAAAAAACTATGTTTTGTACAAGAATTACTTGTTAAGCAAATTGATCAATAATTATTTAGAAGGTTTTGAAAATATGGAAACCACTTGTCCCATAGGTGTCTTGAACACGCGTTCGATAATTTCTCCATCAATCATAATTAATTTCGTATTCAAGGATCCCACAGGTACATTTACAGAATTATTTTTTAGAATATGCTTTAGCTCTGGGTACTGATCATTAGGTTTAAGAACATCTTTTAAATCAGGGTGCAGCTCTAAGATTGAGTCATCAAAAGCCCTGAACTTTCTCGTTAAGACCATAGTATTAGATAACTGTACGTACGACTTGTAACCTAATAAACTCTTGTCGTAAAGAGTATTTAAACTAAAATCAAACAAAAATTAATGAGACTTTAAATAAAAGCTATAATGGAAATTTCATACTAAAGAAACTTCACCATTAGCTCATAAATAAAACTAGTTGTTAGTTTCTTGTAGCATCAATTACTCGCTTTGCATGATGAGAAATAGACGTTACCTCAGTACTCCTATCATTTAATACTGACTGAGTAAAAACAGTAATGGCAGCAATACTCGGTGTAATAGGTAAAAACATAAACAAAGCCAACAAAGTATTTTTGGGCCTAAATAATAGTTGCATTAGTTTTTATAGCTCGAATAACATTCTCAACAACATTTAAGTAAGTTGCGTGTACGGGTTACCTAGAATAAAAGCTATTAATTTGACCTGTAATAGCATCTAAAAACTTTGGGCCTTTTCCAGAGCATTGAATAAATAGCTTCAAGCGCCTTTTGAGTTTTAGGAAGCTTGCAGCTAGGCCATGACTGTTGAGTAATCATCGTGATTATTTCGGAGTCATTTTTATTTCTACATCGGACACCACCCATAAAACCAGAGTAATAAAACTCAGACAAAAATACATACAACCAAAACTCTTTATCAGATGGATATTCGAAGAAAAATAAACACAAAAAAGAGGGAAGCCATTAAAGCCCCCCTCTTTTTTAATCTCCTTTAGATTACTTTTGGTATGTATTACCTCTGTAAGTTAAGGATGCTTGCAACTGCTTTTTAGCATCTGCTTGCCTTGATTTGTAGACGTTACTTCTGTAACTAAGTTCTACAACATCTTTTGGAGTAACTTCTTTATGCTGAAGATACTCTTTTCCTCTGTAAGTAAGAACAGTCATTGCTCTTTCCCGTAGTGCCCAAGACCCCGTTCCATGTCTCGAGTCTTACTGCAGCTTTGTTTTTAGCTGAACGTGTATTAAAACTAACAGAAATTTTCCTAAAATGATGTTCCTTGTGATACATAAGCAGTGAATTTTGTAGTATTTACCGAAATAGTTGCATTTCTTACTAAAAAGGAGCCTTTAATCAGGAAGATAAGTTAACTATTTTTCCTCCTCTTTTTCATTCTTAAACATAAACCAACCTGCCTCCTTGATTCCTATTTTTATAGAAATTATTCAAGCACCAAGAAAAAAACCCTAAAAAGCAAAAATGATCAGAGTAAATAAGTGCCAAACTCAGATTTAACGTTATTTAAAAAAATGGGTCAAATGATTCCTTACCACTTCAAGAAGGTAGACCATTTAGTAAACAAACAAAAGCCTCGTTATTAAGAGCGCAGTTTCTAAAGACAATATCACTATTAGATTAATCAAAAGAAGAACTGACAAAAGAAGCTTTGGGTCATCTATCTCCAATGATCTATTGATTTAGTTTTTTTTAATAAAACCAATGAAATAAAACTATTAATCCAGTATCTATAGGAACTTAAATAAGAGCTAAAAGAATGTATATGAAGTTATCAGTCTTATGAATAATTTTTTAATTCCCCTTTAAAAGGCCTACCACCCTTACTTAAATAATCCATATATTTATCAGACTCTCTGAGGTAATAATTTCTGCTTTGACCAATATATTGAGCTTCAATTAACAGATCAGTAACTTCAGGCAAAAAGGATTCAGGGATTAACTCGAGAGGGTTGATTGCATTAGGATTCCAATTCAACTCAGTCAAAAATAGAAACCAAATCGACTTGCACCTATTGAAATCAGATAAACAATCTGAATTCATATTATTCATTTATGAATTGGACTGATTGCGCTGCATGGTCGACTTTGTTTCTTGCCTCATCGATTGTTTTAGCCTTTGCTACAGCTACTCCCATTCGACGACCTTCCGTTGAGCTCGGCTTACCAAACATAAATAAATTTGTATCCGATTGACTTAAGGCTTTCTCAAGTCCCGTATAAGCCACGTCAGTAGTTTCATTGGAGGCCAAAATAACTCGGCTAGCAGAAGCATGGTGGCAAACTATCTCTGGAATTGGGATACCTAAAACAGCTCTAACGTGTAATTCAAACTCATTTAAATTTTGGCTAATCAAAGTCACTAAGCCTGTGTCATGTGGTCTTGGTGATAGCTCTGAAAAAATCACCTCTTCACCCTTAATAAAAAATTCAACTCCAAACAAACCTACACCACCAAGATTATCAGTAACACGTTTGGCAATCTTTTGAGCATTATCTAAGACACTTTCAGATAATTCAGCCGGTTGCCAACTACATTGATAATCACCATTTTTTTGCTCGTGTCCTATGGGAGCGCAAAATAATGTTTTTCCGTTAGATTGTCTAATAGTTAATAAAGTAATTTCAAAATCAAAATCAATAAATTCCTCTAATATAATTTTATTTGATTGACCTCTAGATTTTTCAATAGCCAAATTCCAAGCCTGGGCTAAATCATTTTTATTTTTAACTAAGCTTTGTCCTTTACCAGAAGAACTCATAACTGGTTTGATTAACATAGGATAACCAATTGTTTCTGCACGAAAATCAAGCTCAGATTCATTCATTGCATAACAAAATTTTGCAGTTCTTATATTTAAATCATTGGAAGCTAAATCTCTAATTTTATCTCTATTCATTGTTATTGCAGTAGCTCTTGCGTTTGGTATTACTGTAATATTTTGTTCGATTTCCTTTAATACATCTACTGCGAGAGCTTCTATTTCAGGAATAATAATATCAGGATTGAATTTATATATAACTTCTTTTAATTCAGAAGCGTTGTTCATATTAAACACTTCGAATTGATCAGCTATCTGCATCGCTGGAGCATTATTATATCTATCACATGCAATAACATGACATCCTAGTCTTTTTGCTGCAATTGCAACCTCTTTGCCTAATTCTCCACTACCTAAAAGCATTATTTTTTTTGGAAATAAATTCATAATGATATTTACAGGAAGATAATAGTATTAATTATTTTATAACTAAAATGTGAATTCTGGTGCAAAAAAAAGAGAACATAAGCAAGAAATTAACAAGCATCAGAAATCATGGATAATAAGCTCAGTAGAGCCAATAGAAAATAATTTCAAACAAAATCATATGAATATATTTCATAGGGCGTATTTAATTAAACTTAATTATTCAAAAAAAGACTTTACTATAGAAAAAAATGCGTTAAAAAAAATATACCTACAACTAAAGATGAGTAAAAGAACGAAAATTAAAGAATTCGTCAATTTAGATGAATACCCCGATTTAAAAACAGCAATAGTTCCTGCAATCAGAACTTTACCTAGTGGGTCAGTAAACACAAAGGTGATTATAAGTCGAGGTAGCGTTATTGAAAGGATCTACAAAACTCCAAGAGGAGAGCTCATATCCTTATGCCTAAATGATCAAAATAATGAAGCAGCGTAAGAAAAATTGACAATAAAGATGAAAAAAAGCTGGATTCATAAAAATTCTATTTATTTTCCCAACATATATCTGATTATAAAGCACCTATTAAGCCCTTTAATTTATATTATCCAATAAACAATCTTACAAATCCTTAAATTTTCAACATAAATGTTCCAATAGCGCTAACTTTGTGTGGCGTTATATGCAAAACTAGCTATTCTATCTTTACTAGAGAAAATATCGAAGTGAAAAGCAAATTAAAATTTAAACAAGGTATATTATTTGGCATTATCCTAGTAAATTTCTTACCTAACACAGTATTAGCATCCAACAATAAAATTAATAGAGTAAATAATTACCCTCAAATTTCTGAAAAAAAAATTAATATTAATTATGAAAACATAAAACATCTGCATGAAAATGGTGCAATTAGCACAAAAGAAGCAAATAAATATATAAATGAATCGTCAGGAAATTTACAACAAGATTTCATCACGAATCAAAAAAATCTCAATAACGAAGAACTTATTATAAAAAATAAGAATGAGTTAAAAAAAGGTAGGTTAGTAGCAACAGAATCAGACTTAGAACTAACACTAAAATTAATAAATATTGAAAACCTAAAAAGTTATGATATTTCGAAATTAGAATCAGGCTGGCAAATAATTATCAACCTTCCAGAAGATATTATTATTGATCGCTCCAAGTTTCATAAAAAAAGTAAATATTTTTCAAACATAAAAATAGATCAATTAAATAAGTCACTTTACATAATAAAATTAGCCGAGAATTCAAAATACAAGATTAATAAACCAATATTAAATAAAGGGGAAAAATTAGAATTTAAATTTATAATATCTCCATTAAAAAATAAAAATTCCTTCAAATTTCCATTCTTCAATAGATTAAAAAGGACAGAATCGCCATTTAACGAACAAAATGAAGCAAAGGCTCCACCTCTTGGTGATATTGCAGTTGGTAGTGTAGTTCTTAAAAACAGAGGATTTATAAAATTAGAGGGTCCAGAAGTAAGTTTAACTTTGAACGACTCATCAGCTAAAGATGCATTGATGAAGCTTGCAAAAATGGGTGGATATGGATTGGTTCTAACTAATAATGAAGAGAGCAAAAAAAATAATATCAACAATTCGGAAAATAAAGCAAATGCCGGACCCAAAGTAACTCTTTCATTTGATAACGAGGATTATTCCATAGCCTTTAATAGCATTTTACTTGCTTCAGGATTGCAAGCTAAACGAAGCAATAATCTTATTATTGTTGGTGAAAATGTTATCGGAAAGAGTTTTGGTCCGCAATTGTCTAAGGTTTATAGACTAAATCAGTCATCAGCATCATCAGCAGCAGATTATTTAGCAAGCTTAGGTGCATCAATTAGCAAGGTTGATACAATTGCTGGAGCTTCTAATAAACAAGGAAGTCCAGATAGCAATACTAAATCTTTCAAATATATAGATACATACTCAGCTTCAACAGGACCACTAATTGGACTAACAGGTACAACTGATTCAAGATTACAAACAATAACCTTAATAGGATCATCAGAACTAATTTTTATAGCTGAAAAATATTTAAAGCAACTTGATCTTAGGCAAAGACAAGTTGCGCTATCTGTCAAAATACTTGATGTTGAGTTTACTGATAGTGACTCTCTGAATAATGATTTTGCCTTTAGATCTGGGAGTACATTTATTGTAAATGAATCAGGCAAATTATTTAGTGCATTTGGAAATTTTATCCCTCCAAAATTAAGTACGACAAGTCCCTCACAATCTAAATCAGTTACTGAAACAATGACTACAGTAGATGGAATGACATCTACTGAATCTTCAATTGCTAAGGCTATAACTACTAGCGTTACACCTAACCCTGGATTTCAATATACAGCTAATGAATTATATAATTTTTTAGTAGCTCAAATAAAAAAATCAACAACTAAAGTTCTAGCAAATCCAACTTTGATTTTAAGTGAAAATTCAGAGGCTATAAAAGGAGGAGCCGAAGTAACCGGAGATGAAGGACTTGGTCAAGCGACAATAGGAAGACCATATGCAAATGAATCATTTGTCACTCTTGGAACAAAAGTCATTACTGACTACAAAACGTCTACAAGTAAAGAAGGTGGCTCGACAAGTTGTGAGGCTTCATTCTCTACTGCGGGTTTAACATTTGGTGCCAGAGTATTTAAAATAGACGATAATGGCTACGTTACATTTTCATTAAGTCCAGAATTAACATCGATTTCAGAAATAATAAATATACCTGGTTGTGGTGCAATAAATATTCTAAGTGTGAGGCGTTTAGATACAGGAACTTTACGAGTAAAAGACTCTCAGACATTAATTTTAACAGGTGTTATATCAAACAGAGATTCAAAGGTCGTAACGAAAACCCCCATATTAGGAGACATTCCAATACTTGGAAGAATATTTAGATCAAATGCAGGTAGTAAAAGAAAAGGGGAATTAATAATTCTTGTTACCCCTAGAATACTAAACGATTCAGTATCAAACACATCAGAAGTCGGCTTTGATCCAAGTAATGAAGAATCAAAAAATTTCCTTAAAAACAAATGAAATACAATTCACGTTATAAATTAGATCTACTATGGGAAAGAAGAAATAAAAGTAGCAGTACTCAACTTACATTTACCAATACAAAAAAACTTCGCAAATTGGGTTATTATGGTGGTTGTTTCATTGCAGGAATAGGAATATTAATTTTTTCATTAGGCTTATTTCATACTTATAGAAGAATAAAATTTAAAGAAAAATTAGCTTTAGAATCAAAAGAATATCAAGTATTAAAAAGCAAATTTGAATTATTAAAGAAGGAAGTTAATATTATTTATAGTATTAATAATCGAATCGCAAAAGGTATTATTGGAACTAGGTCTGGTTCATCATTATTATTAGAGTTGCAAAGAATATTGCCAAAAACCACTCAGATAACATCAATCAGAGTAAAAGATAATAATCTAATATTGACTGGCAAAGTAAAAGAACCTTATGGACTTGACCATATAAATTCATTTAAAGTTCAAATTTCAAATTCGTTCTTAATTAATGATCAATCAGTTTTTTTGTCAAGAATAAGTAGATCAGATCAAAATAAAAACAACCTAAATTTCCTTATATCATCAAAATTCTCAAATCCATCTACATCAACAATATTAGATAATTACGAAAGTCTTAAAACCTATGGACTACTTAAACGTGTTCAGTTATTAAAACAAGAGGGTCTAATAAAATGACAAATTTATCCTCTAATAAACTAAAAAGAAAGTTTATTACACCTGAAAGAACACTACTATTCACGCCTATATTAGTTGGTTTAATTATTTTTGTATCTCTAATGACATTTGCCTTTAGGCCTTTAATAAAGAAATTAAACGTAGAAGAAGCAAAGATCAAAACATATGAAACTAAGGTTTCATACATACCAATCTACAAAAGATATATTAAAGATATCTCTAATGTAAGAAATAAGGTAAGCAATCAGCAAAAGAGATTAGTTGACTTAATTTCTGATCCAAATGAATTAGATACAATACTCGCTCAAATAAATAAACTTTGTATAAAAAATAATATAAATATACTTTCTATTATTCCTCAAGAAATAGTTAACCAATCAAATAGTAAAGATAAAAATGATCCTTTTTTAATCCCTAAAGTAGAGAAACATGTCTTCAAAATTAATTTAGAAGGTTCATTTAATGGTCTAATTGATTTCCTTAAAGATTTAGAACTACTTCAGACTATTGTAATTTCAGATAATATTAATATACTTGTATCATCTGATAATACAAATAAAATTAATGATAAAAACACTATTAATTTAAGAATGAGTTTTGACTTAAGTACTTATGCAAGAAAAGGATCAATAAATAGCTTTAAACAAAATAATAAAAATTTATAATTAAATGTTATTTTTCTATGTTGGTATTGGATTCGGAATGTTCACCACAATTTTTGCAATGCTTCAAACTTCAATGATTTTAAATAAAAAAGTATATATAAATGATAAAAAATTGTTAGATCCAAATGAATTCAATTTGAGGAAACCAAATGATAAAAAATTTCTTCAACTATTAAATGAAATGAGTGGTGTATCACTTGGTTCGGGTAATGAAATATGTCAGAATATAAAAAATGGATTCACAGATAAATTAGATACCAATTACACTATTCTATCTAAATACTCAGAATTGAATATTTATGAACCTGGAATTGAATCAAATACTAATCATTCAAGATTTATCGGTGGGTGTGACTTAGTAAAAGATTCACATCGAGTTATTATAGTCCCGAACTCTACAGATATAAATACATACAACTTATATTCGTGCATAATTAATACAGAACCTAAATGTATTTTTGAATTATCTAATTAAAAACTGATGATAACCTCATTTATTGGCATATTAATATCATCAATGGCAATGACTGCGCTTATATTGTCAATTCAGTCAATTGAAAAGTCCTATAGAAGAGCTGGAAAACACTCATTAACAAAATATGAAATTGACATAATAAATACAGCAGGTTTAAATACAGATGAGAATATAAATCTTTTAAAAAAAGATATTGAGAATCTTCCAAAAGAGTATTGATCAGTTATGTTTAAAAAGAAAAAACAAAATATATTAAATGGAATAAATTTTATTAACAAGAGCAGAGGAATGTCATTGGTAGAATTTATTATTTCAATAACATTATTATCACTATTATTTACGATTTATGCTGGTTTCGTTGAGGTCGCATCCAGGTTTACAAATAAACAGGTAACTAATTTAGATCAATCAAATGGACTCCTAATAGATCACCACTATATGTCATTGACATTAGACAAATATATTAATTTTCTATCTCAACCAGGTATAACATCAAATGATATTGATATTATAAAAAATAAAACATTTTCTGGGCTCCCTGTTGGATGTAGCAGATCTCCAAATATTGAATGGAATATACCAGTAAGTACAAAACCGATAGCTGGAATTGACTGGAAGCCTTCTAATGCTGGCTATGTAATTTGCTTAAAATCAACATCTATTAATGAAAGTTCTTTAGAAGATTTAATCTCTAAATCACAAGGTAATATGCTTAATGCTCAAACAGGTTTATATTTCTTGTTAGCCCTACCAGATGAAGTATCATTTAATGCATTACCAATGCGAAAACTATTCTGTAGGCCACATCCATTCTGTTAATTATCATGGCATTAGAACTTACTGAAAATGAAACTTTTTTTGGATTAGATATATCTATTTTTAAAAAACAATTTTTCGCATTTAGGAGAGAAATATCTAAAAGGTATTTCTTACTTGAATTTGGAACTAATTATTTAAAATATGGTGAAGCAAGAGTTACAAATGATCAAGTATTTTGTACAAAAATCAATCATATTTCTATAGATCAAGATGCCATTGAAAGAGGAACACCTAAGGATGCTGAAAAAATGGCATCATTTCTTAGACAAATAATTGATGAAGAAAAAATTTGGGCTCGTCGTATAGCAATTACACTACCACCAGAGGCATCTTTAACAAAGCTAATTTACCTACCAGCAGAACTAAACCACTTGGGAGCTAAAGAATATGTAAGCAGCTCATCATCTGGGTTTCAATTTCCTATATCTTTAGAACAAACTGATTTTGATCTTATACCCATTAACAATCTTCCCCTGAACATAAAAAATAATAGTAGAGCTTATTCACTTAGTAGCATTCCAAAGAAGCTTATAGACAACGTTATTAATACATTAGAAAAAGCAAATCTGGAATTACATTCTCTTGATATCGCATCATCATCACTTGAGAGATTAGCTCTATCTACAATAGAAAATTTAGAAGAAAAAGAAGTTTTTATACTTATAGAATTAACAAATGAATGTAGTCATTTTCATATAATTTGTAAAAGCGGTCCAATTTATATTTCTTCGCTTGCTGCTATAAAACCTTTTAATCTACTTGAGAATTATGAGGGTGAAGATTCTATCGAAGAGGCAATAATCAATAGTAAAGATTATTTACCAATTTCAGAAATGGATCTTAAGGTTCTTTTTGCAGAAATAAAAAGAGAAATCGATAATTTTCGTTCTGCATATTCACTAGAAATATCCGAAATCAAACTTTCTGGTATAAATAGTAGTCATCCAAATATTAAAGATTTTTTTGAAAAAAAATTTAAAATTACAACTAGTATTTTAAGATCCTTAACATCTCAAGATATAGGTGATATAAATCTCTCAAAACCAATATGCATGCAAGATCTAAATAGAATGATAGGACTTGGATTAAGTATTATACAAACTGAAAATAGTGATCTTCCTAAGTCGAACTTGAAAGAGATAGATATACAGACTATTAGTAAAAATTTAAATAAATCTAACAATGATATTAGTAAATTAAAAATCGATAATAATAATAAACTGACTTCAAATCCAAACTTATTAAATATAGAGAATTCAACTAATAATACAAACAAGGGAGCAAGTGATAAATCATTTGAGGAATATATTGAAGATACTAATAGAAAAAATATTAACAAATTATCATTTGAAGAATTTTTAGAATTGAAGAAATCATCAAATAAAACTAATCAATCTTTTCTAGAACAAGCTTCTAAAAAATTTAATAATAACAACGATGTTCTTAAAGAAAATATCAATGAAGTAATTAACAAAACTATGGTTCAGAATATAGATACTCTTATTAATAAAGATTCTTCATTAGATATTAATAATAGCAAAATAGAAAGGACTGAATTAAATAAACCTAAGAAAGAAATCAATACAAAAGAAGAGCAAGAAATAAAAAATAATACTATTAACTATAATTCAGAAAAAATTAATACTATTCTAGAAGAATCAAGTAAACTAGATAGCAACAAAGAAATAAAAACTAAATCAGATTCCAAAGAACCAGTAAACAACGAAAATGAAATTAATAGTTTCAATGAAATAGTAACCTCAGAAGATATAAACAAAGAATTAGATTTTAAGAATAATAAATCTAATGAATTAGAATTAAAAGAAAGTTCAGAAAGTAACAAAAATACATCGCAATCATTACCATCAAAAAATAATGAAGATATAAATAATAATACGGATTTTAAAATGCCTGAAATCTAAATAATTAATTAACCCATCACATTAATCATTTTGAACATTGGTAAATATAAAGAAACTACAATTGTTCCAACTATTCCAGCTACAACCATTATCACCATTGGTTCCATAGCTTTTGTTAGAGATGAAACAGCTTCTTCAACCTCTCTTTTATAAAAATTAGCTAGATTTTCTGTCATAAATCCTAATCTCCCAGTTTCCTCCCCTATTTTCAACATCGACTTTACTAATTTAGGAAAGACATCATAACTATCTAATGAGGAAGATAACTCTTGCCCTTCTTTAACTTTTTGAATGCCATTAGAAAGACATCTCTTCATTCGATCATTTGAACTCGCTGAAATGCACCTTTGAATTGCTTCAACAAGAGGTATTCCAGAAGCAATTAAAGTAGATAATGTTTCACATAAGGAGGCTACTTCTGAACGTAGAATCAATGAGCCAAAAAGAGGGATTTTTAAAATTAAACTATCAACACGAAATCTTCCTGATCTAGATTTATAATATGAACTAAATAAATAAGATGTTATTATTAGAATAATTGGCGTAAATATAAAAAATTGTATTGAAGTTACAATTTGAGATAATGTTAGCATAAATTCTGTTATTGCTGGTAATTCTGCTCCCATATCAGTAAACATTTTATCAAAGGTAGGTACAATAAAAATTAATAATCCAAGGCTAACAGTTAATGCTAATACAAGAATAATTACTGGGTAAATCAATGCTCCTTGTATTTGGCTTTTTATCTTAGCTTGTTGTTCAATAAGAGAAGCAATTCTGTCTAAAATTTGATCAAGAATACCTCCTGCTTCACCTGCCTCAATTAATCCAACTGTTAAAGAAGGGAAAACCTTTGGATATTTTGCAAAGCATGTTGATAATTCTTCTCCAGCACTCAATCTTTTAGATATCTGAACTTGAAGAGAGCTAAATTTTTGATCTCTAGTATTTTCAGAAAGTAATTCAATACCTTGAGCTAAAGGAACACCACTTTGAATAATTACAGCTAATTGTCTAAAGAAAACTAATAAATCATTCTGAGAGACCTTGAAATCTTTTGGATTGAATTTAACATTTGATTTTTGTGATCTTATATTTGAATTATTCAATCGAGAATAATCACTTAACTGATTTTCACCATAGGAAGGCATAGTTGTTTAATTGTTAATTAGGGCTTTTGGATTTGATGCTTTACTTAAACCTTCCTCTAACGAAATAATATTGGAATCAATCAAATCCTTAAGACATTGTTCTAATGTATTCATACCATCCTTACTACCTGTTTGTAATTGTGAATATATTTGACTCACTTTTCTTTCTCTAACAAGGTTTGAAATCGCGGGAGTATTGATAAGTAATTCATATGCAAGAGATCTCTTTCCAACATTATTTTTGCAAAGAGTTTGAGACATAATTCCTAATAGAGATGTTGAAACCTGGAGTCTTGCTTGTTCTTGCTGATCCGCTGGGAATACGTCTACAATTCTCTCAACTGTTTTTGCGGCAGAGGAAGTGTGAAGAGTTCCCAGTACTAAATGACCAGTCTCAGCTGCAGTTATAGCAAGTTGTATTGTTTCCAAATCTCTCATCTCACCTATATAAATTATGTCAGGATCTTCTCTTAATGCCGCTTTCAAAGCCGAAGTAAAACTTTTAGTATCTCGTTTAACTTCTCTTTGATGAATTATTGAGTTTTGAGAATGATTAAATTCAAACTCTATAGGATCTTCAATAGTAAGAATATGTCTCTTTTGTGTTTCAAGTATGCAATTAATAAATGATGCCAAAGTAGTAGATTTACCAGAGCCAGTGGGACCAGTACATAGGACTAAACCTCTATGTTTTGTAGTCAATTCAATGAATGGTTTAGGTAAACCTAAGTCTTGCCATTTTGGTAATTGATCAGGGAGAATTCTCAAAGTGAGACATCTTTTTTCATTTGCAATATATGCATTAATTCTTATTCTTGAGAGTCCGTCTAGGCCAATTGAGGTATCTAAATCTCCTGTTTGATTGTATTGATCTAATTTTTCCTTGTCCAAAAGCTCACTAAGGAGTTGATCCATATCATTCTTACCAAGTATTTTATCTACTAATTGAATATCGGAATTTACTCTGATTGCAATTTGAGAATCTTCTTCAAGATGAATATCAGAAGAATCATGTTTTATCGCATATGCAACTATTTGTCTTGCTACAGACATAGTAAATTAAGTATATATATATGTAATTTAATTATGATCATCATTACAGATTTTGCTTAATTCTGAAACGGTTGTAATTTTGTTCTCTATAAGCTTCACAGCGTAAGACTTTAAAGTAATCATTCCTTCTGAAACAGCAATTTCTTCGATCTCTTGGGTAGAAAGTTGTTTTTTTATAGCATTTGAAATAGGTCTTGTAATTCTTAACAACTCATAAGAACCAACTCGTCCCTTGTAGCCGATACCATTACATCTATTACAAAGAATTCCTTCTTTTTTTCTTTGACTTTTCTCTTCAGCTGTTAAACATGTCGCAACTCTTACAGGAGTACCTCTATTTAAACCTGTAAAGTCTGCTTCTTCAATAGATAATGGTCTTTCAACGCTACAACTTGGGCATACTTTTCTTAGTAGTCTTTGAGCTAGTACACCTCTTAGAGAAGCCGTTAACTTATATGGAGGAACTTCCATATCTAATAATCTTGTTAAAGAAGTAGAAGCACTATTTGCATGCAAAGTAGTAAAAACTAAATGCCCTGTTTCAGCAGCATCCATTGAAGATTCCGCTGTTTCAGGATCTCTAGTTTCACCAATTAGAATTACATCTGGGTCTTGGCGAAGAAAAGTTCTTAACAGATTTGCAAATGTTTGACCTTTTGCTCTAAGTACAGGAAATTGTTGAATATCTCCACCCATATCATATTCAATCGGATCTTCAGCAGTCACTATATTTAATTCTCCATTATCTTTCTCTCTCAAAGCTGAAGCCAAAGTAGTTGATTTTCCTGATCCAGTTGGACCAGAAACGATAACAATCCCATTCGCTTGATTAATAATTTTTCTAAATTGTGATCTAACATTTTCATCTTGAATAAGTATATCCAGATCAAGAACATCAGTATCGTTATTTAGATACCTAAGAACCATTTTTTCACCATATTTTCCTGGAGCCGTTGAGCACCTAAAATCAAGAGAATTACCTTCCCAAGTCCTTCGAATTTTTCCATCTTGTGAAGCTCTTTTTTCAGCTATATCCATCTTGGCCATATTTTTTAGACAAGCTGTTAATTTTAAGCCAGGAAGTTTAGGAATGGATACATAACTTTGAAGAACTCCATCTCTTCTAATTCTAATTTTTATTTGTTTTTCATGAGGCTCTATATGAATATCTGATGCTCCTTTCTTACAGGCATCTATCAAAACCGTGGCAGCTGCTCTTTGAATTTTATTCCCAAGCATTTCCGTAGATAAATCTATTTCCTCAATCTCTATATCTTCATCACTATCATCAAAATCAAAACCAACAACTTGATCAGACGAATCATCTACAGAAACATCTAGTAGAGTTTGAATTACATCGTCTTCTGAAAAATCATAATTTTCTAAACCTTCACTATTAAATATCCTTTCTTCTGAGGCTTGATCCAACAAAGATTGAATTTTGTCGGGAGCTAGTTCTATAAATGCACATTCATATCCATTACTTGCAATTCTTTGCTTAATTGTATTTCCAATAGTTCCAAGATATGAGATATTACCAACTGCTATTGTTATTACTTGACCTTTAGGGGGTAGACTTGGCTCAATTTTTAAAGGTACAACTACATTTTCTCTACACCATTGAAGAGATAAATGTTTATCAATAAGAGATCTTATTTGAGTGACTTGATAGGTATCAGACATAAATATAACTACATCTTAAAAGCCCATACAGGACCTATACCCGCTTCCATGACAGAGTGGATCATTTGATAAACCACTACCTTGTTTACACCACATATTAATAAGAAATTTCGGTCCATCTGATTTAGCTAAACATTGAGCATGCGTCGGACAATCGCCTGCACAATTATTGCCTCCCCCACCATTGCCTCCACCACCATTGCCTCCACCACCATTGCCTCCACCAGTATTAGCACAATTAGAATTATTGTATTCACTTTCGGTGGTGTATTGAATTTCATCGCACATCCAGAAGGTTTCTCCACAAGTGCCTGGACCTGGATGAGGACCATATTTCCCATCATGAGCTTTTGGGTTGGCCAATCTTGCTTCATTTCTATTGAAGGAACATTCATCTTCTTGTTGTTGAATTATTTTGGCTTCATTAGCACTAATACATGCATTCATGTCATCTTCATCATTTTTTTTATCGCCTAAACAAAAATAATATGTTACCTCGGGTTGACCTGCTCTGACACAACTATTTAACTGACTACTTGACATTGCTCCAGAAAATTCAGTGGCTTTCTGTGCAAGGATTGCAGCACTACATTCCTTGCCTAAATCTTCTTCCTGTTTTTGTTTATATTCATCTTCATTAGAAACAATATCTCCTTTGTATAACCAAGTCTCAACTGAGCAATATTCAGTAGAGCATGTGGCAAGAGTACATCCTTGTGTATCAATACTTACATCCCATCTATTTCTTAATCCTGAACCTTTAGGAGGACCTAATCTAAAATTACTAAAGTCCGTTTCACATTTTTTAGATTTTTTATCATACTCTTTTTGATACGCCCACTTATCTTTTTGAAGTTGACTTGGTCCACAATTAGGACCACCCCATCTTTTACATCTATTAAGGCTAGCTTGATTATCTGCTGGGTCAGATATTTTTGTAACTTGATTATTGGAAGTAATTTCATATCCCATTTCAAACAGAATTTTTTCATCAGAACTTATAGGTGTTATATAAAATTCTGAACATTTATCTTTATCAGTTTTAACTTTATATCCTGTTGGTGAAAGTCGATTGTTATCTATTACAGATGAGGGAGGACTAACTGTCTCTGGGTCAGTTCCACTTCTTGTTGAAGCAAGACATTCGATAAGAGAATTATTCATAATTGTCATTGCCTCATCAATCTTTGCGAGTTTTGTCCATTTTGTAATATTTCCTATACCTAATGAACCTAAAATTCCAAGTATTAGTACTACAAAAGTTAATTCTATTATAGAAAACCCCTCTTCTGAACTAATCAGATGAGGGGGTTTCTTATTAATAGTTTGTATTAAATTCATCAGAAATTATTAACTAATTTCTAACTACCAAACTGAATTTCTACATCCTCTTTCCACAGCATCACCACTAGCAGTACATGTTTTAGCCCCAGTGCCAAGGTTGTATACAAAGCTTGGATATTCAGCAGTATTCTCTGAACGAATTTCCATTAAACCAGAACTAGTACAAGTTAGTGGTGTTACAGATGTTGATCTTGTCAGAGTTCCTTGGCCTTGATTGTTGAAAACAGTTTGATACCAACCAGCTCCATTTTTGGTACCGTCTCTATATCCATCCAAACTTATCGAAGGAATGTAAGTTCCTGAACCTTGGTCAGCCATATTTGCTGCACATTCTTTAACAGTTGTAGCAAGAGTAGTAGCAGCAGCAGCAGCTCTTGCTTTACTAGCAATTTTAGTAAACTGTGGAATTGCAATAGCCGACAAAACAGCTAATACAGCAACAACAACAACAAGTTCAATTAGAGAAAAACCTTTTTGACCTGGTTTCAAAGATAAAACCTTTTTAACTTTTGAGCTAGAAAGGTAATTTTGCAACAAATTCATTAGAAACTAATAAATTGATATATTACATATACTTTATATATATCTTTCCCATTAGACAACTAAATGAAATGAATCATGATTCATTTATATTCTCAGTTTCAAAAAGTTTAATTTCAGCTGAATTCTCTTTATATTTGAGTCTTAATACTCTTGTATCAATATCAATACCTTCTACTACCCAACCATTTGGCAATAAAGAAGTACTCTCTCCTCCTATATCTCCGACCTGAACTGTTCCTGATTGATCATTGTAAGTAACAAAAACATTTATCACGTCATTCTCTGCTATTTGACCAGTAAATTTAAAGCTTTCTGGAATTACCAGTACATTTCCCTCGATTACATCAATAGGTAGAAATGGATTATTTCTTCCTATTGAAAGATTGTCTATTAATTCTTCAGAAGATTTTAGATTTTCTAATTCTGGAACATCTGTTTTTTCAGGAATAGAAGAAAATTCATTCGGAAAAACAGGTGGCTTTATTATCTCTGATAAATTTGTATTGTTTGAAGAGCAAGAGCTAATCAGAGGAATAGTTAAGAAAAGAAGCAATAAATAATGCTTGTTAATAATAGAAGAATCCTTAATCAAGTATAAAAATGATAACTTTATTTGATATTACCAATAAATATTCAATTGTCAGAATATTATAAATATTAGTAATTTAGTTAAAAAGACTTAAACATTTTTAGTTAAAAAAAGATATTCTCAAAGATATTTCCACCATAAAATATTTCCAAGTGATTTAATCCAGAATTCGTCACCAAGAATCCATACTAAAAAAGTTGAAACACATATAAATGGTCCAAAGGGAATATAATCTCCTCTTCTAATTAAATTTAAACATAATGCTATTACTGAATAAACTGCACTAATTAAAAATGATAAAACAATAGTTAATTCTAAACCAATTGTTCCAAGCCATGCTCCACACATTGCAAATAGTTTAATATCACCACCTCCAAATGCAGGTTTATTGAAGGCAACGAAAACTACCTTACTAAAAATAAAAAATCCAATTATTGAAAAAATATAGGCAAAAAAATGATCTTCTAGTTTGACACTGTTGTAATCAAAATAGAAAAACTTTGTAATGAGAATTAGTAAAAAACCAATTATTGATCCAGAAAAAGTTAATGAGTCAGGAAGAATCATCTCATCAATATCAATTACCGTAAGAACAATTAAGTAAGAAACTAGAATCCAGCTAGAAACCAGTAAAAATAATTCATAGGAAAGATTGTTATAAAAATTTCGATCATAAAAGCATAATAGAAATAAAAAAGATGTAATTATTTCAATCAAAGGATATCGAAAAGGAATAGACAAGTTGCAATATCGGCATTTAAATCTTAAAAACAACCAACTAAGGATAGGAAATAAATCAAAAAAACTAAGTTTTTCTCCACATTTAGGGCAATAACTTCTTTTAAGAATATAAGGCTCTAATTTCGGGAGCCGTAATATAACAACATTTAAAAAACTTCCTACACAAGCTCCAAGAATTAATACAAATAATCCATGCATGATATTTATATAGAAAATTGATATCAAAATATATTAAAATTATATATCAATGACTAGTATGCTTAAAAAAGAGAGTAAAGACTAGCTAAACATAAAATAATTTTCTTTAAGGAGAATGGTATATAGACAATCAAAACAAACTCAAATATGCATAAAAAAATATTTAATTTCTTAATTCTCAGAATTGAATTTAATATTAATATGATTATACTGGAATTAATTATTATAGTAAATAACAATCCAGCTATTAATTGGTTTGTTTTTAAACCAAAAAAAGGGTTTAAAATAAAATCACTGAAGATAAATATATAAGAAATTATGATGGACTCAAATGGATTTAAGACTTTAAATCCAAATGGGCTAATCAATGGTAAATAAGGAGCTATTGTTTTCTTAATCATTTTCATAATAAAATATTTAATTAAATATAATAAACTCAACTGTTAAAACATAATATAGGATCATCTTGTATTTCTTCAGTAGAAAAAGAAAAGCTACTTTCAAAGCAACATTACATACTGAAATATGTTTTATTGAAATCTGAACTTAAACTATCAATGTCATCCAAAGATGAAATCCTTTCTATTGGAAAGCTTTTCCTCCACAGAGAGAATTGACTCATATCTAGAGACAATCCAAGCCCGACTTTCTGTTTATAACACCAACTGGAAATGCCTATAGATGCAAAAGGTTTTTCTAGACATGTGGTCCTCAGGAGATCTTCTATTGAAAAGCGTCGAAATCACAAAGGTCGACAAATTTGAACTCTTAGGTTGAACTTCAGCAATATGCGTTTTCGCTCTTGGCTCAAAATTTACTTGTGAAGGGACTCAAAACGATGAGCTTTTGACAGACACTTCGATTTATAAAAAATTGAAGAAAAATGGAAAGTAGCATGGATGCAAAGAGTTTCAGGTCAATCAGATATCTCATTATGGAACGAATAATTTATATTTCCTTCTTAATGGTTAAGTATTCGTAAATTCTATTTATATTCTTACGCCTGAAGTAATCATTCAAACATAGAGATAATTTAAAAGAGAAACAGTAATTGTCGTAAATGCAAGAAAAACCCAATGTTGAAGAATTAATTGCAGATTCTATGGTAATGCTCTTGATTAGAGCAGAAAAATTACCTCAAAGAGAAAGGTTGGCAATTACTCAAGAATTCAGAGAATGGCTTAATGGTAATTGCAAAATTGAAGATATACTGATTCTAGATACAAGAATTAAATAGAATAGCTACATAAAGTTGATAATTATCACTGTTAGTTAATTAATATTTGAATAATTATTCACCCAATAATCACTTTAAAGTAATTTAAAGGGTAAGACTATACAATTCCTGGAATGATCCAGCCTGTTATTCCGTAGTTAATCACAGCTGCAAAGAAGCCCATCATCGCAAGGCGGCCATTCATTTGCTCGGCTGTTTTCCAGTAGTTAGTTTCTTTGTTCATTACACAACACCTGGAATGATTTGACCTGTTGTTAGATATGCACCGATGAGTGCCCAGCATCCAACAAATGCTGCGTAACCATTGAGTCTTTCAGCAATTACTTTGCCTTCTTCTACTCTTGGAGTTTCAGTCGTTTGTTTTTTCATTAAACAACACCTGGGATAAGTTGACCGGTTGTTAGGTAGATACCTGTTAGTAGAACGAATGCCATCATGGCTGGTCTGCCGATGCTTCTTTCTAGGATTGTTTTGTTAGATGGTTGCATTGTTATTAGTAGTTATTGGTTTAGAAAATTCCAGGAATGATTTGACCTGTTGTGAAGTATGAAACCAAAAGACTGACCATTCCGATCATTGCCCAACGGCCATTTGTCTTTTCTGCTTCTTCTGGATAGCTGGTGTAGTCCTCTACAAGCTGTGGCTGTGTTTCACGGCCAAAGATGTTTTGCTTGCCGTACTCAGTGATTACCTGAGAAGAAGATGAACTTGTCATTACTGAAATTGCGTTGATGTGAATGAACATAAAGTATTAACTTTGTTGATCAAAGATACGGTCGGGTACGGCTTCTTCTCATCCTTAATAGCTCTAAACCTCAAACACTAAATACAACAACTAATTAGAGAGATATTTATCCAATGATTAGATCTATTGATGACTCTAATAAGTATAAATAGCCCGAACTGGTTAGCACTACTTCAACCGTCCTACTCGTATTGAGGGCTTCTTTTATATTTAAATCATCTTTTTATACCAACCAGATCAAACTTTGAGTCATGCTTGCAATCAACAAAACTACTGCTGCAAAACTAATCGTTCTCTGGAATCTTCCTGCACTACTTCTATTAATTGGTGCTTATGAAGTTGGTTCTACCGTATTTGCTTAACTTACAATGACATCATCTGATAACAGTCCAAAGAATTGGTCCGAGTGGAACAACACAAAGCATTTCACTGATTATTCAAGAGATTCAGGAACAGGCAAATTTGTTCGCTTTACCATTGCTGCCTTACTCTTCGTTCCAGTTGGATTCCTCGCTTACATGACTACTATCTAGGCAAAAAATCAGCCGGGAAGTATTGATCTAATACTTTTTATCGGTCTGCAAGTTTGGTGGTTTATTCCAATTACAAGAAAAAGCAACGAGTTAAACAAATACATTATTAATCAGCAATAAGAAAGGAATCAACTTAAAAAACTATATAGAAGATAGATATTTAATCTCAAACAAATTCAATAAGAATAAAAATAAAATAAGCAAAACTAATCCCGTATTAATTCTTTTTGTTTATCAAAATAGGAGTAAAAAACAATATTCATAAGTAGGATTATTTATGTCTTGCGGAAAACCGTTAAAACATGCACAAGAAAAAGTAAAGCCAATAACTAATAATTTCAATTCATTTCCTTTCGAGAAAGAGGGAATGCTATCTTTTTACAAAGATCCATTTAATTCTATCGATTGGAAAAATGAGGGCCTGCAACTTGGCAAGGCTAAGCCGATTGATTAGATCATAATAATTCTTGATTTGCATAATCTAAGTTAAAAGTAAATACCTACAACCAGCTAAGCATGCAAGAAATATTTTTTATAACCAGTACTAATTCTCATTCTTGAGATGAACTTCAACACATCTTGATGTACATTCAACCCCCTCATCATCAAGTGAAAAAGATGTCACACAGGCGAAGTACAATTCAATTGCATCTCTTTCTTCTATGCTTTGACTATTAACAGAAGAACAAGAAGACATTTCTAACCTATTACATAGAACTTACAACTATTTAGCACCAATGTTCGTCATATTTACCCTTCAAAACTTTATATAAATACCTATTTTATACATTCAATTTAATATTGATTACTTGCTAATTTCAAAAACTAACTAAGTAAAAAAGCTGTGTGGTTATAAAAAGAAAAAAGTAACAATAGAAATAATACTTAATCCAAAGTTAATAGAAAATCTCCTATTGTTTTCAAAGTATTAGAAGCTTCATACAAAAATGATAAGGATGACTAATATAGGTCAATCTTATCAATTAGCTCAAAAAAAGAGAAAACATTGATTGAATAAGAGGGTTTTATTCATACCAATAGATTTACTGATTGCTATTTGCCAAATCTTGGTGAGTTTACCCATCCTAGATATCTTATTTAGAAGCTAAATTCTGTCTGTCAGATTTTATCTGATCTTATTTATTGCTCTTTCGAGCAAATACTTATCGCTCTTTTCATGACCACTATTCAGCAGCAGCGTTCTTCGTTGCTCAAAGGTTGGCCACAATTCTGCGAGTGGGTTACTTCCACCAACAACCGTATCTATGTCGGTTGGTTCGGTGTATTGATGATCCCTTGCCTTCTTGCGGCAACAACTTGTTTCATCGTTGCATTTATCGCTGCTCCTCCAGTTGATATCGACGGTATCCGTGAGCCAGTAGCTGGTTCATTCATGTATGGAAACAACATCATTTCTGGTGCTGTTGTTCCTTCAAGTAACGCTATCGGCCTTCACTTCTACCCAATCTGGGAAGCAGCAACTCTTGATGAGTGGCTATATAACGGCGGCCCTTACCAGCTTGTAATCTTCCACTTCCTTATTGGTATCTCTGCATACATGGGACGTCAGTGGGAGCTTTCATACCGTTTAGGTATGCGCCCATGGATCTGTGTTGCTTACTCAGCACCTGTATCAGCAGCTTTCGCTGTATTCCTTGTTTACCCATTCGGTCAGGGTTCATTCTCTGATGGTATGCCTCTAGGAATCTCTGGAACATTCAACTTCATGTTCGTTTTCCAGGCTGAGCACAACATCTTGATGCACCCATTCCATATGGCTGGTGTAGCAGGTATGTTCGGTGGTGCTTTGTTCTCTGCAATGCACGGTTCTTTGGTTACTTCATCACTTATCCGTGAGACCACAGGACTTGATTCACAGAACTACGGTTACAAGTTTGGACAAGAAGAAGAGACATACAACATCGTTGCAGCTCATGGCTACTTCGGTCGTTTGATCTTCCAATATGCAAGCTTCAACAACAGCCGTAGCCTTCACTTCTTCTTGGCTTCATGGCCAGTGATTTGTGTTTGGTTGACATCTATGGGCATCTGCACCATGGCGTTCAACTTGAACGGTTTCAACTTCAACCAGTCTGTAGTTGATACTTCAGGCAAGGTTGTACCAACCTGGGGTGACGTACTTAACCGTGCAAACCTTGGTATGGAAGTAATGCACGAGCGTAATGCTCACAACTTCCCACTTGACCTAGCAGCTGCTGAGTCTACTTCTGTAGCTCTTGTTGCACCTGCAATCGGTTAAGTCTTTAACTTGATTTTTTAAAGCCCTCTTTTAGAGGGCTTTTTTTTTGCAATTTTGGATTTAATAAAAATAAAAGGAGGGCAACAAGAAATTCTTTATATGGAGTTGTAACTGTTAAGTCCTATATCTCAACCTCTATGCAAAACCTATTAGAGGTTTATAAAGAAACAACTGTTTACTACTTATCTTCACGTAGCTCCGCGAAATGAATATATCAAAATTCCTATTAATTGATGCTGTATTAGTAATTGCAGCAATCCCACTTCTATTTTTTGTTTCAGGTGGCAAAAGAAAATCTCCACTTTTACGAAGTTCAAGTAAAGAAGATTTATTGAGAAAAGCCTCATGCAAACTCCCTGACAAAGAAAAGCTTATAGAACTTGAAAAATTCGCAAAAAAACAAGGTAGTGGAATTGAATGCGATTCAATTATTGGAATTTGGAAATTTATATCAATATGGAAAAAAGACATCGACGAGGAAGATCCTGTATTTAGTTCATTGCTTAGAGTCTTCTATGCAAAAATAGAGTTCAAAAGAGACCTTTTAACTGAAAATTCAACTGAATTCTCTGTTATCGCCTCAATTCAATTTGGTATTTTCAGCATTGTTTTTTCAGGAACTGGTTATTTAAAAGGAAAACAACCTTTAGTAGCATTCTGTTTAAATCTAATTGAACTCAAATCAGGTTCAAATATTTTATTGAAAAGATCTCTTAAAGAACCGAAAGAAAAGGAGAAGTCATTTTTTGCCTTGATTGCATTAGAAGAAAACGACGAATTACTTTCAGCCAGAGGTCAAGGAGGTGAAGTCGTGCTTTGGTTGAAAGATTGCATTCATAAGTAAAGAAGTTCAGATTAATCACTAAAGTCATTCATGAATTTTGTATGAACTTCTATTTGCACGCATTTAAATTGAATACTGCTTACAATTGAATTTTAAATGCCCGAAGGACCAGAGATAAGACGCGCAGCAGATAGGATTAGTAAAGTTTTAATTGGCAAAGAAATTATTGAAAGTAATTTTTACTATGAAGGGATAAAAGAGAAAGAGGGGAAAGTCAAAAACAAAAATATCAAAGAGATAACAACTAGAGGAAAGGCAATGATTATTCGTTTCATAAATGATTAGTCAATGTATAGACATAATCAGTTATTTGGAAGATGGACAGTCAATTCTAATACAACAAATATCAAATCAAGAAGAGCTCTTAGAGTAGCTTTCACAACAAATAAACATACTGTCAGATTGTGGTCAGCGACAGATATTGAACTTATTCCAACCGATGAAGAAAGTGAACATTCATTCTTAAAAAAAATTGGGTCCGATGTCCTGAATGAATCATGTAGTTTAGAATTAATAGAAGAAAGATTAACGTCGAAAAGTTTCCATAAAAAGAAAGCCTCAACTTTGATGCTGGATCAGGCTGTCTTTGCTGGATAAGGGAACTACCTTCGCTCAGAAATCTTATTCGATGCAAAAATACATCCAGATGATAGACCGTTTGATCTTGATAAAACGAGAATTACCGAATGGGCAAAATCAATAAAAAACATCTCACAGTTAGCGTATAAAACTGGAGGTTTTACAGTCTCGAAATCATTAGCAGATAGAAACAAAGAGAATGGAGAGCCAAGAAGATCCAATAGACATGCGGTTTTCAGGAGACACCAATATGAATGTTTAAATTGCAAGGATCGTATAGAAAGGAAATGGTATGGGAAAAGGAAAGTTGATTATTGCCCTAGCTGTCAAATTGAAAGAGGTAAAAGCAAACCCTACAGATAATGTTTTTTAGCAATTGGCGAACGATAAAAATTTAGGCAACATGTTTTTTGATGAACGTATATCAAAAGATAGACATACTTAATTATTGATTGGCTTAAAAAAATCGGCTACCAAAAAATTCTTCCTTTTTAGTAAAGCAAATGTTGTCCCCTTATAACCTCTACATACTCGCAATTTATCAGTCAATACGGTTGTATCTAGCCAACCCGTTTGAGTCATTTTTAATTTCTGATAAAAAGACAATGTTTTTTCCAAACAACTGAGGGCCTATTATCCCTGCTTTTTCAAAGGTTACGTTTATTCGTTTTTGATCAATAATATCCAACTTTGCCAAAATATTCGTCGATAAGGCTTTTCCAAGAAATCCCTTAAGACTCAGGAAGTTAAGTCCTCTGCCTTTCTCTAAATCTAATATTTGAAGATTATGTAAAAACGGTGAATAATTTAGAACAGGAGATTTTGAATTACTCCATCTCAATTCCCATACGCCTCTAAGATGGCCCAATTGCTTAATTATGTCTGGAGAAGAATCCTGTTCAGATAGTTTAATCAACTTCTCAAATTTTTTTTTGATTTTGGCGATTGCTCAAGAGTTTCTATTAATTTTGATGTGTTATTCATGATTTAATTAATTGATTATTAGATAAAGTTGATCAAAATCTACTTCTATGAAGTAAAGAGGGTGAAATAGTTTTCACTGGCTTTACTTGAACTAATGAAAGTATGAAATTTTTTTAGGGTTATTTTTGACATGATCTCTTTTTCCGATCTTATTAGATAAAACTAACTTCTAAAAGGAGAGTTATAGTATGCTTTATTAACGGTATAAAGAGTGTAAAGAGAGACAGCTATACCTAAAAATCCAACTACTAAAATTGGTGAAAAAGATGGGAAAGAATAGGTAGGAATAGAAGTCATAATAACCTAAAGATTGCCATTATGTTCTAAAAGATCTGAATATAATATGGCAGGGGTTTTCACGGTAGTAGATCACGGTTAACCCTACAACGGATTAACCCAGAGAAAGGAGGTAATAGCCATCTTGTTTTTTTCTTTGGAGTCTTTAAGAAGTTCTTTCTTTAAATTGATGAGGTATTGGAAAATCTTCTCGTATTTGTTTTAAACGTTTTTTGTAAATAGTTTCGTAATCTGGATCACGGCTTTTATATGCGTTGTAATTTTGCCCTTCAAAATCTTCTTCTTTAATTAACTCTTCTACTTGCTTAATAAGGTCTCTGTAGATATTTGCTCCTACTATCTGTTCTTTAGTAAGTTCGCTTCCATGAGAATCAGCGTATTGAATAATCCCTTTGTAGGTAAAAAGCCATTGTCTCCTTGCCAGTGGATCTAATGCGATAACTTCCTTAACTATAAAACTTGTACAAAGTTTGAACTTTACTTCTAAATCGTTAGTGTCAATCACAAAGGAAGAAAATTATCGCCTCTGGATTGTAGATGGAAATTTCAAATTCATTCATTCGGTTTGAATCCCTCAACAGAAATAGTTTTAATTTCATTATCAATTGAGTGATGTTGATTCATTTTTATTTGGCAAGCTCAATCTTATAAACTGTATCTTAACAATTATTCCTTTTATCCCATTCGATAGCAAAATCACAAGTCATAGCCGCTCCAAGTTTTTCCATATCTAAGACATTCATAAGTAAATGTGATTTATGCTCGTCAACTTTCACTAACTCATAAGCATCCACAAACTCCCTACAAAGATCTTCAAGAAATAAGTTACTAACGTCATTTTCAAAAGAATCAAAAGTACAGCTAAAGGTAGAAACGATAAAAGTATTCATTAAAACTTATTGATAATAGCGTTGCACAATTACCTTGAAATTTCTGTTGGGAATGATATCTCTTCAGGCTCTTCTGACATATCAGGATAATTAATACTTTCGGCTCTACAAGTATGGGTTGGTGAATTTCATTAGAATTTCATGGCCTCTTCGATGATAGAAATCTCTCTGGTGTTTCTTCTAGTAAGTCCACGCAGGTCTAATTGAAAACGTATTACCTCCAATGCAAGCTTGTTAAATCGAAAGGTGGCTTGGACATATCCATGTGAGTAATCAGATTCAAAATATCCAAAACCTTTCAAGTCTTTTACGAGTAAATAGCTATCAAAAATTTTGCTGTACCACCTGATCAGCATACTGTTATCCATAATGTCAGCGATAGCTATACGGGATATGGTCTTAGTTCTTACAGCAAAGTAATCATTAAGGTCTTGGTAAATAGGTAAATAGAATTTCATTAATCCTTTCTAGCTGATCTTTATCTCATAACAAATGTAATATGTAATCTCAATTTTAGGGCTATAAAAAACATAGGAGGCTAAACAGCTTCAATTAATTTATAGGACTGTTGATCGATGGTTTCATTTGCTAGAGCAAGAACAAGATCATTGCTTTCAAGGCTATGGCCTGTGACAGAAAAGCCCATCAAAAATAAAGAAATTGAATTAAACAAGTCCAAAAAGCTGATTACAGATATTGCCGAGCAAAACAAGTGTTTCTTGGAAGCAAGCAAGAATGGTGGACTCTGGTTTTCTTAGGTCATTGACTTCAAGGCAGAATAGAGACCTATCTCTGAATGATTATGGCGGAAGGATTAGGACTAGATATCAAGTCCTCCAAAAACAAGCTAATAGTTATGGGGAAATTTATTTAATTGGAATCACCAAAATAAAAAGAACTATTTTGCTAATTCTTTAAACCAGCAAAGTATTGAAACTTAAAACATCGAATTCTTTTAAAAGAAAATAAATTATTGAACGTCAATTATTTATTTGCCTCTTCTTCAATGTGTTTTTTAAGGGTATAACCATGACAATCAAATGGATATTCAGCCCTAGTCATCTCGCTTGCCTGAGTCTTATCAGCATCATTACCTCTAAATTTTCGACAATCACATATAAAGTCCATCTTTATTCCATCTTTATAATCCTTCACTCTCGCATCTAACCATTCTTTTGCTTGCTCTGGCATCTCATCACAAGCAATCCATGACCCCCAGAACAGTGCATCAAACATTTGTATTGCTTCTGCTCTTTTATTTGGCCCTGCCAGCTCCTCACAAAAATTTCTTACTGGACAGTCTTTTCTGCTGATATAAAACTTTTTAGCTTGATTCTCATAGCCTCTAACATATGTTTTTTTATTATTTACTGCGTCCAAAGCAGCGTTTAATTGATCTCCTCCAAAAGTATTGGTTATTCGCGCTTTATCGATTGATATCTGAACAGTCAGTTCAGTTTCACTTTCATTAGCGACATCATCTCTTCTGACATCAAATTGTCCAAGCACTTCAATTTGTTCAGTCATCTAGGTGAAACTCTTCTTCCATTAGATTGAATGATTTTAATCTAATTTGTTCAAAACGATCTATGGCTTAAAGAGAAAAGTCCTTTTAATTATTAATTGATGCTTCATCCCAATTATCTCGCTTTTTGAAAGAACTTTTCCATTTCTGACTTGGTACTCTAATCCAAAAAGTTGATTGCTTAACTGATCCATTTGACAGACTCTTTTGGAAACTCTTTTTATTTTCCATTTCCTTTGCATACCACCAACAACTTTTTTCCAGTCTTTTTTCCAAATGAGATAAGTGCCTCCTTCATGAACCCATTTATTACATTCTTTTCTAGCCTCTATTTTATCAAAGGTATCTGCATTCAGAGGAGAGAAAAGAATCAAGACTATTACGAGCAATAACGAGCGTTTCATAAAGCAATCATGATTTGAAAGTTCATTGCTCAAACCAAATCAAGTCGTGTAATCCAACTCCCAGATAAGAAAAAGAAGAGTAGGAACCACTTATCAATAAGATTTTCAATATTAATTCAATTTTTTCCAAAGGAAATATCAGATTAACTTTATAAATTTCTAGCTGACTCTTGATTCTGCAGTTATAGCTAAGAAGCTATGACTAATTGATTTTCACACCATTACAGTTTAAGCCGCTGCACTGAAGCTTGAATAAGAGAGATAAAACAAAATGATGAAAGGTTGGAGATGCCTTATCTAGCCCGATGAGAAATATCAATAAAGAAATTAATGTCATTGAAAGATATTGCATCCAGTGAATACCTAGGCTATCTAACCCATAATTATTAAATTCTTTGATCTCCATTAGATTTTTGGAAATACTAACTTAAAAAAATTTAAGTAGTGGCTTTAGTTAAGCGCAGCTTTAGATAAAACTTATTTATTGGCTCCTTTACTGAAAGAATTTTCACGTAGAATTCATCAAAATTTTGAATCAGCGGCTTAAAAGGGTTCATATCCATTGGATTGTCCTATAACTAAACGATTACTGAAGTGCCAATTTGGAATGCACCGGCCAAGAGCAGTAATACAGGAAGGTTCCAAAGGACTAGAACTTTCAAAGCAGTTTTTTTATAAGTTGCTGCAGTCATTTTGACTTGGGGAAGGAATAACTTCAGAGAAAGATAGACCTGAATCTCTGAAAGTCCAATCATAAGAAAATACTTAGTTTGAGTGAGGTTCGGGCGGGGTAGGGCTAACCGTGGAATAAATTTTTCTTATGGATCTGAAACTTTTTAACCCTGCATCATATAAACAAGAAATCCACTGAAAATAGCAAGTTTTCCGACGACAAAGTAAGGAATAAACTTTTTGATTCTTGTTTCAGCTAATGCTTTCGTATTTGAAGTCATATAAGACCTAAGCTCCCAAAAGTGAAACCAACTCCGCAGAAGAAAACAAATTCAGCTAAATCTCTGCATCCTGATGGGATTGAATTTAATGCAACGTTAATTCGTTGAGCCATTTGACCTTGTACTCGCAGGTGAATGTGGAAAGATACTATAAAATTAAGAACAAATACCCAGACACGTGACAGTTTAAAGGTGGGGTTTTCGAGAATTAGTTAAACTTATGATTCATAATCTCTTTCACTTCAACGTAGTTGTAAAAAATCCAACAAACAAAGCTCTCCAAAAATAATGACCCATTGAGAAGAATCCTTTAAAAGCTCTTTTCCTTTATTTTTAATTTATATATGCAAGCCTAAAAAAGAATAGCTTTATAAATCCGATCATGCAGCTTAAAAATTTTATTTTTTCTGACTTATAAATAAGCATTTACAAGTCAAAAAATAGATCACATATAAAAGTTTATTAGTTCCTAATGAATTTTAAGGAGCTGTCTTCAATAAATTTATTTAGCTAAATATTCAATATAATTTTTCAAAGTAAAACCATGAGAATCATCATTACCTTTTACAAAATCAATATCATCAATAAGGTCTAAATTATGTCCCGCCATTAGCTCCTTCACTCTGGCATTAAACCAATCCTTGAGAGGTTTCTCTATTGCATCTTTTTGATGTTGAGACCATAGATAAGTATCAAAAGCTTTTACAGCATCCTCTCTGCTCCACTTTGGTAGACCAAGAAAATGATTTTTAACAGGACAATCTTTTCTATTTATATAGTGTTTTATCGCAGTCTTAGACATCCCTCTTACATACCGTTCTTCTGCATGTGTATTTTTAACTAACAACTGTCCTGCAGTATTTTCATCTTTAACTTGAACCTCCCTCCTAAGATCCTTGAGACCTAAAACTTGTATTGGATCCATAACTAGTTGGCTTTTTTAGTATCACTGAATTTCAACCAAAAACTATTGAATACATTTTTCCAATAATTAATCACAGAATCAGGGATAGGTTTATCTAGGGGCATTTGGTAAAAAGAACTTCAAACATTATTTTTAGCCGCTTTTCATGCCCAGACAGAATTTGTATCACTTCCTCACCATGAACAAATTTGATTTCGCCTGAATAAAGGTTTGCGACTTGAAAAGGTTTGGGGGGAGTTGGGTCTCTAGCTCCTCCAACAAATGAAAAAACTTTCGCAATATCATCTTCTCCAACAAGAACAGTATCTCCAATTTTAACTTTTAAGAATTATGGTCATCCCTCTTTTTCATTTGTTCCGTTTCTGATTAATGGTTTCTTTGGAAAAAAGAACGTGACTAATAGATCAAAAAAATTTCCTAGTGAAACGAATCAACCTCCACCAACATAGATGAGTTGGTTTGCTTGTTTAGAGACTTCAAGGATTGATATCATTCTTTTTAAATTTCCTTGCGATCAAGACAAAAGATAGTGCCCCTAAGACAAGGGCAATATCAACAAGCAAGTGATAGTTGATATCCATTCCTATTTAAGAAAAGGAAGAAATTTGCTGAAGGTTGCAGGAAATGATCCAATGATCAGAGCCATCACTCCAAGAACAACAGCCACAATCGAATCATCTACTAAAAGATCCTTCCAGTTATATTTCATAAAACCATCATATTGCTTATCCTGTTGAATTTTTATGGGATTAAAGATCAGTTTTACCGGACGAGATAAATCTTGCCTGACTGTCGAACTCACCCTCGATTCTAAAAGCAATAGTGATTTCTAAAGCAAAAACCTATGATGATCCCCCATACCATCAAGTGGGTAGTCGTTTTCAAACTGTTCAACAACTTTAGTTGAAACATTAAATTTATTAATTAAGATAGAGATGCTTTTGTTAATCAAACGAGAAAGGAAAGCCATAAAACTTTTCAAGTTGTGTTCGTTATAACCACAAGCCCGATACTTTCAAGTGGTTAATACGGAAAAGAAGTTTTATTTAGGTAGCACAAAAATCTGATTAAGGTTTTCCAACAACTTTTATGCAATGGTTTATTTGTTAGACGAGTGTTTAAATATGCGGGCGAGCTTCGACACTCTTACATAATTTACTTTTTTCTCTCTGACAGTATTACTTACAGGATGCATCACTTCTAGAGGTGGAACTGGAGGAAGCTATCCAGCAGGTTGGAATCCATCTTTTTCTGGTCAACCAGGAACTTTCACTTGTGATGGTGCTTCTTGCCAATATGCTGAATTCTATTGCGAGACAGGTGAACACCCCAACATGTGTGATTGCTAGTTAATTGTCTATGACTTAATTAATTGATAGCCTTTCACGAGGTTATATAGCCCCCATCCAAAAGCTCCAAGGACAAGGCCATAAAAAACAAATGGAACTATTGGATTTTTATACAAAAAAGACCTAACTTTTTTTTGAATATTTTCTTTATCAAGTACAGGCAACTTTAACTCAACTGGTTTTTCTCTTGGAGGGAGTCCCAGTTCTTTTCTTCTTTTAGCTTCTCCCATAAAAAAAGAGGACGTAATCCTCTAAAGATAAATCGGAGTTGGTCTTTGGCTTAAAAAGATTTAGACGGTTTAATAAAAAAAATCATTCATTAAGCATGACTGAAAAAGTTTACCCAAAAGAATATGAGGCCGTATGGGAATCTGTTTTAGATTGCGTGGATGGGCTGAAAGAAGAGTTCAGTTGGTCAAAAGATGTAATTGCCAAGATGCTTAGAGAACTTGCTGAAAAAGTAGAAAGCGAAGAGGGCTAAAAAAAGACTACAATAGTCTCATCAAGTTAACGACTTAGCTCTGCTAGCAACTGCTAGCTCAGGTCTAAGAAGTAAAAGACCTCCCCTAAAAAGGAGGTTTTTTTGCAGATAGTGCTCTGGTTAGTGATATGAATTGACAATCTCTTTGATTTTCTAAGCATTCACTCAACCTAGTTCTCCTTTATCCAAATTTATTGGTATTGGTAATTCGTATAGATTTTCAGCGCCACCAACATTTTTTTAATTAGCAAATTTTATACATGCGAAATACATTATGTGAATACTCTCTAAGTAAAACAAATAATTAATTCTAGAAAGGGATAATTAAATCTATTCTGAGCAAATGGGGCAGGAGCTTAATCATCAAGAAATAGCGAGAAATTTAGCAAAGGCTATGGCAGACAAAGCAAATGAAAATGAACTTAGAAGGTTGTACGAAGAGACAATGTTTCAGCAGTTCATCTCAATGGAAAAAAGTGAATTATCTGAGCTTTTATGGCATGGATAATCAAACTCACACAGTTGGGTTTTAGAATTTAAAAAATCTTTTTTTAGCAAATCATGCAATATCTTTTTGGTCTTACTCTTTCAGAAATGGGAATAAGTCCTTTATTAGTCGCCATAATAATTTCCTTTAGCATTTTATTTATCGTTGCCTTTGGTCTTAGCTCAAAGAATATGGATAGTGATGGAATTATGAATTGGATGATGAAAAAGCCTGAAGACTGGATAGGAAATAAAAAGTCATAACGCATCCGTCAAACTTTCTTGTTCAATATCCTTTAACTTTAGGTTTATATCTTGCAATCTATTTTTAGCCATAGAAATATATTCTTCTGCACCGTATCTTCCTTAAAAGGTTTTAGTTTCTCCTTTAAAAAAATCCTTGTACATTTTTATATCACTCTGCCATTGATCTCTAGCTACAATTAAAGATTTATATTGTCTAGTCATTTTGGATATTCATCGTTTAGTTGAATTAACCATAGACATAACAAAACATGAAATAAAAGAAATTATATTTGCACTCAAGCGTCCCATAGGAGTTGAGATTGATAAAGATCTTTCAAAATTCCTAACTAAATCTAATCTTGACTCCTTGATAGTCTTTTCACCTCTGGTATTTAAAATGTCCTCTATGATTTCATGCATTTGCTCATGCATAGGGTGTGAATTGTTAATACTCCAATATCTATCTAAAGCATGAAGCTTACTATTACTAAAACACTCCGCTCGACTCTTAAAGAAAATACAATCAGCAGATGACATGAACATATACTGTCTCAGACTTGAAAAATATATATTTCATTTTCGCTCCTATACCTAAAGACAGTCTAGAAAAAATGAAACACAATCTTGTTTCTTAATTACATCAAGGCATCGTGATGTAAATGCTTCATATGCTGGTGGGATTCCACTAAGTAAGATCGAGGCTGTTATGGATCACACCACAGAAGTGAATCATCAAAGTTATGCAAGATACATTCCAAACGGTACGGCTGATCTGTATGCCAAGCGCAACTCGAGGGTCGCATAAATATGGAAAAAGACTCAAGTCGCTCAAATACTTTGCTCCTCTAGTTCAGATAGTTCTATGCCCTGTAACTATTATGTTTTTATGGGCTGTGTTTACAGGTCCTGAAGTAACCCTTGAAGTAAATGAAGAATTAGTTCGTAAAGAATAGACAAAGGTCTAATGTTTACATCTCATCAAGGTTGACATGATAGACGTATGAAAAGTTTTTTTTAGTTATGCCATAGCATTTCTTTTTATCTTTATCGCACTTTCATCACAAGTTCATGGTTTTCAAAATGAATCGATCCTAGATAAATCCCAAATAATAATTGCAAATAAATACGCAGAGAGATTTTACAGTGCTAAAGCCGATCATTTTTTTGAAGGGTTAGACTATATGCCATTACAAATCTTGCAGTCCTTGGAATTTTTCTTTATGTCACTTATAGAATGACCAGAAAATAAAAACCTTTATATGAAAAATCAATAACAAAAAAATATAGTTAATTTATTTAAAACGTGAGATGTTCTTAAAACAGAAATTAATTAGCCGAATTTAGAAGCAACAAATATTGCAAGTATAGATAGCTTTGCAGCGATGCCAAAAGCGATTATTTTTCCAAAACTTGAACCATCTCTTGTTTTGGAGGTATCAGCTGAAGTCATGAGAAAGAATTAATTGAACTTCAAGCGGAGTTAAATCACTATTTTCTAATCCCCAAAGCTCACCATTGTCGGAAGCTTCAAGAATGGATTCGTAAAAATCAGGTGAAAAATTTGAAGGCATTGTTTTAATTAAACGATTACAGAAGTAGCAACATCAAATGAACCTGATGCGAGTAGAAGAGCAGGGATGCAGAAGAGAGTTAGGAACTTAGCTGTTGAGGAATTATCGATTGAAGTCATGTCAGGTAGAGGGAGATAATTTTTCGGTAATACAGGGATTGAACATTACATTCACCGATGAGTTGAGTATAAAAAGTACTCTTGAAATGATGATGTTCGGTTGAGGTAGTGCTTTCCACGCCCTTCCACAGATAGGAGGAGTAGACCAAAGGTCTAGCAGGGAGGATAAACTAAATCATATATAGTTTTGTTCTTGATCTTCTTGTTCCAATAATCGAAAATCGACAAAAAATATTGCGGCTGATGAGACTAAGATTAAAACAGTTCAGCCCAGCAAAAAAGTGTATCTTTTTAGATATGCTAGTCAAAATTGTATAGTCTACACAAGGAGAAAACTGGTATCAATAAGGAAGCTTAATTGCAATTTTTTAACTGACTGATCTATATTTAATATTGTTCTGGAGTAGACATTTGAAAGATCGAGGCAGAGTTAATAACTAAGAGTATTCCAAACATTATTGCGTGATGTGGAGTAAAGATAATGGTGCAGATCCCCGCGTGAAGATAAGAAGTTAAGGAGGTAGTGCGTTGTAGTAAAAATACGACTTTTTTTTAGGGAGTTCTACACACCGACAGGACATACAGATCGATTAGAAAGTTAACGTGTATGAAAAATTTGAAAATGTTTACTTTCTCCAGCATTCCTAAATCAAAAATGACTGATCTTTGACGTAACAAAAGCCGACAAAGAAAAAGCATACAAACATGTTCAAAACCATTTATCCAGCTTCATGAAATCATCTGACTTTTATCTCTCATTTTTTTCCCGTAGACCACTCGAAATGAGTTTGTTTTTTGTTTATTGCGGAGCATTAGCTTGTTTCGTTAGTTCTATAGGTCATTACTAATAAATAAAATGAATTCTTCTAATGATTTATTTCAAAAGCCAATAGCAATGACATTTGCTTTTGTTGTCTGTACTTATTTAGCTGATTCTTTGGTAGGTAGTTTTGTATGAAAATTCCAACTATTAGCCTTAAAAGAGTCCTTGAAGTGACAATGAATGATGCTGTAAAAAGAATAAATGAGCTAGATGGACTGAATGAAAAAGCACTAAGAGAGGAGTACAAAGAATGGATTGAAGCAAGTGAAGGCAGCAAAGACCAGCCACATGTCCTTTATGCCAACCAAATCAATATTGAACAAAGTTAGCTCATAAAAAAAGATCAATAAGATACTTAATTTCAGGAAGTATCGACAACTCAAAAAAAAGCAAAACTTTTAGACAAAAAGGAATAATTGATTCACTCAAAATACTATAGACACATTAATAGTGCTAAGTAAATAGCTGATCTATACGAATTACTCCTCCAAATGTGAGGCGTTGACTTAAGCCAATCTTACAAAGTTACAACCCAAGTCATTAGTATATAGACAATGATTATCGTTTTAGCGAGGGTATATAGATCCTTACTTCGACTATGGATTCTTGCACCAAAGATATTCATAGATATGCTTTCGCAATGGTTAAGGCCGCAAGGTCAATGCCAGCTGATATTGCAGAAAAGCTCGATCACATAAAGCAATTAAGATTTAATGTTCAATTAAAGGTATTAAGAAAAAGAATCAACAGACGATCAAATTAGGTAGACCTATTTATGTTTATATTGTAAAAACTTTTCCTACTTCCGGGATATAGGAGTAAAGATATAAAGATCAAGCCAACAGTGGAAAGTCTAAGATTGATTGGATCAAGTTAGATTGACAATCGCTCAACAATCATTTTTGCCTAACGGAAAAATTGTTGATTTTAGGTAAGAAAGCCTCAATCATTTAATCATCTTGATAACTAAGTTTACTAGGCAATTTTTTTCTAAAAATTAGACTCCAAGAAAATAACATTCAGATGCCTGATTATATAATCAACGAACTGGTTTAAATACAGACTCAGGACGTATGTTTCGTTTGTATAACGCTTCATTTAAACGCTTACCTAATGCTGATGGAATGGCATATTGGTTTAATCAGTTTAGCTCTAGAGCAAACTCCATCAGAGTCGTTGCATCATCATTTCTAGGTTCAGCTGAATTTGTTGAGTGATTTGGAGATAACGTTTCTGATTCCACCTATGTGAATACTCTCTACAAAAATGTCTTAAAGAGAGATGCTGATACAAGAGGCCTAAACTATTAGTTATGAAAACTTAATAGTGGAGCAGAAACAAGATTTGAAGTTTTACTTGGCTTCTCTGAATCAGCAGAGAATAAAACTCTTTTTATTGAAATGACGAGGTTTGGTTAACCTTTGCAGGGTTGGGGAAACTACTACTAAGAGGGGCAAATAGCCTTTCTTTTTTAGTCTTGTTGCTGATAATTACTGTTTAAGAGATACTACCGTTAGTCGGTGGAGTAATGAAACTTCTTTTTCAGTCAGTTTCTTTTGATCGAGTAAACATATAATCTTCCCATGCATCATAGTCGTGATTGCATAACGCTCTTATAGCCTGATTCTTTAAACTTTCTTCGTAGTTCTTGGCATCATTAAGCGAGTCAAATCTTGTACCGTCAAAAGATTCGTAGATAGTAATTTCTTTGACCACATTTTCATATCACCCTTCTATATCATTAAACAAATAATTGATTAATGACAAGTTTTAGCTAAGACCTGAAAAGAAAAAATACCAAATGAAAACGATTGCGTTTAGGCCAAAGGTCACTGAAATCCCAATGATCTTGAATTTCATTCCAACATCATTCGAACCAGAATTTAATTTCACGTCAGGCATCGTTATTCTCCTTTGATTGATTTGAGGCCTTCTCGAGAAACTCGACAAATTCTTTTTGTTTTGGAGTAAGTTCCTCGTTCTCTTTCTTCCCTTTTTTGATTAATGGATTGTTTGGGAAAAAGAATGTAACTATTCGCCCAAAGTAAAAAGCTCCTAATAAAACAAAACCACCACCACCCACATAAATCAGCAGGTTGGTTTGTGTAGAAGTTGCAAAAATTGGAACCATTAATCCTATTTTTCCGTAAACGAAAATTGGAAAAGGACTGATCTAAATCAGCCCTAGTTATATAGAGAGCCATCGACTGTCGACCTTCTTTATTCAATCAGAAAGGGTTATTTATTCAGTCGGGACAGTGGTCTTTTTACCTTTAGCTCCCGCTGAGGCGCTAAAAACCACCATCTCTTCATCACCATTGTTTTGACAATAATGAGGAGTATCTTGGGATGAAGCGAAGCTTTCACCAGCTCCTAATGTCAGTGATTGTCCGTCACTAGTTTCACAATAAATGCTTCCTTTCTGTACATAAATAATCCCAGGCTGTGGATGTAAATGAAGAGATGTTTTAAAACCAGGTTGAGCAGTTATTTTTTCAAGTTTCATTTCTGCTTTCCCTCTTGGGTACCTAAAAGAATCTCCATTCCACGATTCAGTTGCACTGATAAGAGTTTCTACTACTACTGGTTCAAGGGATGTTTGCTTCTTTGGACTACAGGCAACTATTGGGATAGAAATTCCTGCTGTTAGTGCAAGAAGTAAAATGCGTCGCATAAAGGTATATAAATACCAGCTCGTTATAGCTGATCTAGGTCAATCAGACATCTATTAAAAAAGGGATGACATAAAAACCCGAACTGGTTAGCCCTACCTGAACCGGCCTGTAAGAATATGGGCATAACACTTGTGTTGTACACATCTTCACAAATCATCCAGAAACAACTTTTAGCCATACTTGCATTAAACAAATCTACCGCACCTAAAATATTAGTTCTCTGAAATCTTCCTGTACTTCTTCTATTGGCAAGTGCTTGTGAAGTTGGATCTAAAGTAATGGTTTAAGCTGATAATTATTTTTTACTTCTACGATTTGCTTTTCGAGTTCCGCCGTATCTATATCCCTCAGTGTTAGTAGATTCTTGCCAACAATTCTTACAAGTAATGATCCAATCTTTTTGTTGAGCATTGACCACTCGATATTGCACTAGGCCGTTCTTTTTACAAATATCGCAAAACATTTTGCTGGTTAGATTCGGTTAACCAGAGCTAAAAGCTGTGGATAAGTTAGATGTTCAAATGGTTAACTTATCTGAGATAGTTATATGTCAGACAACTGTTAATTGAGGACGATAACTAGTTGGCTTCTGGGGAGGAGCACTAACGTTTTAAATTCACAGATCCACCCTTTAAAGCTCAGTAATAAAAAGAGTGGGCCTGTGATTTCTCAAAAGTAGTAAGAACTAAAGCTATTCAACTGCGTAGAGATAAATACTCGTTCAGGATAAACTTTAGATTCTTTATAGAAAGTCGTTAGTTGATGTGGTTATTCATAAAGACTTTATCGTTTTGTTTTTATATAAAAATTCTCTAAGGTGCTTTTATAAGTAATTAATTTTTGGATGCCTAACCCATTATTTGCAGTACCACTCAATATGGGTACAGGTACTTGGATCGTAACGATTGTTGCTGGTTTAAGTTTTGTCGTGATGTTTGGTATTGCTTCTGCCTTTGGCGACTTCAAAGGGTTGATCAATACAACATTAGAAAATGATTCAATTGCAAGAGAGAACAGGCAAAACAAAAAATAAAAAGGACTTAGCCAAGTCAGTACCGATTTTCTAGAGAAACCCTTCTTCTTTTATGTGATGCATCATTGAACTAGCAACAAAAAGAGGCATGATGATGAAAATATTCTTTTTGTAGACATGGTCTTAATGAGATTGATTAAGGTGGATAAACGATTAGCTCAGCGTATTCAAAAAAAATTAAATTTCAGCAACTATCAAATGCTTTGCCTTAGTTGGTCAATCGGTTTAGTAATGGGAATAGCTATTGCAATTCTCTTTTTCTAAATCATCTTGGGAAAAGACAATACGTTTAAGTGGTTCTTAATCACCTATTTAGCAATTCCAATCTTTCTCATAATTACTGTTTACGGATATTTAATTCTTAAGTGATGGATGATTATAGTCTTGGCTTTTTATTTTCAATTTTTTGTTTTAAAGCCATTAGCAGGCTTGAAGAACAAGATTTGATTACTATCGCTCCGACATGTGGAGTTGTAAAAAGATTGGAAAATATATGCAGTTGTAACTACAACAGTTAGGAGGTGATATATGAATATAGCTTAGTAACGAGCATAGAAGGTGAAAATATATCACCGATAAATTTCTCCAGTCTGAAGAAAGGCTTTTTATTAGTTTTGGTTGGAGTAGATGTAGTTGTTACATGCACTGACGAAGTCTTTTAACGAGGATTGTTGAAAATCCAATAAATAAACCAGTTGGTATTGCCAAGCTTGCAATAATTACTGCTTCGTTAACTCCGTTCATGGTTATACCTAGAAAATTTTTGGGAAGAGAGGACAGGATTTCACCAACTGTCCACCGTTCTAATGATGATGCTTCTGTATCACGCCATCATAAAAAAACTGTAAAAAGAACTTTTCTCACCTTGATGTTCGGTTGAGGTAGGGCTTTCCTATCTATTTTTTTGTTGTTTTACTGAGAGTTCTATATTGATTAGTAATTTCATGTTTTTTCAATTGGCGCCATTGTTAATCCTCTGCTGATCAATTGCTGGTGATATAACTCTGCCTGTTCAAAGGGGCCTCTCCATACTTCCGCCAAACCTTCCCTATCTACTTCGACTGCAAGTTGCCATGATCTTTTTTCACTCATTCCTGGAATGATTGTCACTAGACAATTTGCTACATGTTCAAACGTATTAAAATTATCATCAAGCACTATTATCCTTGCTTCTGGATATTTTATTTTTATTGTCTTTGGATCTAAGACTGTAGTAGTTGAATTGGTTGAAAATTTCATAGCTGTTGCTGCTGTTAGGTGCAAAACATCCTTCAACATTTAGGTAGTTGTCTAAGCATTTAAAAGCTCTCTTTATTCTTCCCTTTTCCACTCCCTGTACCATTGACGATCATCAAGCCATCTAATAAGAGGCCAATTAATGAGTATGGATGCAAACAGAACTCCAAAAGTAGAAAATCTTCCTGAATTAATAACGAATAGAAGAGTTGGAGGTATGGACATGATTAATGCTGTAAGGCATGCTCTTCTAACGGACATTTTTGTTCTCATAATAAGATCTTATCCTTTTTTGGACCTACAACTATTCGGCTTGAGCAATAAGTAAATAACCTGACAGCGTTAATACTCAACTTACAATTTTTTTTAGACAAATACTGTTAGATGCGATCAAAATGCTCTTACAGGTCCTTACTTCGACTATGGATTCTCATAAAGAAACTCATAGGTATGCTTTCGAGCTAGTAAAAGCAGCAAGGTCAATGCCAGTTGATCGGGCTGAAAAACAACCTCATATTCAAGAAATAAGAACTCAATATCAAAAACAAGCCTTAAAACTTAGAACAAATAAAAAGTTCAGCTAATCGTGTATTAATTCTGACTTCCCGAATTCTCTACAAGGGATATGATTTAGATTCAAACATTTAAAATTAATGCTTCAAAAGATCATTAGTCTCATAGCCTTTATGGCTTTTTCATTGATGAGTTTTTCACCTATTGCTATTGCAGTTGAAGATAAACCCCCTGTGGATGTACAAGAACTTTTCACAAGCACAAAGCCAATTTATGGAGAGTCATTTACATATCCCGAAGGTAAAGGAGAAATGCGTCTTTATAAAGTTGATGTTCAACCAGGTGGTGTCGTTCCCCTTCATTTTCATGAGGCACCATTAACCAGCTATATCGAAGAGGGTCAATTAACGCTGAAGACGAAGAAAGGTAAGAGCACAACTTTTCGTGAGGGAGATTCTTTTGTATTGTCAGCTGATACTCCTCCTCATACCATGGCGAATAATGGGAAAGTACCAGCAGTCATGTGGGTAACTGTTGCTGCAGCTGAAGGAGTTCCTACTCTCACCAATGTTGAAGGATAAATATTTTCGATTTCCATCAAATTGATATTTGTATAAAAGGGGCTGACTTAGGTCAGTCTTTTTTTTATGTGATGCCGTATGAACTAGCAAAAGGCTTATCAATCCAAAATTTGATCCCAAGTAATTCTTTAGTGATAGAAATAAGCTCTCTTTAAAAAAGTTTCTCAATAGGCTTTGGTGGTACGTGCTTACTTTTACATGTGATGATTGATTGGACTAGAATAGCTAGAAAGGGTTTGTGAAACGCCTTATCCTTTCACCTTTACTTCTTTTCCTTGCCTCACCCGCACAAGCAGAGATGATAGAAAAAAAAACTGCTGAGTTCTTTATGAAGGCAGCTGACTTTGCTGCATTAAGATGAGATTGATCAGTTCTAGGCTGATTTATATATAGTGAATATTTTCCTTACATTATTTTTGGTTATATCTGCATGTAATCTAAAACCAGTCCATGGAGAGGAAAGATTACCAATAAATGGTTTAAATTTAGGTATATATGAAAAAGGAACATATCTAGGGATATTTACAAATTTAAATGATAACGATCAGCTAGATTTTAGACTAAATTACCTTAAGATACCAATAGGAAAATATGATATTGGTTTGTCTGAAAGTATTAAGTTAAATTTTTTATCTTTTGGTGCACAATTTAATTATAGAAAATATTTTCAGGCTAAAAGATATCAGGGGTTCTTCACACAAGTTGGAATAGAATTAAATCATTATTCTTTATACTCCAGAATCAATTTATCTGAATTAGAATACCAAATGGGAAATCTAACCGTTATATGTCCATCTTGTAGTTCTCTTGATTTACATATTAAACCCAAAGCTATAAAATTAATACCTAGTCTATCTCTTGGCTGGACAAAAAGATTAACAAAAAATATATCATTGGACTCATCTATTGGAGTGCAATATCTTAAGATTAATAATGCAGAATGGGAGTATAATTCTAATTCTGTATTACCTTTTTTTGTAAGGGATGAAATAGAGGATGCAGTTGAAGAAACAAATTCACAAATTCAAAAATTATCACCTATATTTCCTACTGCAAGAATAAATCTTTCGTATTACTTCTAATATAATAAATCAAATGCAAATAATTATACCAATAGATGCATTTTTATATAAGTTTAGTCAAACATCTAAAATCTATTATGCAATTTTAATTGAGCACATATTTGAGGCCCTTTTTCATATACTCCAATTACGATAGAGTCTATTTTGTTTGCTTTGTCAGGGTCCTGCAGAGCAGTGGTGGAAGAAATCTAAAGAAGAGAGATAAGAAAAAACTGAATCAATCGGCAGCTTTATATATATAAGTCAAGCGAAAATTAATATTAATTAATAAAATAGCTTTACTAGATTATCTATACAGTAAGTTAGACTGCCAACCTAACAGATTCAGGTAAAAAACCATAGTGTCTGAGATTTCATTCAAAACACTTTCAAATTCAGGAGTAACTTTTACACCTAGTGAATATTCCATTGGTGATTCAATAGAATGGATGAACAGCCATATCCAAAATATTCAAAGGGAAATAAATTTAGTTGACGAAAGTCCTAATCAGTTGAAAATTGATTCAGCTAAAAATACTATTGATTACACCTCAGCTTTAAGCGATTTACCTCGACTTTCATTTACACTTACTATAGGCGATGATTTCAACTTAAGAACTGTATCTGAATCAGGATATGATACAAATATTGCTTTTAAAGAATACTCTGAAAATAATACTGGCTCCATAGGAACAGAAGTCAATGGTTCGATATCTTTTAATGAGATTGATATAGATATAAATTTAAATGGCACACAATTATGTAAAGCAAACCTGATTGGAAGTTTTTCCATCAATACAGTGACTAACAATGTAGATCTTTCTTCAAATATATCTAAGTTGAGTTTCGTATCATCTAATGGAGAGGAGATTTCATATAAAGGAAACCTTTCATTTTCAAGTAATGACGAGAGTTCTAAAGATTATTTCAACTATCTAACTAACTCATCAGACATTATATATGGCACACAATATAACGATAATATTAATTCTGGCTCTGGTGCTGACGCAATATATTCCTATGGAGGCAATGATCTTATAGATGGAGGTTTAGGAATTGATACTGTCAAGCTCACGGGAAAATTTGAAGAGTATATTTTTGCACGGTCAACAAACTCCCTTAAAACTACCGATAAAGGATCGAATCGTAGTACTCCAGATAGAGACGGTTTGTTTAATGATGGAACAAATACTCTCACAAATATTGAATATATTCAGTTCTCAGATCAAACCGTAGAAGAATCCAAAGTAGACGTTATTAAAACTTATAGCGGTAAATTTAGTGATTATAAGTTCTATAATAAAAGAGACGGAGTCTATCAAATCAAAACTGATTCTGGGTATGACGACATCACGGGTTATCCATCCTTACAATTTACGGGAGAAGCAAGTACGAGCGCCTTCCGTGATGTGAGTGCCATCGTTGATATCAAAGGAACATTTGATCAAGTCACAGGGTTAAACACAGATTCAGGTCGTATGTTCCGCCTCTATAACGCTTCCTTCAAACGCCTTCCTGATGCGGATGGATTAAAGTACTGGATTGATAATTTTAGTTCTGGTATAAATACAATCAGAGTCGTTGCATCCTCCTTTTTAGGTTCAGCTGAATTTAAACAACGTTATGGAGACGATGTAACCGATTCAAGCTATGTAAATACTCTCTATAAGAATGTTCTAGGTCGTGATGCTGATACAGGAGGCTTAAACTATTGGCTAGGCCAATTGAATAGTGGAGCGGAAACAAGATATGAAGTACTCCTTGGATTTGCAGAATCAGCTGAGAATAAAGCACTCTTTACTGACATGACTGGGTTTGGTTGATAGTCGTACTACGCACGGCTCCCTTTTTAAGAAATAATTTGAGGATATATTCGATCCTCAATCATGTTCTTCTTTATTTATTAGCCCAAGAGCAGGGCTTTGAATATTTTCTATAAATAGTTGCATGACCTTCGTTGACCAAGTTTTGCTGCAAGTTTATTCCATCGATTGTGAGCTCTGCCACTGTTCTTCCATACCGATCCTCCGTAACTCTACGAATATTGGCTTCTTTCCCTTTTACTAAATTATTTAAATAGTCTCTTGCAGCTTTCGCAGGGATAGGATCTGACCTTCTTCCTCTGATTTCTGGAGTATCAATACAGGCAAGTCTAATTTTTTCGCCTTGTGAGGTTGTACAAGTATCACCGTCATAGCAGCTTTGAATGGTTACGGAACCGATTTCAGGTTTGTTTGATTTTCGCCCCAAAGTCTCACATGCCTCTCCATCATTATCTCTATCTAAATAAGAATGCCCCTCAATTAATAATTGCTGTGCTTTAGACCAATCCCCAATATCACCACATTTATATTTCTTTTTCAGTTGAATTATCTTATGGCATTCAGGAAATGGTGTGAGTTCCGATTTTTCAATACTGCAAGTTATTTGACCTTTGTTAAATTGATAGTGAAACGAGGGGTTAGATTTATATGTAGTAGGTATTAAATTGATAAAGCCGTGAACTGGGTTGCCATTACAACTATTTGAATAATCGGAATCTATGTCATAGCCACGGATATTGATTTGCGAGAAATTTAGAGTCTCATTTAAAGCTTTATTTGCTTCACATTCAGACTTGATTCTTAAAATACTATTTTGGGCGATTACTTTTTCGGACTTACGTGTGATATCTAAGATTTTAATAAGACTTGTGCTGATTAAAACTGCCAGCACTGCTATGACAACTAATAACTCAATTAAAGAGAAGCCTTTCTCTCCTCCTTGATTCAATAGTTTTCTAATAAGTTTTTGCCTTAAGCTCACATCCATCTAGGTAATTTAGTGAGTGTGCTTCGGTCTGTTTTTAATTATGAAAAAATCTTTATAAGTCTTTTAATAAGATTTGCTCAGATTTTAATAATCATTAGGATCATATAAGACCCTATAAATTTTTTTGATAGAAGCAATCCTCTCAAGCACATTTAAGATTCTTCTGTGTTTTGCAATTCCAAGCTGTATGTTTTTAATTCAGCTTTTGAATGATAGTGAAAAAAAGAAATCAAGCTATTATCGAAGGCGAGCTTTTGCATATTCAGCACTTCTTTTTATTATTACAGATTTTATTCCACTAATATTTGATTCTATAAATAATATTTCTAATGCCCCCTTTTTAGCGCGTGAAAATGCTATCGGTGCTTTACCTTGGCTAATTCTTATTATTAAGGGATTAGAAAAAGGTTTTGAGATAGATAAATCAGATCGTGGTTTCTTTTATTCAATTTGGGAACCTTTCTCAGATAAATCTGAAAAAATGAATAACAGAGAAAGTAAAACTAATATAAAGTATAAAGATATAAACATTCAGAATGAAAAAAAAGTTTATGATTCTCAATCTCCCTTAGGTTTATTTTCTAATAAAAAAATTAATTCGTTTGAAAAGGAAAGGACAAGTAAAAAAGATAGGAAGGACAACTCTGATTTATTAAATATAGATATGGGTTCCCAAGTCTTGGAGAGAGTTGATTTCATATTAAGTGAATCATATGATAAAGATTATTCAGATATACATATTGAACCAAATGAAAATAATTACAAAATACGTGTTAGAAAAGATGGCATACTTCAAAGTTTGATATATATAAAAAGCTTAGAAGGAGTTCAATTAATGGCATGTTTAAAGAATTTAGCGGATATGGATGTGTCTGAAAAAAGAGCTAGTCAAGATGGGAAAATTTATAAAAAATATAAAGGCAAAAAACTTGAATTTAGATGTTCGACTGTTCCGGTGAGAAATGGTGAGTCTATGGTTTTAAGACTTTTGAAAAGTGATTCGTTTTTGCTAGATTTAGACACTTTAATTAATTTGTCATATGTAAGAAACTCTTTTAGGGATTTAATTAGCTTACAAAATGGAATTATTATTGTTTGTGGTCCAACTGGATCAGGTAAATCCACAACTCTTGCTGCTGCTTTGAGAGAGATAGACAATGGAGAGATAAAGATAGTTACAGCTGAGGATCCAATTGAATATGCTTTAGGCGGAGACATCGTTCAAACACAAGTTAATAAAGCTAAAAATCAGACATTTCCATATCTTCTCAGAACATTTATGAGACATGATCCTGATGTTATATTGATTGGAGAAACACGTGATCCGGAGACTGCGAATGCCTCCATGGATGCATCAGAAACAGGACATCTAGTTTTTACAACATTACATGCAAATAGTGCTGCAAGTTCGTTAACCAGATTGCTAGATATGGAGATACCAAAGTATAAATTAAATGCTTCGGTTAGGGGCGTTTTAGCTCAAAGACTAGTGCGTTGTGTTTGCAAGTCCTGTAGTGAGTTACGAGAAATAAAGGAAGAAGATTCAAATAAAACTGGTATTAAATGTAATACATTAGTTAGATATGCCTCAGTCTTACCAGAAGAAAAAAGAAATATTAATAATACAATGTATTGTGAAGAATGTATGGGTACAGGCTATAAAGGAAGAATTGGAGTTTATGAGCTGCTAATTATTGATAGGAAAATAAAGAATGCTATTTTAAAGGGAATGACGGATCTTGAAATAGAAGATATTGCAATAGAAGATGGAATGATAACTCTAAGAGAGTACGGTAAACAACTAATCTATAATCAATTAACTACTGTTTCGGAGCTTGAAAGAGTTTGCAAAATATAATACATTTTAATTTTTTTATTTACTAAAAGAGAAATCTCTTTGACAGGGCTAACTAAAACTGTGTTAGGAACATTTTGGAAGGAAAAAGATTGATCATTCCCCTTCATTGGGTTCTAAAAAAAGTGCAGAGAAAATGATCTTTCTTGAATTGCGATGAGAGGACAGGATTTCGACGACCGTCCCCCGATCTGGGTTGATGATGCTTACTTATTACGTCATCATTCCGGAAGAAATCTAAAAAGAACTTCTTTAGTCCTGATGTTCGTTTGAAATAGCGCTTTCCAATCTTTGCTTGTTTACTAGCTTGATTTCACCTATATATTTAATTTAGGCAAAACCTCATCATGACATAATTGACTTTATGTAGTACGAGTCGATTAATAACCCCTTTAGTTAATGAAATTTCCAGAGGGGTTTCTTTTTGGTTATTGCAGTTGTTGTTGTATTTACTCGTAAAAGGAAGAGGGATTTTTGATTGTTTTCCGATATCTACAAACTATCTAGGTAACTTGCTCAACATGAATCCAGCGGATTTCACCAGTATCGACATTTGCGATCTGAAAAAGTGTGGTTGCCTCTGGATCTCGTGAACCACCAAAAAAAGTAACCATTTTTTCTATCTGATCTTTTTCATAGAAAATAACGTCCCCAGGTCTGACTTATAAAAAATAGAGGTTCATAAATACTTTCTAACTAAATCCATATGACAGGAGAAGTATTTTTAATTACCAATCTGGATACTCGTCTTGGACTGGTTCCTCATAGAAATCTCCCTTTTCAATGCCTGAGAAATATTCAATTAGATATTGAGAATCTTCGTTTGTATTCGTCATTTTTGTTGCTGATCTTCTTGTTCCCATTCTTGAAATTGGAAATATAATATTGCGGCAATCGCTACGAAGATTGAAAGAAGTCCAGCCCAACCCCAAAACTTATGCTCTGTAAAAAGATTTGTCAGCGATGACTGTTCTACATATTTTGCATCCATCTCGTTTTGAATATTCCCAGTCCATGCATCAGCAGAGATTATAAAATTCCCAATTGAATCAATCATTCCAGCAATCTGATTAAGAAGAATATTAGGAAAAAATAAACCCTTATTGTGGATGGGTAACTAAAGATTGTGTGAGGAAATTTTCCCGCGAAAAAAGCTTGCAGATTCAAATCATAGATCGTGAAAAGATAAAACTTATCTTTCTTATCGACCATCACCATTAGATCCCTCTTTTCTGTAAGGGAGTATTTCAGTCCATTTACTTTCAGGATTTGGAATTTGGCATTAAATCAAAAGCTATAACCATTCTGTCTGAATCTGTACTAAAAGGTATTGTCCTATGATGTAAAGAAGAAGGGAATAGGACTATATCACCTATTTTTGGTTGATAAGTAAATTGAGGAGAGTTTAAATTTGAATAATTATTTGAATTCAAACTGAATTCTATTGAACCTTCATCCTTACCAAGTGGGGGGACAACCTTCAAATAAATCACGCCACTTAACCAACCTGATTCATGAATATGCGCAGATTGATAACCTTGCTTCTTCAAAATCACATGCCATGCAAAAAGATTCTTTTTAGATGGCCATTCTTGAATAAAGGAACAAGAATGATTCATAAATTTAGAATAATATTCATCTAATTCAGTTAATATTAATGACTTGAGTTGTGAAATTGCCTTCGTTGAGTAAGAAAATAAATTTATATTATTTGGAGTGTGAAATCCATTTCGAGTAGTATTCTCCTTAGGTTCCCATATGGTTTTTACTCCTTGTAGCTCATCAATGATTTCATTAATATATTTTTTAGAATTACTTTTATAAAAATTTAAATTATTAATATGTAAAAAAGAGAGGGGATTTGGACAAAAGTTATTAGCAGTATATTTATTCTCCTGAGCTGCTATAAAAGAAGAAAATGCTGCTAATCTTATATTTGATTCATCCAAGTTAGCAGTTTTTTCAATTCTGTCATAAATTTCATCAATTCTTCCTAAAGCATAAAGAGTCTCTAAAGCACATACTCGAGATATTTGCGAATTACAAGAATCTGCATCATTTAAAGCTAAATTAAAATTTCCTTTATCAAAAAATAATTGCCATCTATTCATTAATGCAGAATTAAAACCTGGTTTAAAAGATATTGCTTCAGAATAACTTTTAAGAGCCTTATCTATTTCCCCAGTCTCTCTTAACAAATTCCCTAGAAAGTTATGAGCCTCTGCATAATCAGGCTTCAATTCGATAGCTCGACAAATTGACAACTTAGCTTCATTTATCTTTCCAAGATCTTCTAAAATTCTACTCAAATTAAACAAATATTCTGCAGAGTCTGGCTTTAGACTAGTTGCTTTCCTTGCGGCTAATTCAGCATGATCTAATTTACCAAGATCTTTCAATATATTTGCAAGGTTTAGATGAGCTTCAGCAAAGTCAGGTTTCAATTTAATAGCTCTACATAAAGATATTTCTGATTCATTTAATTGACCAAAATCTCTTAATATATTTGCAAGGCTAAGATGAGCCTCAGCGAAATTAGGTCTAATTTCTATAGCCTTACGTATAGAAATTTCAGCGTCCTTTAATCTATTAAGGCTCCTAAATACATTTGCTAAATTGTAATATGCGTTTTCCTTGGTTGGATCTAGATCAATAGCTTTACGAAACAATATCTCTGCTTCTTTAGATTTACCAATATCATTTAATATAACTCCATAATTAGTAAGAACTCTATAATCAATTAAACCATTTTTTATACAGTATTGATAGTGTTTAACAGCTTCTGAAATGTTACCTTTTAAATGAAGTTTAACTGCTTTATGAATTAAACCTTCCTTATTAGAAGTATGTAAATTATTACTCAAAGTAATTGGATTTATTGTATTTGAAACCTTATCTCCTTTTGAAGACTGAGAAACTAAAAAAACCTTCACCTTAGAGGTTTCTCCAGCAGCTTTTTTAGTTTTTAGTTCTTCATTTTTGTCTGTTTCCAATATTTAAAACAATATATTGACATCATCATACATTAAATAGTTGTTTTTTAGCAGCCCAATTAAGTTATAATAATTATCGTATAGATCATTAGATTATTTCTGTATTTGAAGTCATTAAAGATTTAATTTCTATAAATTATTAGATTACCAATAAACAAATAATCTAAATTTCCTCTGGAAAAAGAAGATAAAGCGTCTTTAGGCGACTCAACTATTGGCTCTCCAGGTAAATTAAAAGAAGTATTCAATAGAATTGGAATACCAGTCAACTTTTCTACTTCTATAAGCAATTTATATAAAATTTTATTTTGTTTTTCATTTACAGTTTGAACTCTAGCTGTGCCATCAATATGTTGAACAGCAATGAGTCTTTTATCTAGAACCTTTACATTCCTCATCATAACTGGAGAACTATCATTCATATCAAAATAGAGATTGGCACGTTCTTCTATTACAACAGGAGCATAAGGACGGTATCTATCTCTGCACTTCATATAGTGATCTAAGAGATATTTTGTGAATCTACAAGATGGATTGGCTAAAATACTTCGGTTACCTAAAGCTCTTGGTCCAAATTCACTTTTCCCTTGAAACCAAGCAATAACTTTTTCCTGATGAATAAGGTTAGACGCTTTTGCAAATAAATCATCATTAGAAAGAACTTCATATTTTAAATCAAAGTTTGATAATTCATTTATAGTTTCTTGCTCATTATAAGTTATGCCATAATAATCATTTATTACTGAAAACTTACGATTAAAACTCATTTTTTGATTCACTGCTATGGCTGCACCAATGGCAGTGCCATTGTCTTCGACAGATCCATTTAAAATGATAGATTTAAATAAATTACTCTTTTTTATTTTTTCGTTTGCAACAACATTTAGTGCAACCCCTCCAGAAAGATATAGATTTTCACATGGATATTTAGACTTAAGAAGATCTAATAACTTTAAAATTACATTTTCTGTCTCAGACTGTACTCTATTTGCTAAATTAATATGATGTATACTATCAGAAAGATCTAAACTAAAGATATTAGGTTTGTTATATATTTGATTGATTCTGGAAAAGTCTAAAGTGATTTTTCCAGAATCACTAATACTAAGTAAATCATTTTCGTTAGAATCTATATCTTCACCATAGGCGGCTAAACCCATTACTTTTCCTGCAGAACTTCGCTTGCCACAACAATATAATGATGCCCAATCCCAATAATGACCGATGCTCTGGAGAAATCCTTTAGAATTTGAATTGTAATTTTCAATAGCAGCTATAGATGGACTGAATTTATAAATCAGGTGAGATTCTTTCCCATCAAACCAATATGCTGAAATAACTTCTTTACCACAAAAATGCGAAAAGTTAATAATTTTAGAGTGATATTTTTCTTTAATATTAAAATGATTTTTATCTTCCACTAAAGAACCACTTCCATCTATTACTAATACTATTCCTGGCTTGCTAAATCCATAATGAAGAATATATTCCATATGAGATAAATGATGAGGTACGTAGTATGTACCAAAGTAATTTTTAGGAACTCCTCCAATATATTTGAACAATAATTCATTACTAATCTTCTTTACTTTCCATGGAGTAGAAAGTGCAATAGCATTTATATCTTCTAATTTTAATCCACTATAGTTTAAACAATAGTTTAAACATCTTTGTGCTAGTTCTAATTCATCACCAAGAGGTAGACTCTGACGTTTATAGCGCGAAATACGTTCAGCTTGAATAGCGACTTTTACTTCACCATCGCATAACAATGCTACACTCCCATTATGACTATTATTGATTCCAACAATTACATTCATGACCTAAATTGGTAAAGTATTAATTAAATTTATTAAAGCTTTTCTAGCTAAATTATTTTCTTTAAATAGGGCAAGACTTCTTCGCGTAACAAGCCAGCCAATATCCTCTGTCTCATTATCACTTATTAGGATCATAGATTTCTGAATATTAGTACAGGATAAATTCTCTACTTCTGAAAATTTGTTTATAGTATATTTATATTCACAATAACCTAATATGAGAAGAAACTTGTCTTTTTCATCTAATAATCCTAGTAATTTATTTAAATCATATTTCTTAAATATATATTTACTAAGATCAATTATATCTTCATTTCTTTCATTTATTATTATAAGTTGTATAAAAATTGGTAATAGATTGTCTGTTAAACTTTGATCAACAAGTTTTTTTCCAAAATCGCACCAGAGTTTAATGAATTCATTAACATAATCCTTTGTATATTTTGGTATATTTCTACAAATTTTTTCTAAAAGTTTTTTAGAATTTTCCCAATCACAATTTTCTATGATATTAATTAGGTCAATATTTTCCAATAAATTCTCTCTGTAAAAATCAGAAACTTTAAGACCCTGAATTGAATAATATTTTGGATTTTTAGGTTCAAGCTTAGATGCTTTATTATAACTCAATATTGCTTCATCATATTTTCCTTGTTCTTTAAAGATATTTCCGAGCTTACAAAATGCATCTGCATAGTTAGGTTTATATTGAATAGCTTTACGAGTAGAGATTTCTGAATTATTTAATTGGCCAAGATCCATCAATATATTTGCAAGATTTAAATGAGCTTCTGCAAATCCCGGTTTAATATCAATACTTTTACGAACTGATATTAGAGCTTCGTCTAATTTTCCTAGATCTCTCATGATATTTCCAAGATTTAGATGAGCTTCAGCAAAGTCAGGTTTAAATTTAATAGCACTACATAAAGATATTTCTGATTCATTAAATTTACCAAGGTCTCTCAATATATTTGCAAGGCTAAGATGGGCCTCAGCAAAATTAGGTCTAATTTCTATGGCCTTACGTATATAAATTTCAGCGTCCTTTAATCTATTAAGGCTCCTAAATACATTTGCTAAATTGTAATATGCGTTTTCCTTAGTTGGATCTAGATCAATAGCTTTACGAAACAATATCTCTGCTTCTTTAGATTTACCAATATCATTTAAAATGACTCCATAATTAGTAAAGACTCTATAATCAATTAAACCATTTTTTATACAGTATTGATAGTGTTTGACAGCTTCTGAAATGTTACCATTCAAATGAAAACTTATTGCTTTTCCAATAATTTGTTCTTTAGACTCTTTAAATGAAATTTCTGAACTTAAAGTTATATTATCGCTAAAATCACTAATAGAAGAGGCGACTGTATATATTTTAACTCCATTCTTCTTACTTCCCCCTTCAGACATTTTTATTATTTAGGTAAGGTCCTATTAAATTATATATTTCAAAAGGCTTAAATTTTGTAAAAATAAATATTGTTATTCTTTTAGAGACAATTGATTAAATAAAAAAAATGTTTGAACTTCCTATGAGTATTGAAAACGTATGTGTAGAGATATCTAAACTAGATTACTAAGTTGAACGAATGTGGAAGAAGTTCAGTCTGGTTATTTTTATAGACCATTCTGAATGACTTAAGTGAGGATTGTTTTTCTAATAATTTCATCTCTCTTTTCTAAAAAAAGCATTTATCAATTTCAGCTTGACTCATTATTATTATCCTTCCTCGTTTTTCTTGCAAAGGCATAGTTTTCAAGCGTTGTCTTTATTAAACCTTGATAGACTCCACCTGCAGAAGCAAAACCAAACATCGCAATAAAACCTCAACCCGAAACAATTGTCACAACCCATGTACCAGCGATCATATTGAGAGGTAAAGCAAATACAGCACAAGGGATTAGAAATTTATCTATATAAAAAGTCTTGACATTGATTTCTCCAATTTCATTTCAAATAGTTTGAAGTTTGGGTTCCTCTTGAGCATTAAAAGAACGGGTTCTGTGCCTTATAAATTTCATAACCTTGATTCTCACCATCTGGTGATATTCCACTACTATCAGATCTAAAAGTAATGTGCTTCCCATCACTAGTTATCACTGGCTCCCTTAGATGACTGTCGAACTGATTAGCTTTGTCATCTAGTATCCTTTTTGTTTGACCAGTGGAAGTATTGTAGACATAAATATCAGCTATTCCATTTGTATCGTTATCATCAATATTTGTAGCCGATGATTGAAAAACTACGTAGTTACCATCTCTTGAAAAAGATGGCTGTTGTGACCATCCATCACCCTCATTTCCAGATGAACTCCCACTAATAGCATTTAACTCTCCAGAGTTCAGATCTTTGACCATGATTTGAGTATTCCCATTCCCCCCCCTGCTTGTGAACACTACTTTTGAACCATCTGAAGAGATAGAGCTTCCTCCACCTCCTCCAAATCCATACAATTGATCGCCTTGATTATTTGAGGATACCAGTGAAATTTCTGAAGTATTAATATCTTGTACATAAAGGTTCGTTCCACTTGCTCCTGGGATTAAATCATCGCCTTCATAAACAAAACTTATTTTTGAGCCATCATCACTAATCCCAATTTGGCTAGTCGCATAGCTACCTCCTCGTGTCCTACCACTACCTGGAGAACCATCTGCTTTTGTAGGGACAACAATAAGCTCCCCTGTTTCCATATCCTTTCTATAAATCAACCCTCTCCCTCCATCTTGTCTTTCTAAACCTGCAAATCTAGTATCAATACTTTCAAATACAACATATCTTCCGTCTGAAGACATTCTTGCCATATCAATGCCCCAACTCGTCTGGATTTTTTCATTATTATCAAGAGTATCTACTCTAGTAATTTCACCTGTCACTAGATCTTTTCTATATATAGGTTGTGGTCCTTCACTATTACCAGCCTGACTATTTGGACCAGAAATACCGTCCAGGTCAACTGAGCCATATTCGTCAATACTTAGCAATGCATATCTACCATTGCATGATAGATCCTGTATAAATGCTGAGTCTCCTGTTGATGGGGTACCATCTTTTGTCGAATCTATTAAAACTTTTTCACCAGATTTTATATCTACACGAAATACGTGGCCTTCATCACCAGTAGACCAATCTCCTCGCTCAGTATAAAAATTACCATCACAGCTAATAATGCTATTTGAGCCATTCCCTGAGGATAGTTTAACAAGTGCGTCCTCTATATCTCCACCACTAGAATTAGAACTAATACAAAGTAATCCTAAACACTCTGAGAAGTTAGTTCCTGTCTCCCCTTTAAAGCTATAAGTTAATTCATTCCCATTAGACGCCAATATAAAAGTAGGCAAAATATTCGTATCCGTAGGTATTGCACTAATTAATCCAGTTCCTGATGCTCCACTACAACCATTAGATCCATCAGATTGGATTTGATAAAAATTTAAATTGCTTAAAGTAAATGTACCTACTTTGCCCGTGTCGGCTTTATTGATTTCACACTCAGTTTGAATTTGTTTCATGGCTGCCAACGCAGCAGTCGCTTGAGCTTTTCTCTGGAAGCAGGTAAACGTGGGGATTGCAATCGCAGATAGGACTGCCAGTACAGAAACAACAACAACAAGTTCTATTAGAGAAAAACCTTCCTCACCTTGCTTACGCAAGAGCTTCCTTAACAGCTTAAGCTTTAAAATTTGCTCCATCTAGTCAATCTAGTTTGAATTTATAAAAGTGTCTTCAATTATTGAGAATCCCTGCTGTTAGGACGAGCAATAAAAAGCGGCGCAAAACTAATCAAGTCGAACGCATTGAACTTGTCGGTTCTTACTCCTCACTATTTAAGCATTTTTCAAAATAATGGCAGTTTTATTTGCTTATTTTAGGTATTTGCATTTCCTTGTTGATCGCTAGAAAAAATTACTTCAATAAATTGGATTCACCTTGACCTTTACAGTTATAATCACTACCCAAAAACCCTTGGCCATCAAATTCATATCAATTCAAAAGAGTTTTACATACTCCATCTGGCATTGAAATTTGTGATTTCAACAGAGAAAGAATTAGACCTAAACAAGAAGACTTAATCGACAAAAACTCTAAGAAAAGATGACTGTCATATCAGAGGAAATATTTCCACTCAAAAGATTAAGCTCCTGTGGTTATCTAACATTGCCTAACTTTTGTGTTTTAGCCTGATCCTGAAATACGACTGTAATCGACTAGTATGACCAGATATAATGTAGCTTTTATTTAACGTCTAGGGAAGCTAGTTATTCCATGGGATCTTAATTGATGTCATGGAGAAAGACATACTTCTAAAATTAGTTGCAGATTGAAAGTTCTGCCAATCCCTGGTAACTACCCTCAATAGGAGTGTTAGTCATATCATCGAGATACATATTCTGGTTGGAAGCGTTTGGATTATTGAATATTGCTAATAATCGATCAGAATTAGAATCCGGACCTTCTTCAATGTTGTTGTTTAACACTAGATTAGAAAAAGAATTATCAAAATTGTCTCCATTGGACCATTCCCAGCTACCGTTTGGATTCCTTTTTGCACCTGTCCAAAAATGATTGATTGACCATTCATTTGGTGCCCAGGAATGATTATCATCAGAGTACTGATATTTTGCTTTAGAAAACTCTTCTCCTATCCAAATGTTTTCCTCTAGGTCTGTAACGGAAACAAGATTGCCTCCTAAGGCAATTGCATTTGCATTTGCATCGGTCCAATTAGGACCGTCAACTAAAACATAGGCCGAGCAACCTTTTTCGATATAAGTATCTTTTCTGACAAAAGAATTAGCTTCTATATTCGCCTGAAATGTACTACCTCCTGTGTAACCATTGGCTACATTGCAAACCAAACCCAATCCTTTGGAGAGATCAGTTCCTGTTTGACCTTTAAAGCTATACGTTAATTCACTACTATTAGTCGCCAATATGAAAGTAGGCAATATATTTGTATCGGTAGGTATTGCACTAATTAATCCTGTTCCTGATGCTCCACCACAACTATTAGATCCATCAGATTGGATTTGATAAGAATTTAAATTGCTTGAAGTAAATGTACCTACGTTACCTGTATCAGATTTATTAATTTCACATTCAGTATGAATTTGTTTTATGGCTGCCAATGCAGCAGTCGCTTGAGCTTTTCTCTGGAAGCAGCTAAACGTGGGAATTGCAATCGCAGACAGGACTGCAAGCACTGACACAACAACTACAAGTTCAATTAAAGAAAAACCTTCCTCACCTTGCTTACCCAAGAGCTGCCTGAAGAGTTTTAGCTTTAAAGTTTCCTCCATATAGTCAATCTAGATCGAATAATGCTTTTTGTCTGGGCATTAAAAACTAAACGGACAAGGATCAATCGATTTCGTTCTTATGGGTGGATCTGGAAAAGATTGCTGATATTTACGGCGTGAGTCCTACAACAGTTAGGAGGTGGTCTATTTATCAGCGTTTGATTTATTCCAAGTCATAAGACTTGCGACCTTTATCAGTAATTCTTTATCTTCCACCTTTTAGGCCAGGAAATTAGAACATATTCAAAGGGATTAGAATTTTCAAGCGCCCCCTACAGAGCCCCCTGAGTAATACCTGCGACCTAGTGCTCCTGAATTGACTAAAACAGTCGATCAACCAAGTTGGGTAAAAGAATTTCGAAAAGCAGTTAAAGCTTCTATCCCAAAAGGTTGGTTAGTCATGCAAGGTAATAAAGAATCAACAAGGGATCAAATTCGTAAGGATGCTAAAAAAATTGTAGATTTAACAATTCCATACGCATGGAAAGAATCAGATTGGTCTAGTGCACTTTTAAGAATTAGATCAGCAGCAAAAGCTTATGAAGAATCAAATCAAAGATTAGATATAAAAACTTGCTTCAATATTGCTCACACAGTTTCAAGTGAGACAGAAATTAACTTGGAAAAAACAATCGAGACTTATAGGGAATTTAAAAAGATCGTGTAAAAGATTCGACTAGGCGTAGCAAATATCACCCTGTCTTTAAGAACCTAATCAAGGCCACTAGAAATACTTCCAAAGCACCTTTAAATGGGCCAGTACTTTGCAAGCTTGCACTTAAACAATGGCAACAAGGAACACCAATAAGAAGACACATGCACCTAGCCCTTTTTGGGTTTCTTCGGTTTTGTGTTCAGGAACAGCAGTTAGAGTCCACATAGTTGCCCCCAGCCGTAACAGATAAAGATGTAGTCACTACTAAAAAAAGAATTGGTTATCCCTTAACTGATTAACAAATTCTTCGATTATTAGATTCATTCCCCTTAGATGAAATTGGAAATAAATGGAGATTTGCTTTTCGATATATGGCTGTTTATGGCCTAAGACCTTAGGACCTCCGAACTATCCACACCCGCAATTTTGGTCAAGAGATTTGGACTAATTACGAAAACTCGAGAGGTGGTAAGAAAGGAGAAAAACCAGGGGCTAGACGTTTGTTTATATCCGTTGCTGGTCCATGACATTGATGGTCCAATTAACTGGCATCTAAAAGAACAATTAGCGATATGTGAAAAGGAAGGTTTTAAACGACTTTCCCCCGATTTGTAAAGAGGGTAATGCTGGCGATACTTTTAGAACTTATTTAAGTCGCAGAAAAGTTTGGGAGGCTATCAGAACAGAAGTTTCCAGAGAAAGTCAAGAATTAACTGCTTATTCATTCCGGCATAGATATCCCTACTGCGGTCACAATCGACCTAAAGCGGATGGTAGTTATAAAGCTCCAAAACTAATTGCTGATGCAATGGCTCATTCATTAGATACTCATCTTTTGATCTATTCCAGATTCCAAACGAAAGATCAAGCTAGTGCTTTTGACGAAACATCACTCCTAGTTAAAGGTGCTTAACAAGAAAACCAGGTATTTAAAGTTAGGTTCATTATTTCAATTTTTGAAAGATCAAAATAAATACTGATTGTCACAAATCAATTTTTTGTAAAAATAGATACAAACATTAAGGAAAAATCCATTGAACCTAAAAAACAAATTCACTTCAAAGTCATCGCAGGTTCCAATAGGAACCCAAGAGGCAAGAATAAGAAATGACCGCCAAGCAGTTTTTCAGGTTGTAAGAGATTTAGTACAGGCTCAATTTGCCCGAGGTGATGAAGAATTAACTAAGAGACTTTGGCAGGATGTTGCAGATAGAAAGATTGACCTGGACCGTGTGATAAATCTTATGTATACCTGTTCTTTTCATGAAGATGATGAAGAAATGACCAAAGTTGACGAGATTTATCAAAAGACAGGCTTGGTTGGTATGAATTAATTACTATCCCCTACGATCACACAATATAAATAAGACAAACTCTCGGACATCGACAATATTTTGGAGTCATGTCATGTATATTTCATATTTTCTCTTTGTTAGGCGATTATTTACTATCTTTGTCTCGCCAATCTCGCTTCAATGCATAGTCTTTGCTGTTATCTAGGTAAACCACCAGAAAACCAAATAAAAGTCCAATAAAAGCAACTAAAATCACGAGTTGATTAATTGGAGAAAGATTTTGTAAGAAATTCATTTAAAATATCTAATTATTAATCTATAGTTAGCTTTCATATTTTTCTATAACTCACTTTATAAATCTTGTTTAAACCTTTCGAGTCTTTTGATTGGATGAATTTCTATTTGAAGGTTGAAATCTAAGCTGATCTCTAAAATCTTCATCAGCCCAATAGTAATCATCGTAAAATGAAAAGGCTGACATAGCGACACCAGCTGTAAGGAGCGCCCCCAAGATCAAAATAATATAGAGAAGGGAAGAAGATGGAACCCAATTACCAGTTCCAGAAAAAACCGCAAAAAGCATCGTCGGGACAACAATTAAATTTCTATACAACTAGATTGGCCAAGGAAAATATTTTTACTAGCTGAAAGAAATACCCAATTTGTATAAATTCTGATGATTGGTCAAAAAGGATACTTCCATTGCTTGATGGATTTGGACAAAATGAACTTTTGGATGAACCTATATTTTTAAAAGTTAGACCTGGGGACGCTGTACTCTATGAAAAAGATCAGATAGGAAAAATTCTTACTTTTATTGGTGGATCAAGATATCCAGACGCACAGACTCTCTCCCAAAGCGCAAATGTAGATTCTGGAGAAAATTGCTGGATTCATGGAGAGGAAGTTATCGAGATAGTTAGTGAATATCGAACAACAATCAAAAAGCTCTCTTCCTTTTACGAGCAAATACAGCAACAGCAGCAATAACCAACAAGAAACCCCTCTAGAAATTCCAATAACTAAAGGGGTTATTAAATTGACTCGTACTATATGAAGTCAATTTATGTCTTGATGAGGTTTGGCCTCAATAAAATTTATAGGTGAAATCAGCATAGAAAACAAGCAAAGCTTTGAAACCCCTACCTCATATGACTGAACCTGAAGTCCATCCAAAGAAATATTTTGACCAAATAGAGGTGTTTAGCTCCATGGGAAAGAGCTCATGTATCCATGGTCCAAAGTCACCAAAGAGATTCTTTATAAATGAACCATAATGCCTTTATGAAACCCCTTTGACAGAATTGATGGGGTTGTAAGGGAAGAGGGCCTAAAAATGTTTGATAGTTTGGTTTAGCAGAGTTGGCATGAAGATCGCAACATTCCAAAACCAGCTAATAAGTGGTTTGAAGCAAGAGTGAAAGAGTTTAAATCTGGAACAGATATTGATCTTGTTTGTAATTGTCGAAGATTTAGAGGTCAAGATGATGCTGTTCTCCTTGGAATGGATCCAAAACAAGTTAGAAAAGATATGGAAAGAAGAGATGCTTAATACAAAGAAATGAGCCTAGAGGTTGGTAGAGATATAAGACGACCAAAGGAACAGAAGAAAAAACAAAAAATTACCGCCGAGCAAAGAAAACTTTTGAAGAGCTAGTCCACTCAAAGGGCGGTAAAACTTTAAAAGATCTATTAAAAGAACAGGGCGATATATAAGCCTCACTCAGTCAAAAACGAAATCGAATCTCTGCCTATAAAGGTTTCTAAATAAGTTATCTAATAGATGATTTTCAACTGCTTTTTTCTTGTTGTTGTTAATCCTGCAAAGGTCGCAGTTTTCCTTTTGAGGAATAGTGAAGGGAGTGAATAGTCTCATAAGACCTCCTCTTGATACATCTTTGGTCTAATCCTTCTTTTGGCCTGTAGGGAGTAGGAAAACACTACAAAAATGTGAATAAATAGTTAACTCTTTAAGCCATAGACCACCGCCTAACAGTGCTAGGAGAAACCCCGTAAACAAGTGAGATTTTCTTCCAGTTCCAACCGTATTTTCTATACCTGTTAATTCTTGTTTTCTTGGTATCTAACGCCCAGATAAAAAGCATTAGCGAAATTAACAGCAGGGCTTCTCAATATTTGAAGACACCTTTATAAATTTAATCTAGATTGACTAGATGGAGGAAAGTATAAAGCTAAAACTCTTCAAGCTGCTCTTGGGTAAGCAAGGTGAGGAAGGTTTTTCTTTAATTGAACTTGTAGTTGTTGTGTCAGTGCTTGCAGTCCTGTCTGCGATTGCAATCCCCACGTTTAGCTGCTTTCAGAGAAAAGCTCAGGCGACTTCTGCACTGGCAGCAATGAAACAAATACAAACTGAGTGTGAAATTAATAAATCTGATACGGGTAGCGCAGGTACGTTTACTTTAAGTAATTTAAATTCTTATCAAATCCAATCAGATGGATCTAATGGTTGTGGTGGAGCATCAGGAACTGGATTGATTAGTGCAATACCTACTGATACAAATATATTGCCTACTTTTATATTGGCTTCTAGTGGTAATGAATTAACTTATAGCTTTAAAAAACAGACTGGAAATAACTTTCAAGATTGCTTGGGAATGCTTTGCAATACTTTCAGAGGCCAACAAACAAGAGACTTTGTCCTTTCAGATCAATTTGAAGACATTGTTATTGAAGAAACCTATATAGAGCGAGGTTGTTCTGCTTATGCATGGGTTGGAGGTCCAAGCTGGCTAGAAGCTCAAGCAAATGCTAAAAAGCTTGGTGGCAATTTGGCAACGATTAACGATAAAGAAGAGAATGATTTTCTAATGAATATTTTCAATGAAGAGGGAAGGAAACATATACCCGTACAACAAGGTCATCTTAATTTACATATCGGTCTAACAAAGACTGTCGAAGCTGATGAGGGCGCACCATATGGTAATGGTTGGATCTCAGGGGAATCTTCACTCTATAGACCATCCACTTGGGGGGTTTGTAACAGTGAATGGTGTGGGATGGGAACTGATCCAGATGGAGATCATACTTCTTTTATTTTAGATCTTAATGATCAAAATCCATCAGCAAATTGGAATGATTTTCCTAATTGGCAAGGCGAAGGAGTGGGACTTGTAGAAATACCAATATGTAATAACTAGGTTCTTACTGGGGGTGTCATATGGGTCAGGTCATCCAAAGGGCGCGGATTCGGTCTAGCCTTTGGCCCTAATAGTTGTAGGCACTGGTTAATTGCAGAAATAGCAGTAATACCAGTGGATTAGAGAGATTAAGAAATCTCCTATGGACAGCTAAAAATAGAGAAAGTGCATACTTTAAAAATGATTATTTATTACCCCGTTAGCGTGCTATTGCAATATTAAACCTAAGTAATCTTTTAATTTTGGCTTTCCAATGGAATTTAAAAGGTGCTGATCTTTTCCCTTAACCTCACATAGATAATCGTCTAACAATCCATCTCTTTTGAGTTTGTATAGCGTCGATCTACTCCTATAAGCAAACTTTTTGCTCGCTTGTGTATAAGTTAAGAGTGCCATAATTGATAACCATTGGTTGACTAGTTAACTTAATTAAATTGTTTCTATCCCTCGCTAATTTGGATTTGTTAAGCAAAAATCTCCATACTTATCAGCGGTGACGCAAAATAAAAACCGCGGTGCGAATAAACCCGTAAAAGGTTTCTTTTAAAGGGACTCGTGCATAGTACGACTACCAACCGAACCCAGTCATGTCAGTAAAGAGTGCTTTATTCTCAGCTGATTCTGCAAGTCCAAGGAGTACTTCATATCTTGTTTCCGCTCCACTATTCAATTGGCCTAGCCAATAGTTTAAGCCTCCTGTATCAGCATCACGACCTAGAACATTCTGATAGAGAGTATTTAAATAGGTTGAATCGGTTACATCGTCTCCTTAACGTTATTTAAATTCAGCTCTACATAAATAGGAGAAGGAAAACACCACAAAAAGTTGAATAAAAAGTTAATTTCTAAGTGATCCTTCTATTAATTCTTTTTCTTAATTTCTTTAGTTGAACATTGAATCTTAATTGCTTTATGTGATCAAGCTTTTCTGCTATATCAACAGGCATGGTCCTTACTGCCTTAACCAATGAGAAAGCATATCTATGAGTCTCTTTGGGAAAAGAATCCATAGTCGAAGTAGGGACATATCAGCCACTCAAGCGAAAACGATAACCATTTGTCTATGAAGAAAATTACTTAAATTGCCAATCTCCTAGCAGTTACAGAGATCAGGGTGTTCACCTCTATCACAATGTATATGATGTGCTGATGGTATTATTCCGTCACAGGTATATTCCATTGCTGTTCCTGGCATCTTGAATCCGTCAGATAGAGTCCCACCACCACCAATAGTGCAGTCAGCAATGCGACTAAAGGATGAAAAAATAAATTACGCAAAAGTGTCGAAGCCTTTCCGCTCATAAAACACTTGCTCAAGCCATAGACCACCTCTTAACAGAAAATAGTAAAAAAGACTGGAAAGCTCTACCTGAACCGAACATCAGCTCAAGAAAATTTCCTTTTAGATTAAATTTTAGATTGATGGCGTACTAAGAAGCGTGATCAAATTAGATCAGAGGACAGTCGCCGAAATCCTGTCCTCTCTTCGCAAAGCTTTCTCACACAGTTTTAGTTAACCCTCCGCTGAGAGGGATTTCTTATATGAACTCCATTAATAAAGCAGCATTAGAAAAGAAGGCTTTTAAGTTTCTTCCATTTCTTATTCTGGGAAAAATTATATTTGCCGCTTGGTTTATTTCCTACTTGTTGCAACTCTAACTTTTGCCTAGTTTTCAAGCGATTGATCACCTTCTAACTGTTGTTGCTGAAACTCCATATATTCCAGCAATTGTTTTCCAGCTCCAGCCGTAAATTCTATATCTCTTGATTCTGTTTTTTTATATCCAATGCCAAAAAAATATCATAAGAGGAACCATGATCACAGCGCAAAGTCATACCCAAACACATGGAAAGGTATCATTAGTTTGAAAGAATGCATTTATGTCGAGTGAGGGTTCATGCCCTGCGACTTCGACTTTCGGATTCTATTAATGAAAATAAAAACAATCCTAAAAACTGTTGGCTCTCTTCACTTGTTATTAGGTGTACTGCTAATAAACCTGTTGATCTTTTCTATTGATACCATTGCCACATCAGTCTCAGTAGAAACATTATTATTTATTAGAGGGACAGCAGATGTTGTTGCAGCAACAAATATAGGTATTGGCTTCTTATTAATAATTTCTAGTTCCATCAGAGATCACGAATCTGCCAAGAAAGTTTTACTGGGTGAATTGGTATTAATGTCTTGCCTCTTAATAGTTGCAATATTCAATACTCTTAATGCAGGAGTTATTGTTGATGCTGGTCCACCTCCACCGTTTTGGGTTGTTCTAATTGCAAACCCAATTTTGTGTACTTATGGATTACTAAAAGGATAATAATGAACAACTTCTTCCTTAAGCCATTCAAAAAACTATCTAGAGGTAGACGTCTCAATATAAAACGTGTCATCTTCTTTCCATTAATCGTCTATTCAGCCTATTTATTACTGGATAGTTTTATGCCTTTATTTATGGTGGGGTTTGTAATTTGGTTGCTATATAACTGGACTGGTAAAAGGAGACTCTGGTGATGAACAGCTTGACTAATAAGAAGACACTAAAAGAAATTCTTGCAGCCTATGACAGACAGATCAGAAAAGATATGGGCTTTTGGATAAAGTATCGACCATCTCGTTGGGGAGATTTGCTACCTGAAAAATATATAAGACCTTTACTGACATTTATCAAGACGAAAGGTGGTAAGAAATTTGTATTGATATTTGCTTTTCTTTTAAGCTTGGTATTTGTTGGAGTTATACCAACTTTAAATTTTATCTGGTCAAATATTTTCAGGATTTGGTGGATTCTCCTTATTATTCCATTGGTTTATTGGACATTAGCAATTACTTCCGTCTATTCAAAGGTGCTCGTTCAGGTTTTTTTTGATTTCTCACGAGCTGTTTTAAGAGAATTAAAATGAAACGCTTTTTACTCCTCGCCCTAAGCACTGGGCTTCTCTCACCTATTTCGGTAAAGGCTGAAATAAGTAATGAAATTCATAAACGCTGTCTCGATGCTAGAGATTATTCAGGCTGCGTAAGAACAAACCAGAGTTCAATTCATAAGCTCAAAAAAGAAATTACTGGTATAGGCGTTAATCTTTTCCTAAATACTGAAAATTCTGAAATAACAATACAATCAATTATTAATGGAACTCCTGCCTCTAATGCAGATATTGAATCAGGTGATGTAATTCTTGAGATAGATGGGAAGTCAACTAAAGGAATGGGCATAGAAGAAGCAATTGAATTAATAAAAGGACCAAAAAATAAGACAGTAAAATTAGTTCTTGAAAGAACAAACGAAAAAGGAAAAAGGAAAAAAATTAAAATTCGCTTGGTTAGAGATACTTTTGAAATTCCAAATAACGAATATCTGAATCAAATGAAGCTAAGAGAATGGTTTAATCGAGAGTTACCATCAGACTTAGACCCGATGTTGCAGCAAAATGGAAAGTCATTGAGATAACAAGCTGTCATCAGGGCCCTTGGTTGACGGGATGATGTGGGTAATCTGAAAGGGAATTTGCTATCTAGCATCAACTTTCCATAAATAGACAACTAAGGAATCCGTCCATGAGCCTGTAGCTCATCCTGAAATCCAAAAGCTAGTGGGCTGGTAAGACGATCAGGGAAAAGCACACCATCCAAGTGATCGTTTTCATGCTGAACGACTCGTGAATGGAAATCTAGCAACTCTTCTGTATGAAAAGCCCCTTCTAAATCTTGCCATTTCAGGTGAATACGTTGCCATCGCTCCACCTCACCACGCAAGTCAGGCACGCTGAGGCAACCTTCCCAACCAGAACTTAATTCATCTCCAATTGATTTGATAACCGGATTGATCAGCGCACGTTCAGGTAAAGGATCAGCATCGGGGTATCGGGGGTTATGCCCCATACCGACAACAAAAATCCTCCAAGGTTCATCGATCTGCGGTGCCGCTAGCCCTGCCCCAGAGCAAGCCAATTTTGTATCGAACAGGTCGTCTATCAGCTGCTGCAGACGTTGACTGCCGAACCAATCATCAGGAATCTCCGCCGCGCGTGTACGCAATGCAGGATGACCAATTCGAAGAACATTCCTAATAGCCATATACCAATCATGCCGTAAGCAATAGCTTACCTTGACTCAGCACATGTAAAAGGTGTCATTAGTTTGAAAAATGCTTTTGTCAGAAGAGCCTGAAGAGATGGCCTTCTGTACTGAAACTTTAAGAGAAATATGCAATGGTGAGCTTGAACTGAAATAAATTAATGTCATTCGGAGCTGAGACACCCTTTATTCTTCTTGCTCGTATTCAAGTTAAGCCAGATAAAGTTCAAGAATACTTATTACTTGCAGCTAAAACTGATAAGGCTGTTGAAGATTCAGAACCAGGAATGATTCACCATACTTTTGATCAAGATCCTGAAGATCCTCTTTGTTTTGTTTGGTCCGAAGTTTATAAAAATGACGAGGCTTTCCTTGCTCATCTATCAAATCCACCTGTAGGAGAATATTTACAAGGTCATGCAGAACTTGGCAATAATTTCACTATGGAAGTTTATGGAACAGTTGGAGATAAATGTAAAGCAGCTATGGAAGCAACTGAATTGCCATTAAAAATCTTTGAAAGCAAGCTTGGCTATAGCAGGGTCTAATTAAATGGAAAAACTATTTATTGTATGTACTTTTGACTGCTCGTTTGAGTACTACGAAGAAACTATAGAAAAGTTTGTCAAAGAATATGGAAATGGTGTTGTTATTGACTATGAGTTAAACAAAATCAATGAGCATAAATCACATTCTTTCTATAACGTCACAAGTTTAGAAGCTTTTGCAAAAATCCTCGATAATCCTTTCGCTAGGGAATGGGACAAAGCTAACAACTGCAAAGATATTGTTTATCGGCTAGAAGGGCCTTTATAGATTCTTTTTGAAGTATAAGAATAAGTTTCCACTTAGTAGATATAATGAACAACCTTATAAAGATCACAACTATCAGATTACCAGCTGCGATTGGATTAGGACTCGCATGGGTAGGCGTTCGGATCATGAGCAACGAGAAGAAAACTTGCTACTAGCGAAATGGAACGACGACTTTTCTCCCTTCATTAAGTGTTCTAAATACCCAATAAGTAGATATTAGTAAAATAAAAACAGCTAATAACAGGATTAATTATTGAGATAGATTCATTTACCACCGTTACATTGAATAATCGCTACGACTGCTGAATTATATTTCTGACCTAGCTTTTCCATACAATAAATTTCCGCTGTGGTTTTAATTGCTACTGGAACTTGAGTTATAGCTAAAAGCATCAGTGCAAATCCAGTCCCTGGTGCATGAATATTTAATTTAAAACCGCTCATCCATGTTCTCTTAGACATAGGTTTCAATCATTTACTCCTTGTTTATAGCTATCCATAGGCGATAGTTAATGCATGTATTAATTTTTACCTTTAACAACATAAAAGTCATGAAAGCAGGATGAATCAACTGAAAAATCGTTTTTTAAGTTAAAAATATCCTGCAAAATAAATTCTCAATGGCATCTAACTTTTATATTGTTCATCACGAATTCAGGGCTGGTACTTCCTCTAAGTGGTGGGAAACTGCTTATGCAGCAATGGCTCCTGGTGGAGGATGGGATGAGGCTGTAGCAGCCAACAAAGAAAAAGGGTTTTTCAACCATTCAGCTAATGCTGTTACTGCAAATGGTCCTGTCTACTGTATTTGGGAAACAAAAGAAGGGATTTCCATAGAAGAATTCCAGGAATTCATTGATGGTCCAACAGGGCCTGGTTTTGGACTGAATGCATTAATGAATATCTGCAAGCCAATAGACACATCATTAATGAACGGACAAACTCCATACCAAAGAGTTTTCTCCTAAACCTGTCAAAATAAAAATGGTTGACAGCCGATTGCTATCGGAACCAGTGGGGCTGACTTAGGTCGGCCCCTTTCTTTGTTCCCTATCGAATGAATAGGAAGTAGTACTTAAGTAAAAGCCGAGGTGTTTAAATCACAAGAAATCAAGTAGAACATATTCATCCGAACAGGAGGTTTATGAAGATCAGAACCCCATTTTCAGTCATCAAAAACGCGTTGAGTGATATTCGAGTTATGCATGATTTCAATTACGAAATCCCTGTTAAAACCAGAGAGGAGTTTTGGAAAGAAGAATGTGAAATTCACCCAACTTCTTCAACATGCAAAGTTTATGACGACTAATAAAACAAAAAATTAATGGATCCGTTAGATCCTGCTCTTCAAGATACTGCCGTATACGGAGTTAGGCCTCTACTGACTTTGGCAATATTTGCTGGATTAGGATCATTTTTCCTTGGAGCACTTGTTACTGCTATTAAAAGGGGAATGAAAGAAAACGATTGGTTTAAATTTAACCAAGAAGAAGAGAAGCAAGACTAGGCAATTGCTTTTTTAAGTCTCTAATCTAAATAAGTCAATCTGGAGTCGATAAAGATATATATGGAATTATTTGATGAGTTCAAATTTTTTGGCGGCATCATTCCCAACTTGATTGGCTTAGCAGTTTTATGTAGGGTGATTATTTATTGCGATCAAACGAGAAGAGCAAAAGTTATACGAGGAGAAAAGTCCCCCCTCAACAATAAAAATGATTCTCTTTGCTAAATCTGAAATAATTGGTGGAATCGTCCCAATCTGATTGCTTTTGGTTTGTTACTTGGAGCGATTGGAAACTTTGCTTCAACAGGAAAAATGGTTGAGATGTTCGGCTGGAAAAACAAGAAATAAAGCTTTAACTAGCGAGTACATACCTAAGAGGGACCCGTGAGGGACCTTTGGGAATTTTCAATAAAAAAAGACAGGCTGGAAACCTGTCTATAACGTATCGGGGCGACAGGATTCGAACATGCGACCTAGTGCTGCCAAAGCACTAAAAAAGACCTCTTCTGTAATGACAGAGAAGAGGTCTTTTTTGATTAGATCTTAAGAATCAGAATTAAACTATTCCTGGAATGATCCAGCCTGTTATTCCGTAGTTAATCACAGCTGCAAAGAAGCCCATCATCGCAAGGCGGCCATTCATTTGCTCGGCTGTTTTCCAGTAGTTAGTTTCTTTGTTCATTAAACGAAACCTGGAATGATTTGACCTGTTGTGAAGTATGAAACCAAAAGACTGACCATTCCGATCATTGCCCAACGGCCATTTGTCTTTTCTGCTGCTTCTGGATAGCTGGTGTAGTCCTCTACAAGCTGTGGCTTTGTTTCACGGCCAAAGATGTTTTGCTTGCCGTACTCAGTGATTACCTGAGAAGAAGATGAACTTGTCATTACTGAAATTGCGTTGATGTGAATGAACATAAAGTATTAACTTTGTTGATCAAAGATACGGTCGGGTACGGCTAATTCACTTTATTAAAATCTAAAAGTTACTTTCTACAATAATTTCAACTAACTTGAAATTATTAGATCAAATATAGAATTGCTAAATCTTGGTTAGATTCTGCGACTTTTCTTCTTAAAAAAGTTAATGCTTCATCATTCATATGTGACTCAGCTATCATCTTTTCAGCTTCATTGATACCGTGCTCAAGATTTTTAATTTTTAATTGAAGAATTTCTCTATCTTTTCTGCACTGCTCCAATGTGAAGTCATCAATCATTTCAGAATATTTTAAGCAGTTAAATAAAATCTATCAGTTTAATAGGTCAAACAATATATTTAAAAATTCTAATCTGGAGTCTAATGTTTTACGACCAAATTCTTTTTGTTGTTGTTTAAGAATGGATTGACCATCAGTCCCTAATGCGGAAGAAATAAATTTCTGATCTTCTGTAATCCAGGTATTAACCATCTCATTGTCTATCTCAACGTGAAATTGAATCCCATAAGCTAATGAATTAATACTAAATAATTGCTCCTTACATCTACAACTACTAGCGATCAGCTCTGCAGTATTAGGCAATAAGATTCTATCTCCATGCCAATGCAGGACAGGGAAAGAGCGACCTAAAAGAGTTTTCAGATTGCAGTTATTGTCTAATGATTGAGGAAAGATATTATCCCACCCAATTTCAGCTAATGGTTCATTAGATACCTCATCCTGAAGCCTTTCAACATCACCACCAGCTGCATAAGCTAAAAGCTGTGCTCCCAAGCATACACCTATTATCCCAATATTTTGATTTAAGGCTTCTTTTATTAGACCAACTTCTTCTATAAGCCATGGATAAGTTGAAGTTCCTAAATCACTTATACCCATAGGTCCACCCAAAACCAAAAGCAAATCTCCATTCATAAGTTCTGGAAGAGAGTCTCCAAGGTCCAAACGAAAAGTACAAACAGTAAACCCCCTTTCCTTCGCAACTTTGACAAAGAGTCCAGGTCGCTCGCGAGCTAAATGCTGGAGAACAAGTAAACGACTCATTAATAAATTAAAAATCTACATTTTCATTTGGAGTAAAAACTGAGCAATACAATTTGATGAATAGCTCTGCCTCACTTTCATCTTTACCATCATATTTGAGTTTGAGATCTTTTATTGCGACTAAAGCCGTTTTCTCTTTCAGCCTATATCTTGCGCAAGTATCTAGAACTTTAAACATTCTGGTAGTAACAGCTTCCGAAGGAGTGATTAGTACGAAAAATACAGGTAATAGTAGTAAATATTTCATAGGAATAATTCAATCATCTTTTTTAGAGAATGCTCTAGAGCGTTGGAACCACTTATTGCTTTTATACAAAAGAAAAAACATTGTAGACAAAAGAAAGAAAGTAAAAGCTTCTAAATAAATAAATAACCGATCATCCAAATTCATAATTTTTTTTTGTCATTTAATTAGAGTTGCTTAAGTTCTTCATCGGTTAATGAGCAAAAGCCATCTGAACATCTCTCAGGTTTATTTAAATCTGCAACAGACTCCGATCCACCGATAATTAAATTATGTTTTGACATTTTATAAAACATCTCGTGAACAGAATCACTAAACTTTTTTTCCTTCTCATACTCTAATTCGCACGGATCAATATTGTTATCAAACCATTCATCATATTGAATATAATTTGGCTTTGCATAATATGTCATATACCTAGACTAATACGACATAGGAATAAATACCACCAATTCAAGTCAAAGCTTGTTTGTTTTTTTCAACAAATTTCTTAAGATATTCCTTTTTAAGTAGCTTTTTTCTTTCTTTCAAGAATTTTTTTAGTTGTTGCAACTTCAAATCAATCAGTGAAAATATTCAGGACAGATTCAATGTACATCAAAGTTAGTTTGATTTAGTGCATTTTGGAGAACCATCATTTCCATCAAGCTATTGAATTTTGGATATGTCCAAATCAGATATCTCCAGCCCATATAATTCAGCGATCTTTGTCATCGCCAAGCCCTCTGCACCTGTCCATGCTTCAGCTAATACCGACCAAGTTTTTTGACTAAATTCAACTCCCAGATTTTCGTTGTTAGCTCTTCTTTTATCTATCTCCACCACTTTCTGGAGCCCCTGCGTAGATAGATGACTTTTAATTTTTAAGAAAACAACCTCCAACATTGAATAATAGAACTTTTCCATCGCCTTGTTATATGCCCATTCAGCTTCTTTTTGTGCCTTTTTTGCGGATTCGGTTGTAATCTCCATGCTCATTTATTTTTCGATAATTTATTTCTTTCTCATATCATAGTTTTCTGAATTAACTCTTTAGGGATGAAATTTGAAAATCAGTTCGTAAATAAATAATTTAGATAAGTGCTAACCTCAAAAGAAACTAACTTTTTACAAACTGCTTTTCCTTTAAACTTATGAATTTGTCAATTAGATTAAATTAAAATGTCATTAGAATTAACAGAAATAGTAAAAGATTTTATTGCAACAAAACTCCTCTCAAAAGTGGAACTAGATTTCTTAGAGAGTGAACTTTGGGAAACACTCGAGCATATTGATGAAGTAACTTCCTTAACCTCTGCTCCAATTAAGATTTCAAAAGAATTGAAATTAAAAGATGGTTCATCATGGCAATTATGTTGTGCAGTAATACTTGATGCCACAAGACCACAAAAAAGCTCTCGCTCAGAAAAACTTAAAAAATTAATAGAAAAATTTTCTCTCCATTAGTTATCCTTCGCTGGAATTGATATTTTATGATTTAAAATCTTTCATCAGCAATTGAAATCTCACTTATTTGATAAAACCATCTTTCTAAATTTATAAAAAAACATTCCAGTTTTCTCATAAAGATGTTTTGGTTCTTTTTTTAATTCTAAATCATATGGATTGATAAAAATAGTCAACAATATTCTTAAGGTAGTATAAAAATTTTTACTGGACTTTAAATCCTGATATTTTTCATTTTTCAATTTATAAATTGTATGCTTATTTAAAAAAGTCTCTAGAGATTTAAGGACTATAACTTTCTCCTTTTTACTGATTGTAGATAATAAAACCATCAATCCTTTTAATGATGATTCATCTCCACTGATAACGTTTCTAAGAACGCTTTGATAGAGATTCTCCCACTTGTAGGGTTCACTACTAAAAAGATTAGAAGCAGGTTCCTTTGGATTAAGCTTTAACAGTCTCTGCTTTTCATCATTCTCGTCTTGCTCAGAATTCCAATATTCATACAAGGGTGATGATTGAGCGATATTCATGCGAATTTAACGAAACGAAAGTTAAGGAGAAATAGATAATCAACAATTACACAAATCAGACTATCAATTTTCACACCAGTGCTCTACATTTTCAAGTGTTATTTCACAAGTGTATAGATCTGCTTCATTAAGCGGGGTCCATCTAAAATTAGATGGCAGTGCTGTTCTTTCATTGATATTTGTCCCACATCGAGTTAAGAATATTACTTAGTAAGAAAAAATAGCATACTCATTAGTGTCGAAATTCGTATTTGTCAAATAAACATCAAATGATTAGCTGAATAATTTTTTTCAGTTAAAGATCAAGAATTATCTACATTTATTAGATATATATAAAAGAACTCAGAAACTACGCGCAAAATATTTTTGCAGTGTTGGTAACACCTATTGAGTAATCATTAATGTTCAAATCTAATGCTTCAAGGGTTTTGAGGGCATCTATTTTGCCCGCCGCAAAACTTTGGCAAACAACATTAACCTGAGAAGATCTTGATGCATACATTTTTGTAGGGAACAAAAAGGTCAAAGTTACTGGCAAAACAATTAGAAATTTCATTATAATTTCAGCTATTTTGAAAAGTTCTCTCCAATGAACTCACTTGAGCTCTGTAGGCATCTCCTTTATCACCACATAATTTCTCGTGATCAGTTAAAGGAATCCAAGACCAGTCAAATCTAACGGTTAAAGACCAAAACATAATGATGTGACCAAGAAAAAGGACAGGCCAATCAAGTCCTATAAACTCAGAATGAAAAACAGGGTGCATTGGTCACTGAAACAGAAATTGAAAAACAAATTTGGAAGGAACAAGCCAGAGTGGTAAAGGATAGAATATTCCTATGTAAAAGTATTTTCACCGTAATATGCTTGTAAATAACAAGCGTTAACAGGAAAACTAATAGTTATTTTAACCACTTCCACTCTTGGCAAGTGGATGGATAAGGTAGTGAGAACCAGCAAGAGTGATGTAAAGCAAAAAGAAAAAAAAAGTTAAAAAACGATGCCTATGACCTATTTCATCCTAAAAAAACTAGTGATTTAAAATGATTAAAGTAATGAGTGGCGACAATTTGCTCGGAGAGCAACCTCTAAAGTTTTACTCAGATGAGGTGACTGAAACCAAAATCCAGCTAGTTCATCACTTGCTAATACTTAATGCTCAAAAAAACACAATAATAGATTTAGATAGGAAACATAAAGAATGGGGAAATGAATTAGCTAGTTAAAAAGTATGTTCAAATAGGTTTAGCAAAGTTTTTTAATACATATTTTTGTTCATAAGTTTTATAGCTCTAACTTTCCATCCTAAAGATTATTAAAATCGAAAGTTAATTCACACAATTTTTTTCTTAGGATATATTTATTTGTATAGGATAAGTTTTACGAGATTTTTTTATTGATGCTTAAAAGAGTTATCACATGCTTTCTCTCAATTTTGTTTGTTGTTACACTTACTCCCTATAAAGTAAATGCAATGACAAATGATCTTCCTGATTGTGTTGTTCTAACTCACTGCGTGAGAGAAGACTTTAAAGTTAGTGATTTAGAAAATGCTTTTAAAAAAGCCTACAAGATAGTTTCAGAAACACCAAGAACAAAAATAATTGAGAAGACTGATTCATATATTCATGCTGAAGCAAAGACAAAATGGAGAAGATATACCGATGATCTACTCCTCAAAGCAATTCCAGAGAAAGGTATTATTCAAGTCAGATCAGAATCAAGAGTTGGAATTGGAGATAATGGAGTCAACAAGAAGAGAGTTGATGATTTTGCTTATCGTCTAATGACAGAAAGAGATAACACTAACTAAATCATCAAAATCAACGACTCAAAGCACCTAGGTAAAGTCATTGATTTTGAACATACTAAATTTTTCGATTAAGTTTGTTTGCGAAGGTATGGCTTAAGAATAAAAAGTAAGTGATTTTTTATACAAATTGCTTTTCTTTTTATGCTTCTAGCAGCATTTGAACCTGGTAAAGAAATGGCCATCGCCAACTTTTCGCTAGCCATTTTCTGTCTGTTTACCGTTGCACTTCCTTTAATACTTATCACTCGTGGAGACAAAACAGAAGCTAATCGGCACTTCCTTGCAGCAACAGTAAACCCATGGGCTCAATTTGTTAAAGAAGCTGAGGTAGCACAAGTTGTTCTATCTGAAGTCACATCGTCAGCAAAACTAGAACCCAATCTCGAAGTAGTATCCGAGCAAAATATCGGACTAATTCCAGAATCAGGAGAGGTTATTTCTTTAGAGATAAAAGGAAGTGATGAATTAGACGAGTCATCACTTGAATTATTACCAACTGATGATGAACTATTGGCTGCTTGAGAGATCAAAAACAGCCAGTAAATTTCTGATTGTCAGACTAATTATCAAGGGGTAATTAATGCCCCCTTTTTAATGAATGTTTTTAGGTAATAGATTTTATCTTATTCATATAAATAACAGGAGCCTGTGTTTTTCCTTCACAAGCTTCAATCAAATATTTATATTCCTCTCTTAATACTTATCGAAGGCGTCTTCTTTCTTAACTGCCCAACACCGAATCAGTGATGAAAGTACAAACCACAAATGCAGATGTCATTTTTAAGGGCTTGGGAATAGTTCAGTAGGTACTTTGATATAGATAAATATCAACTTGCATGGCATTCCAAAGAAACACAATTAAAAAAGCAAGATTTTCAATATTTTTCATGTGAAAACAAAACCTTAAGAATGCGTGTATTCATGTTTAAATTTTCTAAATTTTTATGCATACTCCGGCTTGGAGTTCCCATATGACATTGCATATAAATAAGTTGTAAAGGTTAGTAAGTTCGCCATTATAAAAATATGAAAAGCTTATTTTTTCTATCACTGATATTTGTTGTTCTCTTGTTTTCGTCAGTCATACCTGTCAGTGCTGAGTCTGAATTTGAACTATATTTGAGTGATTTTTATCAAAAACAAGAGAAAGCAAGCAAAATACTGAAAGAAATCGAAATAGACCTAAAAGACGGATCCAGAGACAGAGTTTGTGCAAGGCAAAGGGAAGCTGCTAGCTATGGAATAGAAGCTACAGAGTCTTTAATTAAAGCATTTAAAACAAATGGATCCGCAAGTCAAATGAAGAATCTTCAAGCAGGACTTGATAAATGGAGAGAGTTGAGGGACTATTGCTAAATTTTTTTTGTCTACTAAATAAATGAATGTATTAGTTATTGTTTTTATTATTGCCACAATTTGGCTCATAAGAAAATTGGCATGGAATGCAGAAGAGGGAACAAATGAACAAAGAGAAAAGAATCCAGAGTTAAATACAAAAAACTTTGATATGCATGAAAGAAGACTTGACCACTTTTCTAAATCAAAATACAAAAACCGTATGTTCTATATTGGGGCTGATGGTAGTTGCTACTATTACTCTGCCACTGGAAGGAAAATCTTTTGCTGATGGATGAAATATCTCAATGGGGAATTGCTGCTTTAATTGGAACATCTATTGCAGCCTTCTTGGCTTGGTTTAACAAATCCGGTTCTGACTTTAAAGATGGTTTTGCGTCCAAAAGCAAAAGGACTAAAAAGAAAAACTAAATTGCACCCTATATAAATCAAGTTGTACATATAGCAATTAGAAATCAACGAGCCCAGAGGCGACAAGCATATGACGAGTTACTAAAGAAATAAAAATAAAAAAATTAATCTACTAAGAACATAAAGAGGTAAATTATTCACATGAATAAGTGCCTAAAATATTTTTTAATAGTGGATTGATCAATATCATTCACTTCCCAACTCCAGTAAAAACAAAACCATTAAGAATACAATAATCATAAGCAAAAATCTTCAAAATTTCAGGCATCTCATTCCATTTCATTTCCTCAATTTTATTTAATTGCTCTGAACTTAAGTTCTCTGCTTTAGCATATGCCTCCATCATCTTTGACCAACTATCAGAATAAATGTCTACGTAAAATGCCTTTTGATTTTGATCAAAGAAACTAATTTTATCTTGATTCGTACTTACCTTTTTAGAAAGTTGCTTATAGTATTCAATGTCTGATGTCATGCTTACTTTCTTATTTAAGAATCTAATCTAATTAAATTACTTTTAAATAGTGAAAGATGTTCAAAATCTATACATTAAGTAGTCTAAAAACTCACAGTTTGATTATCTTTTATTTTTGAGCTTAAAAACGAAATTAAACAAAATCAACTTAGATCCTATTAAAAATTTATTAATTTGATTTTAATCTTACTGTGGGTCTACACGGCTCTATCCGGTTAACAATCATTACCTGAATATCTTTTTTGCCAATGCTCTATTTATCCTATTGCTATTCATTAGAATTTGGAATCCATTTGATTCAAGCCTTTCCCTCTCGTTCCAAACATTTAGGTTTAGACCTTAACTCTCCCTATCATACCGAAACCAAAGTATTTATAGCTCACTTGATTCGCTAATCAAAGCTTCACGCTTCATATTATCGCCCGAGGTAATAGTTGAATAATACAACTCTATTGGATATTGCTGATAATTCTAGTGTGTCTTTTTGGATGAAGCTTTATTATTTCGTTTAGGAAGGGCTGTCATACCTGCCTTCGGAATACTGAATGGGGTAAACAATTTCATAATTTGGATTAGTCAAATACATGTATAAGTTTTAGGTCGCTCAGAGAGACAATGCATGGGTGAAACTACCCTAAAAACATTCGCATTGCACTACCAAATACTATTAGTAGAAGTAGCTAGTTTAATGACATTTGTATCTAAAAAATGTTTACTCCTTATCATGCCATCATGTTTGGAATTTTACTGATAACCAGTTCTGCATCGATTTTTCATATGTCAGAAGGACAAAACAGATTAAGCAAAAATCAAACAAAGGTATCAAAATCTAAATTTGATTTAAACAGTTATTAAATTATTTTTGACTAGAAGCTATTTAAGCTAAGCAAGTCCAATCTAGGTTTCGATGATTTGTCAAAAAAGGAGCAGGTGTACATACCTTTTCACCATCTGGTGTTACGAAGCACCTTTCAATCCCCCAACTTCGTTCAATGATTTTCACTTCAGTCGAGCATTTGGGTAAAGGTAGCGCTGCAAATTGAGCTCTCGTCATAAAAACATGTAACTATACTTTTTTAGCTTCTGAAAAAGTTTTATCAATCGGTAAATAAATCCATTGACATCCAATCAAGTACAAAACATACAAACTTAATAAAAATAAATCCGCAGAGCTTTCATATCGCAAAACCACTGTAGTATTAGATAGATAGTTGAAAATGGTACGAAGTATAGAACTTTAAAATCTTATTCAAAGAAAGCGAATCACCTAAATACCTATTACTCAAATTTATACCAAACAATTTATTAATCCGTAAAAATGCAAACGCGCCCACTACTAGTAAAGAAATCTCTAAAATAGCCCATGATTTGCTTTAACCTTTTGAGAAAGAATAAAAGCCGTATCAAAAGATGACTTCATGTGATTAAGGGAAAGGAATATGACAGTTCTCCTTCCTAAGACTTTGCTGAAAGAGTAAATTAGGAGTCTCTTACAAAGAAACCACATAAAATAACAAGACTAAATAAAACATTTTAAAAGTTTGAGATATTTTAAAGCTATCGCAATATCTTAAACAGGTGGACTTAATAGGATTTTCCTTCTTGGTTAATCCTATTAAGTCTTGAACAAATAATCGTCTCAAAAAATGAGAGGTTCATATATGGAACAAATCCGAATGTTAGTGAATCAAGGAAAGCGAGAGAGGTAACTTAAATCACTTAAAGGATTAACGTTATTTACTGCTATAAGTTTATTTTATACATACGAGTCACAAACGAATGAGTCATATAAAAATATGCACATTTTTTTTATAGAGTTAAACATAACTTTCTAAGAAAATGCAAGTAGATCTAAATGAGCTAGTAAATTCGTACGAAGTCGTTCCAGTATCTCTTAGTGATCCCTTTAAATCTTTAGTTGTGGAACCTTCCACGATGGAAGTCCTGAGATTTTTACCAGTAATTGCCTTCATTGCTTTAATAATAGTAGCTGTATGGAGACAGGCTAAAAAGTTCCAAGTAAAAGCTATTGGCGATATTAATCAAAAGAACAAGCAAGATTAAATTAATGAAGGGAATTAAAAAAAAATATTCTTAAATTTTTAATGCTTGAAGAATTTTATAAATATTATCAAGGGCTAATAACAGCTACTAAACCTTAGAGATTTGAGAAAGAATTGGCTAACTTATTCGTCAATTCAATTAATGTTTTAGAAATTCCAATTTCTTTCATTGAGTGTCCTGCATTATCGATTACATAAAGTTTCGACATGGGTAATGAATTACTAAGGTCCCATGCACTTCTCATTGGACAAACAACGTCATATCTTCCCTGAACAATCGAAACAGGAATACCTTTTAGCTTAGTAATATTTTTTAGAATATAATCCTCCTCTAAAAAAATATTATTAATAAAATAATGACATTCGATACGCGCAAAAGAGTCGGAGAAATTATCATTAGTAGATTTATTAATTGATAGTTCTCTTGGCGTGAGAAAGCTAGTTGACATTTCCCATCTAGTCCAAGCATATGCCGCCTTAGCTCTCTCAGATCTATCTTGACTTGTTAATCTCTTATGGAAAGCATTAATCAAATCCCCTCTCTCATCTGGCGGAATAACAGATTGATAAAGATCGAATTCTTCAGGGAAAATCTCACTTGCACCTTTTTGATAGAACCAACTTAATTCGTTTTTTCTGCACAAAAATATACCCCTAAGAGTAAGACTTAAAACTTTTCCTGTGTGTTGAATGGCATAAATTAAGCTTAAGGTGGACCCCCATGAGCCCCCAAAGACATGCCATGATTCAATTTTTAAAAGCTTTCTTAACTTTTCAATATCTTCAATTAAATGATGAGTGGTGTTTTCTTCTAACTCAGAATGAGGAGTAGATCTACCACATCCTCTTTGATCAAATTGAACAATATTAAATTTTTTTGGATCAAAATATCTTCGATAGGAAGGACTGCTACCTCCTCCCGGGCCACCATGAATAATCAAGACAGACAAACCATTTGGATTACCACTTCTTTCCCAGTAGATGGAGTGTAGGGGACTGACATTTAATATCCCTTGTTCGTTAGTTTCTATTTCCGGAAATAACATTTTTAATTAAATACTCGTCTTTTACTAATACGCTGTGTCATTCAACTCAAGCATACATAACAAAATTAGCTATAAAGGATTATCAATAAGGAATTGATTAATGCCTAAGAAAAATTGGCTCAAAAGCTTTCGGTTGAATATACATGCCCCTGGAACTGGTTTTGCCTTAATGGTCTTAGCTTTAACTCAAGTACCAGTTGGAATAAAAAATGCAGCTGAAGTTGTTTGTATTGGACAAACTTCAAATAAGATTTGGAAATTAGAAAAAAATCATGCGGAAGCAAATATGCTTGCAGTTCAAAGATGCAATGGCAAAAATTAACTTGTATCATTGTGTTCGTCTTCAAGCAAAATAAGATAAAAACCAAAAAATGTAACATTAAACTAGAACTTAAATTTCTAAGCGATAAAAAGGGTAGTAATTGAAAATTATCCCTTTTTATGACTTCAGCGCAACAAATAATCGATCAAGAACTAGCTCAGTTTGGATGGGTGGAGTCAATAGCGACTAATTCAATAAGTGATTTCAAGTCACCCAAGGAAAGTGTTGTAGAACTAAGAACTGATGAAAAAAAATCCAAGCTTATAGATGCATTTATATGTCACTCAATTTTTTATGTGATTTTCTGCTATTCCCTATGTCTATATGTTTTTATTGATCTAGGTTTTGGTTTCTTTTTAAAAAATAAAGTGAATAGATGGTTGAAAGTCCAAAAAAAAATTGAAATACCTTCCTTATCAGTTCTCTTTCCCATTAATACAAACTAAGTTAGTCTTTAAATCATTTATTTGGGTATTCCTTACAATCGCACTAACTTGAATAATGTATTTAAATAGATAAGAAGAAATACACCAACGGTCTGAGTCTGCACAGACCGTTTTTTATTTTCAATGCAAAATTTCTTCACCAAGATATCAAAATATCTATATGGAAATGAAGTAGGTAAATTCTATGAAGAGCAAGAAGGAGATGATTTAGAATACCCTTTTTTACCTAAATAGCTAGATCCAAATAACCCATTGATAGCATGGCTTATAGAGCTGAATAACAATATAAAGAACTACATCATGATCTATGCCATTACTTGATGTTGAGCGTCCTATCAGAAAGGTCGTTGCCGATCAGATAGTTACTTGCAAGGTTACTCAAAAAAAACAAATTGCTTTTGATCTGTTAGCTGAAAAAAAATATGGTTGCTCCCGTGACTATTTAAAAGTAGATATGCATCAATTTCTTAAGCATATTATTCTTGTATTTATATTATAATTTTAATTTTTAGTTATTAATATTTATAAGATTTTTCCTCAATAATTTCAGAATTAAACTTTCTATTGATGTCTTTTTTTATAGATGACCTAATATCATTTTCTTTATAAACAGATCTAGCTATTTCTATAAATTCTTTATCGAATTCTTGTCTTTTTTCTTTAAGTCTAATTCTATCTTCTATATCCCAAAGTTTTTTATTAACACTCTTGAGATTAGAAACTAGTTCACTAGCAATAGAAATATCTTTATCTTTAAGAATAAATCTAAGCAACTCCAGTTCTCTATTTACATTCTTAAGCTTTATCCCAGTCATATGATCTCTTTTAATTTCTAGAATTGTTATTTTGTCTATTAGTTCTCCCACAGAGGCAGGAATAAACAAATTAAAAAAATCTTTATCTTTTGAAATCAAATTCTTTCCTCAATTTCTTTCTTCAACTCTTTTGAAACTCTCAACATTAATTCAGGCCAATTATGCATTTGTTTTTGTCGAAACAATTTCATGGAAGGATACCAGAAAGTTCTATCTCCACGTAACCCCCAAGTCCAAAAAGGTCGCTCTCTGAGAAGAAGCCATACTTTCTTACCCATCCCTCCAGCCAAATGAGCAATTGAAGTGTCACATGTAATTATTAAATCACAATTAGAAATAATTGCAGCATTTTCGAGGAAATCCCAAGTTGAGTCGATTAATTTTTGACACTTTACAAACTTATCTTTAAAGGAACAATCTTTTATTTGTTCTGATCCAAATCCTTTTTGCAAAGAAAGCATTAAAATATCATTATTATTAAGCAAACTCGAGAAAAACTCTAAAGGGATTGAACGTCCATGATAAGTTTTTTCTGTTTCTGTATTGCCTTGCCAGTTAATACCAATTATTGGTTTTGTTTCTGTATTAATTAGATTTCTCCATTTTTCTATTAATTCATCATTAGGATAGATATATGGCTTAGAAATGATTGGATTTTTTGGGCTTACTTTCAAATACATTGGTATTGATAATAAAGGTAGCCAATATCCTTCTGAAACCTTATTTGCTTCCTCAGGGGATAATGGATTGGCGTCAATATTTGATGCTTTAATCAATGTATGAAGTTTTGGTTGAGCACAAAAACTAATCTCAAAGCCTGATTTTCTAAGATAGGGAATATATCGCATATATTGAAGTGTATCTCCTAAACCTTGTTCACTAACAACTAGAAGTTTTTCTTCTTTTTTAAAATTTGTATCATCTAATCTTTTAATTATCGGATTAGCGTATAGATAGGAAGGATTCTTTTTTTTGAATCTAAATTCATAGTGTTCTTGACCTGATTTATAATCACCTTTTAGTAGTTCAATAAAAGAAAGATTGAAATAAGCTTCTGCAAACCTAGGTTCAATTTTAATAGCTTTTCGAAGAGATTTTTCTGCTTCATTTAATTTGCCAAGATCAATCAAGGTACTTCCCAGATTGGAAAGTGCGGTATGAGAATTAGGATTTAAATCAATAGCTTTTCTTGTATTTAATTCTGCTTCTTTTAGTTTCCCCAGATCGCTCAATACATTGCCTAAATTACTATAAGCACCACCAAGACTTGGCTTGATTTCAATAGCTTTTCTAAATGATCTTTCAGCTTCAATTAATTTGGATTGATCTCTGAATATATTTCCTAAAGTATTATGAGCCTCAGCCAAATCCGGCTTAATTTCAATAGCTGAAAGAACTAATTCTTCAGCTTCTTTTAATTTACCAATATCGTACAATATAATTGCATAATTAGAAAATACACGTGGATCTTTAAAATTTGAATCAATAAGATATTGATAATACTTAATTGCTTTTATAATTTCCCCTTTTTTATGGAAAAGAATAGCTTGCTCTTTTATTTTTTGATTTGAATTACTGGTAGAAAAAGAAGAATTTTCTTTAATCTTCCCAGCACATAATGGAACTAGAAATATTTGCACTATTACTTTTTTATTTTCAAGGTGAGTATTTTTTTGATAGCTTTCATAATTATGAATGTGACTTCTTCACCACCTTTATGTCTATTAATATATACTATCACTCTGATTTCAAAAAAGAAGCATCTTAGAAATTTTTATGTTTTAAAAAGAAGTCACTTTTTTGATTATTTACTAAGCCATCTCAATTAATACAACGATTTGTTTTAGTTATTAAAGTAATAAAATTCATTTGCCAACTAAAGAGTATGAAATCAAGTTACTTATAATAAGAGAAACTCATCAAAACAATAGCTATACGAGAGATACCCAGAGCAATGAAACCGAAAAATGCTTTCCATAATGATTCACCCATCTTAAAAATGTAATTAGTGCAATTACATTACATTCGTTTTTTTCCTGATCTCGTTCTCAAAACACATGTAATAGTTAATGTCTTTTTCAAAGTTCTAAACAATGTAGAGAGCTAATCAGTTGCCTCTAATTATTAGGACTAATGTTCGATGGTTTCATTTACTAGAGCAAGAAAAAGACCAAGGTTTTCATTTCATCGCAACTCCATAGACGATAAGGCAATTAATTGATTATTTTGAGTGATATGAAGCGTGCAGTACAGATCAACAACTTAGTAAATCTATGAGCATATCCTTTGATGCAAAATTCATCTTAAATTCACTAATTAAATACCTGTAAATTCAACTTGAGTAAAAGCCGAAGTGTATAAAATCAGCAAGGTAGGTTAGAACGTATTTATCCACATGGAGGATTATGAAACTTAAAACTCCTATCAACATGATCATAAATGCTTTAAGTGATATTCGTACAATGCATGACTTCTCTTACACGGTTCCCAATGAAACGAGAGAAGAGTTCTGGGACAAAGAATGTATAAGCCATCCAACAGCATCCACTTGCAAATTTTATGAGGGCTAACAAAAAGGAAACGCTGTAAAAGTTAATAGCTGTTAGATCGAAAGAAGATTCATTTAGGCAAAAAAAAAGGCCCTGCGAAACAGGGCCTCATAAAAATAGTTTTCTAGCTAATGCTGATATCGGTGACCACGATAAGACAATTGGGAATTCAGCTCAGATCTAGCATCACTTCTGCATGTGTTGTAGTGATTACGCCTGTAAGTGAGCTCAACACAATCTTTTTGTGCTTTATGCTCTTTGTGCTGGACATAGTTTTGTCCACGATAAAGAAGAGTTGTCATCATCCATACTCCGAATGTTGATTTAAGTCCCCGTTCCTTGGCTTAAATCGAGATGCGGCTCGCAATGTAGCGAGTTGAACGTTTTGGTAGCGGTTGCTACAAAAAATATTATGTTACGTATAGATGGCCCATGTAGTTCATCACGATACAAAACCATCTAGTGGTATGTACTCAAATTTCTCATTAATTTTTTTGTGCATATCTAAATTAACGGAGAATTAGACTAAAAATATTTTTTCATCAGTTCTAAAGGGTCTTCCATAAAGGTTTCTCAGAAACTTCCCACTCTGTTTCCACTGAAGACCTCCATAGGTCTCTTGCTTTTTCATAAGTTAATTTCTCACTTTCATGTAACTCAACATGAGGAGTAATACCGTGTAGGAATCCAAGCCTACAGCTAGCGTAGTGAACCCTCATATATGTAGTTCCGTCTTCATCAGAGTGTTTGTCTTGAAAAAACCTCATTGCCCAGACACGATCTTTCTTCACAAGCCAACTTTCATGTTGCATTTTTAGTAGGAGCTTGGATTATCTCTTTTATGCTGTCTTGCCTTTGAATGACAACTATCTGGTGACCAACGATTTTTGACAATTTCAAGAAAATCACATATGAATTCATCTGGGCAATCGAGTTCCTCCTGCAATTCAGCTAATTCATCAATAAAGAAATCGAATGTTCTGCTAATTAAACCTGACTTTTGCTTTTGTGACGGAGTCCATTTGCCCATAACTAATAAAAAATATTATGTAAAGTAGTTATCTAAACTATTACCGCAGAGCCAATTTGGTAAACACCTGCTATTAAAAGAAAAACGGGAAGGTTTATTAAGACTAATAGTTTAGCTGCAGTAATTTTGTTAATTGCTGGCATAGCTAAAATCTTTTTGGTTTAAATCGAGAAATTGGTAAGAAACTAACAAGAATTATCCATTACTACAGGTCGGTTCTGGTAGGGCTAACCAGTACGGGTGAAAAGAGGAAATCCCTCCTCAAGCAGGGCTTAATTCTAGATAGAGTTAGTTATGAGAAGAAGATTTATGAAACACTATTTGCTGTTTTTCACATCAGCTTTATTTTTTACAGCTAAGAATGCACAAGCTGAAAGTTTTTGGTTGATCCTTCAAAACAGCACCTACGGTATAGAAAAAATAGAAATGAAAAACATGTCGCAATGCGAGGAACAAGGTAAGGAGTACAAAAAAAGTTCGGGTATTCCTCGTTACTTGTGCTTAATTGGCAAATAAGGAAAAGTATCAAAACCAATGCCTAATAGGGGTAACTGGATAATTAACTAACTGACTTTTGATTTGGAAACGAATTGAGGTGTTTTAACAACAATCACAACCTTTTTCGGATGTAATTGCATTTTCTTCAAAAGTATCAGCAATATCTCGAAGCATTAGCGCGATAAAAGCAGGAGGACATTGGAGCTCACTAGCATACTTAGCGTATTGCTGAGCAGTTCCCTGCATTGCTGGAATAATGATTTTATCGATTTGATCTTCAGTGGGTGACCACTTCGTTTCACATTTTTCAGTCATAGTTTGCAGTCACCAACAACAAGACCATAAATGTATTTTCCATAGAGTCAATGTATTAAATCCATTTACCACATGTTCAAGCATTTGCTCAAACGACACCTAATTTCATTCCACTTTTCACCTTCGCAAGAATCTTATCGTCTAGATCATTATCTGTTTGAAGAACGAGCCATTCAATTGCGCTGATAATAAAAGCTTTCATTTGCTTCTTAAAAAATTTTTTCAACATCAAAAAGAGCACTGGCTTAAGTATTAAGAAAAGGAAACTAACCATTGCATACAATTTGTTCAATATGGTTTTACCTCATTTTCTCAAATATTGGTGTAACCACCCTAAAAAACTTCGCATTGCACTACAACAACGGCATTAACAGTTGTTTAAATTCATAGAGTCTTTTTGAATTATTCATGCTTACTCCTTATCACATAATTTTGTTCGCGATACTTTTAGTAGTTAGTTCTGCTTCAATTTTTCAAATGTCCACAGCAGAACAAAGCTGATGACATCATTTTTCATAATTTCCATGGCAGGTTATTTCTATTTGATGGCTTGTTTATGGAGGGATTTAAGAAGAACCAAAACAAGTTGAAATTAACTTAAATTTTTAATTTTTAAAATTGCTTGGTAACTTCAAAGAAGACTGAAACAAAATCTCTTGCATTTTTATTAAACCAATGAATAGTATTACAAGATTTTCGGCAATTGGTTTACCTGCGGTAATTGGTGTGGGTATTGCGTGGCTTGGTAATCGAATTATTAAAAATGAAAAAGTACTCAAAGATCGTGAGTTAGAACTTAAGCTTCACCTAAACAATAAATTCCATTGAACTTTTGTAATTAGAGAGAAAACTCAATGATGAATAATATTGGCCTAATTTTACTTGATATAGATGGGGTTATTCGTGACGTGACCAACAGCTATCGATTAGCTATCCAAGAAACTGTAAATTTTTTTAGTGGGTGGAGACCCTCAATAGAAGATATTGATTCTATAAAAAGTGAAGGCTGTTGGAACAACGATTGGGATTTGAGCCTAGAAATGATTAACAGACATGTACAAAAAAACAATCTTTCTTTTTCAGCTCCGTCTAGAAAAATTTTAATTGAATGCTTTGAAAACTTTTATTTTGGTGGAGATCCAAATCATGACTCTAGTGAATGGTCAGGCTTTATTAAAGATGAGACGTTATTAGTCAAAAAAACATTTTTTGAGGAATTAACTCAGCGAAGAATTGGTTGGGGTTTCGTAAGTGGAGCTGAATTACCATCAGCGAAATTTGTTTTAGAGCAAAGGCTCGGCTTAGCCTCTGCTCCCTTGATTGCAATGGGTGAAGCACCAGAAAAACCTGATCCAACAGGTTTTATTTCATTATCATCAAAACTTTCAAAAAAGCCCTTAGGTTTTTCCAATCCCCCAATTGCATATATTGGAGATACTGTTGCAGACGTTAAAACAGTTATAAATGCTCGAATTAAGATCCCTGATCAGAAATTTATCAGTCTCGCGATTGCCCCCCCACACTTACATGTAGATTCAAGTAGAGAGAAACGTCTCAGATATGAGGCAGAGTTAAAAAAAGCAGGTGCAGACTTGATAATTAAATCGATGGACAATTTAAAAAATGAAACCCTAAATTTGTTCATAAACCAATAGATAATTAAATAATTCAATTTTTTAATTCTTACAATTTCTCAATTGTCCAAAAAAAATATTTATATAAAATTTCTAAATTGAATATGTCAGAAAGGTAGTTAAAACAATTGGTTAGTTTTGAGTAGTTATCAATCTTTGAGACGTAACTGCAAAACAATATCAAACTGAGACTGCTTCAGCATTAATTACATCATCGTCAGACATGTTTACGTCATCATCATTTGATTTTTTATTTTGAAAAATATAGTAAGCAGCTCCGCCTGCAACTGTAGTGGAGACAATCAATCCAGAAATAAGTGTGAGTGCAACAAGTCCTCCTATGAGGCCACCTTTCAAACGAAGAAGGTTTGATTTAATTAAAAGAAGTAAAAGTAATGTTGAAGTTGCTTTTAACGAAGCGATTCTTAAAGCTGTTAAAGGCCAAAAAGGATTAAAAAAAAACATTTTAAAATTTCTTTCTTCAAATGTAGAGGCTTTTTGGACTTATCGAGGAAAAAAACTAGAAAATGGTGAAATTCCTAGTAATTCCTTTAGGTGTAACAAACTTTTGTACAACTTCTTCACTCATACATTCAGTTGGATAGGAGATCACATTCTTTGCCGTGAATCCTGCACCAATTGCAACCACTCCAATCACAAAAATCCATTTTGATCTTTCACTTGAAATAAGTCTGTTAATCATTTACGAAAAACTCATTTATTTTTATTCTGTCAAAAAGTCTGTGTATTGGGTCAAAAAGATATTTATCCAGATTTTTATCAGCATTTTGAGAAGTCATAACCCAATAAATAAAAACCCCAATACAAAGAAGAGTTAATATCTTCGGCCAAAAGTTTTCTGGATAATTCGAATCAGAGTTGAATTCGTCTTCTTTTCTCATTACTTCCAGCGTATACGTTCTGGATGATCTTTTTCAATTTTTCTAAGTAACAAAATCACACCGACAAGACTCAATGGTCCAATTACAAGAGCAACTTGGATAAAGCCTTTAATTAAAGGATCTAAAACCGCAAAAAAACCCATCATCTCATAAACTGTCACCGCCATTACAGCAAATAATCTTGATAGTGAATTTGGAGAAATAAAGTGCATATCTTCTGGCAGCTTTACTTGTTGCTTTTATCTTAGTATTAGCTTGAATATGAATATTCTCTTTAATATTTTTTGAATGTGCGGTCAACGTCCAAATATTCGAATTGTCCGTCCTCGGATTTTCTCTGCTAAACAACAAACCCAGTTTCAATCTCTAGTAAGTTTCTTTAAAAAACATTAGCTATCGTGTTAGGAAGATTTCAATAAAGTTGCTAATTTCGTATTAGCTCAAAATTAATTTAATTGACCTTCAGATCATTATTGTTATTAGCACATCTACAAGCTTTTCTCATCCCAATCATTATTGGAATTAAGTCCAGGAACAAATTCAAGCAAATTAGATTTCCTTTGCTAACCCCTTTTGCCTTTATCTCACTAGGTCTTGCCTCAATGTTTGAGATGTTCGATCATACGACTACGGATTGGATATATGTAGATCACTCATCAATATACAATTGGCTGTTTTATTCATTTCTTTCTATTGGATTATCGTTCTTTACTATTTCAGTAGCTAAAAACAAGTCGATCATAACTAGTAATATTTTGTTAATAATTGCCGCGGTTTTTTCTTATTGGTTTCTAGGCAAGTCAACAACTATTTTAATTCAAGTATTGATAAGTATTCTACTTATATCGCAATGGTGGAGCTGCTTTAAAGATTGGGTCTTCCTTATTTATCCGATCACGGGAGTAATCTTTACTACTTTTTTCGGAATTCTACTTTCAAGTTCAGGTGAACAAATATGGCATGTATTTATAGGTCCATCTGGAACGATAAGTGTTTTAACTTTTTACGCAGTTTTAAAGAGATCAAGAAAAAAAGAAATCATTTCTGCTTAATCAGATATTGATCAACTTCTAGATCACTGTGATTTATTTAAATTACATTTGCAGTTATCTTCTTAGATAAGATGATTCAACCCCTAACTTAGTTTATTGTTTAAAAGCTAATGAGTCTAAGTTCTCATAGACAACACAAAATTTATCTTGCTGCAACGATGGGCTATGGACTTGGTTCAGATGATCCAGAAGAATTGGCCCTTTACGAAATGATCAAGAAAGAAATTGAAGCAGACAGTAAAAACAGACATATAGGCATTCAAAGAACTGATTAGGCTCTCATTTCAGAAAGTGTCTAAAGATAGGAATAGGCTCCTCAACTTCGCTAACTTAAACATCTGCGGGTGTAGTTCAGTGGTAGAACGTCAGCTTCCCAAGCTGAATGTCGCCAGTTCGAGTCTGGTCATCCGCTTAAAACAAAAAAAAGGGATTCTAATTGTGTGGTGTAACTCACAACTGCAAGTTCAGTCCACAGAAAACAACTGATATAGACATAATTAATTTTTTAAGATTTCCATGGATAATCCCTCGAAGGAACAAATTCTTGCATCATCCAGTGGATGGGTAGCTACAACATTAAATTTTCTTCCAGGATTAGGTGCTGGATACCTTTACCAACGTCGCTGGATTCCTTACTTTGCAACTGGAGGAGCCGCTACAGCTTGGTTCGTTTTAGGTGCCATTTTGAATGGTGATACAGAGCCAACAAAATCTCAACAATTAATTGGGATAGGAGGCTTATTTTTGATTTCAATCACCACAATGATTGAGGCTAAAATTGCTCATAAGAAAGCAACATTAGCCGTAGAAGAACAACTAGAGGCAAAAACTCAAAAGAAAAAAACAGGTCTTTTTAGATAAGCAACCAATTCGCAAAATGAGAAGTACTTATATTTCAAATAACTTAGTTCTGTAAAAAGAGGCTGAAGATATGACTAATGCGACAGAATTCTAAATAAGAATATGGAAAAATCTTTTTAATTTCTAATTATTCGATCTAATAAGAGTCTCTTGAGACAAGCTTATTCAGCTTCGAGATTTATGTTCCGTCTAAAGAATAGACAGCAGTCTATGAAAGTGAATAGAACAAAACTTATGAAAGAAGAAAAAAATATTTGTCTTTATAGAGATATAAAGAAAGAGTATCGTTGTACTGCCAATTTATTAGAGCAAGCTGGAGAAAGTAAATCAATCACAATGTTTTCTAATCATGAAGGAAGACCTTTAATTAATGAAGTCGGCTTCATTTATGATTCAACCGTCATCACAAGTTACTCAAAAATTAATTAAAAGATGAAACACTTTCTTTCTATTATTGTATTTGCTGCATTTATGAGTGGCTGTACCAAGAACACATCTCCAGTCAGTTCCTTAAAAACAAATTTAATCTCTGAAACTCAAAGGCAAAGAAATCTTTGCCTAGATTGGTATGCCTACAGAATTGAAACGGAAAAAGCAATCTCAGACCTAAATCTCAAGACAGAAAAAGAATCTGATTTAATGGTTTATTGTGAGTTTTTTAAAAATGTAGCTGATACGAATTAATTTTTAAAACGAATTATATTGGCCATCTACTTTTATGTCTTGCAACTTTCTCATCGACATAACTGAATCAACAATATTACACTCCAAATTTTTTAAGTCTTATCTACTGGTTCAAATAAAATTTTTCAGCATTAAAGCTACGGATCTATGCTAGAAATATAAATGAAAGAATCATCAAATTTAAAGACTTAACTAACCACCAATAGGTCTGAATGAGCAGTACTGAAGCTATGCCGAAAACAAGAACTTTTTCTGAGTTTGCGAAACAGGCTGACTACTCACTCATGGATTCACTCGAAGCTGACCCTCAGGCAACTGAGGATGGTGACGACCACCTAACACGAGAAGTCTTTTCTGGTCACTATGTACCTGTCACTCCAACAGCGATTTCAAAGCCAGAATATGTCACGCACAGTAAAACATTATTTAACGAATTAGGCCTGAGTCAAGAACTTGCTCTAGATGAACTTTTTCGTCGTCTATTTTCAGGCGATATAAGTGTTGCAACAGCACCCATGCGACCAGTTGGTTGGGCTACTGGTTACGCACTATCGATCTATGGAACTGAATATACTCAACAGTGTCCATTTGGGACAGGTAACGGCTATGGAGATGGTAGAGCAATTTCAGTATTTGAAGGTATATTTAATGGCAAAAGATGGGAGATGCAACTTAAGGGAGGAGGGCCTACACCATACTGCAGAGGAGCTGACGGACGAGCAGTGCTACGTTCAAGTGTTCGTGAGTTTTTGGCGCAGGATTATATGCAGTCACTTGGAGTACCAACATCACGATCTCTCACACTATATGCCTCTAGATCTGAAACAGTCCGCAGGCCTTGGTATACAAAAGACTCAAATTCAATCAATCCAGACATATTGGTAGAGACCCCAGCCGCAATCTCAACACGAGTTGCACCATCATTTTTACGGGTTGGTCAGATAGAACTCTTTGCACGTCGAGTACGCAACAATGAGCATCAAGATGCAATGAAAGAGCTCGAGATGATTGTGAAGCACTTAATCATAAGAAATTATAAGAAAGAAATTGATCCGACTCTTAGCTTTAGCAATCAAGTCGTTGAGCTTGCAAATTCATTCCGAGAACGACTCACATCATTAGTAGCTAATTGGATGCGGATCGGCTATTGCCAAGGTAATTTCAACAGTGACAACTGTGCTGCAGGTGGTTTCACCCTCGATTACGGTCCATTTGGATTTTGCGAACTCTTCGATCCGAGATTCCAACCTTGGACAGGAGGTGGGGAACATTTTGCATTCTTTAACCAACAAGTTGCTGCCGAAGCAAATTATCAAATGTTTTGGGGGGCTCTTCGACCTCTGCTTAATGGCAACGCAGAGTCACTGGAAAGGCTCGATAGTATCCGTGATGGATTTACTACAGTCATGAATCAAAAAATGGAGAACATGTGGGCAAAGAAACTAGGCCTAGTCACCTATGACGCACCTTTAGTAAATGAAATGCTACGGCTCATGGTTCACACAAAGGTGGACTACACAATCTTTTTCCGAAAACTTTCAAGTATTCCAAACAAACTTACGGACTTAAAAGATAGTTTCTATCTACCAATTTCAGAAGAGACTGAGAGCAAGTGGATCAGTTGGCTACAAAGATGGCGGGAGCAAGTAATAAGCAAAGGTGATCAAAATGAAATTTCGGCAAAGATGAAAAGCATTAATCCTAAATACACTTGGCGGGAATGGCTCATTACACCAGCATACGAAAAGGCAGAGGAAGGCGATTATGGCCTCATAAAAGAGCTACAAGCTGTTTTAGATGAACCTTACGAGGAGCAATCATTAGAAATACAGAAAAAATATGACAGACTTAAGCCCAAGAAATTCTTTGGAGCTGGGGGGGTTTCCCATTACAGCTGTTCATCATGAAATAAAACCAAAATTCAAATTCTACGTAGCAAGGGTTGTGAATTAAAAAAAAGCTTAATTATCCTCAATAGGAAAAGCAAGCATAAAAAGATTCTTTTGATGGCTTTTTTATATAGATAACCGAACAAAACAAGCTCTCGCTAAATAAATAATTGAAACATCATTAATTGATTGAGGTAAAACTATGTCTGAAGAAACAAAGTCTAAAATCAGAATTTTTCTTCCATTTAGTTGGTTCATCCCAGCTCTTATTTCTTTTGGAGTGATCAATTTTCATCAACTCTCAGCTGGTATCTCACCAATATCCATTTAGTACTATGTCATCACATATCCCTGAGTTCTATGAATCAATAGTTGAGGCTTCAAAGAGAGGTGAGTTGTGGGGACTTGATCAATTTTCCAATAACACTAATCAACTTGAGATCAACTTCGATCCTTCTGTTTATAAATAATGCAAGACTTCGATAAAATAAATCCTCTAAACCATAAAGATAGAGAATTACTTTCTGATTTAAAATCTACCTTTGACCTAGGGACACAGACAATTATCGGCCAGGATGAAGATGAGATAATTGATGACCTTGTTGATTTAATGGCAGAAAAAACTCAAGAGCAATAATTAACCTCGAAACTCTAATTTATTTCTATGAATTTAGGTAATTAGGATTGTAGGTATGACAAAACACAAATAATTAAATGATACTTCCGAAAGTCAAAAAGCAATCATTTAACTATTAATTTTATCCCAAATAATTTCGGCATCTCTGAGGAGATAGATAGCCTCTTTTCTTCCAACCGCTTTTTCTGCATCATTCATTAACTTAATGTACCTCTCTCTCAATGCCTGCTTTTCCATGACAACTTTGGTAAACATATGAAGCTTTTCATGTTGATCGTCTACTTTGCTATTGACTACATTCTTTATGAAGCCATGCGTAGATCTAACTTTCACCCGAACATTGTGTCTACTCATTTAACTAAATCTTGGTTTCTGATTTATGAATAATTATTCTGCGAAGGGATATTATCAACCGCGTGTAGGGTTAACCTCCAATATTTTTCAAATTAGAAGCTTTACTTACTTCGATTCCATAGTCTTTAGCAAGTTCAATCAACTCTTGCATTGATAAATCAACGAGATAGCTACGAATACATTGATAAGCATTAAAACTTTCAATACTTCTTCTCTCATTAAACATTGCACGAGAAATTCTTAAGGCTAAGGCTTCTTTAGTGAAGAGTGCACCAAAACAACTATTAAAATACTAGTCAAACTCAGGATATGTTCGTGGACAAATTATATTAAAAAAATCAAAAAATAAGACCAACATAGTTCTCCTCAAAGTCACACTCTCAAAATTGACCTTTTAATATTTTGATTTAAATAAATTAACGATGGGAGAAGCAAAGAGAAACAAAAAACTTGGATTCATCCCAAAGACCTCTAAGACTTCAGAAAAGAAGGAGTTACTCAAAGAACCAAAAGGAAGGCTTATCTCATGGTCTCCTTGGCCTCCTGCTAATTTTAAAACTCGTTACCCAGCATTCCCTTTAGTTACGACTGTTTTGATTTTAATAATTTTACGCTGGCTAACACTAGCCCACTAGCTTAATTAATTACTAGAACAAGTGAAAACTTATATAACCAATGTAAATTATTCAAAAATGAAAATAAGGTATTTCTCTAGGAGGAGCTGAACGTATAGAACAGATCCCAAATTGCAAACACTCCATCACATCATCATCATATTTTGGCTTGTAATTAGAAAACAACTCAGACATTTCATTCTCCTGGATAGGAGCTCCAGAAAAATTATCAAACAATTGCTTTGAAAATGGCATGATTAGACATCTAAACATCCTTTTTAATTTCTACTCATTTTGGTTTAAGAAATCTATAGGAAGGAACACTCAAGTATTTATACAATCAAGGAAAACTAATTCAATATATGGAGGTCAATTATCTAGTGCTTTGTTTAAAAAAAAATGTTTTATTGATGCGAAGTCATTTTTTCTCCACGCTTTACTCTAGCTTTCTCAATAAATAAAAAGTTCCACTATTTTGATTTATCTCTTTGAGTAAAGCCATCAGGGGATTGAAGGTATGAAGTTTGACCTAAATAAGGATCTTCACCAAAAAGATCATTCATCTGCATTTCTGTCATTTGGCTAGGAGCTTGAACAATTTCACTTGAATCTGACTCTTTAAGCGATAAATCTATTTCAACTGCATTAAGAGCAACAGGACAGACAATCAAAAGAAGACCAAGAGAGCAAGAAACAAGTCTGAATAGCAATGAGTCATTCATTCTCATGAAATCACCTATCGGAAGAATCGGAACTATCAACTTGCTCAACAGTCTCATCTTGACTTGCTTTATTCTTATTTGATAATGAGCATCCACCTTCACCCCATGCCAAAACAGGAGCTGTCGTAAAAGAAAAGACTAATATTAAAGGAAGAATTTTATTCATAAGTACAAATAAGAAACAAATCAATATTAAACCCTTTTCAGAAAGTTCGTTTAACTAAGTTAATTCATATCCATTTCTATTTCCATTTCATTCATAGAAACCTCACTCTGATCATTATCTAATGGTCCTTCACTAATTTCAGGCAAATTTTCTTCGATTACTTCAGGTAAAGATGGTTCAATAACTATCCCGAGAGGATTATCACCACTGTCTTCTAGAATTGAGGGCTCATCTAATAGTGACTTGTCTTCTTGATCAATCAGTAATTCTGATTCTTTTAAAAGATTATTATCTTCGCTCGCTATTCTTTCACTATTATCCTTTATTAGTAATTTCGAAAGATCAACAACGTTTATGATTACCGACTTCTGACCTTCATACATATCTTGTATCAAATTAATTATTTCCCCAGATTTTGTGGGTTGGGCAATAAATGCAAAACAAATCCAGCCAGCCAGAATAATTGAGATTAAGACAATAGAAATAAAAGCAGAATACATCGCTCTTATTATTGTTTTGATCATTCGGTAAATTTAGATATTGTTAAATCTAGGCACATCATTTGATACTTAAAACGGCCTCTTCACACCCTGTAAAGGCGTATAAATACTTTGGGGTTTACTCTCTAGTTTTTGAGTCATGATTAGAGTAGAAATGTAAAGAGTAATTAAGGAGTTTAATTATGTCTTTTAATCCATTCAAACCTCTAATTCACAACATCCAAGCAATATTCATCAGTAATATTCAAACTGAAAAGCAACGAAAGGACGATGAACAGGAATGTTTACAGTTTGGGATTTGTGCTGTTCAAGCCCATTCACCTAGACCAGAGGAGTTGTATTTTGGATAAAAATAAATCCAACATCATGCCACTTCAGGAATATTTTCAATAAATTCATCTAATTCATGAAATTTTCGTTCTAAATAAATGATCTTTTTGGTTTCAGTCATTTCATCAGAATAAAATTTTACTGGCAAATGAGAAAGCAGGGTATCACCGCTCATCAATCAATTTCAACTAAATTTTAAATCTATTAAACCTAATAATCTAAAAAAGCCAATCCCTACAGCTATTAAAATGTTGTATACCTAATTTGAAATCTTCAAATAATTTCAAGAAAAACAAGTTGCTAAAATTTAAAAATCTTGATAGAAAAAACTATTGATTATTGAAACAGAATAAATACTTAAGTGTTTATTCTCTAGGTATCATTCACCCAATAGGAGTAGAAATAAAACGTGGATCTTCGAGCGTGTTTATGTCCTACGGAAATCGATTTGCTCAATTGACTACAGAGGCTGCTGAAAATGCTGCTCGTCTTGTTCTTAGTCAACTATCTGAAAGACTCAGCTTTTCAAAACATCCATCAAATAACGATGAAGAAATGGAGTGTTTGCAATTTGGTATCTGTTCTTATCAAGTTCAACCACAAAGAGTAAATTTCTAGAGGTCATCAAATGAAATACACTGAACTACTTTTAATATTTTCATCATTGTCATTGACGTTTTTAGGTTTCTCTTTTCTCGCTATTTAACAAAGAAGAAACCTTATAAAATATTAGACTGACAATTCTATCGCTGAATAGATTAGTAAGTCATTGATTATCAGAGTCCTCCAAAAGATCAGAATATTCTGAAGACTTTGCTATCGGCAACTCGGACGCGCTATTTGTTGATCTCACCAACAAAGCCGTTAATTCTGCTGTCCTTTTATTATTAGCAACATTGTTACCGTGAGCTGAAACTGCTGCTCCAGCCACAAGGGCAGAGATTGGCTTCCACCAAGGTAAAGACTTTAAGTCATTCTTTTGAATTTCAGCCAAGAAGAAACCTAAACCAAACAAAACACCAAATACAGCTCCTGACCAATGGCATATTTCGGCGGAAATAGATGTGCTTTTTTCGGCAGCAATAATTTGATCTTCCATCAGGTAAAATCGAAAGCTAAGATTGTGATTACTTATTCAATATAAAAGCACTTTTTAAATCTAATGAACATAAGTAATTAATCCGATAAAAGTCAGCCGTGTAAAAAAGGATGAATAATATCTAATAAAAAACAAGCAAAGATATTCCTAAAAAAGAAAAAGACAATGAGAAAAAAATCAAAAGTAATTCAGTTGTTTTCATTACCACTCAGAATCTTCTAAAAAATTTGAATATTGTTCGTAGTTGAAGAAAATATCCTCTTCTAATACTTCTTCTAATGAGACCCTATTGAAGTAAGTCATTGCTAAATGTTTAATTTTTTATTATGTGGTACTTCAAACAAAAGTGTGCGGGAGTGATATTCGGTTTACATGGTTCGGTTTGATTTATTCATTGCTATACATTTTTACCTTCAGCCAGACCAAGAGATAGCTTTAATGAAGCTAATTAGCTTATCAACATGATTAGTGATCAGCTAACATTTTTTTATTAAAAATGAGTAGTAATGATTTTTTCTTAGTAGTTAATGCAAACTTATTTAATTCATTGGCAATTTCCTGATCAAGAAGCACATATGAAAGGGGCTGACGTCTTTGCTCAATATGTTGAAAGTGGTTGCGAATCAGACAAGTTTGAAGGTTTTGAGGTCATAAACAGAGTCGTAAATCCTGAAGGAGCTAGTGGATGGGCGATTGTCAAAGCATCAGATCACAAAGCAGTTTGGAAATGGTGCCAGCCTTGGTGTAAAGGATTTGGGAATGATGTTGAGGTCATTCCTGTTCTTACTGATAGTGAATATCTTGCTGTTCATAAAGAGTTGGATTAGCAATCAAAGTCTTAAAAGTTAGAGGGGTCTGAACCCCTTGATAATTTGCACTGGAAGCAAAAAATTAAAAGATATTTCTCTCAAAAGTAATTATTAATGAACACAGAAAGGCTTAACTCAGATGAAACACCTTATCGCTAAGTACAAAAATCAAAAGACCTATGGAACTCATTGCAAGTAGAATCCCACCAAAAACAAGAGTATTGTTTTTTTCAGGTTGTTGTTCAAGAACTTTTTGAACATTTTTGGTATTTGTTTTTTTTGCCTTCTTTTTCTTACTCATCAGCTTTAGAGTTATTTATTTGATGAACTGAAACTATATATAGACACAACTTTTCATAGCACCCACCATTTCTTCTAATACCAATATTATTTGAGAATTAATGGTTTTAGAAAAATACACTTCATTTGCCAACAATTTTGACTTGCCCCATTTTTAAACCAGTAATTTCATATAAATCCTTTTTAAGCTTTTTGGAAGTTTTCCTTTTAAGCATTCTAAAATTCTGAGCAACGGTACTCCCTTCAGAATTCTGACCAATGACTGAAAATAAGAAATTTTTACCTTTTCCTACTTGAGATCCTAGACGACCTCCTCCATAAACACCTCCAAGGAGAGCTGGTATACATAAAATTCCTGCACTTGCACCACATACTGCAATGCCCACAAATGCTCCTGTATAGGTCCCGCCAGCGGCACCAGCAACACCGAGGAGAAGATTATCTTCTTGTCGGACCGAGTACCACTGCGAAATATTATCTTTAGGGATAAAATCGGTTGGTCCTAAAAACCCCTCCTCTGAAAGAGTTATTTGACAATTAGAAACCTCAATACTTGAGTCGTCATTACTTGAAGTGGATTGGTCAATATCACATAAGGCATTATATACTTCTGCCTTTGTAGCAACTGGAGACAATAATCCTACGATTAGCAGAGGTGAGATTAACAGTTTAACCATTTAGTACGTGAGTCGAAGTCACGATATTTTTTAGTTACTTTTTGATATTACCCAACGGATTTAATTCGAGCACCAAAACTTATTAAACTATCAAAGTAGTGTTTTCCTACCCCCACTAGTTAATTAGAGGATTTATAACTACACATAATTAAGAGTTGTCATTAAGTTTTACTCCTTTCCTTACACAAGGAAAGATATTGTTTAACTCAAATGCTTTCGAAAAACTCAAAAACTTTGTCTTACATACACTCAAATTTTCAATGTTTAAAATCTTTCGTACAAAATGGTTTAGATCCGCACCTGTTCTTGCAACACTATGGCTTTCAAGCACTGCAGTCATCCTTATTGGTTTAAATAGCTATTTACCTGACTATTTATTTATGCCCATGAGTTGACGTAGTATTTGAACCTGAATAAATAATTACACAATTAAAATTAACTTACGATTCACAAGGATATGGTGGTCAAAGTTTTTAGCAAGTTTATTGGAGTAATTGGGACTTTTCCAATACCTTGCTGCGGATTCTCAAAAACACTGACATATGTCAGTGACTGTTGTGACGTAGTTATTAATGATTCCAATCTCTATCAATAACTTTTGCTAAGCCGATATTTAAAATTTAATAACTTCATATAAATTTTGGGTGACTAACAAAAACTAAAGATGCAAATCACACCTCTAGCATTGGCTTTCTCAGAGTGGGGAATTGGTAGGTTCCCACTAGATTTAATTGTTTTCCTGTCTATAGTACTGATTTTTGCTTTGCCAGCAGGTATTAATCGAAAAAAGATTTTTGTTGAAGGTGATGCATTTACAACTAGGTTGAAAAACTAGAAAGAAAATGATAATTGACCTTAAAAACCAGTAAGAAATATCAAAAATATAGATAGTTGTCATTTAAGAGAGAAAACCAACAGGAAAAAGCAGCAAGACAGAAATCGTAAAGCGATCAGATTCACTTGTTTGGCTCATAGACGATGTCATTTTTAACTAATTAAGTTGGTTGAACAATTATGGTTAAAATGATTTCCATCTAGTTAGCCTGCCATAACAACTTAAAGGCAACATTCCTCTCAACATTGCTTGGGCGAGGTAGTGGCCTACCTAGACATACATTCCACAAATTAAGATTTTGACTATCCTAAAAGGGTGTGTCGAACAACTCGGCCGGATTATTGATGATTGTCTTTATTGACCATGACAAATACATTTACCCCCCTTCCAAGCAGAGCATTTCTTCTTTTTGCATTTCTTCTTTTTCTTCTTATCTCCCATAAGAGTTGAAATTTATTCTTTGATTTTAATAGATGGTAATTTGTCTTCTTGGGATTCCAACTTTATCAGAAATAGGCAAAACACTTTAATAAATAAGTTGAATTCAATTTTTATTGGTTGTAATACTCAACCAATAAAAAATCAAAAAACAGTCACCTCAACAACCACAAAAATAGACTATGTCTAATTTCTAGACATGTTTTTTGGATGATGTTTTGGCAATTCCTCCTTTTTTAATTGTCCTAAGAGGCAACATATGATCTGTTCTCCTTTTATCTCCGCCTTTAATATGGAAAAGTTTAATAGCCTTCAGCCAAGGCGACTTATTTCAAATTTTTCAAATCTTAATTCAAAAAATTCCAGAATGAAATCTGTCATTTTGTCTCACATACCATATAAACAAGAAGATGAGATAAAAAGTAACTGGCTAGATAAATAGTTCCAATGATTGGTGTTACGAGATAAAAAGTTCATTCTGTTACATTAAATACAATCAATTTTGATCCTTGGATACATCCTTCTATCTATCGACTTGATGATTATGACCAAAAAACTAACCTATAGGTACGCATTCACATTATTGAGAATGAAGAATGCTGAAGGCAGAAATGAATATATGGATTTAGCAAAAGAAGCCAATCTCATATGGCATCAAATAGTTTGCCAAAAATCTAAAAACACACCTCGAATTAACTGCAGAGCATAGTTAATTTATAAACATTCTTTAATCAAGCGAAAGCAGGATTTTTCTCAAAAAATTTATTATTTGAATTTTCAATCAACTGAAGAAATTGATTTTTTACGAACGATCCAAGGCCAAGATCAATAAGGATGTGCAAAACAAGAGAAATGCAAAAAACTGCATAAAAAATTAAATGACAAATGAAAATATTTACAAAATCATTTTTTGCCTTTTCTTCATTTGCTTCCGTTTCGTTCAAAATTGATGGAACAAAATCTCCGAATGAATTTACTCTTGCTGATTCAACCGATCCAAATGGCATTAATTCCTGATCTTTTACTCTTAGAGCAGCAGTAGCAGTCATAACGGCAACCTTAACTAAAACCACCCTACTTTCTTATTAATAAATTAGGCTTATAACTTGATTATTTCGTTTTAAATCTTGTTCAAATAAGCCATTGTTTCCCGTTTTTTCTCCATCCTCATTGGAATTTTTTGAACATCAAATCTTTTTTAATTTTAGAAATCTTTTCTTCAAGAAAGCTGTGATGGAACAAAAATCGAAAAGTTTGTTTCAATTAAATCGAATGAGAGAAAAAATTCAACCCGTTGTATTAGCTCAAAAAAAAAGGGGCTAATGCCCCCTAGAGAAATCAGCTTTTAATTTCAAAAATCTACTTTGTAAAAAGAGAACTCTTTACTCCAGCTTGTTCCCACTTTTTAATTGTTGGTCTTAGGAATGACATGGGTAGAGCTGTCAAAATTGCAAATGAAACAACAAGGATTAAGTCAGTAGTGAAATGATTTATCCCAAGATCTGTTCCAGCAAGCCAGAGCCATGGGAATGCAGAAGCAAATAAATTAGTTAGCATAAATTCTCATCGATTAATCCGAAGCATATAAGGCCATTCTATTAATTTTATTCATTACTTAGTAAAAATTATCACAACCTCTTCTCATCGCAAGGAATGTATTTACTTGAACCAGAACACAATGGGAATAAATTGTCGATAATTGCACCTGCACAGATGCCATAGATGACTCAAATCATGGCAACACGGCCGTCATATTTTGAGCTTTGTCTGAATTGAATATAGAGGACAATTCAGTAATTGTTTCTTTCATTAGTTAAGCAATTAAATAAAGATTAACAACCAATTATTTGAATTAAATTACGAGACTTATATTGATAAGGTTAGTATTAGTTCTTACAGCTATACACAAATAAATAGCTACTTTATAATTGCTTGCCTTCATACCACCATAAAGTAGACGATTTGAACTCTGCCTTAGATCAAAAAAAGTTTTTGAAGAATCAATAAAATATGATTTGGTTTTGTTGTGATTTTTTAATTGAAATCAAGGCTAAGTCATAAGAAGATAAACCAACCTCATTTTCAAAAGAGTTGAGATTTACTATTTCTTTGGTTAGTAATAACTGCTTTTGCAATATTCATTCAAATCACCTTAATATTTTTACTAAAAGCTTGATCTACATCTTCTAATAGATATGAAAAAACTTTAAAGAAATTTTCGTTAAAAGTAAAGATAGCTTTAGTAGCTAATAAATCTAATCTAAAAATCAGTATTTCTTGCTTAAACAGAATAGTTGTTCATCTAGAATGATTCATCAGTAACCTCTTTCGTTTTTATAATTTTCCTCTTTGTTTTTTTAAGCTTATAACCAAACTCAATGAGTTGATGATATGTCAATTTAGCTTGCAAAGCGCTTAAAGAGAGACGTTTTTCATCATCTTTCTGAAGATAAAAATTTCCTCTATTATTGTTATTTGTCTCGATGGTAATAATCTCTTTTCCTTTCTTAAGAATCCAAGGCTCTTTTAAATAATTATCTTCCCCCTCTTTCAGCTCCCATGGAACTGATGCTGACTTTTTCTTTAATGGCATTTTAAAAAATTAAACCCCATATTATTTATTTTACACTCTAATCATGAGATAATCCAGTCAACTCTAATAATACTCAAAGTTATTGTGATAATAACAAGTATCTAATCCTTTCAAAATTAGAACTTTTATCAGCATTTATGTTGTCTTACCTAGACCAATCTTTTGATTGGAAGCAATTAATTGAGGTTCAAGTGGATTACCCCTATTCTCATATTTATTTTATAGATTTGAAATTAACAAATTTCATCACAACTGATAAACAATCATAAACAACTCGAGATGACCAAAAAAAATCACATAATTCCTAAAATCGAAAAAACATCAAACACACTCTTGAAACCTTCAAGACAGATTAGACAAGAGTCGGTTTAACTCCTAATAGAGATTGAAGGGGACTCCTGCATAACACCCTCTCACTTCTCGATACAACTATTTTAGAATTATTTTGAATGCACAGCGAGCATAACAGCGAGTGATATTTCTCTCGGGGACCTTACAAGAAAAAAGCTTCTGTAAATAATGTAGATCAAGAGATAAGGATGGATGAACTTAAGCTCAAGTATGTGCAACTTATGAGAGATGCTCATTTGTCCCTAGGAGATGAAGATGCGAATAGTTTTGACAAAAAGTCAATTGATATATGGGACAAACCAAGGAATCCAAAAGTATTAGATCTGTAAACTATTTTAAAATATATAGTTAAAATCACCAATAATCACAGCCAATCTGATGTATCGAAAAAAAAGTGGCATGATGAGTTCATGAACCGTTTAGATGATCTAAGAACTTTGCTTAATAGCTTCTTCAATAGAGCAAAACCTGAAGGAAGAGAGATGAAAAGAGTCTTTCAATGGAGAAGGTATTTGGAGTGGAAACATTTAACATCTGAAGAAAGGCTATCGGCCAAAAGATTTTTATTAATCCCAGTATTTGCTTATCTAATAATTGAGATCTTTAATCAGAATTTTTCTCTTATTGTTCTATTTCTTATTGGTTATTTGATTTATAAGAAATTTGAAAGAGGGAATATTGTAAAAAAATAAATCAACCTAATGAAATCAAAAAGACCTCTTCTGTAATGACAGAGAAGAGGTCCTTTTTGATTAGATCTTAAGAATCAGAATTAAACTATTCCTGGAATGATCCAGCCTGTTATTCCGTAGTTAATCACAGCTGCAAAGAAGCCCATCATCGCAAGGCGGCCATTCATTTGCTCGGCTGTTTTCCAGTAGTTAGTTTCTTTGTTCATTACACAACACCTGGAATGATTTGACCTGTTGTTAGATATGCACCGATGAGTGCCCAGCATCCAACAAATGCTGCGTAACCATTGAGTCTTTCAGCAATTACTTTGCCTTCTTCTACTCTTGGAGTTTCAGTCGTTTGTTTTTTCATTAAACAACACCTGGGATAAGTTGACCGGTTGTTAGGTAGATACCTGTTAGTAGAACGAATGCCATCATGGCTGGTCTGCCGATGCTTCTTTCTAGGATTGTTTTGTTAGATGGTTGCATTGTTATTAGTAGTTATTGGTTTAGAAAATTCCAGGAATGATTTGACCTGTTGTGAAGTATGAAACCAAAAGACTGACCATTCCGATCATTGCCCAACGGCCATTTGTCTTTTCTGCTTCTTCTGGATAGCTGGTGTAGTCCTCTACAAGCTGTGGCTGTGTTTCACGGCCAAAGATGTTTTGCTTGCCGTACTCAGTGATTACCTGAGAAGAAGATGAACTTGTCATTACTGAAATTGCGTTGATGTGAATGAACATAAAGTATTAACTTTGTTGATCAAAGATACGGTCGGGTACGGCTTCTTCTCATCCTTAATAGCTCTAAACCTCAAACACTAAATACAACAACTAATTAGAGAGATATTTATCCAATGATTAGATCTATTGATGACTCTAATAAGTATAAATAGCCCGAACTGGTTAGCACTACTTCAACCGTCCTACTCGTATTGAGGGCTTCTTTTATATTTAAATCATCTTTTTATACCAACCAGATCAAACTTTGAGTCATGCTTGCAATCAACAAAACTACTGCTGCAAAACTAATCGTTCTCTGGAATCTTCCTGCACTACTTCTATTAATTGGTGCTTATGAAGTTGGTTCTACCGTATTTGCTTAACTTACAATGACATCATCTGATAACAGTCCAAAGAATTGGTCCGAGTGGAACAACACAAAGCATTTCACTGATTATTCAAGAGATTCAGGAACAGGCAAATTTGTTCGCTTTACCATTGCTGCCTTACTCTTCGTTCCAGTTGGATTCCTCGCTTACATGACTACTATCTAGGTTATTAGTTAGCTCACCTAGATCAATTGATTTATATTATTGGGACTAGTTTTTTATTCGAATTCACATTATTTGCACTAGTCGTAACAGATAAGGATTTAATTACTATTTAAAAGAAAACGTTCATAAACTGTTTAAATCTCTTTGTTTAGGCGGTTCCCCATTGACAAGAGAGTTCACATTCAGTCAAATTTGTTTGTTCAAGACGACTTAATATCCTAGCCATGTCTACAGAGGAGAGACTTCCATCAGTATTCCATTTGAGAGTAGTTTTACGCTGAAATGGAATGTTGTCCTTCGATTGTCCAGAAGGAAGAAATTTGATAGTGTTGTTTTCGATAAAATCTAAAAACGATTTAGCACTGTGTAGGTCCCCAGTGTAAGTGCATTGATTTGCAGAACAAGCTCTAAAGATTCGTCCCGACAATCCATCCAAGCAATGAATTGATCCACCATTAACAGTTACATGGAATGGCTTTCTAAGTGACATAGCTAATACTCCATTCCTAGAATGACAAGCATTTTTGTATCAACCATTACAAAAAAACAATAAGTCTTAATGCTCAATCAGTCATTCCAGTCAATATCACCAAATTCCTAGTCAGTTCTGTATGAACTTATTTGCTCTAAATATTTAACCGTTAAATATTTATTTTTGCAGTTCTGTGCTGAAAAAGTTTCGAAGCTTTTGATCACACTCGGTCAACAAACTGCAAGAGACCATTCAATCTATCCATTTATTTGTAGTAATTCACAAGATCAACAATAAGAACAGCTAAAAGAACACCTCCAAGAATAAAGGGCAAAAAAGGATATTTGGCTGAGAGATTGCTTATAAAACCAGCTTTCTTTTCCTTTTGCTTTATCTTCTTTTCTCTAGGAGGTAATCCCAAAACTTTTCTTCTTTTGGCTTCTCCCATATTTAGTAAAAAAAGGTCTGATGCTTCAAGATAATTCAACTGTCAAACTAAGCATAAAAACAATAAGAAACTCTACTTTTATTAACAAGAGACATGAATTGAATAGGCGTTGAACAGTGCAAGATATGTCTCTTCTGTAATTTAGGCTTCGCAAGCTCAGGACACTTATCACCTACAAAAGATGATATCCAAACCTATCGGTTAGCAGATATAAATCTCTATCTATTTATCTATTGATAAACTTTTTCTTCTCCCTATAAAAAAGGCAAAGAAACAAACCTTCGAATACAGAAGTAAGGACTAAAAACAATTATATGTATAAATGGTGAATCAGACTAAACCGATATAAGGACTAAGTTGAAAATCTTATCTATTCCTGAATTTCATCTATAACTGTTATTTTAAACGATTTTGTTATTTTCCTTCCTAAGGTTTTAATAATCTATTTTTGATTGCCTATTCCTTTTTAATTCACCTCTTTTCTTCTTTGACTCAATTCTCCTCCTCTGTGATGAGCGAGTAGGGATTGTCTCCCTTCTTTTCTTTGGAGGTGGCTTTAAAAGCTCTCGTAAGGTTGAAGTAAGTCTAATTAAAGCTAATTGTCTATTTTGATATTGTGTTCTTTTATCTTGAACAGCTATGCAAATACAACCATTAGAAAGCTTGACTTCATCCTGAATTGAGATTCTATATTTCTGGTATGGAGTTAAAGTTTTTGATTCAGATACGTTAAATACAATTTCAGCTCGACTGTCTGTCTTATTTACGTTCTGTCCACCAGCTCCTGATGATCTAGAGAATCTCCACTTTATTTCATTACCTGGTATTTCAAGCTTAGTATTAATCCTAAGATTCATTTGTCTACTTTATCCAGCCAATCGAAGTGAGCTCATTTCTAATGGATTAGGCTTTTTGGGTTCTTTAATCTCATTCGGAGAAAAGAACATTAATGACTGAGCATTGCTTACCTCTCGACATTTTTTATTAGGGCCACAAACAAATAAATATGTATCCACATCAACACTTGCATCTGGAAGCTTTATACAAGTAGCGCCGAAGTTCTTTTCAAGCAATACCCACATTTTCTTTTTATCTATACATTCTTGGAAGAGGTCATTAGGATTATTTTCACTAATAACACCTCTCACATTTAAAACAAAATAACGATTAATAAAAATTTCTTTTGCCTTAATTTCAGACTCTTTGCTAAGTATTCGTGCCATATAATGGCAATCATCCAAAACATATTCCTGACTATCTAATTTAGATAGTATCCATCCAATATCTTTCGCACTTAACCCTTTTTCAATAAGAAAAAATTCGAAGGCTCGTTTATCAGTAGGACCTCTCCCCATTTAAAAGGTTCCAACAAATTATTATTTATTATGACACATAGAACTAATTTGGTTCAATAAATATCACCCTCAAAACGTTGACAACCGAATTAGTGCTTTAAATATAGAAACGATTCATTAAACTTTTCTAGTTACAAATTGATATTTCTGCTATTCCATATTGCATTTGCCAATGCCCCATACTCCAATCCCCTGGGTTTTGTGTTAGGTCATTCAACCCCCCACTATCTACTAAAGAGAAATAATCTTCACTTCCATTATTATCACTAGATTGAACAGGTATATTAACCTCCGATCCATCTGCCCATTTTAAATCACCTTCATTATCAGCATCAGTCAGGCCAACCCAATATGCTGTAGCACCAGCTGTATTATTTTCAGGATGTACCCATTTTATATTTTGAACAATCCACTCACTTTCTTCCAAGTCATTTAAGGTTACTAAATGGCCATTAAGTTTTTGAGCGTTAGACTCAGATTCTTCCCAAGTTGGTCCTTCAACAACAGCATAAGCAGAGCAACCACGTTCAAGATATGAGCCTTCTACCACAAACTCTTCTGACTCAATTCTCGCTTGTAGTTCATTCCCTTGTCTTGTTTGACATATAAACCCTAGGCAATCTGTTAAGTTTGTCCCTGTCTGACCTTTAAAGCTATACGTTAATTCACTACTATTAGTCGCCAATATAAAAGTAGGCAATATATTTGTATCGGTAGGTATTGCACTAATTAATCCTGTTCCTGATGCTCCACCACAACTATTAGATCCATCTGATTGGATTTGATAAGAATTTAAATTGCTTGGAGTAAATGTACCTACGTTACCTGTATCAGATTTATTAATTTCACATTCAGTATGAATTTGTTTTATGGCTGCCAATGCAGCAGTCGCTTGAGCTTTTCTCTGGAAGCAGCTAAACGTGGGAATTGCAATCGCAGACAGGACTGCAAGCACTGACACAACAACTACAAGTTCAATTAAAGAAAAACCTTCCTCACCTTGCTTACTCAAGAGCTTCCTGAAGAGTTTTAGCTTTAAACTTTGCTCCATCTAGTCAATCTAGATTGAATTTACATAAATGTCTTTAAATATTGAGTAGCCCTGCTGTTAATTCCAATAATGCTTTTTGTCTGGACATTAGAAACTAAACGGACAAGGATCAATAGATTTCGCTCTTAAGGGTGGAGTTGGAAAAAGATCGCAGAAATATATGTGGTTAGTCCTACCACTGTTAGTCGGTGATGATTGGCTTCATTTCTCTTGACATTTAATATGAATTTCTTATTCTTTTTCTATAGTTTTTGATGATTTTTAAAAGATGACTTTTGCGACGGCATATAGCTATAGCGACAGACAAATTTTTGATCTTAAGACTTTAATAGAAGGAATCAGATTTATTATTGTTAATTCTATTTTGGCCTTTATTTTTTTATTTCTTACTGTTGAAGAACTTGAATGGGCAACATTCTCATATAGAGAAAAAATTACAGATAAGGTTATTGACAAAACATCATGGAATATCAAAACATTAATTTAATTCTGCTCTAAATTCTTTTCTAATCAAAGTGATCTAAAAATCAAATCAGTATAAATTACTGTTTTATCTTGCATTTTTTGCGGGAGGCATCTAAACCTCCCTAAAGCCTGAGCCAGTAATCAAAGTGTAGGCAAAGACCCTGGGAAAGGTTCAATTGAAAATGGTGCTATCACCCAAGTATTACTACAGTTGGGTTAATTAATAACTAATAATGCAAAGGATACTAATTACACTTGGACTTGTAATCGCTTCGATTGGTGTTCTATATCCTTACTTAAAACAAATAGGCTTGGGAAGATTACCTGGGGACGTCATTCTTAGAGGTCAGAATTCAACATTTTATTTCCCAGTAGTCAGCTGTATTGCCATTAGTCTGCTACTGACAGTCATTTTTAACTTATTCCGATCGTCATAATGAGTTTCGCTGATAACTGGGCAAGGATATTTGTTGTAATTATGTTTCTTACGTTTGGAGAAACTCAGATCATTGGAGATATCATTCCAAATCTGATTGCTTTAAACTTGTTTCTTGGAGCGATTGGATATTTTGCTTTAACTGGGAAAATGGCTGAGATGTTTGGCTAAAAAAACAAGAAATAACATATATAGAAATTACGGCTGGAGTTAAAAATTGTGGGATTTATGGAGTGAGTCCAACTACTGCTAGGCGTTGGTCTATTGATTAGTAACGAGCGTAAAGATCAAACAGAATCCCACCAATAAACTCACCTAGTCCGAACCATGACTTTTTCTTTGGTTGTGCTTGAGTAGATATGGTCATTACAAACACTGGCGAAGTCTTTTAACAAGAATTGTTGAAAAGCCAATGAACAAACCAGCAGGTATAGCCAAGCTTGCAATGATGATGATTACGTTTACTCCGTGCATAAGTTTTAAGCGTTGGCTTTGCTAAGACGTAGTTTTAAATAAAAGTTGTTTATTGGATCTTTAATAGAAAGAATTTTTCCGTAGAAATCTTCGCAATGTTGAATTAACGGCTTAAAAGGATTCATGTCCATTTTTAGTCCTAAACGATTACTGAAGTAGCAACATCAAATGAACCTGATGCAAGGATTAGAGCAGGTATGCAAAAAAGAGCAAGGAACTTAGCTGCTGAAGAATTATTGATTGAAGTCATGGCAAGTAAAGATTAAAAAAATTTCAGCGAAACTCAGACGTAAGTCACTGATGAATTAAATATAAAAAGTATCACGTTACTAATGACGTACGGTTGGGGTAGGGCTAACCGTGGGATAAATTTTTCTTATGTATCATGCTTCTCTTTTTGAACGGATTTAACTTTTAGGCGGTGTTCTATGACTTGAAGGCTAAACACAAAAAAACCTCTTCTGAGGGAGGGTTTTCAAGCTTTAATAGTTACTCAAAGCGCCTAATCAATATCTTGAGGAGACTGGTCATGCTGGGTATGTAGGAAATGCAAGGCTTAACCTAAGTTTTTGTTTACCAAAAAAAGTGCAGACCTAATGAACTTTTTGTGATTTGCGAGCAAAGGAACAGGATTTCAGCGACTGTCCCCTTCTCTGACTAGAGCTAAAGCATCAATTCGATACTCGCTCTTGCGTTAGATAAACATAAAAAGAACTTCTCCACTAGTGCTGTTCGGTTTAGGTAGGGCTTTCCAGTCTTTTTTACTATCTTCTGTTAGGCGGTGGTCTATGGCTTGAAGACTAGGCAAGAGAAAATAGTGTTCCTAATTGTTAGCTAAAAATTCAATATATTTTTTTAATGTATAGCCATGACAATCGCAAGGGTATTTAGCTTGTAGACATACAGCATCATCTTGACCTCTAAATCTTCGACAATTACAAACAAGATCAATATCTGTTCTAGATTTAAACTCTCTCACTCGTGCTTCAAACCACTTTTTTGCACTCTTAGGCATTTGTCGATCTTCATGCCATTGCTGCCAAACTAAATTATCGAATAGTTTTATTCCCTCTTCCCTTACAACTCCATCGATTCTGTCGAAGGGGTTTCTTACAGGGCATTTGGGTTCATTTATAAAGAATCTCTTTGGAGACTTTGGACCATGGATCCATGAACGCTTCTCCATGGAGCCAAACACCTCTATTTGATCAAAATATTTCTTTGGATGGACTTCAGGTTCAGTCATATGAAGTAGGGCTTTCCTATCTATTCTTTCTTTTTCTTGCTGTAATCACGCTTGGTATCAACCTTGTTGCCTCGCAAATCAAGAGTACCTAAATACATTTCCTCACCCAGTAAATCGTTTAGTTGCTCTTCCGTCATTGGTTCAAGAGCAGGTGCTTCAGCTATTTCCTCTTGGGGTATTAGCTCATCATCTTCCGCTTGAACTGAAAGAGGGCAGAAAAACAAAAGAAGACCAAGAACAAAAGAGAAAAGTTTTTTCATTTCCTTGAATCGGCTGATTTTCTATTAAAGGACAAAACCTTTCTATTTTTTTATTGCTGCTGTTGTTGTTGTATTTGCTCGTAAAAAAAATGGGGGCCAATGCCCCCCAAATAAATCGACTGTCAACCAAGCTTTTAGTCTATAAGAATGAAAAGCCTAAGAACGTCATAGACAATGATGAGAAAATCAAAAGCAGTTCAGTAAATTTCATTTAAAACCTCCTAAAGGACTACTCTTCTAGGCCGTGGGAAGGATTCAGGCCTAGAGCAAAAACCATACGTTAGGCACTCCAACTCTTTATCGTCCCTGATCTTCCACAAATAAGGTGAATCGAACATTTCAACCATAATATTTTTAAGCATATGGTTGAAGGGGTTTCCGCAGGTCATAACTAAACCTCCTGAAGATCCATAATTCATTTCTACTCCCGAAGCTATTAAAAATCTATATGGAGACCACTTAAGTATTTACTATTGTCGTTTCTGATTGCTATCGAAGTTAAAAGGGGGGGGGGGGAACTCAGTACAGCCCTTAAAAAAGAATGATCTATTAAAATCACAGTAAGAAAAAGCACCTTTTATTATCTTGCTTTTACTAGATCAGAATGGGAGAAGCAAAAAGAAGAAGAGAACTTGGTTTACCTCCAAAAGCCAAAAAAGAAAAGAAAACAAGAACTAACGATAGTCAGTTCTCATGGTCACAATTTTCGATTAACAAATTAAAGAGTCAATACCCGGCTGCACCCTTTGTAACCACTGCTTTATTTTTATTAGTTTTACAGTGGGGTTTCTCGCTCAATAGCTGATCAGATAAATGGAGTTCTTTGATGAGTTCGAAATTATTGGTGGGATTATTCCAAACTTGGTTGGATTAGCATTTTTTTGTGGGGTGATTATTTATTTCGATCAAACCAGAAAAGCAAAAGTCAGGCGAGGTGAGAAAGTACCTCATCATCAATAAAAATAATTCTTTTAGCTAAAGCTCAAATTTTTGGTGGGATCGTTCCCAACCTGATTGCTTTTGGTTTGTTCCTTGGAGCGATTGGATACTTTGCTTCAACTGGGGAAATGGCTTAAATGTTCTGCTGGGTCAGGAAATAAAAGCCACAATCACTAAGTAGCGATACTCAAAAGGGAGCACTGCGGTACCTTTGACGTCTTCCCATTAAAAAACCGAGTTCATAATTAAAGAATTATTAGAAGTTTTGCGAATATTGTGCAATCAAAAGCTTTATTGTTACTTTTTTCTTTTTATAACCACACAGCTTTATTTACTTATTTAGATTTTATAATTAGCAAGTAATCAATATTCAATTGGATGTATAAAATAGGTATTTATATAAAGTAGTGAAGTGCAAATAAGACGAACATTGGTGCTAAATAGTTGTAAGTTCTATGCATGAGGTGAGATATGTCTTCTAGTTCTTCTGTTAATAGTCAAAGCATAGAAGAAAGAGATGCAATTGAGTTGTACTTCGCCTGTGTGACAGCTTGCTCACTTGATGATGAGGGGGTTGAATGTACAACAAGATGTGTTGAGGTTCATCTCAAGAATGAGAATTAGTAATGGTTATAAAAAATATTTCTTGCATGCTTAGCTTGTTGTAGGTATTTACTTTTAAATTGATTATGCAAATCAATGAATTCTTATGATCTAATCAATCGGCTTAGCCTTGCCAAGTTGCAGGACCTCATTTTTGCAATCGATAGAATTAAATGGATCTTGGTAAAAAGATACTATTCCCTCTTTCTCGAAAGGAAATGAATTGAAATTACTAGTTATTGGCTTTGCTTTTTCTTGTGCATGTTTTAACGGTTTTCCGCAAGACATAAATAATCCTACTTATGAATATTGTTTTTACTCCTATCTTAATAAAAAACATATAGGGATTAATACGTGATTAGGTTTGCTTATTTTATTTTTATTCTTCTTAAATTTGTTTGATGTTAAATATTTATTTTCTATATAGTTTTTCAAGTTGACTCCTTTCTTCTTGCAGATTAAAATTGTATTTCTTTAACTCGTTGCTCTTAATTGTAATTGGAATAAGCAACCAAAGTTGTAGGCCTATAAAAAGCATCCCAAATAGTATTAGATTAATATTTTCCGGCTGAATTTTTTCTTAGATAGTAGTCATGTAAGCAAGAAAGCCAACTGGAACGAAGAGTAAGGCAGCAATGGTAAAGCGAACAAATTTGCCTGTACCTGAATCTCTTGAATAATCAGTGAAATGCTTTGTGTTGTTCCACTCGGACCAATTCTTTGGGCTGTTATCAGATGATGTCATTGTTAGTTAAGCAAATACGGTAGTACCAACTTCATAAGCACCAGCTAATAAAAAAAGCGCAGGAAGATTCCAGAGAACAATTAGTTTTGCAGCTGTAGATTTGTTGAGTGCAAGCATGACTAAAAGTTTGGATCTAGTTGGTTTATAAATATTTGACAAATATGAATAGAGGCTCTCAATTGCAGTAGGACTGTTGAAGTAGGGCTAACCAGTTCGGGCTATTTATACTTATAAGGGTTATCAATAGATCTAATCATTGGATCAAGATCTCTCTAATTAGTTTCTGTCATTAGGGTTTTAGACATATTTCTATGAAGTATTAGAAGAAGCCGTACCTGACCGTATCTTTGATCAACAAAGTTAATACTTTATGTTTATGGCAACAACGCAATTCAAGTAATGACTCCAGAAGCAGAAAAGTTTAACGGTTGGGCAGCAATGCTTGGCTTCGTAGCAGCCTTCGGTGCATATGCAACAACAGGTCAAATCATTCCTGGAATTTTTTAAACCAATAACTACTAATAACAATGCAACCATCTAACAAAACAATCCTAGAAAGAAGCATCGGCAGACCAGCCATGATGGCATTCGTTCTACTAACAGGTGTTTACCTAACAACCGGTCAACTTATCCCAGGTGTTGTTTAATGACTACTGAAAACAACAACAACAGCAGAAATATCGATCCTGAAAAGGTAACTGCTGAAAGACTTAACGGTTATGCAGCTTTGTTTGGATGCATTGCTTTGGTTGGTGCTTATGCAACAACAGGTCAAATTATTCCAGGTTTCGTTTAATGAAAAATCAAACCACTGAAACACCAAGAGTAGAAGAAGGCAAAGTGTTTGCTGAACGACTCAATGGTCTAGCTGCCTCTGTTGGATGCTTAGCCCTTATTGGCGCATACCTAACAACAGGTCAAATCATTCCAGGTTTTGTTTAATGAACAAAGAAACTAACTACTGGAAAACAGCCGAGCAAATGAATGGCCGCCTTGCGATGATGGGCTTCTTTGCTGCTGTGATTAACTACGGATTAACAGGCTGGATCATTCCAGGAATCGTATAGTACTAGCTTTTAAATCAAATTAAAAAAGGTCTCTTCTCTGTCATTACGGAAGAGGCCTTTTTTAGTGCTTTATAGACTATGAGTAACTAAAACTGGAGATATTCAGCTTTGAAAACACTTGTTCTAAAAATGTATTAATTGGCAAAACTACAGAATAGTCATATAAAAGGACTGACCTGAATCACCCCTAGTTGTTTAGATGAGTAATTGGCTGTCAAATAATATTACTTTCTTTCAAAGGGTTGAACTTATCTTGGATTTTAAATTTGCTCTTAGATTTTTCTAAAGTTTACTTAGAGCTTTTTTCTTAGATTTAATTGGATCGAGCTTAATCCTTTTAATCTGATCTTTTTCCCAAACCCAGTAAACAGGATTTTTCTTTTGAGCTTCTTGCAGATCTTTTCTGTCTCTTAAACTAACTGGTATAAATTCATTTTCAGGATTAAATTTTTCATCTCTTACGGCTTGGTTTAGAACAATACTTCCTTCTTTATTAGAGATTGATCGATGATATGTTCCGGCAGTAATTTGAAGTGCGCCCATGGCACGATTTAAATAAATAATGTGATGAGGTTCATCCCATTCAGGATTGATCAAAGTAAAAACACGACTACCTTCAATGACTAAATTGTGATCAATTTGATGTCGATGTACGTAATACTGTTCAAAATCTCCATCATCTGGTGGTGAAATTGCATTGCCGTGATGAATGACGACATCAGAGCCATTACATCCTTTTACTCCTGCATCGAAGAAAGATACTTGAGGTGTCTCACGGAAAACGTGAGTAGGAACAAAATTTAAACGCATTTCAAATCCTCCTTTACTGTTGTGTTCAGAGAAGATTGAGGCTATTTGCACCTCTTATGATTATTCTTTCTAATCCTGCAAAGATCGCAGTTATCTTTTTTGGGGATAGTGAAGGGGGTGAATAGTCTCATAAGACCTCCTCTTGCTACACCTTTGGTCTAATCCTTCTGTTTACTTATTGGGAGTAGGAGAACACTACAAAAAGTTTAATAAAAAGTTAATTTCTAAGTGATCCTTCTATTAATTCTTTTTTTAAGAGCTTTAAATTGAACATCGAATCTTAATTGCTTTATGTGATCTAGTTTTTCTGCCTTATCTACTGGCATTCTCCTAGCCGCCTCAACCATTGCGAAAGCATATTTATGCGTAGCTTTTGGAAAAGAACCCATAGTCGAAGTACGGATATATAAACCACTCAAGCGAAAACGATAATCGTTTGTAAATGAATAAAATTACTCAAATAGTTCATCCGGTTACAAAAGTGACGGTGTAATACGCTCACGTAATAAAAAGAAAAAAGGTTAGAATCAACTCATCAAGTTAAGACTTAGCTCTGCTAGCAACTGCTAGCTCAGGTTAAGAAATAGAGAGCCTCCCCTAAAAAGGAGGTTTTCTTTTGCCTAGTCGTTTAAGCCATAGACCACACCCTGAAAGTTAAATCTGTTCAAAAAGAGATGCATGATACATAAGAAAAATTTATTCCACGGTTAGCCCTACTCCAACCGAACGTCATTAGTAACTGGATACTTTTTATATTTTTCACACAGTGATTCAGAACTGAGTTTCACTGTAAATTTTTAATCTCTACTTGCCATGACTTCAATCAATAATTCTTCAGCAGTTAAGTTCCTAGCTCTTTTTTGCATCCCTGCGCTACTACTTGCATCAGGCTCGTTTGATGTTGCTTCTTCCGTAATCGTTTAATTAGAACAATGCCTTCAAAATTCTCACCTGATTTTTACGAATCTATCCTTGAAGCTTCAGACAAAGGAGAGCTTTGGGGAATAGAAAATAGTGATTTAACCCCGCTAGAAATTCAGTTGCTTCTTTCTCATGACTTCAGCTGATAAAACAGCATTTGATAAAGCAGCATTCGAAAAGAAGGCTTTTAAGTTTGTTCCATATCTCATTTTGGGAAAAGTTATTTTTGCCGCTTGGTTTATTTCCTACTTGGTAAAACTCTAATTTTTAAGCCATTGACCACCGCCTCACAGTTGTAGGACTTATCCATAAATTCCAGCAATCTTGTTCCAGGTCCACTCATAACTTCTATATCTGTTAATTCTTGTTTTCTTAGTATCTAATGCCCAGATAAATAGCATTAGTGGAAACATAAGCACAGCACAAAGCCATGCCATTACGCATGTAAAAACAGCAAGAAGATGACACGATATTTTTTTCAGATTTTTAACGAGCTTCTGGGAAATCTTCATAACGCCTCCTTTGCAGGCTTGTTTCAACGGTATGAAAGATGCATCGCAAGCCATCATCGCCTATTGAACATGCGGTGTAAATTCGAGCTATCGCCTCTTTGCCTACGACAATAAAACGTGTAGGGAAGGGGTCTCTGACGGACATAACTTGCACCTCCGTGATGATGACTAGAAGTTACAACTAAAATTCTTTTAGTTGATTAATTGATAAAGAAAGGCTAATTACCTACAAACTCGAAGTTCCCCATTCGCAAGAAAGATCACATTCGGTCAAATTTGTTTTTTCAAGACGATTCAATATTCTTGCCATATCAATAGAAGATAGACTTCCGTCTTCATTCCATTTAAGAGTTGTTTTACGTTGAGACGGGATCTTTTCGTTCTTTTTTCTAGAAGGAAGAAATTTATTAGTTTTGTTTTCGATAAAGTCTAAAAACGATTTTGCACCGTGAAGATTACCTGTATAAGTGCATTGATTCAAAGAACAAGCTCTAAAAATTCTTCCAGACAAGCCCTCTAAACAAAGAATTGATCCACCCTGAGGTGTTATGTGGAGTGGTTTTCTAAGGGGCATCGCAAATGCTCCATTTCTAAAGGGATGTTATTTTTGTATCAACGGCTACAGAATATCAATGAGTCTTAATGCCTAAAAATCAAGGCTCTTTAACCTCGTCTCATCCTGAATCCCTTTTATATCAGTTTATTAGGGCTTAATAATGAATCAATCATTGATCTGCAGACTTTTCAATCGTTAAGGGGCCGTTCAGAGCAATCACACAAAGAAAGCAATAAAAAAAAAGGGAGCTTATTGCCCCCTCATGATCGTCTCTCATCCGCTGACCATATTTACGAAGCAGTGACTTTCTCTTTCTCCTTCTTCGCTGGAGCAAGAGCTTTGATCTCTTCTTGTAGTTCATGCTCTCGATCATCAAGAACCTTGACTCGAGATTGATAACTTTCCTCGAGTCTCTTACGAGAAGCCTCGATATTTGCGAGTTCTTCTTCTCTTTGAGTTCTCTTGATTTCTTCTAGCTCACTATCAGAGACAACATAAACTGTTCTCATTGGAGAGAAGAAAGAATCAGCGAATACAGCATCAAATAAAGAGGAATACATTACATTCATTTCAAAGGACATATCTACTTTGACTCGACTACTTGGAATTTAAAATGTTGCAAACCGAAGAATTTGATACGGCCTCTACGACCAAGATCGGTTGATACTACTAGCTGGTTGGGTATACCGATAAATTACAGATAAGTCTTATACAAAACTCTTTACTATTAATTAGTGCAAAATGGAGTTAGCAATTGAATTAGATTTGGTTATTGGGGAATAATTCTTTATTTGACTCAGGAGGGTAACCTTGTGGATTCATTGGCTGTAGATCCCGTGGAAAACCATACTTAAAAAATTCTCTTATGTTTAATTGATTCAAAGCTTCTCGTTCAGTAATAACAAATGTATCTCGAATCAAGTTCACCTCAATTTTTTTTCTTTTACCTTTTTCGTTAGTTCTACCAATGACTAATTTAATTGGCTTATCTTTAGGACCTTTGATTAATTTAATTGCCTCCTTTAAACCCATTCCTTTCGTAGACTTTCCATCTATCTTTAGGATTACATCACCAGATTCCATATCGGCATCACTGGCAGGAGAGCTATTAATAACTGATTGAATTGTTAATTCTGCTGTATCACTATTCAGAAAAAGCGTTATACCAATACCAGTTATTTCTCTTTTGATACTTGGAGTTTTCCCCCGGTTAGTCATTACGCAACCTGAGTAATCTCTAGCTTCTAGGCAACGTTTGTGAATCTCTTCTGAGACTTCAGCCTTTACAGTGAGCGGCAATACAAAAGCAGAAATAAAAGGAAGTAGTAAGTGTTTCATTCTTGGATGTTCCCTACACTAAATTTAAACAATATGCGCTATCAATTTCTAATATATGCCGTCCACTTGATTTATAGCTACTCCTATTTTTAAAGGCTCTTTGAAATTTAAATATAACTAGTTAAAAATGAAAATACGGAATATCTTTTAGACGAGGAGGATTAGAGGAGCAAATACCAAATTGCATGCACTCAATCACATCATCATCATATTTAGGTTTGGAAGTGGAAAACAACTCATGGTTCAGAAAAGATCCTTTGACATTCTTTAGTAGATGATTAAATGGATTTCCACAAGACATAATAAGTCCTCCTAAAAATGTTGGGGAGGCATTCCATCCAATATGACTTTGAATGCCTTCCCCTCTACTATCAGAACCGAGTCTTAAAATAAAAGTTCTGATAATTCTTTTCTAATCAAAGTGATCTAAAAATCAAATCAGTATAAATTACTGTTTTATCTTGCATTTTTTGCGGGAGGCATCTAAACCTCCCTAAAGCCTGAGCCAGTACTCAAAGTGTAGGCAGAGACCCTAGGAAAGGTTTAATTGAAAACGTAATAATTGAAAATGTTGCTATCACCCAAGTATTACTACAGTTGGGTTAATTAATAACTAATAATGCAAAGGATACTAATTACACTTGGACTTGTAATCGCTTCGATTGGTGTTCTATATCCTTACTTAAAACAAATAGGCTTGGGAAGATTACCTGGGGACATCATTCTTAGAGGTCAGAATTCAACATTTTATTTCCCAGTGGTCAGCTGTATTGCCATTAGTCTGCTACTTACAGTCATTTTTAACTTATTCCGATCGTCATAATGAGTTTCGCTGATAACTGGGTAAGAATATTTGTTGTGATTATGTTTCTTACGTTTGGAGAAGCTCAGATCATTGTAGATATCGTTCCCAATCTGATTGTTTTTGGTTTGTTTCTTGGAGCGATTGGATACTTTGCTTCAACCGGAAAAATGGCTGAAATGTTCGGCTGGAAAAACAAGAAAGGTGATCGCTCTAGATTATGGACTAAACCAGAAAACAACTCAGACCAACTCAGCAAACCAAATCCAGTGAGTTCCCCTAAAAGCCAGTCAGTGCAGTCTCTTATGAATTTTTAACTCACTAACTCACTAATAATTTATAAAAGGTTAATTAATATAATATTGACTACATAAGTAAGTTATAGGAATTTACTGAGTTGCTGAGTTGCTGAGTTACTGAGTTGCTGAGTTTCATTGGGTCCTTCTTGGGTTGAGATTCATGGGTAATTTCGGATCGCAAAATTCTCCTAGGCTTATCAAATAAAAAGTATGGACAGTTAATGGTTTTAAACAGCTTTTTTAAGTTATAAGAGTAGTTAGCACAAGCTTTTGAAGAAGTTGTAACAACTTCTCTCTATTTGTCTACAAGTTACAAACCATGCCGTATTGCACCTATAGCGAAACCGCACGAATCCTTGGTTATTCTTCTAGGTCAACCCTCTATAAAGTGCGCAAAGATGGTTGGTTAAAGCCTTATGAAGTCAGTATTGAAGGGAGAAAATATCTTGATTTGCACCCAAGAAATCACAAACCATTAGATCAATATCTCAAAGGAATCTTGCAATGGAGGCCAAGTAACCCAATTAGAAAGATGAACTATATGGACGTGTAAGTCAATTGTCTACAAGTTTGAGAGGTTGACGCTAAACAACAAGTGCCGCTAAAAATGGGAATACAGCTTTTACTTGATTCATGAGCTTTTTCTAGTCATTTTATTTTAATTAAAAAATATTAACTATATCAATTCACACTCTGGTGAAAACAAGCCACACTAGCAGCAATTTCTATCATTTTCTTTGGGACTTTTAATGGCAGTTCTTCCATTGAAATTGAATGCCAATCAAGACACAATTCTCTTGCTAATTTTTCAGCATATACGGTCTTTGATTTAGATTCTATTACTTCTATCGAACTCTTACTTACGCCACTAATCAAAACTAAAAGAGGTATAGTAACAAATAGAATTTTCATATATTATTCGTAAATTAATAAAATTTTCAATCCAGAAACATATGATCTGTAGTGTTACTTTCTTTCATGTCAGAGGTAGCATTAATGAGACTTAAAGAAATATTTAATAAAAGTAAAAGTGCTAAGCCTAAGCTGATTAAATATATTGACTTTATTGATAATTCTTCAGTAATTAACATAACAAAAATTAATCACATAAAAATATTAGCCGATGTCATCTGTTGTATGTTTATGAAGAGTTTAAGAAACGGTTATTATCTTTTATTAATTCATGTGAATACTTAATATTCACATTATTGATTCTTCTTAAACTATTCTTAAATAAAATTTAAAGTAAATTAAATAAATCCTTTAATTGTCACATTCAAACGGATGCTAGGTTTGGAAAAATTTTTATAAGTTGATGACTTCATCTTATCAGGAATCCTTATCCAAAGAAAGTCAATTATTTATAAAAGTTTTAGAAAATATGTATCATGCGAGTCATATAGTTAATATTCCTTCAGGAGAAAAAGTATCATTAAGCAAAAGTTATATTTGGTTAGTTGTAAGAGGTGTTATAAAAATACAAACGTTAAATCTAGATGGAGAAATATCAATACTAGGTTTAGTCAGTAGTGATAATGTTTTTGGCGAAACATTATCCACATCCAATCCATACGAAGCTTATGCAATGGGCAACTGTGATCTTTTACCAATTTCTTTGATTGAAATTGAACAAAACCCAACATTATCTATATCCATCTTTAATGCACTCAGGAAAACTTATCAGCAAACAGAAATGCTTTTATCCATCAAGTCAATCAGACGAATGGAAGACCGAATTAAGTCCTTGTTTATATTTTTAGCTGAGAGATATGGACGAGAATGTAAAGATGGAATTGTTATAGATATTCGCCTTACACATCAAGAAATAGCTAATTTATTATCAACAACTAGAGTTACAGTTACAAGAATAATGAGTGATTTGAAAGAATCAAAATGGTTAATACTTGAAAGAAGCAAATACGTACTAACACAGCGATCAACTATATAAGTATTCTTTTCAAGATCAGCTCGCTTCATTCAATTTCCTTATAAATCAACTATACTTGATATAATCAAGGATATTAGTTTGATACCTGTGATCAGTCCTGTCTCTGACAAGCTATCCAAGGCTAAAAAAAGGCTTCTTATTGTTGAAGACGATAAAAGTATTCGTGAAACACTCCGTGAAGCTCTTGTTGCAGAAGGTTATGCAGTCGAAGTTTGTAAGACTGGTGATGAAGCTCAGACAAGAATTTTTTCTCAGTTCGACACAAGCCAAAATCTTGATTTAGTTGTTTTAGACTTGATGTTACCCAACCTGAATGGGATTGAGCTTTGTAGAAGAGTCCGAAAAAACAATATAAAAACACCAATTCTTATTGTCAGTGCAAAAGACAGCGAATCAGACCGTGTATTGGGTTTAGAAGTTGGAGCCGACGATTATTTGATAAAGCCATTTGGCTTAAATGAATTAATTGCTAGGTGTCGTGCAATTTTAAGAAGGTCTGAAACTAATCATGATCAAACTCAAGATTCTTCCCAAGTCCTTAGCTTTAAAAATATTTCCTTATATAAACAGGAATACCGAGTCACTAAAAACAATAAGGAAATAAATCTTGCCCCAAAGGAATACAAAATCATGGAGTTGTTTCTGCAGAATCCTAAGCGGGTGTGGAGTCGTGATCAACTTTTAGAACGAATTTGGGGGATTGATTATGTGGGAGATTCTAAAACTGTAGATGTACACATTAGGTGGATTAGAGAAAAGATAGAGGAAGATGCATCGGCTCCAAGCTATATAAAAACCGTTAGAGGTTTTGGCTACAAATTTGGGTAATGGCGAATTATGTTAAAAAAAACATTTAAAAAACTATTTAGATTAATAAAAAAGATTCTAAGTATTAGAAGAGTTGGAAGGACCACAAAGAATTTTTTAAAATGGTTTAATCGTCAACAAGAAGTTGATGTCACTCAACTTTTAAATTGGGTAGATGATATTAATCAGGGTTGGATTATTATTACGTCTAAGAACAAAATCATGTATATCAATAAGCAAGCTAAGAAATTATTGTCTATTAAAAAGGATTCAAAAATATTAGGGAAATCCCTCTATAAACTCAAAATCTCAGACGAGATAAAAAGAGAAATTCAAAAGCTTAATAGCTCAAAGACATTTAAAAGTATTTCTTATTTCTTTAATGAAAAAGAGCTTGAGATTTCTATAATGCCAAGCTCAAAATCCACTACGCTAATACTTTTAACTAATAAAAGATCTCTAGAATATCAGCGTCAATTACAAGAGAGAATGTTAGGTGATGCCGCTCATGAATTGAAAACCCCATTAACTGCACTCATGTTACTTGGTGATAGATTGGATAATTTGGTTAAGAAAAAGGATAGGCCTTTAATAAAGAGATTAAGAAAAGAAATTTTAAGACTTAAGTTGATGGTGAATGATTTATTGGAGTTGTCGAGATTAGTCAATGCATCTTCAGTTGAGGATGAATTTACAAAAAAAATTAATATGGAAGAAATTATACTCAGTTCATGGAATACCCTTAAGCCGCTGGCAGATAAGAAAAAATTAAATTTAGTTAATACATCGAAAACTAATTCTTTAATAGAGGGTAATTCTGAGAAATTATATAGGGTTGTTTTTAATTTGCTTGATAATGCAATTAGATATTCCCCTGATTCAGCTAACATCAATACTCAAATTTATGAAGATGATAAACATCTAATTTTAAGTATCAAAGATGAAGGGCCAGGGTTAAGTAAAGATGATCTGAAAAATATGTTTCAACGTTTTTATAGAGGTGATCCATCTAGGTATAAAAACAAACGTATAGGTAGTGGTTTAGGTCTCTCAATAGCTCAACAAATAGTTGTTAATCACAAAGGGGCTATTGAAGCTTCTAATGATACTAATGGTGGTACTTTGATGAAAATCAAATTACCTCTACAAAAACAGATTGTTTAGTAAATATCTGGACAGTTTTTTCTTGCTATAAGTCTTTTCAAGTCTCGAACAGCATCACCAGTTAATAGATAACTACCATCATTTTCTTCGTACCAATAAGTTTGTCTTTTACCAATTGCAGACCAGAATCTATCTGGGAGTGATGGCATATAAAAATCAACAAAGGCTGAAACACCGTATTCATTTTCAGACCTCATATCATCACATGCCTTATTCATTTCTTCTACATTATGTATGTAGTATCTTGCTGCTTGCCAAAAGTATTTATCCTCTGCTTTTGATGTTTCTAGCAAGCAAAAAAATAGATAACTAAAAATAGCTAAAAGATATTTTCTCTTCATGAATTTAAATACATCGAATTTAATGGATAAAAAAAAAAGGGTACAACATCTATATGCTGTACCCTCTCTCTTAGTTGATTGATTTAAAGCTTTCCTATATTTAGGAATAAGGTTTCTCCAGTTGATTTTTTTGAAGTTCCATCATTGTCAGTTGATATGTAAGCGGTACCATCTTTCTTGATAGCTAGGCCTTCAACTTTTTCAAGAATAAATCCACCTGTTGAAGTTAGATCTGATCTCAAATCCTTAACGAACTCTTTCTTAACCAATGGATATAGAATTGGTGTAGAAGTATCATTCGAAATTGGATCAGGATTGATATCAGAAACTTTGATACGGAAAATAGACTTTAATTTAGCCTTTGCACCGTAATTGCTATCTCTTTCAATTGCATAAAGGTATCCGTCATGATGAGTCAATTCGGAAATTCCTACGCCACCTTTTCTACCTTGCTTTTCGAATACATAGTTAACAGCTCCCCATTCTTTGCTTTCTAAGTTGTAAGTAACAATTTTTGTTGTATTAAATGGATCATCCGCCCATGGCTTTTGTTGTGCCATGTAAAGAGTATCTCCAACTTTTGCTATCCCTTCAAAGCCAGCTTTCGTTTGATATTGAATAAGGGAATAGGGTACATCTATTTTTTCAAGAATTTCACCATCTGAGCTGATGTGATAAACAGCAGCTGGAGCTTGTTCTATCCCTGGACCACCTTTCTCTTTGAATCCTTCTGTGGAAACATAAAAACCACCTTTACCATCAAGTGTAATTCCCTCCATATCCATAAATGGAGCAGTCTTTCCTTTTAACTTGATGTCTATTGCAGTATCAAGTATGGCAGGGCTGTAATTCGTATCGATCACATAAATTCTTGGCTGTGACGAAAATGTGCTGTCGTTAACGGCATAAATCTTTCCATCGCCTCCATCAACCATTCCGCTAATCGATCCCCAACTAACAAAGTCATATCCACCTTCATTAGTGATGTGTGGATAAATTGCATCTGCCTTTTGGAGCTCGTAAGTCATTACATGTGAAGCCAAGCCAGGTTCTTTCTTGTTGTAATCTTTTTCGTTAGAAGATGCGATTAAACCACGTTTAGGAATTGCGACAAATCCTTCTGGTCCAATACCAGATGGTAATAGTTGAAGGAGTGTTGGCTGACTTAAATCTGATACATCATATACAGCTACAACTCCAGCTCTTTCAGCTCCTACAAACATATAAGGAGTACCTTTGATTTTCGCATAAGTCACTGATTCAGGTTCTACTCCTTTCTTTCCAGCACGATCGTCTTGAAAATGACCAATTTGTGCAATAGCTCTTTCTAGTCTGTTTCCATCTTCATAAACAACAGAACCATCTTTATTCCAAATCGTCCAAGATCTAGAACCTCCTCTTTTTGCCTGACCTTCTTTCTTTAACTTGTAATCTCCCTCATTAGCTGTCGCAAAATGATCGTTATCAATCCAAGTTAGTCCGTCTGGTTCACGTCTAACGTTTTTTAGCTTTTTCTTGAATGTATGTGCTCCATCTTTTTTAGTATCCATTCCTGCCATTTGACTTACTAGACCTGCTGAAAAATGGGAGATAACTTCACCTTTTTTATTTAGTACCACCAAGTGATTATTTTCTTGCAGTGAAACAACTGTTTCACCTTTTTTATTAATCGTTAGAAATTCTGGTTCAGGATCACTTGGTGCTATTTCAGAAAGACCAGAGACATCTGCGAAGAACATTGAATCACAATCAAGATCTCCTCCTTTTAGCTTTACAAAAGCTACATTACCTGCAGGCATTTGTGGAATCACACCATCATTAAATTCTTCATCTCTTTCATTCTCAATCGCAACTGCGATAAATTTTCCGCTTGGGGCAATTGCGACACTATCAGGTTGACCACCAACGTTGCATTCTTTTGACTTAATACCTGTTTTTAGATCGTATGAAGTTATTGATCCTGATGGATTTGTATAGCTTTCAGATGTATTAATACCTACAAAGATTTTACCTTTACGCTCCATAACTGATGTTGGTTCTGCGTCTAACTCGATAATCCCTTCAGCTTTAGGATCTGATGGATCGGTAATATCTATTATTCCTACAACACCAAGATCACTATCAGTGTAGATAAGTGTTTTTCCATCCTTAGTTGCTGTGATGGTCTCTGCAGATGTTTTAGTTGTGGACTTTACACCAGATGGAAGATTCCTATTGATAGCGAAAGAAGAAACTCTATTGAAATTCTTATTTGAAGCATCCCGCCAACCTGCAATACTTGCTGTGCTAGAGGAGGCTAAGAGAGCTAGCACTGCTGAGCCACATGCTAGTACAACCCTTTTTTTCATTGAGTAAAAATCAGACATCTAATTATTAGCTGACTGAAGTTAAGAGAAAAACTTTTTCAATTAAAAATTTGATTAGCAACAAGTTAAGAGGCGTTTAACAACTATGTATAAAAAAAGGCCCCTAATGTAGGGGCCTTTTTGAAAAGTTTAAGTAAGAAGTTTAGAACTTGTACTTAACGTTAACAGCTGCGCCAGATAGATCTTCTCCACCGACACCAGCATCTTCTGATGTCCAGATCATTGGAGTGATCTTGACGCCATCAGCAATCTTGTAGTCATACCAAGCTTCGTATGTAAGCTTCTCATCAGTTCCCTTTTGAGTTCCTACGCCTACGCCAAGTGTACCTGGACCTGCATCAGCTTCTACACCAACAACCCAGTTTTCATCTTCTTCACCTGTTTCAGGATCCATTGAATCAAAATAAGCACTTACGGTAACAGGGATTGATTCTGGCTGGAAATAGCCACCAATACCGTATGCAGTGTATGTATCACTGCTATCACTATATGTAAATGTTCCACCAAAACCATCTCCATCAAAACCAAGCTGAGCAGTTACATAGTCTTCAGTATTGTCACCAAAGATTCCCTTACTTGCATCATCACCATCAGCAGCTGTCATGTTAAGAGAAGCATTCCAGCCATTATCTCCTGCATAAGCGATAGTTGCACCTGTTCCACCTTCACCGGCAAGAGCATAGTATCCATCAACTGCCAATAGAACTGGCTCACCATAGATAGATGTAGTACCAGCAAGACCTTGATCTCCATCCATCTTTGGTCCGACGCTTATTGTTAAATCTTCCGCAAGAGGGAATTGGTAATAAAGATCAGTAAGAGTTGGTGTTTTACCGTCGCCCTTACTGCTTTGAGGATCGATTCCCCCAGCTAAGGTTTTACCACTTCCAATTTCAAATTTTCCAACAAGCTTGTCTTCACCAGTAAAACTAGTAGTAGCTTTCCACTTCATTTCATATGAAGAATGAAGCTCGTCTCCATCTGCTGAATCTGTATTAGAACCAACAGTGAAATTTACACTGCTTTTTAATTTTGTAGTTGGGCTAAATGCAGTATCTGCATTAACAGCAACAGGAGCCATAAGGCCTAATGCTGCAGGAGCTATTAATAAGCTCTTAAAAAATTTCATCGTGTCCTCACACAAGATAAAAAGGTAATGGATTTAACATCCAAATGAAAGGTATAAGATGCAGGTTTAGGAGTGACTAAAGTTACGTAATGGTTTGGTTAAGGTTCAACGAAGTAAACATTAATTTTTTTTAGAGTAAAAATCGTCATTTTGAAATTTCTTGAGCTTAAAAAAAATAAAAATTAAACTTGGATAATCAAAAGGTTAAGAACAGATCAAGGAAAATTGATGAATTGCTAATTTGAATTTTAAAGATAAATATTTAGATCAATTAAATGCTATGAAATAAGAGCCAGTTTTTTTATTAGGCCTCATGACCTTCGCCAAGAAGGCCCTCATCTATACTTCTTTGCTTGCAGTGGGCGCAGGCATGTCCGCAAATGCAGCTAGTCGTCTTAGTGGAGCAGGTGCATCCTTTCCCGCTAAAATCTACACACGTTGGTTTTCTGATTTAGCCAAAGAAGGTGGACCTCGAGTCAACTATCAAGCTGTTGGTTCAGGTTCTGGCCGTAAAGCTTTCATTGACCAAACCGTTAACTTCGGTGCTTCTGATGATCCAATGAAAGCAAAGGATATTGCAAAAGTTACTCGTGGATTAGTTCAAATCCCAATGGTTGGAGGCACAATTGCCTTTGGTTATAACTACGATTGCGACCTTAAGCTGACTCAAGAGCAAGCTGTTCGCGTTGCTATGGGTAAAATCTCAAATTGGAAAGAAGTTGGTTGTCCTGCAGGAAAAATGACATGGGCACATCGCTCTGATGGCTCCGGTACAACCAAGGCTTTCTCAAACTCCATGCAAGCTTTCTCTAAGACATGGAATTTAGGAACAGGTAAATCTATTGCTTGGCCTGCTGGTGTTGGTGGAAAAGGTAACGCAGGTGTTGCAGGCGTAATTCGTAATACTCCTGGTGCAATTGGTTATGTAAACCAGTCATACATTAAAGGAGAAATCAAGGCTGCCGCTCTTCAAAACTTATCTGGAGAGTATTTAAAGCCATCTACTGAGTCAGGAGCTAAAGCTCTTAATGGAATTACTTTAGATGAAAACTTAGCAGGTAAAAACCCTAACCCAACAGCTAAGGGTGCATACCCAATCGCTACGTTGACATGGATTCTTGCTTATGAAAAAGGCAATGGTAGAAATACTAAAGCTATTCAAAAATCACTTAACTACTTGCTAAGTGATAAAGCCCAGGCTAAGGCTCCTTCTCTTGGATTCGTACCTCTTAAAGGTGAAATTCTTAAAAAATCACGCGCTGCAGTAAAGCGTATTGGTAAGTAAAACTTAGCTTTTAATACAATCAGAAAAGGAGACTTTAAGTCTCCTTTTTTTATTTCCTGTTCACTCTTAACCACTACTTAAAAAAAGTAGTTTAAGTTTTTATTAACCTAAGTTTTTAGTATGCAACTAAATAATTGGAAAGAAATAGTTGGATCACCTATCTGGTGGATACCTGTGTCACTGCTAGTTTTATTTAGTTCGATTGAGGGCTTACATCTCGCGGAGCATGGTAAAAACTGCAAAACAAAAGCAGCTTGGATGAATGAAGCTGGTCTTGAATATGATCGAGAGTCAGAGGTGAGATGATTATTTTATTTAGCAGTTGTTTGAACGAATTTTTAAAATCTTTTTCTTAAATTAAACTTAAAAACAATTTGATAATCTTACTTTAGATACAAGAGAAAAAATGAAAAGATTGCTTCTACTTTCTCCGTTATTTCTTTTCTTATTAACGGGTTGTCCAGAAAAAGATCAACTTAAAAATATGAATCAAACAGAGTTAGAGAAATTGGATCAATGTATTAATGATCAAAAAGCTAAAGGTTTGCCTATTTTAGAATGTGGAAAAGATTTAAAAAAATCCACTGATTCCAAATCAACTCCAACAACTACAACTGCAGTTAAAGAGAAGGAAGGGAGTTTTACTAAGTCAAACACAAAACTCAAATCAAACGAGCCCAATCAATCAAAGACAGAATTAGATAAAATTGATGAATGTATAAATAGGATGAAAGCGAAAAAATTACCCTATTTTAAATGCCTACAAAAATAAAATTTGGATTGCCATCCCTAGAACAATAGATATGGCAACTAATTTATAAGGCTTTATGGATTGTTTAAAACTAAGGATTAGACTTATAAAAAAGATTAGACTATAAATACAAGTTTGAAAGATATCTTTGCCAACGATAACCTTACCCGTCATAGGTATGACTACAGCAAGAATTGCACCCGGTATGCCTGATAACACTCCATTAATATAGTTATCTATCATCACTTTATTTTTGATTCTTTTTATTAAAGGTTCCCCTAAAAGAATAAATATAAAACTTGGTAAAAATATCGCGAATGTTGAGATGAGGGAGAAAAATGTTCCTAAAAGAATAGTTCCTTCTTTTGCTCCAACTTGAAAGCCTATAAATGCACTTGAAAGAACTACTGGCCCTGGAGAGAGTTGACCGATGGCTATAGCATCAATAAAACTACGACTATCTAACCAACCCATCTCAATTACTTGGGTTTGTAGGAGTGGAACAATTACTAACCCTCCACCAAAAACCAGTAAACCTGCTTTAAAGAATACATAAAATAACTTCAAAGAGTTCGATAATAAATTGCCTATATCCTCTCGAAATATTGGAGCTGTTAAAAAACTTGGAAAACCAAATAATTTTAGATCGAAATAAGAATGCTCAAAGCCATAAGGAATAAAGAAAAAGCTCAGGAATCTCTTAGAATTACTTTGATAGATTCCGAAAATTCCAGCCAACAATAAAAGCAATGTGATAGGTAGATGTAGTGAAGTTGATCGATCAATAATTGACCCAATAAATACAAAACTAGCCGTTGTCCATTGCCATACTTGACTACGATTTTTTAATAGGTTTAAAGCAAACCCCCAAATTATTGAAATTACAATTATTTGAGGAATAGACAAAAAATCTGAAAAATTATCAATTGATTGTCCTTGTCTCCAAAGTTGACTCATAAGTAAAATGATGAAAAATCCAGGCAATAAAAAACATATCCCACTTATTAATCCTCCATAAAAACCCTTTATCTTTGTCCCTAAAAAGATTGCTAATTGACTTGATGTCGGCCCAGGTAGTATTTCGCAAATACCCAATCCTTCGTCAAACTCTTGCTCGGAAACCCAATTCCTTTGAATGATGATCTCGTCTTTAAACATTGCAATATGCGCATATGGGCCGCCAAAACTAAAGACTCCTATTTTCAGAAAAGTTGAACTCAGTTCAGAAAATGTTGGGCTCACTATCACTAAACAAATATCCTATAGAAAAAGATAAGGTAATCTTTTGGTATAAGAATATTAGGCTTTTTCAATAGCTATAGCACTTGAAACTGGTGGTAGTCGTAAACTAGTCAACAATGAGAGAAATACAAATAGGCTTGAACACCATAAACATAGTTGCATTCCTATAGAGGCATTAGTTCCAAGCATAAATAGGACACCAGATAAGAGCGTACCAATCAGTCTTCCTGCCGCATTTGCCATGTAATAGAAGCCGACGTTTAGGCTCACGTTTTCCTTGTCCGTATAAGCAAGAACCATATAGGAATGTATTGATGAGTTCATTGCAAAAATGAACCCAAATAATATCAATCCAGCTGTAATTGCTATTTCTGGATTGCTTTGTCGCCATAGTGCTATTGCTATTAGCGCAGGTATCGCAGTTAAGACAGCACTCCAAAATTGAACAGAAGAAACTCCTGGACTTGTTTTCTTTCCCCATAAATTTCTTAAAGACGGTGCAAAAGCTTGGATAAAGCCATAACCAATAACCCACAAGCCTAGGAACGCTCCAATCTCAGAAAAATTCCAATTTAGATACGTTTCAAGAAAAACAGGAAGTGCTACGACGAACCATACATCTCTTGCCCCAAAGAGAAAAAAACGTGCAAAAGAGAGGACGTTGATCCCTTGAGATTTAGAGAATAAGTCTTTAAAGATGGGTTTGCTTTTCATCTTTCCAATATCTCCAGGCAAAATCAATGTCAATAGAAACGAAACACCTAATCCGATAGCCATTAATTCAACTGCTTTATTAAAACCAAAACTGGTCAGCAACAATCCACCAAGAAAGAAGCCAACTCCTTTGAGTGCATTTTTTGAACCAGTTAAGATAGCTACCCATTTAAATAATTGATTATTTCCACCATCTTCTTCTGAGGAGTCTGGAACGACAGTTTTGATGGCACTTTTAGCACTCATCTTATTGAGATCTTTTGCTATACCACTAATCGCTTGAGCAACCATGACATAAATGACACTCAAAAGTTTCGACCAACCACTCGAAACTGGTATCAACATCAATAAGGCACCGATTTGTAAAAGAGTCCCGACCCATAATGTTAGACGTAATCCATATCTTGCTCCAATCCATCCACCATAGAGATTAGTGATAACGCCAAAGAACTCGTAAAAAAGGAATAAGAATGCGATTTCTAACGTTGTATATCCAAGGCTATGAAAGTGAAAAATCACTAGCATCCTTAGAGCACCATCTGTCAGTGTGAATGCCCAATAGTTGGTCGTTACGATTCCATATTGTTGCAATGCCGTTAATCGCATGTTTTTATTTTTATTCTTTTTCTAGCTTGATTACATGTGATACGAGATCAGCCATTCGACAGCTATACCCCCATTCATTGTCATACCAAATATAGACTTTCAGTTGAGTTTTGTTGATCACCATGGTTGAGGGCGCATCAATAATTGAACTTCTCGAGTCATTGACATAATCGATTGATACAAGTGGTTTTTCTTCGTAACCAAGTATTCCTTTTAGTTCTCCTTCTGAAGCTTCTTTGAACACATGATTGACTTCTTCTTGCGTGACCTCTTTTTCTAATTCAAATACAGCATCAGTTAAAGATCCATTGAGGAGAGGAACTCGAACTGCATGACCATTTAATTTACCTTGTAATTCAGGGAATATCATCCCTATCGCTTTTGCTGATCCTGTTGTTGTTGGAATTAAGCTTTGTGATCCGCTCCTTGCTCTTCTTAAATCTGATTTAAATGAATCAACGATTACCTGTGTATTTGTTAGGTCATGGAGTGTTGTGATGCTTCCATGCTTGATACCAAAAGCTTGATTAACAACTTTCACAACGGGAGCCAAGCAATTAGTCGTGCAGGATGCAGCTGTTACTAAGCGATGTTTATTGGGCTCATATAAATCATGATTAATACCGTAGACGATATTTAGAGCATCCTCTCCCTGGATTTCTCCTTTTACTGGACATGCAACGACAACTCTTTTCATCCCAAGAGTATCGAAATAAGGATTTAATGTTTGAGGGGTTTTGAATTTCCCTGAGCATTCGAGAATTAACTCTGTACCTTTTTCCTTCCATGGCACTTTTGTGAAATCACTTTCTTGTGAAAAAGATATTGGGTGACCTTCAATATTCAGGTTGTTTTGATCGTTGCTTATTGCTTTGTTCCAACGACCATGAACTGAGTCATATTCAAGTAAATGCGCAGCTCCCTTTGCATCACCCAATGGATCGTTGATATGCGTAATCTCTATATTTTCTCTACCCCAGAGTGCCCTAAGAACAAGTCGTCCTATACGACCAAAACCATTAATACCAATGCGCATAAAACTCCGCACAATAGAGCACATACACAGCATATATCAACAATGGTTGATATATCAACCATTGTTGATTGGTTTTGGAAATTCTTGTACTATGAGTTCATATTTTTACTCTTTTGTCTGTGAGTTCGGCGGTTGACAGCGAAATTGTTTCAGACAAGACAAAGAAACTGCTAAAAGCTCTTTCAGAGCCTCTTAGGCTTCAAATCATTGAGGCTTTGTCTTCAGGCGAAAAATGTGTATGTGATCTTATTGAAGAGATGGGACTTGCTCAGTCAAAAATATCGTTTCATTTAAAAGTCTTGAAAGAGGCTGAATTGATAATTGATAGGCATAGCGGAAGATGGGTTTATTATCACTTAAATATTGAAGCTCTAAATTCTTTGCAAGATTGGATTGTTCTTCTTAAGGAGAACTCGCAAGGGTCTACAAAAGATTGTTGCTAGACTTTCTATTATTAATTTTATTTTTTAAATATAGAAACTATATTTAACATTGAAATTAATGCAAAAAATATCTAAATTGATTTCAAATAGTTATTATCATAAACAAACTTTATATGCTGTTGTTTACAGTAGTATTAACTTTAGAATTTGTGAATGTCTTTTGTAGATCGATACCTAAGTTATTTTATCGCTGTTTCCATGATTCTAGGGGTCTCTATTGGATCTATCTTTCCTAATTTTTCTAATTATATTTCCTCTTTAGAACTAACAGGTATCAATCTACCTATAGCTTTTTTGATATGGGGAATGATAATTCCAATGATGTTATCAATAAATTTTAATTCTATTATCAAAATCAAGGATAGGCCACAGGCGATTTTGATTACGGTAATAGTGAATTGGTTAATCAAACCAATACTTATGACAGGTATAGCTATATTATTTATAAATAATATATTTTCAACTTGGATTGATGCTGGTAAAGCTTCAGAATATATTTCTGGGATGATTCTATTAGGAGTTGCTCCTTGCACAGCAATGGTTTTTGTCTGGAGTAATCTTGTTAAAGGGAACTCTAACTATACTTTGGTCCAGGTTATTATTAATGATCTTATTTTATTATTTGCTTTTGCACCTATTGCTTCTTTCTTGCTTGGTGTTAATCAAATCAAAATACCCTTATGGACTATATTTAACTCTGTTTTGATTTATGTATTTACACCACTTTTATTCTGCTTATTGATCAAAAAAATTGTTAATGATGCAGCAAAAATTTATACGATAAATAATTTTTTGAAGCCAATTTCTGGGATTTGCTTGGTTTTAACTGTTTTATTTTTATTTTTAGTACAAGCTAGTGAGGTTATCAATAACCCATTCCAAATCTTATTAATAGCTATCCCTTTAATTATGCAGACCTTTTTGATCTTTTTTATTACAGCAATTCTTTTGAGAATATTTAATCAAGAAAAATCAATAGCAGGTCCAGCTTCAATGATTGGGGCTTCCAATTTCTTTGAATTAGCTGTTGCTACCGCAATAAGTCTTTTTGGTGTCAATTCAGGTGCCGCAACTGCGACGGTTGTTGGTGTTTTAGTTGAAGTGCCAGTAATGCTATCTTTGGTTGGCATTGTTAACAATAATGATTATTTATTTCCTCCTAGAGCTAAAAGCTATAGCTGATTTAGCTTTTTCTGATTTGCTCAAATAAATCAAATAAAACATCATGATTATTCTAATTATGAGAAGCTCTAGCGAAATACATTAAGAACATTGTCCTCAGATTCACAGCAACTAGAAGCACTTATTCAAGGCTTTACCGATAGGGCTCAAAACAAGACATTTTTACCCGCTAACACTACAAATGATTTCTTGGCTATCAGGCCAAGTGGTAACCCCATAACCGCAGAGGATCTTGCAGGAATGTATGACAGTGCAGATTTGGTTATTGAGCTTTCCGAATTAGTAAAGATTCATCGATTAGAAGCTAATTCTGATTGGGGCTTTGCTGCATTCACATTGAAAGAAGCATTTAGCTACAAAGGTGAGCGAAACAATGATTTATCTAGTTATTCATTGATTTTCAAGAAAATTGATGGCACTTGGAAAATTTCCTGGATGCAAAGATCTCAAGGAACTACAGACCTCTCGACTTGGAATTAACCTATTTCCCAACGCCTGAAGGCGTTAATGTAATTTTTCTCAATTAGGTTAAGAATCAGGTTTAGATTCTTAACCATTTCTTGAAGACAACAAAGGAAAGATCGTTGTATAAATCAAATACAGAACGGAAGTACTCCTCGCACATCGTTCTGTATCAAAAGAGCATCCACTCAGTAAGCAGGGCAGGGTGCTTTTTTAATGTCTTATTTAAAAGTATGCACATGTGACAGTTAAGAGACTCATCTACTGATACTTGAGACATCTAGATTTTTCAAATAGTTTTAATTTGTGAGGAGTAGAGATCCTCCGCAGTGGAAACAAGGAAACACTTGCGCCTGATCTCACAATCAAACCGCCCTAACAGAACTGGGCGGTTTTTTTGTTTTTAATTAGAAAAACTAATGATGTTTCTATAGGCACGTTTGATTCATTCAATATAGTTTTATCTTTTCAATGAGATAGGTATCATGCATAAGTTCTATGAAAGAACCAAAAAGAGAAGCATTGCCAACAATTACAGGTTGGTTAGTTGCTCCAACAAGAGATTTTTGTTTGTTCTTTATTCGTGATCCCAAATCATCCGTAGGTTATCCAAGTGTGCTGAGTCAACTTTGGTATTGCACTATCGAAGGAAGTCCAACAAAGTTAAAAAATACAAGACGAATAGATTTGAATAGTGCAGAAGAAACTTGGAGAGAGCTAATTAGCAATGGTTGGGAATTAGTTGAAGATCAAATTAATGATGATGCTGCCTAAATATGATTGGCGACTCTTAATACAAACGCCTAACATATTGCGACCTAATATCTAATTATTAGCTAGTAAAAACAAGCAAAGAGAGCCGGACTTCCCGTAGTAACGACTCTTCCTTGCTTGGCTTGGTGACCACTGCTTAGATTGGTACTTTGCATTTTGATTATGGGTAAGGAAGATTAATTAATGGATAATCAATACTTAATTCATAGTTAAGCTAGCGTAATACTGGGTTTGTACGGATAATAGAAAGTGGTTTTATTGAGAATCTTTTAATAATGGCAATAAAGAGCAGTTTGATTTTGTTTGACGCAATTTAAAAAAAATTTAATTAGAGTATTAATATATTAGAAGGTAAAAATTCTTTATCTGCATGGAATCTAAGAAATTATTTTCTAGGAAGAATTTACTCAATTCTCTTGCTTTCTCTGGTGTTCTTTTCGTAAATACATTGAACCCTCAAGGGATTAGTGCTGAAAGTCAAAAAAGCATAGATATTCCTAAAGTTGTTTCTTACAGATCAGCATCATGCGGTTGTTGCAAGAAATGGGTTAACCATCTACGCGATAATGGATTAGAAGTTGTTGATAACGTTATTGAAGATGTCTCAGCAATAAAAAAACAATATAAAATTCCCAATAATTTAAGATCATGCCACTCTGCTCAAATAGGTGAGTACAAGATTGAAGGACATGTGCCGATTGAATCAATCAAAAAACTTTTCAAAGAGAAACCAAGTATCTCTGGGATAGCTGTTCCTGGTATGCCTCATGGTTCTCCTGGAATGGAATTACATTCACACGAATCACATTCTCACGATAATTATGAAAGTTATAAAGTAGTTTCATTTAGTAATAGTGGTAAAACAAAAATATTCGACAAAATTTATCCCTAAGACAAGTACTTATTATGTTAATAATGAGTTTTGTTCTTAGGAAGTTAAAAATTCTCACTTTTTTCTTTTTCTTAACTCTTCCTTTCAATCTTTATTCTCAAGCTCATATGAAGGGTACATTTTATTCTGAGCAAGAAGCTGAAAAAGAATCATTTGAACTTGGTTGCATTGGAATACATAAAAATCAAGATAAATGGCTTCCATGTAAAAACGAAAAAGAGCTACATAAGAAACGTCGAGCGAATCAATAATGAAAAAACTATATTCAAGTCGGAAATGGCATAGAAGATTTGCAGTAATTCTTGCGGTTCCATTATTTTTAACTATTTCAAGTGGTTCTCTGTACCCCATTTTATTAGCTTTTGGTATAGATGCTTTTTGGTTGATCAAATTACATACAGGTAATTTTGGATTTATAAATTTGCAGTCTATTTATTCACCATTAACAGGACTGTCAACTTTGGTACTTCTTTGCACTGGAATCTCTTTATTGAAAAGACCTTCAAAAACAAACTAAAAAATTGTTTGCACAGCACAAAGCTATGCCCAAGCGCATGTAAAGGAGGTCACATTTAGTTTTGAAAAATTCTTGATAATGTCGATGGAGAACCAACAAGTTCTACGCTTTCGAATCACTAATACTATGGATGACACCACCAATAGGTGCATTTCTCTAAAAGAAGACCCATTGCAAAGCGCTCAATCAAAACGCTACCAAAAACAATTACCAACTGAGAAGTGGAAACCCACTGATGATCACGCGATTGACATCATTAGTGATTATTTGATTTGTGTTAGAGAAGATATGAACGCAATGATTGAAGAGCTTGGTTGTCCTAAAGAGTATGCCGCAGGTTTGCTAAGAGCTATTGCTGATGGATATGAAGACCTCAATTCAAATTCCGAGGACTATTCCAAATAATAGTGAATAAAAAAATAGACATCTTAGTACAAGTGTCTATCAATCATGCAATTGATTTTCTATTTCTAAGTTTATAGATGTAGGAGAAAAAGCATCAGCAGAGCCAGAGAAAGCTATTACAGCTAGGCTAACTGCACCAACAACTGTTGATAATGTTTTCAACTTTTTGGAAACTTTCGCTTTTTTTGACATGTGCTTGTGAAGTCGAACTTCTTAAAATTAATCTATTGTTAACTCTAAGATAAGAGAAAGTTAATAAATGGAAATCAAACCTTAACTTAAGCTAGAAAGAATAGTTTGCATAGAACGATCAGCAGAAGCTCTTTCTTCAGCTACAAGTTATTGGAATTTAAATAGGAGATTTTTCTAAGCTTAGGGCTGACTATTCATCTACTTCCTTAAGAAATTAATTCGTATCGGCTACATTCTTAAAGAACTCACAATAAACCATTAAATCTGATTCTTTTTCTGTCTTCAGATTGAGTAATTCTATGGTTTTAGCAGTATCAATTCTATAGGCATACCAATCAAGACAAGTCTCTCTTTGTTTTTGTGTCGATGAAATGGGCTTTGCTTTATATGTACCTACTTCTGTTGAAGTCTTTGTACAAGCACTTATCAAAACAATAAATAAGATTAATAAAAATAAACGGGTCATCAATATTTAATCAGCCATCCATCAGAACATAGCACTCGTTTCATTAGCTTCAGGTATTAAAGATTACACAGGTTATTGAGATATTCTGATAAGTTAAAAATGGCTGGTGATTTGCGTGAACAGATTACCAGCTTGTAGCCTTACTACTTGCAATAGCTAAAAGTGGATAGGTGATTTCGACTACACGAAAAAATCTGAAAAAATGCTAGAAAATAACATAATTAAATTCTTATAATGAAACCACTTGCAGACAGTAATCATCTTCAACAAGTATTAGCTCAGATTCAATTAAACATAATCAGAACTAAAGATCAAAAGATGTCTCATCATCTCTGGTATCAGAAATCAATGTGTGATGGAGAAAAATAAGCAAAGAGAGCCGGACTTCCCGTAGTAACGACTCCTCCTTGCTTAGCTTGGTGACCACTGCTTAGATTGGTACCTTGCTTTTTGATTATGGCTAAGGAAGATTAATTACTGGATAAGCAATACTTAATTCGCAGTTAAGTCAGCATTGTATTTTTTTGATATTTGCTAACTATCTCGGTAACTTCCTCACCATGAATCCAGCGAATTTCGCCAGAATCTACGTTGGCAATTTGAAAGAGTGAGGGTGCATCAGTATCACGAGAGCCTCCAACAAAAGTAAGAACTTTTCCAATTTGGTCCTTTTCATAAAGAACAGCGTCACCGCATTTAACTTTTAAAAATAAAGGCTCTTCAACTAATTCTTCATCGCTATAGCCCAATTAGGTGCTTTTGAATTTACTCCAAGTCTCTTCTTTGTTTTCCCAAAATTAACTTTGACGACTATTCCATCAGTTGGGAGATTTTCGAAAAGTTCACCAGCAAGCCATTCTTTATGCCATCTCTTAACTTGGAGAGGATCAGCAGTTCTATTAGTTGGCGGAATTTCAAAGAACCATGATTCTAATTTTTTTATATCTTCAATTTCATCTGCAGTACTTCCAAGAATTTCATACGCCACAAAACTAAGACCAGCACCAGTTGGGTTTTTCTTTCTTAGGTGTCCTCCAGCCAAAGCTTGGGATTTAGTTCTAGAAAGATTTGGCCCATAGAGTTCGCCACGGATCTCAAGTGGTTCTTCTGAAACTGCAATTCCATCTTCTGGAAGTTCCACAGGAAGATTGCAAATAGTTCTAGCCGCTTCAAGTACATCTTTTCCACTTCTAGTGAATGCTGCTACTAAGGTTCCAGATTGGTATCGAAGACCTAAAGCACAGCCATCAAATTTTGGTTGAACAATCATGGTTTCATTTCTGGCTTTCTCTGCCCACCATTCGCTAAAGCAATAATTATCCAAACTAAGTAACTTCATTTTCTGCTGGAAATATGAATTCTGAGGATCAATTTCCTTAAGCCTATTTTCTAACTGATCAAATTGCTTGTCACTTACTTGAGCATTGCCCGATCTGTAGGCCACATCTAGCTTTTCGACCAAGCCAGAAAGTTCTTTTGCCCACGTTTTGCCCACGCTATTATTTCCCATTAAAAAAGACAGGCTGGGAAACCTGTCTCTGACTGATCGGGGCGACAGGATTCGAACCTGCGACCTAGTGCTCCCAAAGCAATCGGTTGTACACATGAGACTGGTATAAAGATCTAATCCCTGACTAAAAATATTCTAGCTATTGTAATGAGTTTGAGACTAACAATTGAAATGAATATCTATTTGTTTTAACTTGTATTTACTCAGGAGATCCCGCTGAGATCCCGCTTTAAAGACTTCATCCTTAATGAAAGCTCGTTCAGAAGCACCAGATTGGGTTCAAAGCATGAGGATCTTTCTTAGGGGGGAGGTTGGAGCAAACTGGCAGGTCACAACAAAAGGCAGGAGAAGGGCTTGTTTAGGTGTCAGGTTTGACGATGGAACGAGAGTCTTTAAAAATCTCCCTGTCTTATGGGAGAGGGCACAGCAAGCGAAGATCCAAGAGCTTGTTCTTGAAGTACATGAATTAGTGGTCAAGAAAAAGATATGCGGACTAGACGAAGCTATTGATCGAATCAACAAAGCCAATACAGAAGTTCCTAGTGCAGCAGACAGGGCAAATCCAATGCTTCTTCTTGCCGCATGGGAAAAATACGAACACTACAAGGTGAAACAAAAAGGGGATGTCACTCAAGCGAATTGGAATAAAGAATATGGAGGGAGACCAAATACAAAAATCAACCCTCCAAGGCCAAAGGACAAAGGGAAAACATATTTAAGGTTTAAGCAAATAGTGAAAACGGCTACCAATGCTAATGAACTATTAATCCAAATTGGTGACTACGAAGATAAAAATAAAAAGCCCGAACCTATTAAGCCTTTAGAAGCTGGAAGTCGTAGCAGGCAAATCAGAGTTCAACATGTTGCAGCTTTTTTAAGATGGGCAACTTCAAAAAAATCAGGTTATTTACTAAATCCAGAGAATTGGTCTGCGCCACCAAGGAATGCAATCGATGATTACGTAGGAGTTAAGTCAGCCAAGAAAAAGAAAGAAACTTCTAGTCCAACAGTTGCGATTGAAGATGACGATCTTTTAGCGCTATTAGGCTCACTACCCATAGACATAGACAAAGAAGAGAAAAGGCATCGATTAAGAGATCGTGCAATGGAGTGGGACTTTGCTCTAAAGCTTGCAATTACTTATGGCCTACGTCCTGAGGAAGTACGACATGAGCATCTAACGATCAAAAAGAATGACAAGGAATATATGTTCTGCACCTATTGCAAAAAGTCTGGGGGAGGTATTACCAGGCCTCGCAGACTATGGCCGATCCATCCCGAATGGGAGAAGAAATGGCATTTATTGGAACGTATTAAAAAGAGAGATCCTTTACCAAGAATGAAAGCTGGTGCAGGTGATGCATTTAGGAATTACCTACGTTTTAATGAGGTCTGGAAAAAATTAAAATCAGATGTAGGTGTTGTGCCCTACAGCTTTAGACATTCCTATAGCAAGCGGGCACATCAAATTTACAAATTAAGTGATACAGAAGTTGCAGCTTTTATGGGTCACAGTGTCCCTGTACATAACGCTCGCTATGCTCAGTGGAGCACCGAAACTATGCTAGAAAGATCAATGGAACGTGCTATAAAATTCAGGAACATCCTCGAGGGTTCGCAAGTGGTCAATTAATCTAAATCAACTCTTTTAACTGTTGGTTTTACTTCTAGTTGTCCTTGACTAAGTTTAAAAAGATTCGCATAGGAAATAGATTCTTCATCTCCAATTGATTTAATTTGTTCAATTGTTCTAAGAAGTTTTTCTTTAAATTCTTCAGCTTCAGATTTACTACTACAAATACGAAAGATGTCATTATGGATTAAAACTCCCCATTGTTTTTTTATTGTTGTATGTGCATCTGCAGGGTCTTTCCGATAAGGAACAAGTCTCCCATTGATTTTCCAATTACCTTCCTGAGAGTCTTCAATGATCAGTGATTCAATATTAGAGTTATATGAAGTAATAACTTTGTCCGCATGATCCGACCAATACCTTCGAGAATAGATAGGAGTAACTTGAATAGTCATGTCTTTAATCCTTTTATTAGTTATTTTTGAGGTTAGAGAAAAAGACTTCCAACAAACATTAATTATTTAACAATTCACATTTCAAAAATCATAGTTTGATCGATTGAGACATAGCTACTTCTTTCTCATGCACAATCTAACTAAAAATAATTTGTAGATAATAGGTTGCACTTTTCTATAGATGTGGATACTCTCCCACTAATAGAGAAGGCACGTTTTTGAGCTAAATCGGACAAAGCTTTTAGTTGCAACGCTAACTAAGACACCGAACTCAAATAGCAGAGCTAGCGGAAAGCCCTCACCAAATAATAATCTTTACCACTAATGAATAATGTCCACGTCCCAATGGGTATCGACTTCTAATGCTGCAAAGGCCTTAGGACTTAATCCTGTAACTCTTCTCCGAAAAAGAGTACAGCTAGAAAAAGATGGTTTCTTAAAACCCAACATCCATTACATAAGAACAGGGCAAACGAAGAATTGCTCTTATTTATGGAAATTAGATGCACTTGAGGAATTACTCAGCAAATGGAAAGCTCCTAAGAGGTCCATCTAATGAAAAATACATCTATCAATAAAGCACCAACACAAGCGAAGTCGGACGACTTTACAAAAGAGTGGTCCAACAAAAGAGAATGTACTTTTAGTCATTTCAAGCAGTGGTGTAGAGAAGCCGAATACTTAGTGCTATCAAACTATGAAGATCTAGATGCATTTAAAGGTGAAGAGATTCTTGAACCCATAAGTATTGAAAAACTATTCGAAAATGACTTCGAACCACCAAGAGTTGGATCAGCCTATAAAAAATATTGTCGACTTGAATCTCAATATTATTTATTTGATTTAGACCACCCTGACTATCTAGGAAATTATTGGAATCTAATTGGTTTACTTTGGGGAGCACTACAAACTCATCAAGACCCTTATTTTCATAAGTGGAATTATCGAATGAAGTGCAATATCCAAGAAGCAAAGGCGTCTGGGGAAGATTATTCCATTTACGAAAGGATGATTCATCTAAACGACGTCGCAGAAATTGAGCCTATTGAAGAATTTGAAGCGCGCTTACTTCTAATAAAAATGAAAGCTGGTGTGGTTTATAGACTTATTGAGGGAAAAGACAAGCCAGATATAGAGGATTATTTAACACCCATGGAACATATCAAGTGGCTCAAAACAAATCACGTTCCACTAAATCCACCCTCAATAACAACAAAAACAGAAGACTCTTTAACGATCTTAGAGAAAGGTTGGAATGAGATAAAACTACTCCCTAGACCTAGTCAAAGGCGTTTAGGACTAAAGCAGCTACAAAAAGAGTTGAAGATGAATCCCAAAGAGCTCAGCTCTCTTATTTATGAATTGCAAGTGGAGAAGTCATCTAAGAATCAAAAACTAAACAACTTCAATGCTGTCATGTCAGGTGAGTTCAACCAGAAGACACTTGTAGATAATTTCATCATGAGCGGGACAGTATCCATGCTTGCAGGGGACGGGGGCTCAGGTAAAACCTCGTTGCTCTATCAAACAGCAGAGTCAGTTACGACAGGTAAGCCATTATTTGGAAGACTCACTACTAAGAAAAGAAAATGTCTATTAATCCAAGGTGATGAGAGTCACGTTAATGCACAAACAAAATGGAAAAGGATGAACTTGCAACCCGATCCAGCTCAATGGGAATTGTGTTGGAAATGGACTGCAAGCCAACTTCCAGACCTAAGACAGTGGATTGATAACAATGGTTTTGGCCTTGTCCAAATGGATTCTTTTGGAGTTTTATTTGGTGGTAATGAGGCTATGAATGATGCTGAAATTGGACTCTACATGTATGAACTAAACAGTATTGCCGCGGATACTGGAGCAGCAATTGTGGTAAATCATCATCTAAAAAAAAGGACACATAAGAATACTAAGGAGGCAGCGAAATGGAAACCATCTTTAGGAGACTTCTTTGGTTCGTCATACATCGTTAATGGAATTAGAGATGCTTGGGGTTTATGGAAAAAAGGAGAACATCTTGATGGATCGCCCATCTATGGATTGAAGTATCTCAAAGATAATTCTGGATTAATAGAAAATGGCTTTGTTATGAACCTACTAGGATCTGAAGAATCCTATAGATACTCTCTATTTGGTGACGAGGGTGGAGTTAAAGAGCTCGACGTTCGTAACACTATTCGTAGTCAACTTCATTCAGGACTTAAATCAAAAGCAGGGGAATGGCTACCATTTACAACTCTAAAAACCTTTACGCCTAAAGCAGATGACAGATCAATAAAAAGAGAATTAGCAAATTTATTTACTCATGCTGCTGCTACAGGTATAGAACGTAGACCAATTGAATCAGGACACGTTGGACGTCCCAAGTATGAATACCGTTTTGCAATATGCGGGGTGTGTGATTAATGTCATAAATTAAAAATGTCATCCCCAAATACGTTCCAGTGCAATAGAAGAGAAAGATACAATAATAATAAATGACAAAAAACTAACACCCCACAAGTGCTTGCTGGTTCGTACAAATTAAAAGTGTAGACACATAAATTAAATGATTTTTTCTAACTTAAAAACCCTAAAATAACTACAGAAAAATTTCTAGCACTGTGAGATTCGAAAGAGAACTGGAACGTCTACGTCAACGGGTACAACAGATATCGATTGAACAAGCACCACCGACTCTTCGTATGGTGATGATTAAAGATGAAATAATTCCAATAGATCTAACCGTATGGGATTTACCCATAACAGTGGAGAGTAAATAAATGACTTTGACTGATTTCGAACCAAGAAGAAAAGGAAGACCTTCTATAGAAGAGATACCTCTGCCTCCTCACGTACAAAGAGCACTTGTTCTCAGAGGCAATGGATCGTCATGGAAAGATGCTGCTGAATCAGTAGGGATGGATTATCGAACACTCAGGAAATACGTCAGAGATCATCCTGATGCAAATGAGTTCCTGGAACGTCAAACACAAGACGCTTTAGATCAAAGCCATAGCAAACTCATTGCTGCAGCACCTGCAGCGGCACAAAGATTAATCGATGTAATTAATGACGAGGGCAATAGAGGTTATGTAGTTGTTCAAGCTGTTGAGAGTTTATTTAGGATTATTGATCGAGGTATTACAGATCGAGAGAACGCTGAGCAACTCAAAGAGATTAGAAACTCTATAAATGCTCTTGAAGGTGGAAAGATAATTAATGTCTGAATGGCCTAGATAAGCTAGAAAGGTAGAAAGAAGTAATGATGTTTATGCAACTAAGGCTATTACTCTTTCTTTCTCTTCTACCCTCAATATTCTTCATAGAAGCTAAGTCCTTTGGAGTATTAAGTGATAACTGCAATGCGAACAAATACACACCAGCTGAATTATTTAAATCGAAAGTAAATTCCGTCGTTGTTATCACCTCTGAAGGAAGTCAAGGGAGTGGATTTGTAGTTGAAAGACGCAAAGGTCATTCTTATATACTTACCAATGCTCATGTTGTCGGTAATAAAAAACGAGTAGACGTTAAATGGAATGATGGAGAAGTTGATCGAGCAGAAGTAGTTGGGAACTTGGGGGGGGATAAACTTGAGAGAGATCTTGCATTAATTAAAGTCGCTGGAACGAAAGGAACACCAATAAAACTTAGTAAAAATTCGCCAGAAGTTGGTTCTGATGTCGTCGTGATTGGAGCACCTAGTGGTCTCGAATTTAGTCTGACAAGAGGTGTTGTTAGTCAAATTAGAGATCGAGAGAATTTTGTCCAAATTGATGCCCCTGTAAATCCTGGCAACAGCGGTGGTCCTGTATTTAATAATGGTGGATGTGCGATTGGTGTTGTTACCTTCAAATCTGGTGAAGGGACAGAGGGACTCAACTTTGCTATCGGGAATAAGCAAATAACAAAGTTTTTAAAAAATCCAATTATTGATGAAGAGGCAATTAATAAACAAACACTTGCGAATCTCCCATTACCACCAAAATCAATTGAAGGACCATTCCCGCCTTTTGAATTTGAATATGGAGAAACTTACAGTCAAATACAAGTTAACAAAGGGAATAAAGAATGGACTACTCTCACTGTAACAACTGAATTGTCACCTAATAGAGAGCCAAAAACAAATCGATTAATGATAGAAAATAAATCCATCAGAAAAGATGAAGACTGGTTTTCTGTAAAAGCTATAAGAAACGCCCTATCAACCTTTGCCGAGGTCACCGTTCAAAAAACAGGTCAAAAAGTTTATCTCTCTGGTTCCTACCCTTTTGAAAGAAAAATCAATTGCAAAGATCAAATAGTTCAGCATGGTCCAACAACTTATAAAGGGAGAACAACGGGACCAACTAACTATTACAAAGTTGGTCCAGGCTGGTTTATGACAAAGTACGAGATCAAAAAAGGCAAATTAGTTGATCTGCCCGGGAACAGCAAAGAAGTCGATCAAATGGAAAACGCTGCTTTGTTTAATTATTTTTGCAAAGGCTAAAAACCAAAATATTCACAAAGGACACATACCACAATCCTTCAAAAACTTCACATGAAATCTCAGGAATTATCTGCTGAAGAACAAGCTCTCTGGAATGAGGTTGAAGAAAGAATTGATCGTAATTTGAAAAAAGAATTATTTGAGAGGCTTAAAGAGTATGGTTTGAAAATTGAATAAGTTTTTATGTGATATTTGTTTTAACTAGATCAGCTAGAAAGGTATAGAGATCTATATTCCTCATACAGAAAGAGTCCTAAATGAAGCCAGACTTACGAATCACTGATCCTGATGATTTCGAGAAAGTCGTAGCAAGACAATGTATGACTTTGGGCTACGAAGTCGTAATGCCAACAAAAAACAATCCCGGATACGACATTGAATTAATTAAAGGGAAAGAAAGAATCGCTGTACAAGTTAAATGTCATAAAGCAAAGCAAAACACAGGTCAATACAAAAAGTTTGTTGCTTTTTTAGAACTTCCAATAGCTTCAAATTTCACTAGTGGATGGTTTATCTCGCAAAGTGGATATAGCAAAAATGTTTTAGCTCTTGCTGAAGCAGATCGAGAGCCAAATCTAAAGCTAGGAACTTCCTCACAAAGAGGAATCAAATGGAATTATGACCCTGATTTAGCCCCAGGAGAAAGCCCTGAAGAAGAGAAAGAAGAGGATATAGAGGAAAAGAATGTAAAAGATGAAGCAGTCAAATATTTTGGAATTTTCACTTGTAAAGGAGGTGTTGGGAAAACGACTGTTGCAGCTCATCTGGCTGGTGCATTCGCAATAATGGGTTATGACGTAATCCTGCTAGATCTTGATCCTGACAGGAATTTGAGGAAATTGTTTCTTCAAGATCAGGACTCTGATGAAGATGCTTCTTTGTATATCCCCCCCAATAAAAAAGGTTTTTCAGGAGCAACAATCACTGTCTTAAATGCCGACGAATGGGATGAAAGGTCATATTCCGAAAAAGTCGTTATTTGTGATTGCTCTCCTGTCCTTTCCGAAAATCCTAAGTATCTAATAAGAAAATTTGATTATTGCGTAATACCCACAACCCTTAATCCTCTTGGTATCGCAAAGAATGGCGATGTGATCACAAGAACTTTCAAACATATTAGAAAAATGAATAACAAGGCTGAAATGTTTTGTTTGATCAACTCATATAGCGGAGCTCAATCATACGAAGAAAGAAATAAACATCTATTAGCCTTGGTTGAAAAGCCAATCAAGGAATATCAAAAGAACGATCCAAAATGTCAACTTATACATCCTGATTATGTGAAGATTAGAGAAAGTAGAGCTCTTCGATATTGGGGGTATCACCTTGTCGATGGATCTCCACCTCAATTAGCTTTCAAATCTGTTGCTAATAGAAGTGCTCCAAGAACTGACTTCATGCAATTAGCAGAATATTTAGAGGATCACACCTCAATCACTTCAACAAGAGAACTTGATTAAGGGTTAATGAGAAAAGAATTTCTCTTACCAGTCGACCTAACTGCAAGGAACTATTAATGCAAAAAATGCTAATCACAGTAGGACTACTGATCGCATCAATAGGTGTTCTATATCCTTACTTAAAACGAATAGGGTTAGGACGATTGCCTGGGGACATCATTATTCGAAGTGAAAACTCATCTTTTTATTTTCCAGTAGTTAGCTGTATTGCCATCAGCCTGCTTCTTTCAGTCATTTTTAATTTATTTCGATCCTCCTAATGAGTTTCGCTGATAACTGGGCCAGGGTTTTTGTTGTGATTACTTTTCTAACTTTTGGAGAAGCTCAGATCATTGGTGGCATCGTTCCGAACCTTATTGCTTTTAGCTTGTTTCTTGGAGCAATTGGATACTTTGCTTTAACTGGAAAAATGGCTGAGATGTTTGGTATTAAAAAACGGCCCAAATAAGATTATTCCTCCACCGTTTGACCGCCGATTGCTATCGAAAACGCAGGAATGAAATGACTCAGTCAATCCTTATTATCAAATTCTTCTTCTTTCTGGATTTTAATTTCAACTCTCATATTCATTCCTAAAAAAACAATGATGACTCCTATTACCGGAAGCCAAAGGCCAAATTGTTTTGATTCAGCTGCTGCTTGATTAAAAATATCAGGAGTCATTATTGATTAACACTCCATTTATCTTGATAAGGAAGTTGGTAATCCTCTTTATTCATAGGAATCCAACTCCAATCAACGCAAATGGTTATTTGATAACCAATTACATATAAAGCAAGCATTGCATTGAATAAATTTATGTGTTGAACGGGAGCATCCATAATTATCACTAAAAAATTTCACTAAATATTCTCACAGAAGATAAGAATGTAGTTGACGGAAAATACTACACAAATTCATCCGTCGGGAGGCCACCTCGAAAGTTACTTGATGTTAATTGGAAGACTTTTTGCATCTTTCATCTCGATTTTCGTTAAAAATCAAATTCAAATATATTTTTCTTCAATGGCTCTTTTTAAACTTGACTGGGCATTTCCTACTCAGGAATCATCATTTGCAGGAGGAGAAAAATTTCTTGAATATCTTGAAGCTGGTGGTCCAGCTGACGAAACTGAAGGTTTTAAAATTCTTTGGCGTGTAACCAACCCACTTAATGGAACAGGTAGCTTCGTCGCTGAAGCAACTGATATCAGCAAGATGTGGGAACACGCTGCTCCTTGGATCAAAGGGTTTGGATGTATGTGCGAAGTAGAGGCTGTGTTCTCAGACGAGCAATTTGTTACTACTGCGAAAAAAATCTACGCATCTTAAATAATTGACTTATCTATAGTTGAAATCATTTTTGGATGAATACTCAGGACTGACTTAGCTCAGTCCTTTTTTATTAGTTGGCCATCATATAAAAAAGGAATCCTGCAAGAATAGTTAGCTTTGCACCAATGCCGTATGCAATTATTTTTCCAAATTTTGATCCTCTGGAATAATCAGACCAATGATTATCAGCCTTATTACTTGAAGTCATTTCTAATTAGAGAAAAGGTTTAGCGAGAAAAGGAAGTTGCTATGCAGTACACCTTCCTTAACTCTCATTGGATCAATGCTCACTGATAACCAATGTTCAAGGAACATAACTAGAAATTCATTATTCCTCTAGGCCGGTTGAGGTAGGGCTAACCAACACAGAGAGGTCAAAACCATTGCCACTAAAGACAAGTAACTACTCGGGAGATCCCGCTGAGATCCCAGTCTCATTTTTGCATTAAAAAAGACAGGCTGGGGAACCTGTCTCTGACTGATCGGGGCGACAGGATTCGAACCTGCGACCTAGTGCTCCCAAAGCGATAGGTTTGATTAAGCTATAACTTGTCTTTAAAGCTATAACTCTAATTATATCTACAGTTTCTTTCTAATACTTTCTAATACTTTCTAAAATATGGTTGCTTTTTCCCAAGTTTTTCCCAATAATATACCTAGTGCCTACAACGTTTTGATAAGTGCCACAAACCAAGCAAAAAGAAGAATGGGTTAAGCACTACAAAGACCAACTAAAAGAATTCTTTGGCAAAGGTTCTGGTTGGTATGTATCGCAAAGTGCTGGAAATATTAAATTAGAAGTTCTTGTTAATGGAAAAAAGGAAAGTAGAACTCTTCCTTATAAATGGAGCAAATCTGGCTTTGCTGTTGGAGTAGAGGAAATCAAGCAAATATTTAAAAGGTTCCATACTGGAAAAACAACAACGCTTGCTGGTGCTTGTGACATCACCAGTGCATCCAATTCAACAATTGAGACTAACTGGGAAGAACTATTTACTGCTTATAAAAAATTTGTACCGCAAGCCTCTGCCAAAACATGGGGAAAAAGTTATTACAAGACATCTGAGCAATTAGAGAAAGCAATAAAACCGCCTGTTTTAAATCAAGTGGAAAGATTGATGGCGAAAAAGAAAAAGCCTACAAATGGAACTGAATTAATGATGCAGGCGTTGGAGCCTTGGGAACAAGGATCAAGAGCAAGGCAAATTTCTAGAAGAGTATTAAAAGGATTTCTTGAATGGGCAGTATTAAATGCAAAGCTCACCGCGAATTTCGCTCCGCCTGCTGTTATTCCAGAGATCAGAGATGATAAAAGAATTGGTTATGCCTTAAGTGATATTCAGATTCTTTCGTTAATAGAAAACGAACCGGATGATAAATGGAAATATGTCTACCAACTTTTAGCGGTATTTGGATTAAGGCCAGCAGAATTAAAATATCTAAGAATTATTGATGGTGAACTTTGGTGTACTTACGGGAAAAGCATGGGTGGGAAGAAAGGTAAGAAAACAAAACGTAGAAAACTATCACCTATTCCTTTAAAAAATATTGATGGGAAAGCCATTGAATTCAACCTTATAAAAAGAATCCAACTTGGTGAAGAAATGCCACCTCTAGGGCGTGAAGGTGAGACAGCTATGGCACTTAGAACCCATCTAAGAGGATGGAAATTATGGAAGCAATACAGAGAGGAGGCAACAAAAATCGATGAGGTTCTCGTCCCTTATACGTTTAGGCATCGATACGCAAAAGCTAGTCATGCTTTGGGTTTTCCAATCAAAAACATTGCTGAAGCAATGGGACACACAGCCGAAGTCCACCTCGAAAATTATGCAAGATTTCAACCAGATGGAACTACCGAAATGTATAAAGCTGCCTTTGAAGGGATAGCAGCATGAACACCAAAGACCTAGCCAAAAAAATTCAATATTTTGATGATTGCTACAGGAAAGGAGAGGCCAAAATATCTGATGTTGAATTTGATCAGCTAGTTAAACAACTCAAAGCAAGAAATCCTAATCATCCTGCAATTAATCCAGAAGGTATGAAACTTCTTTCACTTGGTAATAGCTGCTTTTCCGAATGGTGGGCTGAGAAAGCTAGAAATGAAACCATGATTGTTCAGCCTAAATTTGATGGCTGCGCTCTTGGCCTTAGATACCAATCTGGAACATTAGTAGGAGCCTTTACTAGGAGTGGGAAAGATGTAACCGAGGCAGCTAGAACTATTGCAAATATTCCTCTGGAGCTGCCTGAACTTGGTGAGTCAGTAAGTGAAAGTCCAGTAGAAATTAGAGGCGAATTATATGGGCCAAATTTAAGTAGAACTAAAAGCCAAGCATTAGCAGCTGGTCATTTAAGAAAGCGAGTTCCCACAGGTATGGGGCTTTCTTTCGTGGCTTATGAAATTCTTGGATCAACTCAAAATGAAATTGATGATATTAAAAAATTAGAATCGTGGTTCTTTGAAATTCCGCCAACAAATAGAACTGCAGATCCAAAGCAAGTTAAAAAATGGCATAAAGAATGGTTGGCTGGTGAATTATTTGAGAATCTTCCTTGTGACGGAATTGTCGTCAAAGTTGCGTCTGGAGCAGCCAAACAAAGACTTGGTGTTAATTCAGTTGCACCTAATTGGGCATTGGCTTTGAAGGATTGATGTCTGACTAAAAAAACATTGAGCTAAAACTCTTGATTAAATAAAGAAGCAACTAAGAGATTTTTTAACTTTTGATATGGGTTTATCAATTAAGAACTAAAAGGCTCAGACAAGTTGATATAGTAAAAATATAAAAACTATACACTTAATCGGACTGATATGACTCTGAGTGGTGTTACTGCATCTGGAAGCAAATATACAGTCTCAGTTATCAATCGACCTGCAAATTTAAACGTAAGCGAATCCCTTTTAGCCCTAAATGGTGAAGCTGCAATTAAATATATTGGAGAATATCTCAAATGGCAGGGAACACTAGATATTGGTATTGAATTTGATATCAACAATACAGTTAAGAATTGGGAGGAAACTGGCAATGCATATGCCTGTCATGGAGGACATGTATTCGATAGTAAATCAGGAGAATACAGGACAGCTGCATATGTTGAAGCAACAACTGGTATAGATACAACAGCTAGTAATGGAAGGGAAATAGATGCGGGAACATGGATTTCAAGTTGGGTAACTGATGTTCTTTGGAAAGGATATGGAGATGAAACAGCATACATAGTTGATGACTATAGTTACTCTCTTGATGCAGTCGAGGAAAATCCAACAATATCTAATTCAGGAGAAATGAATTTCTTCGCCGTGATGGTTCATGAAATTTTTCATGGCTTAGGATTCTGGGCAATAAATAACCCTACCTTCTCTCCCTTTGATTTCGACATTATTGGTGACAATGGCTATGTCACTGGAACCAATATCAATAAGGTATTAGGCACTTCAATGCCTTGGAACCTGACCCAAGCACATCATGCATTAGGAGATTCAAAACATAATCTTATGTATGAAAGAAAATCGGGAGCGAAGTATCAAATAACAAATTTAGACCTAGCTGTTCTTGCAGACTATGGATGGGAAATCTACAAATGGGCTGAAAAATTTGTCAGATTATCTGCAAATAATAATGTCGTTTCAACTGGAGCCGATGAAGGCGAATCAATCACCATAAATATAGACACTGATCATATTGTTGGTGGGGCTACATATAATTATTCAATTTCTGGTATTTCAGATTCAGATTTAAGTTCTGGCTCAACAAATGGATCGGTCACAGTTGATTCAGATGGAGATACAACTATAACTTTTGGCTTAAAATCTGATGCACTCACTGAAGGAATAGAAAATTTAATTTTTTCTATTGATGAAGAAAGTATAACCATTCCAATCAATGACACCTCTTTAACTAATCAAACTCCATCTAATATCAGCCTCTCATCTTCTTCCTTTAATGAGCATATTGCTGCAGCTTCTACGGTCGCAACTCTCTCAACGACGGATGCTGATTCATCCGATACGCATACCTACTCCTTAGTAACTGGCTCAGGTGATACCGATAATGATTCATTCACCATTGATGGTTCATCTTTAAAAATCAAAGCTTCTCCTGATTACGAGACAAAATCTTCCTACAACATTCGCTTACAAACAACTGATAGTAGTGGTGAAACCTACGCCAAAACATTCACGCTTTCTGTTAATGATATCGATGAATTCACCGCAACCATTTCAGGAACATCCAGCACTGATAGTTTACAAAGTACGAGTGGTAACGATTCAATCGATGGGCTAGGTGGTACAGATACAGTTACTTATACCGCCAGCTTCTCCAACTATTCCTTTACCCGTGGCACAGACACCCTACAAATAGCCGATCAACGTACGACAGGTACAACCGATGGAACCGATACTCTTAAAAATATTGAATACATTCAATTTACTGATCAAACAGTAGAAGAATCAAAAGTAGACGTAGTTAAAACCTATAGCGGTAATTTTAGCGATTATAAGTTCTACAACAAAGGTAATGGTAAATATGAGATCAAAACTGATTCTGGCTATGACGATATCACTGGCTATCCTCTACTAACATTTACAGGAGAAGCAACAACTAGCTCCTTCCGTGATGTAAGTGCCATTGTTGATATCAAAGGGACATTTGACCAAGTCACTGGTTTAGACACAGACGATGCAAAGATGTTCCGTTTATATAACGCTTCTTTCAAACGCCTTCCAGATCCTGATGGGTTGAAGTATTGGATTGGTAAATATAGTTCTGGAGAGAATGATTCAAGAGCAGTTGCATCTTCTTTCTTAGTTTCTGCAGAATTTAAGGAGCGATACGGAGAGAACGTTTCTAATGCAAAGTATGTTGAGACTCTTTATACAAATGTCCTTGGTAGGGACTATGACCAAGATGGTTATAACTATTGGCTAGGTAATTTAAATGCAGGTACTGAAACAAGATATGAACTCCTTTTAGGCTTTGCAGAAGCAGCAGAAAACAAAGCACTCTTTACTGAGATGACTGGTTTTGGTTGAGACGTGTATTTTTTAAAGCACGTTATAAACTCTTCTTTGAATATTTCTTCTAATTTTTTGTTCTAAAGGTATACATCCTTGAGGTTGGAGTTGGAAGAATACTCTTCCTGAAATTGACTCGACTACATAATCATCAAGTTTACCCTTATTTAACAATCTATAGAGGGTTTTAGTAGATTTATATCCTAATAATCGTGCTGTCTGGGAGATAGTGAAAACTTCGAAGGTTCTTGTTTGTTGTTTCATCTTACGTTTTTTACATTTGCGTAAACAGTAGTTAATGCTATACTTCTCGGCTTTTCTGTTAAAGATCCGTGTAAAACCGTGTCCATATTTAGTGGCCTGTGCTTACTGGAATTTTGGGCCCCGAAAGTAACCTCATCAAAACGGCCAGAGAAGATCCATCACACCATATATAGACAATAATAAGGGGGGGGAGAAACACTCCTGAAACTCCCCCCAATTTATTATTTAGTAATAAGAATTAGGTAGCAATGGCGTCAACCATTGCAGCAAATGATTGAGGGTGCCTAACAGCTATATCGATTGATTGTAAGGCTCTAATACCTGTTGTTCCTTTTGCAAAGTCTGTATATGGATCAACAAGAATTTCTAAGTTACCCCACATTCCAATCATTAAGTCTGCAAAGTTTCCATAAATAATTGCACTTAAATTTGATCCAGTGCCTTTAGATAAGTTGCTTGGAACATTGTTGCTAACAACTAAACGTCTACCGCTGATCCTTGAATCACCTAAAGATGCACCATAAGGATTTAATAGATAATTACTTTGATCGTCTTTAAGTTGTGATAGTGCTGCTTCAACTTTGGTATTAGTTAAATAGCCAGCCGTTGAGACATCAGCGTTATCAATAGAGATTTCTTTTTTTAG